>OMXC01000013.1 GCA_900314925.1 uncultured Bacteroidales bacterium
CGAGGTCAAGCGTCAACGAAAGAAGCTCAATTCTTCGGAGTTGGCCGGTAAAGTGTCCACCATCAGCAAAAAGCTGGCAAAATATGAAGTCCGCCAGATCGGATTGACGATGGAAGATATGTAATTAAAGAGTCGCGCAAATAAGCTGCGCATGACAGTTGTACTTTTGCAAACGAAAAAAATAACTAATATGGCATTACACTTATATTTTGATGGCAAGAATGGCCTTGTAAAAAGCAACAATTATGCAATGGGGTGTTCTATTATTGAACATGATGAGAAAGGCACAAAAAGTCCACTTCATGAACAAACACTTGAAATACCCGAGCGGAATATAAAGATTGTCGTACGTACCAATCTTCATTATGGTTCAAAGTCATATATGTATGCCAGAATCACAATGATGGATAAATATGTATTTAACTTCTTGGACAATAGTCTTCTTCATTTCGTTGATATTATATTTGCGATTCCGGGTGATTGGGATATGTTATTTGACAGAATAATCAATGTCTACGATAGTATTTTCTGCAGTGAGAACGTTATTAATTTGTATTTCGATGCAATAGATAAGGCGGTAAAGGGAGAGAAAATACATAAGGGTAATGAGTTAAACAATGCTATTATGAGGCTGTCTGAAATCGCCGATAAACAATCCTCCTCCATTTTTTTTGATAATACTGTCGTTAATAATAGAATGAAGGATTCTTGCCGACTGCTTATAAAGAGAATCATGGAACTTAAAATGTCCGATGATTCCAAGCCATGGGAAAAAGAGTTGAGAAGTGTTTTCAACTATCTGGCCGATAGGGAAGAGATTGGTTCTACACTATCTGGATTGTTAAGGTAATATGGAACTATAAAGAGATGAATTATTGCAGATGCAAATAAATTGCGCATGGATGTTGTACTTTTGCAAACGAAAACGAGAGAAGAAATATTTGTACGGATGTGATAAAATCGTATTTTTGCAAAATCAAAAAAAAACAATATGAGCAAGACAAATATTAATCCAATTTTTAGTTTGAAAAACTTCCGTTCCTTTGGCGAAGATGGTGCCGACTTTGAACTTGCACCAATTACTGTGTTGACAGGATGCAATAGTGCTGGTAAAAGTTCGCTGGTGAAGGCATTGATACTATTATCAATGCAGAATAACAAACCTGGAGTGATGCCAAATGCTTATCTCAAAGTGTCATCGAAGGAACTAAATCTTGGCCGTTTAAACAAAGTTATAAACAGGAATAGTAAAGACGACAAGATAAGCGTCTCATATAGAATCTGGTCTAACTACATACAAGAATATATAGTGGTGAATCGTGTATTCGCTGGATATAAAGCAGATAAATTAGATAATGGCATACTACGAAGTTTTACCATAAAAAAAGAAGATGGCACATTGATTTATAACTACAGTCCTGATTCCCACCCAAGTATTGAAGAAAAATATGAATCTATTTTGAGCAATATACGCCGTTATTATAAGGCGTGCAAAATTGTGGAAATGAAACGCAAATTAGCAATCATCGATCGAAGAGACAAAGAAGACAAGGATGAGGGAATATGCGCTCTAAGAAAAAGAATTCAGAAAACCCTTGATGAACTGTCAAATGAAAGTTGCCATATTCGCGTTGAGGATTATCCTGCCGAGTGTCTTCTTAAAGCTGTCAATAAGCGAAATCCCCTAGAGATGTCAGGACTTGAAAAAGCATTAATCGAGAATGCTACGAAAGAAGAGCTTGAAGAACTAGAGAATCATGATTTTATGGGTCTTATTCTTGACGAGACAAATGCTCCTTGGTTTACTAAAAACATTTTGTATATCGACTCATCGTCAGCACAAATTGAACGGCTCTACAATGTGGACGATAATAATAAATTCTGCAATGCACTTCGTTCTATAAACGACAAATCTATTTTTTATCAAACACTCCATTATGACTATGGATGTGTATATCATGAACCTTGTTCTTTTGTGAATAAATGGATAAAAGCATTCGGTATAGGAGATCGTGTCGAGGTGGAAGGTACTGCCGAAGGATTGGGTATTGTTGTTTATCTTGTGCGAGGTGAGTCAAAAACGCTGCTTGCTGATGAAGGATACGGAGTAACACAATTGGTGTCATTGCTGATGCATATTGACAATGCAATACCTGTATTATATGAAGGGGAAAATACTTTTGACTATGAAAAGGGTACGGAAGATTACAAAAAATATGATATGACCTACCCCCCCCGGTTTATTGCTGTTGAAGAACCAGAAGTTCACCTTCATCCCAAGTTCCAATCTTTGTTGGCTGATATGTTTGTGGAAGCATTTCAAAAGTACAACATTCATTTCATTATTGAAACCCACAGCGAATATCTTATTCGTAAACTACAGGTAATGGTGGCAGACAAAAATAATACACTCACGTCAAACGATGTATCGTTAAACTATGTGGAAAAAGATGAGAATGGAGTATCACACAACAAACAGATAAAGATTAAAGAAGATGGAAGATTGGATAGTTCTTTCGGAGAAGGTTTTTACGATGAAGCAGATAACCTTACGATGGAATTAATAAGATATAAAGCTCAACTCAAATGAATCGAGGTCTAATTTATCTCCAATCAGATTTTTGGTCAAAATTGAGTTCCGACAACTCTTTAGAAGGCATCCGTGCGTGTTTAAATGTATACGATGCCTTATGTTGTTCTAATATTTATACGGACATAGATGTTGACCAATTGAAGAGTGACCGTTTCTTATTACAAATATCAAAAAATGTTTTTGGGGGGAAAGGTGGTGATGTCAAGTTCTTTCGGCCGGGACAATTACCAATAGAGCCCATAGATCAAACCACAGAACAACTCTGTGCCATTCATTTCCATGAGTGTGACAATATAATGGCCGATGGAATCGGAATAAAATATGGAACACTTGTCATCAATTCCTTTATGGCTTTGAGGCAATCCAAATTATTCAAAGGTGATGGATTTGTGCTTAATAGACATGAGAAATATGAAAAAAAATATAGTCAATTTGCCCCTATTATCAGCATTCCAAGCAATTCTATGATAATAATTGACCCATATATTTTGTCAGACCCCCTAAATATTGACAATAGCCTTATTCCGTGGATTGATAGTGCATTACCAAAACAAAAACAATCAATAAAATACAACTTATCCATTGTCAGTATCGTAAAAAAAGAAGAAAAACAGCTATATCATGACGACTTAAAGAAATTATATAATAGAATCGAAAAGAAAATCTTAGAGATTCGCCCTATGCTTGATTTGGAATTAGAGATATTGACCATAGGGCATGGAGAAGATTTTCATGGGCGGTTTATTATCACAAACAATATTCTTATTTATTTGATTGATGGTTTAGATTTGTTTGACAATAATGGTACCTCAAAAAAAAATGCAACATTCAATATGGTAATACCTCATTTGTACGGGAATTCACGCACAGACTTGTCCACATACTATAGATGGATTAGTATTGCGAAACACCGAATAAAAAACAAATCCGATGCCACCTATTGCGGAAATGTTGCCAATAGACTATTTGATATAGTCGACTGAAGAGCAGAGGAATGAAACATTCCTCTACTTTTTCCTTTTTCGCGCAAATAGGCTTCGCATCGTGATTGTACTTTTGCACTCGAAAACGAGAACAAAGTACAACCACGTATGGCAGACTTCCAGATTGACAAAGACAACTTCGAGCAGCAAAAGGCATACGACCTTGTCGCCAACACAAACACCAGCCTCTTTATCACCGGTAAGGCTGGTACGGGTAAAAGTACTTTTATTAAGATTATCCAGGAGGCGATTGACAAGAACTTCCTCGTGCTTGCCCCAACAGGCATAGCGGCACTCAACGTTGGAGGGCAGACGATTCACTCCTTCTTCGGGTTCCCTTTAGAGGTTGTTTGTCCTGGAACAGGGATGGAAGTCTCGCTGGAGAAGCGGACCATACTCATAAAAGTTGATACCATCATCATAGATGAGGCATCGATGGTACGCGCCGATCTGGTAGATGGAATGGACCGTTTCCTACGAGCCTTGATGAAGACCAACCTGCCGTTTGGTGGCAAGCAGATGCTCTTCGTCGGCGACCTGTACCAGCTGCCGCCGGTAGTCAAGATGGGGACCATCGACGAGGAGTTGCTGCGTAGGATGTATGGCGACGGTGTGCCATATTTCTATAAGGCCGATGTGCTACGCAGGATGAATCTTCCTAAAATCGAGTTTCAACATGTCTATCGCCAGACAGACGAAACTTTCCTGGATATACTTAACCGCATGCGTGTCGGGAAGACATCGCAAGCTGATTTGGACATCCTCAATAAACATATTGGCACAAATGAAGACGTTGAAGACTTCGCCGTTACCCTAACGGCTTACAACAAAATGGCGGAAAACATCAACGTCAGCAAGCTGGCTGAAATAGGGGTGGAGGAGCACATCTACGAGGCTGTGCTGGACGGCAAATTCAAGATACAGGACGCGCCTGTTCCTGCGACATTGCGGCTGAAGGTGGGTGCCCAGGTTATATTCTGCAGGAACGACTTCCCCCGCGGGGTTGTCAATGGCACGATAGCCAAAGTGGTTGAATTGAACGACAACAACATAAAGGTTGTATTAAAAGACGGGAGAACCCTCAACGTTGCGAAAATGACATGGGAAACGAAGGAGAGTGTCTATAACGAAGAGGAACAAAAAGTGGAATCGGTAACAGTTGGCAGCTTCACACAGTATCCATTGAAGCTGGCATGGGCAATAACCGTCCACAAATCGCAGGGAATGACTTTCGACCGTATGCATTTCGATCTTACACGCGGCACATTTCTCCCGGGACAGGCATACGTGGCCATCAGCCGTATGCGGACACTGGAAGGTCTGACATTGAGCAAACCCATCTGCGCATATCATATCATGCCCAACGCAGAAGTGATGGCCTTCGCCAACTCTTTCAACGACGTTGAATTGATAGACGAAGAACTGGCATTTGGGCAAGTGTTCTACAAATACCTTGTGAAGAAAGACTACGACAATGCTGCTCTGGCCTGCCTCCATCAAGCGTTGGCAAAAATTAAGAAAGGAGATTGCCGCAATGCCGCATTGGTGGCCAAGAGGATGTACGATGTGATGCTCGACGACGAGTGTCTGATGGGTACAACAAAAGGCATTCCGCTGATGAAGGATTGCAGTATGACCTGCAATTTCCTCAATGCAATGCTGTGTCTATATTCCGGCCGTTTTGATGAGGCTATCGGGTTCGTTGACCTAGTGCTTGCCCGGAGAACCTGTCGTGAGGCCTTGTTCATCAAAGGCAGCGCACTCTATCGTCTGGGGCGCTTCGAAGAGTCGGCGGAGGTATGCCAGCAGATTTTTGATGCTGCAAAGGCTTCGGACGACAAGATGCCGGCAGACAAGAAACAGTACTTGTTCGAGATGAAACTCAACGAGAAGCTTGGGAAAAGCAATATTGAGACCTGCAAACACTTAATGAGTCGCTGTCCGGAATACCTTCCTGCCTATAGCGTGATGCGCAAAGAGGCGCTGAGTAACAATATGATGATTGAAATCGGCGAGGAAGAGGAGAACATGTTGGTTCTCGCTTTCAACGACAATGAAGTATCTGCTGAGGAATTCGAGCAGAAAATGAAAGAGGCCAATGTCAACAGCGTGGAATTCCGGCTGTTCAGCAGAAGGGTGAGGAAGATAAAAGAGGGAACTTGTTAACCTTTGGCATCCTTTCGTCATAAAGAGTTGTAACAATTAAAAACAATAAAAATGGAAACAATCGTCTTATTAGTTGTCGCGGTAAGTCTCGCGTATGGTGTCGGCTGCATGGGCCGTAAACGGAAAATCGGTTTTGGGCTGGCATTTGCCATCTCACTATTCAATGTCGTAATAGGCTTGATAGCGGTGCTGTGCTCAAAGAAAGTCGAGAATGTAGAATCTAACGAAAAGGAGGACTGAACCATGAAGATAGCAGGATGGATACTTGTCGTTCTGGGAGGTCTCTCATTGTTGGGGGCAGCATCTGCCGGCCATAGTGTCTTTGGACCTATATTCTGGCTTGGTGTGGGGATAACCCTGCTGTATTTCGGCAATCGAAAGAAAAACAATGAAGATGATAAAGAACAATAAAAACACATGGATTATGAAAAAAGAGAATTTGACACCGGAGAAAATACAGGAGTTCAACAATAAGGTTGAGTACAATGAGAGTGCTGCCAGTTGGATGATTGACATCGTCGCTACCCTTATTGCCTGGCCAATGATTATCCTCGCTATTCGCCGGAGAGCGAAATACCACGAGAAGATTAAACTGAATAATGAAGAAATACCTGTGGAACAATAATAACAGAAATAAACAATAAACATGGAGGAACTAAAAATGAAAAGAACTATCTTTATTGTGTTGCTCTCAACCCTGTTGCTGTCATGTAATTATAGCGAAAAGGAACCAACGCGGGCCATTGAAGCTAATGGAAATATGGATAATAACGAAATGACTGACATGTTAGATAAAGAGGATTATTCACCTCAAGAATCTTCATGTGAGATTGTTTTTTTTGCGGAGTGTCTATCTCTGGAAAGCCGTGAACGGGTTTTGCAACAAATAAAAGAACGATTTGATGGGGATTATTTCATACATTTAGATGGTGATGTATTAACTATTTGTGGTGTGGAGTTTGGCATCAATGTTATTGGAGGAGATTTAGTGCTTATAACAAGTGTGCAAGTGTATGACCCCCAAATGGAACCTGTTATTAGAGAGATCAGTTTCTTCTATGACATGATGCCATTTGACTCGGATTCAGATGTGTTTTATTGGTGCGATAATTCAGAAAACGATACATGTGAAATAGCTGTCCGAATGCGACCGTTGCACTCCGAAGAAGGTGGTACGGTAATAATATTTAATTAATTACCAACGATATAATAGTTATAACCATACGCGACTACCAATGAAGAACTTGGCAAACAAATCAAAATCCAGAGCGGGGTGGATGAAAAAAAGTGAATGCATTTGCTCCAGTCCTTTGCACATCGTGAGTCGAGCCTTGGTGCCGACTTGGTGCCGACTTTCGTGAAACATTGTAAAAGAATGTATGAATGCGTTTTTAAGAATGCGTGAACGTGTGAATGCGCTTTAAGAATGTGTTTTTCGCTTGATTTGATTAATTTCAGCGGTGCTGACTCGCTACATTAGATTTATTCAGCGGTGCTATTCGCTGTATTAATTCGTATCAAAGCGGTGCTCATCACACTTTCAGTGGTCGCAGGCATACCACAAGGCCTCTATCGAGGCAGAACGTGTCAATGCGTAAATGCGTTAGTATCTTCTCGAAACGCTAACGAGACATCGCCGTGGGGTGACGGCAATCTGGCTGACAGGGTCGTTATAAAATATTTTTCCAATTTCAAAAACAGTTGTGCTTTTACATTTCGAAAAAATGGATATATAACCACAAAATCGAAATACAATGACCATTGAACGCCCGAAATATATTGAGCATCTGACGAATGCACGTGGCAATAGTCAGCGTGGATGTGGGCAACGTGATTGTCAGGCCACAAGGAGAGCCTCGACAGACTTTGGAAGTGGATTTTGTGGCTAACAAAGGGGGGCAACGCTACTATGTCCAGTCGGCATACCAGATGCTATCAGATGAAAAAATAATACAGGAGAAGCGGTCCTTGCTGCATATTAACGACTCTTTCAAGAAGATTTTGCTCACGATGGACCACCAGAATGTCAGACACGATGAGAACGGTATTGTAACGATGGGCCTAATGCATTTTCTGTCCGACAAAAACAGCCTGGAGGCGTAAACTTGATGTGCGAACCCTCCAAGAATGGGTCATCTTCATTTAGAGAGACTGCCGACCCGTCGCCGAAGGATCTGCGGCTGTTCTTTTCTTGGCAACGGTCGTTTTATCACGAGGCGAGAAAACGTTCTAATGGTTTCGGCTCTTGCCGTAGAAGATGCAAAGCCCCCACGACATAGAATGTGTTTGCTCAGAGGAGGTGTAATTGCGGGAAAGGGGAGTGTTGTCGTCAGCGGCTTTGCTTGGGGCTTTGGCCCATGCGCTGGCGGAGGTAGAGGATGGCGTCGATGTTGCGGGGGACTTGGAGGTCGAAGGTGCCGCTGACGATGCCTATGACGCGGCCGTTGCGGACGGCGCTCAGGGTGTTGTAGGGCTTCATGTCGCAGAAGGCGGCGCTGTCCTCGCGGCGCACGATGATGTAGTCGGGGTCTTCCTGCACGAGAGCTTCGAGGCTGTAGCTCCAGCCCTCCACGCCTTCGGCGATGTTGCGTCCGCCGGCCATGCGTATGATGTCGTTGATGAAGGTGTTGCCGCCAGCGGTGAAGTTGCCCGAGGGGCCGAAGCCGACGACGTAGTAGACCTTGGGCGGGATTGCGTTATTGTGGGATTTTTCGCCAATTTGATTTGATTCAGCGGTGCTCAAGGCCGCTCCCTGCGGTCGGGCAGGTGTTGTTGCGAGAGTGCTGTCCAATAACGCGTCGACACGTCTGTGCATCAGCGCATTCAGCGAGTCGGCCTCCTGCTCTTTGCCCACCAGTCGGCCGATGGCGCTTATGTTGTCGTAGAGGGCATCGAACCGTGGTTTCTCGATGACGCACACCATCGGGGTGCCCATGGCGTCCATCTGGTCGGTGATTTTCTTGCCCACCATGGAGCCGCTGATGACGAGGTCGGGGTTGAGGGAGAGGATGCTCTCGATGTTGAGGTTGCTGATGCCGCCGATGGACGGAATGTCGATGGCCTCGGGCGGGTAGACGCAGAAGTCTGTGCGGCCTACGAGTATGTCTTGTGCGCCGAGGGCGTACATAATCTCTGTGACGGCGGGGGAGAGGCTCACCACGCGCTGTGGGTGGGCGGGCACGGCCACCGTGCGGCCGTAGTCGTCGACGACGGTGTCTGTTGTAGTGGCCTGCTGCTGCCCGCCGCAGGCGGCCAGCAACAAGACAAAGCCCATAATGATGGGCTTAAAGGGTTTGATGGGGTTAATGGGGTTAATGGGCAACGTGATTCTCAACTTTCAATTTTCAATTTTCAACTTTCAACTTTCATGCATCTTCCATGCCGCCGCAGACGGGCAGGACGACGCTGGTGATATAGGGGCACATGTCGCTGGCCAGGAAGACGCAGGCCTGTGCCACCTCGTCCACGGTGCCTGGGCGTTTCATCGGTATGCGGCTGCACCATGTGTCCATGAGCTCCTTGGGTATGTCGGCCGTCATCTCTGTCTGCACGAATCCCGGGGCCACCACGTTGACGCGTATGTTGCGTGCGGCGAACTCCTTGGCGCAGCTCTTGCTGAAGCCTATGATGGCGGCTTTGGAGGCTGCGTAGTTGGCCTGGTTGTAGTTGCCGGCGATGCCCACCACCGAGCCGATGTTGACTATGGAGCCGTGTCCCTGGCGCCACATGGCGGGCTGTATGGCCTTGGTCATGCAGAAGACGCTCTTGAGGTTGGTGTGCATCACGCGGTCGAACTGCTCCTCTGTCATGCGTTTGACGGCGCTGTCGTCGGTGATGCCTGCGTTGTTGACGAGGATGTCGACCTTGCCGAAGTCGGCGAGGACGTCCTTCACAAATGCCTGAGCCTGTTCATACTCTGCCACGTCGGTGGCGTAGCCTTTGGCTTTCACGCCGAGGGCGGAGAGCTCCTGCTCCACGGCGATCATCTTCTCGTTGCGTGTGCGTCCGCAGAAAGCCACGTCGCAGCCCTCTTTGGCGAACCGCACGGCTATGGCGTGGCCGATGCCGCGTGTGGCACCGGTGACTATGGCGGTCTTGTTCTGAAGTATCATCTATGAAATAAAAAAAGCCTCACTCCAATGCCGGAGTGAGGCTTTGCGGTTAATGATTAGAGGAGCTTGGCCAGTTTGGCGGCGAGGTCGCCGACGCGGGTGCTGTAGCCCTTCTCGTTGTCGTACCAGCTGACGATCTTCACGAAGTTGCCGTCCATGACCTGGGTCAGGAGGCTGTCGAAGATGCTGCTGTGCGTGTTGTCGATGATGTCGATGCTGACGATAGGCTCCTCGACATACTGGAGCACGCCCTTCATGGCGCCTTCAGCGGCCTCCTTGACGGCGGCGTTGATCTCCTCCTTGGTGACGTTGCAGTTCAGCTCGGCGGTGAGGTCGACGACGCTGCCGTCGGGAGTGGGGACGCGCATGGCGAAGCCGTCCAGCTTGCCTTTCAGCTCGGGGATGACCAGGCCCACGGCCTTGGCGGCGCCGCTGCTGGTGGGGATGATGGAGACGGCGGCGGCACGGGCGCGGCGCAGGTCGCTGTGCGGCTGGTCGAGGATCTTCTGGTCGTTGGTGTAGCTGTGCACGGTGTTCATCAGGCCGCGCTTGATGCCGAACTTGTCGTTGAGCACCTTGGCCACGGGAGCCAGGCAGTTGGTGGTGCAGCTGGCGTTGCTGACGAGCTGCATCTCCTTGGTCAGCACGTTGTCGTTGACGCCCATGACGACGGTGGCGTCCACGTCCTCGGCCTTGCTGGCGGGCACGGTGAGGATGACCTTCTTGGCGCCGGCGTTGATGTGCTTCATCATCTGCTCGCGTTTCTTGAACAGGCCGGTGCTCTCCACCACGATGTCGACGCCCAGCTCTTTCCAGGGCAGGTTCTGCGGGTCGCGCTCGGCGTAGATTTTCACCTTCTTGCCGTTGACCACGAGGCAGTCGCCGTCGGCGCTCACTTCGCCGTCGAAGTTGTCGTGCACGGAGTCGTATTTGAACAGGTATGCCAGCGTCTTGGCGTCGGTGAGGTCGTTGATAGCGACGATGTCAAGCTCGGGGTGGGCGAGCATTGCGCGGAAGCTCATTCTTCCGATTCGGCCGAAGCCGTTGATTGCTACTTTTGCCATAGTATTTTGTTTTTTAATGTTTTATATTAACTTATTGTTAAATCTTGATTGCACAAAAGTATTAAACATTTTCGACATGTGCAAACCTTTTTTAATATTTTCGTATCTTTGCACTCCGGCAATGTCAAAAACAAAACATCATAAGTCGTTGAAGGCCAAAGGACAGAAGCGTTCCGGAGGCCTCAAGCCCTGGAGCGCTTTGCACTTTTTCGGCAAGGTGTGGCGCGTCTTGTGGGTCGCGATCCTCGCGCTCTGGCTCGTCACCCTGCTGCAGGTCTTCCTCGGCTGGTTCATCAACCCGCCGCTCACGCCCCTCATGGTGCAGCGCTTCGGCCAGCAGCTCTTCGACAAAGACCGCGAGGTGCGCTTCGAGCGCGACTACGTACCCCTCGACAACATCAGCAACAACCTGGTCTCCGCCGTCGTGTATGCCGAGGACGGCCTCTTCATGTACCACCACGGCTTCGACGTCAAGCAGATGAAGCAGGCCTACCGCGAGAACAAGAGCGGCCGCCGCATCCGCGGTGGCAGCACCATCAGCAACCAGACGGCCAAGAACGCCTTCCTGCCTCACTCGCGCACCATGGTGCGCAAGGCCTTCGAGGCCTACTATACCGTCATGATAGAGGCCGTCTGGGGCAAGCGGCGCATCATGGAGGTGTACCTCAACATCATAGAGTTCGGCGACGGCATCTACGGCGCCGAGGCTGCCGCGCAGCACTACTTCGGCCACTCCGCCAAGCGGCTCACCAAGACCGAGGCCGCGCAGCTTGCCGCCACGCTCCCGGCCCCCCTGAAACGCAACCCCGCGCACCAGACCCCCTTCTACAGGAAGCAGGTCTCGGCCATAAAGGGACGCTTCAGCTGGGGCGCCGTAGACATCGACATGCCGAAAGAGAAGCGCAAGGAAAGGTACAAGGACCGCGAGACCCTCGTGGAGTTTCTCATCTGGCGAATGAAGCAAGACTGATGGCTGACGTGCAACATAGGTGGCGGCGGTGCAGGGAGGACTACGAGACCTACCTGCGGCTCGAGCGCGGCATGGCCGACAACAGCGTGAAGGCCTACATGCAGGACTTCGACAACATGCAGCGTTTCATGTGCGAGCAGGACGTTGCGCCCGAAAGCGTCGCCCGCGAGCACCTGCAGCAGCTGCTGAAGCAGCTCTGCGACCTCGGCATAGCCCCCGCGTCGCAGCGCCGCATGATCTCCGGCTGGCGCATGTTCTTCCACATGATGGTCATCGACGACATCGTCAAGGACAACCCCGCCGCCCTCCTCGACCTGCCCATCAAGCCGCACCACCTGCCCGACGTGCTCACCGACGACGAGGTGACGGCCATACAGCAGACCTTCGACCGCAGCCTCCCCGAGGGGGAGCGCAACTACGTGATTGTCGAGGTGTTGTACGGCTGCGGGCTGCGTGTGTCCGAGCTCGTCAACCTCAAGCTCTCCAACATCTACGTCGAAGAGCAGTACCTGCAGGTGATAGGCAAAGGCGACAAGGAGCGCTGGGTGCCCATCAACGAGCGCGCCCTCAGCCTCATGCTCAGCTACATACACAACGTGCGCAGCCATGTCGACGTGAAGGCTGGCGAAGAGAAGATTGTCTTCCTCAACCGTCGCGGCCACCGTCTGACGCGCCAGATGGTCTTCATCATGCTGCGCGACGCCGTGGCCGCTGCCGGCATAAAGAAAAAGGTGAGCCCCCACTCGCTGCGCCACAGCTTCGCCACCGAGCTCGTGGAGAACGGCGCCGACCTGCGTGCCGTGCAGGAGATGCTCGGCCACGAAAGCATCAGCACCACAGAGATCTACACCCACCTCACGCGCGATACCCTGCGCAACACCATCGCCGCCTACCACCCCCACTACAAGAAGTAGTGCGGCCGTCGCCCGCAGCCTTCCGCCATCCTTCTGCCATCATTCCGCCATCCTTCCGGCCGGGGCATAGCCGTCCCCCTGCGTCCTTCCTGCCGTCTACCAGCCGTCTGTCGCCTGCCTTTTGCCCCCGTGCCGGTACGGAGCCGGTACGGACCCGGTACGGCCGTTCTTCAGTAGTTCTTCAGTAGTATTTCAGTGCGGCACTGAAGAACTACTGAAGAACTACTGAAGAACGGCCGTAGGGACTCCGTAGAGGGTCCGTAGAGGTGCCGTAGGGGGCATGGAGGGTTGCCGGTGCGGTGGAGTGTTGGTGGAGGTGTTGAATGTCAGATGATTGGTGCAAAATCGGCATTTTTTTACTGTAATATGGAAAAATAATTATAATTTTGCACTCTGTAAAAACGGTGCACCGGATATGAAAGACAAGCACAACTCACTGGTTATATTGAAGTCCACGCTCAGCCGCCTGCCGTCCTACTATTGTTTTGTGGAGGAGCGCAAAGCAGCTGGTGAGGAGTATGTCTCGTCGGTTGCCATGGCAGAGAGTCTTGGCATCAATCCTGTACTTGTGCGCAAGGATTTGGCGAGCATCAGCAGGGAGCCCGGGCGTCCCAAGGTTGGATTCAGGGCGGAGACTCTGCTGGCTGACATGAAGAAGTACCTCGGCTACGACCACTATGACGAGGCGGTGCTTGTCGGGGTCGGTGCCCTGGGCCACGTGCTGCTGCAGTACGGCGGCTTTGCCAACTACGGCCTCGGCATTGTGGCGGGGTTCGACAGGGAGCCGTGTTCGGCTACGGTCGGCGGGCGCCCTGTGCTGCCGGTCGAGAAGCTGGTGTCGTTCCTTCGCCGCACACATATAGGTATAGGTATTATAGCCGTGCCTGCGCGCGAGGCGCAGAAGGTGGCGCAGATGTTGATTGACGGTGGCGTGCGAGCCATCTGGAATTTCGCACCGACGACCCTTGAGCTGCCGCGCGAGATACTGGTGAAGAACGAGAATCTGGCGGCGTCGCTCGCCGCTCTGACCACCGAGTTGCGCCGCCGCATTGGCGGTGGCGGGGTGGATGAACCGCCCGCGGAGGATAAAAAAACGATAAAAAAGTATTGATTTTTGAAATAAAGTTGTATATTTGCATCGCACAACAGGGAAGCGAGAATGGGGGAGGAGTCGGATTGACAGCCTGTTAGATGAAAATTGACAACAATAAAAATCAATAAAAAATGACGATAAAGGTTTGTGTCGGCAGTTCATGCCACTTGAAAGGATCATACGATGTGATTGAGGCCTTCACCGAGGTGCTCAAGAAATACGATGTTGAGGATGTAGTGGAGCTGCAGGCGAGCTTTTGCCTCGGCCACTGCGCCAAGGGTGTGAATGTGGCCTGCGAGGGCGTCGTTCCCGCCGCCCACGGTTCCCAGGTGGAGGAGACCCCCGAGGGATTCATACTGCACAACGTCAACGCCGGCAATGTGGAAGAGTTGTTTGCCAGCGAGATATATCCCAAACTGAACCTGAATTAGGACTACATGCGGTCGTGTGTGTGTCCCGCGGCAAATGCCGCAGGGCGGGTTTGGATTGCTCCACTATATAATATATTAAGTAAAAACCATGTCAGAATATCTTGAATTCCGGACGGTGCAGTGCAAGGACTGCTACCGTTGCCTGCGCGAGTGTCCTGTGAAGGCAATAAACATCAAGGATCACCACGCTCAAATATTGGAAGACCACTGCATACTGTGCGGCCATTGCACGAAGGTGTGCCCCCAGAAGGCCAAAATAGAGCACAGCGAGCTGCCCGTGGTGCGCGAGTTGCTGCGCAGCGGAGCCCGCATTGCGGCCACGGTGGCGCCGTCGTTCATCAGCAGCCTCGGGCAGGAGGACTTTTCGGAGCTGCGCATAGCGCTGGCCAAGCTTGGCTTCGCCGTGGCCGAGGAGACTGCCGTGGGCGCGCAGGCTGTGGTGGAGGAATACAAACGGGTGCTAAAAGCGGGAGAGATGAGGAACTTCATAACCTCTGCTTGTCCGGCGGCGTGCCGCCTTATCCAAATGTACTACCCCAAAGCTCTCCCGTACCTTGCCCCCGTTGACTCGCCCATGGTGGCGCACGCCAAGATGCTGCGCAAGGACGATCCCGGACTGAAGGTGGTTTTCATCGGGCCCTGCATAGCCAAGAAGCGCGAGGCCGACGAGCATGGCATAGACGCCGTGCTCACCTTCGACGAGCTGCTGACCCTCTTCCGTGAGAGCGGCATCGACCTGGCGAACATCAACAAGCTGGCAGTGGGTTCCGACAACGGTTGCGCCAACCGTGCCAAGGCATTCCCTGCCACACATGGCATCATCCGTTCGTTTGACGCGTTGCCCGAGGGCTACCGCTACCTTGCCGTGGACGGGGTGGACCGCCTGTCCGGAGTGCTGGAGAATATTGAAAGCCTGGACCATGTGTTCATTGAGATGAATGTGTGCCCCGGAGGCTGCATCAACGGTCCTTGTGCCATAGAGAACGAAGGGGGCTTGATGAAGGCCGAGGCCGACATCGACGCTTATGTGGAGCGCGAGATGGCCACGCGCAAGCACGCTCCCGCTCCCGACGCCGGGGTGTCGTTGGCCTATGCCTACCCGCGGCTGCGCGCCAAGAGCCGTCCGGCCACGGAGAAAGAGATAGAGGATGTGTTGCACCGTACCGGCAAGTTTTCGCCTGCCGACGAGTTGAACTGCGGCGCTTGCGGCTACAGTACGTGCCGCGAGAAGGCTTGGGCTGTGGTCAACGGCTATGCCGACATAGACATCTGCCTACCATATATGCGCAAGCGAGCCGAGAGCCTTGCTGTGGACATAGTGCGCAACTCGCCCGAAGGCGTGGTGCTGGTGGACTCGGACATGAATATTGTGGACATCAACGCCTCGGCCATGAAGATGCTTGGTCTTGGCGGCACACCGGAGAGCGTGCAGGGGCACCCCATGGCGGAGAACTTCCAGCCAATAGATTTCTACAATGCCTACACGAAGAAATGCCGCACAGAGAACCCGTGCATCCACATCGCCGCCACCGACCGCTATGTGAGCCTCACGGTGAGCAACCTCAGCGAACAGAATCTGTTGTTTGGCCTTATGAAGGACATTTCGGAGCAGGTCAACTATGAGAAGAAGCTCGACAAGGTGAAGGCGGACACCATAGCCACCACCGACAACCTCATCATGAAGCAGATGCGCGTGGTGCAGGAGGTGGCGTCCCTTCTCGGCGAGACCACGGCGGAGACCAAGGTGGCCCTGATGAACCTGAAGAACATGCTTGCCGACGGCCATTCGGACCTGCGCTCCGACGGGCGGCCCACGGACTGGAAGACAGCGAAAAAGGAGTGAATGCATAATCGGGAGAATGAAAGAGCTATGAAGGAATTGTGTATTGAATACGGCTTCACGTCGCTGAACCACTACGGCGAGGAGTTGTGCGGCGACAATGTGGAGATGTGTGTCAACGGCGAGTGGACCACGCTGGTGCTCGCCGACGGACTGGGCAGCGGAGTGAAAGCCAATATCCTCTCCACGCTCACCAGCAAGATACTGTGCACCATGGTGGCCGCAGGGGCCGACATCGAGGAGTGCGTGGAGACGGTCATACAGACCCTGCCGGTGTGCAAAGAGCGCCAGGTGGCGTACAGCACCTTCTCTGTCATCCATGTGGACAACCATGGCAAGGGGCATCTCTTTGAGTTTGACAACCCCGAGGCTATCTGGTACCACGCCGGCCACACGCAGAACTTTCCGCGCATGGAGAAGGAAATATGCGGCAAGAAGGTGTACATCACCGAGCTTGAGCTTGAGGCCGGCGACATGGTTTTCGTCATGAGCGACGGCACCATACACGCTGGCATAGGCCAGATACTGAATTTCGGCTGGCAGCGCAAAGAAATCATGCAGCATCTCGACGCCAACATAGACCCCCACATGTCGGCTCGTGCCGCTGCCTGCCTGCTGGCATCGGCCTGCAACGACCTGTACCTCGACCGTCCCGGCGACGACACCACGGTGGCTGCTGTGCGCATACGACCGCGCACCGAGGTGCACATCATGGTGGGCCCGCCGGTTGACAAGGAGCGCGACGCCGAATATGTGGCGAAATTCATGGAAGGGGCTGACAAGCGCATAGTCTGCGGCGGCACCACGTCGCAGGTGGTGGCACGCTGCATCGGGCAGAAGTTGAAGACATCGTTTGACTTCCCCGACCGCGAGGTGCCGCCCATAGGCTTCATTGACGGCATCGACCTTACTACCGAGGGGGTCATCACCCTGCGCCGTCTGCTGGCGCTGTCGGAGAGGTATGTGTCGGTGAAAGACCTGACGCCCAAGACGTACAGCAAGAAGGACGGTGGGTCGCTGCTGGCCAACATTATCTTCGAGGAGAGCACGCATGTGGTGTTCTTTGTGGGTCAAAATGTCAACGCAGCCCATCAGGGGCTTGACATAGACATCACCATGAAGCTCAAACTTGTGGAGCGCCTGGCAGAGAACCTGCGCCGTATGGGTAAACAAGTAACTGTCAACTACGACTAAAGTGATATATGGAACAGAAATTATTTGACACCAACGTACAGTGGATTAAATACAAAGTGCTCAAGGAGGTCATTCGCCGGGCCTATGAAGGCGGGCTGGACGAAGCGTATCTTGAAATACCCAAAATAATCAGCCCGGGGCCGAAATCGGAGCTCAACTGCTGCATATACAAAGAGAGGGCCATTGTGCAAGAACGCATACATATGGCCATGGGCGGTGACAAGGATAACCCGAATCCTGTGCAGGTCATGGAGATAGCATGTGACGAGTGCCCCGCAGCAGGCATGCTTGTGACCGAGGCATGCCGCGGGTGCATGATGCATGCCTGCAAGGATGTGTGTCCGCGCGATGCCATCACTATCGTCAACCATCGCTGCACAATAGACAAGAATAAATGCATAGAGTGCGGACGCTGCTCGCAGGCATGTCCATACAGCGCCATCATTGCCCAGCACCGCCCATGCATGAAGAGTTGCAAGGTGAAGGCCATATCCATCAACAGTGACGACAAAGCCGTCATAGACAACACGAAGTGCATATCGTGTGGAGCCTGCGTGGTCAGTTGTCCTTTCGGCGCCATCACCGACAGGTCGCATGTGCTGGACATTATAGACATTCTCAAGGGCTCGGATGGCAACAGCAGATACCGTGTGTATGCAGTCATTGCGCCGGCCATCGTAAGCCAGTGCCGTTTCGGACGCATAGGACAAGTGGTTACAGCCATTAAGCAGCTTGGGTTCCACCAGGTTGTAGAGGCAGCCCTCGGTGCCGACATCACCCTGTACAATGAGGCGCGGGAGTTCAAGGAGAAGGCTGAGCACTCGGCGGAGCCTGTAATGACTACGTCGTGCTGTCCGGCGTTTGTGTCGTTTGTTGAAAAGAACTTCCCGGAATATCGCGACGCCATCTCGTCCTCGGTGTCACCCATGGTGATGGCAGCAAGGCTCATAAAACGCTCCGACCCGACGGCTAAGGTGGTGTTTATAGGCCCTTGCGCGGCCAAAAAGTCAGAGTATACGCTGCCAAAGACAGGCGGAATGATTGACAGCGTGATGTCGTTTGAGGAGCTGCAGGCTTTCGTTGATGCCAGGGGTATAGACACCACAAAATGTGAGGACACCAACCTTGACAATGCATCCTACTATGGCAGGATTTTCGCCAAGAGCGGAGGTTTGTCGCAAGGGGTGGCTTATGTGGCGTCGCAACTGGGTATAGACGGAGTGAAACCGCTTGCCATGAACGGCATAGACCAGTGCAGGCAGCACCTTTCGCTGCTCCGTGCGCACAAGGCCACGGCAAATTTCTTTGAGGGTATGGCCTGCGATGGTGGCTGCATAGGCGGACCTCTGAGCATCACGCGGTCGCCGCGCAATGTTGTCGATGTGGACCAGTATGGCAATTCGGCCAAGGAGAAAAACATCGACGGGTCGGTGCGCCTGTATCAGATGACGTTCCCGGAAACACAAGAATAATAGCTTTTTAGGATATACTGAAAAACGGTCAACAATAGCTGTTGACCGTTTTTTGGTATTTTTTGCCGTATGAATGAAATAATTTTCGTATCTTTGCAGTCTCTAAAAACGACAAAAGTAAAATAATTAATTAATAACTAATATTATACAAAGATGACGAAGTACGTTTACACCTTTGGCGGAAAGACTGCCGAGGGAAAAGCCGACATGAAGAACCTCCTTGGCGGCAAGGGCGCCAACCTGGCCGAGATGTGCCTGCTGGGCCTGCCGGTGCCTGCCGGTCTGACGATTACTACCGAGTGCTGCACGGCCTATTACGCCAACAACTGCGAGCTCCCGAAGGGCTTGATGGACGAAGTGTGGAAGGGTGTGGAGAATATAGAGAAGATTATGGGTATGAAGTATGACGATGCCGAGAACCCCCTGCTGGTGAGCTGCCGAAGCGGCGCCCGCTCGTCGATGCCCGGCATGATGGACACTGTGCTGAACATAGGCCTCAGCAGCAAGACTATTCCCGGCATGCTGAAGAAGACCAATAACCCGAGGTTTGTGTACGACTCGTACCGCCGTCTGATAATGATGTACGCCGACGTGGTGATGGAGAAGAGCGAGGGCATTGAGCCCGCCGACGGCAAGGGCATCCGCAAGCAGCTGGACGACATGCTCGACGAGTACAAGTCGGTGAAGGGCTACAAGAGCGACACCGAGCTGACGGCTGACGACCTGAAGAAGCTGGCCGACGCCTTCAAGGTGCGTGTGAAAGAGGTGCTGGGCACCGAGTTCCCCGACGACGCCCGCGCCCAGATGGAGGGCGGCATCAAGGCTGTCTTCAAGAGCTGGAACGGCAAGAAGGCTGTGAGCTACCGCAAGATCGAGGGTATCCCCGACGATTGGGGCACCGCCGTCAACGTGCAGGCCATGGTCTTCGGCAACATGGGTGACACCAGCGCCACCGGCGTGGCCTTCACCCGCAACCCCGCCACCGGCGACAACCAGTTCTATGGAGAGTGGCTCATCAACGCGCAGGGCGAGGATGTCGTGGCCGGTATCCGCACCCCCAACCCCCTGAACGACGACACCAAGAACGAGCAGAACAAGCACATGCACTCGATGCAGGAGCTGATGCCCGAGACATACAAGGAGCTGTGCGACATACGCAGCATCCTGGAGAAGAACTACCACGACATGCTGGACATCGAGTTCACCATCCAGGACGGCAAGCTGTACATGCTGCAGTGCCGCGTGGGCAAGCGCACCGGCGTTGCCGCCCTCACCATGGCCATGGACATGCTGAAGGAAGGCCTGATTGACGAGAGCGAGGTGGTGATGCGCATAAGCCCCGCCCAGCTCGACGAACTGCTGCACCCCATCCTCGACAGCAGCGACGAGAAGAAGCACACCGTGCTGGCCAAGGGTCTGCCCGCCGGCCCCGGCGGCGCCGTGGGTGTGATAGCCCTCACGAGCGAGAAGGCCAAAGAGTATCAGGCTGCCGGTATCAAGAACATCCTCGTGCGCGAGGAGACCAACCCCGAGGATGTGGAGGGCATGCGTGCCGCCGACGGCATCCTCACCGCCCGCGGCGGTATGACCAGCCACGCAGCCCTCGTGGCCCGCGGATGGGGCAAGTGCTGCATCGTGGGTTGCGACGCCGTGAAGATAGAGCTGGAGAAGACATCAGTCTCTACGGACGAGTATGGCAAGAAGAAAGTAAGTGTGGAGGAGCGTGGCATAGTGACTATCAACGGCAAGACCTTCAAGGAGGGCGACCTGCTGAGCCTCAACGGCTCGAAGGGCTGGGTGTACGACGAGGAGGTGAAGATGATCAACGCCACCGAGAACCCGCTGTTCCAGCAGTTCATGAAGATTGTCGACAAGCACCGCAAGATGGGTGTGCGCACCAACGCCGACAACCCCGCCGACGCCCAGAAGGCTATCGACTTCGGCGCCGAGGGCATCGGTCTGTTCCGCATAGAGCACATGTTCTACGGCGAGAACAGCGAGAAGCCGTTGGAGAAGCTGCGCAACATGATACTGGCCAACACGCGCGAGGAGCGCATCGCCGCCCTCGACGAGCTGGAGCCCTACATCCGCGAGAGCGCCAAGGGCACGCTGAAGGTCATGGACGGCAAGCCGCTGACCTTCCGCCTGATGGACCCGCCGCTGCATGAGTTCGCCCCGCAGGGCAGCGAGAAGATGCAGGAGGCCGCCAAGCGCCTGGGCATCAGCTACGAGGATGTCAAGAAGCGTGTGGAGAGCCTGCACGAGGTGAACCCCATGATGGGTCTGCGCGGCGTGCGTCTGGGCATCATCTACCCGGAGATCACGCGCGTGCAGTTCCGCGCCCTCTTCAGCGCCACCTGCGAGCTGATGAAGGAAGGCCTGCACCCGATGCTCGAGATCATGGTGCCGCTGACCATCAACGCCGCCGAGCTGCGCCACCAGAAGGCCATAGCCACCGAGGTGAAGGAAGAGGTGGAGAAGAAATACGGCGTGAAGTTCGAGTACAAGTTCGGCACGATGATCGAGATACCGCGTGCCGCCCTGGTGGCCAACCAGATAGCCGAGGTGGCCGAGTTCTTCAGCTTCGGCACCAACGACCTGACGCAGATGACCTTCGGCTTCAGCCGCGACGACGTCAACGCCATCGTGAAGACCTATGTCGACGAGAAGATCATCCCGGCCGACCCGTTCAACAACTTCGACACCGAGTGTGTGGGCGAGCTGGTGAAGATAGGCATCGAGCGCGGCCGCGGCACCCGCGCCAACCTCAAGTGCGGCGTCTGCGGTGAGCACGGCGGCGACCCGACGGCTGCCGAGTTCTTCTACAAGGCCGGCATGAACTATGTCAGCTGCTCGCCGTTCCGCGTGCCTGTGGCCCGCCTTGCCGCCGCGCAGGCCGCCATCAAGGAAGCGAGAGAGAAATAGCAAGAAACCCTGTGGAGGAGGCTGCATCCTGCAAGACGGATGCAGCCTCGCTCACAGCCTATGAACAACAAACAACAAATCCGACAATCATGAACGACAAGATAAGAAAAGACCTTGAAGCGCTGGGTATCAACGGCGTGAAAGAGATACACTACAACCCCTCGTACGAGGAACTGTTCAAGATGGAGAGCGATCCCGCTCTTACGGGCTACGACAAAGGGCAGCTCACCGAGCTCGACGCGATGAACGTGATGACGGGCATCTACACCGGCCGCTCGCCCAAGGACAAGTACATCGTCATGGACGCGCAGTCGAAGGACACCGTGTGGTGGACGACGCCCGAGTACAAGAACGACAACCACCCGATGAGCGAGCAGGTGTGGGCCCACGTGAAGGGTCTCGCCTGCAACGAGCTCTGCGGCAAGAACCTCTTTGTTGTCGACGCCTTCTGCGGCGCCAACAAGGACACCCGCATCGCCGTGCGCTTCATCATGGAGGTGGCCTGGCAGGCACACTTCGTGACCAACATGTTCATCAAGCCCACCGCCGAGGAGCTCAAGGACTTCAAGCCCAGCTTCACCGTCTACGCAGCCTCCAAGGCCAAGGTCGACGACTACAAAGAGTTGGGGCTCAACAGCGACACCTGCGTGGCGTTCAACGTCAGCAGCCGCGAGCAGGTGATCCTCAACACGTGGTACGGCGGCGAGATGAAGAAGGGTATGTTCAGCATGATGAACTACTACCTGCCGCTTAAGGGCATTGCCGCCATGCACTGCTCCGCCAACACCGACATGAAGGGCGAGCATACCGCCATCTTCTTCGGCCTCAGCGGCACCGGCAAGACCACCCTGAGCACCGACCCGAAGCGCCTGCTCATAGGCGACGACGAGCACGGCTGGGACGACGAGGGCGTCTTCAACTTCGAGGGCGGCTGCTACGCCAAGGTCATCAACCTCGACAAGGACAGCGAGCCCGACATCTACAACGCCATACGCCGCAACGCGCTGCTGGAGAATGTCACCGTTGCCGCCGACGGCAAGATTGACTTCGCCGACAAGAGCGTCACGGAGAACACGCGAGTGAGCTACCCGATAGACCATATAGAGAAGATTGTGCAGCCCGTGCACGGCAAGAGCGCCGGCCCCGCCGCCGAGAATGTCATCTTCCTCTCGGCCGACGCCTTCGGCGTGCTGCCCCCGGTGAGCATCCTCAGCGCCGACCAGTGCAAGTACTACTTCCTCAGCGGCTTCACCGCCAAGTTGGCCGGCACCGAGCGCGGCATCACCGAGCCCACGCCGACCTTCAGCGCCTGCTTCGGCCAGGCTTTCCTCGAACTGCATCCCACCAAGTATGCCGAGGAGCTGGTGAAGCGCATGGAGAAGAGCGGCGCCAAGGCCTACCTGGTCAACACCGGCTGGAACGGCACCGGCAAGCGCATCAGCATCAAGGACACCCGCGGCATCATCGACGCCATCCTCGACGGCAGCATTTTGAAGGCCGAGACCAAGAAGATACCTTATTTTGACTTTGAGGTGCCGACGTCGCTGCCCGGCGTGGACCCGAAGATCCTCGACCCGCGCGACACGTACGCCGACGCGAAGGTGTGGGACGAGAAAGCCCGCGACCTCGCCGACCGCTTCATCAAGAACTTCGTCAAGTTCACCCACAACGCGGCAGGCAAGGCTCTGGTGTCGGCAGGTCCGAAGCTTTAAACCAATACATATAACATTTAACCCCGAACTGTAGTGAAACGCCTCATCTTATTGTTGCTCCTCGTGGCATCGTCAACTGTTGCGTGGGCCTATGACTTCAAGGTTCAGGTGCATGATTATGCGCTGTATTTCAACATTATCGACGCCGACGAACGCGCCGTGGAGGTAACGGCGCCGCTCGCTGAGGGCAACAACCGGTGGGCTGGCGAGGTGCCCCCGGCGGGCGTCCTCGAGATACCCGGCGAGGTCGTCTGGGGCGACCGCACATACCATGTCGTCGCCATTGGCGACAGGGCTTTCTACGGCTGTAGCGACATCACGGCATTGCGGCTGCCGCCGTCGATCACCGACATCGGCGCCTATGCTTTCAGCCTCTGCACCGCCATGAAGGGCGAGGTCACCATCGGTGAGAATATCGTTTCCCTTGGCCGTTCGGCTTTCTTCGGTTGCAGCGGCATAACGTCGGTGCGCTTCGACGCCGTCGCCTGCCAGTTTATGGGAGGCTCGCGGAGCAGCACGGTCTTCGGCAACTGCCGTTCGCTCAACAAGGTGACCTTCGGCCCCAAGGTGAAGAGGATTCCTGATTACGCCTTTACGGGCATGAACCTCCTCAAGTTTGAGTGGGACTTCCCCGAGGGGTTGGAATACATCGGCGACTACGCTTTTGCCTTCTGCAGCTCCATCTACGGCACCCTTACGCTGCCTTCGACGACGCGGCATATTGGCAAACAGGCGTTTACCCAATGTCACGACCTGAAGGCCGTGGTCTTTCCGTCGCGCATCGAGAACATCGGGCATAGGGCTTTCTACCAGTGCATCAACCTCACCCGGATGACTGTCTACGCCCTCGTTCCGCCGGCCGTAGAGCCCGACGCTTTTGCCGGCATCAGGGCAATGGCAGCCATCAATGTGCCGTGTGTGAGCGTCGACCGCTACCGCGAAGCGGAAGGGTGGGGGAAGCTCCGCAATATGAAGCCCATGCAGCCTTGCTCGCTTGAGCTTACCGTAAGGAGCAACGACACTTCCGCCGGTTCGGTCATGGGTGCCGGTCACTACCGTATCGGCGACACCGCCATCCTTGTGGCCGCCTGCAAGGCAGGATACTCGTTCCAGGGGTGGGCCGACAGCGTGAGTGCCAATCCGCGCCGGGTCGTCGTCACCGACACCACCACCTACACAGCCCTCTTCCGGCGTGCCGAAGTGGTGCATGAGGTTCAGTATGTGCACGACACCGTCTACCGCGACGGGGTGCAAACCATTTATCAGACCGTCGAGGCCAATGATATGGCTAAACCTCTGGGACAACAGGACATGATTGTCTATAACCGCGCCAACCACAGGCTTGAGCTCGGTGTCGCGCGTCGCGACATAGTGTCGCTGGCTCTCTACGACGACGTGGGACGCTGCATCTTCACGGGCAGACCCCTGCTTGGCTTTATCAGCATGCGCAACCGTCCCTCGGGCTACTACATCATACGCCTCACCACCAACGACCAGGAACACTACCTGCGTTTTTACCATATGAAAAACAAATAAAAATAAACAACCAATATGACAAAGAATAACTTTGCATCCCGTCACAACGGCGTCTCCGACCCCGCCGAAGAGCAGAAGATGCTCGACACCATCGGTGTGAAAACCATGGACGAACTCATTGAAAAAGCTGTGCCCGCCGCCATACGGCTCAAGGAGCCGATGCCCCTGCCCGCAGGCATGAGCGAGTATCAGTTTCTCAACCATGTGCGCTCTCTGGCGCAGAAGAACAAGATGTTCCGCAGTTATATCGGCATGGGCTACTATGGCACCATCACCCCTGCCGTCATCATGCGCAACGTCTTTGAGAACCCCGGCTGGTATACCAGCTATACCCCCTATCAGACCGAGATCTCGCAGGGTCGTCTTGAGGCTCTTATGAACTATCAGACCATGATAGCCTCCATGACTGGCATGCCGCTGAGCAACGCCTGTCTGCTCGACGAGGCCACAGCCGCCGGCGAGGCCATGATCATGTTCTTCAACAGCCGTTCGCGTCAGGCCGTAAAAGACGGCATCTGCAAGGTGTTCGTCGACGAAGGCATCCTGCCACAGACACTGGCCGTGATGCAGACCAATGCCGCCCCCCGCGGTATTGAGATTGTCACCGGCAAAGCCGCACAGACAGAACTCGACGGCAGCTATTTCGCCGCCTTTGTGCAGTACCCCAACCAGTTCGGCGAGGCGCAGGATTGGACTGGCTTCATCAGCAAGTGCCACGAGAAGGGTATTTTCGTCTGCATGGCTACCGACCTCATGGCCCTGGCCCTCATGAAGACCCCGGGCGAGATGGGTGCCGACTGCGCCGTCGGCAACGCCCAGCGCTTCGGCCTGCCTATGGGCTTCGGCGGTCCTCACGCTGGCTTCTTCGCCTTCACCGAGACGTTCAAGCGCGCCTTCCCCGGCCGTATCATCGGCTGGAGCGTCGACGCCAAGGGCAACCCCGCCCTCCGTATGGCTCTCGGCATGCGTGAACAGCATATCAAGCGCGACAAAGCCACCTCGAACATCTGCACCTCCGCGGCACTCGTCGCCAACATGAGCGGCTTCTACGCCATCTGGCATGGTGCTGATGGCATCCGTGAGATTGCCACGCGCATATGTGCACGCGCCCACCGCTTGGCTATGGAGCTCGAGCAGTACGGCTACAAGCAGTGGAACAAGGTGTACTTCGACACACTCGCCCTCCAGTGCCCTGTGCCCACCGCCAAGGTTCGCGAAGTGGCCCTGAAGCATGAAATCAATTTCCGCTATATCTGCGACGAGTGCATCGGCATCTCCATCGACGAGACCACCGAGAAGTGCGACCTCGACGCCATCGTGGCCTGCCTGGCCGAAGCTGCCGGCAAGAACGCCAAGCCCATCGAGTGCAAGGGCTGCTGCTGCCAGTTTGCCGACGAGGCCATCCCCGCCGAGCTGAAGCGCACCGGCGCCTACCTCACGCAGAAGATCTTCAACCGCTTCCACGACGAGACCTCCATGATGCGCTATATCAAGATGCTCGAGGAGAAAGACCTCAGCCTCAACCGCGCCATGATACCGCTGGGCTCCTGTACCATGAAGCTCAACGCCGCCGCCGAGATGATGCCCCTCAGCTGGAGCAAGTTCGCCGGCATGCACCCCTTCGTGCCCGCCGACCAGGCACAGGGTTACCTTGAGATGATCAAGGACATCGAGCACATGCTCTCCGTCGTCACCGGCTTCGCTGGCTGCTCGCTGCAGCCCAACTCGGGCGCCTTTGGCGAGTACAGCGGCCTCACCGTCATCCGCAACTATCACATCGCCAACGGTCAGCCGCAGCGCAATGTCTGCCTCATCCCCGCCTCGGCACACGGCACCAACCCCGCCTCCGCCGCCAAGGCCGGCATGACGGTTGTCGTGGTGAAGTGCAACGACAAAGGCGATGTCGACATCGACGACCTGAAGGCCAAAGCCGAGCAGTACAAGGACACCCTCAGCTGCCTGATGATCACTTATCCGTCGACCCACGGCGCCTTCGAGGAAGGCATCCTCGACATCATCAACATCATCCACAGCTATGGGGCCCTCGTCTATATGGACGGTGCCAACATGAACGCCCAGGTGGGCCTCACCAGCCCCGGCCACATGGGTGCCGACGTGTGCCACCTCAACCTCCACAAGACCTTCGCCATGCCTCACGGCGGCGGCGGTCCCGGTGTCGGCCCCATTTGCGTCAGCCAGAAACTTGTCGACTTCCTGCCCACGCACCCCGTTGTCGAGGTCGGCGGCAAGCACGGCAACACCATGGCGGCAGCCCCCTACGGCAGCGCCTACCTGCTGCCCATCACATACGGCTACCTGCTGATGCTCGGCGGCGAGGGCCTCACGGATGTCACCAAACACGCCATCCTCAACGCCAACTACCTCCGTGCCCGTCTGCAGAAGTACTACAAGATTCTCTACACCAATCGCAACGGCATGTGCGGCCACGAGATGATTGTCGACTTCAACGAGTTCAGCCTCAAGGTCGGTGTCGGCGACATCGCCAAACGCCTCATGGACTACGGCTTCCACGCCCCCACGGTGGCCTTCCCGGTGCACAACACCCTCATGGTGGAACCCACCGAGAGCGAGCCTCTCGCCGAGCTTGACCGCTTCTGCGACGCCATGATTGCCATCCGCCAGGAGATTGACGACATCATGACCGGTAAGAGCGACGAGAAGAACAATCCCATCGCCAACGCGCCGCACACCATGCAGGTCGTCTGCGCCGACGAGTGGAACCTCCCGTACAGCCGTCAGAAAGCCGCCTTCCCGCAGCCCCACTGTGAGAAGTACTGGCCCACTATCAGCAAGATCGACGACGCCTACGGCGACCGCAACTTGCAGGCTGTCTGGGCAGAATAGTAGCTGGTCTGCAGCATTAAACAGCAAAGGCCCCTGCCGTGGCAGGGGCCTTTACTTGTTGTTAGGTGAAGGCTGTCACATCGCCTGTCCGGCAGGTTCTGTGGTGAATGCCTCGTCGAGCGCTTTCGACGTGTCACCCTTCTCCACCTCGAACAGCACCTTGCTGTCGTCGGCGGTGATGTGGATGGTGTCGCCGGGCAGTATGACGGCCTTGATAATCTCGTCGGCCAGGTCGTCTTCCACGTAGCGCTGTATGGCCCTGCGCAGCGGACGCGCGCCGTACTGCTCGTCCCAACCTTTCTTCACGAGGAAGTCTTTGGCCTTTTCGTCCATCTCCACGCCGAAGCCCATCTGCTCGATGCGGCCGAAGAGCCCCTTCAGCTCTATGTCGATAATCTTGTGTATGTCTTCGCGTTTCAGCGAGTTGAAGTATATGATGTCGTCTATGCGGTTGATGAATTCCGGCGCAAAAGCCTTCTTCAGGCTCTTCTCAATCACGTCGCGCTGCAACTCGGCCTTCTCGGCCTCGCGGGCCGCTGTGTTGAAGCCCACGCCCGTGCCGAACTCCTTGAGCTGGCGGCTGCCGATGTTGGAGGTCATGATGATGATGGTGTTCTTGAAGTCCACCTTGCGCCCGATGCCGTCGGTGAGCACGCCGTCGTCGAGCACCTGCAGCAGCACGTTGAACACGTCGGGGTGTGCCTTCTCTATCTCGTCGAGTAGCACAATGGAGTAGGGCTTGCGGCGCACGCGCTCCGTCAGCTGGCCGCCTTCCTCGTAGCCCACATATCCCGGAGGCGCTCCTATCAGTCGGCTCACGGCGAACTTCTCCATGTACTCGCTCATGTCTATCCTTATCATCGCCGCCTCGCTGTCGAACAGGTACTTGGCCAACACCTTGGTCAGATAAGTCTTGCCGACGCCCGTGGGGCCAAGGAACAGGAAGCTGCCTATCGGCCTGTTGGGGTCTTTCAAGCCTGCGCGGTTGCGGCGTATGGCCTTGGCTATCTGGCTTATGGCTTCATCCTGGCCCACCACGGAGCCTTTCAGCTCGTTCTCCATCGTCAGCAGGCGGCCCTGCTCGCTTTCCGCTATGCGTTCCACCGGCACGCCGGTCATCATGGCCACCACGGCGGCTACATCCTCGGCCGTCACCTGCACGCGTTTCTCGCGTTCCTCCTCTTCCCAGCGCTTCTTCATGTCCGTCAGCTTTGCCGTCAGGTCGCGCTCCTGGTCGCGGTATTGGGCAGCCTCGCCGTAGTGCTTGCTGGCGAGCACCTCCTTCTTCATCTGCGCCACCTTGGCCACCTCGGCCTCCAGCGTCACTATCTCTTCAGGCACCTTCACGTTGGCTATCCTCACCCTTGCTCCGGCCTCGTCGAGGGCGTCGATGGCTTTGTCGGGCTGCAGCCGGTCGCTCACATAGCGCTCCGTAAGCGTCACGCAGGCCTCGATGGCGGCGTCGCTGTAACGCACCATGTGGTGGTCTTCGTACTTGTCCTTTATATTGTTCAGTATCTCAAGCGTTTCTTCCACCGTGGCGGGCTCCACGAGCACCTTCTGGAAGCGGCGCTCCAGCGCGGTGTCTTTCTCTATGTACTGGCGGTACTCGTCGAGCGTCGTGGTGCCTATGCATTGTATGGCGCCGCGCGAGAGGGCGGGCTTGAACATGTTGCTGGCGTCCAGGCTGCCGGCAGCGCTGCCGGCGCCCACGATGGTGTGTATCTCGTCGATGAAGATGATAATCTCCGGGTGCTGTTCCAGCTCTGTGATGATGGCCTTCATGCGTTCCTCGAACTGGCCGCGGTACTTGGTGCCTGCCACCAGGCCTGCCAGGTCGAGGCTCAGCAGGCGTTTGCCGTAGAGCGTCCGCGGCACGTTGCCCTCGGCGATCCTTATGGCGAGTCCTTCGGCTATGGCGCTTTTGCCCACGCCGCTTTCGCCTATCAGTATCGGGTTGTTCTTCTTCCTGCGGCTCAGTATCTGGGCTATGCGGTCCATCTCCTTCTGCCGGCCCACTATCGGGTCCAGCTTGCCCTCTTTGGCCAGCTTCGTCAGGTCGCGACCGAAATTCTCGAGGGCCGGAGTGCCGCTCTTGCCCTGTTGGCTGGCAGCCGACGGGCGTTTGCCGCCTACCGACGTGGGGTCGTCGAAGGGGTCGTCGTTGTCGTCCTCGCTGGTCTGCATGGTGAAGTCGGGCAGGTCTGACGGCTCGGTGGCGGGGCCGTTGGCGCGCACCACCTTGGCGAACCGCTCGTAGTCGACGCCGGCTTTCTGCAGCAGGTTGCTCACCAGGTTGTCGCCCTCCTGCAGCATGGCAAGTATCAGGTGCTCGGTGCCGATGGCCTTGGCCTTCAGCTTGATGCTCTCCAGATAGCTCAGCCTCAGCACCTTCTCTGTCTGTCGCAGCATCGGTATCTCGCTGTCCTCGCTGTAGCGCACGTCGGTGTCGGCCTGGCTCACATGCTTCTCTATCTTCTCCTTGATCTCGTCGTTGTTCACTCCCAGTGCCGCCAGCATGCCCAGAGCCGTGCTTTCGGGCACACGCATAATGCCGAGGAAGATATGCTCCACTCCGATGGCTCCGTTCTTCAGCCTGATGGCTTCGTCGCGGCTGAAAGCCACGGCTTTGCGGGTGTTTTCACTTAAGTTGTTTTCCACTGTCAGTATCCTTATTTATTTTTTTGCAAAAATACATCATTTCCATCACCTGCAACTTACGTGCCAGAAGTTGTTTTCAACAATTGACGATTAATAATTAATAATTAACAATTAACAATTAAAAACGGCCGACGGAACTCCCCCCACAAAAAATAACTCAAAACTCCTAACTCAAAACTCATAACTCCCTTCGGCCCCCCTACGGCCCCTCTTCGGCCCTCCTTCGGCCTTCCACTGAAGAAATGCCGAAGGGGGTCCGTAGGGGGTCCGTACCGGCTCCGTAGGAAAAAGATATATAATAAAACTTGTACAATAAGAAAAAAAAGTGTAATTTTGCATTTTGTTATTAACAGTTACAACCAATCATGGCACTGAATATCACCGACTCACTGACAGGGGCCATCGCCCGGGCCCTCAAAGATCTCTATGGAGTGGAACAGTCTCCTGCCAGCATAGCGCTGCAGGACACGCGTCGCGACTTCCGCGGCGACTATACGCTCGTCGTCTTCCCCTACGTCAAACAGGCCCGCAAGAGCCCCGAAGCCGTGGCTGCCGAAATCGGCGAGGCTGTCAAGGCCGCCCTGCCCGAGGTGGCGGGCTATAACGTCATCAAGGGCTTCCTTAACTTCGAGATTGCCGACAGCTATTGGCTGCATTTCCTTGCCGAGAGGGCAGGGCAGAGCGACTACGGCCTTGTGCACCCCACCGCGGATGCAGCTCCAGTAGTAGTTGAATACAGCAGCCCTAACACTAATAAGCCGTTGCACTTAGGTCACATCAGAAACAACCTTCTCGGATGGTCGGTGAGCCAGCTGTTGGCTGCCGCCGGCGCCAACGTGAAGAAGGTGAACCTGGTCAATGACCGTGGCATCCACATCTGCAAAAGTATGCTCGCATGGCTGCGCTACGGCAACGGCGAGACCCCGGAGAGCACCGGAATGAAGGGCGACCATCTGGTGGGCAAATACTATGTTGAGTTCGACAAACACTACAAGGAAGAGGTCAAACAGCTGATGGAGAGTGGGGTAGAGGAGGAACAGGCCAAACGAGAGGCCCCCCTCATGGTGGAGGCGCAGCAGATGCTGAAGCGCTGGGAAGAGGGTGACAAGGAGGTGCGCGCCCTGTGGGAGAAGATGAACGGCTGGGTCTATGCCGGTTTCGACGAGACCTACGACCGGCTGGGTGTCGGCTTCGACAAGGTGTACTACGAGAGCCAGACTTATCTGCTCGGCAAGGAGTTGGTGCAGAAAGGTTTGGATATGGGGGTGCTGTTCCGCAAGGAAGACGGCTCGGTGTGGTGCGACCTGACGGGCGACGGCCTTGACCAGAAACTGCTGCTCCGCAAAGACGGCACCAGTGTCTACATGACCCAGGACCTCGGCACCGCTCTGCTCCGCCACAAGGACTTCGGCGCCGAACGCCTCATATATGTCGTGGGCAACGAGCAGGACTATCACTTTAAGGTTCTGAAACTTATACTTGGCAAACTCGGTTTCCCGTGGGCCGACAAGGTATACCATCTCAGCTATGGCATGGTGGAGCTCCCCAACGGCAAGATGAAGAGCCGCGAGGGCACCGTTGTCGACGCCGACGACCTGATAGACGAGATGGAGCGCACGGCCGAGGAGATGAGTCGCGAGCACGGCAAGAACGACGAGCTCTCGCCAGAGGAGCAAAAGCATCTGTACCACATACTTGCACTCGGCGCCCTCAAGTACTTCATCCTTAAGGTAGACCCCACCAAGAACATGCTCTTCAATCCGGCCGAAAGCATCGACTTCAACGGCAACACTGGTCCTTTCATCCAATACACACACGCCCGCATACGCAGCATCGTGCGCAAAGCCGGTTCGGCGTCGGCCCTCGACACGGAGCACGTGGCGTTGAACGAGAAGGAGAGGGGAGTGCTTAAAGTGTTACATTCATTGCCCGAAACAATCGCTTCTGCAGCAAATGCTTACAGCCCGGCAATGGTGGCCAATTACGCCTATGAGCTGGCCAAAGCCTTCAACAGCTTCTACCAAGACACGCCCATCCTGCGCGAAGAAAACCAACAGCTCAAAACGATGCGCATAAGCCTCTGTGCTGCAGTGGCCAGCGCCCTCAAAAACACGATGAACATACTTGGCATCGAGGTGCCTGAAAGAATGTAGACATGATATACAAACAGAATATCGAGGTTCCTTCGTATCTGTGCGATATTGACGACCGTCTTCATGTGTGGGCGGCGATACGTCTGTGTCAGGAGGTCACAGAGTACCACGGCAACGCTACCGGCATAGGTTTCAAGACCTTGGTGGCCCAGAACCGCGCGTGGGTCATCACGCACGCCTTCTACAATATATATCGTCTGCCGGACGCCTTCGAACAGATTATGTTAAATACATGGTCGCGTGGCAACAATGGCCTTCTTGCCAACCGTGACTACCGTGTGCAGAACGCGGCAGGCGAGACGCTGCTCACAGGCACGTCGGCCTGGGCTCTGATAGATATGACAACGCGTCGTGTGATGCGCCTCAACGACGTAATAGCCAACTACGAGAACCATCCTGAATGCGCCACACAGTATGACAAACTCGCCAAATTGCAGATTCCAGAGATGTCGGACGGCGATCTGGCGATACAGCGACCGGTGAGCTTCGCCATGCTCGACCATACGCAGCACATGAACAACTCAGAATATATACGCATGATTTTCGACTGCCTGCACGAACGCGGTTTCTCCACAGCGCGTCCGTTTACGCTGGAAATGAACTACGCGCATGAATCCCGTCTTGGCGATACGCTGAATCTTTTCCTCAAACAAGTCGATGATTCAAGCTTTATTCAAATAAGCAATTCTCGTGGCGTCAGCATCACAGCCAAAGTCACTCCATTACAATAGCCGTATTGTATCAATATGGCGGTTATGTTAAATAGGGAATAACAGAACAGCCCCATCGTCATGGGGCTGTTTTTATTTTGTGGCTGCTTCTATTATGGCTGCTTTGTCGATGCGGCAGTCGGCTTTCAGCCGTGCAACGCTGCCGTGTGTGACAAACTCGTCGGGGATTGCAAGGATTGTAATGTTGCGAACTGTCTCGGGATGTTTCTCGGCGTAGTATTCCGTTACGGCCTCACCAAAGCCGCCTATGCGGCAGCCGTCTTCGACGGTGATTATGCGCCGGTAGCCTTTGGCGGCTATCTCGTCGAGCAGTTTTGTATCCAACGGTTTCAAGAAGCGCATGTCATAGACGGCGGTTGAGATGCCCTGTTTCTCAAGTTCTTCGGCTGCGGAAACGGCATCGTTGCCGGGATGGCCAAGGCTTATGATGGCTACGTCGTTGCCTTGTCGCAGGAGGCGACCCTCCCCTACTCTTATTTCGCAAAAGTCTGATCTCCAGTCGCTATGCACACTTGCACCGCGTGGGTAGCGTATCACTACAGGCCCGTGTCCGGGGATTTGTGCCGTGTACATCATGTTGCGCAGTTCGTGTTCGTTCATGGGTGCGCAAATGGTGAGGTTGGGCACCGGTCTCAGATAGGCTAAGTCAAAGGTGCCATGGTGTGTCGGGCCGTCGTCGCCTACCAGTCCTGCGCGGTCGAGGCAGATGATCACCGGCAGCTTCTGCAGAGCCACGTCATGTATAATCTGGTCGTAGGCGCGTTGTGCAAACGATGAATATATGTTGCAGAACGGCACCATGCCTGCCGCCGCGAGGCCCGCCGAGAATGTGACGGCGTGTTGTTCGGCAATGCCGACGTCAAAGACGCGCTCTGGCATCTCTTCCATCATCATGTTGAGAGAGCATCCGGTGGCCATTGCCGGCGTGATGCCCACGATGGCGGGGTTTTTCTTGGCCAGTTCGATGATGGTGCGGCCGAATACCTCCTGGTATTTCAGCGGTTTGTCGACGTCCTCGGCTTTTATCTGGTTGCCTGTGCGGATGTCGTACAGTCCTGGTGCGTGGTAAACCACGGGGTCTTGTTCGGCCTGGCGCAGTCCCTTGCCTTTCTTGGTTACCACATGAAGCAGCTTGGGCCCTTCGATGTCGCGCAGTCTTTTCAGTATGTCTATGAGGTCGTTGATGTTGTGTCCGTCAACAGGGCCAAAATAGCGTATGCCCAAGGCCTCGAAGAGGTTGCTGCCGCCTACGGCCACGGTCTTGGCCATCGAGGTGAGGCGCTGCAGCAGGTCAATTGTGGTGGCATGCCGACGGTCGCCCTCGTCGCCGTCGAGGCGTTGCCATACCTGTTTCTTCAGTTTGTTGTATCGTCTGGAGGCTGTGATGCGCGTCAGGTAGCTGTTGAGGCCTCCGACGGCTTTGTCGATGGAGATGCCGTTGTCGTTGAGTACCACAAGGATGTTGGCCTTGGAGTCGCCGACGTTGTTAAGCGCTTCGAAGGCCTCGCCGCCGCTGAGGGCGCCGTCGCCTATGATGGCTATGTGGTTGCGCGTTGTATTGCCCTGCAGTTTGCTTGCCGTAGCCATACCGAGGGCCGCGGAGATGGATGTGGAGCTGTGTCCGGTGCCGAAAGCGTCGTATTCGCTCTCGCTCATCTTTGGAAATCCGCTCAAGCCACCGTATGTGCGTATTGTGGAGAAGCGTTCTCCCCTGCCGGTCAGTATCTTGTGAGCGTAGGCCTGGTGTCCCACATCCCAGACGAGTTTGTCGTCCGGGGCGTTGAATACATAATGAAGTGCGATGGTGAGTTCCACCGTGCCGAGGCTTGACGCCAGGTGGCCGGGGTGCGACGAAAGGGTGTCTATGATATAGTCGCGCAGCTGGTCGGCAATGGGCGCGAGCTGGTCAACGGGTATTTTTTTTAGGTCGGCGGGTGAATGTATGTCTCTGAGTACCATTATAGTGTTGGTTATCTGACACCATAGGCCGGTGTCTTTTTGGGCAGTGGTTCAAATGCCTTGTTCAGTTTCTTGTTCTTGAGGCGCCCTTGTGCACCGTTGCGCAGTTCCCATTTGCCGTCAATGAATGCATAGGCAAGCTCGAGTCCTGAGGGGATATAGTACTGGAACAGTCCCTCCATGCCTTGTACCTGAGGCTCCACTTCATCGAAGATTATCATCTTCTCTTTGTGATATTTGCGCTTCTCTATAGTACGGTGGCGGTTGGTGCCTTTCACTTTTACGCGTTCGCGTTCCACCTCTTCTACAAACTGATCCTCATAGCAGAGGCTGACCATGGCATCGTTGCGATATTCAAGCACAACACGACGAAGGTTGCGTTCGCGCCGGAACAGCGGGGCGCCGAATTGGGGGACGCCGCCGCGCAGGATGACAGGCTCTATTATCTTCCGCTCCGTGAGGTTGTCCACGCCGTTCCAGCCCAAAAGCGTATAAAAGGTCTTGCCGCCGTGCGATGTCTGTATAAGCTCTTGATAGACGGCGCCGAACCAATTCTCCGGAGAAAGCAGAGACTCCTCCCTGTTCATTATCTCCTCGCTTTTGTCGTTTAGGAGGCTGTATTGGTATTCTTCCTCACGCTCGTTGTAGTATTGTATTGCACCGAAACACTCGAACTCTCCGTTGTCGCGCACCACAGCCCATGTGAAGATTCTCAGGAGCCCGTCGGGTGATGTCAGCACGGATGCCACTTTCGGCAACTGCCATTTCCAATGTTCGGACTCTTCTTCCTCCAATGCCGCCGAGAGTTCGCCCACAGCCTGCTCCGATGCCAGATAGCGCTCATTGTCAGTCGGGGCTGATGCTGTGAGCACGAGCAACTCTGCCAACCGCTGCTGGTGCAGAGCCATTTGTTCCCGGTTCTGTGCTGTGGCTGACGGCAAAGATGCTGCAAGCATCAAAAGCAATACTGTGATTGGTCTCATCATGGCAACCCGTTACTTTTTGTGGGTCATTATGTCGAGTATGCAGTCGTCGGTCTGGTTCATGCCCTCCTTGCCCAGGCGGCCGAGGTTGCGTATGCTGCAGTCGAGGTCGCTCTCGCTCAGGCCGTCGGTGCAATCCACCACGCGGCAGTGCACCGCCAGCTCGCTGCACACGAAGGCCGAGTAAAGCCCCACGCTCATCTTCAGCGCGCAGCTGGGCTTGGCGCCGTCGCAGACCATGCCGGCGATGGTGTTGATCATGTTCTTCAAGGCGTAGCCCGTCTGCTCGAAGCTGCCGCCCTCGAGGTAGGTCAGCGCTGCGCTCACCCCCATCGTTGCGTTCACTATGCCGCAGAGGGCACTCAGCCGTCCTATGCCGCGTTTTATGTATATGCTCATCAGGTGGCTCATGGCCAGCGCCCGCATTATCTGTTCGTCGCTGCAGCCGCGTGCTTTGCCGTAGTAGTAGACAGGCAGGGTACAGCAGATGCCCTGGTTGCCGCTGCCCGAGTTGCTGTACACCGGTTTGGTGCAGCCGTCCATGCGGGCGTCGCTGGCGGCCACGGTGCGTGCCACCACGGTATGTACCATGTCTCCCCTCGCCTGCTCCATCAGTATCTGGCCGGTATGGAGCCCCATACCTTCAAGGCCGCACTCCGAGGCGGCGTTGTTGTATTCCACCGTCTCGCGCAGCCAGTCGAGTTCGTCGAGCGGTGCTGTGGTGGCATAGTCGTAGACCATGCGTGCCGTCAGTTCCACATGCTGCTTGTTGTCCTCCTGCGGGTCGTCATCGTTGTCCTGCTCCTGGAAGAGGCCTTGTTTGTGGTCGAGCAACACCTTGCCGTCGTGGCTCAGGAAGACAAAGTTTGTGTGCCGCTTGGCAATCACGGCTACCGCCGAATGCCCTTCATTCTCGACGGAACATTCAACATACAGTTTGTCGCAGCATTCCTTGACGCTGATGTCTATCCTGTCGGCATTGTTGGCAAGCCACTGCTTGGCTTCCTCGACGTATGCCTCGGGCATGGTGAGCACTTCAAGGCCACGTTTCGAGTCGCCGTGCACCACAGCCATGGCCACAGCTATCGGCAGACCGATCATGCCGGTACCGGGGATGCCCACCCCCATGGCGTTCTTGAACACATTTTTGCTCAGTCGCAGAACTACCGACGACGGCTTGCTGCCAAGTGTCTCGACGGCCTTGGCCACGCACAACGCAACAGCCCCAGGTTCTGTACAGCCTGTGGCCGGCACCACCTCGTGCTGCATTATTTCCTTTATCTGCTCGCGGACACGCTTATCCATAGGTAGATACAATCTATTGTTCTTTATATTGTAAAATGCAAAGATACAACAATTATTTCACGTAGCAAAATAAAAAAGCCGGCTTACATCAGCTTTTTGTCTTGGCCTTAAGTTTTTCCATGAATTTGGCCGAGTCGATGACAAAACGCTCATGAGAGCCTTCGCCGATGAGTCCCGCCTCGTCGTAGGCCTTGACGCTGAACACCAGCCGGCGGCGGTCCACCTCCACAAGTTCGCTGTCGCACCACACACGCATGCCGATCGGCGTTGCCGACACATGGCTCACGTTGACCAGTGTGCCCACGGTGCCCTGCCCCTCGTCGAGGTGCGGCAGCACACTCTCGTAGCAGGTCTGTTCTACCAGCGCCACCATCATCGGCGTGGCAAACACATCCACCAATCCACTGCCCACCCGCGCTGCGCTCATCGCCGGGGTGACAACTTGTTCATGATGTCCTTTGATTCCTGTTTGTAGCATACAAAAAAAGTTTGCATCCTTAACGCAGGATGCAAACTTTTATTGTGTAAGAGTCATAGGGTCGTAGAGTCGCAGAGCGGGGCGGTGGGTATGGTTTTTATCGGTCAGAACCGGTACTTCCAGCCGAGGGTGAGCGTGGACGGTTGGAAGTTTAGGTCGTCCACCTCGGTGGCGAGTCCTGTGACGTGGGCTTTGCCTATATGCCCGACGCTGATGATGTACTGGAGATAGAGTCCGGCATCAAGCCTACGTTTACCATACAAGAAGTTGACTGTCAGAGGCACGATGTAATTGGCTGAGGAGAACGAGTTAACGTAGTCGGTGCCACCTCGCGAAGTTGAGAGGAATATTTCGCTGAGGCCGACGCCGAAGCCCGCTGTGGGTTCGAGGGTGAAGTTTCTGCCAAGGTTGAAACGGTAGCCGAGGTCGATATGATAAAGGTTGTCCCGCTTTTTGACAAGCTGGTTCTTGACGGAGTTGATGTTGTCTGCGGTACCGTCGAGGTGCAGGGCGAGGGTGAAGCGGCAGTATTCCACGCCGATGCCGATGCCGACTTGGGCCGCCACGCTGTAGACGCCACGGTAGTCGAGCGCGGGGTGATAGGTCTGCATGTGGTTGGTGAAGCCTTTGCTGCCGTCGAGGAAGTTAAAACCGAGGTTGAATTCGCCCCAGGGATTAACCTTCCTTTTTCCGGCCTCGTTTTCCTGAGATGAAACTGTGCCGACTGCCAGCAAGCAAGCCAGCAGCAGAGCCGTCTGTTTGATGTTGATGTGTTTTACCATGATGTTAAAGTTTTTTTTTATTGAACATTACTGATTTATGCGTTTAGCATGAATGGTATTCAATGTCTCATCATGGTATCGGTTTTGTTATACAATTTGTTTTACGCCCATATAAACGTTCCGATACGTTTTTTATTGCCCGCAAGGCGGATTGTTTCCGTACAATTGATTTGCGCATGATAGTGTTTTTGAATTTAGGAATTCGAGGTTCATATTGGCTTTGGCTGGCTGACGGCGCGGATTTAGAATAGCCAGAGGCGCAAGCTTTGACATTCCTGCAGGAAGGTATCCCGACCGACTATTGTGTATTTGTGTTTGTTGTAGAGTTGCCGCAGAGCGGTGTTGACTGTCGCCATATCCAAAAGGGAAAGTCGGTAGGGTGCCGCGTGATAGATGGCAATGGATTCGTCCTGCGACTCGACGCTATGTATATCGGCGATTGGCAATGATTTCTCGGCACGCTCCATCATCGCCTTGTAGTATTCCATCTGCTCCTCGTAGCCACGTCCGCGGCTTTTGAGAAACTGTAGTTTGATGTACTCATTCAGGCTTTCGCTGAGGGCGTAGTCGCGGTACTCGAAGAAGATGCCGTTGCCCCACCATTGGTGCGCCACCTCGTGAGGAATCCACGAAAAGTCGGGAATCATCGTGTAAACATCATAGAAATAATGTCCAAAGATAATCATATCGCGCAGCGACTGACACATCACAAACTGCGGGTCGCCAATCTCCACGATGTTCATCGGCTTTGAAGACAAGGAATCGCCGAAGAAGGAGCAGTAGAAGTTGTAGGAATCCACGAACTCGCGGTAGTAGGCATCTGGATATTGTGTGGTGTCACTTGCAAGGCGATAGAAATGGAAAGGTCGCGTGGGCGATTCAACCACTTTGCAAGCGTATTTGTCCTTCGGCAGGAGGACGAGGTGGATGTCGAACGAGGGGAGCCATTCTGTGCCGCCAAGGATGTAATAGTCGTCCGCCGTGATGTGTACCTGTGCCGTCAGCAGCTCGCCATTAATGTGCGGGTACCAGTCGCCCTCGCGTCGCAGCACGATGGCACCGTCGGCGGTGCGGTAGTCGGCAAGCGGCAGGGAATAGGCGGTATCGACCTTGATAGGTTGTCCCGAATAGGTGGTGGTGTCGTAGGGGATGAGATAAAACCCCGACACCCGCAGCGTGTCGCCCTCGATGCGGAGGTTGAGGCTGTATTGCCTGTAGTCGACGAGCGAGGGGTGGAAATAGAAGTCAGGCATATCCATGTATGGAAGATAATCCTCAATGGGTTCCAAATCCATACTTCTTCGGCGTTCGTTCAGGTGCTCGACATCGTCGATAAGAGCCATTCCTGTCAGACCGTCAAGGGGCAACCCCTGGGTTCCGTACAGTTGAGGTTTGCCCTGATGGTCAAGGTCACGGTCGGTCATATAGGCGATCCACGAGGGAATGAAGTCGCCGCTGTCGGCGGCAGCCTGCGCCTGTTCCAGAAACCAATGCAGGTACCCGGGCGGCGAGTGCTGCGCTATCAGGGCGGCGTAGTCGCAGCATTTGTAGCCCGACCGCGACAGCGTCGGGAATCCACAATCGGCAATCAGTTGTTTCAGTGCAATTAGGTTCACCGAATCAACCTCATGTATAACGCGCAACACCGAGTCCTCATCCAATCCCTTGTTCAGCAGATGGCGCGCCTCTTGGTCGGCTTGGAACAGCGGTTCGATGCCTGTATAGAACACGGTATCGTAGATGCTCACCTGTCTGTCGCGTTTGATTAGATGGCCGAGCCATTCAGGGTCATAGTCGTTGCTGTCGGCGGCGGCTTTGGCCTGTTTCAGATACCAATGGAGAAACTCTGATGGCTGGTACAAAGCTATCGCTGAGGCATATTTGACGCAATAGTAGCCCACCTTGCTGTATGTCGGGAAACCGCGCTCGGCAATCAGCTGCTTCAACTCACTCAGATTGGCTAAATTAACCATACGTATGGCATCCCGCACCGAATCCTGGTTGTTGCTGCCGTTCTGCATTTGCCATGCTGCATTATTGGCTCTGTTCATCGCCAGCAGGCGGTTCTGATAGACGGTATCCTGATAGCCGCGAGGAGCAACGATGGCCACAATGTCGTTCCAGTAATCGAGCGTGTCGGCCTGCTGACGTTTCGCCCAGTCGTCCAAGTAACGCATATCGCAGCACTTGTTTCGTGCCAGACGGAACATCAAGGCCTTTTCCAACTCGCTGTCGGGCACAAAGTCGTGCGACAAGGAATAGTAATAGTATAGGGCTTCGAAATCACTTATTCCATACAAGGAGTCCATCGTATGGAAAGCCTTATGTGCCCCAATATAGTCCTGCCCTTTAAGCAAGTTGTAGGCGGTTGCCGACAACTCCTTATATGTAGGGGTCTGTGCCGATGTGGTGACCGCAAAAAACAGGAGCACCGAGCATGCTATCAATGTTTTCTTCATGTTGTAGTTTCTTTTCGTGTTTATCTTGCTGACGGCAGACATGCTGCGCGGCGGCGCTCGTTGAGAGTCTTCGGTTTGGCGGTACGGATATGCTTGTCGGATGCGGCAAGGGTTCCGTACCAGTCTTTGCCGTGGAGGCGATAGTAGGTGCGGTCGTAGAGTGAGGCATAATCCTCAGCGTGGAGGTTACCGCGCTCCACTTCGCGCCAAAGAAGGGCAAAGAACTCTTCATAGTCGCCTTTGGTCAGTTCGTCGGTCATCTTCTGTAGCAAGGGATAGGCGTGGTTCCATGCGTCGAGTTCGTAGCGGTGGTAGTTCTTGCCACTTCGAAGCAGAGTCTCGAAGTCGGCGCGGTTGGCAAGGGCGGCAGTGAGCTCGGCATCGTCCTCGTGGTTGAGGTAGCGCAGGTACTCGTCGCGCAGGTTGGCGTAATCGGCCCGCAGGGGCACAGTGAGCGTGTCGGGAAGCGAGTCGAGCCAAGCGTCCGGCTCGTAGCCGCAGAGCACCATGCGCTCCAGCACCTCATAGGTACTGATGAAAAGATATTGGTCGCTTTTTCCCCCATTCATTATGAGGGTTGACACAAAACGTTTTAAATCTCGAATGAAAGGATAGTTATTATGAAATACATGACAATAGAGAACACTCGCTTTGTCAAATTCATTCTCGTCTAAATAGCCTTGAGCTTTAATTACTCCCCAAGGCTCAAGCTTATTACCTTTATAATAAAAATCAATATAGTCAGGTTCCGATGTATCTTGTAAAATATAATAATCATTAATATCAATAGACATACGTTTCAGATAGTCATTTAATGGCTCCAATCCTATCTCTTCTCTTCTACTGTTAACATTTTTAATATCTGAAATAGGCAGATAATCTTTAGGGTTTGTCGCCAGTTGTGTTCCATAAAGTTGTGGCAAACCTCTCATTGTCCTTGAGCGGTCTTCAAGATATGCCAACAAATTTTTTGTGGCATTGTTATCCATAACTGCCTTGCGGTATTCTTTTTCAAAGTCATAAATATAAGGTATCGCATGCTGGGCAATCAGCCATGCATTTCTACAGCCGGTATAGCCAACACGCTCCCATGTAGGAAAGCCATATCTTTTAATAAGGGATTTTAGAAGTGTCAGATTAGTAGAATCAATTATTTGCCATTGGGTAAAAATAGAATCTTTTTGTTCTATGGAAAGATTGGGATTGTGTAATTCCGAACGAATAGCCTGGTCTCGTTCAACCATGGCCTCCAAAGAATCCATATAGGGGTATATCTTCTTGATTCCATATATTTTCGAAAGCGAATCTAATTGATTCCAGTCTTTTTCTTTCTTTAAGAAATCAACAGCATCCCATGTTTCGATTAATTTTGAATTCCAACACTTCCAATCTGTTGCACGAACAAGCTGCTTTTTGAAGGTCATGGTGTCACCACACAGAAACGAACTTATCATATAGTTATAGAGATTATTGTAATCAGGCATATGCCCATCAAACAGTGAATCCATTCGCGCATAGACTTCCATCTTCTCACAGGGCGTCATGTCGGCACGGAATTGCCCGCAGATGTCCAGATAAGCCTTCCATTGTTCCGACTGGGCATTTGCGGCATGCGAAGCCGCCATGCACACCGCTAATAGGATGGCTCTCTTGGTTATTTTCATATTGAATGAGGTTTTAATAAGATGTCTAATCTTCATGGAATTATTTCTTTTCGTATCTATTTTGCTGACGGCAGACATGCTGCGCGGCGGCGCTCGTTGAGAGTCTTCGGTTTGGCAGTACGGATATGCTTGTCGGATGCGGCAAGGCTTCCGTACCAGTCTTTGCCGTGGAGGCGATAGTAGGTGTGGTCGTAGAGCTGGGCGTAGTCTTCGGCGTGGATGTTGCCACGCTCCACTTCACGCCAAAGAAGGGCAAAGAACTCTTCATAGTCGCCTTTGGTCAGTTCGTCGGTCATCTTCTCCAACATGGGATAGGCGTGATTCCATGCGTCGAGTTCGTAGCGGTGATAGTTCTTGCCGCTTCGAAGCAGAGCCTCGAAGTCGGCGCGGCTGACAAGGGCGGCAGCGAGCTCGGCGTCGTCCTCGTGGTTGAGGTAGCGCAGGTACTCCTCGCGCAGGTTGGCGTAATCGGCCCGCAGGGGCACAGTGAGCGTGTCGGGCAGCGAGTCGAGCCAAGCGTCCGGCTCGTAGCCGCAGAGCACCATGCGCTCCAGCACCTCATAATGGCTGATATAGCAGTACTGGCTCCCCACGCAGTCGCTACGCAGAAGGCATTCCAGGTAGCGTTTGAGGTCGCGCACAAAGGGATAGTGGTTCGAGAACCGTGAGCAGAAGATGGGAATTGCAGCGCAGTAATCGCCTGTGTCGCTATATGCTACTGCGTCCGTCACCCCCTCCTGCTCATCTATAGGCAGAAGCGAAAACTGGTCGCCGAGGTAATAGTATCGCACATAGTTGTCACCCATCTCTGTCAGTGGAGTGTCGTTGTCGAGCCGACCTTGCTCGGTCTCAGCTTTCAGGTAACCCTCGATATAGTCCTCCAGCGGTGGCATAAGCATCTGTCCGCGACGGAGATTGACGTTCTTTATGTCGGCGACTGGGCATTGCCACACCGTCCGGTTGTTCTCGCCGGTGGAAGAGAATTGCGTGCCATAAAGCTGCGGCAGACCGCGCCCTGTGCGCAGACGATCTTCAAGATAGGCCAGGTTCGACGGGTCGGCGTTAGTGTCCGCCACCGCTTTGCGCATCTGCTTGACGTAGCCGTACTGGAACCAAGGGTGCGCATGCTGTGCGACAAGCCAGGCTGAGCGTGCACCGTAAGAACACACCCTATCCCATGAGGGGAACCCCAGAGTGTCCATCAGCCATATCAGCCGGGCGAGGTTCACGGAATCCACTTCGTGCATTCGTCTCGAAAGCGAATCCTCGACGGCCTTCGTGTGGGTGTGGTCGGGGTCGTTTAAGGCACGCCGCACAGCTTGGTCTTCCTGTTCCATTTGATACAATGTTTCTGCGTAGCTGTAGTCCTTCCTGCCGTGGATGGCCCGCTGGATGGAGTCCAGTTCCGGCCACCAATCGCAGTCTTTCAGAAACTTGTATTGGTCAGTGTAGTAGAACACCAGCGGGTTCCACCCTTTCCACCTGACCACTCGGAAGGCCAGACGCTTGAATGTCGCCGTGTCGCCGCACTGCAGGGCGGCCTCCATGTAGTTCATCTCTTGCTGGCGGACAGGAATATATCCCCCAAACAGGGAATCCATTCGCACATAGACTTCCATCTTCTCGCAGGGCGTCATGTCGGCACGATATTGCTTGCAGATGTCCAGATATGCCTTCCATTGTTCCGACTGGGCGTTTGCGGCAATCGAAGCCGCAATACACACCACCAGCAAGAAGATTCTCTTGATTGCTTTCATATTGAACATGGTTTTAATAATTACCGTGAAAAGATGTCCGACTGCTTCAGCAGTTTCATGGTGTGGGTCTTGCCAGAGGCGGTGATCAATGTCAAAAGGTAGGTGGTTTGTGGGCGGCTGGAGAGGTCGAGGCTGTAGCAGTCAGTACCCTCGGCTGTGAGGCGCACCTGCTCGCGGCGGCCTGTGAGGTCGGTGAGCCAGGCGGTCTCGGCCAATGTCTCGCTGCACTCGATGGTGACACGTTGCCGGAAGGGATTGGGGTAAATTGAAAAATGAGAATTGATAATTGAAAAATCAGAGATGCCAACGGTGCTGGTGTCGATAATGGTAGTGTCGATGGGAGGTGCGACATATACATATGGAGTCATGAAGGCGGTGTCGACATACTTGATGATGTAGCTATTGTTGTCGCCGGCATAGAGGGTGATGTCGCCGAGGTAGGCGTTGCTGGCCAGGGCGCCGGTAAGGTAGAGTATGCTGTCGCGAAGCAGGCACTGGCCGGGGCGCGACTTGGTGTCGTCGTTGCCAAGGTCGATGACGTTCTGCAAATGGCCCTCGTTGTCGAGATGCACTATGGCTAACGTAAAACCATCGTCCATGTCGCCGGGCCAGTGGTGTTGATACACCGTGTCGATGCCCACAAGCTGGCGACAGTAGGTCACCTGCATCACCACGTGGTTATCCTGCACGGCGAGGGTGCCCGCTGTCGCGGCGCCGTTGGGAGCAGGGGCGCAGCCCGAGCCGAGGTAGCCGCCGTCGGAAGCCCGCAGGTGCACAAAGCCAGCCCCTTTGTGGCGGTGCCACACCGAGTCTCCCAGGCCGAAGTTGATGCTCTGGTAGTGTGTGGTGTCGAGAGCGGAGCCGGGGCAGAAGTTGCCGAGGATGTAAAGGCTGCTGTCTTCGTCGTGCATCAGCAGCGAATAGTAGGTGCTGCTCCTCGACACAAGGGCATACGGGTAGGCCGCCCACTCCTCGCGGACCTGCGGCTGGCGTACCCACAGCAGGGTGCCACCTGGCGTGTACTTCAGCAGGTAGCCAGTGAACATCTGCCCATGCTCGGTGTGGATGCGCAAGTCGGGCTGCAGGCTGTCAAGCAGTATGTCGCGGTAATAGGCCGTGTCGAATATATCCACCATGTGGTAGCCCTGGTCTGTCGAGTCCCACACGACAGTATCACCTAACATTTCGCCGATGAGTGGCGACTCCACCGTGCCGCAAAGGTATATGTTGCCGTCACGGTCGCAGGCCAGGCTCTGCTCTCTACACATCTTGAAATCCGCCAGAACATCCGACGTCTCGCCGTACCCCACGGTGTCGTAGGCCAAGTATTGGCAGAACAGCACGCTGTCGAGATTGGGCGTAAGCTTGAGCATCTGCACGTTCCAATTCTCGGCGCGGAACGGCATCTCAAAGTCGTAGATACGGCGGCCGTCCACATAATAGCGCACACCGCCTACGCCGCCATTCCAGGTGGCAAGCCGCGTGGGCACCGTCTGGTTCCCGCCACAGGTGTCGCATGGCACCCATACCGTCACCCATTCGGAGGCCATGCGTGTCATTATTATGTTCCCCTCGCCGTCCATCGTCAGGGCGTTTGGCGCGAAATCCTCGTCGACCAATATCTTCAGCGAGTCTTCGGGGTGCAGCCTGTCGGCACCGGTGAATGGGTTGCCGTTGGTGTCGAGGCAGGCCCGCGTCAGGTAATGTGTGGCGGTAATCTCGCCATCGAGCGTGAAGGTGGAGAAACAGAGCAGATAGAGGTGATAGAACTGCAGGCTGTCTTTGCCGGCGAAGAGGCTGTCGAAGTCGTTGTTCTGCCAGCCATAGCGGGTGCCGAACACATCGACCCACTCCTGATAGCCTGGCTCGATAAGCCTGTAGCACACCATCATCGCCGTGTCGCCCATCGGCAACAGACCCAACGCCGCGCCACCTGTTGTTCCGTAGCCGTATATCTCCTTGTGCCACACCATCTCGCCCTCGGGCGAAATCTTCGCAACCACCATATTGATGGTTTCTCCACGGTCGGGCAGGTTTACTCCGCATAGCGACGCACTCCGACTGTACTGGGCACAGATATAGAGGTTGCCGTCGCTGTCGGTCATCGAGCCGGCAATCTTGTTGCCGACATCACTCGAACTTTGGTCGTAGCCATCGATGGTTTTTGCCCATTCGAAACGCTGGGCGTGTGAAGTGAGGGACAGCGCGAATAACGCCGCCAGCAGGATGATTCTTTTGCTTGTTTTCATAAATTCGTTTTATTATTCGAGCCTATTTGGTCTTTTGTATATATGACGCGGAAGTGTCGTTTTTTGTTCAAATCTTAACATTAATTATGAATTTTTAACATTTGAGACGACTTCATCATATCTATTAATTATGCCCGAGGGATTCATATATACCACAACCACAAACAAATAGTGCATCACACAGCCTTGTGGCATGCTACCAACACCTACCTTTGGACGATGCTTCTACCATATATGTACGATATTTCAACGATATTTTATCGTTGAAGTATCGTTGAAATGCCGTTGAAGGTACGTTGGATGTCACTACCTGCATAGCTAAATGCCAAAGCATGAGGCAAAAATAGTGTTCGAACATGATGTTAGAGTTTTAAATTGGATAAATGCTGTTGTTTTAATGTTTTAGGTTGGTGACACCCTTTCAACGTGAGACAAGGGCGGGGTTTACCGTGAAAAGATGTCGGACTGCTTAAGCAGGCGGACGGTGTGGGTTTTGCCTGATGCTGTGGTGAGGGTGAGGAGGTAGGTGGCTTGGGGGCGAGTGATGAGGTCCAACGAGTACTGTTTGGGGCCGTCGGGTGTGAGGCGGACTTCTTCGCGGCGGCCGGAGAGGTCGGTGAGGAAGGCGGATACAATGCTCTCATGTGTGGAGATGGTCACTTTGCCGTTGGTAGGGTTGGGATGTACAAGCACCTGTGGAGCAGTCACCTCGTCGATGTCTACAGGCGGTGTGGGCACGTTGCCGATAACGAGGGTCTTGGTGAGCGAAGCGGGGTTCCAGTAGCTGGTGCCTGGTTGGCTGGCAGTTACTTGGCAGACTCCTTGCGAGCACAATGCCAATATTTCAAAACCGCCACCGCCGCCTGTTGAAATAACCATGGCCATCGAGGGGTCGGAGATGATGTAGGCTACCGGCATGCCGCTGCTGGCGCTGGCATTGAGCTGCAGATACGGATTGCTGCCGGGATTAGAGATGCGCAGGGTGTTGCCACCCGGCCAGATGATTGTCTGGTCGGCATGAAGGTCGGGATAGACGTAGGGCGAACGCATCGAGGTGTCGACCAGTTTGGCGATGTACTGTCCATTGCCACAGAATATGTCGCCGAAGGTGGTGGGGCTGCTGAAGCTGTTGCCGGTGACGAATACCGCCGTGTCCGTCAGCAGCAGGTGTCCGGCCTGGCTGTTGGAATGGGTGCAGTGGAAGGGGTATATGGTCACCTCGTTGCCGTCGTAGTCCCACTGGGCCAGAGCCAGTCCGGTCTCGAAGGCGCTTTGGGTGGTGAGGAGCGTATCGGCAAAGAAGACGCTGCCACTGTAGGCTACTTGTGCGAACACCCGGTTGTTGCGCGCAGCGATGCTCAAGCCACCTTTGGAGGCGCCCCAACTCGAGTGTATACGCCCATAGGAGAGGTAGCGTCCGTCGTCGATTCCCACGCGGAGCCAAAAAGCATCATTACGGTTGTCCAGCGTGTCGCCACGGTAGACGATCTGGTGTGGATTGTCGTTGCCGATGAATCCATCCGTTCCCGCAACGCCAAGTACGAAGAGCGATTCTGTGGCGGTGTCGACGCAGGTGGCGCTGAGTCCCACCGAAGGATAGCCTCCATCGTAAGGCACACAATTGAACTGCATCAGCAGGTTGGCATTCAGGCCGGTGTCAAGGCGGAGCATACAGTCGGTACCCCAAGCCAGCGAGAGTGTGTCCACCTGCAGAGCCAGCCCGTTCGATCGTGCAATGGGTATGCTGTCGTGTTCTACTTTTATATTGAAGGTGAAGTACAACTGGTCGTCTTCGTGGATGTCGAACGACTTGATGTCCATCCAGGGGGTGTTGATGGGGTCGACCCACGGCGCATCGCCGGCAATGTAGGTGGCGTCAATCAGGCTGTCGAAATGCGGCGAGAACTTCAGCACCTGCTGGTTCCACCAGCCCGTCGGGTAAGGCGGGATATGGGTAAGAAACTGCGTGCCGTCTACCATAAAGCGGTAGCCGCTCAGCGCCCCGTCGTAAAAGTACATAGGGTCAAGTCCCGAAAATGCATCGTCTTGTGTATGACGGACGATATAGATATTCCCGCGGCTGTCAACGTCGAAGTGTTGGGCAGTAAGGTTGTTGCCATACACTTTTTGCCCACGTGTTACTGGCTGCCCCAGGCTGTCGAGGTAGGTGACCTGCAGGAAATGGTGTTCCAGCAAAGTGCCGTCAAGCCCCATTGTGATGAAGGCTGTGACCCTCCAATTATAGATACTGTCCGTAGGCATCAACGTTTCGCTGGTGGTGAGCAGAGTGTCGAGGTAGTAGAGCTTCGACTGCACCTGCGGTGTACCATACGAGACGATGGTGAGAGGCAGCGGCATGTCCACCATCATCATCAGGGCCGTGTCGCCCAGCATGCGCAGGTCGTGGACGGTCACACCGATGGTGTCGACACCCCTCTCCCAAGGGTTGATGATGCGGTGCCACAGGTGCTGCCCGTTGGGGGACATCTTGACCAGCAGCATGCTGTAGTTGTAGTTGGTGATGCCCTCGAAGGGATCGACGCCGTCCAGCGTGCCACCTCTGCTCACCTGCATCAGGCGGTAGGTGTTGCCCTCGCTGTCGGCCACCAGCCCTCGAGGAATGTTTACGTATTCATCGCCATAGCCATAGTAACTCTCTGCCCATTCAAACTGCTGGGCGTGGGCGGCGATTGCCAGCAGCGCGAGGAACGCAAAGATGAGGGTCTTTCTTGCCATAGTTGTGTTATTTTTGTGGTTTTATAAACCGGTTTTCCTAACCAAGCCTCTCTTGGGCTTCTATATATATATGACGAGGAAGCGTCGTTTTTTTATCATTTTTTTTGCATTATTTATGTTTTGGGCTTTTGAAAGTGTGTTTGGCGTCAATGCAGGTAGTAGGTAAGTCCGTACTCAAGAACGGATGACTCCGTCAGAGTTTCGATTCGGTTTCGGTTTGATACCGGTTACCATCCGGTTCTTATTCAGTTCCCGAACACATCTGTCTGCTTCAGCAGGCGGACGGTGTGCTGCTTGCCGTCGGCTGTGGTGAGGGTGAGGAGGTAGGTGGCTTGAGGGCGAGAGGTGAGGTCGAGAGAGTAGCGGCCGGGGCCGTCGGGGGTGAGGCGGACTTCTTCGCTGCGGCCGGACATATCGGTTAGCCAAGCTGTGGCGGCCCCTCTTTCGACTTTCAACTCACCACCTTCCACTTGTATTGTCACCTTCTGCCGGAAGGGGTTGGGATAGGCGACGAGGGCGTTTCCTCCTTCCACAAGCGTTATGCCGATGCCGCCACCGTGACCTGTGGAGTCATAGACATAGGGTGTCAGGAAGGCGGTGTCGGTGTAGCGGGCGATGTAGGCGTGGCTGTTCCATGCGGCGTTGACATTGTGGTTGCCGAAGGCGGCGTTTGCGGTAAGGGTGCCGGTAAGCCATAGCGAGCTGTCCTTAAGGAATATATAGCCTTGTTCGTTGGTTTTGCCGGGCGAGTTGTAGTCGATGTATTCGAGTTCGTGACCATCATAGTCCCAAACAAATAGTCCCATCCCGTATGGATTGTTAATTTGAGTGTTTTGGAAGAGTATGTTGCATTGGTATTTCACCTGGCAGAAGACACGGTTGCCTCCCACAGCGAAGGAGCCGTTGTGGGACCACATATATTTGTCGGAGTACAGAAATGTCCTTTCCCAAGGCTCTGTGCCTGTTGAGCGGGCTTTGCCGTAGGAGACAAGACTCAGGTCGTCGGCGTCAAGCCGCAGCCAGCAGGCGTTGTTCTTAAGGTCCAATGTGCTGCCTCTGTAGTTCAACGTGGTGTAGTAGTCTGGGACTTTACCTGACTCACCGTTTATAAATAGCGAGTTGGTTACGCTGTCATAATATGTGCCAAGGAGTCTTACATATCCCGCACAGTTTCCTTCTGGAGTATAAGTTGCAGTCACCTGCACAATCCCCGTCGGCGTCAGTTCCGAGTCATATCGTATCATGCACGAGTACCACTCCATAGCCAGTGTGTCGGAGTTCTTTACCGGCCATCTATCGAGAGGATCTTGTGTACGGTCTATAAGCATATAAATATTGTCGTTGGCATCGACATCGATAGAATTCAAATGCATACTTATATTGTCATTATAAGAATATCGCCAAGTGGAGTCGAAGACATAGGTGCTTGCAATCACGCTGTCCATATGGGGCGACAGTTTTATTATTTGCCAGTTCCACTTGCTGGAGGGTTCCAAGGGGACATCAAGCTGCTTTGTGGCTCCGTCTACAAGCAGACGCATTGTGCTGATGTTGCCCTCCCGGGGCGACCAGACCTGGAGCCCATCAGGACAGGTGTCGCATATAACTCCATAATAATCATTTGTCTGGCGTGCCAATATGATGTTTCCTTCGCTGTCGACATTGAAGGAGACCCTCTCACCTACATTTGTAATCAAGTAGCCGGAGTATTCATCTCTCAACAACGAGCCATCGTTTTTGACGAAGGATGGTATCCAGAAATGCTCTTCGATGAGATTTCCGCTTTCAAGCCCTATAGTGATAAAGGCATAGTAGAGGGCTGGTGACTTGAGGCTGTCAGGCGACTCCGGGAACCTGTCGGGGGTGGTCAACAGGGTGTCCATATAGTATACCTCGTTCTTGTCGTGCCAGCTGCTTCCCCAATTGAAGGGGAACCTAAACTCGGCAAACAGCATAAGTGCGGTGTCGCCCACCATCCGCATGGTATAGACCACAAAGTCGGTATAGCTGGAATAGAACTCCTTGTGCCACACCAATTGGCCATCGGGAGAGAACTTGGCGACGACGGCGCTACGGTTGCGGTGTGCTGAGAATGGCAGTATGCTTGTATCGTCGTCCCATCGCGCGTTGCCTATGAACTGGCCGAGAATATAGATGTTGCCCTCGCTGTCTATAGCCGAGCCGAATATCTCGTTGGCAGCGGCCCCGTCCTCGTAATCGGGGCCGAAGTAGGATTTCACCCAGTCGAAACTGCCGCCGGACGTGGTGCCGGCCTGGCCGGCAACGGTGTTTAAGTTGGCGGTGATTGCCATCAGCGCGAGGAGCGCAAAAGAGAGGACTTTCTTTGTCATTGTTGTGGTGTTAAATGGTTATTTATCCGTTTTCATGAGGGCCTTTTGGGGGGCTTCCTATATATATGACGAGGAAGTGCCGTTTTTGTATCATTTTTTAACATTTTTTATATTTTTAGTCTTTGGAAATGTTTTTTCTTAGGGAGATTGCTATTAATGCATTATGGGATAAATGGAAAACAGAAGCCCCTACATTCCCTGACTGTTATGCCGTTCCTGCAGGGGCAAGATTATCTAGTCTTAAGTGTTTGGCGTCAATGCAGGTAGTAGATAAGTCCGTGCTGAAGAGCGTATGACTCCGTCTGAGTTTCGGTTAAGTTTCGGTTCAGTACCGGTTACCTTCCGGTTTATATTCAGTTCCCGAACACATCTGTCTGCTTCAGCAGGCGGACGGTGTGCTGCTTGCCGTCGGTGGTGGTGAGGGTCAACAGGTAGGTGGCTTGGGGGCGGGAGGTTAAATCCAACGAGTACTGCCCGGGGCCTATTGGGGTGAGGCGTACCTCCTCGCGACGGCCGGAGAGGTCGGTTAGGATGGCGGTGACGGTGCCGTTATGTTCTTTCAGCTGTCCACCCTGCACCTCGATGGTCACCTTCTGCCGGAAGGGGTTGGGGTAGGCCACGAAAGCCCCCTCGTCGCCCAACACGGTGATGCGCACGCTGCCAGTGTCGATGGGGTCGGTGTGGGTGGTGTCGATGGGTGTGTAGGGGGTAAGGAAGGCGGTATCGACGTAGCGGGCGATGAAGGCTTGGCTTCCCGATGCAGCGGGGATCGGGTCAAGGTTACCGAAGGTTGCACCACTGAATAGCATTCCTGTCATGTAAAGTACACTATCGACAATATGTGTTTGACTCGGACGGTTATTGATATGCACTGCATTGAAATCGTAAAAGGCAATCTCGTGTCCTTCATAGTCCCACGCCATCAACCCCATGCCTCTGTCCGTACTTTCGATGCTTATTGTTGTGTCAAGCCATAGAATGTCTCCTTGATAGAGAATCTGCGAAAATACACGGTTATTTTTGATGGCAAGTGTTCCGTTGATGTCATTCATGCTTGTCTCAATAGATGATGCCGCCTTCCCATAAGAAATCAAGTGCATGTCATCCATATCCAAGCGAAGCCACATGGCGTTGTTTCTCAAGTCGAGAGTGTCACCGCTGTATAGTATATGGCAAGATGGGTTGTTGTATGTCATTGGGTCTCGCTGAACTTCGCCCATAATAAAGAGACTCCTTGTATCATAGTCGAAATATGTGCTCCGAATGCCATAAAGCTTTGGAAAATTTAACGGGTCGGGGGTGCTTGAGAGTTGCACCGTGTTGGTCGCGAAGAACGAGGGATTGTATTTTATCATGCAGGAGTTGGTTGTAAGATGGAGGGCTTCGGAACGGGCAATGCGAACACTTTCGGGAAGGCCGTTGCCATAGACTGTAATATATACATTGTCTTGGTTGTCAATATTGATTGACCATATCTGGGATTGTGGGTAGATGTTTTCGATGCCAACCGTAGAGTCAAAAACATAGAAATTGCCAACAATGCTGTCGAGATGGGGGGAGAAAACCAAGACCTGCTGATTCCAATGGGATGACGGCTCTGTGGGGCAATAAAGGGCAAGGGTGTCATCCACCATAATCTTAAGCATTCCGATGGTGCCGTTTTCGATAGTCCAACTTCTGTAACCACCTTCGCAAGTATCGCATACGCGTGTCTGTAAATCGACAGTTGTTCTTGCAACATAGATATGTCCGCTATTGTCAATGCCGAACAATTCGTTAGAGAGAACAGATGTACTGAGCTTTTCGGAGTTCGAACGGCCTAAAACCCTCGGAGTGATAGGTTGTCCGAAGTTGTCGAGGTAGCCTAATTCGACAAAGTGCTGTTCGACAACATTGCCGTTAAAATCGAACGTGATAAAAACATTCTTAGTGTTGCTGGTGCAACTATCGAAAGAGACAAGGTAATTGTCATTTCCTGTCAGCAGTGTGTCAAGGTAATAGAGGTCGTTCAATTCGCCGTAACCGTGGTCATAAGGCAAACTGACAATCGCCATAACTATAAATCTATTGCTACCTATTGGTTTCATGCAATAACCATAACTACTGGTCCGGCTAGAATAAATCGACTTGTGCCATGCGAGATTTCCGTCGGCGGTCAGTTTGGCAATAACAATGCTGGTGTTGTTTGGATTCGCATTGGGCAGAGGAAGCAAGTCCACACCGTTTATTTGCGCACCACGAGTGAAATGTCCCAAGATGTACAAATTGCCATCGTTGTCCGCAAAAGATGAAATGACCTCATGGGTTTCTCCTTGTCCAGAGTAGGTCTTCACCCAGTCGAAGTGCTGGGCGTGGGCGGTGAGGGCAACGAGGGTGAGCATCGCCAAAAGGAGTGTCTTTTTCATTGTGTGTCGGTTTTTGTTAGACCTAATCTGTGTTTTCTCCGACTATATAGACGCTAAATGTGGTGTTTTGTTACCATTGCCGTTGCTTTTTTATGAAATTTTAATATTTGGGTGGCGGTATTCCTCGCCTAAAGGTCATAGAAGGATCATAGAAGGATTGTAGAAGGGAGCGTGGGCGTCTCAATCTCGAAGAATGCGGGCTTCGCCGTCGAAGGAGCAGATCTCCTTGGCGAGAGTGTTGAGGTTGTGGAAACGGCTGTAGCTGCTGTCGGACGGCACTCCTGCCACGTCGCCCATGGCGTCGAGATCCTATGGGGCGAGAATCAGCAAGCTGCCGTTGGCGCAGGCGTCGAAACGGCTGCGTTCGGGTTTCCAGTAAGGGCCAATGGGCTGGTCTTGCAGGTGGATGAGGGGGTAGCCTTTGGCCAGGCATTCGTTCTTCATCAGTTGTTCGCCGCGCGAGATGCCGGGGGTGACGATGACGGTCTGGCCGGCGAGGATGGCGGAGAGCCAGCGGTCGTGCTCGGCGGCGTAGTCGGCGGTGGTCTCGTAGGGGAGGCGGCTGACGGGGTGCCGACGGTGGCACTGCACCTGCACCTTGCGGGCCCAGCGCAGGAGGAAGAGATTGCCGAAGGCGCCATAGCTGCGCTCTCCGATGCGGACATGGAGGCAGCGGCGCATCACGTCGGGCAACCGGCGGCGCAGGAGTGCCCGGCGGGGGGTGTCGTCCACATAGGCTATCATCGCCTGGCGGTGGCGCTCGTCGAGGCAGACGGTGTCGTCGTAGTTGTCGTCGAACAGGGGGCGCTGGCTGCGGCCGACGAGGGCGTAGTACTCCTGCCGCTGCCGGTGGGAGAGGCTGCGGACGAGGGCGCCTTCGCTGTGGTGGACGAGGGCCTTCGCGCGGAGCCAGGCGGGGGCGTCGGGGCGCTGGCAATCGACCGAGATCGGTCGATTGCTGGAGGACGGGAGGCCCTGCATGGCCTGCCAGCGGGCGGTGCAGGTGGCCTTGAAGGCCTGGACGATGTCGCCCAGGCTCCACGGCATGGGCTCGAGCACCTCGATGACGCCGTGGAAATGGTCGGGCATGCAGACCGAGGCGTGCACCTCCACGCGGTTGCCGTGTGAGGTCTGGATGGCAGGGGTCTGCTGCCAGGCTTGGAGGACGGCTTCGCCGAGGGGTGTGGGGAACAGACTTTCTTTGCAGCCGAACTCGGCCGCAAAGGAGGAGAGCAGGGGCTGCCTGCCGCTCACGACAAGCGTGACCAGATAGACGCCGCGGCCGTAGTAGTCGTGGCCGGGGTTGCGTGGGCGATAGGGCGAGACCGGCATCTTCAAGAAAAGCCGGAGACATGAGCCCCCGGCTTTTGATTATTAGATGATTTCTTTTATTTCTGCCAGAGCTTCTGCCAGTTCTTGTACTCGCGGTCGCGCCAGGCGCCGTTGTGGTAGGCGTAGCTGACGATGGCGGGGATGACGGTGGTGCCTTCGGCGTAGACCATCTGCTGCAGTTCCTCGCTCACCTTGCCCCAGCTGCCGGCCTCGAGGAGGGTGCTGGAGGAGCAGGCGCCGTCGCGGACGTCGGCCACGGTGATCTGGATGGCGTATTTGTGCATGGGCACTTCCTTGCCGAGGATTTCGGCGCAGACGACGGTGTCCTGTGCAAAATTCTTGGGGGTGCCGCCGCCGACCATGAAGAGGCCGCTCTCGGGGCAGTTCATCTTGATCTCGGTGAGCTCGAGGAAGTCGGCCACGCTGTCGATGCTGACATAGGGCTTGCCCTCGTGACGGCGGATCCACTGGTGCTTGCCGATGCCGAAGCCGGCGCTGCTGTCGCTGAAGGCGGGGCAGAAGATGGGCACGCCGCACTCGTAGCAGGTCTGGATGAGGGAGTCTTTCTTCACACCGTGACCCTCGGCGAGCCATTTGCCCACGTTGTAGAGGAACTCGCGGCTGCTGTAGGGACGGGGCTCGAGGAGGTCGGCCACGTCGCAGGTGGCCTGGTCGCAGGCCTGCAGCTCTTCCTCGTCGATGAAGGTGTCGTAGATGCGGTCGATGTAGAGCTCGCGGAGCTTGGTGTCGGGGATGACGTTCTCCTTGGTGCCGATATAGTGCTTGTAGCCCAGGGCCTCGAAGAGGTCCATGTCGATGATGGAGGCTCCGGTGCTGACCACGGCGTCGATCATCTTGTTGCGCACCATGTCGACATACACCTGCATGCAACCTGCGGCGGAGGTGGAGCCGGCGATGGTGAGGATGTTGGTGCAGTCCTTCTCGGCCAGCATCTGGCAAAGGATGTCGGCGGCGCGGGCGGTGTCGCGGCTGGTGAAGCTCATGTGGCGCATGGCGTCGATGAGCTCGGTGCTGTCGTACTTCTTGATGTCAATGTGCTTGACGGTTTCTTTCAGGAGGTCTTTTTTTTCCATTTGTTGATGTTTTGAATTGTTATTAAAGCTTCAGCGGGCACACACGTGGGAGACTCCCTGCCTGAAATTGATTATTTGCTATATAACGCGATGTGTTCGTTTTTATTGTGCCGACGTGGCAGAAAAATGTATCAGAACGGCACATCGCCGTCGCCCTCGGGGGGCATGTCCTCGTTCATCTTGCTGTCGATGATCATGGCGCCGCCACCGTCGAAGCCCGTGTTGGGGGCCATGCCCGCCATGGCGCCGCCGAAGTCGCTGTCGGTTGGCGGGTTCTCGAAGCGGGCGAACTCCTTGACGAAGCGCAGGCGCACCTCCCCCACCCCGCCGCTGCGGTGCTTGGCAATCAGCAGGTCGGCCATGCCTATGGTGGAGCCGTGGTCGTCCTCCATGATGTTGTAGTACTCGGGGCGGTAGATGAACATCACGATGTCGGCGTCCTGCTCTATGGCGCCCGACTCGCGCAGGTCGCTCAGCTGCGGCTTGTTGCCCACGCGGTTCTCCACGGCGCGGCTGAGCTGCGACATGGCCAGCACCGGTATGTTCAGCTCCTTGCTGAGGGCCTTCAGCTGGCGGCTGATCATCGAAATCTCCTGCTCGCGGTTGCCGTTGCGGTTCTCTGTGGTGCCGCTCTGCATGAGCTGCAGGTAGTCGATGAAGATCATCTGTATGTCGTAGCGCTGCTTGAGGCGGCGTGCCTTTGCGCGGAGCTCGAAGATGGTGAGCGAGGGGGTGTCGTCTATCAGTATGCGGTTGGAGGCCTCGTGCAGGCGCTGTGCACCGCTCTTGAGCTGCTCTTTCTCGTAGGGCTCCAGGCGCCCTTTCTTGAGCTTGTCGCCCGTCAGGCGCGCCTCGCTCGAGAGCAGGCGCATGGCCAGCTCCTGGCCGCTCATCTCGAGGGAGAAGAAGGCCACGGGCTTCTTGAAGTCCACGGCCATGTTGCGCGCCATGCTCAGCGCGCAGGCCGTCTTACCCATGGCCGGGCGGGCGGCGAGGATGATGAGGGTGCCGGGCTGGAAGCCCGCCGTCATGCGGTCGAGCCCCATGAAGCCGCTCTCCAGGCCGCTCAGGCCGTCCTCCTTCTGCCCAGCCTCGTTGATCTGGTCCATGGCCATCCCCACGAAGTCGCCCAGCGGCTTGTAGTCCGAGCGGAAGTTCTTGTCGTTGATGTCCATCAGGTGCTGCTCGGTCTGGTCGAGCAGGTTGACGACGTCGGTGGTCTCGTCGTAGGCCTTCTTGATGGTCTCGGTGCTGATGCGTATCATCTCGCGCTGGATGAACTTCTCGCTGAGCACGCGTATGTGGTACTCTATGTGTGCCGCGGAGACGACGTTCTCCGTCAGTTTGCTGACGGCGTAGGCGCCGCCGGCCAGCTCCAGCTCGCCGTCGAGGCGCAGGCGCTCCACCACGGTGAGCAGGTCCACGGGCTGGCTCTGCTCGAAGAGCTTGCGGATGGCGCGGAAAACAGCCTGGTGCTCAGCCTTGTAGAAGTATTCCACATGCAGAGTCTCTATGGCGTTGATAAGCGCCGCCTGGTCGAGCATCAGCGCCCCGAGCACACTCTCCTCCAGGGCCACGGCCTGCGGCGGAGTGTTGCTGTTGAGGGCAAAGGCCTGCTCGTATGTCATTCTGTTAGTACGTCTTGTGTCGTTTACGGGCATTTTTTGCGTTCGTTTTTTGGACTACAAAAGTACACAAAAAAGCCGACATGACGGAAAAAAATATCAACAGCGTGGTATGGTTGTCGGAGTGGTTATCGGTTAATGATTTGGTTATTGGTTATGGGTTATTGGTTATCGTTTGGTTATGGGTTATTTGTTATCGTGCCATCAACTCAAACATAATCCACCGGAACCCCGTCAGGGATTACATCTTAATAGCCAATGTATTACATATAATGCCACAGAACCCTGTAGGGGTTCCATCCCCCTCGGCGGCCAGCCGCATCCTCTACGGCCCCCCTACGGACCTGGTACGGCCGTTCTTCAGTAGTTCTTCAGTAGTTCTTCAGTGCAGCACTGAAATACTACTGAAGAACTACTGAAGAACGGCCGTAGGGACTCCGTAGGGACTCCGTGGCGGGAGGGTGCCGGAGGTGCGTTCCAGGGGCGCTGTGTTAATAAAAATATTTTGCTATATTAAAAATAAGTGCTATTTTTGTGCCTTTGAAACGTGTGGCGACACATGTGACAACCTATTGAATATTAACAAAAACAACGAAATACTATGGAAATTACAGGCAAGTTAATCCAGATTTTGCCCGAAGTGCAGGGCGAGTCGGCCCGCGGCCCGTGGGTGCGCGGCGGCTTTGTTATCGAGACCGGCGACGACTATCCGCGCAAGGTGGCCTTCACGGCCTTCGGCGAGGAGCGCGTGGCCATGGCCAAGAATGTGCCGATGGGCTCGATGGTACAGGTGACCTTCACGCCCGAGAGCCGCGAGTTCAACGAGCGTTGGTACACCGACCTGCGCTGCTCGCGCATACAGCCCTTCGTGCCGGGCCAGATGCCGCAGGCCGCCGCCGGCAACTACAATTGGAACCCCGCCCCTGCTGCTGCCCCTGCTGCCGCTCCCGCGCAGCCTGCCGCAGCCCCCGCCGCTGCCCCCGCCCAGGGGTTCGCGCAGCCGCCGGTGATGCAGTCTAACGGCGAGGACGACCTGCCGTTCTGACGGAGTGGGTAGTTGACAGTTGGTAGTTGGTAGTATGGAAAGCAAGGCAGAGACAAGGAAGCGGATGCGCGAGCTGAAGCGCGCCGTGCCCATGGAGGAGAAGCTGCGGCGCAGCGAGTCCGTCATGCGGCGTGTGGAGGAGCTCGCGGAGTTCCGCCGTGCCAAGGTGGTGCTGCTCTACTGGTCGATGGCCGACGAGGTGCAGACGCATGCCTTCGTGGAGCGGTGGTACAGGGAGAAGACCCTGCTGCTGCCCTGCGTGCAGGGCGACGACCTGGTGCTGCGGCGGTATACGGGCCCCGAGTGCATGGTCAGCGGCGAGCAGTTCGGCATAGGAGAACCCACGGGACCGGAGTGGACCGACCTCGGCGCCGTGGAACTCATCGTGGTGCCGGGCGTGGCCTTCGACAGCGAGGGCAACCGCATGGGCCGCGGCCGCGGCTTCTACGACCGTCTGCTGAAGAGCACCCCGCGTGCCGCGAAGGTGGGCGTGGCCTACGACTTCCAGATGCTGGACCACATAGCCACCGAGCCCCACGACGTGCGCATGGACCGAGTGATAACAGAAAGCTGAGAGCTGTAAGCTGTAAGTTTTAAGTGGCTGGCGCCACACTAACAGCTTAAAACTTAAAGCTTAAAACTAAAACCAGAGACAATGCCGATGTTCTACACCCCCAAGCCGCGGCAGTTCCACTACCAGCCGCGCTTCTACGACCCCGAGAAAGAACGCTGGGAGGCCCTGAAGCAGAAGTACGCCGACGAGCGCGCGCTGCGCGAAGCCATGGAACAGGCCGAAGAGCTTGAAAGCCAGCAGTCGGCAGAGGTGCCTGCTGGTGCCGACTACGACCTGGAGTACTTCCAGCGCCGTGTGCGCGAGCTGGACCGCGAGGAGAAGCGTCAGGGGCTGACCTGGAAGGACATGTTCCGCAAACGCGAGATGCCCAAGTTCCACTATCAGCCGCGCTTCCAGAGCACGGAGAGCACGGAGAGCGCGGCGGAAGGCGGCGAACAGGGCGTCGGCGAGCACTTGGCGGAGTTCAAGAAGCGCGGCGTGAAGATAAAGCGGCGCTTCGACGTCACCGGCTCCGACGACCTGGAGCCCGTGCCCGCCGGACGCATCATGCTCTACGCCCTGCTGGTGTGCATGCTGCTGTACTGGATACTGTTCTGAACTGTAAGCTGTGAGCTGTAAGCTGTAAGCACTTGCACAGGCCGTAGCGGCCACTTAAAACTTACAGCTTAATACTTAAAACTAAGAAAGATGTTAATTGAAGTACTGAAATCGAAGATACACCGTGTGACGGTGACCGAGGCCGACCTGGACTACATAGGGTCCATCACCATCGACGAAGCGCTGCTGGAGGCCGCCGGCATCATAGAGAACGAGAAGGTGGAGATATACAACATCACCAATGGCGAGCGGCTGGCCACCTACGCCATCCGCGGCGAGCGCGGCACAGGGGTGATAGGCATCAACGGCGCTGCGGCCCACAAGGCCGGCGTCGGCGACCTGCTCATCATCGCCGCCTACGCACAGATGACGCCCGAGGAGGCCCGCGAGTGGCACCCCACCGTGATATTCCCTAAGGACAACAGGCTGTAGGGGTTATTGGTTATAGGTTATTGGTTATAGTTTAAAGGGTATGGGTGGCATGACGGCAAAGAAGGAGAAGGGCACTGGCGTGACCTTCGGCGGCGTGTTGAGGCTCGTCGTCTTTCTCGGCATAGGCTTCTTCTTCATCTACTGGTTCCTGCTCAAGCTCGACGACGGTCAGAAGGCCTCCATCTGGGAGTCGTTCACCGGCGCCAACTGGTGGTGGGTGGCGGCGACGATGGTGTGCAGCCTGCTGAGCCACTTGATGCGCGCCCTACGCTGGCGCCTGCTCTTCAAGCCCATAGGGCATGTGCCGACGCTCAACCACACCTTCGGGTCTGTCGTGGTGGCCTACCTGGGCAACCTGGCCTTCCCGCGGGCGGGCGAGGTGATGCGCTGCGCCACCTTGCGCACCAGCGAGGGCATAGCTATGGAGAAGTCGCTGGGCACCGTGGTCACCGAGCGCATCATCGACACGCTGGCCTTCGGGCTGGTGGTGGTCATAGGCCTGCTGGCCATGTTCGGCAAGGCCAAGGACTGGCTCTACGACACGCTGGCCGAGCGCTTCAGCAACCTGCCCAACATGGCCATGATCGTGGGCGCACTGGTGGTGCTGGCAGCGCTGGCGCTGCTCTTCTACAAGCTCTTCTGGAAGAGGCTGTTGCACATAAAGCTCTTCAAGAAGATTGACGACATGGTGCGCAACATGGTGGACGGTGTGAAGAGCATACTGCACCTCGGGCCGCGGGCCACGGCGCTGTTTGTCGTCTACAGCATCGCCATATACCTGCTCTACATCATGGGAGGGCTGATAATCTTCCAGGCGCTGCCTGAGACGCAGTGGCTTGGCTTCCGCGCCGCCTTTGTGGTGTACCTCTTCGGCTCGGTGGGCATGACCTTCTCGCAGGGCGGCATCGGCGTCTACCCCGTGCTGGTGCAGCTGGCGCTCGACATCTACGGCATACCTATGGAGGTGGGCACGGCATGCGGATGGCTCCTGTGGGGCTCGCAGCAGGCTGTGGTCATCGCCGTGGGCGCCGCCTACCTGGTGTACTTCAGCGTCAAGAAAAAAAGAATAAAAAACTGAATAAGATATGGAACACACACGTTGTTTGATAATAGGTTCCGGCCCTGCCGGCTACACCGCCGGCATCTACACCGGCCGCGCCGACCTCAAGCCGCTGCTCTACGAGGGTGAACAGCCTGGCGGACAGCTTACTATCACCACAGAGATAGAGAACTTCCCCGGCTACCCCGAAGGCGTGGGTGGCAACGAGATGATGGACGACCTGCGCCGTCAGGCCCAGCGCTTCGGCTGCGATGTGCGCACGGGCTACATACGTCAGATAGACCTCAGCCACCGCCCCTTCCGCGCCACGGACGACCACGGCGTTGAGGTGGAGGCCGAGACGGTGATTGTGGCCACCGGCGCCACGGCCCGCTGGATAGGCCTTGAGAGCGAACAGAAGTACTACGGCGAGGGCGTCTCGGCCTGCGCCACTTGCGACGGCCCCTTCTACAAAGGGCAGACCGTGGCGGTGGTGGGTGGCGGCGACACCGCCTGCGAGGAGGCCAACTACCTCAGCACCCTCTGCGCCAAGGTGTACCTGGTGCACCGCCGCGACGAGCTGCGCGCCTCGAAAGCCATGCAGCACCGCGTGCTCTCCAACCCCAAGATAGAGATGTGCTGGAACAGCCGTGTGAGCGAGATCCTCGGCACACCGATGGACGGCGTCACCGGCGTGGAGCTCACCGACACCAAGACCGGCGAGAAGAGCCGGCGCGAGGTGACAGGCGTCTTCGTGGCCATCGGTCACAAGCCCGCCACCGACTTCCTTGGCGGCCAGCTGAAGCTCAACGAGCAGGGATATATAGAAATACAACACCCCACGTCGGCCACCAGCGTGCCAGGCGTCTTCGCCGCTGGCGATGTGTGCGACCCCAACTACCGTCAGGCCGTGATGGCCGCCGCCGGCGGTTGCCGCGCAGCCATGGATGTGGAACGCTTCCTCCAAGACAATTGACGCTATGCGGGTGCAGAGAGTATACACCTTTGTCCTCGTCATGCTGCTTGCAGCGGCGCCGCACTGCCTCAGAGCCCAGGTCAACCCGCAGATTGACACGGCCCGCAACGAGGGGCCGCAGGTGCGTGGTCTCGAGTACCACAAGGAAGAGCCCGACAGTGTGAAGCGTGGCAAGGTGTACTACTTCTTCTACAGTCCGGCGCAGACGAAGATCAATGCCGTGCTGCATCCGTCCCTGTCGCCAACGGGGGCGCAGTTCAACGATGCCTTAGACGCCATCAACGGCAACTACTACCTCGGCATAGGCGTTGCGGGACATCCGCATCTTGCCCTCTACCCCACCCCCGGGACACCGCTTGCGTCGAGCCTCATCGGCGAGCCCTTCCCGGCCTACGCCAAGCGGCTCGGCAATGTGCGCTTCTATCAGACGCGGACTCCCTATTCCCTGTTGGCCTACCATTCGTCGCTCAACAATGACTATGTGGTACGCGCCACGCACACGCAGAATATCATGCCGGGCTGGAACGTGTCGTTCGACTACACTCTGATGCGGCCGGACGGCATCTATACAGCCACTTACGCCAAGGACCATTTCCTCGACGCCACGACCAACTACTTCTCGCAGGACTCGCGGCTGCAGGCCAAGGCCGCCGTGGTGTGGAACTCGATACGCAACGACGAGAACGGCGGTCTCACCGACGATGGCTATTTCACCGGCAACTACAGCACCAACTATGCCGGCATGCCGGTGAATATATACAACCTCCAGTCGCGCCACAACGACCTTGCGCTGATGGGCGGCGTGAGTTACAGCCTTGTGCCACAGTTCGAGCAGTACCGCCATCGCGACAGCATAGCCGCCAGTATGGGTGCCGACAGCACGGTGGTGTACGACACCATAGAGGTTATAGACACCATACCGCTGCGCCAGCCGCACGTCCTCAATGCCGGCAGCTGGGGTGTGGAGGTGACCTACGACCGCCGCAAGCGTGTCGCTGTAGACTCCACCATGTGGCGTGAATACAGCGCATGCCTTTTCTGGACTAACGATGTGTACCCTGACCACCGCTGGCGCAACCCGTTGAAAGTCACCGTCGGCATACAGCCCCGCTACACTTTTGTGGACATCGCCGGCGACACTCTCGGCTACCGCTCATGGCTCGACCCCTTCGCCCGTGTGGAGGTTGCGCTGGGACGAGGAAGTCTCACCGCCGAAGGCGAGATGCGCAAAGCCCTCATGAGCACAAGCAGACAGGACTCACGCTTTGCCGCCACGTTCCTCTTCCCCTTCGACAGCGCGCGTGCTACAACACTGGAAGCCAAGGCTGTCATGACATCGAGTACCCCGGAGCTCATGCTTGTGCACTTCGCGGAAAGAAGCAACAGCGTGCTGAAGCCGGTAAAAACAGCGCTTGTCGGCGCCCAGTTCCGCTACAAGGATGTCGTGGACCTCAGCGTGCAGGCCACACATTATGACCACAATACATGGTTCGACACCACTTTGCTGGCTGTTGAAGGCGCAGCACCCCTGTGGCTCTACCAGGCCCGCCTGACAACGCGTCTGCAGCTGGGCTGGATGCACCTCGACATGCAGCACCTGCTGCAGCACAGCACAGACACGGCCCAGATGCCGGTGCCTATGTTCGCCACCAAGAACTCAATCTACGCCGACGTCACGCTTTTCCGCGGAGCCCTCCGCGCCCAATTAGGTGTTGACATCCGCTACCACACCATGTTCTACTCCCCCAACTACGATCCCTATACGGGTCTCTTCTATCATCAGCGTACCGCGCGCGTGGGAGGCTACCTCTGGGGCGATGTCTTCCTCAACCTGCAGCTCAAGCGGGCATCCTTCTACGTGAAGGCCGGCCACCTCAACGCGCTGTGGGAAGAGGAGCGCAAGTACTTCCTCCTGCCCCACTACCCGGGCCGCGGCTTCGCCTTCTTCTACGGCATCACATGGAAATTCTTCGATTAACCCTTCAAACCTACTGTACTTACAGACTCTTAGACTTTTAGACCATCAGACCCCAAAAGACATAAACGGATGAGAAAACTCATATTTGCCACCAACAACAAGCATAAAGTCGATGAAGTGCGCGCCGCCCTTGACGGGATGGTGCAGATTGTCACCCTCGCCGAAGCGTGCCTCAGCGGCGAAATCCCCGAGACCGCCGACACCCTGCAGGGCAACGCGCTGCAGAAGGCTCAGTGGGTGTGGGCGCGGACGGGCATGGACTGCTTCGCCGACGACACGGGCCTCGAGGTCGACGCCCTCGGCGGTGCTCCGGGGGTCTACTCCGCCCGCTATGCCGGCGAACACTGCTCCTTCGACGACAATATCAACAAGTTGCTTGCCGCCCTCGATGGCCGGACAGACCGCCGGGCCGACTTCCGCACAGTGATATGCCTTATAGAAGGCGGTGAGCCTAAGTATTTTGAGGGCCGTGTCGACGGGCAGATACTCACCGAGCGCCACAGCAACGGCGAAGGCTTCGGCTACGATCCCGTCTTCATGCCCGACCGTTTCGCCCTCAGTTTTGCCGAGATGCCCCTCGACGTGAAGAACCGCATCAGCCACCGCGGCCTCGCCGTGCAGAAACTTGCCGAATACCTAAAAGTGTCGTTTTGACTGTCATGAAGCAGGTTTATCCCATATCAATAGAGGGCGGCATGTCGCGCACAGGCAGCTATATCCTCATGCTCGAAGAGCCTGAGAGCGGTCGCCGCATACCTATAGTGATAGGTGAACACGAGGCTAATGGAATACTGATTGCCAAGGGGATGGTGCCGACGATGCGGCCCACGACCCACCGCCTTGCGGTCTCCATTATGGAGCAGTACGGCATCAGCGTCACCGGCGCCAGCATCGACCGTATGGCCGACGGCATCTTCTACGCCACCATACACACCACCGACGGCTTCAACAACAAGGACATAGACAGCCGCACCACCGACGCCGTCACCATAACGCTCCTCTGCGGCGCCCCCATCACTGTGGCCGACAGCGTCCTCGAAGAGTGCGGCACCCCGGCAGCGCCGTCAGCCCCAGTGGCTGAGACGGTTACGGTGGAGAGCCTGGAGCGTGAGCTGCGGCGTTGCGAAGAGGCAGAAGACTATGAGCGTGCCGCCGAGATACAGCAACGCATAGAGAAGATGAAAAACGGCGTATGAACCCCCATTCCCTACGGAGTCCCTACGGACCCCCTACGGACCCCCTTCGGCCGTTCTTCAGTGGAAGGCCGTAGAAAGGCCGAAGGAGGGCCGAAGAGGGGCCGAAGGGGATGCGACTCAAAATGAAAATGACGACAATGATTAAAGCAGCATTTTTCGATATTGACGGTACACTGTTGAGTTTCAAGACCCACCGGGTGTCGGAAGGCACCGTGCGCGCCTTCGCGGCACTTCACGCCCACGGTGTACGCACCTTCATCTCGAGCGGTCGCCCCATGGTGCTCATCCCCCAGATGCCGGTGAGCTTTGAAGGCTACATCACCATGAACGGCGGCTTGGTGTTCACCGCTGGCGATAACGGTAAAACGCTGCTCTCCAATCCTATACCGCTTGAGGACAGCAACCGCTGGGTTGACTTCGCCAAGGAGCACAGTCTCTGCACCATGATGTTCACCGCCGACGGCATGATGGCCTCGCAACCAAACGCCATAGGTCTCAAAATCAGGGAGCAGCTCGAGTTTGAGATGCCGCCCTTTGTGCCCATCGACGCCATGCGCGGCGTGGAGGCCTACCAGCTGATAGCCATAATGCCTAGCGAGATGGATAAGGAAGTGGGCAACATGTTGTCGCACTGCCGCTTGCCGCGCTGGCACCCGGCATTCACCGACATTGTGGCGGCCGGCAACAGCAAAGCTGCCGGCATGGAGGCCGTCTGCCGCCATTTCGGCATACGTCAGGATGAAACGCTGGCTTTCGGCGACGGCGGCAACGACATCGAGATGTTGCAGTGGGCCGGTATCGGGGTTGCCATGGGCAACGCCGCCGACGATGTGAAGGGCGTGGCCGACATGGTGACAACCGATGTCGACAACGAAGGTGTCGAGAATGCAGTAAACAGATTGTTAGTATGAAACACCTGTCACCTGAAGAAGAACTTGAAGCAGCCCGCAGGTTGCTTGCCAGCTATCAGGACCTGGCTGTGGAGCAGGAGGACGACGATGCTTTTGTGGCTCGCGGCAACGGTTTTTGCGACCGCAAGTACAGCGAGGACTTCATAGCGATGCAGGTGGCGCAGATCACCGCCCGCGTGGCCGACCTTGAGAGAAAGATACACGATAACAATAACAACCCGACATTATGAAACAGCGCGAGAATTTCGGTTCAAAACTTGGCATAATCATGGCTACCGCAGGTTCGGCCCTTGGCCTCGGCAATATCTACCGCTTTCCCTGTGAGGCGGGCGCCAATGGCGGCGGTGCCTTTCTGATAGTCTATCTTGTTGTGGCACTGCTTGTAGGCACGCCTTTGATGCTGTCGGAGTTCGTCATAGGGCGCCGCTCGCGCAGCAATCCCATCGGTGCGTTCCGCGCCCTTGAGGGCAAGAAAAACGGCTGGATGTCAATAGGATGGCTCGGCGTCATCTGTGCCTTCCTCATCCTGGCCTTCTACACCACTGTGGCGGGCTGGACGCTGGGCTACCTCGGCAAGGCGGCGGCCAACCACTTCGAGGGTAAAGACTTGATTCAGATACAGGACCAGTTCGCATCCTTCACCACCCATCCCTGGCTGCCGATAGTGTGCCAGCTCGCCTTCCTCGCCCTCACGGCCTTTGTGGCGGCACGCGGTGTCAAGGACGGCATCGAGAAATGGTCCAAGATACTCATGCCCATGCTCTTGGTTATCATGGTGGTGCTCTGCGTCAAGTCGCTCACGCTCCCCGGCGCCACCGAGGGCCTGCGCTTCTTCTTCAAGCCCGATTTCTCGAAGATTGACGGCCACGTGCTCATCAGTGCCATGGGCCAGAGCTTCTTCTCGCTCTCTATTGGCATGGGCGCACTCATCACCTATGGCTCCTACATAGGCTCCAAAGACAACATGGTCAGCAGTTCGGTGAGCGTCGTTTTGGCCGACACGCTGGTAGCCATCCTCGCCGGCATCATCATCTTCCCCGCCGCCTTCTCCTTCGGCATCAAGCCCGAAGCCGGTGCGTCGCTGGTCTTCACCACCCTGCCGATGGTCTTCCAGCAGATGACTGGAGGCTATTTCTTCTGCCTGATATTCTTTGTGTTGCTTGTCATAGCCACGCTCACCTCCACCATTTCGCTGCTTGAGGTCATCGTGGCTGCCGCTACCGAGGAGCTTCACCTCTCGCGCCCCAAGGCGGCGGTGTTGGGGTCGCTGGTGACGGCTGTCATCGGCCTGCTCGCCACGCTCAGTTTCCGCTCGGGCAGCCCCCTGCACATCAACGGCAAGATATTCTTTGACCTGCTCGACAGCGTCACCGCGCTGTACCTCATGCCCATAGGTGGACTGCTGATAGTGCTCTTCGTGGGCTGGCGCATGAAGAAAGCCGACGCGCTCGACGAGCTCACCAATGGCGGCACGCTCCGCGTCGGCATCCGCAAAGTTATCTATTACCTCATACGCTACATGGCCCCTGTGGCCATAGCCGTCATCTTCGTCAGCCAGCTGCTGAAATAGCGCCTCCTTACGCTACGCGAAATAAAGGTGTTCTATCAGTATTTTCACGCCGAGCCCTACAAGCACCACGCCGGCTATGATGTTGGCTGTGCGTTCAGGCACTGGTATGTTGCGCTTGCCCAGGTAGATGCCAAGCATTGACACCATGAAGGTGACGGCACCGACAAGCGCTACCACCCACAGCACTGTCCTCAGCGGATTGTCAAGCCCGAGGCCTATGCCTACGGCCAGGCCGTCGATGCTTGTGGCCACGCCAAGGAGGAAGAACGTGCCCACATTCAGCTGTTTATATTTTGCGGCATTCTCCTCTTCTTCGTTACGGATGCCCTCCACTACCATCTTGCCGCCCACTATGGCGAGCAGGCCGAAGGCAACCCAATGGTCCACGGCCTCGATGAAAGAACGCGCCACGTCGCCCACGATGGCCCCCACCAGCGGGAAGGCGAACTGGCAAAAGCCGAGTATGAGGGCCATCAGCAGGCCCTGTTTGTACGCCAGCTTGCTGCGGAAAGCCGTGGTGGCCGAAACCACCAGCGTGTCGACGCAGAGGGCGAAAGACAATACCAATGCTTCAATAAAACTCATAACTCTTAACTCTTAACTCTTAACTCTTAACTCCTCATGCGCCACCATGCCCATGGTGTGGCGGACGTTCATCTCCGCCACATGCACGCTGCCGTCGGCGCATACCATCAAGTCCACCCCCAGCGGCCCATGGTAGCGGGGCCACACGTTGGCGTTGAGCCACGGCTCTATGCGCTCGCGTGCCTGCCGCAACGGGAAGGCGGCCTCGATCTGCCCGTCGGTCCAGCGGACGTTCTCCTTGTACACGCCGCTGCCCGTCTTAAAGTAGCTGTAGCCGAAGAAGGTGCCGTTCATGTATTCCAGCGCCACGTCTGCCACGACCTCGCGGCGGGGCTCTGCCACAATGCAACGCTGTGCCGCCACGGTCTTCTTCAGCCAGTCGCTGTCTATCGGCGTCAGCCTGCCGTGCACCCACCGCAGTCCGCGCCCTGCCCCGCTCCAGGGGGCTTTCATCACCCAGTGCTCACGCTCGCCCAGCAGCGCCTCCATCTCCTCTGCAGAGTGCACCTCACGGCAGTCGGGCTGCAGCGGCAGCACGGTGGAGCGGTGCTGCAGTTCGCGTATGGCGTCTATCTCTTTGTCGGAAGGCAGCAGGCCTTCCTGTATGCCACGCTTGAGCAACTCGTGCTTCACCACGGCGTTCCAGCCCCAGGCGGTGACGGCGGTGACGGCAGACCTGAAGGCCTGCCCGCCCGACAACGCCGAGGATAACCGAGGGTCGTAGACGCTCATGCACACGGCCTCGGGGTAGAGCACCTGCATCAACCCTGCGTCGCGACGGGCGAAGTCAACAGCCGACCGCGGCGGTACATAATGAGCACGACCTTTGGCCATGCAAAGGTCGTGCTCAGGGTTGAAGATGCAGAGGTGCATCTGTGCTTTCTTATTTGTTGACCTGGAACTTCTTGTTACCGGTCTTGAAGAAGTCGGCGATCTGGTTGGCGGCGGCGAGGCCGGCGTTGATGTTGGCTTCCTCGGTCTGGGCACCCATCTTCTTGGGGGTGGCGAAGTAGCGACCCTCGAAGGCGCGGAAGTCGGCATCGGCATCGGGCATGATGTCGGTGATGTACTTCAGGTCGGTGCGCTCGGCCATCAGCTTGAGCAGTTCGGGCTCGTTGATGACTTCCTTGCGGGCGCTGTTCACGAGGATGCCACCCTTGTGCATCTTGTTGACCAGGGCGTAGTTGATGCTCTGCTTGGTCTCGGCGGTGGCGGGGATGTGCAGGCTGACGATGTCGCAGGTCTCGAAGAGGGCCTCCTGGCTGGCGACGGCCTTGGCCATGGCGCTGGAGTTGATCTGCTCGGCGCTCAGGAAGGCGTCGTAGGCGTAGACATCCATGCCGAAGCCCTTGGCGATGCGGGCCACATTGCGTCCCACGTTGCCGAAGGCGAGGATACCCAGCTTCTTGCCCATCAGCTCGCTGCCGCTCTTGCCGTTGTAGAAGTTGCGGACGGCGTAGACGAGCAGGCCCATGACGAGCTCTGCCACGGCGTTGCTGTTCTGACCGGGGGTGTTCATGGCGACGATCTTGCGGGCGGTGCAAGCCTCGAGGTCGAGGTTGTCGTAGCCGGCGCCGGCGCGCACGACGATCTTCAGGTTCTTGGCGTGGTCGATGACCTCTTTGGTCACCTTGTCGGAGCGGACGATGAGGGCGTCGGCATCCTCGACGGCCTTGTAGAGGTCGTTCACGTCGGTATATTTCTCAAGGAGGGCAAACTGGTAGCCGTTCTCCTCGACAATCTTCTTGATACCGTCAACAGCCACTTTGGCAAACGGTTTCTCGGTAGCAACTAAAACTTTCATCTTTGGATAAATCTTTATTTCGTCAGAGAAGACGCAGGTAGGCTCCTTGCGGAGTTTCTTCTCGTACCCAGCCCTGTAGTCATCTCTGATTTCCATGTTATTTTATATTTCAATCAGAACTAAAAGAACAGTCAGAAGCAACAATGCTCTTTTTGTTCTTTTAGTTCTGATTGAGCTTTAAACTCTTACTTGTTGGCTTTCTCGAAGTCCTGCATGCACTGGACGAGAGCCTCGACGGCCTCGACGGGGCAAGCGTTGTAGAGGCTGGCGCGGAAGCCGCCCACCGAGCGGTGACCCTTGATGCCGACCATGCCGCGCTCCTTGGCGAAGGCCATGAAGGCGTCCTGCAGGTTCTCGCGGCCCTCGGCCATGACCCAGCAGTGGTTCATGATCGAGCGGTCTTCCTTCACGGCGGTGCCGCGGAACATGCTGTTGCGGTCGATCTCCTCGTAGAGCATCTTGCTCTTCTTGAGGTTGATCTTCTCCATCTCGGCGACGCCGCCGATGGTGTTCTTAACCCACTTCAGGGTCTCGTGCATCACGAAGATGGCGCTCACCGGAGGAGTGTTGAACATGGAGATGTTCTTGGCCTCTTCGGCGGCGTGGGTGCGGAAGTCCACCATGGTGGGCAGGGGGTTCATGTACTGGCGGTCGGTGATCTTGCCGAGGATGTCCTTGCGGACGATGTAGAAGGTGACACCGGCAGGGCCGACGTTCTTCTGGGCACCACCGTAGATGAGACCGTACTTCTTCACGTCGACGGGGCGGCTCATGATGTCGGAGCTCATGTCGGCGACGAGCATGACGTTGTTGATCTCGTTGGCGGCGAAGTCCTTGCGGATCTCGGTGCCGTAGATGGTGTTGTTGGTGGTGATGTGGAAGTAGTCGGCGTCGGCGGGGACGGTCCAACCCTTCGGGATGTAGCTGTAGGTCTTGTCCTCGCTGCTGGCCACGATCACGGTCTCGCCGAAGTTCTTGGCCTCTTTGGCGGCCTTCTTGGCCCAGACGCCGGTCTGGAGGTAGGCGGCCTTCTTGTTCAGCAGGTTGGCGGGCACATCCATGAAGCCTGTGCTGGCGCCGCCGCCGAGGAAGAGGATCTCGTACTCAGCGGGGATGCCGAGCAGGTCGCGCCAGAGCTGGCGGGTCTCTTCCATGGTGCGCTCCCAACCCGGAGTGCGGTGGCTGATTTCGAGCAGACCGATACCGGTGTTGTCGAAGTCGCGGATAGCGGCAATCGTGCTTTCGATGGCCTCTTTCGGCAGGACGCAAGGACCTGCGTTGAAGTTATAAGCTGTTTTCATCTGTTTGTTTTTATTTAAGTTGTTTATTTATAAATTATTAACCTTTTAGTACCCCTAAAGGCACAAGAGCAAAGATACAAAAAAATATCGTGACACAAAAAAAACTATAAATAAAAGCTGAAAATATTCACTTGAAGCCTATACCTTGACGACTTCAGCCAATTTCTACATTCTGATTCATATTCTCCCATAGTCATCCCGACTGGACTTCCAATAGTACCGTCTGGCGCTATTGAGACTATCTTATTGTTAAGGAATAGAACATCGTTTCCGCCAATCCAATCCACAGGCACTGTTGATTTTGTTACAATCTCATTTTTCCCCTTCAACATTCTATCAATGGCATCAACAAGTACATGATTCCAAGACGAGCCTTCATTTTGTCTGAAAACATTGACAATGGTATGAAGTGAAAACCTGTCTTCACTCGCTTTAGTTCTATAAACAGGGATTATGTCTTTGTCTGTCAAATATGCCCAAAGCATCAGGTCATAATCTAATGGTGAAAAAAGAGCCAACCTGGCCGATGCATCATTACGATGAATAGTCTTTGCCTCTTCCAATAGCGATTCTTCTATCACAGTTTTTCCTTCGCGAAAAGAGACACATCCGACTTTATTCAGAGACAAATCATACACATCAATCACAAACTCATTTGGTCGACCAAAGATTATTCGTCTGTCATTTACATCAAACAAATGTGTTCCACCAATATAAGACGTCATCATATTACCGCCTTCAGGATATACGGTCTTTATAATTGTCTCTTTTTTTATATCAAAAAGTGACAATTCTGTCGGTACATCGTTACCCCAATAATATCTATAAAGCACAAGGTCGCCAAGTATATCAAACTTTGCATTCTGATATGTGTTTTCAAGCTTGATATGTTTAAAACGTATTGGAGACTCCAATGAGGTATAGTAAATATGCCTTCCAAAAGCTGCCACAAACACATTGTCATTACATGCAATATAATCAACCCCACTATAGTTTTCTTCCCTTGCTGCGCAAGAAAAGCCATCAATAACAAAACATAGTTTCGTCAACACGCCAGTTTGTGTATTGATTTTGTACACAAACATTGTATCACAATCCGTGATATAGTAATCGGTTATATAGACGTCTTCGTTCCATGCACAGCTTGCGACCCTTGGCGAATACGCAATAGTATTGCTGGCAATCATTATGGTTGTATCAAGAGAGATATAGTTCTCTAAAAAAACAACCGAATCTTCCTGAGCACAAACATGTCCTGTCAAGAAAATCGTCATCATCAACGACAGAACACAGCCTTTAATACAGAATCTTTGACACGCTCTCTGTAACATCATGAACAATAACAGTAATTTTAGCATCGCCTTTTTTATTACCGTTATACCATCTTGCTTTAACGGAATAAAAATAATTTTCATCTTTTTTTGAGGTGAACATGTATTTCTTACTTATCGAACCCTTAAAACAATCTTTGTCTAAAATCTGTTTGTCTATAGAATCTAGCATAGAGTTAATAATCATATCGGTGTACTCTTCCACATCATTGTGGTTTGAAGTAGTTGATTCCTGTATTGATATTCCTCCAGTGTGCCTACACTTTTCATTACCTGGGCCTTCGCAGTAATAGTTTGTTATAATAACCCTATCCGCCTGTCCTGTTTCCGGGTTTGTTATATATTTAACCGAAGATGTACACCTCACTTCATTGTATCTCACTTCACCAAAAATTCCCAAGAATGAGCGTCGGCCGTCCGCTTTTTCAACATTGACAATCTTTATTGTCCTACCAGGACAATCCTCCGGTTTAGTTGCCTCTGCCTTGAACAATACCCCGAATGACAATAAAAGGAAAAATAAATATTTCTTCATAATTATTATTTTTTTTGCTTATTTCCAGCCTATTAACATGTATTTTACCTTAAAAAAACAAGGGCAAAGATACAAAATAAAAACAATATGAAAAAAAATATTTTCTCCCTGCAGCCCCACCTTCACCCGTCCTAACCCCCACCTGAGCCGCATTACAACCCCACACAAATCCCTCCCCGAGCCCAATGCCTCACAGATGAAAATACAAAATTCCAAACTCGCCTTCCCCTCGCCTCCCCTACGGACCCGGTACGGCATTTCTTCAGTAGTTCTTCAGTAGTTCTTCAGTGCAGCACTGAAGAACTACTGAAGAACTACTGAAGAACGGCCGTAGGGACGTAGAGGGGCCGAAGGGACAGCGTACCGACAGTATTTCTTTTTTGCCGCCTCTCTCTTTTTTGCATAAACAAAAAAAAATGTATATGTTTGCATTATGCAAATTATGTAATATTTCTGTTTAAGTTTTATAAATTCAATATGTTATGAAAAAAATATCATTAACTATTTTTACATTTATGCTGGCTTCGTCCCAGCTGTTTGCCCAGTTGAATGTTAGCCTTCACGCGATAGATGCATCAGGACAGAATGGTAGCAATGCCATTTCCCGATGCTACGACAGAAACCGTGATTTAACAGCCTACTATTATAATGGCAAAACGTACATCGACCTTGTTGAAATATTGCCGCAGACGATATATAGGGCTGAAATGCCGGCCAATATTGACGTTATGGACATGTATATAATTGATGATAACGTTTTTTTTTGCGGCAGAGACAGGCAACAGAACAAAGGAATCATAGGTTATCTGCATATACCGGATTATTACCTATCTTCCGTTGCGGTAAAGTATATGGAAGTCAATGCAGCTTATGTGTTGACTCATATTGTTGTCCAAAAAATGTCGGGTTCATATCGTATTGCCGCCATAGGGCAAGACAAATGGCCGTATCCGCAACAATATTTTTATAATACCTTGTTTGTAGACTGTTCAGACATAACAACAAATTCAATAATTGGCCCGATATATACTGTTCACGAGTTCAATACATACGAAAAAATCTACAATCTATTGCTGACGGACAATTATTATGTCTGTTTCGGATATAATGTGGATCCAAACATTAACTCAATATGTTACCGAAAGGCCTATCGTACCAATATAACGTTGAACTCATTATTCGACAGCATACATTATTTTCGAAGAGGGGATGAGGCCTATTCTGACATTCGTTCTACCGCTATGAAAAAAAACGATATAGCAGTAACATATTTCTATATGATAGGTACAGTTTCCCGAACCCGTATTAAAACGATTGACATTGTTCACGACAACATGTTTGGCGCATGGGAGTATATCTTGCCGGAAAAAATGGAACCGTCGCATGTTGTATTTTTGCCGACAAACCGGAATCTTGTTATTATGCAGGAATTCCTTTGGAACGGAACATATAACACGAACTTCGTACAATTTAATCCATATGATTTTTCCGAGCCGCGTAAGGTTGAATATAAACCAAGCCAATTGTTTCAGCATGTAACCGTCCATGATTCTAAGTACTACCTTGCATCTAAAGGTCGTAGCTGGTTTTGGAAAGACGGCACATTGGCGCCTACAGATTACCCTAATCAGAATTGCCCAAAGGAAACGCCGATTAATATATCTGACACCAGACCGTTGGATCATCTGGTCGTTCCTGATGTGATGCGATTATCATTTTATTGGGGGAGCATTTCTACATCAAATATTATTCCCGTAATGTCTGTTCTTTCCATTGATTGTAGTAATAGATAATATTGTATTGTTATGAAAAAATGTTTTTATTTTTTTGTCTTGGTGTCCTTTTTCGCCAACATGGCAAATGCAACAAATGACACTATACGCTACGGCGACACGTGCTACATGTTTCATTATTTGCATAATCCGTTACGCCCTTATCAGATTTCCCCGGGAGTATATGCAGCTTACAATAGTGATGTCAGTATAAATTCGATTCTTCCCAAGTTATATATTGCAAGCGCCCCTGTTCATGTATATGGAGTGGCAGTCACCGTGTTGCTGGAAGAGGGGGACAATGACTCGTCTTTGTATAGGGCTTATTTATACCAATACAGGAATGCGCAACTTGAGGTGCTGGATAGTTCAACTGCTTACTCGGCAAAGAATTGGTTTTGCTACTCTGCTGTTGGAAACAACGGAGAATTATACGAAGGTTATTCTCCGTGTCTTGAGTTTTATTTTTCCCAGCCTCATTATTTCTGTGCAGATATTGATTCTATACTGGTTGGGTTGGAAAGAAGGGTGATAGTGACCGGTAACCACCCAGACTCTGTCTGTTATAATGAGGTTCGTGCACTACCCTGGGATTTTGCAGATGGAGGTTTGACATATTATTCGCAAAGTGGATTCCGTCGTTTAGGATGGTGGGGGACCATTTTCCCCATCATACAGCCGGAGCGTATAGGATGCGAGGCGGAGGTGGCCGAAGTGTGCGGCAGGGGTGAGGACTATGCCGTGCTGGAATGGGATATGGAGGGTGACAGCTGCCAACTGTCGGTGGCACCATACGGCGAGCCTGTTGATTCTGGACTTGTGGTGGATCTTACAGGCAGAAGCTACACGGCAGCCGGACTCGACTCGGGTGTGTACTATGCCGCAAGGCTGCGTACGCAATGCCACCACAGCTGCCACATACACGATGACACGGTAGTGTGGAGCCAGTGGGGCGAGCCTGCGATGTTCTATCTCGGCAGCGAAGAGCCGGACACGACAGGCGTTGGCATCCGCAGAGCGGAGGCGCCGGTGGAGTTATGTGTGACGCCCAACCCCACCGACGGGCGGCTGACGGTGCGATGCGAAGCGGTGATGACAGCCGTAGAGCTCTATGACATGCAGGGGCGCGCGGTGCTCAAAGCCAAAGGCTCGGGCACGGAAGCCATGCTCGACCTGTCGGCGCTGCCCAAGGGCACCTATGTTATAGTAGCGCACACGGCTAAAGGCAAAGCAACACGTACTGTGGAGCGGCGCTGACAGGTCGAGAGTGGTATGATTTCTTAAATTCCAGTTACAAGTGCAACACTGAGTAGAAAAAAGAGCACCAAAAATTTGGTACTCTCAGGTAAAGTGACTACTTTTGTGTTGCATATGAAA
>OMXC01000004.1 GCA_900314925.1 uncultured Bacteroidales bacterium
GAATCTCCGCCCAAGAAAACTTTTGAACTTCTCCTCCCCGAAACAAAAATTCTTCCTATCTTTGCACAACGGTGTTGCACTTGATTGTTGAGTCTACGTCTGGGTAACTCCGCTGTAACTATACAATAACTCCGCTGTAACTCCGTTACACCCATAGTCACCATCAACAGCACACACACTATGGCAAAGACCAACCCAACCCTCGGCCCTAATTCCGGCAAAATCGGCGAACTGGTATATTACACTCGTTTTGGCAAGGAGTTCGTCCGCCGTAAGGCAGAGACTTTCACCGACTGCAAGTCGGAAGCGCAGCTGCGCCAGCGCGCCATCTTCAAGGCCACCCAGCAGACCGCAGCCCTATATGGCTCCATGTTACAACGCGGCCTCACCAAATATGCCCATAGACACGGGCATACCGAAGCCAACGAGTTCTCGCGCCTCAACAAAGAGCGCTTCACCTATGTCGGCGGCAAAGTCTCCATCGACTACTCTGCCCTGCAACTCGCAGTTGGTCCCCTGCCCACTGTCGCTTTCACGGCTTGCCACGCCGAAGGTCTCCACATCACGCTGACCTTCGACCCCAACCTCTCTGCCGATAAAGCCCGCCCCAACGATGTCGTCCACATCTATGCCGTCTCCACGCAAGCCGAAGTCTGTATGCTAATGACCAGCGTTGAACGCCAATCCGGACAGGCCTCCTTCGACCTCCCCGACCTGAGCGACGAGATATCAACAGAACACGAAACCGAACCTACAAACAAACGCAAGAATCAGACTAACGCACCAACACACTCACACATTAACGCAATCCATTACCACCTCTACGCCATAGTCGAAGCCGCCAACACAGCCCCCATCCCCACCCTCTCTGCCGCCGAAAAGAAAACCGACAAACTCCACCGCAACATCAACCGCCGCGTCTCCAACTCAATGTTTATCGGAACACTAATCGCTCCATGTAAGCTTTATAATAATGTTTCAGAGCAGTCTAAAATCCAGTCACATGTGCAAAACTGAGTAGAAAAAAATACGAGGACACAATAAAACAGGCATAACCACGTTTACCTTATGTTAAATAAGGTAAAAATGGCGAAACCAACATGTATAGATCTATTTGCGGGCTGTGGAGGTCTTTCTCTCGGCCTGTACCTTGCTGGATGGCAAGGCCTTTTCGCCATTGAAAAAAACGCATTCCCATTTGAGACGCTAAAGCACAACCTTATCGACAACAAGAAGCACTTCGATTGGCCGGACTGGCTGCCGCAAACCAACCACGACATCAATGAGGTTCTTGAGAAATACCAAGACCAACTGAAAGCCTTACGGGGGCAGGTTGACCTGGTGGCAGGTGGCCCTCCCTGCCAAGGGTTTTCTATGGCTGGAAAACGTGTTGAAGATGATGTACGCAACCAACTGGTCTTCTCTTACATAAAGTTCATCGATTTGGTGCGTCCCCGTATGCTTCTCTTCGAAAATGTCAAAGGTTTTACCTATGCTTTCGACAAAAAGAACGACAGCGATGCAGAGCCATACTCACATAAGGTGATTCGTGGATTGCAGAAATTGGGATACAATGTCAAACCCCACGTCTTTGACTTCTCCAATTATGGAGTTCCCCAACGTCGTAAACGTTTCATATTAGTTGGCGTCCAAGAGGAACTGGGTAGCCCTGATGGTTTTGAGCATCTGTTGTTGACCCACCGTGATGCATTTTTGAAAAGCAAAGGCTTAAAACCCACTGTCACACTGAAGGAAGCCATATCCGACTTGCTCCGCTGCAACGGTGAACTTCCTACTCCGGATCGCAAAGGCTTCAATTCAGGAGTATATTGCAATGCCCATTTGAGCAACTACGAAAAAGCCATGCGCGGAGATTATCCAAAGACGCACCCCATTCCAGACAGCCACAGTTTTGCCCATCATTCACCCGAAAAGACTGCTTTATTCCAACGCCTATTGACCGAATACCAACCCCGAGGCAAACGTATTGATGGAAAGGCTCGCGAGGTTTGGGGCATCAAGCAACGCGGAATAACAGCATTAGACCCCAATGCCGTTTCGCCAACTATAACAGGACAGCCTGACGACTACCTGCATTATTCCGAGCCCCGCATTATGACCGTCCGCGAATGTTCACGCATCCAGTCTTTCCCTGATTGGTACGAGATAAGAGCCAAATACACCACCGGTGGAGATATGCGCAAACTTGAGGTACCCCGCTACTCTCAAGTCGGCAATGCCATACCGCCACTGTTTGCCGAGCAGGCCGGAATTGTTTTAAAGGAGATGTTGCAGAATGAAAGATAATCTACAATTCCGTGTTAGTGCAGAACTGAAAAACATTCTGGGTCGGGATTTGATTACAAGTCCCGACATCGCCATATTGGAGTTGGTCAAGAACTCATACGATGCCCATGCAACCAAAGTGGAAATCACTTTTGACGACGACTATATCGCCATAGCTGATAACGGGAAGGGCATGTCGAAAGACGACTTAATCAACAAATGGCTATTTGTTGCCTATTCTGCCAAGAGCGATGGGACGGAAGACAAATCCTATCGTAGTAAGTTCAAACGCCATTACGCAGGCGCCAAAGGCATTGGTCGTATGTCGTGCGACCGTCTTGCTCGCAATCTGACTCTCACCACACATAGTGCGGAAGAAAACAAGACCGAGGTGCTTCATGTGGATTGGAGTGTTTTTGAAATCAACAAACAAACAGAGTTCAACACGGTCAATATCCCTCACGAAACATTAGAAGCCATTCCGCAATTCCCATTAGGAGCCCCTACCGGCACCATATTGGAGTTTACAGGATTGCATCTTCCTTGGAGTCGTGAGGATATCAAACGACTTCGAAAGTCTCTGGAAAAGATGATTAATCCATTCTCAGGAACGGATGATGATTTCCAAATTGAGATCATTGCTCCAGCAATGAAAGAGGATGATGAGAAAACAGAGTCTCCACATGAAGTGGTTAATGGTATTGTCGAAAACACCATTGCCGATGTTCTAAAGCTAAAAACCACCCAAATAGAAAGTCAGATAAAAAACGGCATGATTTATACTTCTTTAACCGACCGTGGTGTTAAGATGTATGAAATCGAAGAACATAACAGTGTTTATTCAAAATTAGCGTCTGCTTCTATTAGTTTATTCTTTCTAAATCGAGCAGCCAAATATAATTTTACTGCAAGAATGGGTATCGAACCGGTTAACTATGGTAATGTCTTTTTGTTCAGAAACGGTTTTAGAATTTTACCATTCGGTGATTATAACGATGATAGCTGGGGATTGAACCAAAGACAACAACAAGGTTATAATCGTCGTTTAGGTACCCGTGATTTGTTTGGACGAGTGGATGTTGAAACAGACGATGTGGATTTGATTAAGGAAGTTTCAAGTCGCGATGGAGGGTTAATCAAGACTGATGCTTCACAACAATTGATGAACTATTTTACAGAGACTCATAAACGGTTGGAACGCTATGTGGTTGGCGTTTTATGGGGAGAAGGGTTCATAAGAAAAGAGTATTTTGTCAATCAAAGTGCAGCTGAGAGGGCCCGAGAAAAATTAAAAGAAACGGACAAAGACTTGGAATCTGCTGATCACTTATATTCAAACATTGGTAGTAAGGTTGATTTCATGCAACTTATCCGTTCGCTCGTAAATGACAATTCCATCGATGTAAAGTATTACAATGAGGAATTGGCAGACATTGTTTCCAATCCTTCAGAGACGGAAGTGATTCAAGCGCAGATGTTTGATGATGTCCGAAAGATGGCTGAAAAAACCAACGATGCTGCTTTATTGGACAAGATAGCCGACTTCGAGCGTCACATGGATGAACTACGCTGCCAGAAAGAGGATGCTGAACGCAAAGAGAAAGAAGAAAGGAAAGCGAAAGAACTGGCGGAACGGAAAGCAAAAGAAGAGGAGGAAAAACGTAAGAAAATCGAAATAGAGCTTAAGCAACGAACAAAACAAAACTTATTTCTGCAATCTGTAGGTAATCTTGACACCGACCGCATACTGAAATACCATCACGACATCCGCATTCATGCAGCAACGATACATAACACGATTGGTCAGATATTAAGAAAAGCGAACCAAGGTTCATTGTCGAACGAAGATACTATCAAGATGATTGAACGTATCTCCCGCGCTAATGACAAGATAACCTCTATCGCCCAATTTGCCACCAAAGCAAACTACAGCATCAATGCAGACACAATCAATGCAGACATTGTAAATTACATCGATGAATATATCAACAATGTACTGCCGGAGTTCTATGGAGATATTCAATTGCATTGTAGTAATAAATCCTGCACAAAGGTCATTGCTTTCTCTCCATTGGAAGCAAGTATATTCATAGACAATCTTGTATCAAATACAGTTAAGGCAAATGCCAAGCATTTTGACGTGGTTTTCGAAAAGGACAATGATGCTGTATGTATGACCATCACGGATGATGGCGACGGACTATCGCCAGATATTGCCAACCCGAATAGCATTCTGGAGAAAGGTTATACAACAACCAACGGTTCCGGATTAGGCCTCTATAATGTGGCCTCATTTGTCAAGACGGTTCTGCATGGCACCGTTTCTGTTGAAAACAATCAGGGTAAGCCTGGTTTTAAACTAAGAATTAAATTCTAACAATTATGAATTTGAAATACCGAATACTGTGGATTGAGAACGAGGAAGATTGGGTAGAGAGTATTGAAGACCAAATTCAAGAATACCTTGAAGAACTGGGGTTCATTTACGGAAGAAAACTGATTGCCAAAGAAGAGCAGGATATTAGCTATAATGATTATGACTTAATCCTTATGGACTTAAATCTTGCTGACCAACCCAATGGTGCAGAACTTATATCCAAAATACGAGATTTGGGTGTCTATACAGATGTCGTATTCTATTCGGCGAGTGGTATAGACGAGTTGAGAGCAAAAGGAAGGGAGAAAGAGCTTGAAGGTGTATTCTATAGTGGTCGCACCCCAGATACAGCGTTTGTGAATAGAGTAAAGGCTGTCATTGACGCCACGCTCAAGAAAGTCCAAGATCTGAATAATCTGCGAGGATTGGTGATGGCTGAAGTTAGCGAACTTGATGCCGTGATGGATAGAATAATCCCATCATACTTCAGCACTGCAGAAAAAATGGAGCTATTCCACAAGCATATTACGGCCAATAGAGAAACGACTCTGCAAAAATCGTTAAACTGCACTAACAAATGTCAACTTACATGGCGTGGCAAAGATATTCAAGAGATAGTATCTTTGTTAGACTCTTCTCAGAAAGCTCGTGCAATAAAAATCATTATTGAGCAAAGCAGGCCCGACTTGTATTCAGAGAGCAACTTCTATGAGGAATACAATGCAACAATTATTACTCCTCGGAATGAATTGGCGCATTGCAAGAGTGAACTTCATGATGGCCAAGAGATTCTTTTGACCAGAAAAGGAGACAAGTGCTTCAATGAGGCGTTCTTTAAAGAGATTCGCAAGAACATCTTGAAGTATTCAAGTATTTTTAATGAACTTTTGCAATAGATGCCGAAAAAGAAATATACATTCATAGACTTATTCGCAGGCGGCGGAGAGTTTTCGGGGTGAATTCTATCGAGGATAAATCCCACCACCAATAATAAATAAATATGGTGAACAAACAAAAAAAATGGACCAGAGAAGAATTGATATTGGCACTGAGTGTGTACTTTCAGCTTCCTTTTGGACGACTAAACCACACCACGCCAGAGGTAAAAGAGCTGGCAAAAATATTAGGGCGTTCGGATAATTCTGCTGCTTTGCGTTTGTCTAATTTTGCTGCTTGCGACCCATACATTATCAATTCTGGACGTACGGGTATGCGTGCAGGGATTCCTGTGTGCAAACCCATTTGGGATGAATTTGCCGATGACAAAGAACGACTGTTTAACGAGGCACAACATATCAAAGCTACACTACTCCAAAAGACAGTCGAGGAGACATTGAACATCTCCAAACAAGATCTTGAAGGGAAAGAGAGGTCTGTTGTCATCAAGCAACGCGTCAACCAATCCGTGTTTCGTACGATGATACTCTTTAACTATGAAAATTGTTGTGCTATTACTGGCATCAACATCCCAGAACTACGTGTTGCTGGTCATATTATACCCTGGGCAAACAGCACTCCTCAGCAAAAGTTAAATCCGGAAAATGGAATATGTTTATCCCCACTTTACGACAAGGCTTTTGATAAAGGCCTCATTACCATATCTCCGGATGATTACACTGTCCGTATTTCTTCCGCATTGCGTGAATACGAGAAAAAGGAATATTTCAACAAGCACTTTGGCAGTATCAATGGTCAAAGAATAAATATGCCTATAGAACACAAACCAAACCGAGACTATTTAGCTTACCATCGCGATAATATTTTCTTAGGGGATTAAATAGTTGACGAAATAAAACCCTTCAGTGTTTGCATCACAAACATTAGATAAACTATGGACATTCACTCATTGTATGAAAGAATATGTAATATGCTTCCGATTACTTGGTTGGATGGGGAAGAATTGTCGTTTCAAAAGAAATTGTCAAGTCAATTAGACCAATATTGGGGTTTAATTAAAGAAATTGATATAAAAGATAGACCTGCCGAATGGGATGATATCAAAATTACTATCAAATCTTTGAACAAGAAAATAGTAGAAATTATCAACGACGAATATAAAGGATATCATTCGACTGCTTTTATGAGCCTTCGAACATTACTTGAAGACAATCGTCCCAATACATATTTGCATATTAAAGATAGTCTTATTTTTTACGATTTACCTGAAATGACAAAGACATATCGAATTCGAATGTTTGACTTTGATAAGCGTAAAGGTGTCACATTCAAAGATATGTTCCATATTCCATTTGACAAGCGAGGAATCGTAAAAACGGAGCGCTTTAGTATGCCAGGATATCCATGTCTTTATCTTGGTAAAAGTGCATACGGATGTTGGGAGGAAATGGGTCAACCTTCCGTGGATAATTGCATGGTATCTTGCCTTGAAAATCAGGAAACGATCAAATTAATTGACCTTAGAATACCCACTGAAGCAGCTTTTAGGGATAGGCTTAAGGATTATTTGATTATCCTGCCTATAATCATTTCGTGTATGGTGCAAGTTAAGAACAGTACAGATGTTTTCAAGGCAGAATACCTTATTCCCCAACTTATCATAGAATGGCTTATTTATCACAACAAATCTGAACACGACAAAATACTAGGTGTTACTTATACATCTTCTGCCAAGAATAATTCTTTCGGTTTTCCTCCGTATGTTTTTGATAACTATGCGATACCTGCTGTAATGGGCAAAAAAGACTAAAAGTATAGTTCAACACTGTGTCGAATCTTCAGAATTACAAATCCCACATGCGATGAATTTGAATCAATCCTTAGAGGTCCATACGCCATAATTGCATATAGCGATCCTGATCCCCAAGAGGCAGCATACAAAAATTCATTATTTGGTGCATTGGAGAGTGCTTTAAGTGAACGAGAAAGATTTCCATTTAATCATATTATATAGCCGGTCTCTGAGGGGTTAAAACCATTTTACTCATAGATTATAATGTCATATTCAAATGCAATCATTCCCATCAGGTTGACCAGGGAGACAGACCATCCGAAAGAATACCTCTGCATCACCGGAAATCTTTTCTATATCGGTTTACAAAAAATACGACAAGATGTCACTTATAGAGGAATGAATTTAGAAAACTATCGCGAATATTGCCTGTCGATGGGCGAGGATGCTGGCTCCATTGTGCTACCGCCAAAGGTATTGAATGCCCGTTATGTGATGCTGCACAATGGCATAAACGGTACCTTGTTCAAACTAAAAGGTGCAGGGCCTCGTTTTATGTCGAAAGAAACCCTGCAAAAGAAAGGCTTCGAATCTCTCGGTCACGACTACTACCTCGTCTATACTTTCGATACCACACAATCAAAAGACTACAACAATCTCTCCACCCTCGCTCGAGGCAAGCAAACCACAGCCCCATGGTTCGCCACCTGGGAAGAATTAATGAATAATGTCAATCAAAATGAACTACCAGAACAATTGTCCCATATGGGGGCCGTTTAATTTGCCTGTAATTTGCCAAAGACATGACACAATTCAAGGGAAGTATATGTAATATGCTAAAAAACAGTATTAAGTGAGTTTTATTCTAATTTGCTTGTAATTTGCTAGCCAAACAAAAATTGAGAAGCAAGTCCAATAAAAAACATATAAGCCATGGAGGCAAATATTGATATTCTTGTAAAGGAGTTATGCAAGCTGCCCAAGGAAACAGGATGGGTAGAGTTTAAGCATAACAATTGCGAGCCTAAAATGATCGGTGAAGACATTAGCGCTCTGGCAAACACCGCGACACAGAAAGACAGGGATTTTGCCTATATGGTATGGGGTGTGGATGACACCACACATGAAATCATTGGTACCACCGTACGTTTGCCATTACAAAAAAAAGGTCAGCAAGAATTGGAGAACTGGCTCAGAGTCATGCTGTCGAAGAATGCCGACTTCGAGTTTCTGGAAACCGAAGTGGATGGGCAACATGTGGAGTTGATCAGGATTAACAAAGCATTGAACACCCCCGTCGCATTTGAGAAGACTGAATATATCCGTAGTGGTAGCTACACCAAGAAGTTGCATGATTTCCCTGCGCTGACGACACAGCTATGGGACAAGTTGCGTAACAATCATTTCGAAGATGTTTGTTGTCTCAAGGATTTGCGGTATGCGAATGTGCTTCAGTTACTGAATGTTGATGCATATTTCTCCATGTTGAAGCTGCCACAACCAACAGAGGAGAGCGAAGTTATGCATTACCTGACAGAAGATGGGCTTGCCATACACCTTGATAACGGCCTTTTCGGTATCACTAACTTGGGCGCAATACTTTTTGCCAGAGATCTCAATGCTTTTCCACGATTGGGGAGAAAGACCATGCGAGTAGTCCAGTATCAAGGAAGAAACCGGCTGTTTATACAAAAAGAAGAGTCCTTCAATGCGGGATATGCCGTTTGTTTCGAGGATATTGTACGGTATGTGGGAGCTCTTTTGCCGAGCAGCGAGGATTCAAGTGCTGTAACACTGACAACCAAAAGTATATTTCCTTTGCCATCTGTAAGAGAAGCGGTGGCAAATAGTCTTGTCCATCAAGATTTATATATTACGGGAGCAGGACCCGTAGTAGAAATATTTGATAACAGACTGGAAGTGACAAACCCTGGTACACCGTTAGTTGACATAATGAGAATTATTGATAATCCTCCAAAGTCAAGAAACGAGAGGTTGGCTTCAATAATGCGCAGGATGAAAATATGCGAAGAGTTGGGTCGTGGGTGGGATAGAATGGTTCTGGCTTGTGAGAGTCAATTTCTTCCGGCTCCGAGAATAGAAATTTTCGAGGAGTCGACAAAAGTGACGTTGTTTTCTGAGATGGAGTTTAAAAACATCCCCATGGATGACAAAATATGGTCGTGCTATTTGCATACCTGTCTAATGTTTATCCAAGGTGATACAATGACAAACGCATCGTTAAGAGATAGGTTCGGCTTGAAAGAAACCTCTGCTGGGAGTATTTCGCGTCTGATAAAAGAAGCTGTGGATAGGAGAATGATTAAACCACTTGATCCTCAGACCGCCAAAAGATATATGCGATATGTTCCCATTTGGGCGTCAGTTTAATTTGCCAGTAATTTGCCAGAGACATGATGCAATTTCGATTAAGTGTATGTAATACGTTGATAAACAGGACTAGATAAAATACATTCTAATTTGCTGGTAATTTGCCGGAGATATGAGTCGACTCCAAACCAATAGGCGTAATGTGCTGAAATACAATGTTAAGCATAATACTTTTTAATTTGCTGGTAATTTGCCGGACAAGCAGAATCAAACAATTTCATTGTCAAAAATGAATATCAAATTCATTATCTTATGACCGACACGATGACACCGGAGCAGCGGCATAGGTGCATGTCGCATATCAAGGGCTCGGGGACGAAGCCGGAGCTAAAGGTGCGGCAGTGGCTGTGGAGTCATGGGTATCGGTATCGGCTGAATGTGAAGAGCGTGCCAGGGAAGCCGGACATCGTGCTGCGGCCCTACCGCACGGCGATATTCGTCAACGGGTGTTTCTGGCACGGACACGGTGTGCGGCCTCCGGCCGCACAAATTGAAAATTCAAAATTGAAAATTGAAAACTCCCCCTGCTGCAAGATTCCACAGACCAACCGCAGCTTCTGGCTGGATAAGATACGCCGCAACCAGGAGCGTGACCAGCGCAACTACGCCCTGCTGCAGGACAACGGCTGGCTGGTCATCGTCGTCTGGGAGTGCCAACTGAAGCCCGACAAAATAGAACGCACCATGCGCGAGGTGGAGCTGGCGCTGAACAACAACCTGCTGTCGCTCTACAAACACAAGCCCCTCCCCTACTCCACCGAAGAGGACGAGCCATTGCCCCAGGCCGCCGAAGAGGCTACTCCGCTACAGCGACGGCCATAAACAGAAAGCCCTCCATCACTGGAGGGCTTTTTATTTGCTCTACACAGGCTGTGTTCAGCACTTGAACTTGTATTCCAGCTTCGCCAGTTCCTCGTTGGCTTTGACGATCTTCTTCTTCAGACCGGCCTTATAAGCCACGAGCTTCTGCATCATAGCCTCATCGCCGAGGGCGAGCATCTGCATGGCGAGGATGGCGGCATTCTGTGCGCCGTTGATAGCCACCGTGGCCACGGGTATTCCCGGAGGCATCTGCATGATGGCGAAGGTGGCGTCGAGTCCCTCAAGACAGGAGCCTTTGATGGGCACGCCGATGACCGGCAGGGGCGTCTCGGCGGCAATGACACCCGGCAGGGCTGCCGCCATGCCGGCGCCGGCGATGATGACCTTGATGCCACGGGCGGCGGCGCCGCGGGCAAAGTCGCTCACTTCGGCGGGGGTGCGGTGGGCGGAGAGGGCGTTTACCTCGAAGGGTATCTCCATCTCCTCGAAGAACTGGCAGGCTTTCTCCATGACCGGCAGGTCGCTGGTACTGCCCATGATGATGCTTACGATGGGTTTCATATTCCTTGTTTTAGTATTCAGTATTTGATGTTTAGCGTTCAGTTATAGATCAGCACGCTGATGCCGTCGGGAGCGAAGCGGCTCTGGGCCACACGCAGCACCTCGTCGGGCGTGAGGTTCATGATGTCGGCGTTCATCTCCTCCAGGGTGTCGACATGCTCGAAGTTGAGGCATGCCTTGCCGATGCTCTGCATCTCGTTGCTGCCGTTGTCGTTGTTGATGGCCATCTGGCCTATGAACTGGCGTTGCGCCTGCCGCAGCTGCTGCGGGGTGAGCCGCACCGAGGCCATACGCTCCAGCTCGCGGCGTATGAGTCCGATGGCACGCTCCTGCGCGTCGAGGTCGACACCAGCGTAGATATAGAACAGGCCCGTGTCTGAGAACGGCACATACTGCGACTCCACGCTGTAGCAGAAGCCGTAGCGCTCACGGACGGACACATTGAGGCGCGAGTTCATCGCCGGGCCACCGAGTATGTTGTTTATCAGTGTGAAAGCCGTCTTGTCGGCGTTATAGATGTCCGGAGCCTCGCAGCCTATGAGTATATGTGCCTGGTGCGTACGCTTGTGCACGGTGCGCTCGAAGTTGCGGAAGACCGGCTTTGCACCGCGGTCCACCGCCGACGCATGGTTGCCGAAAGCGCCGAAATAACGTTCGCACATGCGCACCAGCCGGCTGAATTTCACGTCGCCCACCACGCTTATCACCATACGCGACGGCGTGTAGTTGCGTTCCATGTGACCACGCAGCCGCTCGGGCGTGAAGCGGCGCACATTGCGCTTGGTGCCCAGGATGTTGTGTGCCAGCGAATGCCCCTCGAAGGCCAGTTCCTCGAACTGGTCGAAGATAAGCTCTGCCGGCAGGTCGCTGTAGCTGTTGATCTCCTCGATCACCACCTCGCGCTCCTTCTCAATCTCCGCCTCGGGGAAGGTGGAGTGGAACAATATGTCGGCGAAGAGCTCCAGACAGCGTGGCAGGTGCTCGGCCAGCGAGGTGGCGTAGACGCAGGTCTCCTCCTTGGTGGTGAAGGCGTTGAGCTCGCCACCCACCCCGTCGATGCGGTTCAGTATGTGGTAAGCCTTGCGGTGGGTGGTGCCCTTGAAGAGCGAATGCTCGATGAAGTGCGCCATGCCCTCGTCAGCCCCCATCTCGTCACGGCTGCCTACATTTATGTACACGCCGCTGTATACCACACGCGACGGCGTGTGGCTGAAGATTATCCTCAGCCCGTTGTCAAGGGTATGGTATTCGTACTCTGCAGCCAATTCAGTTCCTTTTTTCTCTATAATTAACGCACCTCGCTACATATTATTGCATCACCCGTCTGAAAAATCATGCCAGCGTGTCGGCAATCTTGTCTACGTTCATGCTGCGCGCCGAGGCGTCGAAGATCTCCTTGAAGAGGCCGCCCTGGCGGTATACCTCCTGCGGGGTGCCGTGCTGCACGCAGTGGCCCGTGTCGAGCACATAGAGGCAGTCGCTGTCGATAATCTGGCCTATGTTGTGGCTGATGACGATCACCGTGCGTCCCTGCTTGATGGCGTCGATGGAGTTCTTGATCTGCTCGGTGGCTATGGCGTCGAGGCTGGCCGTGGGCTCGTCGAGGAAGATGATGGGCGGGTCCTTGAGGAACATGCGGGCTATGGCTATGCGCTGCTGCTGGCCACCGCTGAGCTGCGTGGCGTTGCTGTCGAAGCCGTCCGGCAGGGCCATCACCTGGTCGTAGATGTAGGCCTTGCGGGCGGCTTCCATCACCTCGACGCGGGTGGCGTCAGGGCGTCCGTAGCGTATGTTCTCCTCAATGGTGCCGCTGAAGATGTGGTTCTTCTGCAACACGAGGCCTATGTTGTCGCGCAGCACCTGGGTGTCCCACTCGCCGAGGGGCACGCCGTCGAGGGTGATGCTGCCGCTGTCGGGGGCGTAGAACTTGTCAAGCAGGTTCACTATGGTGCTCTTGCCTGCGCCGCTGAGGCCCACGAGGGCGGTGGTGCGGCCGGGCTCGATGGTCATGGTGAGGTCGCGCAGGGCGTGGGTGCCGCTGGGGTAGGTGAACTCAACGTTGCGCAGCTCGAAACGCCCCTGCACCCGCTCTCCACTCTCCACTTTCCACTCTCCACTTTTTTCCACCTCGGCGTCGGCATCCAGCAGGCCAAAGAAGCCCTCGGCGTAGACCAGCGCGTCGTTGAGGTCGTCGTAGATGCGGTGCAGCTGGCGGATAGGGGCGCTGACATTGGCGAAGAGCATCACGTGGTACATAATCTTTCCGATACTCATGCCGGGGTAGTCGATCAGCACCAAGTAGGCCGTCAGGATGATGATGAGCACGGTGCCTATCTGCTCCACGAAGGTCTTGAGGCCCTCGTAGAGGAACGAGATGCGGCGCGTCTGCATCTGCTGGTCGGTGCTCTGCTCCTGCAGCGCGGCCTGCTTGTCGGCCTCCACGCGCTCACGGTTGAACGACTTGATGACGCCCATGCTCTCTATGATGTTCAATATGCCGTGGCTGAGTTGCTGGTGAGTGCCGAAGACGCGGTGGCGCCAGCCCTTCATCCTCCGTCCCTGCACGGTGGTGATCCAGAAGTAGACAGGGATGACGGCCGTGGCCACCAGGCCCACATACACGTTGGCGGCATACATCAGCACCAAGGCCAGCACGGCGCTGGTAAAGAGGGGCAGAATGTCGATGAAGAAGTTTTTGACGGTGTTGCTGAGGCTCATGATGCCGCGGTCGATGCGGGTCTGCAGCTTGCCGGGCTCGTTGCCGTCCTGGCTGAAGAAGGCCATGCGGAAGGTCAGTATGCGGTCCACGACGCGCAGCGAGAGGTCACGGCTGACGTTGATGCGTATCTTTTCGCCGAAGATGCGCTGTCCGAAGGTGACCAGCGCCGCCAGCACCTCCTTGCCAAGCAGCACGGCGCTGATGATGACCAGTATGCGTGCCGCCTCGCCCCATTGGAAGCCCCCGTCGAGGTGCAGCAGGGCGTTGATGCGGTCGACCGCACGGTCGAGCACCACAGCGTTCACCTGCGCCATCAGCGAGCCGAGGAAGGTCAGTGTCAGCGTGGCCACAAGGAGCCAGCGGTAGGGCGTCACGAAGGGGAGCAGCCGCCGCAGCAGCCCCCCGATGCCCATCTTTGAGGTGTTGTTGTTCTCCATATTGCGGCTGCAAAAGTACACATTTTTCGCGACATGTGGTATTTATTTTGTATCTTTGCTTCCCGAAATGAAACGACTTCTAATCATTATACTGTTGATTGGCAACACCGTGTTAGCCCAGCAACAGGCACTGCGGCCCGGCGACCTGCTTTTCTACAGCGACACTGCCGGCATGGGCAGCGCCGTGCGCGAGAGCACGGGCGAGTACACCCACGTGGCGCTGGTTGCTGAAGTTGGCGATACCGTATGGATAGTCGACGCCACGCAGCGCCACGGCGTCAGCCGACGCCCCTTCCTACGGCGGCAGGAGAGCAGCGGGAAGCCCCATCCCGACATATACCGCCTCACCGTACCTTTCGACACCGCAGAGGTCATCGCCCGTGCCACAAGACTCATCGGCAAACCCTACGACAACGCCTTCCTGCCCGACAATGGCGCCTACTACTGTTCGGAACTGATACAGGCTGCTTTCGGCGACCTCTTCCCTTCAGCACCCATGAACTGGCGCGACAAGGACGGGAACCTGCCACAGTACTGGCAAGAGCATTTCAAGAAACTCGGCATGCCGGTGCCCGAAGGCGTCATGGGCACCAACCCGACGGACATGAGCCGCTCGCCGATGCTACAAAAGCTATAAACAAATGAGGCCCGCGCTGCGCGCGGGCCTCACTGTTACTGGTTGGCATACTGCTGCACCTCGTCGTGGAAGAACTCCAGCTGCACGCCCGCCTGGCGGAAGAGCTCCTCGCTCTCGGCGCCGGCGTGGTACTTGCGCTCGCACACCACGCGCTTGATGCCGCAGTTGATGATGAGCATGGCGCAGGTGCGGCAGGGCGTCATGCGGCAGTAGAGCGTGGCGCCGTCGAGGGCGATGCCGCGGCGGGCGGCCTGGCAGATGGCGTTCTGCTCGGCATGCACGGTGCGCACGCAGTGGGTGGAGATATGTCCGTCGGCGTCGATAGTCTGGCGGAAGAGGTGGCCCACCTCGTCGCAGTGCGGCAGGCCTGCGGGCGACCCCACATAGCCCGTCACCAGCAGCTGGCGGTCCTTCACTATCACACAGCCCGAGCGGCCGCGGTCGCAGGTGGCGCGCTTGGAGGCCGTGTTGGCAAGCTCCATGAAATACTCGTCCCACGACGGGCGGTGGTATGTAATCTGCTGCAGCACCTCCTCCACTTGCCTGTTCAGCTCCTCGAAGGTGCCGCCGTTGTCGAAGCGGAAGTCGGCGTTCTCGATGCAGTATTTGAGGTTCTGCTTGTTGGGGTCGCTGTTGTCCATCTCGCGCTGCTCGTTGGCGATGAAGGTCTCGTAGGACACGTGGTCGGTCTCCGAGCCGCGCAGCACGGCGCGCTCGTAGCGCACTTTGGGGTCGGCGTCGACGGCGAAGAGGTAGAAACTCGGCTTGCCGCGCAGGGCCTCCACCTCGCCGGGGGTGCGCACGCTCTCGATGATGCAGTTGCAGCCCGACGCCGACGCCTGGCGGTAGAGCTCCTCGACGATGTAGGACGGCGTATGCTGCGCGCGCAGGTCGTTGCCCACGGCGGTCATCGTGTCGCGGTTCACCTCGAGGCCGCGGCGCTTGATCTCCTCGGTGATGAAGGCGCGCACACTGTAGTGCACAAAGCCGCGGTTCTTGACCAGATAGTCGACGATGGTGCCCTTGCCGGCGCCCAGCGTCCCTGTAATGCCTATGGTAATCATTATCCTTTACGTTTTTAGCATCATAACGACACCCGCCCGCTTTTATTGTGCGGCGGATGAAATTGATTCCCGAACATACGGCTCAGTCCGTATCAATACGTATCATTTTGTATCATCATGTATCATTTTTGTATCATTTAATACACCCCCTTGTTCCCATTACCGGGAGAGGAAACACCTCTGACCCTATGGAGCCGGTACGGACCCCCTACGGCCTTCCTACGGCCCCTCTACGGCCTTCCACTGAAGAACGGCCGAAGGGGGTCCGTAGGGGCTCCGTAGGGGCTCCATACCCAAAACGCCGCAAAAAGGACCCGAAACGGAACTTTTTTCAGCCCGGAAGAGCCCGTTTGGATTATTATTCGTATCTTTGCCGTGAAATAAAAACAGTCCGAACCACAAAAAGACTTCAGGGTTAGCCAATTAACAGAATGATAGCATTTATCGACACAGAAGTCAGTGTGCAGTCCAAGAAGGTTATGGACTATGGGGCTGTCCGCGAGGACGGCGCGGTGCTGCACACGCGCAACAAGGCCGAATTCCTGTCTTTCGTTGAGGACTGCGAGGCTGTGGCCGGACACAATATCATCGGGTTCGACCTGAAGCACACCGACATAAAAGGCCGGCATATTTTCATCGACACGCTCTACCCCTCGCCGCTTCTGTTCCCAAACAAGCCGTACCACCGATTGGTGAAGGACGACAAACTGCAGGTGGACGAGTTGAACAGTCCTGTGAATGATGCCAAGAAGGCGCAAGACCTTTTCAACGACGAGATGGAGGCTTGGCGGCAGCTGTCGGCACAGAGAAAGGAGATATACTATCTACTGCTGCACGGAGCAAAGGAATTCAACGGATTCTTCCGATATATCAATTACCAATCGGCACAACGGCCGCTGCTTGGCAGAATATTCACTCCGGTGAACGAAATTGCGAGGCTGGTGAGCGAGGAATTCCGCGGACGGATATGCAGCCATGCAAACATCGCCGGCATAGCGCGCCAACATCCTGTAGAACTGGCCTATGCACTGGCAGTCATCGGGGCCGACGACACGATGAGCATCACACCGGCCTGGGTGCAGCGCAACTATCCTGAGGTGGCCAACGTCATGACCTTGCTGAGGAACACACCATGCGGGGAATGCGAATACTGCAAAAGCCAGATGGACGCACACAAGAGCCTGCATGAGTTTTTCGGATACGACGAGTTCAGAATATTCGACGGCGAGCCGATGCAGCAGCAGGCGGTCGAGGCCGCTATCCGAGGAGAATCGCTGCTGACCATATTCCCGACAGGCGGCGGCAAGAGTCTGACATTCCAACTGCCAGCGCTCATAGCCGGACGCAACATGCACGGATTGACTGTCGTCATATCGCCACTGCAGAGCCTGATGAAAGACCAAGTTGACAACATCACCGGGCACGGCATCAGCGACGCCGTGACAATCAACGGACTGCTGGACCCCATAGAACGCGCGGAGGCAGTGCGGCAGGTGGCCGAGGGCAACGCCAACTTGCTGTATATAGCGCCAGAAATGTTGCGCTCCAAAACCATAGAAAGACTGCTGCTTGGGCGCAACGTAGTGCGCTTCGTCATCGACGAGGCCCACTGTTTCTCGGCCTGGGGACAGGACTTCCGTGTTGACTACCTCTATATAGGCGACTTCATACGTATGCTGCAGGAACAGAAGCACCAGCAGGCACCCATAGCAGTGTCATGTTTCACTGCAACGGCGAAGCAGAAAGTCATTGCAGACATACGCGACTATTTCCACGACAAGCTCGGTCTCGAACTGAAGCTTTTCGCCGCCAAGGCAGAACGCAAAAACCTGCGCTATTCCGTCATCCACACAGACACCGATGAGGACAAATACAACCGTCTGCGGTCGATCATCCTCGGTCACCCATGCCCGACAATAGTATACGTGAGCCGCACCAAGCGCTCGCGCGAGCTGGCGGAACACCTGCGTGCCGACGGCATACGCGCGCTGCCATTCAACGGCAAGATGGAGGCCGCCGACAAAGTGAAGAACCAAGATGCCTTCATGAACGGCGAAGTGGAGGTCATTGTAGCCACATCGGCTTTCGGCATGGGCGTAGACAAAAAGGACGTAGGGCTGGTGGTGCACTACGACATCAGCGACTCGCTTGAGAACTACATTCAGGAAGCCGGCCGCGCCGGACGCGACCCCCGGATGGAGGCGGAATGCTACGTGCTATACTCCGACGATGACCTTGACAAACACTTCATACTCCTAAACCAGACCAAGCTCTCCATCAGCGAAATACAACAAGTTTGGAAAGCCATCAAAGATATGACACCGCAGCAACCGACAATCAGTTGCTCGGCATTGGAGATAGCACGCAAAGCCGGTTGGGGAGACGAAGTGAGCGACACCGAAACACGCGTCAAAGCCGCCATAGCGGCATTGGAAAACGCAGGCTTTGTGGAGCGTGGCAGTAATACACCCCATGTCTTTGCCACAGGCATCACCGTTCACACGATGGATGAGGCACGACAACGCCTGACACTTTCCCCTCTCTTTGACGAAGGCACGCGAGAAGAAGCCGCCCGCATAATCAGCTCGCTCATCAGCCGCAGAGCCACCTCAGAGAACAGCGACGAGGCCGAAAGCCGCATTGACTATTTGGCCGATGTGCTGGGTATGACGAAAGAAACGGTCATACGCAGCATCAATCTCATGCGTCAGGAAGGTCTGCTCGCCGACAGTCACGACATGCAGGCCCTTGCACCTAAAGCCACAGCACTGCGCGACCTAAACAACATGCTGCGCTTAGAGCAGTTCCTAATAACGCATATTGGTGAAGATACACGAGAACTAAACTACAAAGAGCTGAACGAAGAGGCTCTAAGGTCGGGCATTCACTTCTGCAACGTAAAACGCATAAAGACTATTCTCTACTTCCTACGACTGAAAGGCTATGTGCATAAGGAAGAACACACCTACAGTGGCAGCGTCAGCCTGCGTTTGCAGACAGACCCAGAATCCACGCAGAACCGCCATAATCAACGTGCACGACTATGCCAATATGTGGTAGGCGTACTTGCAGAAAAGAAAGAGTCTACAAACAGCACTTCTATAATCAATTTCTCAATAGTAGAACTGCTGAATAAATACAACGAAACACAACTTGCTATTGGTGCCGCACCTACGCTTAGCGACATGGAAGAGGCATTACTCTACCTTAGCAAGACTGAACTTCTAAAGCTCGAAGGCGGATTCCTCGTTATATACAACACAATGCTGCTGAGACGCAAGGTGGAGCGAAAACAGAGGTATGGCAAGGAACAGTACCGAATGCTTGACGAATTCTACCGACAGCGCATACAACAGATACACATCGTGGGAGAATATGCCAATCTAATGGTACGCGACTACGATGCCGCCTTGAAGTTTGTCAGTGATTATTTCACGTTAGAATACAAGACATTCATCAACCAATACTTCAAAGGAGAACGGCGAACACAGATCGGAAAGAATATCACACCAGCCAAATACAACAAGATTTTTGGCAGTCTGTCGGAAAAACAAAAGGAAATCATCAATGACAATGCCTCACGATATATTGTCGTGGCAGCAGGCCCAGGCAGTGGCAAGACACGGGTACTGGTGCATAAGCTGGCTTCGCTACTCCTGTTGGAAGACGTAAAGCATGAGCAATTGCTTATGCTCACCTTCTCGCGCGCTGCCGCCACCGAGTTCAAAGTGCGACTTATGGACTTGGTGGGCAACGCTGCCCACTTTGTTGACATCAAGACATTCCATTCCTATGCCTTTGACCTGCTGGGGCTGCAGGGCTCACTTGAGGAAGCCGATGACGTGGTACAGCGCGCAGCAGAGATGATAGAAAACGGAGAAGTGGAGGCGTCAAAGATAGCAAAGAGCGTTCTGGTCATAGACGAGGCTCAGGACATGGGGGCCGACGACTACCGACTGGTATTGGCTTTGTTGCAGCGCAACGAAGAAATGCGCCTTATCGCCGTAGGCGACGACGATCAGAACATCTACGCCTTCCGAGGAAGTGACTCAGGGCATCTACGCTCGCTCATAACAGAACATGGCGGAAAACTCTACGAAATGACCGACAACTACCGCTCTGACCGCTCAATTGTAGATTACGCCAACCGCTTTGTTCAGCGCATACCTAACCGGATGAAGCAGTCACCAATAGTGGCAGTGAGTAAGCACAACGGCACCGTACAAACAGGATTGTCTTCATTTTCCATAATACCTAAAAACAATGGCACCACAGCAGTATTGACCCGTACCAACGAACAAGCATTACACGTGGCTTGCATATTGGAACAACAAGGCATACATGCCCTGTTGGTGCAATCGGGCGGAGGATTCCGATTTATCAACCTTGCAGAGGTCAAATATTTTGTAAAGCATCTGGGAACCGAGGGCTCCACCATAACCAAAGAACAGTGGCTGTCAGCCAAAGAACGAACCCGTTTGAAATATGCTTCCAGCCATCTACTGCCCGCCATGCAGCGCTTCTGGGACGACTACGAACAAGCGAACAAAAACTACTACCAAAGCAATTTGCGTCAGTTTCTGCTTGAGAGTGACGTCGAAGACTTCCTCGCCACAGACGACAATTGCATCTTTGTAAGCACAATACACAAGGCAAAAGGACGCGAATTTGACAATGTACATCTCTTTATTGATAACTACGACACGCAGAATGTAGAAGACCTACGTGCCACATACGTCGGTATCACACGCGCCCGCCACAACCTGTATATATATAACAATCCTAAACTGCCACAAACCGACATCGCTGTCGGGCTTACTTTACGAGACGTGTGGCTTGACTATTTTCGGGAACACAAGGCCTCCATATTGCGACTTCGCAGCGGCGACTCATTACGCTACACGAACGGCTACCTTGCTACAATGCAAGGTGAATATATTGCATGTCTTTCCAGAAGCAAACGACAGGCGATGGATGACTTACAAAAGCGAGGCTACACTGTGGACACAGCAGTAGTGTCATACATCCTCGCATGGCGCCCTCGCGAAGAGACAGAAGAGGTTGCTGTATGTCTTGCAAACCTTATCTTGAAAAAACAAACAAATACTACAATATGAAACGGATACTAATACTATTAGCTACGGTGCTGCCGCTGCTGGCGGCGGGGCAGGTGAACCACAAGGAAAGCTGCACATCGATAATGGTCGGCAAGCGCGCCTCGACCGACGGGAGCGTCATTACGTCGCACACCTGCGACGGGCGCTACCGCACGTGGATGAGCATAGAGCCGGCGCAGAAGGCCGAGAAGGGGCGCAAGCACACCGTGCGCAAGGGGACGCTGCACACCGTCGGCGCCGCCGACACCACGGGGGTGCGCAACGCGGGCTCCATAGCCATGAACGAGGCCACCTACGCCTACCTCAACACGGCCTACCCCTGCCTCAACGAGCGCCAGCTGGCCATCGGCGAGAGCACCTTCAGCGGACCCGACACGCTGGTGAACGAGAACGGCATGTTCCTCATCGAGGAGCTGCAGCGCGTGGCCCTGATGCGCTGCTCGACGGCGAGGGAGGCCATAAGGCTCATTGCGCAACTGGTGGCCAAGTACGGCTACGGCGACGGGGGCGAGTGCATCACCATAGCCGACCGCAATGAGGTGTGGCAGATGGAGATACTGGGCGAGGGCAAGGACAAGATAGGCGGCGTGTGGGCGGCACAGCGCGTGCCTGACGACCACGTGGCCGTGAGCTGCAACATTCCGCGCATAGGACGTCTGCAGCGCGACAACCCCGAATACTTCATGTGCTCAGACAACGTGGAGGAGGTGGCGAAACGCTACGGCCTGTGGGACGGCGAGGGCGAGTTCGTCTTCTGGAAAGCCTTCAACACGCCGTGGGCCAACGGCCGCAACTTCCGTGAGCGCGAGTGGTTCATCTTCAACGCTCTGGCCCCCTCGCAGGGGTTCACCTACGACATGGAGGAACTGCCCTTCTCGGTGAAACCCGACGCGCAGGTGGACGTGACCGACGTGATGAACCTGCTGCGCTCCACCTACGAGGGCACAGACAAAGACATGACGAAGAACCTGAAGGTGGTGGTGACGCGCAAGCGCGACGACGGCAGCACATACAAAGACACCGTCGTCAGCCCTGTGGCCAACCCATGGATGACCTCCACCATGCAGCAGACGCTGAACATGCTGGCTCCCGGCACCGTGGAGTTCCAGCGCACGGTGAGCGTGGCGTGGTGTTCCTATTCGTGGGTGGCGCAGCTGCGCGACTGGCTGCCCGACCAGGTGGGCGGCATCTGCTGGATGTCGGTCGACAACCCGGCGCAGAGCCCCCACATACCGGTGTTCTGCGGCACCACGACGTTGCCCGAGGCCTTCAGCCGCTGCGGCCAGAAGAAATACGACGAAGGGGCGTGGCTGTGGCAGTACCGCCGCGCCAACAAGCTGGCCACGGTGGCATGGCAGCGCACCAAGAAGCAGCACATGGCCGCCGTCATGCAGCAGGAAGGGGCCGCTTTCAGCGGGCTTAAACCCCTCGAAGACGAGATAAAAGCCATGAAGAACCCTTCAAAAGGCACGAAGCAGCTCAACGCCTACACGCAGCAGGTGTACGACAACACGCGTGCCGCCTGGGCCGACCTGGAGGCCAGCTACTGGCACATGTTCGGCATGGGCTTCTGAGGCTCAGCTCCAGATACTCAACTTGCTGAGGAAAGAGATATTCTCTCTGACCGACGACTCGACAAGGAAGTCAAAGTCGCGCTCGGCGCTTTTGTGGAAAGCCACCTCGACGGGGAGCACGTAGACAGGCAGCCCCGTGGTCTTGCCGCGCAGACGGACGGCGTCCTTTTCGGTGGTAACAATGATGTTGTTAGAGCCCGGCAGGGATGCGAAGGTGTCGCGTATGCGGGCCACGTCGCGCGCGCTGAAGTCGTGATGGTCGCCAAAGACCAGGTGCTTCACCTTGGTGCTGCGACGCAGCTCGGCGACCATAGGCTCCGGATGCGCGATACCGGTGACACAGAGGATATTGTCAGCGTGGCGCATGTCGACGCCGGCGGGCCGTCCGTCAAGGTCCAGCAGAGCACCGTACTTGAGGTAGGAGAAGAAGACCTTCTGGTAATTAAGCAGGTGCATGTCATGGACGATATTGTGCTTCTCGACGGGATTGAGCGGCACAGGGCACTTGGTGACGATGACGATGTTGGCACGCAGGCGAGCGCTCTTGAACTCGCGCAAGTTGCCATAGGGAAGGATGTGGTCCTTGAAGAACGGGTGCCCGTATTCGGTAAGCAAAATGTTGATGCTGGGCTTGATGGCGCGGTGCTGGAAGACATCGTCGAGGATGACGAGTTGTGGCGACATTGATATATGCACCTCCTCCTCGCCTTGCATCTCGATGCGTTCCTGCGCCATGAGTCTATGCACCCCTTCCACACGCTTCTCGCAGACTGCCACCTGCACATTGGGGAACTTGGCGGCCATCATGGCGGGTTCGTCGCCGAGGAGCTCAGGATTATGGCTGCCGTCATCGGCAAAGAAGCCCTTGCTTTTGCGCTTGTAGCCGCGGCTGAGCACGGCGGTGCTGTAGCGGTCGGAGAGCAGCCGCAGCAGATATTCGACATGCGGCGTCTTGCCGCTGCCCCCGGTGCAGAGGTTGCCCACACCGATGGTGGTGATGTGTGGTGCCGCCTGCCGCTTGAGGCCTATGGCATAAAAGAAGTCCCGCACCGCCACGCCTACGGCATACCACATGGTCAGTGGCCATAGCACATAGGAGATGATGGTGCGGAACGTCATAAATGGATTTACTTGTTGAAGTAGCGGTTGAGCAGGCCTTCGAGAGCTTTGCCGTGGCGGGCTTCGTCGCGGGCCATCTCGTGGACGGTGTCGTGGATAGCGTCGAGGTTAAGGGCCTTGGCACGCTTGGCGAGGTCGGTCTTGCCGGCGGTGGCGCCATACTCGGCGTCGACGCGCATCTTGAGGTTCTCCTTGGTGCTGTCGGTCAGCACTTCGCCCAGCAGCTCGGCGAACTTGGCGGCATGTTCGGCCTCCTCAAAGGCGGCTTTCTCCCAGTAGAGACCCACCTCGGGATAACCCTCACGATGAGCCACGCGGGCCATGGCCAGGTACATACCCACTTCTTTGCACTCGCCTTCAAAGTTGGCGCGGAGGTCCATCTTGATATCTTCGGGAGCATCCTTGGCAACGCCGACGATATGCTCGGCGGCCCAAGTCTTGATGTCTTCCTTCACTTCCTGCATGGGTTTGCCACAGATGGGGCATTTCTCGGGCATCTCGTCGCCTTCATAGACGTAGCCACACACGGGGCAGATAAACTTTTTGCTCATAATTGTCTTGATGTTTTTGGATTAATATTCGGTTTTAAAATCAAGTGCAAAGATACGCACTTTTTGTGATATGGCGAAATAATTTTTTACGCCTTGTTTCTAAATGCCAGGAAGAATGTGCAGAAGAGGATGCCGGCGAGGGTGGCAAGGGTGTCTTCGGAGACCATGGATATGAGTATGGTGAGAAGCCACGGCAGCATTAGAGTGCCCGACACGGCCCTGCGGAACCTGTGCAGTGGGAACATGGCTCGCAGGACCAGCAGAAGCACTAAAACAAAACCCACTATGCCCAGAGCCGCCATGATGCCGAGGTACTGGCTGTGGCAGTTCATCCGGTAGCCGGAGAGCTCGCTGCCGCTGGCGGTGAGGTAGTCATCCATGGCATCCACAACGTCTCCGGTGCCCACCCCAAACCACGGGTGTTCTCCTATGACATGCGCCGCGGCATCCCACATTTCCATGCGTTGCAGCATGGTGAAACCGGCAACGGCGTGTGTATGCACGTAAAACTCACGCTCAATCAACATCGTGTACACCATCTTGCGGAATATGTTGCCCTCCTCATAGACAGGGTTGGCCACACCATTCTCAACAGAAAGCACCTGTGCGTCGCTAAGGGCGGCAACTCCCACGCTGTCCTTGGTCAGTCCGAGACCGTTGAGATAGCGGATGAGCGTCGACTTGACGCTGTAGCCACTGCGTGCCAGACCGTCATAGTCCAGCGTGCTGCGGCGGTTCCACTCGTTGCGCAACTCCTCGTCGCAGACATAGTTGTATATATAGTTGCCATTCTCTATCACGCCGTCCTGCATGTGCTCGTATGGCCTGCCGTTTGCCGTGCACTCCCGCAGCGGCTCTTCAGCCATTGGTACCAGCCGGTAGTAATTCTTCACCTCGTAGCCCATCACGCCCATAGCGCCGCCGGCGAGCAGCACCCACAGCGCAATGAGCGGCCACCTGCGCCAGCGCGTCAGCAACATTACCAGCGACACGACAGCCAACACAATGATACCTGTATACGAGTGGATTATCACCATGAAGGCAAGCATCCACAACGCCAGCGGCACGGCAAGCCAGCGCTGCCACCTTGCACCGTTGAGCATCACGCCTACAGAGAGGTACACCACCACACAGCAGTTCAAGGCAAAGCGGATGTGCGATATATTGGGCACTATGGCGCGGTGCGGCAAGCCGGGTATGGTGAGCCATCGCACAAGGCCCACAATAGTCACCACAAACACCGCTGCTGTATAGGTCAGCAGCACCACCCTGCGCGCATTGCCGGCAAGGGGCTGCGTGGTAAGCATCACGACGGGGACGCACAGCAGCGGCAGCATCACCTGGATGGTGCCCCACCCTGCCCTGGTATCGGCGGTCCACAGCATACCGGCAAGCATCAGCAGGAAGAGCCCTGCAAAGGCCTGCAGCAGGCGGCTCTCTTTGGCCATCTGCCACTTCTCGCGCCAGCGGCCTTCAAGCAGCCAGTTGACACCAAGGAACACCCATGCCATGTTGGCCAGGAACACCGACGTCACCATTGAGACGCCAAGGAAACACAGCAGCAGAACGTATATCGACCTATGTACCTTCGCCGGCAGCATGGCTTATTTCTTCAGCTCATCAATGGCACGCAGCAACACCTTGTCAGACTTCAGCGCGCCCTTGATGCGGCCTTCGTCGTAGTAATAGCGGTTCAGCAACTCAGCCTTCAGCATCTCGCACACCTCCTCGCGGTGTTTCTGCAGGTCTCCCTCTTTCTCTTTCTCAAGAGCCGCCTCCATGGCCTTCAGCTGCCCAGCGATAGCCGTGTCATACTTTTCCTCCTTGGCCACGTCGCGCAGCTCTTTGATGACACGTTCGGTGACTGTGCTGTACGTCAGCTTCTTCTCCTTGAGGTAACGGCAGAAATCAGCGTAGAGCTCGTCGCTTATCTCAAACTCGTCGGCCGGGGCAATCTCCTTGTGGCTGCGGTAATAGTCGGTAGCATAGTCGAAGATGAGAAACTTCTGCGCCAGCGCCACACCGAGGTTTGACATATACTCCGGCTCCACCTCCACGTCGGGCTCTATGCCGAAGCCGTCATACACCGTGCGGCCGCCCTTGGTCTTGAAGGCCGTCTTCAGCGAGTCGGGCACCTTCACGGCGCGGCCGTTCTCGTCGCGGTGGCTGTAGTCTATGGCCTGTATGCAGCGCCCCGAGGGGATGTAGTATTTGCTCACCGTCACCTTCATCTGGCTGTTGTATGGCATGGGCAGTATGTTCTGCACCAAGCCCTTGCCGAAGCTGCGCTGTCCCACGATGACCGCGCGGTCGAGGTCCTGCAGCGAGCCGCTGACAATCTCGCTGGCCGAGGCCGAGCTGTTGTCTATCAGCACCGCCACGGGTATCTCCGTGTCCTCCGGCGCCATGCGCGTGTAACTCTTGGTGTTCTTGCTGGCCACCTTGCCCTTGGTTTCCACCACCAGCGTGCCCTTCGGAACCCAGATGTTCACAATGTCAACAGCCTCGTTCATCAGGCCGCCGCCGTTGCCGCGCAGGTCAAGCACCACACCTTTCATGCCGGGCTTTTCCCTCTTCAGCTCCACAAAAGCCTCGCGCACATGCTTGGCAGCGTCAGTGGTGAACTCGTCGAGCTTTATGTAGCCGTAGTCCTTGTCCGGGCCTACATAGCCGTAGTACGGCACGTTGGGCAGCTTTATCTCGCGGCGCTTCAGCGTGCAGTCGAACTCCTTTCCGGCGCGTTCCACTCTCAGCACCACCTCGGTGCCGGCTTGCCCGCGCATGGCGCTGCTCACGTCCGGCGTCTTCTTGCCCTTGGTGCTCTGCCCGTCGACGGCCACGATGCGGTCGCCGGCCTTCAGCCCCGCCTCGGCGGCGGGCAGCCCCTTGTAGGGCTCGCTGATGTAGATGGAGTCGCCGCGCTGCATGATGATGGCGCCAACGCCGCCATACTGTCCCAGCAGCTGAAGCTTCACGTCCTCCATCTGGCTCTCTGGGAAGTAGTTGGTGTAGGGGTCCATGGACGACAGCATGGCGTCGATGGCCGTCTTGATGGCCTTGCCAGGGTCCACATCATCCACATAGTTCAGGTTAAGTTGCTTGTACACATTGGCGAAGATCTCCAGATTCTTGGCAATCTCAAAGCCCCTGTCGGTCACCGACTGCGAGCTCACCTGTCGGTCGCTCTGTGCCTGCGCCGTGGGTGCAGACGACAGCAACGCCGCCACCAATATAAAAAATGTCACTTTCTTCATCTGTCAACTATTTTAATTATATAACGCCTACCAAAGAATAATATTGTATTCGATGAAGCAAAAAAGGCGGCTCGCATCATGGAGCGAGCCACCAGCAAATTACATGTCAAAAGAAGGCAATTACCTGTTTAGGTAATATTGTGGCAGAATGAACATGTCGGGGAGATCATCCTCCTCCGTATATATAAGGTCTCCATCGCCATAGTTGCAAACATTGAACTTGGTGCTGTCACCATTCTCCCAGTACAATACACCAGGGCCGTACTGCGAATCGCCACCGTTGTAAACATAGGTAAACACCTTGACAGTATCAGGCTCATTACGTATCAACGAGGTGCCGTCAACGTTGTAGCGGTCGGTCTTAAGCACACGCTTCCCTGCATTATCTGTTTCAAAATACAACGTGGCGGTGCACTTCATGCGATAGGCCTCCATTTCGCTCACATAGTCGAAATAGATATAGTTTAGCGACCAACTGGTACCATACAATCTTCCATGCTGCACCACCGGTGGCGGTGTTGGTGTTGTACCGCCACTACCGGAAGTGGAGGTGCCGTTATCTTCGCTGTCCTTGCCGCAGGACATGACTGTTAACATTGTTGCTGCCATAAAGAACAGCATAGTCAGTTTCTTGATGTGTTTGTTCATCTTAATTGAGTTTTTAATCGTTATTTTATGTAGTACCGGCTAGAGGGGGTGAAATATGCACATAAAAAAAGCGTGGTACTCATATTGTCTTCATCGGTTTTCTGAGGTCTTGGACTACCTATTTCTCCCAATTACAACGTACAAGTCCACGCATGAAGCGAGAACATCGCCGCAACCTTCTGGGAGAAATCGCTGAAAAGTGTCCAAGTTTTCAGAAAACCAGATAAGCTACTTCGCTATTTTCTATTCTTTGATGTGCATATTGAAACTATGCATTGTGCTTCATAGGCATTCTGTTTCGTTAATAATCCTGTTGCATATATGCTTAATCGCACTCCTTTCTACATATCCTCATATCTCCACCATCTTCTTTTCAAAGCCGCTAACGGTAAGCTCCTCGGGGCTGACGAACCACAGCAGGTCGTCGTGCATGAAGACCGTGCCGCGCGGCGGGTTGACAATCTTGCGGCCGCCGCGTTCTATGGCCACCACCATGACGTGGTGCTTGGTGGCAAGCAGCGACGTGCCTATCTGCATGCCGCACAGGGGGCCGCCGGCCTCCACATGGTAGCGGTACATGTGCATCTCGTGGTCGCTGTGGTCGTGCACCAGCATGTCGGCCTCCTTCTCTATGTCGGCGCGCAGGGGCGACACCTGCTCCTCGGTGCCGATGACGGTCACCACGTCGGCAGGCATCAAGATGGCGTCCTTCTGCGGCAGGTCTATCACCGTCTCGCCGCGCTCTATGGTCACTATGTTGGCCCCATAGCGTTCGCGTATCTGGTTCTCCGCGAGGGTCTTGCCCGCCAGCGGCGAGCTCGGCGTCATGCGCAGGCGCTCCATGACGAACTCGTTCTCCATGCCCGCGGGTATGTGGAAGGAAGCCTGCGCCTGGCGTATGTTGAAGTTCTTGGTGAAGCTTTCCTCTATGCGGCTGTAGAAGCCGTCGGCGCGCCGCGAGAAGAGCACCACGGCCACGACGATGACCGCCACCACCATGAGCAGGCCCACGGCGAGGTTCACATAGCCCGCCACCACCATGCCCACCATGAACAGCGCTATGAAGTAGCGCAGCACCAGCAGCGGTATGACCACAGCCTGGCTGAAGCGGTAGGTGTCGAACATCTCCTTGATTTTCTTGCGGCTGACGTTCTTCACAGCCACGGCCCACAGGAAGGGCGACATGAGCACCAGCGTGGCCGCCAGACCCAGCACGCGGCTCCATATCTGCGGTATCTCGAGGTCGGCGAAGAGGCCGTCGAGCAGTGGACGCAGCACGTTGAGCGAGAGCAGCGCCATGGCCGCCAGGATGACGCCATGTATGAGGATGCCCTTCAGCTGCTTGCGCACGAAGGCGTGTATGGCGGCGAGCCCGTCGCCGGCGCTGTTGCTGTGCTCGCTGTATTCGGCCAGGTGCTTCTTCAGCTTGGCGGGCAACTTGGGCTCCAGCCACCCGTAGAAGGGCGTGGCGCCCTTGATCATGTAGGGCGTGACGAAGGTGGTCAGTATCGACACCGACACGATGATGGGGTACAGGTTGCCGTCGATGACGCCGAAGCTGTTGCCCAGGCCGGCAATGATGAACGAGAACTCACCTATCTGGCAGAAGCAGAAACCGCTCTGTATGGCCGTCTTCAGGGGCTTGCCGCTGAGGAGCACGCCCGCCGTGGCCGCCGTGGTCTTGAAGAGGATGATGCTCAAGGCAATGACCAGCACCGCCAGCCACTTCTGCCCCAGCACGGCGGGCTGTATCAGCATGCCCACCGACACGAAGAAGACGGCGCTGAAGAGGTTCTTCAGCGGCGTGATGAGGCGGTGTATGACGTCGGCCTCTATGGTCTCCGCCAGTATGGCGCCCATGACGAAGGCGCCCAGGGCGGTGCTGAAGCCCGCCTTGGCGGCCATCACCACCATGGCGAAGCAAAGGCCCACAGCCACCAGCAGCAGCGTCTCCTCGGTCATGTACTTGCGCATCCACCGCAGGAACGTGGGTATCAGATATATGCCGAAGACGAACCATGCTATGAGCGAGAAGACCAGCCGTACCATGCTCATGGCCAGCTCTCCGCCGTCGACGGTCTTGGACACCGACACGGTGCTCAGCACCACCAGCAGCAGCACGGCCACGATGTCTTCCACCACCAGCACCGCCGTCACCGTGGAGGTGAACTTCTGCTGCTTGAGCTTCAGGTCGTCGAAGCTCTTGATGATGATGGCCGTGGACGAGATGCTGAGCATGCAGCCGAGGAAGATGCACGACATGCTGCTGAAGCCCAGGGCGTGGCCCACCACATTGCCCACCACGAACATCACGGCCAGCTCGGTGAGCGCCGTGATGGCCCCGGTGCCGCCCACCTTCTTGAGCTTCTTGATGCTGAACTCCAGGCCCAAGGCGAACATCAGGAACACGATGCCGATGTCGCTCCACACGTGCACGCTCGAGGGGTCGCTGATGACGGGGAACCACTTGAAGTAGGGCCCTATGAAGAATCCGGCCAGGATGTAGCCCAGCACCAGAGGCTGCTTGAGCCACTTGAAGATGACCGTGATGACACCGGCGGTGACCAGTATCAGCGCCAAGTCCATGAATATCGCGGGTAAGCTTTGCATAGTCAGTATCCAGTGGTTAGTGTTCAGTTATTTGCGGGAACCACAAAGTTGACTGCCTTCGGCAGGCATTCAACATTGAAGCGCGAGCCGGGCACTATCTCGCCGTCGGTGGCGACGTAGGAGTCGCGCAGGGGGTCTATGACAACGTTGCGGCCGCGGCGGTAGCTCACTATCTGTCGCAGCTCATCGCGGTTGAGCAGCTCACCGTTCTTGTAGTACTTGATCAGCTTCGCGAAGCGGGCCACGGACATGGGCTTCACTGCCATGACCTCCAGCAGGCCGTCGTCGTTCTTGGCGCGCGGCGCACAGTGGTAGCCGCCGCCGGCCCACTGGCCGTTGGCCACCGAGAGGAGCAGCACCTCGCCGTCGAGCCACACCTCGCCGTCCACGCTGACGCGGCAGCGGTTGCGGCGCCCGGCGACCAGGCTGGCCACGATGCCCGTGGTGTAGGCCATGCGGCCGCCCACCAGCGGCTTGCGGCGCACAGAGGCCATAGTGTGGCACACCGCAGCCTCGAAGCCGTAGTTCAGCGTGTTGACGCAGTAGCGGTCGCCAAGGCGCATCACGTCGACAGGCACCGCCGTGCCGCGCATCAGGGCGCCGATGTCGGTGAAGTCGAGCCCCTGCCAGTAGCGCACGAAGTCGTCGCCGCTGCCGCAAGGGTAGCAGGCCACCTCCACGTGCCCGTCGCGCCCTCCTGCCTTCATAGCGCCGCTGACGACCTCGTTCAGCGTGCCGTCGCCGCCACAGGCATAGAAACGCAACACCTCGCCGCCGCCTTCGGCAGCGCGCGAGGCCACAAACCGCGTGGCGTCGCGGGGGCCACGGGTGCTGTATATCTCGGCGTCGGCACCGAGAGCCGACAGGGCCGCTCGCACGGCGCCGCTCCGGTCGTGCCCGCCGGCACAGGGGTTCACAACAAAGATATGCTTCATCGCGTCAAATCACTACAGAATACCCCTATAACGCACGTCGCGCACGATTATTGCATCTGTTGAAAAAAAGTCGCATCCCCTACGGACCCGGTACGGAGCCCCTACGGCCGTTCTTCAGTAGTTCTTCAGTAGTATTTCAGTGCGGCACTGAAGAACTACTGAAGAACTACTGAAGAACGGCCGTACCGGGTCCGTAGGGAGTGCGAAGAGGGTGCGTCAAATATTTTTGTCTGTATTGTAAAAAGTTTGTATATTTGCAAGTTAAAACCTTGAGACGATGCAGTTCAAAGACATTGAGGGACAGCAGGATGTAAAGAAACGGCTGGCGGAAATCATCGACAGCGGACGCGTGAGCCACGCGCAGATGGTGCTCGGCGCCACGGCCGACGGGGCGCTGCAGCTGGCGCTGGCCTACCTTCAATACCTCTGCTGCGAGAACCGCCACGACGGCGACTCGTGCGGCGAGTGCCCGAGCTGCAAGAAGATGGCCTCGCTGATGCACCCCGACCTGCACTTCGTCTTCCCCAACGCGGCCACGGCGAAGGTGGACAAGAACTTCTGGAGCGGCGACTTCATGCCCGAGTTCCGCGAGTTCCTGCTGCAGCGCAACGCCCGCGGCACCCTGGACGAGTGGTACGCCCACCTCGGCATCGAGAACAAGCAGGGCATGATACGCGAGAGCGACGCCGCCCACATCGTGTCGGACCTCGCCCTCAAGAGCTACGAGGGGGGCTGGAAGATGATGGTGGTGTGGATGGCGGAGAAGATGAACCCCGCCGCCGCCAACAAGCTGCTGAAGACCCTCGAAGAGCCCACCCCCGGCACGATCATCATGATGGTGTGCGAGAGCGACGAGCGCCTGCTGCCCACCATACGCAGCCGTGTGCAGACGATAACGGTGAGGGGCGAGGGGGCGAAGGCCAAAAACGAGACCGACGCGGCTTTCGCCGAGCTGCTGGTGGCGTGGCTGAGGCTTCTCTTCAAGCTCAAGATGAAGGAGCTGAGCGCACAGGTGGACAAGATGGCCGCGCTCAACCGCGAACAGCAGAAGCAGTTCCTCGGCTACACGCTGGGCGTGATGCGCGACTGCTTCCTGCACGGCGCCGCGGGGCTGCCCGTGGACATCGGCTCCGGCGACCAGAAGTTCGACACCATGTTCCCCACCATGGTGACGGTGAACAACGTGGAGATGATAGAGCAGGCGCTCGACGAGGCCATCATGGCCGTGGAGCGCAACGCCAACGCCAAGATAGCCCTGATGCAGCTGTCGTTCAGCATGAGCAGGGCGCTGAAGAAGCGGTGAAACAAAAGAAGTCAAGAAGTTAAAGAAGTTCAAGAAGTTAAGACAATAGCATAATATGACAACTTATGGTTTTAATGGTTAAAGATGCAAAAGGCGGAACACCAAGACACTGTATTGTCTTAACTCCTTTAACTTCTTAACTTCCCGCAAAAACAACAGAAACCATGGAAGAAAACAAAGATAAAGAACTGGAGAAGAAACCCGTAGCCCCCACCCCCGACGATGTCGAGGAGGTGGCGAGCGCCGAAGATATAGCGGCATTCATGCGCGAGAGGCGCAAAGCCCGCGAGGAGAAACACAACATCGTGGAGCGCGAGAACCCCGAGGTGGAGGAGTACCGCTCAGAAGAGAGCGCCCTGGACCCCTACATGGAGCCCGACCCCGAGATACCGTGGGTGAAATACGAGGAGCCCGTGTACCTGAGCCGCGGCTGCAACCACTGCCCCAAGAGCTACCAGCCCGTGAGCCAGTGCGAGCGGCAGAGCTGCTCCAAGGTCACCAGCACCAACTGGCTGGCCGGCATACGGCAGCCCACCATGCGCCCGTTCGACTGCGTGGAGGTGCGCTTCAAGAACAACCACAAGGACTTCTACCGTCTGCCCGACGGCCTTGAGGTGACCGAGGGCGACGTGGTGGCCGTCGAAGGACAGCCCGGACACGACGTGGGCATAGTGTGCCTCACCGGCGAGCTGTGCCGCCTGCAGATGCGCAAGCACCGCATCAACCCCGAGTCGGAGAACGTGCGCAAGCTCTTCCGCCGCGCCAAGGACGCCGACATCGAGCGCTGGGACGCCTCGATGCGCGAGGAGCACAACGCCTTGATACGCACGCGCCGCATAGTGGCCGACCTGGGCCTGGACATGAAGGTGAACGATGTGGAGTACCAGGGCGACCACTCGAAGGCCATATTCTACTACACCGCCGACGCCCGCGTGGACTTCCGCGAGCTCATCAAGGTGCTCGCCGAGGAGTTTCGCGTGCGCATCGAGATGCGGCAGATAGGCGTGCGCCAGGAGGCCGGCAAGGTGGGCGGCATAGGCACCTGCGGCCGCGAGCTGTGCTGCAGCACCTGGCTCACCAACTTCAAGAGCGTCACCACCGGCGCCGCCAAGACGCAGCAGATCATGCCCAACCCGCAGAAGCTGGCAGGGCAGTGCGGCAAGCTGAAGTGCTGCCTCAACTTTGAATACGAGGTGTATGCCGACGCCCTCAAGAAGTTCCCGCCGGCAGGCCACGCCATACGGTTCCAGAAAGGCTTGGCGCTGTACAAGAAGACCGACGTCTTCCGCGGCATCATGTGGTATGCCTACGAGGGCGAGAACGACCTGATAGCCGTCAAGGCGGAGGACGTGAAGGCCATCATGGAGATGAACCGCAACCAGCAGTATCCCGAGAAGCTCGAAGACTACCAGGTGGAGCTCATGTCGACCAGCGCCCTGGCCTCGGAAGCCAACAGCGAGGAGGTGGAGCGCGAGATAGAGCGCCTGAGCGAAGGCGGCAACGGCGTGGTGGGCCAGGAGGACAACCGCGGCAAGGAGGGCAACGAACGCAGGCCCCAGGGCGGCGACCGCAAAGGCCGCGGGCCCCGCAACGACCAACGCGGCGACCGCGGCGAACGGCGCGACCGCGACAACCGCGCCCGCGAGGAGCGCCACAACACCAACAAGATAAGGCAGCAAAGCCAACAGAACAAGCAGGAAGGCCGGCCGCGCCGCGAGGGCGACAACAACGCTCCGCGCCGCAGCGGCAACAACAATAACCGCGAACGCAGATGAGAAAGATTTGCACATACATGGCCTGCTTGCTGGCAGCGATGGTCCTGGCGGCCTGCGACGGCAGCGTCTACTACGACGAGAGCCGCAGCGTTGACGAGCACGGCTGGTCTCCGCAGGACAGCGTCTGCTTCGACGTGGAGGTGGACGACACGGCACACCTGTTCAACTTCTTCGTGGAGGTGCGCAACAGCGTGACCTATCCCTACAGCAACACATTCCTCTTCATCAACACCACCTTCCCCGACGGGAGTGTGGCCCACGACACCCTGGAATGCCCGCTGGCCGACCCCGAGGGGCGGTGGCTGGGCAAACACACGGGGCGCTACGTGGACGCCCGCTACCGTCTGCGCGGCGGCAGCGCACGCTTCCCGATGACGGGGCGCTACCATTTCGCCATAGCCAACGGCATGCGCGACAGCGCCATCAGCGGCCTCAAGGACATAGGGCTCCGCGTGGAATACAGTAGAACGAAACAGCAATAGTCATGGCTAAAAAGAATACAAAACACCCCCACCTCATACGCAACCTCTGGCTTATCTTCGGAGGGCTGTGGCTGGCGGTGTTCCTGTTCTTCACCCTGCTCTCGCTGGGGTGGCTCGGATTCATGCCCTCATTCGAGGAGCTGGAGAACCCCCGCAGCCTGCAGGCCTCGGAGGTGCTGGCCGACGACGGCGAGGTGCTCGGCTTCATAGGGCTGGAGAACCGCTCCAACGTCACCTACGACCAGATATCGCCCAACCTCGTCAACGCCCTCGTGGCCACGGAGGATGTACGCTTCTACAAGCATTCGGGCATCGACCCGAGGAGCCTCTTCCGCGTGCTCTTCAAGACGGTCATCGGCCGCCAAGGCTCGTCGGGCGGCGGCAGCACCATCACGCAGCAGCTGGCCAAGAACCTCTTCCCTCGCGGACACAAGAGCAAGATAGGCGTGGTGTTCGTGAAGTTCAAGGAGTGGGTGGTGGCCGTGAAGCTGGAGCACAACTACTCCAAACAGGAGATACTGGCCATGTACTTCAACACCGTGGATTTCGGCAGCAACGCCTTCGGTGTGAAGACGGCCTCCAAGACCTTCTTCGACAAGACGCCCGCCGAGCTTGACGTCGACGAGGCCGCCATGCTGGTGGGCCTGCTCAAGGCGCCGACGACCTACAGCCCCATTCTGCACCCCGACAACGCCCTGGCACGCCGCAACACGGTGCTGCACCAGATGAACCGCTACGAATACCTGAGCGACGAGGACTACGAAGCCTACAAGGCGAAGCCCCTCGACATGAGCCACTACACGCCGCAGAGCCACAACGACGGTCTGGCCACCTACCTGCGCGAATACCTGCGCAGCTACATGAAGGACTGGTGCGCGCACCACCGCAAGCCCAACGGCGAGCACTACGACGTGCACAAGGACGGCCTGAAGATATACACCACCATAGACAGCCGCATGCAGCGCTACGCCGAGCAGGCCGTGCGCGAGCACTTCAGCAAGGAGATACAGCCCGCCTTCGAGCGCGAACTGAAGGCCCGCAAAGGCAACCCCTTCTGCGACATCACCAAGGAGCAGCAGAAGAAGTTCCTCGAGCAGGCAATGAGGAACAGCGACCGCTACCGCAACCTCAAGGCCGAGGGCATGAGCCAAAAAGAGATACGCGCCAACTTCGACGAGAAGGTCAAGATGCGCGTGTTCAGCTGGCAGGGCAACCGCGACACCATGATGTCGCCGTGGGACTCGCTCATATACTACAAGAAGTTCCTCAACGCGGGCCTGATGAGTGTTGAACCCGGCACGGGCTACGTGAAAGCCTACGTGGGCGGCATCAACTACCGCTACTTCAAGTACGACAACGTGCAGAGCCACCGCCAGGTGGGCTCCACGTTCAAGCCCTTCGTCTACACCATGGCGTTGCAGGACCTCGGCATGTTCCCCTGCACCGAGGTGCCGAACTCGCAGGTGTGCTTCGAGGTGTGGAACAAGCCCGACTGGTGCCCGAAGAACAGCACACACGAGCGCGAGGACGAGATGGTCACCCTCAAGTGGGCCTTGGCGCACTCGGTGAACTGGGTGTCGGCCTACCTCATGAAGCAAGGCTCTCCCGAACAGGTGATAGACATTGCCCGCAAGATGGGCGTGCGAAGCCCGATAGACGCTGTGCCGGCCATCGCCGTAGGTACACCCGAAATCACCGTCTATGAGATGGCTGGCGCCATGGCCACCTTCGCCAACAAGGGGGAATACGTGGAGCCGATCTTCGTCACCCGCATCGAGGACAGCAAGGGCATGGTGCTTGAGCGCTTCACACCGCACCGCAGCGAGGCCCTGGACGAGACCACGGCCTACATGATGATAGAGCTGATGAAGGGCGTGGTGCAGAGCGGCACCGGTGTGCGCCTCAACTACAAGTACCACCTGAACAACTACTCCACCGCCATCGCTGGCAAGACAGGCACCACGCAGAACAACTCCGACTGCTGGTTTGTGGGCATCACCCCCAAGCTGGCCACGGCTGTATGGACCGGCGGCGAGCTGCGCAGCATACACTTCCGCAACATGACCTACGGCCAGGGTGCAGCCATGGCGCTGCCCATCTTCGGCCTCTACATGGAGAAGATATACAAAGACCGGCAGCTCAACTTCTACCGCGGCGACTTCGAGCGCCCGGCGGTGCCGATAGAGATGGACTGCTCCAACTTCCAGCAGGAGATAGAGAACGAGGGCTTCGACTGGGACTTTTAACAGCGATGAGTGATGAGTGATGAGTTGAGAGTCAACCTACTTGGCAAGACCTTGCCACAGCTGCAGGAGCTCTGCGCCGCCGAGGGTTTCCCACGCTTCACCGCCAAGCAGCTCTGCGACTGGCTGTACAAGAAGCGCGTGGAGAGCATCGACGCCATGACAAACCTCTCGCTGGCCCAGCGCGCACGCCTCAACGAGATGGCCTATATAGGCCGCGAGACGCCGGTGCGCTGCCAGGTGAGCCGCGACGGCACCAAGAAGTACCTGTTTCCCGTACTCGACGGGCATTACATCGAGGCGGTATGCATCCCCGAAGAGGACCGCGCCACGCTGTGCGTCAGCTGCCAGGTGGGCTGCAAGATGGGGTGCCGCTTCTGCGTCACCGGCCAGCAGGGCTTCCACGGCAACCTCGGCGCCGGCGACATACTGAACCAGCTCTTCTCCATCCCCGAATACGGCGAGTTGACCAACGTGGTCTTCATGGGAATGGGCGAGCCGATGGACAACCTCGACGCCATCCTTGCCGCCACGCAGACCATGACCTCCGACTGGGGTCTCGGCTGGAGCCCCAAGCGCATCACCATCTCCACGGTGGGCATTGTGCCGGGCCTCAAGCGGTTCCTCGACGAGAGCCAGTGCCACGTGGCCGTAAGCCTCCACAACGCCGTGCCGCAGGAGCGACTGCAGATGATGCCCGTGCAGAAAGCCTTCCCCCTCAGCGAGGTGCTGGCCCTGCTGCGCCACTACGACTGGAGCGGCCAGCGCCGCCTCTCCTTCGAGTACACCATGTTCCGCGGCATCAACGACGACCAGCAGCATGCACAGAAACTCGTTGATGCACTGAAGGGCCTCGACTGCCGCGTCAACCTGATACGCTTCCACGAGTCGCCCGAAGCCCCCTACAAGACATCCATGCCGACAGCCATCAAGGCCTTTCAGGACTACCTCAACCGCCACGGCGTGACATGCACCCTCCGCGCCTCGCGCGGACAGGACATCGACGCCGCCTGCGGCCTGCTGGCAGGGCGCAGCAGAGACTGATTATCAGTACTCCTGCAACTTTTTCCTGACCAATTGGATTATTATTCGTATCTTTGCACCGTCAAACACACTGATGCCCATTCGGGCTTGAGGGTGGGCGACGTGACATACAAGAAGACGTTGTAGACGTTTTATCTGCGGTCGCTGAATCTCGCAAATTCACTAATCTTCCGCACGGTAAAGCAGTGCCAACGTCCATGGGAGCGTAATACATTGTCTTGTGTATACGTTCAGCGTGGGCAGCGGCGTTGCTTATCCTCGGAAGATAGGCAATGCGAGAGCCTCAGCGACGGGATAGGTAACGACATCAACCCGCGCTTTTTTTATGTTCACAGCGTAATATTTTTAACCATCTAAAAGTTGCGCCCGACACGAACAAGGGTTACAAAAGATGAAAAAGCTGTATCTTATTGCAGTAACACTCCTCATGGGGGCAGGGACCGTTTTAGCCCAGGACACCATTGTGCTCCGCAACGGCGACGAACTCAGAGTCAAGGTAAAGGAAGTGTCTGACACGGAGCTGAAGTACCAAATGTGGAACAACCAGGACGGCCCGATGTACACGAAGAAGGTGACTGACATCTTCATGGTGAAGTACAAAGGCGGACACCGCGAAGTGTACGGCAACACCCAGCCGCAGACCACCGGCACAGCCACCGCGCAGCAACAGGTGCAGGGCGTCGCCGGCGACCATGTCAACACCGGCTTCATGGAGCATGAGAAGGGCGACCTGCTGCTCAACGGACGCAAGATGAGCGACGGCCAGATAAAGAACGTGCTTGGCATCGACGGCTACAACACCTACTCATCGGCCAAAGCGCAGCGCAGCGTGGGCAAGACAAATATCGTGTTCGGATGGATAGAGTTTGGCATTGGAACCGTGTTCAACATTCTCTCCTTGATGAACGACTTCTCACACTCCGAACGTGAGACTTACTTCACAATCGGCACCCTCTTCATTGTCACCAGCCAGATAGAGCTGCCACTGGGCTATGTACTCAAAGGCGTGGGCACTGGTCGACTCAACTGGCTGGCCGACGACTACAACAGCCGCTCCACCTACAGCGACAACCTCTCCCTCGGCTTCACGCCCACACTGGTATGCGCACCCGATGCGGCAGGCAACCGCACCTTCGGACTCGGTGCAGGGCTGTCACTGCACTTCTGACAAGTGTTCACTTTGCGGAAAAAGGCTCCTTCATCGGGAGCCTTTTCTTTTTATCGCCAGTATCACCAGCCACCCCAGGGTGACGCCGAGGGCGTTGGCAATGAGGTCGTTCACGTCGAAGCCGCGGAACGGCAGCAGCCACTGCACCCCTTCGGTGAGCAGCCCCACGGCCACGGCGGCGAGCCACACGAGCCACCGCCTGCCGATGACGTCCATCAGGAACAGCGTGCAGGGTATGAAGACACTGGCATGCAGCAGATGGTCGAGGCGCAAGCCGAGGATATAGTTGTCGAGCGGTATGCCGATGCCGTTGAGCGGAGCCCACATGAGAAAGGCCAACGCGGCGAAATACCAGGGGCGCAGCCTCCCGCGGCCTTGGCGCCCAAAGCATCGTATGACGGTATTTCTGACCCTTTTGCGGAGCAGCGAACGGCGGCTTGTACGCCGCCACTCGGGGCTGTCGGCAACCACCGTGCGGCCGTCGCGCCGCGTCACCGCCACCAGGCGGGCCACCACGTCATGCCGCGTCACAGTCTCGGTGCCGTAGCAGTTGTCGCCCTGCATGATGCAGGTGTCGCCCTCGAGTCTTACCAGGCGGTGCACTATGTGGCCTCCGCCGTGGCGGAAAAGGAGCACGTCGCCGACCCGGAGCTCACCGCTCACGGGCTCCAGCGTCAGCACATCCTCCTCGCACAGCGTGGGCAGCATGCTGGTGCCGCGCAGCGACATCTTCACGCGCCTCCCTTCGGCGAGCTGCTCCTCGGCGAGGGCAAAGAATATGCTGTTGTTGATGTTCATGGCTGTGCCGGGAATATTGTGTCGTGACTCAGGCGCGCCGCGTCGGCGTCGGGCAGGCAGCCGAGACGGAAGACGGGCACCCGGCTTACGACCTTGGAGATAAAGTCCACCGTCATGTCCATGCACCCCTCGTCGTGCGCCAGCACTGGCGGGCACGAAGGCTGCAGGGCCGCGAAGGCCTCCACGACGCCGAGGCGCTTTATCGTGTTCTCCGGACGCTGCACGATGCGCAGCAACGCCGCCACGGGGTAGCGCTCCTGGCGGAAACAGGGCGTCTTGCCGCTCCACGGCGAGCCGTAGGCATATATGCCGTCGGCCTCAGCGCGCACTATGGGGCTGTCGTCGTTGAGGAGGAAGGCGCCAGCGATGTTCTCGCGCCACAGCCGCGTGTGTGTGCTCTTGCCGGTGCCGCTCTCGCCGAGGCAGAGCACCGCCTTGCCGTCGCACACCACCGCCGACGTATGCACAGGCACGGCGCCGCGGTGCAGGGCGGCCATGCCGTAGGCCGTCCACAGCACATAGCGCAGCAGCGACTCGTCGGCCACAGCCGTGCACACCACCACGTCGGGCTCGCGGCTGTCGTGGCGCAGCACCACGCTGTCGCCCATCACCTGGTAGTGGCAGCCGTCCTCCCCCACCCCGAAGCGGCATTTGGCGCCCGAGACTTCGAGGTCGTAGGAGTAAAGCCAGCGGCAGGGCGGCAGGGCCACCTGCTCGTCGAGGCGCACCACCATGCCGTCGGCTTCCGTCCGCTGGAAGACAGCCATGCCGGGCAGACGCATGGCCAGCGCCACGCTGGCGCCGCCTGTCAGCGTCACCCCGATACCGCCTATCGACAACCGGGCCTTCTCCATCGTTCAGTCTATTATCAAATGCTCACGGCGCATGCTTGCCACCAGCTCCTCGGCGTCGGCCATCGCTGTGGCCTCATCCACCTCGTAGCCGTCGGTCAGCACGCGCGCCACGTCGGCCACGGCAAACTCCTTGCCTTTCAGCTGCTCATACACCAGCATGGCGCTCTCGTTCAGCGCCACCACCTTGGTCATGTCCGCCTCGCCGTCGGCCTGCATGATGACGATGTTCTCGCCGGCCACCGTGCGCACCTTCTTACGCTCGTCAAATCTCATGGTTCTATTCTGTTATATAATGCCATAACGCAACAACTTCCGTTTTATTATATGACAAACACCACACAATGACCGATAACCTGTAAACAATAACCTTTTTTTCGTATCTTTGCACCATGATTACCGTTGAGATATGCACCCCGTCGCGGCAGTCGGCCGAGGCCGCCAAAGCCGGTGGCGCACAGCGCGTTGAGCTCTGCCGCGACCTTGAGGTCGGAGGCCTCACCCCCTCCGCAGAAGACATCGAATACTGCGTCCGCACCCTCGGCCTGCGCACCCACGTGCTCGTTCGCCCGCGCCCGGGCGACTTCTGCTATAGCGAGGCCGAAGTGGCTGAGATAGAGCGCACCGTCATGCAGTGCAAAGCCCTTGGCGCCCACGCCGTCGTCGTCGGCTTCCTCACCGCCGACGGACGTGTAGACGTGGCACTTACGCGCCGCATCGCGCAGCTGGCCGCACCCATGGAGGTCACCTTCCACCGCGCTTTCGACGAAGCCCGCCAAGACCCCCTCGAAGCCCTGCAGGCCGTCGTCGACAGCGGCTGCACACGCCTGCTCACCTCCGGCCAGGCCCCAACAGCCCCCGAGGGCGCCGCCGTCATCAGACGGCTGGTCGAACATGCCGCCCTACTCACCTCTCAAAACCCACAATCCCACATTCATAGTTCAACATTCACCATCCTCGCGGGCGCCGGCATCACCCCCGCCAACGTCCGCCAGCTCATCGATGCCACCGGCGTCGACGAGGTGCACGGCTCCTGCAAGACCACCCTCGCCGACGGCACCCTGCAGACCGACGCCGCCCAGGTGCGCCAGCTTATCGCCAACACCCTGTCCCTGTAGCCGTTGCTCAGCCACATCGGACCCTCTTCGGCCCCGCTACGGCCTTCCTACGGCCCTTCTACGGCTTTCCACTGAAGAACGGCCGAAGGGGGTCCGTAGGGGGTCCGTAGGGGCTCCATACCAAAACACCCCCTCCGCACCTCCCGAAAAAAATATTTTGCCACGTCACATAAAAGCATTATCTTTGCACCGAGAAACAACAACCAATATGAAAAGAACAGCACTGATTATCGCCATGCTGGCGATGGTTTTGGGCGCCAAGGCGCAGTGGCTCGACTGGGCGAGCAACAACGAACGGGTTGAGATAGGCTTCCAGCTGGGCCAGTCGGCCACGGGTACCGAGTACGCCAAGCTCGGCTTCGGCGGCAGCATAAACCTGCTCGGCGTGCACGTGGACTTCCTCGTGGTGTCGCCGGAGCACAAGTACGACCGGCACGTGACCAACACACTCTATGAGGACTCCTCGTCATACAACATCAACATCGGCTACCAGATCCCCATACTGCCGTGGCTGCGCGTGATGCCCGTCGTGGGCTACTGCCAGACGAACTACGGCGTCACCGACGCCACCACGGTGAACGTGGAGACACTCGAGAACAGCAGCCGGATATACCACGACTACAGCGTCTATGCCGGCACGCGCCGCCACCGCTTCAACTACGGCATCGGCCTGGCGCTGCAGCCGTTCGAGTGGCTCAGCCTCTACGGCGTGGGCTCGCGCTACGCCATCTACGGCGGCATCAGCTTCAACCTCGGCGCTCTGGTCGACGACAAGTAGCGACAAACACCCTTCCGACCCATGAAAAGACTCTTCCTGATGGCCGTCACGGCCATGCTGCTGCTGGCGTCGTGCCAGCGCGGGCAGCATTTCATCACCGACCGCGCCTACCGCAGCGAGGTGCACGCTGACTTCGAGGCCCGCATGGCGGAGTTCCCGATGCTGGAGGTGCAGCTCGACACCCTCTGCCGCGCCGAGCGCGAGGCCATGGAGTTCCTCTATGCCTACATGCCGCTGAGCGACCTGGCCGACTACACGCCGCAGTTCTTCCTGCAGCAGGTGCGCTATGCTTTCAAGGCCAGAGCGGAGATGCCGTGGGGCAAGGATGTGCCGGAGGATGTGTTCCGCCACTTCGTGCTGGTATACCGCGTCAACAACGAGGACCTCGACACGGCCCGCATGGTGATGTTCCGCGAGCTGAAAGAGCGCGTGCAGGGCATGACCATCGAGGAGGCCGCCCTTGAGGTGAACCACTGGTGCCACGAGCATGTGGCCTACCGCGCCAGCGACAGCCGCACCTCGGCGCCGCTGGCCACTATGCGCACCAGCCTGGGCCGCTGCGGCGAGGAGAGCACATTCGCCGTCACCGCCCTGCGCGCCGTGGGCATACCCGCCCGCCAGTGCTACACGCCCCGCTGGGCACATTGCGACGACAATCACGCCTGGGTCGAGGTCTATGTCGACGGCGAGTGGAAGTTCCTTGGTGCCTGTGAGCCCGACCCACGGCTGAATATGGGCTGGTTCTCCGTGCCTAGTACCCGTTGTATGATGGTACACACCAAAGCCTTCGGCAAGTACAAGGGCGACGAGGAGGTGGTGAAGCGCACCTCGTTATATAGCGAGCTTAACCTGCTGTCGCATTATGCTCCCACGCGCCGCGTCACCGTCACGGTGCAGGACGAGGAGGGCAAGCCCCTGGAGGGTGCGCAGGTGAAGTTCAAGCTCTACAACTACGCCGAATACTACACCCTCAGCGCCCAGACCACCGACAGCGAGGGCAAGGCCTCGCTGACCACCGGCCTGGGCGACCTGCTCATCTGGGCCACCGACGGCGAGCGCTACGCTTTCGAGAAGCTGGATGTGCGCCAAGACAGCACCTTGACACTGACCATTCCATCAACTCTCAACCCTCAACTCTCAACTCTCAACTTTGAGATGGTTCCCCCCGTGGCCGGAGAACCAAAGGTGGTGGCCACCGAGGAGGAGACAGCCGCCAACGCCCGCCGCCTGGCCTACGAGGACTCCGTGCGCAACGCCTACACCGCCACCTTCCCCACCTACGAGCAATGGTGGGAGATGTCGGACTATCCTGTCTCGGTACATCCCGACGTGGCCGCCGACAAGGCGTGGGAGTTGGTGAAGAAGAGCGAGGGCAACTGGCGCGAGATCACCGCTTTCATTGACAACTGCGGGGATTATCGTCGCGAATACTATGAGTACATGAGCAGCTATAGCGACAAGGACATGCGCGACATCACCGCCGCCACCCTCGAGGCACATTGGACCGAGCCCGTAACATATAAACTTATCAACTTATCAACTTATCAGCGAGGCATCATGCCCGCCCGCATCAGCAACGAGATGGTGCGCCACTACCGCAAGGAGCTCGCCTGCTTCAAGGGCATGACGGCCGAAGAGATACGCCAGTGGACGCTGGACAGCATCGCCATCGACGACAGCGACAACTACTACAACTGTCCCATCTCGCCGGTGGGAGTCTACAAGCTGCGTCGTGCCGACAGCCACAGCCGCGACATCTTCTTCGTGGCCGCCTGCCGCGCTGCCGGAGTGCCTGCCTATCTGGACAATGCCACCAACGAGCTCTTTGTCTATGGCAAGGACAGTTGGAATAGGATAACCTTCGGGGAGTCGTCGAGTGCGGCGGCCTTCAGGTCGCCGGCCACCCTCACCCTGACCTACCGCGGCAAGGAGCCCGCCAAGCCCGTCTACTGGCCCCACTTCACGCTGGCCAAGCTGGAGCACGGCGACCTGCGCACCTTCGACTTCGAGGACGACCAGCGCATGGCCTCCTTCCCCGCCACCATCGAGCTGGAGCCCGGCATCTACTGCCTCAGCACTGGCAACCGCTACCCCGACGGGGCCGTGCGCTCACGGCTGGAGTTCTTCGAGGTCAAGGCCGGCGAGAAGGCAACCAAGGAGATCGTCATCCTGCCACTGACAGAACGCACCGACGTATCAACCTATCAACCCATCAGCCCCGACCTCGAACTCTTCGACGGCATAGAACTGTGGGACTATGCTGGCGACGCCGGCATGCTCTACGTCAACCTGGGCGAATACAGCGAGCCCTCGAATCACCTCATCGTCGAGCTGCGCCAGCTGCAGAAGGAGATTAAGCAGTGGGGCGGCATGACCTTCATGGTCGGCCCCGCCACCATCGGCATGCCCTCGTGGGGCCTCGCCAACACCGACTTCGCCTACCGGAAGGGCCTCCTGGAGCAGCGCATCGTTGAGGCTGCCAAGATAGACAACGTGGAATACCCGCTGGTGGCGCTGATAGACAAGGACGGACGCATCCTCTACCACAGCACCGGCTACAAGATCGGCGTAGTGGAGCAAGTGCTCAAGGCCGCCAGACGCTGACACCCACAGGACATAAAAAAAAAGCCTCCCGCATGGGAGGCTTTTTTCTATGCCTTAAAAGCTTAGATCTTCTGGACGCACTCGATGAGGCCTTTGCCAATCTCGATAGCTTCCTCGTTCTGGGGAATGAGGTTCCAGTGGCGCTGGGGCAGGGAGTGCTCCAGACCCTCGTGGATGTACTGCTTGTCGACGATGGGTTTGAGCTTCAGGAAGCCACCGAGGACCACCATGTTGAACACCTTGCTGATGCCGAGCTCCTGGGCCTTGGCCGTGGCGGCGATCTTGTAGATGTTGATGTCCTTGCGGGTGGGCTCATGGGTGATGCCGTTGGGGTCGTAGATGAGCAGACCGCCGGGCTTCACGCTGTTCTCAAACTTATCCAGCGACTGCTGGTTGAGGATGATGGCCGTGTCGAACTGGTTGATGATAGGCGAGCTGATGCGCTCGTCGCTGATGATGACGGAGACGTTGGCGGTGCCGCCACGCATCTCGGGGCCGTAGCTGGGCATCCAGCTGACCTCTTTGTTCTGCATGACACCGGAATAGGCAAGGATCTTACCCATCGAGAGGACACCCTGTCCACCGAAACCGGCTATGATGATTTCTTCAGTCATTTCTTTGCTTGTTTTTAATTGTTAATTATTGCATAACGGTCAGCGGGTGATCCAGAACCAGACGGTTGGCATCAATGCCCTCGACAATCTTGCCGTCGACTTTGATGTCGCCGATGGGGTAGTTGGGCATCATGTTGTCTTCCATCCACTTGTTGGCGGCCACGGGGGTCATCTTCCAGCCGCTGTTGCAGTTGGAGAGGATCTCCACGAAGCTGAGGCCTTTCTTCAGTTTCTGGTTCTCGAAGGCTTTGCGGATAGCGGCTTTGGCCTTGCGGACGGCGGCGGGGTTCTGCACGCTCTGGCGGGTCACATAGTAGGTGCCGGGCAGGGTGGAGAGGAGTTCCGTCATGCGGAGGGGATAGCCGTTGAGGTCGACGCGACGGCCGTAGGGCGTCGTGGCGCTGCGCATGCCGACCAGCGTGGTGGGGGCCATCTGGCCACCGGTCATACCGTAGATACCGTTGTTGACGAAGATCATGGTGATGTTCTCGCCACGGTTGGCGGCGTGGATGGTCTCGGCGGTGCCGATAGCGGCCAGGTCACCGTCGCCCTGATAGGTGAACACGAAGGTGTCGGGGTTGAGGCGCTTGATGGCGGTGGCCAGCGCTGGAGCGCGACCGTGGGCAGCCTCCTGGAAGTCGACATCGAAATAATTGTAGGCCAGAACGGAGCATCCGACGGGCGAAACGCCGACGACCTTGTCCTGGATGCCCATCTCGTCGATCACTTCGGCGACAAGACGGTGGGTGGTGCCGTGGCCGCAGCCGGGGCAGTAGTGCATGACGGCGTCGGTCAGCACCTTGGTACGGGTGTAAACCTCCTCGTAACCCTCTTTCAGCAGCTCTTGCTTGCGAGCTTCAATATCTTGATTCATTGTTGTTCCTTTCTTTATTTGATAATCTTGTTTTCAAGAGCCTCCAGGACCTCGCCGGGAGTGGGGATGATACCGCCGAAGCGGCCGAAGTGCTCGGTCTTCACACCGCACTGGGTGGCCAGCTTCACGTCCTCGATCATCTGGCCGGCGCTCATCTCGACGCAAAGGATACCCTTCACGTGCTTGGCGACTTCGGCGAGCTGCTTGGACGGGAAGGGGAAGAGGGTGATCAGGCGGAACAGACCCACCTTGATACCTTTCTCGCGGGCCATCTGCATAGCCTTCATGGCGATACGGCTGCTGCTGCCGTAGGCGACGATGATGTACTCGGCGTCCTCGCAGTTCAGCATCTCGTAGCGCACTTCCTTCTCCTTCATCTCGGCGTACTTCTTCTGGAGCTTCAGGTTGAAGACTTCCTGACGGGCGCTGTCGAGCTCAAGGCTGGTGATGATGTTGTGCGGACGATTGGCGGGTTTGCCCCAGGTGCCCCACGGGGCGTTCTTGCGGCGCTCCTCCTCGGTCCAACGAGGCACATAGTCGCGGGTGTAGAGCTTCTCCATGCACTGGCCGATGGCACCGTCGGAGAGGATCAGCACGGGGTTGCGATACTTGAAGGCAATGTCCCAAGCCTCGAACACGAAGTCGTACATCTCCTGCACGCTGGCGGGAGCGAGGGTGTAGAGCTGGTAGTCGCCGTGACCGCCGCCCTTGGTGCTCTGGAAGTAGTCGCTCTGCGAGGGCTGGATGGTGCCCAGACCGGGGCCGCCGCGCATGACGTTGACCACCAGGCAGGGGATCTCAGCGCCTGCCAGGTAGGTGAGGCCTTCCTGCATCAGCGAGATTCCGGGGCTGGAGCTCGAGGTGGCGACTTTCTTGCCGGTGGCGGCGCCGCCGTAGACCATATTGATGGAGGCAACCTCCGACTCGGCCTGCAGCACGGTCATACCGGTGGTCTCCCAGGGCTTCTCGGCCATGAGGGTTTCCATTACTTCGCTCTGCGGGGTGATGGGATAGCCGAAGTATCCGTCACAACCGCTGGCAATCATTGCACGGGCAATAGCTTCATTGCCCTTCATCAGTTGAAGTTCTCTTGCCATAGTATTCCTTTCTTTCTTTTTCGTTTAGATTTTTTTCTTGTAAACGGAAATGACGCCGTCGGGGCACACCATGGCGCAGCTGGCGCAGCCGATGCAACTGTCGTTGACGGTATGGGTGAAGTTATAGCCCTTGCCGTTTACCTCTTTCGACAACTCGATGCACTTCATCGGGCACACGGGTACACACACTCCGCAGCCTTTGCAGTGCTCGGTATCGATAATGATTTGTCCTTTAAATGCCATAATTTTAATGTTATAAGATTAATAAATTTAAATGCCTCCTTGGGGGTATCAGGCTGCAAAGATACAAAATAAAATCAATATACTCACCAAAAATGGTGATAAATATTTTTTACCTGCAGCCAATACTCTGTCTGTCAGCCCCATGCACCCCTTCATTCGGTCAACCCGCCGTACGAGGCGGCAGCATCGTTCAGCGCCTTCTCGGTGGTGAAGCGCTCATAGTACGTGCAACGCGTGACGGCAGCCTGCGTCGAGCAGCGGTCGCCGTCGACGCGCACCAGCGCCCAGCCGAACATCGGGTCGGCCAAAGCGCCGCCGAAGACGGCCACCTTGCCGTCGACCACACGCAGGTGGGGCTCGCCGCCGGTGTGGCTCTCGTTGCCGTCGGGCAGGGACAGCGTGCGCCAGCTGACGACAATCTGCGGGGCGGCACCCTCAAGGCTCTGCCGCAGGCAGCAGAGGCGCAGCTCCTCGTGGCGGTCGAGGTCGGCAGGACGCAGGTTGGTGAGCAGCACATCCTCGCCGTCCACCTTGCCGAACCACTCCTTGATGGAAACCGTCTGGCCGGCGCTCACAGGGATGCCGGGCAGCAGGAAGGTGGCCGACTCCAGCGGTCCGTTGCAGGGCACATAGACGGGAGTCAGGCGGTTGGCCGCCGACGCAAAACGGCGGTAGGCCGACACGCCCTCGCCGAAGAGAGGCTCCGAAACCCTGAAGATATGCCACAAAGCTATCGTGTGGCGCATGCGCATGCGCTGGTCAAACTGGCCGCGGCTGCGCCGCTCGGGCTGAACACTGTGCGCCGAACGCACCACGGTCTGTCCATGACGGGTGTAGAAGGTCACTCCCGCCGCTTTCACGCTGCCGTTCACCAGCAGCCCTGTCGATTTCTGTTTTGCCATGACTCTATGTTTTGATTGTTAGTAACTTATCTCTCTTGTTCCCTGTTTCCGCCCTCCTACCCCTCCGACACGGACCCTCTACGGACCCGGTACGGCCGTTCTTCAGTAGTTCTTCAGTAGTTCTTCAGTGCCGCACTGAAATACTACTGAAGAACTACTGAAGAACTACTGAAGAAATGCCCTATCGGATAGGTACTTGCACCGTAGGGGCTCTCTTCGGGCGGCGCTGCAAATATACGCTTTTTTTGAAACATGCAAGCGCAACGGCGAAAAAAATTTGCCCTCCGCCTCAGCGGCGGGTGCAATAAAATGCCTCTCTGCTCGTTATGACAATAAAAAAAGACCATGAGACTGAACTTTGAACCGCTACTCCGCATACTCAACCACTACTTCCGCCTCACGGGCGACCGCGAGGACGAGCGCGAGGTGATAGAGCAGGTGAGCGCCGGCGTGGTGTTCCGCGGCACCAACCTGTGGATTCTCATGTTCGCCATCCTGATAGCCTCGCTGGGGCTCAACGTCAACTCCACGGCGGTCATCATCGGCGCCATGCTCGTCTCGCCCCTCATGGGTCCCATCATCGGCATGGGGCTGAGCGTGGGCATCGGCGACTACGAGCTGCTGAGGCGCGCGCTGCGCAACTACGGCGTGGCCACCGTCATCTCGGTGCTCACGGCTACGCTCTACTTCCTCCTCTCGCCCTTGAGCGAGGCCCGCAGCGAGCTGCTGGCGCGCACCTCCCCCACCCTCTACGACGTGCTCATAGCCTTCTGCGGCGGCGCCGCCGGCGTGCTGGCGCTGACGACCAAGAGCAAGGGACAGGTGATCCCCGGCGTGGCCATTGCCACGGCCCTCATGCCGCCGCTCTGCACCGCGGGCTACGGCCTCGCCACGGCGCAGTGGAACTACTTCTTCGGAGCCTTCTACCTCTTCTTCATCAACACCGTCTTCATAGCCCTCGCCACCTTCATCGGCGTCAAGATGCTGCGCTTCCACAGCTACACCAACCTCGCGCCCGGGGTGGAACGCCGCGGCAAACGGCTCGTCACCGTCGTCGTCGTCGTGGCCATGATTCCCGCCGCCGTCATGACGGTCAACATAGTGCAGAAAGACATCCTGGCGCGCAACATGAAGGACTTTGTCGACAACGAGTTGGCGCAGAGCGGCACGCAGATCATCGACCACCGCGCCGAGCACGACACGCTGCGCGTGGTGGCCGTGGGCCGCAACATCAGCGACGAGGAAATCGCCGAAGCGCAGAGCCGTATGGCCCAGTACAAGATGAAGAACTACAGCCTGATGGTCATCCAGGGCACCGACAGCAGGGGCCTGGAGAGCCTCGCCTCGCAGGTGAACAGCATCGCCCTCGCCGCCGACGCCACCAACCGCCAGCTGGCGGACCAGGTGGCCGACCTCGAGGGGCAGCTGCGCACCTATACGCTCTACGACACCCTGGGCTCGCAGATCGACGCCGAGGCGCAGGCGCTCTTCCCGCAGGTGGAGCATGTCGGCGTGGGGCGCGTGGGCGGCGGCACCGTGGCCATCGTGCACCTGCGCCGCGGCGCACGACTCGCCGACGCCGACCGCAGCAAGATGGACAAGTGGCTCGCCGCACGCATGGGGCAGGAGGACGTGGAGATCATCGTCCGCTGACGGCATCGCTCGGCATCAGCCCAACCGCCACAGGGCGACAAAACAGGTTGTCTCCTCAAAAATAATAAAAAAAAATTATTTGTTTCCGTTTTTTTCGTATCTTTGCAGGTTAAAATTGAAGGAAGGGAGGCATCACATAGCATGTGCAAAGATTTGAAACATCGCACATTATATAGGCTAATAATACTATTGTCTTTTTTGGTCGGAACGCTCAGAGCTGCGGCACAGACCCCCATCACATCTCTTGAAAGCATCACCAGCGCCACAGGTCACTATGTCATCACGGCCGACATCAGCGGCGGCACTCCCGGCGTCGCCACCTTCAGCGGCACCCTCGAGGCAGCCATCAACCCCGCTACCCACATGCCCTACAGGATAAAAAACCTCTCCGTCCCCCTCTTCACCACCCTCACCGGAACCGTTAAGAACCTGGTCATCGAGAGCGTTACCATCACCAGTGGTACCAATGTGGGTGCTGTGGCCTGCACCGCCAACGGTGCGGCCCGCATCTACAACGTCGGCATCCTCTCCGGCTCGGTGGGGGGCTCGGGCGATGTCGGCGGTCTCGTGGGCCAGCTCGACGGCACCGCCCGTGTGGTCAACTGCTACTCCTACGCCACCATCACCGGCGGCTCCAACGTCGGCGGCATTGTGGGCAACAACAACGGCGCCACCTCCGCCGCCAACAACAATCAAAAGACGATGGTCTTCGCCTGTATGTTCTATGGCGACATCACAGGTGGCTCTACCAAATCTCCCGTTTATGGTGGTACAATTATCAGCAACGCGGGTACCAACACCACCAGCGGTGTGAGCAACTTCAACTATTTCCGCCTCGAAGCCCCCTATGTGCAACCGACGGGTGTCACCTACAACTGCGCCCTCGGCGCCGAGGACCGTTTCCTGCAGCGCTTCGAGTTCTTCCGCCACATCCTCAACGGCCGTCGCGAGCTGGCAGGCTGGTGGGCCACAGGCACCTATAGCGGCAGCGATATGCTGAAATGGGTGCTGCTGCCCGACAGCATCGTCAGCGACCATCCTTATCCCGTGCTGATGCAGCAGGGCAAGTACCCCTCGGTGGTGAACCTCGACGCCGCCAACGCCCAGGTCGGGAAGCCCCGCAACCAAGGCGGCAAACTGGGCGAGCTTGCGGTGCATGTCCAGATGGGCTCTGGTGGCGCCGTCTACGGTGCACCGAATGGCGCCACCATCACCACCTCCGACACCACCCTCATCATCACCGACAAGGACACCGCACACTTCAACTACAACTACTACAAGGTGCAGCTGCCCTACTACAACGAGGTGGGTACCAAGAACTACAACGGCAACCGAGTGGTGACGGGTTGGAAGATTGTCAGCATCACCGGCGGCACGCCCGGCACCTTCACCGCTTCCGACACCTGGGGTGGATACAACTTCGCCGACCGCCATTGTACCGCCAAAGACCTTTACAGCGGATCCAGTGCCACCGACCACAGCGGTCGCATCTTCAACCAAGGCGCCTACTGGGATGTACCCGAAGGGGTGACGGCCATCACCATCGAACCCTACTGGGCCAAATGCGTCTACTTGGCCGACCCCAACGCCGACAAGGTGTATAATACGGCTATGGAGACCGGGTATGATGTAGCCAACGTCGGGGGAGGAGTGATATACACTAATGGTAACAGCTATTCCATTGCAGGAGAGAACCAAGTGGTGTACACCTCTATGGGCAACGCTATTGCAAGTACGGCACTATTTGCTGGCTACAATGACCAGCAGCGGAATAGTCACTCCGTTTATGACTATGCAGTTGTGCTTGTGGGTAATTATCATCATTTAAACTCCATCGAAGCAAGTAAAGCCAAACCCTATACGGTGACTTCCATTGACCTTGATGGCGACAACGAGCCCGACTACTCCTATATGCTGCGTTTCAACGGCCGTACCGAATGCCACCCCTTGAGGGTCGACTTTATCAATATCCCAGGCCTCGGTATGGCACAGAAGTCTACCGGCGGCACGGGCTCCTACAACTTCGGAATTCTGATTCCCAAAGGTTGGTACGAGAGTACCAACACCTCGCTCTTACGGTTCACCCAGTTCGAGTATGAGCATTCGAGCAGAAGCACAACCGATGCTATCATCGTGCAGGGCGGTGTGATGGAGCAATGGGTGAGTAACAACCAGAAAGGAACATCAAATAAAATACCCTATATCCATGTGGGCGGCAACGTGTGGTTCAAGGAGTTCCACACGGGCTGTCACCAGGATAAACAAATAGCCACCAAGCACTCGCCCATCTCGGTGACCGGCGGCGACTACGACGAGTTCTACCTTACCGGCCTCTACCGCGGCGATGTGGCCAACAAAGAAGACAATGCCGAATGCTATATCAATGGCGGCCGCTTCGGCATCGTATGCGGTGCTGCCATGGAGGGCATCGGCAAAGCCAATGGTGCTGATAATACAGGCAATATCACCTGGCTGATACAGAACGCCGACATCGATGAGTTCTATGCCGGCGCTCTCAACGCCGCCAGACCCGCGACGGGCAACCTCAGCACCACCATTACCAATAGCCATGTGGGTCTCTTCTGTGGCGGCCCCAAGTTCGGCGATATGAGCAGCGGCAAGACCGTCACCACCACAGCTACAGGCTGCACCTTCGGCACCTTCTTCGGCGCCGGCTACGGTGGCAACTCCTACAGCCGCTTTGCACCCAGCAACCAAAACAGCGTGACCAATATCAACTGGAACAATTGGCTAAGCTCAAACTACTCCCGGTCATACAACGCCACCTACGGCGGCGTCTCCACCCGCTTCCTCTACCAGTTCCTCCCCATGTCGGACAACAAGACCAACGTGGCCCGTATCTTGATTGACTTTGTCAAATTCTCCCTTGCCACCACACGCAATGTCACCTCCACGCTGACGAATTGTACCGTCACCAGCAACTTTTACGGCGGCGGCAGCCTCGGTAAGGTCGAAGGCGACGTCACCTCCACCCTCGACTCCTGCACCGTGAACGGCAACGTATATGGCGCAGGCTTTTCTGCATCGCTGCCTACCGTCGAGGTGGACTCCATCGGCTTCCGCACCGAACCCTATTACTATGAAGCCCTTGGTACCTACCGCACCGGCGTCAAAGGCCAAACCACCACCTATACCTGGCAGCACGGCAACTTCATTGACGTCGACAACCCCAACCATATCCTCTACACCACCGAAGACCTCACCACCCTCGGCACCGTCACCGGCAACGTCTCCCTCACCATCACCGGCGACAGCCGCATCGGCACTGTCAAGAACGACGAGGCCTCAGGCCATGTCTTCGGCGGCGGAGAGGAAAGCAAAGTCAACGGCAACACCTCCGTCATCCTCTCAGGCAACACCGAGGCCTTCGGCAACGTCTACGGCGGCGGCAACAAAGGCATTGTCGGCGGCAACTCTTCGGTGATACTCAAAGACTGATTTTTTGCAATTTTTTTCTGCTGTAGTATCAAATTTATTTGTATCTTTGCAGCCACATTTCATACCGCGACCACAGAGGTCAGCGGTGTGCTATATACTGATAACGAAAGAGATAAAATAAATAAATAAATAATAGTATACACAATGAAAATTTATCAGACACAGGACATCCGCAACATCGCCCTCGTGGGCGGCGCCAAATCAGGCAAGACCTCTATGGCTGAAGCTATGGCTTTCTGCGGCGGCCTCATCAACCGTCGTGGCACCGTGGACAGCAAGAACACCATCAGCGACTACCGCGACATCGAGCACGACCGCGGCTACTCCGTGGAGAACACCCTCATGTACACCGAGTTCGGCGGCAAGAAGGTGAACATCATCGATGTGCCTGGCTTCGCCGACTACCAGGGCGAGCTCGTCAGCGCCCTCAACGTGGTCGAGGCCGCCGTCGTCGTGGTCAACGCCCAGAGCGGCGTCGAAGTCGGCACCGAGATCGCCAACCGCTACGCTGCCAAGCTCGACACCCCGATGATCTTCGTCGTCAACCACCTCGACGCCGAGAAGGCCAACTTCGACGAGAGCGTCAACCAGCTGAAGGACTTCTTCGGCCAGAAGTGCACCGTGCTGCAGTTCCCGACCAACGCCGGTCTCGGCTTCAACCAGGTGGTCGACATCGTGGCCAACAAGATGTACACCTTCACCGACGGCAAGATGACCGAGGCCGACATCCCCTCGCAGTATGCCGACAAGGCCGAGGAGATGCGCATGGCCCTCGTCGAGGAAGCCGCCGCTGCCGATGACGCCCTCATGGAGAAATACTTCGAGAACGGTGACCTCACCCCCGAGGAACTCACCCAGGCCCTGAAGCTTGCTATCGACAAGCGCGACCTCTTCCCCATCCTCTGCACCAGCGCCAAGGAGAACTTCGGCGTCAACCGTCTGCTGGAGTTCATCTGCCAGAACGTCCCCGCTCCCTGCGAGGTGGCCGACTGCAAGAAGACCAAGGGCGGCAAAGAGCTGAAGAGCAACGGTGCCAACCCCACCGTGGCTTTCTGCTTCAAGAGCGCCAAGGACAAGAACCTCGGTGAGATCAGCTATCTCCGTATCTTCGACGGCGAGCTGGCCGAGGCTCAGGATGTGGTCAACGCCTGCAACCAGAGCAAGGAGCGCGTCAGCCAGGTGCTCGTGTGCAGCGGCAGCAACCGCCAGCGCGTCGAGAAAGCCTGCGCCGGCGACATCGTCTGCACCATCAAGCTGAAGGATGTGAAGATCAACCACACCCTCACCACCCCGAAGAACACCGACGACATCGTCGAGGAGATCCAGTTCCCGACTCCTATCTACACCGTCGCCGTCAAGGCTGCCAACAGCAACGACGACGAGAAGGTCGGCGCCGCCCTGAAGGACCTCGTGACCTACGACCGCAGCCTCACGCTGGAGAACAGCCGCGAGCTGCGCCAGGTCATCCTCGGATGCCAGGGCGAGCTGCACCTCAACACCGTGAAGTGGTACTTCGAGAACCAGTACAAGCTGGCCGTCAACTTCACCGCCCCCAACATTCCCTACCGCGAGACCATCACCAAGAGCGCCGAGGCCATGTACCGCCACAAGAAACAGTCGGGCGGCAGCGGCCAGTTCGGCGAGGTGCACATGCTCATCGAGCCCTACTACGACGGCATGCCAAACCAGACCAAGTACCCCATCCGCGACACCCAGGAGTATCCGCTGGAGTGGGGCGGCAAGCTGGTCTTCAACAACTGCATCGTGGGCGGTTCGATCGACGCCCGCTTCATGCCCGCCATCCTCAAAGGTATCATGGAGAAGATGGAGCAGGGACCTCTGACCGGTTCCTACGCCCGCGACATCGTCGTCAACATCTACGATGGTAAGATGCACCCCGTGGACTCCAACGAAACGGCCTTCAAGATTGCCGGCCGCACCGCCTTCCGCGAGGCCTTCAAGCAGGCTGCCCCGAAGATCAAGGAGCCTATCTACGACATCGCCGTCACCGTGCCCACCGAGGCCCAGGGTGGCGTCATGACCGACCTGCAGGGCCGCCGCGCCATCGTCATGGGCATGGATGCCGAAGGCAAGTACACCACGCTGAAAGCCAAGGCCCCCTTGGCCGAGATGAACCGCTACTGCACCGCCCTGAGCTCCCTCACCAGCGGCCGCGGTACCTTCACCATGACCTTCAGCAGCTACGAGCTCGTCCCCGCCGACGTCCAGCAGGCCCTCCTCAAGGCCTACGAGGAAGCCGCCGCCGAGGAAGAGTAACCGCGTGCTCGCGGAGAGCAATATTGCTACGCAGACATAATTGTCCGCATATACAAGAAAGCCTCGTTATCCAGCGGGGCTTTTTTCTATTTATATAACTCCATAATTGAATAAAATACTTTGTTATTTTAATTAATAACTTTTTGAAAAACCTTAACAATCTTTAACCGAAAAAGTTTGTTCACATTGGTCATTCTCCATACTTTTGCATCTCGAAAACATTTAACATAAAACACAATGGAAGCCCTTAAAGACCTATTAAGCAAAGAGATTACATCGGAGAATTACCTCGTGCTTTTCAAAGAAATCGCAGACTGTCTAATTCATGACAACTGTATTGTATGCGGTAAAAGAACTTTTCGACTATCTGAAATTGAATTCTATTACTACGACAAAAAAAGTTTAAATGATGAATGGAATCGAAAAACCTACCCTCGTACAAAGAAAGAAGCTGGTAAACTATTTTTCCATTATAGTGGTGTGGATATCTGCTTTCCAAGTGATTTCAGTAATGGAAAGTTTGGAGGGATACTGATACGTAGTCTGTACGATGAAAGTACAAAACAGTATATTTGTGGCCCCTTGTTGTGTGCCAATGAGATGTTAAATGCCTGTGCAGAAACGGGGGAATGGCCTCAAATCAAAACCTCCAATAATCAAAAGTGCAATATCCTTCAAACAAGCAGGTATGGAATAAAATACGAAAGTGAAGGTTTTAAAGATACCTTGTGTTTCTACGATGATGGTCTCACCAAAGCGGATACGCCTAAATGTGAATCATGGGATTTCAAAAAAAGAGAAAAGAAATACAACTCCAGAAATTATAGAAAACGTTTTTGTTAAATTATGACTATCGACTCCTTTACTGACACAATCTTTTTCTCCGACTTGTTGCCTGCCCGTTGTCCGGAATTGTATAAAAGTATCAAGGCGATTCTGGATGAGAACAAAATAGAACACCGTCTCCTGCAAAACACCAAGGACATCTGGTGTCGCGACTATATGCCCATTCAGGCCAATGAAAAACGTTTTGTATTCTACAAATACTACCCTGATTACCTTGACACCCCATACTATCGTCGCACGATAACCGATGTTGGTGCAATACCCCATATTGACAGTTTGCGGAACGAGGAAGCTTGTGATTTAGACTTGATTCTCGACGGAGGCAACGTGGTGAAGTGTCGGGACAAAGTAATAATGACCGAGAAGGTCTTCTTCGAGAATAAGGGCAAGTCTCGTAAGGCGATTCGGCAGATGCTCGAGGATGCCTTCCAATGTGACATTATCTTTCTCCCTTGGGACAGACACGAGATTTTTGGCCATAGTGATGGCATTGTCCACTATATAGGCGATAACCGGGTTCTGATGACCAATTATGCAGATTTCGATGCTGCTATAGCGAAGAAATACATCAGGGCTATGGAAAACTATGTGGAGGTTATACCATTGACATACAAAGTAAAGCGTAAGCATGCGCGCAGTTGGGCTTATATAAACTACTTGAATGTGGATGGGTTGGTAATTGTTCCACAGCTGGGCATTCCTGAAGACGAACAGGCTCTGCAACAAATAGCAGAACTCATGCCAAGGAAGAAGGTGGTTGGGGTGCCGGCATTGGAAGCGGTGCGCAAAGGTGGCGCATTGAACTGCATATCGTGGAATGTTCAGACAATAAATTGGAGCAATGGTTTTATGGGAGAAGAATACAAAGTGCAAGGACATCCGATAGGTTGGATCTTAAACGAAGCAACCGAAGGGAACGCTTTGTGGCAAAATGATTTGGGATGTTGCTATTTATCTGGTTGTGGCGTGAAACGGGACATGGTAGAAGCAAACGCGTGGTTTGCGAAAGCCGCAGAGCAGGGCTATGATACCGCACAATTCAATATTGGTTTGAGTTACTTCAAGGGTGCAGGCCTCCCTCACGATTTATCCCAAGCGAGGAAGTGGTTCGAAAAAGCGGCAGCGCAGGGGTCGAAGGAAGCACAGCTGCATATCGCATGGTGCCTTGAAGACATACAGGCTCCGCACGGTGATGTTGTCGCCGCATGCAAGAGGGCGGCAGAAATGGGCAATGCCAAAGCTCAATGCCATTTGGGTTTCTGGTATTTTGAAGGCAAACATGGGCTGGAGAAGAACATCGCTGAATCCAATAGATGGTTCCTCGAGGCTGCAAAGCAAGGTAATGATGTTGCACAATTTCAGATAGGTCTTAAATACGAAATAGGCAGGGGCGTGAAGAAAAGTGCAAAAGAGGCCGCGAGATGGTATATGAAATCTGCTTCAAAGAATAATGTCGATGCACTTTACAGATTGGGATGCTGCTATTATTACAGCGATGGCGTCAGGGGTGACAACCATGCCGCATGGAGATGCTTCAAAAAGGCGTCCGAATCAGGTGATTCGTGGGCGAGTTATATGCTAGGGAGGTGCTATTTTTGCGGACATGGAGTAGAAGAGGATGAGGCCGAGGCTGTAAAGTGCTATCAAAAAGCAGCCTTGGAGAAAGTTGTTCCAGCCATTTATGAGTTGGGAAGATGCTATTTCGACGGTTCCGGCGTAGGCGAGGATAAAGGAAAAGCAATGGAGCTATTTAAAGAAGCTGCCGAGATGGATTTTCCGGAAGCCCTATACGATATAGGAGATTGTTTCTATAATGGCATAGTCGTAGAAAAAAACGAAGATGAGGCATTAAACTATTTTCAAAAAGCAGCCAAATCAGGTTCTAGAGAGGCCTTGGTGAGAATTCACGACATATTGTTATCACGTGAAACACCAAGTTTTGATGATGTGCCATTCTAAGCGCCCTCAAAACCTACGAGGATGAGTAGTTCATATAGCGACAATACAGCGAAAGCCCCACCATCAAGTGGGGCTTTTCTTGTATGGATGTGCAATAAACGGAGGATTGCAACGTTCGTGATTTTTCGGATTGAGTATGACTTTTTTACTTACATTTTGTATATCTTCAGGAGGATAATCAGTTATGGGAATAATTTGATTATTAGGAGTTTGTTTATCGTTCGTAAAAAATGTGAAATTTTATAGTGTTCGGAATTAGAAAAATGTGTAAATTTGCGCCTGAAAATAATATAAAAATGTGTAAATAGAACATGGAAAGGAAGATATACAAGCAATTGCTGAATTGGAGGAGCAGCAAGGAGAGAAAGCTATCCTGATGTGAAATGGGGAATCAAACTGAGCCACCAAAACATTGGCTTCAACGGCAAATTCTACACGTTCCCGTACTGTTGCTCTTTCTTGTTGAAACGATGGATGGAAAGCCGACGGTAAAAAAATGGGATGACGGTCAGAATGTGGGAATGCGCTTTAAGAATGCGTGAATGTGAGAATGTGTTTTTCGCTTGATTTGATTAATTTCAGTGGTGCTCAAAGCCTGCAAAGCAGGCAGAATGCGTTAGTGTATTCGTGAATGTGTTAATTCGTGAATTCGTTAGTAAGGGGATTTGCTAATGGGCAGTTTCATTGTATGGTTGTGCAATAAACGGAGGATTGCAACGTTGTAGTAAGCGACGAAATAAGTAACTATGAAATTCTTGAAATGGCTGGGGTTTGACCCAGAAAAGCACAGCGTCAGGACGGAGATTCTCGCCGGGCTGACCACGTTCCTCACGATGGCCTATATCCTGGCCGTGAATCCCAATGTCTTCGACGCGCTGGGCGGAGAGATGTCGAAGGCCAACGGCGCCGTCTTCACCGCTACGGCCCTCGCCGCCATCATAGGCACGCTGGCGATGGCATTCATCGCCAAGAAGCCCTTCGCCCTCGCTCCCGGCATGGGGCTCAACACGTTCTTCGTCTATACCGTCTGCATAGCTATGGGCCATAGCTGGCAGTTTGCGCTGACGGCGGTGTTCATCGAAGGTGTTGTGTTTGTCATCCTTACGCTCACCAATGTGCGCAAGTGGATTGTCGACGCCCTCCCGCTGTCGCTGAAATATGCCGTGGGTGCCGGCATCGGCCTTATCATAGCTTTCCTTGGCTTCCAGAACGCCGGCATCGTAGGGCAAGGGCCCACCTTGGTGACCCTCGCCTTCAAGCTGCCCGACGGGTCCTTCAGCGGCACCGCCCTGCTTGGCATCCTGGGACTTGTCATCACGGGGGCGTTGGTGATGAAAGGTGTCCGCGGCAGCATCCTCTGGGGTATCCTCGCCACCACGGCGCTGGGGCTCATACCCATGTACAATGTGGTGGGGGCGGACGGCGCCGTGAGCCGTGTGGCCCTCACCTCGCTGAACGGCATCGTCTCGGTGCCGCCGAGCATCGAGAACATTGCCTTCCAGTTCACCTGGAGCGAGCTCGCCAGCGCCAAAGGCATTCTCGACATGATAGTGGTGCTCTTCACCTTCCTTTTCCTCGACATCTTCGACACTATGGGCACCGTCATCGGTGTGAGCGAGAAAGCCGGTTACGTCGACAAGGAGGGCAATGTCGACGGTATCAACGAATGCTTCATGGCCGACTCGATAGGTACCATCTGCGGTGCCGCCCTCGGCACCAGCACCACGACCACCTATGTGGAGAGCGCCGCCGGTGTGGCCGACGGAGGCCGTACGGGTCTCACCGCTTTTTCCACCGCCATCTTCTTCGCCATCGCGCTCCTTTTCGCGCCGATCTTCCTGGCCATCCCGTCGGCCGCCACAGCCCCTGCGCTCATCGTGGTGGGCATGATGATGATGACGCCTGTGTTGAAGATCAACTGGAAAGACCCCGTCGAGGCGCTTCCGGCCTTCATCACGATGGTGGTGATGCCCTTCAGCTTCAGCATCAGCGACGGCATCCTCATCGGTCTGATAAGTTATGTGCTCCTCAACGCCCTGTGCGGCAACATCAAGAGCATCACCCCCACCATGTGGGTGCTGGCGGCGCTCTTTGTGCTGAGATATATCTTCATATGATAGTGGCCAGTGGTTAGTGGCTAGTGGTCAGTGGCTAGTGGCCAGTGGTCAGTGGCTAGTGGCTAGTGGTTAGTGGCCGTCTTCAGTAGGTCTACTAGCCGTCTAGTAGCCGTTTAGTAGCCGTTTAGAGGGTGTTTTGTCAGTAGAAATGGAGTACGGATGGGTAGGCGTGTTTGGTAATGGCTATATGACAGGGGGTTACGGAATGATGACGCTGTAATATGTGGTTGAGGCGTAACAGCGTAACAGCGTAACAGTTCGAAATACGGTATTCCAAAAGTCAAAAATGAATTCTTATATCTATATATCTATATATATAAATATATATAGATATAAGGCCTGATTTTGGGTAGAGGAAATAGGGGAATGGGAACTGTTACGCTGTTACGCTGTTACGCTGGTTGGGGATGAGTGGCGCTTTGGACGTTGGATGTGATAGATATTCAATGACATAAAGCCGACGGGCGAAGTCAGGAGGAAGGGGGTGAGAGTTATGAGTTAGGGGTTACGGATGTGGACACATCATTTTTTGCGGTGAGAGTAGTCGGTTTGGCACAAAAGAGGCTTTGGAATGAGGTATTGATGGCGTGATTCGGGAGCACGAATGTGAGCGCTGGGGAGGGAGAAAGGTGCTGGAAGGAGGGATGCGAAGGGTCTTTTACGGCCTTTTAGAGGAGGATTTGGATGTTTTTTGTCACGTTTCTGAAGGTTGGCAGCTGGGGTTCGGAGGGTTTGGTGATGTCGTATTTCGTTGTTTCTTTGCCTTTTAGGTGATTTAATCCAATTTTGAGAATCACAATTACAGTATCACAGTTCGTTTTTTGAGGGGTATCAATTTCTATATTCTTTATATATATTATTAATTATTAATTAGTTATATAGCATATAAGGGGGTGATTGATATCCATTTTTTTAATTGTGATACTGTGATTGTGATGAGGTTGTTATGGGTGGGATATTTTTTCGAGTCTTTTTCCCTATGAGGCACAAGTGGTTATGGATTGTATGATGCCGACGAAAGCCGTCCGACAGTCTCAGTCTCAGAGTCTCAGCGAACTATCGTCGAGAGGTTGGCGAAAGGGAGAGCAGGTTAAGCCTTGCGGTAGAGGTCTTGGATGACGAGGCCGGCGAGGGTGAAGCCAAAGAGGGCTGTGATGTGGGCGGTGGTGCCGTTGATCTGGGCCTTGGAGGTGCACCATTCGTGGTTCAGCAGGTCGGCACGGCCGTCGCCGGAGTTGGCTTTAGGGCACATGCAGGCGTCAGTGCCGCACGTGCGCGCCTTGCCCAGATTAGGCAAAACCTCGGGGCCCCACACGCATTGGAACTTGCGACCGGGGAAGCGTTTCTGCTTGCGCATGCGACGACGCAAGACGGCAGCCAACGGACATCCGTCGACCTGCCAGAACTCACTGACATGGACCTGCGTGGGGTCCATCTTCAGGGCAGCACCCATGGAGCTATAGAAAGCGGGCTGTGGCTGCTGTCCTTTCTGCGTGCAGCGCAAGATGAGCTCAAGCTTGTCCTTCAGGCTGTCGATGGCGTCGATGATGTAGTCGTACTCCCCGAGATGAAAGCTGTCGGCGGTATCGGCACAGAAGATTTCCTGCACGGCGGTGATGTCGGCTGCAGGGTTTATCTCCAGCAGGCGTTCCTTCATGGCCTCGACCTTCACCTTGCCCACGGTGCGCGTGGTGGCCATCGCCTGACGGTTGACATTGGTGATGCACACACGGTCGGAGTCTACGATGGTAAGTTGGCGGATGCCGCTGCGCACGAGGCTTTCGGCGCACCACGACCCCACACCGCCGACGCCGAAGATGATGACCCGCGCGGCGGCGATGCGTTCCATGGCGGCATCGCCAACCAGCAGGGAGGTGCGGTTCAATATCGCTTTCTCGAGGGTTCTCATAATATTATACCAGGCACTCGTCGAGGGTGCGTTCGATGAGTTCTTTGTCGAGATGCTGTCCTATGAAGACAAGCTTCTGCATGCGGTCGCCGTAGAAGTCGTCCCAGTCGCGCTGCAGCTGAGCGTCGCGCTCCAGAGCTTCGCGCAGTTCCTCTGGCGGCATGGTGGCGAACCACCGTCCTGCATCGCGCAGAGTCACCTGCTTGCCAGCCTGCTCAAAAATGTAGCACTTATCCTGCTCATCATCAAAATAGCAGATGCCTTTGGTACGTATAATACCCTTGGGCCAACGGCGTGCCACCCAGTTGTCGAAGGCACGCAAGTCGAAGGCTCTGCGGCGGAAGTAAACGTATGTACCTATACCATATTCCTCTGCCTCACCCTCATCTTCATGGTCATGGTGGTGGTCGTGATGATGCTCGTCGTGGTCGTGATGGTGGGTATCAGCACCGCTCTCCACCTCCTGTATCCACGTGGCAGAAGTGGCCACATCGTCAAAGTCGAAGAGGTTGGTATTGAGTATTCTGTCGAAGTCCACATCGCCATAGTTGCATTCTATGATTTCAGCCTTGGGCTGCAGCGTGCGGACAATCTGGCGTATACGTCCCAGCTCTTCAGGCTTCACCTCTGCGGCCTTGTTGAGCAGCACTATGTTGCAGAACTCTATCTGCTGCACTACTAAATTCTCAATATCCTCGTCGTCGATATCGGGACGGACGAGCAGCTGACCAGCATCAAACTCGTCACGCATACGCAGGGTGTCCACAACAGTGACTATACAGTCAAGTCTCGGCATCACATTGAAGCCGTCGGCCATAGTGGGTATCGATATGAGGGTCTGCGCTATAGGCTCCGGCTCGCAGATGCCGCTGGCCTCGATGACGATATAGTCGAAACGCTCGGTATTGGCGATGTCACGCAGCTGGTTGACGAGGTCGCTTTTCAGCGTACAGCAGATACAGCCGTTCTGCAGAGCCACAAGGCTGTCGTCGCTCTGGTTGACAACGCCGCCCTGCTGGATGAGTGTGGCGTCAATGTTCACCTCGCCTATGTCGTTGACGATTACGGCGAAACGTATGCCGCGTTTGTTACTGAGTATGCGGTTAAGGAGTGTTGTCTTACCGCTGCCGAGGTAGCCGGTGAGCAGCAGTACTGGTATTTCTTTCTTTGACATTGTACAATATTTTTCATAGTAGAACGCAAGCCCGCAAGAAATATTGTAAGAAAGATTTGCCCATATTCAAAAAAAGAAGTATTTTTGTAACCAAAATAAGAATTAGCATGGCCACCGTTAAGTGCTCAATACCAAAAGGTACGCGCGACTTCCTGCCTATGGAGATGGCGCGCCGCAACTATATTTTCGACACTATCCGCTCTGTGTTCCGCACGTTTGCCTTCGAGCCGATAGAGACACCGTCCCTTGAAAACCTGTCAACCCTGATGGGCAAATACGGCGAAGAGGGCGACAAACTGCTCTTCAAGGTGCTCAACTCGGGCGACTTTATGGATGGCGTCGACTTCACCCAGGACTACCACAAGGTGGCACCGCAAATCTGCGAACGCGGCCTGCGCTACGACCTCACGGTACCTTTCGCACGCTTCGTAGTGCAACACCGCGACCAGGTGCAGCTGCCGTTCCGTCGCTACCAGCTGCAGCCGGTATGGCGTGCCGACCGGCCGCAGAAAGGCCGCTACCGCGAGTTCTACCAGTGCGACGCCGACATGATAGGCTCCACCTCGCTGCTCAACGAGCTGGAGCTGGTGCAGATGATCGACATGGTGTTCGGCAAACTGGGCATCAATGTGTGCGTGAAGATCAACAACCGCAAAGTGCTGGCCGGCATTGCTGAGATGATCGGCGCGCCAGACAAACTGGTCGACATAACTGTAGCCATTGACAAACTGGACAAAATAGGTCTTGACAACGTACGCGCAGAACTGGCCGAACGCGGCCTTACGCCGGAGCAGATTACAGCCCTCGACCCAGTCTTCTCGCTCAACGGCAGCGCCACCGAGAAGATACAACAGCTCAAAGCGCTGTTCGCCAACATAGAGGTCGGCATGGCTGGTGCCCTTGAACTGGAAGAGCTATTCGGAATGATTCAGGCCTGCAACATGAAAGCGCAGGTGGAACTTGACCTCACCTTGGCCCGCGGACTGAATTACTACACCGGTGCCATCTTCGAGGTCAAGGCTATGGATGTGCAGATTGGCAGCATCTGTGGCGGTGGCCGCTACGACAACCTCACCGGCATCTTCGGCATGCCTGGCGTCAGCGGCGTGGGCATCTCCTTCGGCGCCGACCGTATCTACGACGTGCTGACTGAACTCGACAGCTGGCCACAGGGGCTTGAACAGGCCGCACGCGTGCTTTTCATCAACTTCGGCACCGTCGAGCAGGCTGCCTGCATCGCCATCGCTGCACGGCTGCGTGCTGCCGGCATCAGCACGCTGATATATCCTGACGCCGCCAAGATGAAGAAACAGATGGACTACGCCAACCGCAAGCAAGTACCTTTCGTGGCTTTCGTCGGCGAAAGCGAGATAAAGGACGGCACCGTCACCCTGAAGAACATGACCGACGGAACACAGCAGACACTGTCCGTCGACGCCCTCATTGACACATTGCGATGAAACGCCTGCTGCTCATAGTCGCACTTCTTTCTGCTGCCGTTGCCATCAACGCACAGGACACCCTGCACGTGGCGCCTGTGGCCGACACTATCGACGAGGTCGGCATTGGACGCTGGCGCCCGGCACATGACACCGTCTACCTCTTACGCACAGACACCGTCACCGTCTTACGCGTCGACTCGGTCTATATTGTGCGCACAGACACCGTCATCAAACGCGTGGCCGACACCGCAGCACTCAGCGCGCTGCGCGAGAAAGAGACCTTCTACCGCGAGATATTAAGCAACAACGGCGTCGACAAAGAGAAGCTTGAGGCCGAACGCAACTACTACATCCACATGGTCGACTCGCTGCGCGCCATTGTGCGTATCGCCGAGATAGAGGCCGTGCGCAAGGAAGAGGCCAACAAATACCTCGAAGAACGCGCCCGCGCCGCCGAGGAGCGCATCGCACAAAGCAACAACAAGAAAAAGAAAATCCGCCCGATACAAGGTGTGGCACTTCGCTTCTACCGTGCTCCCGACTGGGAGATACGCCTGAAAAGCGGCTCCACAGCCGGCACCTATGACAAATACATCAGCAACCGCAACGCCGGCAAGGTGGACTTTGACTATGTCACCGGTGCATCGGTGATGCTGTGGGACCTCACTGAGTATTTCAACAAAGACCACAACATAGGCAGCAACGGCAAGGGCATCAAACGCTTCGACCAGCAGTTCAACTACGATATAGGCATATACGTGGGCTTCGGCGGCAGCAACCTGTTCCGCAACTTCTACGTCGGCTCCAGTTTCCGCTTTGTGGACTTTTTCTATCTTATCCTCGGTGTCAACATTGCCGAATATCAGGTACTGAAGTCTGGCTATGAGAGCGGCGAGGTGATAGGGCCGAACCTGAGCATAGAAGACGTTACCGCCAAAGCATGGCTCGTCAAGCCGTTTGTCTCCCTGAGCATCGACCTCGACTTCCTCTCCTACATCAAGAAATAGCGCTACAAAGCCATTGAAAAGGCCGCCACGCTGATGCTGACACCGTCGGCTTCGGCAATGGCATTGGCACAGGCTGACAGCGTGGCACCCGTCGTAATGACATCGTCGACAAGCAACACGTGTTTCCCCTCTATTTTAGACGCTTTGCGCAGCCTGAAGGCGTCGGCCACATTGTCGGTGCGCTGCTGTCCTTGCTGCAGGCTCTGCTGACGCGTGTAGCGGTGGCGCATCACAGCATCGGTACAAACGGGCGCTTTAAGCACCTCCCCTATCCCACGGCATAGCAGCTCGCTCTGGTTGTACCCGCGCCACAGCCTGCGCAGCCAGTGCAACGGCACCGGCACCAGCACATCAACGTCGTCAAAACGGCCGCTGGCCAGCAAGTCCAGGCCCATCTGCCGCCCCATCATCAGACAGAGTTCCGTATTGCCGCGGAACTTCATGGCATGCACCACCTCCCTCACCGTGCTCCCCTTGCGGAACAGATAGACCGCCGTGGCATGCCTCAACCGGCGCAGCCCAGCCAGCTTGCGCTCCACTGGATTGTCGTCCATACTGCTGAATGCCGTCGCCGCCATGTCGCACAGGCAGTTCAGGCACACCTGCCTCTCACCGTGCACCAACACCTCTCCGCAACAGGCGCAGGTTGTGGGGAAAAGCACTTGAAGTATGGCCGCAAAAGGAGACATCGCCTACGGCATGAAGAGACAGCTGTCGCCGTAACTGAGAAAGCGGAACCCGTGGTCGAGGGCATAACGGTAGGCCTCCTTCCAACGGTCGCCGATAAACGCCGACACCAACAGCAACAACGTGCTCTTGGGCTGGTGGAAATTGGTCACCATGCCTGTAATGGTGCGGTAACGGTAACCCGGCGCTATCATCAGCTGAGTCTCGCCCGTCATATCCTCAACACCGTTGCGCTCCATCCATTTCAGAATGTTTCCGTATGCGTCGGCATAACCCATGCCGCAGTCGTCGAGCGTATAGGGATCCCACTGCGACACATGCATGTATTCCATCCCTGGATCATGCTGCAGCTGCACGCCGAACCAGTAGAGGCTCTCCATGGTGCGCACACTGGTGGTGCCCACGGCCACGCGCGCCGTCTCGCTGTGCGCACATATATGGCGCAGGTTGCCTGCCGTGACGTGTATCTTCTCCACGTGCATCTCATGGTCTCCGATATGCTCGCTGCTCACCGGCTTGAAGGTGCCTGCACCCACGTGCAGCGTCAGGTACTCGGTGTCAATCCCCTTGTTGTGCAACTGCTCTATCACCCTGTCGGTGAAATGCAGGCCTGCCGTAGGGGCAGCCACGGAGCCCTCATAGTGGGCGTAGACGGTCTGGTAGCGCGTGGCGTCGCTCTCCTCGGCATCGCGGCCGAGGTACGGCGGCAGCGGTATCACGCCGGCATTCTCGATCACCTCCGCAAAACTGGCGCCACCGGTCCAGCTGAAATCCACCACCCAGGCGTTGCCAACGGCCTCACGACGCCTGGCAGAGAGTTCAAACTCGCCAGTCGCCGCCTGCCACCTTCCACTCATCACGCCGTCTTTCCACTTCTTGTTGTTGCCTATAAAACAGACCCACGAGCATTGCTCGCGCTGCTCGAAAGCCTCGCTGACAGCCATATTGTGCGGTTCGAGGCAGAAAATCTCTATCGTCGCGCCGGTCTCCTTGCGGAAAAGCAGACGGGCATGGATAACCTTGGTGTCGTTGAACACCAGCAGCGCCCCCTGCGGCAGCAGCGACGGCAAGTCGTAGAAGCGGTGCTCGGCGAGGACGCCGTCCTTAAGACACAAAAGCTTGGAGTGGTCGCGCTCCGCCAACGGATAGCGTGCTATGCGCTCGTCGGGCAGTGGATAATTGTATTCGTCGATGCGTATATTCTTCAGGTCATTCAGCATTTCCCACCCGGCGTTGCGTGATTACAGACAGAAGGATATACCAGATGATTATCAGCGACAGAGCCACCCAGCTGCGGCTGGCGGCAATCAGCGCGGCGCAGCCCGCAAGGAAGAGATACTGCACCTTGTTGGTGCGCCAGGTCATGTCCTTGAAGTCAAACTTAAGGGAGAACATCGGCAGCTCGCTCACCATGAGCACGTCGGTGGCCAGAGCCACGACTGCCATGACCGCTGCCGCCACCGGGCCGTCGACCACATAGCCCGTCAGCGCCACGCCGACCCAAATGAGTGCGTTGGAAGGCACCGGCAGGCCGAGGAAAGAATGGCCCTGGCGCGTGTCGATGTTGAATTTGGCCAGACGGTAGGCCGCAAAGAGCGGCATCAGCACAAAGGGCAGCATGGCAAGCATCACGCCCCACAGCGGCAGCATGCCGCGCAAAGGCTCTTCGACAACCTTGACCATGATAAAGGCCGGCGCCACGCCCGACGTGACCACGTCGGCCAGCGAGTCGAGCTGCTTGCCCAACTCCGACGGCACCTTGAGCAGCCTTGCCGCGAGACCGTCGAAGAAATCGAGGAAGATGCCTGCGCATATCCACACGGCCGCCAGCTTCACGTCGCCCAGAGCCAGCGACGCAAAGACAGACTCCACGCCGCAGAACAGGTTGCCAAGCGTGATGAGATTGGGGATGAAACGCTTAATCATCGTGCAGCCAGCTCAATCGTTGTAGAGCTTGATGATGAGCTTGAACTCGGGGTCGTCCCAGTACTCCTTGAACTCGGTGTCCACGGCGGCCTTGCGTTTGTACTCGTAGTTGTCGTCTATCGACGCCTTGAGGCTCTTCAGGCAGTTGGTCTTGTCTCCCAGACGGGCATAGCATACAGCGCGCAGATACTTGACATCGGCGTTCTGGTCGAGGCAGCAGTCGAGCGTGCGCACCGCCGTGCCGGTCTCGTCGTTCATCAGCTGGGCGAAGGCAAGGTTGTAGGTGCAGGGATTGCCCTTCATGGCCTTCTGGGCCTCGCTGTAGTTGCCGCGCTTGAGGTTGAGTATCGGGATGTTGGCGTCGGCGTCATTGCTGCCCTGACGCTTGGCCTCCTCGAAGTAGTACTTGGCAAGGGCGTAGTCCTTCTTGGCGAGGAAGAGCAGACCGGTGTTGTTGAGCACATCGGGGTTGTGGGGGTTCATGTCGCGGGCCACGTTGAGGTAACGCTCGGCCTCGTCATAGTCTTCAAGATAGAAGGCCACGGCGCCGGCGTTGTTCCAGGCGCCCCACTCGGAGCTGTGGTTCTCGGTAGCCCACTTGTAGTATTTGAGCTTGGTGTCATAGTTGTAGTTGATGTAGGCGGCATACATCAGCTCGTCGAAGCTGAGCTTCTCGGGCTTGGTGGACGCCAGCTTGGCCAGTTCGGCGTCGGTCTTGCGGGCCTCGCTGTAGTAGAGGGCTATCTGGGCACGGCGCAGGCTGGGGAAAATCTCGTCGTTGAGCTCGCCGTAGACCTCGGCCATGTTGCGTATCATCTGCTCGCGCTTCACCACGTTCTGCTGCGTCTCCACGATGTTGATGATGGCGTGCTTGTCCTGTATGTCGCTTGCCTCCACCATGACCACGAAGTGCACCCAGTCCTCGCCGGCGGCGCGGGTGGTGATGACCAGCTTCTTCAGCTGCTCGTACTTGTAGTAGTCCACATCCTGGGGTTTCACCTTGGCGCGGCGGGCCATGACGGTCAGCACTTCGTCAAGAATCTTCCTGAGCTGCGCCGTGGCGACGTCGGCACGGTTCTTGGACACACCGACGTTGTCGGCCTCCTCGCCCTCGGGCGACGCCCAGCCGGTGATGCTTATCTGCTTGGGCAGACCCTGCTCGAGCATGATGCGCTTCAGCTGCAGGAGGCTGTTGTAGGAGTCGAACTTCTGGTTCATCGAGAAGTTCCAGTCAAGCTCCGACGTGCCGTTGAGGAAGTAAATGTCGGCGGTCTCCACGATGCCCTGCGTCTTGTTGTAGTTGATGGGCGAAATGGAAATGTTGCCCTTGATGTCGATCATCGACGAGGTGTTGTTGACACCGTCGGAGATGAGCACCGGCGAGAACTCCTTGCCGCTGTTGTCGCGCAGAATGTCCTCGGCGAAACGGGCATCCTCGTTGGTGCGGCGCGACTTGTAGCCAACCGGGGTCAGCGTCACACGGCCTGTCTCCATGCCGGGCTTGAAGTCGAACATGTCGCTGTAGGTGAAGCGGCCACCCTTCTCGTAGTTGATGATGGTGCCGTCGCCGTCAACCTTCTCGCCCTTGAGGGTCATGGGCTCCAGCGGTATGTTGCCGCCCTCCCACGAGAAGACCGGCTGGATGAACATCACGCAGCCCTTGTCGAAATATTTCTGCGGAATCTGGCCGGTGAACTTCACCACCACCTTCTCGTCCATGGTCTCCACAGGATTGGGGTTGGCCTGATAGCGTACCTTATTGGAGTTCGATTTCATTTTCGACAGCCCGTTGCAGCCGGTAAGCAGCACCGACACAAGAGCCATTACAAAAAGAGTTCTTCTCATTGTATGTTGCATTCTTTGTTTTACTTACACATTTACAGCGCCATAGACGCATTGCACACCTTCTTCAAGGTGTAATTAATAACGTGCAAATATAGCCATTTATTTTGGACTGGCAAAAAAAAACTGCATTTTTTCCCGCCATCCTCTTCGGAGTCCCTTCGGCCCCCCTTCGGCCCCTCCTCGGCCATCCTACGGCCTTCCACTGAAGAACGGCCGAAGGGGGTCCGTAGAGGGTCCGTAGGGGCTCCATAGAAAACGCCTTCTGCCGCGACATCTGCCGCACAGAGGCCAATAGCAAGGCAACCAGTTAGTTATATTCATAAACCTGCGCCGAGGGGCAGAAGCCCTTGGCCGGACACAATCCGCAGCTTGACGGACGCGCTGGGGGCGCGAAGGGGATGGTGGGATCCATGAGCTCGGCGATGGTGGCGGCGAGGCGGTCGTTGAACATGGTGAGGTCGTCGGCGCCAATCTCAGTCCGTCCGTCGATGGTGGCCAAGCGCACATCGGAGCGCAGCGAACGCAGGGGGTATATGCCCGCCTGCAGGGGCTCGCCGAGCGAGTGGGCTTTGCTGTACAGGAGGGCATAGCACATGAGTTGCAGCCACTTGCCAGGCATGGCATCCCCTTTTTTTAGTTTGTCGGTCATGACGGATATGTCACTGTCTTTCACCGCGCCGGTCTTATAGTCGATGACACGCAGGCGACCGTTGAAGCGGTCGATACGGTCCACCACACCCCCGAGATTGACGCCATCGGCCAGCGGCATGGTGACATTCTGTTCAAGAGCCACAATCTCAATACGCGCCCCGCCACTGATGAGCGCAATCTCTTTGCCCAGCATGTGCCGCAACTGGCTTTCGGCCACGGAATAGAGGAAACGGTTGCGGCCATCGGTGGGGCGGCCGTGGCGATAGTAACTGCCGAAGGCATCGTTCATGAGGGTCTTGATGTTGGCAAGGGCGTCGCTCAGACCTTTCGGGTCCACCCGGTTGCCAATGTATGGGGTGTATATATCCTGCAGAACTTTGTGCACACAGGTGCCGAACTGCTTTGCGTCTAGGCTGTCGTCAAGGCTTTCGTCGCGCAGGCCCACAATGTACCTGTAATAATAGCGCATCGGGCAGCCGATGTATTCGTTGAGGGCCGACGGCGAGAAGCCCTTGGCGGCGATTTTGGCGAGATTCTGCATGACGTCTTCGTCTTTGGCGGCCGAGACGGGAAGCGTGGACACATGCAGTGAGGGCGGTATCTCGACAACACTGTCGTCGACCTTGACGTGATCCGGGAAGCGGCTGGCGAGCTCGAAGCGCACCTGCTTCAGAAAGCGGCTTTCCTCGCCCTTGCCCATGCCCGACGTCTCGGAGCTATAGAGCAGGTACACCTCTTCAGCACGTTGCAGCAGGCGGTAGAAGTTGTATGCGTAGACGGAATCTTTCTCCTCGTAGGTGGGCAGGTGGAAGTGGCGCTGCAACTCGAAGGGGATGAGCGTGGCCTGGCCGCGGCCAGCGGGGATGACGCCTTCGTTGGCCGAGAGGAGTATGACGCGGCGGAAGTCGAGGTTGCGGGTCTCGAGCACACCGAGTATCTGCAATCCCGACAGGGGCTGGCCGAGGAAGGCTATGCTGTGGCGCTGCGCTATGCGGGTGTATACTTTTTCGAGGGTTACGAGGTCGTCAATGAGGTGATATTCTGACTGGAGCTGGTCGAAGTAGTCGAGGATTTCGGCCAGGCCGCCGAGGGCCTGTTTCTCCTTTTTGTTGTTCTCCACGACGTCTCCGGCCACCAGGGCTTCCGCCAGACGGCGCAGTATGGCGAGGACCTCGTCGGGGGTTGGCACCGCAGCGGGGAAAAGGAAATCGAGCTTGTCGGTGCCGAGCATGGCAGAGACCTCGGCTGCCGTGGAGCGTATGCTGTTCTCGCGGCGCAGATAGTCGGCCGTGCTCTGGCGCAGGTCTTTGCGGCCCACAAGGCGGCCAATGAGGTGGTTGCCCAGCACCTCGACGAGGTCGATGTGGTAGTAGCCGGACGCGTTGGCCTGACGGTAGAGGGCCAGCAGACGCAGGACGAGGGCGTATATGCCGCTGTCGGCAAAGGGATAGCCCATGGTGACGTTGACATGGTATTCCTTATCGACGGCAGGCAGGGCGCCGAGGGTGGGGATGAGGAGGCTCTCGTCGGCAAGAACGATGGCTGTGCTTTCGGGGTCGGCGAGCCAGTCGTCATGGTCGGTAAGCAGCTGACCGACATACTTGCACTGCAGGACCGCCTCCGGACACTCGACGATGTGCACCGTCTTGGTGCCCTGGCTGAAGAGCGAGGGCCCGTGGGGGATTATCTCAGGAAAGTCTTTGTCGTGGACATGCAGGAAACGGCCAGCCTCCTGTGTGCGGTCGGCATAGTAGTAGGTGTCGGCGTCGGTCAGCAGCGTGCCTGTGCCGCGCCGCACATATTCCGCTATGATGCGCCTCTCGCACTCTGACAGGGCGTTGAAGCCGACGAAGTAGATGGCCTCGTAGGGACAGCCGTCGGCAAGGGTGGTGATATTCTCGGCCACATGGCGGTAGGCCATGCCGCCATAAGCCTCTCCACGTTCGGCAAGGGCGGCACGCAGCTTCGTGTAGTACTCGAAGAGCGAATGGTAGAACTCCAGGTAGTTGCGCTGGAAGGGGCTCATGTCGGGGTTCTCCACATCCCACTCAAGGATGTCTTTTATGTCGTGCAGGTTGACGAAGAGCTGGCGTGCGTCGACGCAATAGCGGTCTATCTCGGAGAAGTCGGAGAGCATCATGTCGCCGAAAGCGATGAAGTCCTCAAAGGTCTGGTACTTGCGGTCGTCGCCGCCGATTGCCATGTGTATCCGGTAAAGCTGGAAGAGGAGGAACTCGTTGGGGACAATCTTGAGGCCGCCGAGCTGGGCCACGAGGTCGTCTATGACGGTTATCTGCGGCAGGAAGAATGCGGCACCGCTCTCGGCGGAGATCTGCTCGAAAGCTCGGCGGAGGAAAAGCTCGGAGCGGTGGTTGTTGAAGACGACGAGGACCCGGTCGGTGTCGCGGGGGTGCTCACGCTGTATGCGCGAGGCTACCTGTTTGAGAAATGTATCCATTGCTTTGCCTTTTCAAGGGTATCTGGCTTGCCAACGTCCAGCCAGTGATCGGCAGAATGGAGATAGCAGCCTATGCGGTGATTGTGTCCCAGACGTATGTATTCGTCAATGATGGGGTATGGATGGTCGGCTGCGGGCAGCATGGCAAACAGTTCAGGACTTACGACGGAGACTCCGCTGAAAGCAAGTCCTTCCGCGGCACGTCCTACAAGCGACCCGTCGGCACTGAACTCAAGGTAGCGCTTGGTCTCGCGACGGCTGACGCAGAGAGTGACGAGGTTGCCGTCGCGACGGTGCGCTGACTCTACGTCTTGCAAGTCTATGCAGGAAAAGACATCGACATTGTGCACAAGCACATTCTCACGACCGGAGAAGAGGTGCGCCGCATGTTTGAGGCCACCGCCGGTGTCGAGAAGCTGGGCGCTCTCGTCGCTTATATCTATGGTGCATTGCCACTGGCGGCTGCGGACAAAGTCGACCACCATGTCGGCAAAGTGGTGTACATTGACGACAAGGTGGTCTATGCCTGCAGCCTGAAGCTTTTCTATTGCGTGCTGCAACAATGTCTTGCCGCACACCTCTACAAGTGCCTTTGGGCGGTCGTTGGTAAGCGGACGCAGCCGCGTGCCATATCCAGCGGCAAGAATGAAGCCTTCCATTTACTCGACGGTTACGCTCTTGGCGAGGTTGCGCGGCTGGTCTACGTTGCGGCCCTTGGCGGTGGCGATATAGTAGGCCAGCAGCTGCAGCGGGATGACCGACAGCATAGGCACGAAGCAGTCTCGTGTGTCGGGGATGGTGAAGACATAGTCACTCATGTTCTTCACTGTTACGTCGCCTTCGGTGACCACACTTATTATCTTACCCTTGCGGGACTTGATCTCCTGGATATTGCTGACGATTTTGTCGTACATGCCACGTTTGGGGGCGATGAAGACGACGGGCATTTCCTCGTCGACGAGGGCTATGGGGCCGTGCTTCATCTCGGCAGCCGGGTAACCTTCGGCGTGGAGGTAGCTGATCTCCTTCAGCTTCAACGCACCTTCGAGGGCCACGGGGTAATTGTAGCCACGGCCGAGGAAGATAAAGTTGCGGCAGTAGGTAAACATCTGTGCAAACTGGTCGATGTTCTTGTTGTTCTCCAGCGTCCACTGCATTTTGTCGGGAATCTTGTAGAGCTCCTCGACGAGCATGTGGTACATCTCGTCGCTGAGAGAGTGTTTTTCCTTGGCAATGGCCAGGCCCAGCAAGCAGAGCGTGATTACCTGGCCCGTGAAAGCCTTGGTGGAGGCCACACCGATCTCGGGGCCCACATGCAAGTAGGTGCCGCTATGGGTGGCGCGTGCGATGCTGGAACCTATGACATTGCAGATACCGTAAAGGAAAGCACCCTTCTGCTCGGCCAGCTGGATGGCGGCCAACGTGTCGGCCGTCTCGCCGCTCTGCGACACGGCGATAACGATATCGTCAGGATAGATGACGGGGTTACGGTAGCGGAACTCGGAGGCGTACTCCACTTCCACGGGTATCTGTGCCGCTTCTTCGATAAAATACTTGCCGATGAGGGCCGAGTGCCACGATGTGCCACAGGCGCAGATGATGATGCGACGGGCGTTGACAAACTTGTCGCGGTGCTCTATAATGCCACTCAGCGTGATATCCTTGCGTTTGGGGTGCAGGCGGCCCTTGATGCAGGTGCGCAGAGCGTTGGGCTGCTCCCATATCTCCTTGAGCATAAAGTGCGGGAAACCGCCCTTCTCCAACTCGTCAAGGCTGAGGCTGAGGGTGTGCATCTCGGGAGTCTGATGAACCTTCTGAAGGTTGACGATATCTATCTTGCCACTGCGGTCCATGTAGGCGATCTCTTCATCCTTGAGATAGATGACCTGCTTGGTGTATTCTACAATGGGGGTTGCATCGCTGCCGAGGTAAAACTCTTTCCGCCCGCGGGCATCGGTTCCGACGCCTATCACCAGCGGAGAGCCCTTGCGGGCACACACCAGCTGGTCGGGATGGTCTTTCTGCAGGATGGCTATGGCATAAGCGCCAATGACGTTCTTAAGGGCGCGCTGCACGGCAGTAAAAAGGTCGCATTTCTCTGTCTTCTGCGTGAATTCTATGAGCTGCACCAGCACCTCGGTATCGGTGTCGGAACAGAAGTCATAGCCCTCTTTCTCCAATTTTGCGCGGAGGGTCTTATAGTTCTCGATGATGCCGTTATGCACCAGCGAGAGGTTCCTGCTTTGGCTGAGATGCGGATGGGCGTTGACAGTGTTGGGCTCGCCGTGGGTGGCCCAGCGGGTATGGGCTATACCGATGCTGCCGGTGGTGTCCTCGGCGGCACACTTCTCTTCCAAGGCCGACACTTTGCCGGTGGCCTTATACACGTTAAGGTCTCCCTTGTCGTTAATCATGCTCACGCCAGCCGAGTCATAGCCGCGATATTCCAGTCTATGAAGACCCTTTATCAGAATAGGGTAAGCTTCCTGCTCACCGATGTATCCTACAATTCCACACATTTGCTATTATATTTTGGTGGTACTAAAATAATTTGCAAAAATACAAAGATTATTTTAATTGACAAAATTATTTACTGTGGCGACAAAAAAAGCCCCACCGGATGGCGGGGCTAATTATTCTGTCACAGAACGTTTCAGTCAAGCACCAGGCTCGGGGCGTTGTAGGTGCGGGCAGCGAGCTCCTGGTTGAGCATGTAGAGACTCTTGGCGTCGGTGCCGAAGAGCTCCATCTTGGTGATCATGTCGCGCGCGTTGGTCTCCTCCTCGCCCTGCTCCTTGACGAACCAGTCGAGGAACTGCATGGTGCGAAAGTCCTTCACCTTGTAGGCGGCATCATAGATGGTGTGGATGCTGGCGGTGACGTACTCCTCGTGCTCCAGTCCTGCCTTCAGCACGTCCATGTCTTTCTTGTATTTCTTGTCGGGCTTGGCGATGGCGTTGAGGGTGATGGGGCAGTCGTTGTTCTGCATGTACTTGTAGATGAGCATGGCGTGGTCACGCTCTTCCTGGGCCTGAATCATGTACCAATTGGCGAAGCCGTTGAGGCCGCGCTTGTCGAAGTAATTGTTCATGTCCAGATAGAGATAGGCGCTGTAGAGCTCCTTGTTGATCTGCTCGTTGAGCAGGTCGGAAACTTTCTTGTTGAGCATAGTATTAATATGTTAATTCGTTAATATGTTAATTCGTTAATATGTTAATCTGTCAAGATGCAATTGCGTCAGCACGACTAACGCGTTCACACATTAACACATTCCCACATTCTTTTATTGTTTTTCAAAATGAGTCTTATCTACCGAGCAGAGGGGGCACACCCAGTCGGCGGGCAGGTCTTCAAACTTGGTGCCGGGAGCGATGCCGTTCTCTGGGTCACCCTTCGCGGGGTCATACTCATACCCGCAGACGTTGCAAACATACTTTTCCATAATGGTTATTTTAGGTTAATATTTCGACTGCAAAGATACGACTATTTTCTTATATGGCAAAATTATTTTTCATACGGCGGCAAAACAAATGTGTATGCTTGTCGGCAGTGCTTTGATAATGATGACGTATTATTATATCTTCGATATAATAATCAACCCGTTATGCATCACAAGAAACTCTATCGTAATTATATGGTAACCCTAGGGTAATTCTATGGTAACTCTAAGGTGGTAAAGCTGTGGTAGCCCTGCGGTAAGGCAATGACAATACACTGGCGATACTGCCGACACAATACCTCCAACCACACACAAATCATGCCCATGATTCCCCCAAAACCCATGAGCATGATTTCAAAGATTTGCTTGCGCTGCAGACCATCAGTAGCATCGCGCCAAAGCGATGGCGGCGAGGGATTTGATGATGTGGTGTTGCATATTGAATATGTTTTAGTTCGTTAATTACATTTCCCGTCAGGGGTGCAGACCTTGGGAAGGAATGAGATGGTGTCGACCTTGTTGTAGTCCAGTTCCGTCACAGGGACGGTGATGTTGCGGATGTCGGTGGGGCCGAAGGTTGCGGTGCCGTCTCTCGCGACGGTATAGGTGCATTTCATGCGACCCCGCGGGTCGAGCAGCAAGGTGGTGGGGATGCCGTCGACACTGGTAATTGTTTGCGGCTGTGGGGCGATGGCGTTGACGATATTGTTCAGTCGGTTGTCGGCCATTTCCCAGCCCAGCTCCTCGAAGGACTGGCCATAATGCCAGAGGAGGTTCCACACCACCGTCCACATATTCTTCACCATCAAAGGTTGGTACTGCGGCAGGGTGTCGTCTATCCAGTATCGGGGAGAGTCGATGTGGTAGGTGCGGTAGAGCTCGTCCGCATACTGTGCCGAGCTGTAGCTCTCCACCACGAAGTACCAGCGCACCAGGCTGCTGTCGCACTCGGCCATCTTCCGCGGGTAGATGTCGCGCATGCTCAGCACGCAGTAGCCGCAGCATGGGCTGGTGAGCACCACCACCTTGTAGTGCGTGGTGTCGGCGGCTATCAGCTGCCTCAACTGCTCCACCGTGACGGGCGTGAGTTCCGGCATCGCAGAGACCTTGCGGTAATTCTTCACCGTAGGTTTCTCCATCATGCAGCCCGTAAGCAGCATCGCGCCCAAGGCGATGGCGGCGAGGGATTTGATGATGTGGTGTTGCATATTGGGTGGGTGTTTGTTCGTTATTTGCGGCGGTAGGTGTAAGTATAGGTGAGAATGCCGGAACCAATATGGCTTTCAAAAGGCTTGTCCACAACATAGACAAGAGTGTTTCCGTCCAGCTGGTCGATTCTCCAGGTCTCGCTGCCACCGGATGGCGACATGACCTTCACTGAGTCTGTCTCTGCAGAGAAAACCCATGTGAGATCATAGTTCTTAAACTTCATTGCGCTGCTGTCGCCGTCTCTGTATACACGGCCGCTTTCGATGTCTCTGGCCACCATTGTCATGCTGCCGTCAGCGTTGATGGTCATGTCCTTGCGCTCGGACTTCTCTTCGTTCTGCGCCGCACTGTCGTGAAATGGAGCGGGGTTGTCCCAATGGATGGCTACAGCCGATTTGACATACTGCCAGTTGCCGACAAGTTCATGCTCTCCTTTCGGCATCGGACGGAAAGATGTCAGCAGCATCGCGCCCAGTGCGATGGCGACGAGGGATTTGATGATGTGGTGTTGCATATTGGATGTTTTAAAATGTTATTCAAGTAGTTTCTGTAGTTGTTCCTCGATGGTGGCTTCCAGCGTCGGGTGGTAGCCGCTCTGCACCTTGGCGATCTTGCCGTCGTGGTCTATGAAGAAGAGCGTCGGGTAGCCGACTATGTGGTAGGTGCTGGAGAGTTCGCGGTCGGAGAAGAGGACGGTATAGGTAACGCTGCGCTTGGCGAGGAAGTCGGCCATCTCGTCCTTTACGGGGTCATCGATGGGGTCGATGCCGAGGAGCACGACACCATTGTCTTTGTATTTCTCGTGGATGCTTTGCAGAAACGGCAACGCGGCGCAGCAGGGGGCACAACTCTTGTAGAAGAAGTCGAGGAGAACTACCTTACCTCGCAGGTCGGCGAGGCGCACGGTGTCGCCCGTCAGGGTGGGCAGCGACCAGTCGGGTGCCAGTGTCCCCTCGGCGAGGGGTTCGGGTTCCTCGTAGGGTTCGTAATCCTTAAGTTTCACGCTGGCGGGGATGGATGCCAAGGTCAGCCTGCTCTCGTCAATCACTGTGTCGAAAGACAGCAGCTTGAAGCGGTCGTATTGATGAAGGGTGTCCGCCTGCTCCACTATATCGATTTCTATAGTGTACTGGATGGGCAGCATGCTCAATTTCTCTATCCACAGTTGCACCTCGACGCGTATGGTCTGTGTGCCGAAGTCTTTGTTTGGTTCCCAGTCCGTCTTGCGGTAGCCGACAAGGTGACAGGGCTTGTCATCGAGCATTGTGTCGGAGATAGAATAGGTGTAGCTGTTGTCGGCCAGCTGCTTATCGTCGGGAAGGGGATCGCAGCTGCGGTGGGTCAACGCCTCGTAGAAGGTGTAGTTGTGGCGGATGCTCTTTATCTCGTCCTTCCATTTTTTGCAAGACATAACCTCGCCGGTTGAATCAGAGTAGGTCACAAACTCCTCGCCGGTGTAGAGCGTGTATCCGTTCCATTCTGGATGGCCTGGAGTTTCGTCTTGCATCGCAAAGACCTTTCCGAACAGCCTGTCTCGGCGCACCTTGCGGAAGTCGCACGTATAGATGGTCTGGTTGGTGTCCTTGTCCGACATGAATTTCTCCCAGTGCTCCATTACATAATGCCCTTGCTGTATGGACTTGCATTTCTCGCGCGAGAGACGGAGGACGTTCTTCGCCTCATCATTGCTTTGGGCACATGCGGTGGTGGTCATCAGCATTGCGCCCAAGGCGAGGGCAGCGAGGAATTTGATGATGTGGTGTTGCATTGTTTTATGTATATTATGTGGTTGGATTATTTGTTAATGTTGTGGTAATTGTGCCAAAAGACCGCATGTATCTCGGTTGTGTCGTGGATATGGAAGATGGAGAATGTTTTGGTGTCGCATGAGATGGCAAGGATCTCGGCGTCGGGGGAGTCGCCAAAGGCGACTTGTGAGTAATCGTGACGGTTGACCAAACGGGAGAAGACGACGTCAGGGGCGATTTGTTTTATGGTATCGACAATGTTGGTGATGGCGAAGTCGGAACAGAGTGCCTGCCAAGCGCTGTCGGTGGTGGCTTCGAGGAGGGTGACGTCGAGGGTGATGGTGTCGTTTACGTGGTAGTTGTGGATGTAGCTGGCGGCTATGCCGTCGGCATGCTCGTAATGGCGGTAGAGGTCACTAACACGACGCATGGGCAGCACGTGCCGCCACACGACAACGCCAACCGCCGTTGCGACGGCCAACACTAAAATGATTGTTGTAATAGGTCGTTTCATATCTTTGCAAGTATTAAGGTTATTCTATCACAGGCCTCTGCGGTACAGCACTGTAGGTCGCCTTCGACGAAGGTGTCGGTGCTCTGCGGGACGAGGAGTGCCACCGCTGTCACCGTAATGGCGGCGACCAGTACGGCGGCGCCGATGAGGGTGCGCGCAACCCTCTGGCGCTGGCGTTCCCGTCGGTGGCACCATTCGGCAAGGCCTTCGGTCATCGCCCGCATCTCTGTCTTATAGTCTTGTTGCATATTGTCTCAGTTTATTCATTATTCGGTTTACACGTTGATATACAGCGTTGGGTTCTATTTTAAGCCCAGCAGCTATCTCCTCGGCCGAGTAGCCTTCAAGTCGCATATGCATCAGGCGTTGCTCGTCGGGGGTGAGGACGGAAAAGAGGTCGTCAATCCGCTCGGCGACATCGTTCTCTTCGGTGGCGACGGTCTCCTCCATCTCAATGGTGATGGGTTCCAAGTCAGGATGTTTCTTTCGATAGAGGTCGACCAGGACGCTGCGTGTCACCCTCCGCACCCATACTCTCTGCTGCCACTCCGACCGACCCGTCATGGTGTCGAACTTCAGCCAGAGCATAATCCACACCTCCTGCACCATATCCTCGCAGCGGGGTATGTCGCCACGGGCAAAGTCGTAGCAGACGCGCCACACCGTCGCCTGGTGCCGTCGCATAAAGGACTTGTAGTCCTCGTATCGCTGCCTGCTATGTTGCTCCATCTATAATATAAGACGTAATTTTTGATACAAATCTTACTCAAGGGCACAAAAAAAATGAAGAAAAACTGCTTTTTCTTCATTTTTTTATCCTGTCAGCATCACAGGTGAGTAGCCAATTAATTTAATAGTTTAGGCCGAAAGCCCAAAGGGGAATAGTGTTCTTATAGGCATACTCAATGTCGTCTTTCACCACATAACCATTCGGTATGTCGGAAATCTGTCGACGAGTCTTTTTCTTTCCTCCAACTTCGAAGGTAAAGTCGCCTATGGTAAAGTCGGACACCTCTGAACCACGAACTACATTACGGACGCGCATTTGGTTGTAAAAGAATGTTTCGCGCAGATTACCTGTATCAACCAGTCTGCCTCCTAACGCATACATCAGATTGGGGTTGTCAAGATAAATCTTCTCCATTTTAGCCAGAAGGCTCATACCTTTGTCTGGCGCGTAGAGACATTGAATAAGCCCCGATTTCTCTAAATAGTAAAGATAATCTTTCAGGTCGCCGCGATTGATTGTCAGGTCTCGTGCCAGGTCGCTGTAGTTGGGCTTGAATGGTGAGATTTGTGAAATAATTTGCATCAACTGCTTCAGTTTGCGCATAACTCCCACACTTAGTCCTGCAAATTGTGGTATGTCGGTCTCGAGGGTCTGGTCTATCACCGCGTTCAGACGCTCAAGATAATTACCCTCAATACAGAAAGGGTAGTATCCATTCTGCAAATACTCTTTGAACAAAAGCAACGGACGATGCTGGTCATATGGAAATTGTATTTCGCCAGCAAGTATCTGTTCGAGAGACAGCACCTGAACATCAATACCCATTACCATTTGCAGCCACTCGCGAAACGACATGCCATACATGTAATTCTTCAACTGCCGTCGGGAGAGGTCGGCACCGCCTTTCTCTAAATCAAGGATGGACGAACCTGTGTATACGATGTTCAGTTGTGGAATCTGGTCATAGATGTTCTTGATTTCCGTTGACCAATTGGCATATTTATGAACCTCGTCGATGTACAGATACTTTCCACCATCCTTATAGAAAGCATCAGCCAAATCGAGCAAAGAATGATGCGCAAAATAGATGTCGTCGGCGAAGACAACTAGCGATGTGTCGCGCTGTCCCGAAAGTTTGATGTGCTGAAAAATCAAAGTAGTCTTACCCACACCTCGTGCACCGAGGATAGCGTTCAGCCGGGCACCCCATTGAATGAAGTTTTGAGGGTATCTAACAAAACCAACACCAGTATTATCAAGTTGGTTTTTATACCGTTGCAGCAGTTTATCCATATTATTTTATTGTTGAATCACGCTGCAAATATACAAAAATGTCATAAATAAAAGCCAGTTTTATATAAAAATTGTATCTTATTTGTATCAAAAAATAATATAAATTGACTTTTACAAGAGACAATATTGGCTATTCCACCAGTTTGAAGTCGCTGGCGGGGTGTTTGCACCAGGGGCAGATGAAGTCGGCGGGGAGTTCGTCGCCCTCGTAGACGTAGCCGCAGACTTCGCATACCCATTTCTTCTTGCCGCCTGCGGCGGGAGCGGCAGCGGGCTTGGGCTTGATGTGCTGCTGGTAGTAGGCGTAGGTAATGGAGGGGCTGTCGCTGAGCACGCGGGTCTCCATCGGCATGGCGATGAACATGGTGTGGCTGCCGAGGTCGATGCTCTTGGTGACGACGCAGCTGATGACGCTGTTGATGAACTTCGGCAGGTACAGCAGACCGTTCTCCGTACGCAGCTCCTGCTCGCAGCCGGCGAACTTGTCTACATCGCGGCCGCTCTGGAAGCCGAAGTGCTGGAATGGCTTCATGGTGGCCTCCTCGCTGAGGGGGCAGAGGTTGAACTTAAGCGTGCGCAGTATCATGTCGTGCGTCAGATTCTGCTTGTTGACGCATATCATCAGCTGCAGCGGGTCGCTGCTGACCTGCTGCGCCACGTTGATGATACAGGCGTTGTCCTTGTCGCCCTGCCGGGCGACAAGGACATAGAGGCCGTATCCAATAGTGAAAAGGGCTTTATTGTCGATCATATTTCTTTAGTTTTAAGTTTTAAACTGTAAGTTTTAAGTAACCACGCAGTCTTTTTTGTCGCGTCAGCCACTTAAAACTTAAAACTCACAGCTTACAGCTATTTGCTATCGCGTCGGCCAGGGCTGCGAGCTGCTCCTCCTGGGCGGGAGTGGCGGCGCTCTTGAGGCTGACGGGCTCGCCGACGATGGCGATGTCCTTCATCTGCTCCAGTTCGGCACGCATGAGTTTTCCACTCTGCGCGGCCCAGCTGCCGTTCTCGATGAGGGCCACGGTGCGGCGCTGCCAGGCGTGGGCCTTGAGGTCGGTGAGGAGGCTCTCTATGGGCGTGAAGAGGCCGTTATTGTAGGTGCTGGAGGCCAGGACCACATGGCTGGCGCGGAAGCACTCGGCCACCAGCTTGCTGGCGTGCGTGTGGCTGGCGTCGTAGGCCTTGATATTCTTGACGCCACGCTGTGCCAACAGCGTGCCGAGACGCAGGGCGGCGGCTTCGGTGTGGCCGTAGATGCTGCCATAGATGATAACCACTCCCCTATCCTCGGGCTCGTAGCGGCTCCAGGTGTCGTGCTTGCCGATAAACCACCCCAGGTTCTCGCGCCACACCGGCCCGTGCAGCGGGCAGATCATCTGTATGTCGAGCGCGGCGGCTTTCTTCAGCACATTCTGCACCTGCATGCCGTACTTGCCCACGATGTTGATATAGTAGCGGCGGGCGTCGTTGAGCCACTCGTGCTCGAAGTTCATCTCGTCGGCAAAGAGGTTGCCTGAAAGGGCGCCGAAGGTGCCGAAGGCGTCGGCACTGAAGAGGGTCTTCGAGGTGCTGTCGTAGGTCATCATCACCTCGGGCCAGTGCACCATGGGGGCCATGATGAACTGAAGGCGATGGCGACCGGTGACAATCTCGTCACCCTCTTTCACGACCTGCATCTTTTCCGGTTTGTAGGCGAAGAACTGTTCAATCATCTGTGCCGCCTTGGCGGAGCACACCACCGTAGCCTCGGGGAAAGGTATCAATATATCCATCAGCGTGGCTGCGTGGTCGGGCTCCATGTGATGCACCACTACATAGTCAAGCATGCGGCCCTCGAGGGCTGCCTGCACGTTCTCGAAGAACTGCCCGCTCACCGAACTGTCGCACGTGTCGAACAGCACATTTTTATCATCGAGCAGCACATAGCTGTTGTACGACACCCCGCGCGGCACGGGGTACACATTCTCGAAAAGTGCCAGGCGGCGGTCGCTGGCGCCGACATAGATCAGGTCTTGCTGTATGGGTTGTGTGTTCTGCATATCTTTTTGTTTTTATTGTTCGTCAATAATCATTAGAACGCAGAAGTGCCGGGATTATTGTGTCGAGGCAGCCGAAATGTTAAATTATGCAAACTGTTTGGCAGAACAGCATAATATGAGTACATTTGCATGTCGGAACGAAGCGCGCCGCGGCGCGCAGCCGTCCGCATAAGAAACAGATTGTCAAACACAACAACACCACACGCCATGAAATACCACAAGAAAGAAGAAGAGCTCTTTGCCCGTTGGGGGGAGCGTGCGCGCAAGCTGCGCGACAACGAAGACATCACCAAGGACGGCCTGCTCTACCGCGGCGAGGTGTGGTTCGACGGCTACTGCCAGGTGCACCGCAAGGCCAACGAAGAGCAGCTGTGGGCCGACGCCGACATGCGCCTGCTGGTGCTCACCAAGGAACTCTACGACGAGGACGGCTGGGACATCCGCGGCGAGAGCGGCCGCGTGCCGAGTCCGCGCCTCACCTGCCGCACGGCCTACCGCTTCTTCCCCAACCTCGAGCTGTGGGTCTACGGCCTGATGAACATCCCCGACCGCAAGGTGGTGCCCTTCGCCAAGGCCGACAACGAGACGCGCCTGCAGGGCTTCTACGAGAACGCCCCCATAGCGCGCGTCAACTGCAAGAAGCAGCCCGACAACAAGGCCGCCAGCAACACCGTGCTGCAGAAATACCTGGACAACTACGCCGACCTGCTCAAAGAGCAAATAGAGCTCTACGACGCCGACGTCATTCTCTGCCTCGGCGGACAGGGGCTGATGGTCAAGTTCATAGCCGACCACATATACAGCGACCTGGAGCAGGTCAACGACCACTGCTGGTACTCGCCCTCCAGCGGCGTGGCTGTCGTCAAGCAGTACCACCCCTGCTACAACGTCTACAGCCGCAAGGAGATGTACACCGACATGATGAAGGACTACCAGGCCTTCATCAAGGCCACCCCGGCCTTCCCCCGCGGCCGCGAGTAGCCGCCGACAGCCCACTGAACACTAAACACTGAATACAGAAAAAGAGCCTGCGGCATTGCCACAGGCTCTTTTTGCGAGGGTGGGAGGTGGGGTTCGAACCCACGACCTCCAGATCCACAATCTGGCGCTCTAACCAGCTGAACTACGCCCACCATCCGGGGATTCCACCGCGGTGAAATCGGGTGCAAAATTACGAACATTTTGCAAACTGGCAAAATATTTTTCAACATAAAATCACAACACACTGATTAGCAACAACCACCGAAGCACAAATCCCTGCAAACCCTTGTTTCTACGGAGTCCCTACGGACCCCCTACGGACCCTCTTCGGCCGTTCTTCAGTGGACGGCCGTAGAAAAGCCGACGAAAAGCCGTACCAACTCCGAAGGGACTCCGAAGCCGATGGGAGAAAGAGCCAGGATGCTGTCAGCCAGCGGCCTGCCTCTTCTTGTAGCCGTGACGGCCTATGAAGTAGCCGATGGCGGTGATGGCGACGGCCGAGAAGAGAAGGAAGGTGGCTATGATGAAGACCGCCAGGACGGTATCGCCGTTGTACTCCATCGCCAGATCGCCGTTGACGAGCGTCATCAGGACAACGATGGAGAAAAACACCATGACCCAGACCACCACACACAGCAGCGTGCGCCACAGGGTGCCCCATACGCTGTAGCCGAACAGCTGGCGGTAAGCGACGACATAATAGAACGGTACGAGCAGCACAACGTATTTAAAGAACCACATGAAGAGGAGCAGTATCAGCATCAGGGTGCTCATATACACCTGTATCATGATGCCCTCCGGCAGCGTGTGGCGCGTGTGGCGCGGCGCAAAGCGGAAGAGATAGCGCGTGGGGAGTATCAGTATCATAGTCATGAACATAGCGCCCCACCCCGGGTGTGCGGCAAGCCAGTCGTTGGACTTGTTGATAAAATCGTACTGCGTATCCACTTCGGCCACCGCAGGCTCAATGGCGATACCGGATAACTGCTTGACGACGACATAGACGAGGGCCACGATGAAGAGCATGTTGACGGGTGTGTAGCTGACCTGCCGGCGACCGCTGATGTAGTCGCCGATGAGGTAGCCCGGACGCAAGAGGAGCTGCAGCAGGGTGTGTGGCAGCGAACGAGAGTCCATGCCCCAGACGGTCATCACACACTCATACACCCAGCGCCACGTGATGCGGCCGTCGCCAGCATCCTGACGGCAGACGGGGCAGTAGTTGCCCTCGAACCCGTTGCCGCAGTTGGCACAGCGGTGCTTGCCGGCATCCTTTATCTTGAAGCAGACAGGGTCTTTCTGCCAGGCACGGAAACGCGCCCATAGCTGCCTGATGCCCATGGGTGCAGAGCTTAGAATATCAGCGCCAGCAACACCCAGAGCCAGTGGGCTGCCACACCGGCACAGAGGCCGCCGATGGTGTGAGCCCCGATGGCCTTGCCGATGAGCTTGCGGTAGCCGAGGCTGTCGAGCATGGCGGTGTGGGTGCTGAGGTAGCCGCTCCAGCACATACCCATGGCCGTGAAGACGGCGATGGCGTTGTTGTTGATGATGCCGTCGGCGATGAACTTGGGCACCAGACCAATGGCGGCGCCCACAGCGCCCAAGGCGGTGATGGGGAAACTGACCAGCGCGCCGCTCTCGAAGCCGAAGAGCCAGTAGAAGACCACGTTAATCTTGTCGGCCAGCCATGTGATGACCGGCACGCCCTCGTAGGCCACGCCCTGGTAGGTGCCGTCGGCGCCCGCGGGGCCGAAGGTGAGCATCATGACGATGGTGGAGATGCAGAGCACGCCAGGGATGATGGCCACGCCGATGCCAACGCCGCTCTTGCCGCCGTCGAGCATGGCGTTGAGGAAACGCTGGAAGGCGTTGCCCTCGCTCTTGAAGGAGATGTTCTGCTCGGTGCCCTCCTCCTCGGTGACGGGGCAGTCCATCTCGGGGTAGCTCTTCAGCGTGAAGCGCTGCATGAGGCGGGTGCTGATGATGCTGCCGAGGACGGCTCCCAGCAGGCCCACAAGGGCGCCCTTGCCGAAGCCGAGGCCCGTCATGAAGGCTATCACCACCAGGCCCATGCCGAAGGCGGTGCCGAAGTTGGTCAGCGAGACCAGCTGGTATTTCTTGAAGTAGCGGGCGAAGTTGTTGTCCTTGGCCAGCGAGATGATGGCGGGGTTGTCGCTGAGGAAGGTCATCACGGCGCCCAGGGCCGCCACGCCGGGCAGGTTGTAGAGCGGCTTCATCAGGGGGCGCAGGATGTTCTCCATCAGGCGCACCACGCCGAACTCGGTGAGCAGCTTGCTGATGGCGCCCATCAGCACGCAGATGGCCATGATGTAGAACACCGTCTCGAGCAGCAGGTGGTAGGCCGTCTGCATGAAGGTGTTGAGCATGTTGGGCAGCGTCATCCTGTAGGCCAGGAAGCCGAAGAAGGCGAAGAAGCACACCAGGAAGATAAGAGCCTCGAGGCTGCGGCTGGTGGTGAACTTCAGACGGCGCGGTTTGCCGCTCGGCTTGTTGGGGTTGGTCTCGTGGTGACGGAACACCTGGAAGGGGTCGATGACCGACAGCATGGTGTTAAGCAGGCCGTGTCGATGGCCGCCGTCGTGTGACTTTTGCCCTGTCTCGTTGACCGTAGGGTTTGGCTTATTCTCTGTCATGGCTTATTGCTTGATAAGTTTGTAAAAGTCCATCGTCCACGTGGCGCCAAGGTTGAAGTTCCACGTGTTGTCTATCTCCGTGTTGTTCACCCACTCCTGCATGCGGCAGACGTAGGTGTGCAGACGCACACTCTTCAGCCCCTTGGGGAACCACTCAAAGCCCAGGCCATAGCGGCTGTAGGTGTGGCCGGCACGGAGCAGGTGGTCGAGCGCCACGGCGGAGTTGAGGTCCACCTCAGACTTGTTCTGCTCGAACATGCCCTTGACAAAGATGTTGAACTCCGGCGTGAAGTAGTAGTTGGCACAGCTCACCACACCGAAGTTCTTGCCCCAGTCGTCGAACGAGAGGGCATGGTGCATGAAGTCAACGTATATGTCCCACTTGTCGAAGACGACCTTGTTGCCTATCATCGTCAGGTTCATGAACTTGCTCCACTCGCGCTCTATCATGCTGGTGCTCCAGATAGTCTGCCAATGGCCCACGGTGCCATACCAGCACAGGTTGTACGACACCAGGCCGGCGTCGTAGCTCAGGCCCGTGGAGTTGATGTAGGGCGAGTTGGTCACCTGCGCCACCAGTGTGTGGTTGCCGTCGTCGCTGATCCACGCCCCGCTGACACCCAGCTGGAAGCAGTAGATGTTGTTCCACAGGGTGGTGGGGAAGTATACGTCGATGGGCGAGGCGTCATACTCAAAGCCGCCCATGGCCATGGCATCCTTGCCGAAGCGCAGGCGCCAGTTGGCGGTGGGCTTGTAGTCGAGGTAGAGGAAGTCGGTGTTGTCGAAGAACATCACGGAGCCTTTGTTGGCGATGATGCGCTGCTTGAAGTAATAGCTGAAGCCGGAGCCGAAGTTGCCGCCGAGCATCAGGTTGAAATACTTGCCGTGGAAGCCGAAGTTGGGGGTGCTGTCCGTGGTGAACAGCTCACCGTCGGCACGTGCCTCGAGCTTGAGTTTGTTTATGGCGTCGCCCCATGTTATCTGTCCGTTGACGCCAAGCGACGAGGCCAACAGCATGGCCGTGAACAGAACTGCTGTAAGTTTTGTTTTCAAATTGTTGTGCGTTTATTGATGAGTTACTTTATTGTTTCTGTGCAGCCATATACTGCTCCAGCAGGCGCTGGACGTACTTGCCGAAGACGTCGAACTCGATGTTGACCACCGTGCCTTCGCGGAAGTTGTGGAAGTTGGTCACCTGGTAGGTGTAGGGGATGATGGCCACGGAGAACATGCCGGGCTCGCTGTCCACCACCGTCAGGCTGACGCCGTTGATGCTGATGCTGCCCTTGGGGACGGTTATGCTGGGTGCATTCTTGGCGTCATACTTGAAGTAGAAGCGCCAGCTGCCGTTGTCGTCAACGACCTTGGTGCAGGTGGCCGTCTGGTCCACATGACCCTGCACGATGTGGCCGTCGAAGCGGCCGTCCATGCGCATGGAGCGCTCCACGTTGACCTCCGTGCCCACCTTCCAAGTGGAGAGGTTGGTCTTCAGCATGGTCTCGTCCATGGCGGTGACCACGTACTGCTTCTTCTCCTTGTCGACCTTCACCACGGTGAGGCAGCAGCCGTCGTGGGCCATGCTCTGGTCGATGGCCAGCTCGTCGCCGAAGGGCACTTCGAGGGTGAAGTGGTAGTTGGTATTCTCTTTCTCTATCTTGACGACCTTGGCCGTCGTTTCTATGATTCCTGTGAACATGGTAAGGCTTAAGGTTTAAAGTTTAAGGTTTAAGGCATCGGGGGCTTATTTTAGGAAGTCCTCGTAGTACTGGAACATCTTCTGGTAGAGGTGGAGGCGTTCGCGGCCGAGGACGTTGTGCTCGTGGTGGGGGTAGGCGAAGTAGTCGACCTGCTTGTAGTTGTTTATGCAGCGCTCGATGAACTCGGTGCTGTGCTGCGGCACCACGGTGTTGTCCTCGGCGCCCTGAATGACGAGCAGGCGTCCCTGGAGGTTCTTGGCCTTGTTCAGCAACGAGGTGGCCTCGTAGCCCTCGGGGTTCTCCTGCGGGGTGTCCATATAGCGCTCGCCATACATGATCTCATACCACTTCCAGTCGATGACGGGGCCGCCGGCGCAGCCCACCTTGAACACCTCGGGGTGTGCCAGCTTCATGGTGATGGTCATGAAGCCGCCGAAGCTCCAGCCCTCAACACCCATGCGGTCCTTGTCGACGTAGGGGAGACTCTGCAGGAACTTGACGCCCTCCATCTGGTCCGCCATCTCAATCTCGCCGAGGCGGCGGTGCGTGCAGCTCTCGAACTCGAAGCCACGATTGTCGGTGCCGCGGTTGTCGAGGGTGAAGACCACATAGCCCTGCTGGGCGAGACGGAGGAAGTAGAGATTGCCACCGGCCAGCCAACTGTCGGTGACCAGCTGTGAGTGCGGGCCACCGTAGACGTAGACCAGCGTGGGATACTTCTCCCCGGGTTTCATGTTGGGAGGGGTAATCAATCTGTAATACAGGTCTGTCTTGCCGTCAGCAGCCTTGATGGTGCCGAGCTTCACCGCAGGCATGGCGTAATCCTTGAGCGGGTTCTCGGAGCGATAGAAGTAGTAAGGCTCGGGATACTTGCGCGGGGCGATGTTCAAGTAATAGGCGGCGGCAGGCATATCGACAGCGCTGTAGGCACACACCATACGGGTGCCGTCGTCGTTGATGACCACCGTGTTGGTGCCCTTGCCACCGGTGAGGCGGTCCATGGTGCCTTTCTTGAGGTTCACGCGGTAGGCGTCGCGACCAGCGAGGTTGTCCTTGTTGGCATAGACAAAGATATTCTCGCCCTTCTTGTCGAACTGTATGAAGCCCTCGACCTCATACTCGCCCTTGGTCACCTGCTTCACCATGCTGCCGTCGGCATTGTAGAGGTAGAGGTGCTTGTAGCCGTCGCGCATCGAAAACCAGAGGAACTGGTCGCCCTTGGGGGTGAACATCATGGGCTCGCAGGGCTCGACGTAGCGGGAGTTGGTTTCCTCGAAGAGGACTTTCATAAAGGCACCCGTAGCGGCGTCGTACTGCTCCAGCCACATGTGGTTCTGCTCGCGGTTTACCTTGGCAATGTAGACATACTTCTCGTCGGGGCTCCAAGCCACGTTGGTGAGGTACATCTCGCGCTCGTGCACGGAGGTGTCGCGGGCGGTGTTGAGGTAGACGAGCTTCCCGGTGGCGGGCTCGTAGACCCCTACCGTCACCCAGTGGCTCTGCATGCCGGCCATGGGGTACTTGATAGGCATCACCTCGGCTTCGCGGGCCTTGGTGTTCACCAACGGATAGTCGACCACCATGCTCTGGTCCATGCGGTAGAAGGCCAGTTTCGACTGCTTGGGCGACCAGAAGAGTCCGCCGTTGATGCCGAACTCGTTGCGGTGGACGCTCTCGCCGAGGACGACATTGTAGCCGTCGCCGCGCTCCACCAGCTTGCCGTCGACCAGCAGGTTGCCATTCTTTTTCTCAACGCGCCCCTCCAACTTGGGGTCGTGGTTTTGGGGCTTGCGCCAATCCTGCTGCGCCTCGGTGAGCTTGAACTCCTTCTTGCCATCGAAGCCGTAGACCTCGCCACCCTTGTAGTAGGTAACCGTCTTGCCGTCGGGGGCAAAGACGAAACTCATCGCCTCGCGCTGGGGGTAGAGGTTGCGGTCCATCAGCTGGTCCCACTGCAGAAGTCTCTCCTGCGCAAAAGCGGTGCCTGCAATAAGCAGCACCGCCATAGTCATAAATATTTTTTTCATATCAATAATTACTCCAGTTGCGGAACTTGAGGTTGAAGACGCCGAAGAAGGCCTCCTTGAATATCTTCATGCTCATCTTGCTGGTGCCGAGGACGCGGTCGGTGAAGACTATGGGCACCTCGTAGACCTTGAAGCCCAGGCGCGTGGCCGTGTACTTCATCTCGATCTGGAAGGCGTAGCCGACGAACTTCACCTTGTCGAACTTCATGCGTTCCAGCACGCGGCGGCTCCAGCAGACGAAGCCGGCGGTGGCATCGCATACCTTCATGCCGGTGACGATGCGGACGTATTTCGAGGCGTAGTAGCTCATCAGCAGGCGCCCAATGGGCCAATTGACCACCGACACCTTGCCGCCCACATAGCGCGAGCCCACCACCACGTCGCCCTTGCCGCTGGCGCAAGCGTCGTAGAGGCGCACCAGGTCGTCGGGGTTGTGGCTGAAGTCGGCATCCATCTCAATCATATAGTCGTAGCCGTGCTCGTTGCCCCAGCGCATGCCGTCGAGGTAGGCGGTGCCGAGACCCAGCTTGCCTTTGCGTTCCACAATGAACAGGCGCTCCGGAAACTCCTTCATCAGCCGCTTGACGATGTCGGCGGTGCCGTCGGGAGAATTGTCTTCGACGATGAGCATATCGAACTCCTTGGGGAGCGAAAAGACCTTGCGGATGATGGCCTCAATGTTCTCTTTCTCGTTGTAGGTCGGGGTGATAACAAGTGTGTCGGACATAATATATATTCTTTATAACTGGCTGCAAAATTACGAAATAATTTTCAATCATGAAAAAAAAAGTTAAAAAGCCCTCCGCCACCATAAGCAACAGGTCAATGTCGGGAAATTGTCAACAACACCGGCACAATCCCAGCCAACATCTTCAGTAAAAGGACATTAAACCGCAAACCAAGTTCAGAAAAACACCCGAGCGTTACAGCGTTACAGCGTTACAGTTCCCATTTTGCTTTTCCTCCTACCCCAAATTATACCTTATATCTATATATCTATATATAATTATATATAGATATATAGATATAAGAATTTTTTTTTGACTTTTCAAATAGGAGATTTCGAACTGTAACGCTGTAACGCTGTAACGCCTCAACCACAACTTCGCAACCACCCTGCCGATAACACGCTGGCATACAACTACTACCAAAGACAAAAATCCGCTTTTGCCTATTTTTATTGGCTTTGCAGGTCCTTAACGGCTACTAGACGGCTACTAAACGGCTAGTAGACCTACTGAAGACCTATACAAACCACCCACCAGCCATCCCGCCGCACCCGGAAATAATTTACCAGATTTACAAGATTTCGCTCGCGCAGCGAGCAGGAGAATATAGAAATTTATAACTCAGCAATTTACAGAAAAATAGAAAAATTATCCCGCTATTTGGATTTTTTTTCTTACCTTTGCAACTCAAATCAGAATTAAGTATTAACAAAAATATAGTATTATGTCAAAACTCCTCCTTTTAGGCGACGAGGCTATAGCACAGGCATTTATCGATGCCGGCGGCAGCGCCATCAACAGCTACCCGGGCACCCCGTCGACCCAGATTACCGAATATGTGATGAAGAGCAAACAGGCCAAAGAGCAGGGCGTGGTGGCCAACTGGTGCGCCAACGAGAAGACCGCCCTCGAGGCCTCCATCGGCGTGGCCTACAGCGGCAAGCGCGCCATGACCTGCATGAAGCACGTGGGCCTCAACGTCTGCGGCGACCCCTTCATGAACGCCTCCATCATCGGCACCAAGGGTGTCATCATCGTGGTGGCCGACGACCCCAGCATGTTCTCCAGCCAGGACGAGCAGGACAGCCGCTACTACGGCCACTGGGCCATGATCCCCATGCTCGAGCCGAGCAACCAGCAGGAGGCCTACGACATGGTCTTCGCCGGCTATGACCTCAGCGAGCAGCTGGGCACCCCCATCCTGATGCGCATCCCCACGCGTCTGGCCCACAGCCGCGCCGGCGTCGAGCGCAAGCCCGTCCGCGCCCAGAACCCCCTCAGCAGCCCCAGCGACCCCAAGAGCTACGTGCTGCTCCCGGTGAACGCCAAGCGCCTCTACCGCGACCTGATCGACAAGCAGCCCAAGTTCACCAAGATGAGCGAGGAGTGCGGCTTCAACCAGTACATCCCCGGCGAGGACAAGAGCCGCGGCATCATCACCACCGGCATCGCCTTCAACTACCTGCAGGAAAACTTCCCCGGCGGCAAGTGCCCCTATCCCGTGGTGAAGATCACGCAATACCCCCTGCCTTTCAACATGCTCAACAAGCTCTATGACGAGGTGCAGGAAATCCTCGTGCTTGAGGACGGCCAGCCCTTCGTCGAGGAGCACATCAAAGGCTTCCTGGGTAAAGGCAAGCCCGTGCACGGCCGCCTGGACGAGACCATCCGCCGCGACGGTGAGCTGAACGCCGAGAAGGTGGCTGCCGCCCTCGGCAAGCCCATGCCCAAAGGCCCGTCGGTGCCCGAGGTGGTCACCAACCGCCCGCCGGCCCTCTGCCAGGGTTGCCCCCACATCGACAGCTACCAGGCCGTCATCGACGTGATGAAGAAGTATCCCAACGGACGCGTCTTCGGCGACATCGGATGCTACACCCTCGGCTTCAACATGGGTGCCATCGACACCACCGTCTGCATGGGTGCCTCGATCACCATGGCCAAGGGAGCCGCCGAGATGGGCATCTTCCCCGCCATCGGCGTCATCGGCGACGGCACGTTCGGCCACAGCGGCATGACCGGTCTGCTCGACTGCGTCAACGAGAAGGCCAACGTCGTCATCATGATCCTCGACAACGACATCACCGCCATGACCGGCGGCCAGCCCTCGAGCGCCAACATGAAGCTCTTCAACATCTGCAAGGGCCTCGGCGTCGACGAGAAGCACATCCGCCACATCGTGCCGCTGCCCAAGAACCACGACGAGTTCATGAAAATCCTCGAAGAAGAGATTGCCTACGAGGGCGTGAGCGTCATCATCCCGCAGCGCGTCTGCATCGTCGAGAACAAGAAACGTATTGCTGCTAACAAATAAAACGAAGTGTTAAACGGTGAGCTGTAAGTTTTAAGTGGGCTGCCGCAGTCCATCCTGCGCAAGCCACTTAAAACTTAAAGCTTAAAACTTAAAACTAATATGAAGAAAGACATCATACTTTGCGGCGTAGGCGGCGACGGCATCGTCTCCGTGGCCAAGATCATCAGCGACGCCGCCCTCAACCTGGGCCTCAACGTCAAGCAGAGCGAAATCCACGGCATGAGCCAGCGCGGCGGCTCGGTGTTCAGCCACCTCCGCGTCAGCAGCGAGCCCATCTTCGCCGACGTCATCCCCGAAGGCAAGGCCGACATCATCCTCAGCTCCGAGCCCATGGAGGCCCTGCGCTACCTCACCTTCCTGGCCCCCGACGGCGTGGTCATCACCAACAGCGACCCCTTCGTCAACATCAGCAACTACCCCGACATCGAGAAGGTCTATGCCGAGCTGAAGAAGCTGCCCAAGCTGGTCTGCTTCAACGCCAACGCCATCGCCAAGGAGATCAACGCCCGCGGCAACATGGTGCTCCTCGGCGCTGCCGCTCCCTACCTGGAGATTGCCTTCGACGAGCTGGAGAAGGCCATCAAGGCCATCTTCGGCCGCAAGGGCGACGCCGTGGTGGAGACCAACATCAAGGCCATCCGCGCCGGTCGTGACGCCAAATAAAGCGCCGGTACATATACGAAAAGATGCGGAGCCCCTGGCCCCGCATCTTTTTTTCTTTTATAGACATGTTTTTTAATTATTTGTTATTGACTTCTGCATGTTCTTTGGCTTTGTGGCCTGCCTCCTCGGCACGTTGGCGGCTGGCGCTGACGCGCTCCTGGCTCTGGCGGTGTAGTTCCTCTTCCTCGCGGGCAATGCGGGCCTTGGTCTGCTCAAGGGTCTCGCCGTCGCGCATCAGGAATTTCTTGACGAAGGCGTCGCTGATGCGGGTGTAGCCCTCCACCACGCCGTCCTGGATGGCGGTGTAGCCCTTCACCACGCCGTTCTCGATGGCCTTGTAGCCGCTGACCACGCCATCCTCGATCTTCTGGAAGCCGTTTTTCACCGTGTCGGCCACACGCTGGCTGTTGTTGTCCATAGTCCTTGTGTTTTGCGCTCCAGCCACACCGCTCACGGCAATGGCGGCAAGGAGCATAATTACTGATTTGAAATTGCGTTTCATATTGATTGTCCTTTGAAATTTTTTGCAAAAGTACTCCATTCGACACAAAAACCCGAAAAACGACACCAAAACGAACAGACAATATACTAAATAGAACAATCGGCCGTTATTGGGGGTATGGAGAATATTCACGAACAGTTCGAGAGCGCGGTGGCGCTGTGCCACTATGGCGACGACATCTACCTGGTGGACGACGCGGCGCCGCTCGGCGCCGTGATGCCGCTGGTGGCGGGGCGCGAGATTATGACCGACAAGATTGTCTGCCTGCTGTGCCGCGGCGGGCACCTCGGCCTGCGGCTCAACTACCACGACCTGCAGCTCACCGCCGGGCAGGTGCTCATAGCCCTGCCGGGAATGATTATCGACACACGCGAGGTTAGCCCCGACTTCCGCGCCGCCACGCTGCTGCTCTCCGAGCACTTCACCTCCACCCTCAACCTCGGCAGCCCCTACCGCACGCTGCTCTCCATCCAGCGGCAGCCCGTGGCCACGTTGCTCGACGGAATAGAGGAGGCCATGCTCAACTTCTTCGCCATGGTGCGCGGCCTCATCGGACAGCCGTCGCACCCCAACCTCGGCCACGTGCTGCATCTGCTCTTCGAGGCCTGGTTCTTCGGCTTCGGCCCCTACCTACACAACGCCGAGAGCCAGCGCGTGGCCACCGCCGCCGAGCTGCACACCGAGCAGTTCCTGCGCCTCGTGGAGCAGCACTTCCGCCAGCAGAACTCGCTCGACTGGTACGCCACCCAACTCAACGTCAGCCCCAAGCGCCTCAGCATCTGCGTCAAGCAGACCTCGGGCCGCACCGCCACCGAATGGATCGACCGCCACCGCCTGCACGAAGCTACGCGCCTACTGCGCCAGGGCCACCTCTCGGTCAAGGAGGTCGCCGCCGCCCTCGGCTTCCCCAACCAGTCAGCCTTCGGCACCTGGTTCAAGCGCCAAACCGGCACCAGCCCCAGCCACACGAAAGGCGCTCAATGACGCCACCCGCACCAGCACCTACTACGCCCTGGTGGTGGGCAACAGCAAGTTCGTCCACCGGCGCTCCACGCGCAATTTCTTCGACGGCATCACCTGGCTGGCACAGCTCTCCATGTTCCTCACCCTCGGCCTGCTGGTGAACCCCAGCGAGCTGAAGGATGTACTGGTGCCGGGTCTCGTCATCAGCTTCGTGATGATATTCGTCACCCGCCCCTTGAGCGTATTTCTCTCGCTGGCTCCGTTCCGCAGATACACCCTCCGCGACCGTCTCTTCGTCTCGTGGGTGGGGCTGCGCGGCGCCGTGCCCATCACCTTCGCCATCACCTGCCGTGCAGCCGGCCTGCCACACGGCGACGTGATGTTCAACATCGTCTTCCTCTGCACGCTGGTGAGCCTCGTGGTGCAGGGCACCACACTGCCCCTGATGGCACGCTGGCTGGGAGTCTCCGAACCACCCGCAGAGCCTCAGCAAGCCGCCTCGCAGGACTTCGACATCGACTTCCCCGAGGAGATCAAGTCCTCGACGAGCGACATCGAGATTACCGAGGCCATGCTCGAACACGGTGCCCACCTGATGGACCTCCGCCTGCCGGAGAAGACCTTGGCCATCATGGTCAAGCGCGGCGAGAGCTACTTCGTGCCCACAGGCAAGACCCTCCTGCATCCAGGCGACCGCCTGATGGTGCTCAGCGACAACCAGCAGGCCCTCGACGACACCCTCCAGCGCCTCGGCGCATCTGCGCCCGCCGATGCCCCCAAACCACCCAAACGCCCCTGGTACAGCGTCCTCTTCGACGACAGCGAGTAGCAACGCACTATAGGTGCCTTCCGTGAAACGTCGTCCGCAAGCTTGCGCCCATACTATCGGGTTGTCAAGTGCAGGGGCTTTAGCCCCGTATTGAAAAAAAACGCCCGCTGCATCATACTGAAAAGCAATACTATTATAGGAAATCTCTAAAAAGTTTTCCTTTTTTTTGTTACTTTTTCCCTATTTTTGCAACTAATTATATAGAGCCCCCTCAGAATGGGCGGACAAAAAAAAGAAGATGACAGGACAAAGAATGGGTTGATAACCTGAATGAAACCCGACGAGCGCCAAAAGACCGAATTCCTCCAGATGCTCAGCCAGTGCGAAGGCATCCTGATAAAGGTATGCCTTTACTTCACCCGCCGTCGCCCCTGCGACTTCCGCGACCTCTACCAGGAAATCGTCTGCACACTCTGGGAATTATGGCCAACTTTCCGCAGAGAAAGCAAACCCGCCACCTGGGTCACCCGCATCGCCCTCAACGTCGCCGGTCAAGATATACGCAAGCGCAAACGCATGCCCCTCTTCGTGGAATACGACGAGAACATCCACGACATCATCTCCGACGAAGCCACCGACCTCCGCTACCAGCCACTCTACCGCCTCATCGACAACCTACAGGACGACTACGACCGCTAGCTTCTCTTCCTCTACATCGACCGCCACCCACTCCGCGAAATAGCCGAGATCACAGGCACCACCGAAGCCGCCGTCAAACAACGCCTCTACCGCATCCGACAACAGTTGATAGAAATAAAGAACCAAGACAATGAATACTGACACACTCACACCATCACGCATTGACGCATTCGAGGAAGACCCCGTCTTCGCCGACCTCCAGACCCTCTGGGACGAGCAGTCCCGCCGCATCGACCATATCCTTGCCGCCCACCCCGAAGCCCGTCCTGTCCGTCTCAACCTCCGGCACTGCCGCTCCTGGCGCCGTCGCGTCATGTCAGAATACATCATACTCGCCATACTCAACATCGCCGCCGGCATATACACTCTCTTCACCTTCCTGCCCGACCACTACATCCTCATCCGCATCACCGGCATTGTCCTCGCCTCCACCAACGCCTTCCTCGCTGTCCACAGTCTCTGCTTCTATTTCGTCATCCGCCGTCACGATCCCACCCGGGTCTCCGTCGCCCGCATGTCGCGCTTCATCCGCCGCATGCACATGGAGCCCCACTATGCACCACGTCCCGACAACAAGCACAGGAAATCCATAAGACATAGCGTATATGAGGCCAAAAGCACCGTACAAACTTTCAATTCTCCATTCTCAATTTTCAATTTCCCACAGGTCGCCGCCGTCAGCGCCGCCGCCCTCGTCGTCTTTGTCTGCATTTCATGCACTCCTGTGGGCGACGGACACGCCATGACCAAGGCCGACCGCGCCGAGCGCACTGTAGCCTTAGAGCATGTCGACTCAATGATTTCACAGATATGAAACGCGCCTGGCTCATAACAATCATCATCTGTCTCGTCCTTCTCGGAGGGGGGGGGGCTGTACTGCTCCTCCCGCAAGTCGTTCCCTTCGACCAGTGCAGCGACGTGTACAAACGGTACGCAGACATGGACGGTGTTGATGCCACGTTTATTAAGGATTACAAAGTAAATGACACAGTAACAGTTAGAGCGACATTGCTTGAAACAAAAGACACCACCCTGTGGGATAGTATGTGTTGCAATTTCGGCATCTCACTTTTCTCGATGTATCCCAAAGAATATCGAGAGGGCATGTCTCTCGAACATTCATTTGGCCAACATATCATTATTGATACTAATGCGGCCAACCAAGGAAATGTGAATTACAAGACCCTGGTGGTTTTTTCTCACTTAAATAAATCTATGTGTATCTTCCATGATATTGACGACCTACAATACAATGCAATAATAAATAAGAAACACAATGATATAACCCTTTAAATCATAATCACATGAAGAAAAACCTAATGTCAGTTGCACTATTTGCAGTGCTTGCAACAATGGCTGTCAGCTGCCAAAAAGAAAATGTCGTGGAGCCTAACCCGACAACCACCGAGGCTGTTTCAATTCGTACTGTACAGTACACTGTCGATGGTGTTGAACAATTCATCACCCTCTATGGTGATGAAGAGTGGGACGTCTTCGTCGACAAAATGATGTCATTGGCCCGACAGGGGTATGATGTCAGTATCTGCGACAAAAGTATTGTTTCACATGGCACTCACACCAAAGACGTGCAAACGTTTACTACCACAAGCCAATCGGAAGCGAAAGCGTGGGCAAAAGATATGGTCAACCAGGGATATACCGTTGATACGACGTATAAAGATGGCGTATACTATTGTGTTGCCATCCGTAAATAAAGTAATAGCAAACTTTCTACGGTAATGTTTGCACAAACCCTTTAAGCTGTATGTATTTCATCTGACGAAGCCCCGCACAAGTTTGGTGCGCCGTTGTGTCGGGGCAAAAAGAAAGGGTGCCTATGCAGGGAGAGTGTGATTGTTATTTTGAAGCTCACAACTCACTCTTCCCTGCCATCCCGCACCCAAGGCATAGGGTTTCTACTCTACATGTTCTAATAACGCATATAGTCCAATTATATTATACGCTTATTGCAGAGCGTGGCACCAAGACATTAACTATCAGTCACCATAAATAAATAAGAAAATGAAAAAGAATCATTCAATTATAGCCATGATGTTACTTGCAATTGGCATGTTCGGTGTGACATCTTGTGAAAAAACGAATTTCGACAACGACAAAATGTACCAGCAATCAACCTCGAAAACAATACCAGATGATGATGGGTGGGGATTGCACAACAAACTCGTAACCATAAACGGAGAATACGAATGTATCCCCGAGCCATTTGACTGTTTTGACGAAATACTTATCACCATAAAGGATACAACTGATGACCCAAGCACCCCACCACACAAAGGTATCTCTTCGCTGGACATGAGTGTTATTAAAAGTAACATTGAAATATACGCCACGAATTATCCAATCATACTTGACAATCTCAAGTCTGAAGATTATTCACTACGTGAATTACCCTCGGCGATACCATCAAAGAAAATATACGGTTTATACAATACTAAAGACGAGGAACATATTGTTTACTCATTCCAGTTTGCTGTAAAATAATCTTTCGCGAGCCATGGGGCTTGTATCCCCATGGCTCCTACAACAGTTATGAACAAAGCTAAAATTTTAGGCATCCTACTTCTTGTCTTGATTAGTGGCTGTAAAAGAATTATGCCAAAAGACTCTTCTCTATTTCTTGTCGAGGAGGCCTCAATCCCTGTTGCGTATTCACGCCCCAAAATCGTAAAAGAAGGTGACTCTGAGAAAATAATCTATATTTCTGACAATAAAAGATCCCTATTGAAGAGCGATTTTGTTTCTGGGCATGTGGACACATTGGTGGCGGGAACACATCAAAAGATTATAGACTTTTGTTTCAACGAGAGTGACGGTTCTGTGTTCTGTTTGCTATGGGACTGGTCAATCGTGGATAATAGATCAGGAGCCGTCTTGACTTGTCCTCGCTGTGATAATAACGGCATAGAGTGCCAATGGGAAGGCCTTCAGGACTACAAGCCATTTATGGTAGATGGCAATTTAATTTATACAGGATTAATGCCCACAGGAGGATTTATAAACCCCGAATATGACATTCTACCATTTTATCGTGATTGTTTAAACATAGGTATTTGGAGAAAAGACAGCAACAACACGGTCATCTTTGAGAAATCAATAGGACAGAAACCATCGGATCAACCGAACTTTTATGTAGATGATTGCTACCAAACTGCTTTCAACCTCAAAAAATCAATTATTGTCGCTGGAACAGAATTGTCAGAGTGTGTCTTGGCTTTTGACATTGACGGCAAATGGATTGGAGAACAAAAGATGACCTCTTTTTTATATAAAAAGCCCGACTCTGCCTCATTTGAAGCGAACCGCTCCGCGAATAAGAAAATACAATATTGGAAAACAAATGCTCTTTTTCGTGGGATTTATTACGATAAGTACCGAAATCTGTATTACAGAGTATTGATTTTGCCAGAACAGATTGAAAATACTTTCGTGAAACACAAGCAGAATTGGGTGTTGATTGTCGCCGATAGTGTTTTGTCAAAGAAGTATGAAGTCCTGTTCAATGGGGACGAATATAAACCAAGCCTGTTGATTGGGCAGAAAGGAGTATATATTGAAAAAAATGAAAAGATGGATCTGTTTGTTTTTGATTGAACTGGTTATGTTTATTTCCTGCTCACCACAAAGCAAAGACAATGAAGCCATGCTGTTCTCTTGGTATACAGAGCAGATCAATCTAAGTATTGGCAACGATATACAGCATGTCATAATAGTGCCGAATGAATCTTGTAATGGGTGTAGGTCTATAGTTTCTAAATATAGCTTTGCAAAAAAAAACAATGAGATAATCATTGTCTCAAACAAGATTGCACCACAGTTTAAAGACTGTCCAGTAAAAATTGACAGCATGGCAATTTGTGATAAACTTAACTGGGAATATGCTAACATTATAGAAGTATTTATAAATCACGGTGTATGTGATAGCGTGAAAGATTATGATGCAGAAGAAACTGTAAAAAGATTCCATGCATAAACTAACATTTCAGGACAAGATCCTCTTAGGTACAATAATATCCTTCGGTCTGCGTTTATCGTAGGCAAACAAGGATAATTATGGCAAAGAGAATACTTTTGGGGCTTGCGCTGTTGATGCTGGTAGCCGCATGCGGTGGCCATCAGCGTCGTGCCGACGCCGCCCAACCCGAGGTGGTAGCCAGCTTCCTGCTGGGCGCCGGCGCCGAGCTGCGCCTGCTCTCCGACGGCAACCTCACGCAACTTGAGCTCTACTACGGCGGCGACCTGCAGGAGCTCGTCGGCACCGCCAACACCGACTACGTCCACAACGACAGCGGCCAGATAACACTTGACACCATCACGGACACCGCGCTGGCTCCAGCCTACGTGGTCCGCACCTTCGACCGCTCGTCGACCTACGGCGCCGAGGTATGGTACGTCCTCTACCCCTACCGCCGCGACGACCCCGACGGCCCGTGGAACATCGTCAAGGTGCCTGATGAGAAACCCACGCTGCAGAGCGTGGAACAATACATACGCTGATGCTTACCGCCACACACATCATAGGCATACTACTCACCGTCGGCCTGCTGCTGTCGGTGAGCCTCCTCTCGGGCCGCAAGGTGAAGGACGCACGCAGTTTCACCACCGGCGGCCGCGCGGGCTCATGGATGGTCTGCGGCGCCATCCTCGGCACCCTCGTGGGCGGCCAGAGCACCATCGGCACAGCCCAGCTGGCCTTCTCCTTCGGCCTCTCGGCCTGGTGGTTCACCATCGGCGCCGCCCTCGGCGCTCTGGTGCTGGGCCTTGTCTACGCCGCCCCCTTACGCCGCAGCGGATGCTCCACCCTCATGGAGGTGGTGCGCCAGCAGTATGGCCGCCGCGCCGAAACGGTGGGCTCCATCCTCTTCCTTGTGGGCATATTCATCAGCATCACCTCGCAGCTCCTCTCCTCGTCGGCCATGCTCAGCAGCCTCTTCGGTCTGCCCGTGGGGTGGGCCTTGGCCATAGGCGCCCTCCTCATAGCCGCCATGGTGCTCGGCGGCGGCATACGCAGCGCAGGGGCTGGCGGCATAGTCAAACTGGTGCTGCTCTACGTCAGCTCGCTGGCGGCAGGCATCGCCGTGTGGCACATAGGCCACGGCCTCGGCGGCATACGCGACAGCATTGCGCAGATATACGCATCGCCGCAGCTGGCGGCGTTGAACGACATCACCTGTGCCGAGGACATCCACCGCCGCTACGGCACCTTCCTCGCCCGCGGCCCGCTGAAAGACCTCGGCGGCTGCCTCTCGCTCACACTCGGCGTCGTCTGCACGCAGACCTACGCACAAGGCATCTGGTCGGCAGCCACGACGCGCAAGGCGAAACTCGGCGCCGTCTACTGCGCCGCCCTCATACCGCTCATTGGCGCCGCCTGCACCCTCGTGGGCATGTACATGCGCGGCCACTACGTGACGGCCGATGAACTCTCGGCCCTCCAAGCCGCAGGCTGTCAGCTGCCAGAGGGCGTCGGCGTGCTGGAGAACTCGCTGCAGGCATTCCCAACCTTCATCCTGGCACACCTGCCAGCATGGCTCGGCGGCATAGCCCTCGGAGCCATGCTGGTCAATATCCTTGGCTGCGGCAGCGGCCTGGTGCTCGGCGCCGCCACCATCCTCACGCGCGACGTCTACGGCAACCTGCTGTCGCTCCTGCGCCGCACCCCGCGCCTCGGCCAGCTGACCCAGACGCGCCTCTCCATCCTCCTCCTGCTGGCTCTGGCCGTCGTGGCGGCACATTTCGTACAAGGCTCTTTCATCAACGACCTCGGCTTCCTCTCCCTCGGCCTCCGAGCAGCGGCGCTACTGCTGCCTTTGAGTTTTGCCCTGTGGTTGCCAGGCATGTTCAAACCACACGCCGTCACAGCAAGCATGGCAGTGGGTACAGCGGCGATGCTCACCGCTGGCCTAACGGATCTCCCCGGCGATGCCATGTACTATGGCCTCGCCGCTTCGGCCATCACCCTCTTGCCTGGACTACGGCGCCGCTGAAACAGCCTATTCTCCTCCGCCGACAACTCCGCGAAAGTCAAACCCCGCCTTCTCAACGGCGGCACGTACCTCTTCTTCCGAGGCCGTCCCGCTGACAGTGACGGTCTTGGCACCGAGGTTAACCTCTGCGTTGCTGACTCCTTTCAGCTGGCTTACCGCTTTCTCAACAGCAGCCTTGCAATGGTTGCAGTGCATCCCATCGACACCATACACCACCGTGCCGGCAGCAACAGTTTTCTTCTTAAACTTATCAAAGAATTTCATAGTCAATGCAAATAATATAAACGACACCAATAATACCGAACAAATACTGCGGAACAAGCTTGGGTGTTCTGACTCGGGGGCACAACATGCGCCATGCACCTCACCTCCACCTTGCACAATATCAACACCGAGGCCGAAAAAATTCACCATCAAGCCGAAAAGAACCGAGAACACCACTATCGTCAGCAAGTATATCCAGGTAAACCTGCTACCCATAGACTTGCGTACCACCATAATTGATGCCAGATTGACTGCCGGGCCAGCCATGAGCATCACAAGCGCGGCACCCGGCGACAGCCCCTTCATCATCAGCGCGGCAGCAACAGGTATGCTGCCGGTGGAGCAGATGTACATCGGCACAGCAACCACAAGAATCACCAATATCTGCAACAGCGGTTGCGAACCGAACGTAAGGAAAAACTCATCGGGCACCGCCACATTGATGAGGGCTGCCAGAAGCAACCCGACAATCAACCGGAGTCCTATATCCTGCATCATGCTGAAATAAGCATACTTCAGCACCCGCCATACTCGATTACCACGTTCCACACCGCATACAACTCCGTCAGAAGTACCGCCTTCCACACCGCTGGCAAAACGATTCACCAACAATCCGCCGCATATACCAGTCACCAAGGCGGCAACCGGACGCACCACAGCAAACCCCAACCCCATCAATGAAAACGTGGCCAAAATAGAATCAATACCCGTCTGCGGAGTGGCAATGAGAAACGATGCCACAGCACCCTTCGACGCTCTCTCGTTCTTGAGACCTATGGCCGTCGGTATCACACCGCACGAACAAAGCGGCAACGGGATGCCAAGCAAAGCGGCATAAAGCACGGAAAACTTATTATCGCTCGACAGATATCTGGAGTAAAAACCTTTCGGAACAAATACATGAAGCACCCCGGCAATTAGAAAGCCCAACAATAGATAAGGGCTCATCTCATTGATTACCGTCAGAAACGATATCCAGAAATCATTCATATCATTCTTTATATCAAAATATTCCACAAAAATGCCCTTTCATTTTCGGCATGCAAAGGTACAAAAAAAACTCCACTGCACCTCTTAGCAATCCTTTTGCACTACTATACAGCTTCCACAACGCTCATATCCACATCACGTATACCGCTAACTATCAGCATCATCACTTATACACCTCACCAAAAATGGTGAAATAATTTTGCCATATTGAAAAAAAGTAGTACTTTTGCACCTGCTTTAAGCAAGAATATTGCAATATTAATCCTAAAAAAAAGAAAACAAAATGGCTTACAGAATTACTGACATCTGCGTTGCTTGCGGCACCTGCATCGATGAGTGCCCCGTCGGAGCTATCAGCGAAGGCGACATCTACAAGATCGACGAGAACGCTTGCGTTAGCTGCGGTACCTGCGCTGGCGCTTGCCCCACCGGTGCCATCCAGGAGGGTTAATCGCTCACAGATTCAAGCAAAAAAGCCCACGCTTTGCGTGGGCTTTTTTTTATATGATAAAGTATCCGATGGTGGGCAGAAATAGGCTTTTGCCGTCAACGCCAGGAAAATGAGGCAACCAAGACTCATATTGCAAAAAATAGACAAAACAAAAAAAGGGAACCGAACTATCGGTTCCCTTAAAAAGATTGGCGGCGACCTACTTTTCCACAAACAAGTGCAGTATCATCGGCGATGTGAGGCTTAACTTCTCTGTTCGGAATGGGAAGAGGTGAAGTGAACACTCACTCCATAGCCACCAAAAGTAATGTTTTTGGCACATTGGCACAAGACATATAAGAGAAAGTGAAAATTGAAAGGTGAAAATTGAATTTATCGGGGTGTATTTGACGCAACCCATTTCAATTTTCAATTTTGAATTTTCAATTGTACGGAAAGTCTTCGGGTAATTAGTACCGCTCGGCTTTGACATCGCTGCCTTTACACCTGCGGCCTATCGAGGTCGTAGTCTTCGACCACCCTGTGACGA
>OMXC01000002.1 GCA_900314925.1 uncultured Bacteroidales bacterium
GTACGTCAAGGCGCGCTGCCGTTTTGCGCGCGACGAGTGGACGCCGTGGGCTGGGCCGTTCAGCTTCAGCATGTCGGAGATAGGCATCGAGGATGGGCCTGCCAGGGTGGAGTTCAGCGTGACGCCGAACCCGGCGCGCGGCAACGCGACGGTGCGCTGTGAGGCGGGGCTGCAGACGGTGGAGCTGCTCGGGGTGAAAGGCGACTTGTTGCTGCGCCGCGAGGCGGCGGGGTCGGAGGGTTGTGTGCTCGACCTCGCGGGCCTTGCCAAGGGCATATACATAGTGCGCATCACCACGCCGCGAGGCATCGCTGCGCAGAAGCTGGCGGTGGAGTGAGTGCGCAGGGCGCAAATGTTATAAGGCTGAAAACACAAGGCTTGTCAAAGCGGCAGGCCTTGTGTTGCTTTTTGCACTAACGGTAGGCCACGGCCAGCAGGCGGTCGGCGCGGTCGGCGGGGCTGCGGTGGTAGAGGTAGACGGTGTAGCGGTTGGGGGTCTCGCGGTGGTCGCCTTCGAGGCGTGCGGTAGAGGCCTCGGTGTCTGCCGCCGCCCCCGAGGGCAGGGCGAGGAGCTGGTAGGTGTAGTAGCCCTGCTTGAGCAGCAGGCGCTTGGTGTAGGCTCGCCGCTGGGGGTTGTACTCCATGAGCGACAGCGAGTCGAGACGCCAGTCGGTGAGGGCGCCGACGACGTAGATGTTGGCGTCGAGGAATGGCTGTTCCACGGGCAGGCTGAAGTTGACCCACACGTAGTCGGCCTCGGTGCGCGGGTTGTTGCGGTCCCATACGTTGACCTTGTAGCCGCCGAGGAGGGTGGTCTCGGTGATGAAATGCTTGGCGGAGCGGTCCTGGTCGGGGCGCAGCAGGGCGAGGAGCTCGCCGCCGTATTCGGTGACGCGCAGCACGTTGTACATTGGTGTGCGCAGGTTGCTGCAGTCGAAGTAGCGGAAGGTGTTGCCGCCGTGGAAGATGTTGCACTGGCGGTGGCGGTAGGCGAGGGCTGGGCCGTCGTAGCCGCTGAACTGGAGCCAGCGGCGGCTGTCGTGGCGGCCGTTCTGCTGAGCCTCCACGCTGAGGTAGAGCTGGTTGAGGGGCAGGGTCTGCGAGCTGACGCTGACGTCGAGCTCCTGGCGCCGGTCGAGGTCTATGCCGTCGTAGGGGCGTGCAAGGTCGAGGTGCAGGGAGGCGCTCTCCTCGCTGACGCAGAAGCGGCGCGTGAGGAGGGTGTCGCCGCTGTCGTCGGTGACGGCGACGACGTAGTTGCCGGAGTGTGTGAACGAGGTGTAGCGGCCGGGCAGGGTGGTGCGGTAGTGGATGTAGTCGGTGAGGGTGGTGAAGGAGGGGTCGTAGGCGTCGATGTAGCCTTCGTGGAAGCCCATGATGAAGTCTTGCACGGCGAGGCTGTCGGGCCGCCAGTGGCGCGAGCAGTGGCCTATGGTCCAGCGCAGGTGTTCGGGCTCGGTGCCGAGGATGTCGAACTCGAGAACCAGCAGGCCGCCGCCGTCGAGGGTGAGCACGGGGGTGGCCTGTTCGTTGCGCAGGGTCTGCGAACCGCCCTCGACGTAGAGTTCTACGCTCTTGACATCGGCGCGCCATGCCGAGTCGGCCAGCGGCGCGGCCATGGCGTTCAGGGTTGTTAACAAGAACGTTACGACCAGTGATACAATGTTTTTCATACTGCAAAGATACAAAAATTTTGTCATGTGGAAATAAATGCGTAAATTTGCACTCGGAAACAATTAATAATATATACCGCACAAAACTATGACTTTACAAGCTATTGTTGACAAACTTGACGCCACGGTAGGCCTTGGCGCCGACAAGCTTGATATGGATGTGGAGCATTGCTTTGCTTCCGACCTGATGAGCGACGTGCTGACGCTCAAGGACACGCCGGTGCTGATCACCGGCTTGTGCAATGTGCAGACCATCCGCACCTGCGACATGGCCAACCTCGACGTGGTTATCTTCGTGCGCGGCAAACGGCCGACAGAGGATATGGTGGAGCTGGCCGACGAGAACGGCATGGTGCTCATCTGCACGCAGTACTCCATGTTCAAGACTTGCGGCATCCTCTACGGGGCCGGAATGAAACCGCTATATTAATTAAGAGTTAAGAATTCAGAGTTAGGAGTTTTCCGGGTGCGGCAGCTTTTAACTCACAACTCAAGACTCATAACCCATAATTGGAAAGATGCATCAGGAATATACAGTAGTAGAGGGCGATTTCGTCAATGCCGGCAAGGCATCGAGCTCGGTGAAGAAGACGCTGAAACAGCTCAACGTGGACCCGCAGGTGGTGAAGCGTGTCGTCGTGGCGCTTTACGAGGCCGAGGTCAACGCCATAGCCCATGCCTACGGCGGCAAGGTGTTGGTGGACATAGACCCCGACAGGATTAAGATGGTGGTGGCCGACAAGGGCCCCGGCATACCGGACATAGCGTGGGCCATGGAGGAGGGACACAGCACGGCGCGCCCCGAGGTGCGCGACATGGGCTTCGGCGCCGGCATGGGCCTGCCCAACATGCAGAAGAATGTAGACAAGCTGAATGTCACCTCCGAAGTGGGCGTGGGAACCACCGTGGAGATGGAAGTGAACTTCCAGTAGGTAAGTAGAAAAGTAGTTAAGCAGATAAGTAGGAAATGGCTTTTTACCACGCATTACAGGTTGAGGAACAGCGCTGCATAGGCTGCTCGCGCTGCATGAAGATATGCCCTACCGAGGCTATACGCATACACGGCGGCAAGGCTACCATACAGGAGCACCGCTGCATCGACTGCGGCAAGTGCTATGAGGTGTGCCCGGCACAGTCTATCAGCATCAAGGACGACGACTTCGAGATGTTCCGCCGCTACCCCCATTCTGTGGCGTTGCTGCCGGCGGTGTTCATAGGCCAGTTCCCCGACGAGATAAGCGTCTCCAAGGTCTATGCCACGCTCCGCGAGCTTGGCTTCGCCCATGTGATGGAGGTGGAGAGCGCAGCCTCCATCTACCGCGACGTGAAGGAGAAATACGCCCGCGAGCATCCCGACATCAGGCCCCTCATCTCGTCGTTTTGCCCGGCTATAGTGCGTCTGATACAGATCAAGTACCCGTCGCTGACGGAGAACATAATGCCCATCAAGGTGCCGCTGGACCTCAGCGCCATGTATGCCCTGCAGGAGCTGCTTAGCCGTGGCATACCGCGCGAACAGATAGGCCTCTTCTACATCACGCCCTGCGCCGCCAAGGTGTCGGCAGTGAAGGCCCCAGTGGGTGAGGAGAAGAGCATCATTGACGGCGTGATTAACATGAACTCGCTGTTCAACCGTGTATACAAGCAGATAAAGGACAACGGCAAGAACCACCAGTACCCGCCGCTGACGCGCCAGCGCCTGAGCGCCGACGCCATCCTCTCGACACTCACCAACGGCGAGCGCCGTATATGTACCGCCAAGCGCAGCTATTCGATAGACGGCATAGAGAATGTTATGGACTTCCTCGAGAAGCTGGAGAACGACGAGGTGGAGGGCGTGGAGTTTCTCGAGCTGAGGGCCTGCGACCAGAGCTGCGCCGGAGCGCTGCTGAGTTGCGACAACCGTTTCCTCTGCGGCGAGCGTATGTACGCCCGCGCCCGCAAGGCCGCCGAGCGCGAGCGCAACGGCGAGATGCCGCGTGACCGTGAGATGGAGAAGTACAAGGACTACCTTGTGGCAAACTCTTTTGTGGACGAGGTGGAGCCGCGTTCAATGCTCATCCTCGACAAGGACCGCAAGAAGGCCTTTGAGAAGATGGAAAAGATAGAGAGGATGAAGGAGCACCTGCCGCAGATAGACTGCGGTGTGTGCGGCGCTCCCACCTGTGAGGCCTTCGCCACCGACGTGGTGTGCGGCCAGGCCGACCTGCACCAGTGCGTCTTCTACCGCCTGCACCTTGAGGCCAAGGGCAAGATGACCCTCCACGAGGGCCGTACCAACATGTATGCCGTCTGGGGCGACGACCGCATCAGTGGCGAGATAGAGGTGTGATTAAATCCCCGACAGGGGTTCGTAGGTGTTGCGTATTGTGACGGTGCGCTCAACGGCGATGGTGTATGAGCTGTCGCCAACATACATTGTGCGCACGCTGTCGGCATGCTCTACAGTGTCGGTGGCTATCCATTGCTTTTCTTCCATCAGGCGGACGGCGCGTGTGTAGTCGCGGCAACCACCGAGCATCACCACCGTTATCTCTGCCTTGGGGTAATCCGACCACTCGTAGTCGCATTGCGTCGTGGAGCCGTTCATGTGTGCTATGGAGTTAAGAGTCTGGGCTATGTTGCCAGGGGTGCCGATGTCGGTGTAGGAGCTGTCGTCAAGCCATCCCTGCACATAGGTGTCTTTGTCGGCACTCTTCGTCAGCACCGGCCGCAGGGTGATGCGGCAGTCCTTGTTCTCGGCGGTGGTAACGGTGTCGGCGGCCATGCCGACGCCCACGCCGAAGATGACGGCCAGCACGCCGTTGTTCAGTATGTGCAGCCCCATGGACCAAAGTATGTTGTGGTTGATGACCAAATAGGATGCCGCCAGGCCCATGCCGAATTTGTGGAGCACGGCAACGAGGAACATGGTCAGGCTGCCGCTGGGGTTATAGTTGCCTATGTGGGCCGCAGCGAAGAGCAGTGACGAGAGCAGCATGAGCGCGAAGAGCCGCCGTGTTCTGTCGTTGTGGTAGACAATCATGACGGCTATGCCGGCACCAAGGGCTATGGCGGCAGCCAGCCAGCCCAGAGAGAGCATCCACAGAGCCATCAGCGCCACGGAGGTGTAGCCCGTCCACTGTTTGCCGTTGCCCCACAGGCGGAAACACAACTCCTCGAGAATGGGCCCGATGAGACCTATGTACAGCACTATGGGCCAGATGCCAAAGTTGTAGATGAGTTTGTAGAAAGCGCCCATTATCGGGGTGCTCATCTCGTCGGCGCCTGTTTTGTCCATGTTCATGACGGCGTCGATGACAATCACCGCCAGGCATGCAATCACGATGCCCAGGCCCCACCACAGGGCCCAGCGGAAGAGTTTAGGCTTTTTCATCGGTATCGGGTTTTATCTCTATGAATTCTCCGTGTTCCTTTATGTGCTCCGTCAGCTCGCGGTAGAAGTGGTGGCGGCTCAGCGTCGCGGCGTTGCCGACGATGATGAGTTTCATGCGGGCGCGCGTCATGGCCACGTTCATGCGGCGCAGGTCGCGCAGGAAGCCTATCTGTCCTTCGGCGTTGCTTCGCACGAGGCTGATGACTATCACGTCGCGCTCCTGCCCCTGGAAGCCGTCCACGGTGCCCACGGTGATGTGGCGCCTGAGCTTGCGGAAGTAGTGTTGCATCTTCAGCAGGCGTCGCAGCAGGCGTGCCTGGCCGCGGTAGGGGGTGATGATGCCGAAGTCCACGCGCTCGCTCTCCACCTTCTGCGGCGAGAGCATGTCTATGTAGTCGCGCAGGGTGTGTATGACCAGCCGCGCCTCGTCGGCGTTGCTGCGGCTGCTTCCGCGCACCTCGTGCTCGGCGGTGTCGAGCAGCGCGGTGTCTATCCACATCAGTGGCGTGTCCAGCGGCGACACTTGCCGTGTTGCGGCTTCGGGTGCTGCCTTCAGCTGTCCGCCGTAGAACCAGCGCGAGGGGAAGGCCATGATGTCGCTGTTCATGCGGTACTGCGTGTCGAGCAGGCTGACACATTGCGGCCACCGCACCACCACTTTCTGCATTAGCGTCTCCGCCAGGCCTCCCTTGGCGGCGGCCATGCTCTTCACCGTCGGCGGCAGCTGCTGGTGGTCGCCGCCCATGACCACGCGGTCGGCCTTGAGGATGGCAGCCCAGCAGGCAGGCTCCAGGGCCTGCGCGGCTTCGTCGATGAAGAGGGTGCTGAAGCGCCGCCGCTCCATGATGTGGTAGGCGCTGCCTATCAGCGTGCTGCTCACCACGCGGGCCTGCTCGAAGAGGTCGGCGTTGATCTTTATCTCCAGCTCTGTCTCGCGGTTGCGCAGACGGTGAGCCTGCTCGCCTTTGGCGCCGGAGCGCAGCGTCTTGCGTATGTTCCACAGCTCGTGGTAGTCGGGGTGCGCGGCATAGCGGCGCTCATAGCTGCAGTCGAGCATCTCGTCGCTCATGCGCAGGGGGTTGCCCACGCGCAGCACGTGTATGCCGCGCCGCATGAGCTGCTCGCTGATCCAGTCAACGGCGGCGTTGCTCGGCGCACAGACGAGCACCTGTGTCTCGCGCTGCAGGGTCTCGATGACGGCCTCCACGAGGGTGGTGGTCTTGCCGGTGCCGGGAGGGCCGTGCACTACGGCCACCTGTTGAGCTTCCACGGCGCGCTGTATGGCATCTTGCTGGCTGCGGTTGAGCCAGGGGAACGACAGCTGCGGCAGGCTGCGGAATGCCGGCGGCTTGTTGCCGACCAGTACGTCGCGCAGCCGCACGAAGCGCTCGTCGTCCTTGCGCTCGGCCTCGTGCAGCGCCTCGGTCATCACGCGGAAGCTTGTGTTGTCTATGCCCAGCTGCACACCCAGTAGGTGGCGCGCGGCGGTGTCGACGATGCTCTGTGCCGCCGCCTTGTTGGGCACGCTGACGGTCAGCAGCCCGTCGCCCACGTGCTCCACGTAGCATTGGTGCGGCAGCTCCTTGGCGCCGCTGTCGGTCATGTGGAAGAGTGTCACCGGCTTGCCGGGCTCAAAGTCCAGCTCCACCTCGTCTTCGCCCACGTCGTAGCGCAGCTCCAGCGTGAGCTGCCCCATTGGGTTGTAGGCTGTGTTGCCCGGCCTGACGGGGTAGCGGCACCCAGGCTCCTGTATGGTGCCTGTGAGCGACGCCCCCTTGGCCTCAAGGCTGCGGCGGTAGCTCTGCCGCTCTTCCTCGAGCTCCAGGGCCACCAGCTCGCGCAGCCGGGCGAAGTATGCTCCCGTGTTGGTCACAGCGCTTATAGCTTGACACACTGGAAGCGCATGCCGCAGCGGCGCGCGCTCTCGCCGTCGGTGTCGTCGCGGTCGCCCACCATGAGGGTATCAGTGGGGTCCACACCCAGCATCTTGCACAGGCTTAGGGCCGACTCCTTGCAGGGCTTCAGCCCTCCGAGGGCCGGTGCGTCGGCTACCACGTCGACCCACGAGCAGTCGAAGCCCAGAGCCTCGAGGCGCTCGCGCAGGCATCCGTAGTCGGAGTAGACGGCGGTGCGTATGCCCCTCTGCCGCAGGTCGGCCATCATGCCTTCGGCCCACGGCTCCACGTGGTAGTGGCGCTTCAGTATGCGTTGCATCTGCGGCATGTAGCGGTCCTCGTACCAGCGGCGCGCCTTGTCGGCGGTGCTGTGGCTCATCTCCGCCACACGGGCGTAGAGGGCCTCATAGTAGGCGTGCTCGTCGCCGAACCACCGCCCCATGAGCTCCTTGCGGGCCTTGCGTTCGTTGCCCAGCATGAACATGTGTGGCACGTCGGCCGCGATAAGCCTCAACGGCAGGCCCTTCTTGTTGTAGAGCGTGCCGTCGAGGTCGAATATCACTGCCTTGGCGGTGCCGAGAGAGAGCTCTATGCTCATTTCTTCACCAGATCGTTGAACTTGGCGTGGCGCACCTCGTCCTGCAGCAGCAGGTTGAGCTTGAACTGACCGTCGCGGGCGCCTTCCTTGATGCAGCGCTCCTTGAAGTGCTCGAAGCTCTCCTGCTCCAGGCGGTAGGTGACGGCGTCCTTCAGGCGCAGCGACTCGCGCTTGGCCTTGTACTCCATGTTGATGTCCTTCAGTGCGGCATCCACGGCCTCGGTGAACTTCTCCGCCTGCTCCTGCGTGGTGGCCTGGTCGGCGAACTCGTAGTAGAAGTTGTAGCGGCTCTCCGCCAGCTCGGCGAAGCCTATGAAGAAGCGTGTCTTCAGGCCGGTGGTCTCCTCGGCTTTGTGCACGGCCTCGATGAACTGGCGCTCGTAGAGTTTCTCGCCGGTCATCGTGACGATGCCGTGGGTCTTCTGTATCATGTGCACCGTGGGCGTGGCGTTGAAGCACGGGCCCACCTCAAGCAGGTCGTTCATGTTGTAGCGGTAGAGGCCGGCGAAGGTGGTCACGTAGGGGCAGTAGCGCTGGCCCTCGACGAGCTCGTGCAGCTGGTAGAAGGTCGGGTTGGGGTTGTCCATGTCCTCCTCCTTGATGAACTCGTAGTAGTGCATGTGGGGGAACATGACGCTGTTCAGCGTGTCGTCCATCACCAGGCCGAAGCGGCACTCCGAGGCGAAGTAGCCGAACTCCTGGTGTAGCATGCCCTTGGGGAAGGAGTCTTTGAACTTGTCGAGGTACACCTTCGTGTTGCCGCACTTCCAGGTGTTCAGTATCTGCAGGTTGGGCCAGTAGTGCTTGGGCAGCACGTCGCCGTACTTGGCCTTCAGCGCGCGCAGCTCGGCGGCGCGTTTGGGGTTGGGCTTAAGGCAGGCCTCCAGCTCGGCGCGTATCTCGGCCGGTATGTCGAGGTCGGCCTTCAGGGTGCCGTGCTCTATGTCGTTCACATAGTCGTCGTAGTAGCGGTTCACGTTGTTCTGCAGCTCCACGATGGTCGAGGGGTTGGCGGTAACTATCAGCGTGATGTCCTGCTCGATGCCCATGCGCATCAGCACATAGTAGCGCGAGGTGTAGTCGGCTATGGAGTAGACACACTGCGGGTTGCTGTAGAGCTTCTTGACGAAGCCGGGGCAGTCCCTCTGCGTCACGCCGCTCACCGAGCCGTACACCGTCCCGTCGGGGGCGTAGCCCTCGATGACCTTGCCCACTATCGACAGTATCTTGCCGGCGAAGACCTTGTGGCGGTTCTGTATGAAGTTGTACAGCCACACCTTCGTCATCTTGCCGTAGATGGTCTTCAGGTAGCGCTCCGTGATGGGTATCCACTTCGGCTCCGCCGTGGAGCCGCTGGTGGTGGCGTAGAGCACCGGCTTGCCGGGGAACAGGATGTCGGCCTCGCCGTGCTTGTGGCGCTCCACGTAGGGGCGGAAGTCCTCATACTCGTTGGGCTTCACCTGCTCGCGGTAGCGGCGGTAGAGCTCGGTGTCGTCCTGGGCCTCCAGGATGTAGCTGAACTTGTGTTCTTTGCCGTAGACGGTGTCCTTGGCGTAGGTCAGTATCTCTCTCAGCGTCTTCTCCGATGCCTTGCGCGGGTTCTTCGTGGCCCTCACCAGGGCGCGGTACTGTATGCCGCCAGCCATTCCCAACAGCAGGTTCGGCACAATCATGTTGCTAGTCTTCATTGTCGTATGTTTGTAGTTTTCAATTTTCAGTTTTCAATTCGTCATCAGGCACCGCCTCCCAGGGGTTGTGCCTGATGCCCGCCAGGCGCACCATCGCCGTGTGGGCCTCGGCGCGCAGCCGCTCGGTCTCCTCCTTGCGGGGCTTCGTGGTGTCGGGCATCAGCGGCTCGCCCACGCGGATGGTCACCGTCGGCATCTCCTTGGGCCCGAAGAGGCGGTAGAGCCCCTTGCGCTCGCGGTAGCTGATGGCCAGCGGCACCACCGGGCAGCCCCACTTGTAGGCCATGGTGAAAGCGCCTTTGCGGAAAGGGCGTATCGGCTCGTACCAGTCCCACCGCACCTCCTCAGGGAACACCAGCACATGCTCGCCGCGGCTGTGGTAGTGGTCGAATGCCTCGTCGAACTTGCGCATGCCGCTACGCTTCTCAGGCACCGGTATGCCGCCAACATAGCGCACAAACCAGTACTGCCCGCCGTTGAAGTGCTTGGCGTACATCGGTATCCAGATGTGGCGCCACCAGCTCAGCGTCTGCTTGACGCACACCGCGTCGAACTGGTACACGTGGTTGCACACCGCCACGGCGCCGCCCTTCAGCTCCTTGCGCCACCGGCGCAGGTTGCCGCGCCCCTCGATGCGCAGGCCGTACTTCAGCCTGTTCAAGGGGTAGACGACCAGCCACAGGAACAGCGGCCCGATGATATTGCGCTGCAGGCGGTAGCCGAGAGAACGGTCTATGTATGGGTAGCTCTCGTCGAACACAAACTGCCTCGCGCCGGCTTTCGGAGCCTTCACCTCCACAAGGTGGCGCTGCGCGTTGTCTTGCGGATAAAGCGCTGGGTCATAGGGTATATACGTGCCTTCTTCTACTTCCAGGTGACTGTACATCGCGGTCGTTTTAAAAATGCAAAGATACAAAATAAAATCAAATATGAAGTACATTAGTAAAAATTTCTTAAAATCGACACCCCGCCGACACCGCACCCCCTACGCATCCCCTTCGGACCCGGTACGGCCGTTCTTCAGTAGTTCTTCAGTAGTTCTTCAGTGCTGCACTGAAGAACTACTGAAGAACTACTGAAGAACGGCCGTAGGGACTCCGTAGAAGCGGCGTAGGGACGACGACGCAACTACGCGCCCAGGGCGTGAGGGCTCCGTAGGGACACCGTCTCCGGCACCGATGTGAAAAAAGCCAAAGTTATTTGCTGCGGTTAGGATATTTTTTGTAAATTTGCACCTTGTTTAAATGTACGAAAACTTGTGTAATTATGTATAGGACTAATACTTGCGGCGAGCTCCGCCTCGCCAATGTCGGACAGACCGTGACCCTCGCCGGCTGGGTGCAGCGCTCGCGCGACCTCGGCGGCATGACTTTCGTCGACCTGCGCGACCGCTACGGCATCACGCAGCTGGCGTTCAACATGGAGACCAACGCGCCGCTCTGCGAGCAGGCCCGCCGTCTGGGGCGCGAGTACGTCATACAGGTGACCGGCACGGTCATCGAGCGCAGCTCGAAGAACACGAAAATCCCCACCGGGGAGATTGAAATAGAGGTGGCCACCCTCACCATCCTCAACGAGGCCAAGACGCCGCCCTTCACCATCGAGGACCAGAGCGACGGCGGCGACGACCTCCGCATGCGCTACCGCTACCTCGACATACGCCGCAACCCCGTGCGCCAGAACCTCGAGATGCGCCACCGCATGGCTATGCTGGTGCGCAACTACCTCTCCGACCGCGACTTCCTCGAGATAGAGACCCCCATGCTCATCAAGAGCACGCCCGAAGGCGCCCGCGACTTCGTGGTGCCCAGTCGCATGAACCCCGGCGAGTTCTACGCCCTGCCGCAGAGCCCGCAGCAGTACAAGCAGCTGCTCATGGTGGCCGGCATGGACCGCTACTTCCAGATAGTGCGCTGCTTCCGCGACGAAGACCTGCGCGCCGACCGCCAGCCGGAGTTCACGCAGATCGACTGCGAGATGTCGTTCGTGCACCAGGAGGATGTGCTCAACATGTTCGAGGGCCTGGCCAAGCACCTCTTCAAGGAGATGAAGGGCATTGAGTTCGACAAGTTCCCCCGCATGACATGGCACGACGCCATGCGCCTCTACGGCTCCGACAAGCCCGACATCCGCTTCGGCATGGAGTTCAAGGAGGTGACCGACGTGGTCAAGGGCCACGGCTTCGGCCTCTTCGACGGCAGCGAGCTCGTGGTGGGCATCGTGGCTGAGGGCTGCGCCGAGTACACGCGCAAGCAGCTCGACGCGCTGACCGACTTTGTGAAGCGTCCGCAGGTGGGTGCCGGTGGCATGGTGTATATCAAATACAACGCCGACGGCTCGTTCAAGAGCTCGGTGGACAAGTTCTACGACGCCGAGGCCCTCAAGGCCATCGCCGACAAGATGGGCGCCAAGCCCGGCGACCTGATGCTGCTCCTCTGCGGCCCCGCCATGAAGACGAGAGTGCAGCTCTGCGCCCTGCGCCTCGAGATGGGCCAGCAGCTCGGCCTGCGCGACCCGCAGAAGTTCGCACCCCTCTGGGTCATCGACTTCCCCCTGCTGGAGTGGGACGACGAGACGCAGCGCTACTACGCCATGCACCACCCCTTCACGGCTCCCAAGCCCGAGGACGAGCCCCTGCTGGACGACCCCAGCCGCTGGGGCGACATCCGCGCCAACGCCTACGACATCGTCATGAACGGCACCGAGGTGGGCGGCGGCTCCATACGTATCCACGACCGCACGCTGCAGAACAAGATGTTCCACACCCTGGGCTTCACCGACGAGAGCGCCGCCGCGCAGTTCGGATTCCTGATGGATGCCTTCACCTACGGCGCTCCGCCACACGCCGGCCTGGCCTTCGGCTTCGACCGCCTGTGCAGCATCTTTGCCGGTGCCGACTCCATACGCGACTTCATAGCCTTCCCGAAGAACAACTCGGGCCGCGACGTGATGAGCGGCAGCCCCAGCCCCATTGCCCAGGAACAGCTCGACGAGCTCTGCATCAAGGTGGATGTGAAGTAATGGTAAAGGCTCTTGTAAAATCTATGCGTCTCCGCACATTGCCCCTGTCGCTGGCAGGGGTGGTGTGCGGAGGCCTTTTGGCCCAGGGCGAGCATGGCGACAACGGCTGGGCTTTTGCGCTTGTATTGCTGACTGCCTGTGCCCTGCAGGTGCTCAGCAACCTCAGCAACGAGATGGGCGACCACCTGAGCGGTGTGGACGGCGAGGGTAGGGAAGGCCCCAACTACAGCATGACCGACGGAGGCCTCACCGTCAGGCAGATGTGGCGCGCAATCAACGGGACGGTTGTGGCCTGTTGCGTGATCGGCTTGGCTATGGTGCTGGTGTCCGGCAGCCCCTGGTGGGTGTTGCTGCTTGGCGCCGCCGCCATCTGGGCGGCCACGCACTACACCCTCGGCAAGAAGCCCTACGGCTATATCGGCCTCGGCGACCTGTTCGTCTTCATCTTCTTCGGCCTGGTGAGCGTGCTGGGTAGCTACTTCGTCGTGGCACACACCATAGACCTCAAATTATGGCTGCTGCTGCCAGCTGTGGGTGTAGGGCTGTTGAGTGTAGCGGTGCTGAATGTCAATAATATTCGCGACATGCAGAGCGACGAAGGTATCAGGCGCACCGTTCCTTTGCGCATCGGGGTACGCAATGCACGCATCTACCAAACGGTGCTTGTGGTGGGTGGCTATCTGCTGATGCTGGTGGGTAGCGGCTCGTGGTGGCCTGTGGCTACCGCGGCCATCTTCGGGTGGCACCTCCACATTGTGTGGCACAGAGAGGGGCGCCAGCTCGACCCCGCATTGCCGCTGCTGGTGCTCACCACCTTTGCCACGTCGGTTATATACGCACTCTGCCGCTATGGCCTATGATTTCGACAAGATAGCGCGCGACTATGACCGCATGAACCACCTTATGACGGCCGGCCTCGATCGCTGTTGGCGGAAGCGCGCTGTACAAGGCTTGCATGGCAAGGTGCTGGATGTGGCCTGCGGCACGGGCGATATGGTGGTGGAACTGCTGCGGACGCGGCACGCCGCGTCCCTACAGGTGACGGGCGTAGACCTCAGCGAGGAGATGATGGCCATCGCCAAGCGGAAAGCCCCTCAGGCAGAATACAGGCTTGCCGACGTTGAGCGCCTGCCCTTCGGGGAAGCCAGCTTCGACGCCGTCACTTGTGCTTTCGGCGTGCGCAACTTTGTGCACTTGGAGCAGGGCCTGCACGAGATGCTGCGGGTGCTGAAGCCCGGCGGACGCATGGTGATACTGGAGCTGGCCACGCCTGACAGCTCCCTCATACGCCCTTTCTACAACCTCTATACACGTCGCATCATCCCCTGGCTCGGCCAGCGTCTGGCTGGCAGCCGCGAAGCATATACATACCTGCCGCGAAGCATAGAGCGCTTCCCCAAGGGCGACGCCTTTCTGCAGCTAATTCAGAATTCAGGGTTCAGGATTCAGGAGTCATGTCAGCGCAAGCTGACATTCGGCGTCTGCCGCATGTATGTGATAAACAAAGAGGCCGCAGCGTAGTGCGTCCTCTAAGTCATTAATCCTAAAACAAAAATGGGCTTTCTAAAGATTGTCTGTCTCTCCATTTTCTGAGTGCAAAAGTACAACCTTCTGCGTGACCCCACAATAACTATAATTAGTGATTTTCAAACAAGCCTGGTTCATTGCTGGTTAGCTCCTCATTCGTTGGCGCGCGGAGTTCGCTGCGCTTTATATGCACCACAAAAGACATGTTGAGCACGCTGATCTCCACACAGAAATTGCCGTCCTTGCACTCTTTGATGAGACGCCCCTGCATGCCGGCAAACTCGCCGCTCAGTATGGTGGCCTGCGCGCCCTTGACCAGCTTGGCTGTCTCGTGCACGTGGAATTCCCTTTGGGTGGCTTCGAAACGGCGTATGGCTTCTATCTCGTTGTCAGGCACCTGTATTATGCTGTGCTGGCTGCTGACTATGTATATGACACCCTTTGTGGTGCGTGTCTGGTAGATCTGCCTGTCGTTTATGCGTGCAAAGATATAGCATGGGAACATGGGCTTCTCGGGCAGCTCTTTGCGTTTGTAGCGCTTGTCGCGGTTGGCCAGCATGGGCAGGTAGTACTCTATCGGCGGCTCGGCCTCTTCAAAGCGCTTGGCTACCAGCAACTCGGCATTGTAATGGGTCATGACGGCGACCCAGGAGTGTTTGGAAGTCAACATGGTCTTGGTGTTTTTGCCTCAATAACGCTGTGGCCTTCGTAATATTGTGCGGCGCTGAATGTTTATTGCCCTATCTGCAGCTGTCGAAACTGATATACGGCAGCAATCTGGCCAGCGTGCTGTCGGCCATCGACGGCACGGCGCGCAGGTCTTCGGCGGTGCTGAAGCGCACACCTTTGTTCCTGAGATTCACGATGTCGCGTGCCTGGTAGTATTCTATGTACGGGTGCTTTATGAGCTCTTTCAGGCCTATGTTGTTTATCTCGATGCGACGTATTGCGGTGGTGTCGAGCGTCAGCGAGGGCGCTATATGTGCCAGCAGTTCAGGGGTGAAGCCATAGACTTCAAGCAGCTGGCCGACGTCGGTGAAGCCGCCGAGCCTGTCGCGATAGCGCACTATGCGGCGTGCGTATGCCGGCCCTATGCCGTGCAGCAGCTGCAACGACGTTGTGTCGGCATTATTGAGCTCAACGACAAGAGGTTGACGCTTTGTCGCCGGCGTCTGGATGCCGTACATTGTGCTGTCTGTCCGGTAGTCGTCGTGGTACCTGTGTGTGGCTATGTCCTTGTGCCTGCGCGTCTTGTATCGCTGGTGATAGGCAGAGTCTTCCTTCGATGCCAATATTTTGATGTTTTCGGTGCCGACGCTGTCGTTTTGCACCGTTGTCGCACTCTTGCGCGACGAAAAAAAGCCGATGGCTGCAATGATGACTAATGATACTGATATCCAGATAATACCGACGATCTGGGATTTGTAGAACAGTCTTTTTTTGTCGCCCATTGAAAGATTTATTTTGCCATGTAAAAAAAATAGTGTACTTTTGCAACCGCTTTAGAGAGAAAAAGCACCACCTTCGGTCTGTTAGCTCAGTTGGTTCAGAGCGCTTCCTTCACACGGAAGAGGTCGAGAGTTCGAATCTCCCACAGACCACCAGCAAGCCCCTACGCAGGGGCTTTTCTTTTTTCTGTCTCTCAGAGGGGTTGGTTCTTCCATGGTGTTGGGTCATAGTGCTTTGACGGCCTGTTCGAGCCAGCGTGCGTCGGTGTCGTCAAAGGTGTTGAGTTCGCGGCTGTCGATGTCGAGGACGGCGATGACGTCGTCGCCCTTGAACAGCGGCACCACTATCTCGCTGCGGCTCTCCGACGAGCAGGCTATGTGGCCTGGGAACTCCTCCACGTCGGGCACCACGACGGTGCGGCGTTCCTTCCACGCTGTGCCGCAGACGCCGCGGCCGTAGGCTATGTGCACACACGCTATAGGCCCTTGGAAGGGGCCCAGCAGCAGCTCGTTGTCCACGACGCGGTAGAAGCCCGCCCACCAGAAGCCAAACTCCGTGTGCAGCAGCGCCGCCACATTGGCCATCTTGGCAATCATGTCGTCTTCGCCCTCGCAGAGGGCTTTCACCTGCGGCAGCAGGCTTTTGTAGCGTTCTTCCTTTGTCATTTGCGTGCCTTTCCTTTTAGTTCTTTCACTGTGGCGTAGGGAGCCTCGTCGGTGAGGGTTATGGCGTACTGGTGGCGGCCGTCCTTGCTTTGCGTGTAGCGGACGCGGCCCTCGCAGTAGGGGCTCAGCGGCCGCGTGCCGTATATGGCGTGGCCGTTCTTCTGCAGCCACCGGCCTATCGCTTCCATGCGCTGCAGCGCTTCGGCCGGAAGGTTGCCGTCGGCGTCGGGCCCCACGTTGAGCAGCAGGTTGCCGCCTTTGGCCACGACGTCGCACAGCATGTGTATCAGCTCCTTGACACTCTTGTAGTTGTCGCCCGGCACATAGCTCCAGCTGTCGCCCATTGTCATGCAGGTCTCCCAGGGGTAGGGGAGCAGCGTGTCGGGCACCTGCTTCTCGGGTGTGCGGTAGTTCTCATAGCGTCCGCCGACGCTGCGGTCGACGATGATTGTCTGCGGGTTGCGCTCGCGTGCTATGCCGGCGAGGCGCCGCATGTCGAGTTCCTGCACCTGACCGCTGCAGCCGAGCCAGGGGCGCGTCTCGTCGTTGACGCTCCACGCCGGCCTCACCCATCCGCCGTCGAGCCACAGTATGTCTATCTTGCCGTAGTTGTGCGTGAGCTCGCGTATCTGGTTGTATGTGAAGTCGCAGTAGCGCTGCCAGCGCTCCGGGTGGTCGGCTATGGAGTAGTTGACGTTGCGGTCGGGGGTGGCCCACTCGTGGGCCCAGTAGTCGTCGTTGTGCCAGTCGGGCTTGCTGAAATACAGGCCCGTCCAGAAGCCCGCCGCGCGGAAGGCCTCCACCACGCCGCGCGTGAAGTCGGTCTTGGCCGGGCACTCGCTGCCGGTGCTGCTGTAGTCGGTCTGCTTGCTGTCGAACATGCAGAAGCCATCGTGGTGCTTGGTGGTGAAGACCACATACCGCATGCCGGCCCCTTTGGCCGCCGCCGCCCACCGCTCGGGCGCGAAGTGCTGCGGGTTGAAGGTCTTGTTCAGCGCCCAGTATTCGCGCTTGTAGTCCTCGTAGTTGGCGCCGTTTCTGTTGATCCACGGCTCGTTGCAGAGGTTCCAGCTCTCCACGACGCCCCATTGCGCGTAGATGCCCCAATGCATCATAAAGCCGAACTTCAGGTCCTGCCACTCGCCGATGCGCTGCACTATCAGCGGGTCGCGCTCCGGAATGCTGTCGTGCTGCGCCTGGCAGACGGCGAAAGCGGCCACGAGGGCCAGCGTCAAAAGAGACCTTTTCATGTCGTTCTTCGGTTTTTGTTGTTTCTGAGTATAAACGCGGTATGCCGCGGATTATTGTGCCGCCCCCGCCGCCGGCGGCTCAAAAAAGGGGGCTGAGTTGCCGCCGTTTGGATATTATTTCGTATCTTTGCACCCCGAAATGAGCCATCCCGCAAGACATACACTGAGGGCCGTCGCCGCCGTCGCCGCCGCCGTGCTGGCCCTGGCCTTGGCCGGCTGCGACGACGAAGAGGCCGCCGACCGCCGCTCCGCCGCCGACAACGGCTACCGGGCCGTCCCCGACGGCTGGGTGGACCTCGGCCTGCCGAGCGGCCTGCTCTGGGCCGAATGCAATGTGGGCGCGGCAACCCCCGCAGCCTATGGCGACTACATCGCCTGGGGCGAGACCGCTCCCAAGGACGTCTACGGCTGGCAGTCATACCGTCACGCCACCGCAAGCGCCGACGGGAACCTCGACGCGCTGACCCGCTACAACACCATGCCGTCCTTCGGGCCGGTCGACGGCCTGACGGCCCTCCTGCCCGACGACGATGCCGCCGCCCTGCGCCTTGGCAGCGGTGCACGCACCCCCTCCTCCGCCGACTGGCAGGAGCTCGTCGACAACAGCGCCGCCTTCTGGACGACCCTCGACGGCGTCGGCGGCTGCCGCTTCACGGGAGCCAACGGCAACAGCATCTTCCTGCCCGCCGCCGGCGGCGCGACGGAGACCGGCATGGACTCGCCAGGCACGGGGGGCTTCTATTGGTCGTCCACCCTTGCCGACGACCCCGACGGGGCGTGGTGCCTCGCCTTCACGTCGCAGGGCGGCGTGCTGTCTTATGGTATAGGCGGCTCCGACCGCTACAGGGGTCACCCCGTGCGCGCCGTGCGTCCCCGATAGAACTATCCTTCTTTTTTCTGCTGCCGCCTGGCGGCATAGCGCTGCCAGTTGGCGGCACGCTATCCCCGTTGCTGCCGTTCAGGCTTTGCTGTCATAGGGGTGTTCCAGCGCTTTAACCGCTTGATTTTCACTATATATAACATATATATCACCTTACTATCACTTACATTTGTAAGCCTAATTAAAGACATACTAAAGACTAACTAAAGACCAATATAAGAGATGATGCGGTAAAAGGCTGATGTTCAGATATGAAATAATGCCTCTTCCGGGCGTCGGAAAAGGGTGGTGCGGGGATGTAAAAACCGATGGTTCGGGCGGAGGTGCGCTACTTGCGGTTGTGATAGACGAAGGGATAGTCGAAGAGGTCGCGGTCGTCGCTGCTGAAGCCCACCTGGAGGGTGAAGCGGGTGCCGTCGGCGGGTTCCTCCATGCGGCCGGTGGCGGGGTTGTACTGGCGGAACCAGAAGGGGTCGAGCCTGATGCTGAAGGGCTTGCGGGTGGGCTCGCCTTTGCGGAAGACGACTGGGCAGAGGCCTACGAGCTGCTTGACGGGGGCGTCGGGGTCGGCGTCGTTCTTCAGGTATACCTGCACCGCGGCGCGGTGGCTCGCGGCCTCGGGGACGTCGGTGTTGCACTGGCTGATGATGCCGCTGACGGTGAAGTCGGCTTCGCTGACGGCGGTCTCGTAGAGCTGGTAGAAGCTGTAGCTCAGGCCGTAGCCGAAGGGGAAGAGGGGCTCGGTGGCGGGGTAGCGGTAGGTGCGGCCCTGCATGCTGTAGTCGCTGAAGTCGGGCAGCTGGTCGGTGCTGCGGTAGAAGGTGACGGGCAGGTGTCCGAAGTCGTCGCGGAGGCCAAAGAGCAGCTGGCGGACGGCGGTGCCCATGTCCTGGCCGCCGTACCAGGCCACGAGGACGGCGTCGCAGTCGTCGATGACCTCCTCGAGGGCGATGGCGCTGCCGGTGCAGAGCACCAGGACGACGCGGTAGCCCTGGGCCTTGAAGGACTTGATGTCCTCCACCTGCTCGCGCGGCAGCTCTATGCGGGTGCGGTCGCCCTTGTAGAAGCCCTCCTTCTCCACGGGCAGCTCCTCGCCCTCGAGCTGTGGGCTGAGGCCGCCGCAGTAGACGAGCGTCTTGCCGTCGCCGGCGCTGAGTGCCTGGTAGCGGCCGAGGGCCTCGCCGATGGTGACGGTGTGGCGCGGCGTGCCGTTGTAGTTGCCCAGCGGCATGAGGCTGTCCCACACGTTGGGACCTTCGAGGCGCAGGTGCTCGCCTTCGTTGAGCGGCAGCACGCCGTCGTTCTTGAGCAGCACCATGGAGGCGGGTGCGACGTCGGGGGGCTCGGCGGCGGCGATGGCGGAGCGCGACGATTGTTCTGTGGCGCGGAGGCGTGTCGTCAGGATGCGTCTGACGTGCTCGTCGACCTTGCTCTCGGGCACGAGCCCTTGCTGCATGGCCTCGCGGAGGGCCGGCCGGCCGCTGCCGCACTCGAGGTCGACCTCGCTGCCGAAGGCGTCGCCGTAGGCGAGGGCGGCGGTGGCGTGGGTGCGGTGGCGCGGGATGACGGTGTCGCGCTCGTAGGCGTCGTTCAGCGCCCAGCAGTCGGTGACGAGGATGCCGTCGTAGTGCCACTCGTTGCGCAGTATGTCGAAGAGGCGGCGGTTGGTGCAGCAGGGCTCGCCGTTGAGGCGGTTGTAGCCGCACATCACCTGCTGGACATCGCTGTTCTTGATGATGTACTCGAAGGCTGGCAGGTAGGTGGTGCGCAGGTCGCGGTCGCTGACGCGGCTGTCGAACTCGTGGCGCACCCCCTCGGGGCCGCTGTGCACGGCGAAGTGCTTGAGGCAGGCCGCCGCCGAGAGCCCGGTGGGGCCGTCGTGATGGTCGTAGGCATGCTGCAGGCCGTTGACGCAGGCCAGGCCCATCATGGCGGTGAGGTAGGGGTCTTCGCCGTAGGTCTCCATGCCGCGGCCCCAGCGCGGGTCGCGGAAGATGTTGATGTTGGGGGTGAAGAAGGTGAGGCCCGTGTAGTCGCCGGTGCCGCCGGTGTCCTGCGCCTCGCGGTATTTGAGGCGCGCCTCCAGGGCCACGTTGTTGAACACGTTGCGCACCAATTGCGGGTCGAAGGTGGCGGCGAGGGCTATGGGCATGGGGTAGACGGTGGCGTAGCCGGCGCGGCCGACGCCGTGCAGCGCCTCGTTCCACCAGCTGTAGGCCGGCAGGCCCACGCGCGGGATGGCGGGGTTCTGGTGCACCATGAGCGAGAGCTTCTCGTCGAGGGTGAGGTTCTGTATGAGCCACTCCACACGCTGGTCGAGGGGCTTCAGGGTGTCCTGCCAGGGGAAGGTCTGCGCCGCAGCGAGGCGGCACAGCATGGCAACCAGGATTGCCACTATGATGTGCTTTTTCATGCCAAGTCTTTGGTGTTGCTGTATTTGCGCCAGCGCTCGAGGAGCGCCTGCATGTCGCCGGGCAGGGGGCTCTCGAAGTGCATGTGCTTGCCGGTGCGGGGGTGCTCGAAGCCGAGGATGCGGGCGTGCAGCGCCTGCCGCGGACAGGCCTCGAAGCAGTTCTCCACGAACTGCTTGTAGCGGCTGAAGGTGGTGCCTTTGAGGATGGCGTCGCCGCCGTAGGAGGCGTCGCTGAACAGCGGATGCCCGATGTGCTTCATGTGGGCGCGTATCTGGTGCGTGCGGCCGGTCTCGAGGACGCACTCTACAAGGGTGACGTAGCCGAAGCGCTCCAGCACGTGCCAGTGGGTGACGGCGTGCTTGCCGTGCTCGTCGTCGCAGACGGCCATGATGCGGCGGTCGCGGGGCGAGCGCGCCAGGTTGCCCACGATGGTGCCGTCGTCTTCGTCGAAGTCGCCCCACACCAGGGCGTTGTACTTGCGCTCTATGGTGTGGTCGAAGAACTGCTTGGCGAGCACCACCTGCGCCTCCTCGGTCTTGGCCACGAGCAGCAGGCCCGAGGTGTCTTTGTCGATGCGGTGCACGAGGTAGGGGGTGGCTTTGTCGCCGAGATAGTGGAGGAGGCCGTTGACCAGCGTGCCCGTCCAGTTGCCCACGCCGGGGTGCACCACCAGGCCGGCGGGCTTGTCGATGACCAGCACGTCGTCGTCTTCATACACGACGGGGAAGTCTATCTTCTCGGGTGTCAGCTCGAACTCGTGGGGCGGCTCGGGCAGCAGCACGCTTATGACATCCTGCGGCTTGACCTTGTAGCTCGGCTTGGCGGCTTTGTCGTTCACCTGTATGCAGCCGGCTTTGGCGGCGGCCTGTATCTTGGTGCGGGAGACGCCGCTGAGGCGCATCTGCAGGTATATGTCGAGGCGCAGCGCTTCCTGCCCGCGGTCGACGGTGAAGCGGTGGTGTTCGTAGAGCTCCTGCTCCTGCTGTTCTATCTCAAGGGGTTCCTCGTCCATGGAGTCAATGTCTGATAATGAGTTTCTTGGTGTGCAGCGAACCGCTGCGTGTGACTATCCTCACGATGTACATGCCGTCGGGCAGGTCGGCGGTGGCCACGGTGTTGCCCTTGGTGTCGAGCAGGCGTCGGCCCTGAAGGTCGTACAGCGTCACGAGGCTTCCGTCGCCGATGCCGTCGATGGTCACCTGCCTGTCGGCGGGGTTGGGGTAGAGGGCCACCTGCGGCGTGGTGGGCTCCGGTGTGTCGATGCCTATCGTGGCGGCCTGTCCGAAGCAGGGGCGCAGCATCAGCGAGCCGCTGAGGATGCTCTGCTCCCATTCCATGGCGGTGCGGTGGTAGATGCGGTCGGCGCTGTTGAAGCTGCGGTCGAAGCCTATGTTGATGAACTCGTTGCCCACTTGTTTAAGCCCCACGAAGATGCTGCCGCTGACCACCACGCTGCGGTCGAGCACATAGCGGTGGAAGGCTCCGTGGCCGCCGTCGAGGGCGGCGCTGTCGGGCAGCAGGGGGCGGCGTGTCTCGCTGTCGCGGTAGATGATGGTGCCGGGGGTGCCGTTGTCGGCCTGCCACACGGTGAGGTAGAACAGTATGCCCTCGTTGGCGCCCTCGAAGGTGCGGTTGAAGGCCAGGTCTATGGCGCTGAGGGTGTCGCTGACGTTGAGGTCGAAGCGGTAGGCGAGCGATACGGTGTCGGCCGTGGAGGTGAGGCCGTAGCCGTTCTCCGCCGTGCCGTCGTCGTAGGCGTAGTAGTTGCTGAATATCTGCTGGTAGCGCACGGTGTCGTTGCATGGGTGCTCGTCGCCGGTGGCACCTTCACGGGCGTTGTGCACGATGGTGTAGGTACGCTTGCTGTCGCTCACCTCGAAGGCATAATCCACAGAGGGTGTGGCGTGCACGGGCTCCGTCTGGTAGCCTTGCGCCGGAGCGTTCTGGTAGCCTCCGTCGTAGGTGTGGAGCACGGTGCCGTTGCTGTCAAGTATGTTGTAGCTGTAGTAGGACGCTATGGGCGAGGAGTAGAGGTTGGCGATGGTCATCTGCAGGCTTTGCGCCATGTCGCCGCTGCGATACTGGCGTGCCGGCATGGAGCGGTAGTGTCTGAGCATGGTCGGTGCCGGCTTGACGAAGGCTACGTCGCGGAAGACGCCGATGCTGTCTGCGGTGCGCCCACGGTCGATCATCACGTAATCGATGTTCCATTGGTCCACATTGCCCATCATGCCGGCTTTGCCGTTGTATTCGAGGGAGCAGTGGTTGCGGAAGCGGAAGCGGAACGTGGAGTCGAGGTAGCTGCTGTCGGCAATGGGTATCGCCACGTACTGCCAGTCGCGCCCGGTCTCCTGTCTGAGGCGTGCCGCGCTGGTGCCGCCGCGGCTCCACACGGTGTGCCATGTGCTGTCGGCGGCGCTGTAGAAGTCGAGGAACAGCGAGTCTTGTGCGTCGGGGGTGTCGCCAACAGTCTCCCAGGGGTTGGCGCCGCTGCCGCCAGGCAGGTAGCAGAAGCTCATCACCACAGAGTCTATGCTGTCAAGCCCGTCGAGGCGTATGGGCAGCGACATTGCCGTGTCGGCGGGGAATTCGTTTGTCGACGCCTGTGGGTACAGGCGTCCGTCGGCGTCGAGGGCGTCGAGGGTCATGACGCCGACGGTAGGCGGCAGCGGGCCATAGTCGACACCTACGTAGGCTCCGCCGGCGGCCCAGAGGTGGCCTGCGGGAGCGCCACGGTAGCTGGAGAAGTCGTCGAAGAACGGCAGGCTGACGCTTGCGGCGCTCTTGGCGGCTGGGGGGCGCTGCTGCCAGCGTCCGGCGGGGACAAGCATCTCTTGCGCCACCGCTGCGGTGGTGCACAGGGCTGCCAGCCCGACCAACACTATATGCTTGAATCTGCTCACAGGAGTCCGTTTACCACAGCCATCCGCCGCGCTCCTCCACCTCGTCGGGCGAGGGGCGTCTGTCGTCTATGTTGTTGGGGTCTATTATCTTGCTTGAGTCTATCTTGAAGTCTTGTATCATCTTCTGCACGTCGGTCTTGTCTTCGTCGACATACCACAGCTCCACCTCCGTGCCGTAGTCGTATTTGTTCACGCCGTTATAGTCAGGTTCCTGCTTATAGACTACGGCGGTCTCTTTGTGTTTCACTCCCTTGAAGTGTTCTTTGCCCACGTTGAGTGACGCCGACAGTATGTCGCGCCGTGCCTTGTCGCTGGTCTTGCCTATCACGAAGGGCACCACGCTGCGTCCGGTGCTGTCGCCGAGGCCCACGGTGAGGTCTATCACCGAGCCGCGCGGTATCTGCTGTCCGGCATACACGGTCTTGCCCTTGCAGCTTTGGTCTATCACGCTGTTTTTGTAGCGGTCTTCCACAAACTTAAGCGTTCCTGTCTCAAGGCCTGCGTTGGCCAGCTCGCTCACCGCCTGGCGCACCGTGAGGCCTGCCAGTTCGGGCAGCACGGCGTCCTCGGGCGAGTAGGCCGTCATGGTGATGTACAGCTTGCGGCCTTTCTTCACCATGGTGCCGGCTTTCGGGTCCTGCGTCAGTATGCGGCCGCCTTCCTGCCCGGGGCGGAATATAGAGTCAAGCACGACCACGTCGAGCTCTATGGGGTTGTCAGCCTTCAGTTCGGCGATGTTGGTGCCCACCACGTCGGGCAGCTCATACTCCTGTCCTTGGCGGGCGTACAGTTTGATGATGCTGAACACCACCACCAATATCACCAGCGACACGCCTATCATGGCCAGCACGTGCGCCAGCCACGGCCATCTCTTGAATATGTTTTCCTTGCTCATGATTACATGGTTGTTAATTCTCCTATCAGCGTTGCCGCCGTGCAGTCTTTCACGCGCACCTTGCGGTAGGTGCCCGGCACGGCGTCCCCGCGGTCGAACACCAGCACCTTGTTCTGGCTGTTGCGGCCGAAGAGCTGCTCCTTGGAGCGGTGGCTCTCTCCCTCCACCAGCACCTCGTACTCGCGCCCCACCTCCTTGCGGTTGTTCTCAAGGGCTATCTGGCCCTGCAGGGCTATTATCTCGTTCAGTCGGCGCGTCTTCTCCTCGTCGGCTATGTCGTCGGGCATGTGTTTGGCGGCATAGGTGCCTTCGCGTTGCGAGTACTTGAACATGTAGGCGTAGTCGTAGCGTACGCGGCGGAAGAGCTCCAGCGTGGCGGCATGGTCCTCGAGGGTCTCGCCGCAGAAGCCTGCTATCACGTCGGTGGTTATCGAGCAGTCGGGCATGTGGCGCCGTATGGACTCCACGCGGTCGAGGTACCACTCCACGGTGTACTTGCGGTTCATGGCCTTGAGCATGCGGTTGCTGCCACTCTGCACCGGCAGGTGTATGCAGCGGCAGATGTTCTCGTGCGAGGCCATCACCGCCAGCAGCTCGTCGCTGAGGTCTTTGGGGTGCGACGTGGCGAAGCGCACACGCAGCAGTGGCGATATGGAGGCCACCATGTCCATCAGCTCGGGGAAGCCGACGCTCTCATGGCGGTAGCTGTTCACGTTCTGCCCCAGGAGCGTCACTTCGCGGTAGCCCTTCTCGAAGAGCCCCCGTGCTTCGGCCACTATCGTCTGCGGGTCGCGGCTGCGCTCGCGGCCGCGGGTGTAGGGCACCACGCAGTAGGAGCAGTAGTTCTGGCAGCCACGCATGATGCTGATATAGGCGGAGATGCCGTTGCTGGCAAGCCTCACCGGCTCTATGTCGGCGTAGGTCTCCGTGGTGCTCAGCTCCACCTCGGCGCCGCGCTGGCCCTCGCGCACTTGGGCAAGCAGGGAGGGCAGGCGGCGGTAGGCGTCGGGGCCGCACACGAACGAGACGTTGTCCTCCTCGGCCATCAGGCGGCTCTGCAACCGCTCGGCCATGCAGCCCAGTATGCCTATGCGCAGGCTCTTGTTGCGCCCCTGCGCGGCGCGGAGTTCGCGCACGCGGTGACGCACCCGCTGCTCGGCGTTGTCGCGTATGGCACAGGTGTTTATCAGCACAAAGTCAGCCTCGTCCATGCTGTCGGCCAGCTCGTGGCCGGCGCCGCGCAGGATAGAGCCCACCACCTCGCTGTCGGCGAAGTTCATCTGGCATCCATACGTCTCTATATATACTTTTTCCATCTATCGGTTCGCGTACAAAATAAAATGCAAAGATACGCAAAAAGCGTCATGTGGCCAAATATTTTTTGCAAGACCCTCAAAAAAAAGAGGGCCTCGCGTCTTCGCGAAGCCCTCTTTTCCTTGTTGCTCAGGCTGTAGCTTACTCCTCGGCGTTCTTTTCGATGGCGAGTTTTCCACGATAGTAGCCGCACTCGGGGCATACGTGGTGATACATGACCTGGGCGCCGCAGTTGCTGCAAGTGGTCAACTGGGCTGTCTCCAACGCATCGTGCGTTCTTCTCTTGGCCGTTCTGGTCTGCGAGAATCTGTGTTTTGGATGTGGCATATTATTATTGTTTTTTGTTTATTATTTCTTTTCCGTTCTCACCCTCTCCCGTTCACTCTCGCCGCTCATTTCTCGTCTTTCAGCTCCTTCAGCGCCGCCCATCGCGGGTCGGCCTCGCGGTTCGCCTCCCTCTCGCCCTGCAGCTCCTCTTCGCTCTTTATGTAGCTCACCGTCGCTTCGTCGCATTCGCCCTCGGCGTGGATGTGCTGCATCGGTATCCTCACCGCTACATATTCATACAGCCACTGCGCCAGGTCGATCTCGAAGGCCCCTTCGGGCAGGATGGCCACGTTCTCGTCGTCGCTCTCCTCGTCGTCGCTCAGCCTTATGTTCAGGCTCTCTTCACCCTCTATCGGCACCCTCATCTCGCCCAGGCATCGGTCGCAAAGCGTCGTCACCTCGCCGCGAAGTGTGAATTTCATCACCATCACACGCTCCGTCTTCTCCAAAACAGCGTCGATTTCCACCTTTCCGTCGCGGATTTCCTCGTTTTCAAAACGGTCGAAGAAGTCCTTTCCAAGCTCGAAACGGTAACTGTAACGCCCTGATTTCAAGCCGCTGAAGCGCACTGTGGTGTCGTCGTTCCTGCTCATTTTCACACTCCTATTGAGTTTGCAAAGATACGAACATTTTTTAAACTGGCAAAAAAAAAATTAAACAAGGCCGTTTTTTGCCTCAATCCGGCACGGAGTCCCTACGGACCCCCTACGGACCCCCTTCGGCCGTTCTTCAGTGGAACGCCGAAGAAGGGCCGAAGGGGGGCCGAGGAGACTCCGTAGGGACTCGGTGCGGAAAACATGGCCCGGAGGGATTGATAAAAATCTTTTTGCCATATTCTTTTTTTTTGTTACTTTTGCATCCGCAATTCTTGCATAATGGAACTCTTAACAGGCATAATCTGTGGCATTGTGCTGTCGCTGTTCTTCAGCTTCGGGCCTGCGTTCTTCGGCCTGATACAGAACAGTATAGAGCACGGCTTCCGCCGTGCCATGGCCTTTGCCGTGGGCATCAGCCTGAGCGATGTCGTCGTGGTGTTTCTGATGCTTACCGTGCTTAGAAACGTCGACATGACAGCCGTGATGCACAACGTGTACGTGGCGCTGATAGGCGGTGCGGGCATCGCGGCGATGGGTGTCTACACCTTCCGCAAGAAAGGGCACGTGCGTCGCGACAAAAACGGCCGTCTGCGGCTGATAAGCGATGGCAAGGTCGGCCGCAGCCACATCCTTCTGCACGGCTTTCTGCTCAATTTCCTCAACCCCTTCATCTGGGTCTACTGGATTTCGCTCATCACGCTGCTTTCGGGCGAGGTGGGCCTCGACGGCACCGAGCGCTATGTCTTCTTTGCAGGGCTGCTTGTCGCCACGCTGGGCTGCGACCTGCTGAAGTGCCGTCTGGCGTCGCTGCTGCAGCAGATGTTCACCCCGCGGGTGATGATAGGCTTCAACAAGACCACGGGTGTGGTGCTGGTGGCCTTCGGCATATACATGGTGGTGTCGATGATTGTCTACCAGACCAATCCCAAGGTGAGGGAGAAGGAACTGGAAAAGGTGCCGCAGAGCACGAAGATCATCCAGTCTCTGCACAACCAGGTGGGCAAAGACTCGGCGCGGCACACCGATACGGTTTATTTCAAGTAACAGACTTTCAGCGGTGCGGCGCTGCCTACGCTGACGATGTAGATGCCCGTTTCGGGCAGGGGCACGCTTGTATTGCCGCTTGCAGTGGGGGCGCTGAATATGCGTCGGCCTGCTATGTCGCTGACGAGGAGCGGCTGGCCTTCGGCGCCTCTGACTGACAGTATGTTGCCGCTCAGGGTGGCGGTGACGTTGTTTTCCTGCACGGTCGCTATCGAAACGTGCGGCGTCGGGCAGGTGTCTTCCACTATATTGAGCTGGTTCCAGTAAGGGGCGGCATTGTAAGCGGCGGCGCTGCTGCAGGGTACTACCACTGCCGCGAGTGCTGTGCAGCCTTGGAACGTGCCGCTGCTGATGCCGGGGGGCGTGCTGCCGAGCATGCGCACGGTGTCGAGCAGCGTGCAGTCCTTGAAGGCTACGTCGCCGATAAAGTGCAGTCCTTCAGGCAGTATGCACTTGGTGATGTGGCAGTAGTCGAGGGCGTCGTTGGCGATGCCGAGCGTGCTGTCGGCCACGGTGAGTGTGCCGGTGCGGGCGCTGCGTGAGGCGACGAGGTAGCGGCCGACATAAAGCACGGAGTCCTGCCAGCGGTCGTTGTCGCCTATTATGGCAGTCATGCCGAAGCATCCTGCCGCTATGCTGGTTATCGTTGTTGGAAGGCTGACAGTGTCAAGGCTTGAGCAGCTCGAGAAGACCATCATGGCGAGGGTCCGCACTCCTTCGGCCAGGAAGGCCGATGTCAAGGCGCTGCATCCGGCGAAGGCGCGCATGCCTATGGTGGTCACGCTGCCGGGGACGCTCACCGATGTGAGTCCGGTGCAGCTGCTGAAGGCTTGTGAGCCTATCTCGGTGACGTTGTAGCCCCCCGCCGTGGCCGGTATGGTGAGGCGGCCGGTGGGTTTCTGCGAGCCGGAGACCACCTTGACGGTGCTGCCAGAGGTGATGGTGTAATAGAGCGTCTGTCCCGTGGGAGCGGCCTCGCTGAAATCAAAAGCCCTCGCCACCATGGCGGTGGCGAGGAGCATTGTGATGAGTGTCAGTCTTCTCATGATGTCTTTATTCTCTTCCTGCCAGCAGGAGTTCCATCATCTTGATGGCGCTCTCGCTGATGACGGTGCCAGGGCCGAAGATGGCGGCGACGCCGGCCTTGAACAGGAAGTCGTAGTCCTGCGGGGGGATGACGCCTCCGGCAACCACCATGATGTCGTCGCGACCCAGTTTCTTGAGCTCTTCGATGACCTGCGGCAGCAGGGTCTTGTGGCCTGCGGCCAGCGAGCTGGCGCCGAGGATGTGCACGTCGTTCTCGACGGCCTGCTTGGCGGCCTCCGCCGGGGTCTGGAACAGCGGACCCATGTCAACGTCAAAGCCGAGGTCGGCATAGCCGGTGGCCACCACTTTGGCGCCGCGGTCGTGGCCGTCCTGGCCCATCTTGGCTATCATGATGCGGGGGCGGCGGCCCTCCAGTTTGGCGAACTTGTCGGTGAGCTCCTGCGCTTTCTTGAAGCTGGCGCTATTCTTGGTCTGGCTGCTGTACACGTTGCTGATGAGGTTGATTTTTGCTTTGTAGCGTCCGAAGACTTTCTCCAGGGCGTAGCTGATCTCGCCCAGCGAGGCACGCTTGCGGGCGGCGTCGATGCTGAGGTCGAGGAGGTTGCCCTCGCCGGTCTCGGCGCAGCGCGTCAGGGCGTTCAGTGCGGCCTCTACGGCGGCGCTGTCGCGCTCGGCACGCAGCTTGGCAAGGCGCTCGATCTGAGCCTTGCGGACGGCGGTGTTGTCGACTTCGAGGGTCTCTATGGGGTCTTCGTGGTCAAGGCGGTACTTGTTGATACCCACGATGGTGTCAACATTGGAGTCGATACGGCTCTGCTTGCGGGCCGAGGCTTCTTCGATACGCATCTTGGGTACGCCGCTCTCAATGGCTTTGGCCATGCCGCCGAGCTTCTCCACTTCCTGGATGTGGGCCCAAGCGCGGTGGGCGAGTTCGTGGGTGAGGGTCTCTACGTAGTAGCTGCCGGCCCACGGGTCGACGACGCGGCAGATGTTGGTCTCCTCCTGCAGGTATATCTGCGTGTTGCGGGCGATACGTGCGCTGAAGTCGGTAGGCAGGGCTATGGCCTCGTCAAGGGCGTTGGTGTGCAGCGACTGGGTGTGGCCCAGAGCGGCGCCCATGGCCTCGATGCAGGTGCGGGCAACATTGTTGAAGGGGTCTTGCTCGGTGAGGCTCCAGCCGGAGGTCTGGCTGTGGGTGCGCAGGGCAAGGCTCTTGGGGTTCTTGGGGTTGAACTGGTTGACTATCTTGGCCCACAGCATACGGGCGGCGCGCATCTTGGCGATTTCCATGAAGTGGTTCATACCCACACCCCAGAAGAAGCTCAGGCGCGGCGCAAAGTCGTCGACGCTCATGCCTGCCTTCACGCCGGCTCGCAGGTATTCCAGGCCGTCGGCCAGCGTATAGGCCAGCTCGATGTCGGCGGTGGCGCCGGCTTCCTGCATGTGGTAGCCGGAGATGGAGATGCTGTTGAACTTGGGCATGTGCTTTGAGGTGTACTCAAAGATGTCGGCGATAATCTTCATCGACGGCAGGGGAGGGTAGATGTAGGTGTTGCGCACCATGAACTCCTTGAGGATGTCGTTCTGGATGGTGCCCTGCAGCTGCTCCTGCGGCACACCCTGCTCCTCGGCGGCGATGATGTAGAAGGCCAGGATTGGCAGCACGGCGCCGTTCATGGTCATGGAGACGGACATCTTGCCGAGGTCAATCTGGTCAAAGAGAATCTTCATGTCAAGGATGCTGTCGATGGCAACACCGGCTTTGCCGACATCGCCGACGACGCGCTCGTGGTCGCTGTCGTAGCCGCGGTGTGTGGCAAGGTCGAAGGCGCAGGAGAGGCCTTTCTGGCCGGCGGCGATGTTGCGGCGGTAGAAAGCGTTGCTCTCTTCGGCGGTGGAGAAACCGGCATACTGGCGGATGGTCCACGGACGCATCACGTACATGGTCGAGTACGGTCCGCGCAGGAATGGCGCGATACCGGCGGCATAGTTCAGGTGCTCCATGCCTTCGAGGTCCTTCTTGCCATAGGCGGGCTTGACGTCAATCTGTTCGGGCGTCTTCCAGTTCTTCTCGATATGGTTCTCTTTCTCCCATTCGGCGAAGGAATGCTTGTTTTCCTCCGTGGAACGGATGTCGACTTTTGTGAAATCGGGTCTCATTATCAGTTGCTTATATTGTTATCGTTTATTTCTTATAGAGTGCAAATATAATAAATAATGTTTATATGGCAAAATATTTATTTGCTGATGGTTGTGTATTCCGCCACGGGGCCGAAGTCGAAGCCGTCCACCATCACCCTGTTTTTTGTGGTGCGGCCGAGGAAGCAGCAGTTGAGCCGGGCTTCCGTCAGTTTAAGGATGAACTGGTCGTCCGAGGCTTCGTCGACAGCGGTGAGGTAGCGGCCTGGCTCCTCGCCGAAGAGGAATGCGTCGAGGCGCACTTCGCGCGGGGTGAGGATGTCGTAGCCAAGGGGGGCGGCGAGGCCCAGCAGCGAGCCGAAGAGGCCACCGCTGCCGATGGCGGTGCCTGCGAGAGTGATGCCGCCGCTGTGCAGGGCGTCGAGTATCATTTCTATGTATCGGCAGTCTTCGTCGTGGCCTCCGGTGGCCATGGGTTTCTCGACAAGGTGCAGGCATTGGCGCGAATACTCGCTGTCGGCGAACTCGGTGCTGACGTTGCCCACCATGTAGAGAAGTGTTCCGGTGTTAAGCGTTGGGTGGGATGTGCTGAGCGGCAAGCCGTGGCAAAGGCGGTGGGCTATCTCGACACACTCTTTGACTTTGGGCTCCTTTATCGCTTTGTGGTCGGCGCTGCCGCTGTATAGATACTCGTTACGCTCCACGCTGTGGTGTTGGCCGCGCAGCCAGCCGTAGAGGCTCTGCTGCCGCCCGTTGCTCTCCCACATGGCAAGCAATGTTGACAGCTCCTCGATCGTGGGGATGCGTCCCACTATGTCGAGCACTTCGTCGTAGGCTTCATGGCTGATGCCCAGCGCTTCGGCCTGCTCGTAGTCAATCTGCTGCTCCTTCATTGAGCTTGTCGAAGATGGCTGTGCAGCCGGCGTAGATGTCTTTCCAGGCGGCTGTGAAGTTGCGCGTGTACCATGGGTCGGCGATGTCGCGCGGATGCTCTGTGTGGTCGAGCAGCAGCGAGAGTTTGCCTTCGGGGTCGCTGCCGAGGATGGCGAGCATGTTCTTCATATTCTCGCTGTCCATGCCTATTATCATGTCGTAGCGGTTGTAGTCGTCAGCCGTGAGCTGGCGAACCGCATGCCCCGGGCAGCCGATGCCGTGCTTGGCCAGTTCCTGCCGCGCCATTGGGTACACGGGGTTGCCTATCTCCTCGGTGCTTGTCGCCGCCGAGGCTATTTCAAAGTCGGCTTCACGCTCTGCCGAGCGCACCAGTTTTTTCATAATAAACTCAGCCATTGGGCTGCGGCATATGTTGCCATGGCAGACAAAAAGTATTTTTTTCATGGTGCAAAGATATGACTTTTTCCTGAAACGGCAAAATATTTCTTAAAAAAAGCACGACACCCGCACTTGTGTGCAGGTGTCGTACGTATATCCAAGCCGTATCGCCAAAGCGACAGGACTAGTGTCTTTTCTCTTTGATACGGGCTTTCTTACCGGTGAGGTCGCGCAGGTAGAAGATGCGGGCGCGGCGCACGGCACCGTGCTTGTTGACATCAATCTGCTCGATGAACGGGCTGGCGATGGGGAAGATGCGCTCCACACCCACGCCGTTGGCGATCTTGCGGACAGTAAAGGTCTCGGTAGCTCCGCTTCCGCTGCGCTGCAGGACAACGCCCTGGAAGTTCTGGATTCTCTCTTTGTTACCTTCTTTAATCTTGTAATGGACGGTGATGGTGTCGCCAGCTTTGAACTCGGGGAACTCCTTGCGCTCGACAAGGGTCTCAACGAACTGCATTATCTGATTTTTTCCCATGACTTTTAGTTTCTTTAGCGGTTAGACTTATTTCTTGACCATCTTGACAACAGCGGTGAAGGCCTCGGGATTGTTCATGGCGAGGTCGGCAAGCACCTTGCGGTTGAGCTCGATGTTGTTTTTGTGAAGTTCGCCCATAAAGACGGAGTACGAGATACCGTTGATGCGGCAACCGGCATTGATACGGTTGATCCACAGCGAGCGGAACTCGCGCTTCTTGTTCTTACGGTCACGGTATGCGTAGGTCTGACCTTTTTCCCATTTGTTCTTGGCAACGGTCCATACGTTTTTACCTCTGCCCCAATAACCTTTGGTGCGGTTGAGGATTTTCTTTCTGCGGGCTCTGGAGGCCACAGCATTGACTGATCTTGGCATAATTCAATTTGTTTTTCGTTCAGGCGGCAGCCTGGTGCTTTGCTTTTTTAACCTGCTGCTCTTGTCGGCACTGAACAATGGTTAATAACTCCGTTTCTTTACGCGAGAAGCATTCTCTTGACGCGGGCCTCGTCGTCGCGGCTCACAAGGGCGGTGTGGTCGAGGTTGCGCTTCTGGGTCGTCTCCTTTTTGGTCAGGATGTGACTGTGGTAAGCATGCTTTCTCTTGATCTTGCCGGTGCCGGTGAAGGTGAAACGCTTCTTGGCAGCGGCCTTGGTTTTCATTCTTGGCATTACTTTACTGTTTTTTAAGTTAGACTATATTGATACGGTTTGGATAATCCTTTGTTATTTCTTCGGCGCTATGATCATCAGCATCCTTTTGCCTTCCAGGCGCGGCATCTGCTCCGGCTTGCCGTATTCGAGCAGCGCTTCGGCGAACTTCAGCAGCTGCTGCTCGCCCTGCTCTTTGTACACAATGGAGCGTCCGCGGAAGAACACGTCCACCTTCACCTTGTTGCCCTCCTTGAGGAAGCGGATGGCGTGGTTGAGCTTGAACTCGAAGTCGTGGTCGTCGGTCTGCGGGCTCAGTCGTATCTCCTTGATGACAATCTTCGTGGAGTTGGCCTTGCGCTCTTTCTCGCGTTTCTTTTGCTCGTAGAGGAACTTCTGGTACTCGATGATTTTGCACACCGGCGGGTTCGCCGTCGGCGATATCATCACCAGGTCCAGACCTTCGTCGTAGGCGCGGCGCAGAGCCTCCTTGGTGTTCATGATGGTGGGCTCCATGCCCTCGCCGACCACACGCACCATCGGCGCGTCGATACGCTCGTTGATCAGGTGTTCAGGCTCCTTTTTGACAGGCCCGCGACCTCTCTGCGGCATGCGCGGCCCGTTGGGGTTGAATGGTGTTGCTATAACTTGGTTCTCCTATTTTAGGTTTTAACTACTTGTTTCTCTCGCTTTTAGCGCAAAAACGCCACGTTGGTTCCGGTCGGCAAAAATACAACTTTTTATTATTCTGACAAAAATATTTTCTTATGCCTCAGGGCTTAGCGCCTTGGTGTCTATGTCGCGGCGTATCTCGGCGATGAAGTCGGCAAGCTTGGCGGCACCCTTGTCGCCGGCCTTGCGGTTCCACACCGAGACGACGTTCTCGTCCTGCTCCTTCTGGCCCACGATGAGGGCGTAGGGGATGCGCTGCAGGCGCAGGTCGCGCAGCTTGTAGCCTATCTTCTCGGAGCGCTCGTCGACGGAGGTGCGCACGCCGGCCTTCTTCAGCTCGGCGTTGACGGCGTTGGCGTAGTCCATGAACTTCTCGGAGATGGGCAGCACGCGCACCTGCTCCGGCATGAGCCATGTCGGCAGGGCGCCCTCGTACTTCTCGATCAGCCACGCCAGCGTGCGCTCGTAGCAGCCTATGCTCGTGCGGTGGATGACGTTCGGGCGCACCTTGTTGCCGTTCTGGTCGATGTAGAACATGTCGTAGCGCGGCGCCAGCAGGGCGTCCCACTGCACGGTGATCATCGTGTCCTCCTTGCCGTAGACGTTCTGGGCGTTGATGTCCACCTTGGGGCCGTAGAAGGCGGCCTCGTCGTCGTCCTCCACGAAGGGGATGTTAAGCTCGTTGAGGATGTTGCGGATATGGTTCTGGCTGTCTTCCCACTCCTCGGCGGTGCCGATGTACTTCTTCGTGTTGTTGGGGTCCCACTTCGAGAGGTGGTAGGTCACGTCGTCCTGCAGACCAAGGGTCGTCAGGCAGTACTTGGCCAGCGCAAGGCACTTCTTGAACTCCTCCACCATCTGGTCGGGGCGCACGATGAGGTGGCCTTCCGAGATGGTGAACTGGCGCACGCGCGTCAGGCCGTGCATCTCGCCGCTGTCCTCGTTGCGGAACAGGGTAGACGTCTCGCTGTAGCGCTTCGGCAGGTCGCGGTACGACTTGGGGCTCGCCTTGTAGACGAAATACTGGAACGGGCAGGTCATGGGGCGCAGCGCCAGCACCTCCGGGTCCTCGGGGTCGCCGATGACGAACATGCCGTCGCGGTAGTGCTGCCAGTGGCCGGAGATCTCATACAGGTCTTTCTTGGCCATCAAGGGCGTCTTGGTGCGGATGTAGCCCCACTCGTTGTCCTCCAGGTCCTCAATCCAGCGCTGCATGGTCTGCACGATCTTGGCGCCCTTGGGCAGCAGCAGCGGAAGGCCCTGGCCGATGACGTCGACCGTCGTGAAGAGCTCCAGCTCGCGGCCCAGCTTGTTGTGGTCGCGGTTCTTGATGTTCTCCAGGTATTCCATGTGCGCCTCGAGGTCCTCCTTGCTGAAGAAGGCCACGCCGAAGATGCGCGTCAGCGACTTGCCGTTGCGGTCGCCGCGCCAGTAGGTGTTAGAGTTGGATATCAGCTTGAAGCCCTTGATGGGGCGCGTGTTGAGCAGGTGCGGACCCGAGCAGAGGTCGACAAAGTCGTCCTGGCTGTAGATGGTGATGCGCTCGTCGGCGCCGATGGCGTCAAGCAGCTCCAGCTTGTAAGGCTCGTTCTTCTCCTCGAAGATCTTGCGTGCCTCGTCGCGCGACACAATCTTGCGCTCCAGGCGGGTGGCTTTCTTTATGATGGACTTCATCTCCTTCTCGATGGCGTCGAGGTCCTCGCGGTTGAACGGGCGGAAGTCGAAATCGTAGAAGAAGCCCTTGTCGGTCGAGGGGCCAATGGTCAGCTTGGCCTCTGGGAAGAGGTGCTTGACAGCCTCGGCCATGATATGCGCGGTGGTGTGGCGAAGTATGGGCAGCGACTCGGGAGCCGTCTTGTCCAGCAGCTCAATCTCGCAGTCCTTCTCGACCACATCCCTCAAATCCACCACATTGCCGTCGATCATGGCTGCGCAAAACTCATTCAGCATTTCGGGCTTTTTCTGCAATATCAGGTCAATGATAGAGCATGGTGAAGCCACTTCGACCAAACCTAATTGCTTGATGTTCACGTTCATATTTTTGTCTCTGTATAGTTTACTCTATAAAGTTTCAAACTGCAAAGATACAATTTTTTTACATAGTGGCAAAATTTATTTTCGCGCCCGCAGGCTGTCCGCCGCCCCTGGCTCCGCACCCTCCCCCTACGGCCCCTCCTCGGACCCTCTACGGCCGTTCTTCAGTAGTTCTTCAGTGCCGCACTGAAGAACTACTGAAGAACGGCCGTAGGGACTCCGTAGGGGGTGCGAAGGAACGGGGTGTTAACCGGCGGGTGTTTCCGCCCCGGTACGGCAGCGATTGGCGCCGCGAAACGGCGGTGTGGCGAGGGGCGGAAAAATAGTGTCTGTGCCCACACAATATTCCGCCGCACGTGGACGTTATCCTGAAAAACTCTGTTATGCTTAGAGAAGAGACTGTTTTTGGACCCATATTTAGCCGGCGGCTGGGCAGCTCGCTGGGCATCAACCTGTTGCCTGAGAAGGGCAAGATATGCAACTTCGACTGCGTCTATTGCGAATGCGGCTGGAACCGCGACGGCCGTGACGACACGGTGCTGCCTACGGCGGCCAAGGTGCGCGGCGACCTGGAGCGGATGCTCAAGCGGCTCGCCGCCGAGGGCACACCGGTGGACAGCATCACCTTCAGCGGCGACGGTGAGCCGACGCTCAATCCTGATTTCCCGCAGATTATAGACGACACACTGCGCCTCAGGGGCGAGTATTACCCCCAGGCCAAGGTGTCGGTGCTGAGCAATGCCACGCGTGTGCATCTGCCACAGGTGTTCAATGCGTTGCGCAAGGTCGACAACCCTATCATGAAGATCGACGCGCCCACCAACGCGCTGGTGAAGCTTATCAACCAGCCGGCGCCGGGCTACGACGTGGACCGTGTGGTCGATGCGCTCAAGGCCTTCAACGGCGATTTCGTGCTCCAGACCTGCATGCTGCGCTACGACAAATTCGACTCGGCATGGCCCGAGGTCATTGACGGCATGCTGGAGATTGTCAGGATGTTGCACCCCCGCGAGTGGATGGTCTACACCATCGACCGCCCGACACCCATGCTGGGGCTGCAGAAGTTCACGCCCGACGAGATGCGGGCGCTCGTTAAGCCCCTCCTGGACGAAGGCTTCTGCATACAGATAAAAGGTTGAAAATGTACAGCATAAAATAAGAGGCTCCCCGATGGGAGCCTCTTATTTTATTGTTGTTTCAGGCCGGTTAGCGGACGACGAACTTGGAGGTGGCGCCGCCGATGCGGTAGATGTAGATACCGGCAGGCATGCGGTCGGTGTCGATGACGACGTGGCTGTCGCCGGGCTGCAGTGCCACCTGCTCGACGAGCTCGCCCTTGATGTTGTACACTGCCAGAACATCAGCGTTCTTGATAGAGTAGGGGATGGTGACGCTGTGCGTGGCGGGGTTGGGGTAAGCGGCGCGGAGTTCGGTGTTGTTGACGTCGGTGATCGAGAGGTGGTCCCAGAAGTCGACGCTCGACGAGTCGGGGTGAGGCGGTATGAGGCCTATCATGGCAGTCTGTTCGTTGGTGAACGTATAGCCATAATTGTCTATGCGCATGCTGTTGGCCGTGTTGTCGTAGAGGTTGAACCAGCCGTTACCACCGCCGTTCCAGCCCCAGTTCATATAGTACTGCTTGAACGTTGTCGTACCGGTGCTGTCCTTGTAGCCACAGCAAACCCATGCATGGCGGTCGTCGTTGCCGACGTGGTTCTGCGATGCGCCAGACATGTATACGGGTCGGTTGAGCTTGAGTTCGTTGCGGAGTTTTGACATGAAGGTGGCGTCACCAACGCTTGCACGCACAATTTGGTTGCAGCGGTTGTATTTGAAGTAGGCGAACATCGTTCCGGGTACCAGCGATGACTGTGCGCCGCTGCCGCCCGATGCGATGGTGCCGTAATTCATCTTCATGGCCACGCCTACAGCGTAGCATAGACGTGATACTTCGCGGCGGCTGGCGGTTGGTGTGGTACTGACTATTTTATTGGGCATGATGGAGTAGTCGAAGTGCATGGTGTCAAACCCGAGGCTTATATTTACCGGTTGGCTCATGTCGAGTTCGTCGTTCTGCCAGTAGTAGCGTTGCGAATTCTGGCCAACTTTGGGAAACTGATAGTAATGTACAATCTGAGAAAGCGCTGTGGCTACGCATCCCGTAACGGTGGAAACGCCGTTGTGTTTCGGGCAAAATATGTTGTACGTTGTTCCGTTGTTGTCGCCTTGGTCCCACTCGTCCCAAAAAAGTATATGCGACGCTTTGGTGCTGTTGTCTGAGGGGTTGGTCCCTTCGAGCAGCTCCGTCCATGTTTTATTGTCTTCAATTGGATTGTTGGCGTCCTCAACCTGCATGGCGCTGACGATACCGGCAAAACTCTCGACCCACGACATCATGTTTTCGGGGGCGTTTTTGATGTCGAGGTTGCGGCCGTTGTCGTTGTATCCAATGATGGGATCCATGGTTGTGCTGGCCGACACAATGACCCAACCCCAGTCAGAGACATTAAAGAAGTAGCAGGCGGGTATCTTGAGCTCGGGATTGTTGATTTGGTGTATCAGATTGATGTCGGACAACTCCGCCTTCATGCCGCTTCCGGCGGCGTTCATGAAGCGCATCGCCGCTGTTTTGGCTTCGTCAACCGACACGTTGCGGGCAAACGACACATTGACGGAAAGTATTAGCGTCAAGGCTGTTAGGACGAAAATTGACTTTTTCATAATATGCATTTATGCTTTATTTGTTCTACTATTTTGAAGTGCAAAATTACACTTTTTTCTTGAACTGACAAAATTTTGTTTGTCGCCGTAAGTTTAGTACCGCCGAAACGCGATTACTTGCAATTTGGTAAACTACATTTTTCACTCTTCGGAAGTGCCGTTTGGAAAAAAACACCATCCAAATGGGGAGAAAGGGTAAAATTTTGCGACGATGATATGTGTGCCAAGTAGGGAGGAAAGTGTCGGAACGAGGTGTTTTTTGTCAATTTTGGGGCAAAAAAAGATGTGTATTTTGATGTAAACTGTCACAATTTGAGGGTTGAAAAAGCTAGTGAACTACGCTATGTGGTATTGTAATTTGTTGTCTATTTGCCTTTTAGGAGAAAGGGACTTGTGCAAGTGTGACAGATGACAGTTGTGACAGTTTGTTTTTAAGGGGTATCCATTTCTCATTTTACCCCCTTTCTTATTTATATATATCTTATTATTAATTAATTATAAATATTATAAAGGGTGGATATCTGGAAATAGGTGGTGCCTTTTTTAATTGTCACAACTGTCATCTGTCACAGGGGTGTAATGGTTGCTCCCTACAAGGCTTTGGTCTTTAGCTTGTTAAGTTTATTGGCGTTCCAGTTCCAGTTGTTCCAATTGTTTTTTGAAGGGGTGACAATTCTCTTATTTCTTATATATATCATTAATTAATAATTAGTTATATAGCATAAAGGGAGAACTGGTACTCCTTTTTTAATTGGAACAACTGGAACTGGAACGGACGTTGAGGTTGTCGAAATTCCCAGTAGGTCTACTAGCCGTTTACTAGCCGTCTAGGAGCCGTTAAGGACCTACAGAGTCAGTAAAAATGGGCAACAGCGGATTTTTGCCTTTGGTAATGGCTGTATGACAGCGGGTTATCGGTCGGGATTGTGTGAGGCTGCTGGCGGGGCGTTACAGCGTTACAGTTCGAAATATGGTTACCCATAAAAGGCAAAAATGGATTAAAATTTATATAACTAATTATATATTATATAGTTATATATAATTATGTAGATAAATGAAGATTATGGATACCTTCAAAATGAACTGTAACGCTGTAACGGTGTAACGCTTGAGGTCCATTATCCTGTAGAGGAGACAAATTGTCAGATGATTACATTATTTTTGGCCATATCGGGAAAAATGTGTATCTTTGCATTCCGAAAACAAGTCGCGAGAGTGGCGGCTTTAGTATAGAATAATAACAAAGCATTACTATTATTTCGCATTCAAGAAAAAAGTCCGCTAAACAGATTTCAAGAAATCGGAATAATACATTGACGGGATAGCCATCAAGAAATCCCAATGCTAAACGTAATTGTAATGTTCGCACTTATAGGTGTGAACTTTCTACGTTTAGCAGCGGTTTTTCTTAGCGGACTTTCCGTGAATGCGAGTAGATTAGCTCACGCCTTTCTTCTTTTTCCGAAGCCGATTGGTAGCAATGCACAAAGAATAACTACCAATGGCAGGAAACCAAAGTCTCAATAGAGCATTGAAGGCCAAACAGGATGAGTTCTACACACAGATGGACGACATCAGCAACGAACTGAAGCACTACCGCGAACACTTTCACGGGAAAAAGGTTCTGTGCAACTGCGATGACCCTTACGAAAGCAATTTCTTCAAATACTTCGCGCTTAATTTCAATACACTTGGGTTAAAAAAATTAATCGCTACTTGCTACTGCGGTTCTCCTGTGGTAGGTAGTGAAATGTTATTCGAAATAGACGGAGAAGGAAAGTTATTACGCAAGAAGGCTTATATGGTGGAGATTACCGAAGTAGACGACTACAATGGTGACGGGGCAGTAAACCTTTCCGATGTTCAATATCTCATACAGAACGATAAGAATGTATTGACGGTGTTACATGGCGACGACCGATATGGTGCCGGTGATTTCCGCTCTACGGAGTGCGTTGAGTTGTTAAATGAGGCAGATATTGTCTGTACAAACCCGCCATTCTCCCTCTTCCGCGAATATGTAGCACTTCTGATGAAGTATGAGAAAAAGTTCCTGATAATCGGAGGGCAGAACGCATTAAAGTATAAAGAGATATTCCCTCTTTTGATGCACAATAGTATGTGGCTCGGATACAAGAGTGGAGACATGAGTTTTCAAGTTCCAGAATACTATGAGGCAAGGGAAACAAGATACTGGCAGGATGAAACTGGGCAGAAATGGCGTAGCCTTGGAAATATTTGTTGGTACACCAATTTAGACATTGCAAAACGTCACGAGCAGATGGATTTATGGAAACACTACGATTCTAACAACTATCCTCATTATGATAATTTTGATGCAATCAATGTCGACAAAGTGATAGACATCCCTTGTGATTACTATGGCCTTATGGGTGTGCCCATCACATTCATGGATAAATACAGCCCTGACCAATTTGAAATAGTCGGCGTTCTGAACCACGGCTGTGATTCGGCGTTTGACCTTGCTAAACCGACTCTAAATGGCAAAGACCTTTATTCACGCATATTAATCCGCAGAAAGAAATGAAGATAGAACTAACACAAGTGACCATCCGCGATTTGGTGGATGGCTATGCAGACAACAGCGCCAATGAAGAAGGCATCGTTGGCTATGGAGGAAGGCTGAATATCAGGCCTAAATACCAGCGCGAGTTCGTCTACGACGATAAGAAACGTAACGCCGTCATGGATACCGTCTGGAAAGGATTTCCTCTTAATGTGATGTATTGGGTACGAAACGATGATGGAAACTTTGAACTACTCGACGGGCAGCAACGTACCATCAGCATCTGTCAATACGTGTGGGGTGAATACATGATGCACTTAGATAATGACTTACGCGGATTCGAAAACCTAAGCAAGGAACAGAAAGATCGTATATTGGATTATGAGTTGCAGATATACATTTGCGAGGGTACCGCTGATGAGCAACTCGACTGGTTTCGCATTATCAACATCGCAGGCGAGAAACTCACCGACCAAGAACTGCGCAACGCCATTTACAGCGGACCTTGGGTAACACAGGCAAAAAGACGTTTCAGTAAGACGAGGTGTGTTGCATGGCAGTTAGGATGCGACTATATGAGTGGCACACCGATACGACAGGATTATCTTGAAACTGTACTGAGGTGGATGAGTGATAAAAAAATAGAGGAGTATATGGCCAAACACCAGCACGACGAAGACTGTGACGAATTATGGCAGTATTACCAGAACGTTATTCATTGGGTGCAGACACATTTTACTGAAAAACGCAAGGAGATGAAGGGCGTACAGTGGGGAGATATGTACAACAAGCACCGTGATGACCCATTCAAAGAGACCGACCTACGAGAACAAGTTAAGCGGCTGATGAAGGACAGCGATGTAAAGAACAAGGGTGGCATATATTGGTATGTGATGGACGGCGATGAGCGACACCTTGACCTGCGGGCTTTTGATGACAACACCAAGCGAGAAGTCTATGAGCGTCAGCTGGGCATCTGCCCTATCTGTGGGCAGCACTTCGCCATAGAACAGATGGAAGCCGACCATATCACCCCTTGGTGTCAAGGAGGCCGAACGGTGGCTGACAACTGTCAGATGCTATGTCGCGACTGCAACAGGCATAAATCAGGGAAATAGAGATAAAGTTTTTTCAATTAATAATATGAAGCGGGGCGGCCATGCGTGGTCGCCCCTGTTTTGTGTCGCTTCTGGATGGAGGAACGACGCACTTCTTATTCCTTGTCTTCTTTGCCGGTGCCGTCCAGGAGCCACCAGAGGCCGGTGAAGATTACTCCGCTGACGAGGCCTTGGATGATGGAATGGCGCAGGTTGTGCTGGTCAATCACCAAAGAGACGACTATGTCTGCCACCGTGAAGATTGAGAAAATCATCAGATAGTGGGGCCATTTTCTTTTCTTAGGGAGTTTCATGCTGCAATAGTATTAATCGATTCCCACTATAATAACGCCGGGGAAGCCATAATCTTACACTCGAATGTAAAAAAAGCATCCACAAGAGTAGTGGATGCTTTTTATAGAGATTAACTCGCGGTTTGGCGGCAAGGCTTTCCCCGCCGCGGGGACGCGGTTATTCGGCGACGACCTCGATGTTGAGTTCGGCTTTGATCTCTTTGTAGACGTTGACCTTGGCGGTGTAGTTGCCAACGGTCTTGATGGCGTCGACGGTGATCTGTTTGCGGTCGATGTCGTAGTTGTGCTGTTCCTTGAGGGCCTCGGCAACCATGATGTTGTTGATGCCGCCGAAGAGCTGGCCGTTCTCACCGACCTTGACGATGAGTTTGACGGTCTTGCCGTTGAGTGCAGCCTGCTGCGTCTCGGCGTTCTTGCGGAGGGCTTCCTCCTTGTGGGCGCGCTGGCGCAGGTTCTCGGCATGGATCTTCTTGTTCACGGGAGTGGCAATAATGGCCATTCCTTTGGGAAGAAGATAGTTGTTGGCATAGCCGTTCTTAACGTTGACGATTTCGTCTTTGTAGCCCAAGTTGGCCACATCCTGTTTCAGTATGATTTCCATCTATTCTTCCTCCTAATGATTATTTGAGACAATCGGCGACGTAGGGCATCAGGGCGATGTGACGGGCGCGTTTGATGGCCTGCGAGACTTTCTTCTGGTATTTGTTCGAGGTACCGGTGATGCGGCGGGGCAGTATCTTGCCCTGCTCGTTGACAAACTTCAGCAGGAAGTCGGCATCTTTATAGTCGATATATTTTATACCGAGTTTTTTGAAACGGCAATATTTCTTACGCTGAGTCTCCACAGCGATAGGAGTCAAATATTTGATTTCGCTTTCGTTAGCCATTTTCTTGTACTTTTAAGTGGTTAAACATTATGCCTCGGCGGGAGCCTCGGTGTTCTCGGCAGCTGCTTTCTTGGCGTTACGTTTCTTCTCGTTGTAGGCCACGGCGTGTTTGTCAAGGCTGACGGTGAGGAAGCGGAGCAGGCGTTCGTCGCGTTTGTATGCAACCTCGAGGTCGTTAATGACGCTGCCTTCGGCCTTAAACTCTATAAGATAATAGAAGCCGGTGGTTTTTTTGCGGATAGGATAGGCGAGCTTGCGCATGCCCCAGTTGTTCTCGTACACGATTTCAGCACCCTTGGAGGTGAGCAGGTCGGTGTACTTTTTTACCGTTTCCTTCATCTGTTCTTCAGACAAAACGGGAGTTGCAATGAAAACGGTTTCGTACTGTTTTACCATTGGTTTGTGTTGTTTTGTTGTTTGTTTGACAATAAAAAAGGCAGAACACCATGTTCTGCCTAAGTTTTTTGAGCCACTTCGCGGACTCGAACCGCGGACCTACGCATTACGAATGCGTTGCTCTACCAACTGAGCTAAAGTGGCGGCTGGGGTCACACGAGCGACTGCTGTGTCGGGGTGAGAAGACTCGAACTTCCGGCCTCCACGTCCCGAACGTGGCGCGCTAGCCAACTGCGCTACACCCCGCGATAGTGTCCTGGCAGGGATTCGAACCCTGGACCCATTGATTAAGAGTCAATTGCTCTACCAGCTGAGCTACCAAGACGTTTTCTTTATTCTCTCGCTTGTGTTTTCGGCAACTTCATCGGCCCTGATTTAGGGCGTTTTGAACATGGACTTTGATGTTGCCTCACATTATTTCAAGTTACTCTCTTTCTATGGAGCGGAAAACGAGACTCGAACTCGCGACCCCGACCTTGGCAAGGTCGTGCTCTACCAACTGAGCTATTTCCGCATTGCCATTTGTACTCCGGGTGGGACTTGAACCCACACGCCCTTGCGGGCAAGGGATTTTAAGTCCCTCGTGTCTACCATTCCACCACCAGAGCTTCTCTCTCTGATTTAGGAGCCTTTGAGCGGAAAACGAGACTCGAACTCGCGACCCCGACCTTGGCAAGGTCGTGCTCTACCAACTGAGCTATTTCCGCGTTGTTTTGGTACACTTTTTCTCTCAAAAGCGGGTGCAAAAGTACATACTTTTTTGAAACTGGCAAAATTTTTTTTAATTCTTTGTTACAATTTTTTTGATTTCGTTAAGCTTCAGTAAAGCCTCTATTGGGGTAAGTGTATCTATATCAATGTCTAATAATTTACTGCGTATTTCAAGTAAAGTGGGGTCGTCAAGTTGTATAAAACTGAGTTGGAGACCGTCAAAATTGTCTTTTGTGTCGCTCTTTTTTGCTTTTTTTGTATTTTTTTCAGCATCTGAAATGGTTCGTTTGTTTTTGGCTTCGAGCACTTGCAACATCGAGTTGGCTCGGTTGACGACAGTTGGTGGCATACCTGCAATTTTTGCCACGTGGATACCAAAACTGTGTTCGCTGCCACCCGGCATTAGTTTTCTTAAAAAGATGATACGTCCGTCTATTTCCTTTACGCTGACATGGTAGTTTTTTATTCGTTCATATTGGTCAGCCATTTCAATTAGTTCGTGGTAATGGGTGGCAAATAGGACTTTTGGACGTACAGATTTGTTATTGTGCAGGTATTCTGTAATAGCCCATGCGATGGATATACCATCGTAAGTGGATGTTCCGCGGCCGATTTCATCAAGTAGAACGAGGCTTCTGTCTGTTATATTGTTGAGAATACTTGCTGTCTCGTTCATCTCAACCATGAAGGTTGATTCTCCGCTGCTGATGTTGTCGCTTGCGCCGACGCGTGTGAATATTTTATCGACAATACCGATTTCTGCGCTTTTTGCAGGACAATAGCAACCCATTTGGGCCATTAAAACGATTAGTGCAGTTTGTCTCAGTAATGCAGATTTACCCGACATATTGGGGCCTGTTACTATGATTATTTGTTGAGTGTCCCTGTCAAGATATATATCATTGCTTATATATTCGTTGCCAGGAGTCATTTGGCTTTCTATGACCGGATGCCGTCCTTCTTTAATGTCAATTATTCCGCCAGTATTAATGACAGGTCGGCAATAGTTGTTTTTTAGAGACAGTTCAGCAAAACCCAGAAGACAGTCGATTTTTGCGATAATATGAGCGTCATGCTGAATTGTATGAACATACTCTGTGATTGTAGAAATTAATTTGTTGTATAATTCAATTTCCAGAGATTGTATTTTCTCTTCAGCTCCGAGGATTTTTTCTTCATATTCTTTCAGTTCGGGTGTGATATACCGTTCTGCATTGGTTAGAGTTTGTTTTCTGATCCATTCATTAGGAACCTTGGATTTGTGTGTGTTATATACTTCGAAATAATAGCCGAAGATGTTGTTGAACCCTATTCGTAGAGAAGGTATCCCTGTTGATTCGCTTTCTTTTTGCTGTAGGCTGATTAAGTAGTCTTTACCTGAACCTGCCATTGAGCGTAGTTCATCAAGTTCATCGTTAACACCATCTGCAATCACACCTCCTTTCTCAATCTTAGCTGGCGGTTCATCTGTAATTTCGCGATCAATTCTTTCCGTAAGATTTTTGCAAGGATTTATTTTTTCGCTTAGTCGTTTTAGATGTTCTGACTTGCTTTCATTACATATATTCTGTACTTGTTCAACAGCGAGTAACGAACGTTTAAGTTGTTGCGTTTCTCGAGGGTTGATACGGCCAACCGCTGCTTTTGTTATAAGTCGTTCCAAGTCTCCTATTATCTTGACGCTCTGTGCAAGTTTTTGTCTCGTTTCCTCGTCTCGTATAAGAGCATCAACGACTTGTAGGCGCTCTTCAATTGGCTCGACTTCCTTTAATGGCATAAGGATCCACCTGCGCAATAGGCGAGACCCCATGGGGGTGAGTGTTTTGTCTATGACATTCAGTAGAGTCCTTGCGTTGTCATTATTGGAACCAATTATTTCAAGGTTACGAATTGTGAACCGGTCTAACCACACATATTTGTTCTGCTCGACTCGATTTATTCGCGTTATATTTGCGGTTTGTGTATGCTGAGTGTCTTGTAAATAATAAAGGACTGCACCAGCAGCTATTATGCCCATTTCAAGATCTTCCACGCCAAACCCCTTTAAAGAGTTTGTCCCAAATTGTTTTAAAAGCAATTCGTTGGCGAAATCAGGGGCAAAAACCCAATCGTCAAATGTGTTGCAATAGTATTTCTCTGCAAATTGATCTTTAAACCAGTGCATTTTTTTTCGCTGCAACACAACTTCTGCAGGATGAAAGTCTGTAAGTAGTTTATCAATATATTTTAAATCGCCTTCAGCTAAATAGAACTCTCCTGTAGATACGTCGAGAAAACTTATGCCATGTATTTTATCGGTCAGGTGTAAGCCACATAAGAAATTGTTTTCTTTGACTTCGAGCACCATATCATTATATGCAACCCCCGGAGTAACTAGTTCCGTAATTCCTCGCTTAACAAGTCCTTTTGTCGTCTTTGGATCCTCAAGTTGTTCGCAAATTGCAACACGAAGACCAGCACGCACTAAACGGGGTAGGTATTGCTCGACAGCATGATATGGTATTCCGGCCAAGTCACAGTATGTTCCATGTCCGGCAGCCTTACGAGTGAGAGTAAGTCCAAGAATTTGTGATGCTGTTCTAGCGTCTTCTCCAAATGTTTCGTAGAAATCACCTACTCTGAACAACAAAATTGCATCTGGGAACTTTTTTTTAAGTTCCGCGTGTTGTTTCATGAGAGGCGAGTCGTTGTCCGTCGTTTTTGCCATTGTTTGTTTTTTAGTACTCCCACATATCGCTACCAATATTGAAAATTCTTTCTTCTATTGCTGCTGCTTCAAGCAGGGCGTCTTCCCCTGTTAAGTATTTGCTTATGGATCGAGTGTATTTGTTGCTCTCTTTGGTTATATATGCACTATACATTTGGGATATGAATATGTTGTCCCAAGTTGGTTGCCCAATAGAATTCTGATCGTCAAAATTAGAACTATTCCTTGACAACAAAGAACGAACGGTAGGATTTTGCATTGGTATCCAGAATATAGGTTGTATTCCGAGGTTTATTAATTCATCTGTATCGCCAAATTTTACTTTCATTTCCTTTAGTGGAGCCAAAGCTAAACGTCGAGAGTCCTGTCGTGATTCTTGTTTGCCGATGAACCAAGCTTCTCTCAAGGCATATTTGAATATTTCTGCCCCGTCGAAATCATTTGGTTGTATTATCGTTTGGTATAATTCATTGTCATCGTCGTCATACCCAATTTCAAGCATGATTGTATCCGCTTTGGTATACTTTTCTACGAATGCCATGTTATCAATAGGAATCTTTAATTCATCATCTTCGTAGATCGGTATCTCATTTGATGCAACGGCATTCCATATTATGTATGCGAGACTTATTTTGCCGCTTTTGTCATTTTCATCTATAGGGAAATAAATGTATTGGTTGTATTCCTCATTTAAGTCAATCGTTTTCCATATCATTGTTGACCATACAACGTCACTCTCTCTTAGAAAAGGATATGGTATATATCTTTGTTGGGACACCAGTGTTTCTGAATGTATCTCGTTAGGCGTATCTGCTACATTCTGTGCAAATAAACACAATGGTGCACAAATGATAAATATTAATGCAACCTTTCTCATATCCTTTGTTAAGAAAGAGAGTTAAGAGACCTTTTGCTCTTAACTCTCTTTCTGTTGTGTTGTTAATTACCTATCTCAGATTGTTTAATATTCCCACATGTCATTTTCGATGTCATATATGCGCTCTTCGATTAGTTGTGATTCTAACATGGCATCCTCACCAGTTAGGTAGTCAACGATCTTTCTGTTAAACTTGTTAGACTCACGAGTGACGTAACTATCAAAATAGCGCTGTATAAAGACATCGTCGTATGAACGTTCTGCAACATCGTTGTTTTCGTCAAATGCATTGGCGTTCACCAAAACCTGACGAACTCGCATATCGTCCATGGGTACCCAGAATGTCCAGTCGGTGACTTCTTCAGATTGCCCAGCCCGGAGGACATTCTTGGAGAATTTGAATGACATTCCCACAATGCGTACTTTTTGACGAGTGTCCTGTTTGTCAATATACCAATATTCTTTAAGCTGAACCATTTTTGCGGTGGCAGGATCAAAGTCCTCAGGAATGGTGTCAATAAACTCTTCAATGTCACCAAATTCATCTTCTTCTCCGAGTCTTGTGCGGAGCTGCTTTCCTTGAAGGAATGAGTATGCTTTCGCCCATTCCTGCGGCACCTTCATGTCATCGTTCTCGTATACATCAAACTCTCCGTTTGAAGCGGCGTTCACAATCAGGTTGACAAGATTTATTCTACCCTGAGTGTTTTTCTCTTGCTCAAAGGGGAAATAGAAGAACTGGTTAAAACTCTCATTGAAGTCTATTTGGCGCCAGATTGTCGTCTTCCATACCACGTCGCTTTCTCTAAGGAATGGGTATGGCATGGCTTTCTTTCCAACGACAATGCCTTGCTGGTAAAAGTCATTTGGATTGTGACCTTCTTCGGCGTCAATAACGCTTTGTGCATTGCCGGCAAAGGCAAAGGCAGCAATTGTGAAGATACTTAACAAAACCTTTTTCATAGCAATATATATTTGTTATTTTGTAATCGTGAGTACGCAGTTGGCATTTTGAGGAACACCATCAGGCATCATGACCTTGGCTGTAATGTAAATATTATCACCACGGTTAGCATTTCTTATAGCGGAAAGACCGTCAGGTTCAAAGGTGCTACCATTGAAATTAAACGGTTTGTTGCCAACGAATACCTCTAAACTCATCACACGTATAGATCCTCTTGGTATTTTGAACTCAAATCCTTCTTGTGCGCGTGCTGTCACAGTAACACCTGATGTCAAACTCTTTCTTGATACTTTTGCGCCATTCTTAAATCCGGCGACGGTAATCTCTGGAGCAGGTATCGGTTTTACCTTAAATGTCAAGGTGTTCATGCGTGTCGTTTTCCCTTTTTCTATAGTGGCATCAACACCCAAGACGATTTTCTTGCATCCATTAGCTGGCGTAATCATGTATTTGCCGTTACCTTCAACTTTATTCAGCTTTCCTTGACCTTCGAGAATCTTCACTTCTACATTGCGGCCATCAACGCCAGGAACAGATGCTGTAAGGGGGTTCTCAATGCCGGAATACATAACCTGCATGTTGTCAAGCGAAATCACACCCACAGGCTCAGCGACGAAATAATTGTCAGAATATGTATACTCTTTTGTGCCACCGTCCGGGCTGGTAACATAAGCTGTGACATTTACTTTCTGTTGGCCTACATTGTTACATACTGTACGATAATGTACAGAGCCACTGTCGTTGCTTATCAGTTGTTGACCGTTAACAGTTGCGTTGAACTTCTGGCGAGAGTCATAGGCTGCCACATTGATGTCGGTTTCATATACACCGCCACGAATAATGTATGTGGATTTCGGTCTTGAGATAAGTGCAATCTTGTCAAACGAGAAGTCGCCCTTGCTAACCTGCTTGTATAGCATGTTAACAGCGTCGAATTCTGCGTTCATGGTCTCCGCCTTCATTCGAATCAGTGTTACAAGACCAGCACCGGCAACAACCTCGTCGAAGTTCTTCTGTTCCCAGGTGACTTCCTTTTTGTCTTTGTTGAGGAATGTCTGTTCCACGTCAAAGGGGAAGTTCACTTTTGCAGAGTCCTCACCAAGAATTTCTTTGACCTTCTGGCGATAGGCAATCACTTTTTCTTTAAGATGAATAGCACTGCCTATTCCATCGGCTGTTGTTGTGCCTTGCAGGAAGAATTTTGGAGCTTCGTGTGTATCATCAAGACCTTTCTCCATCCAGGTGAAACCACCAAGCTGCAGAGCTACTTTGATGCTGTCATGGTTAAGTGTCCCGTCGGAATTGCGGAAGCTGATTGTTCTTGTCGCTTTAGGATTGTGTTTGTCCAGGATAACATCGGCCTTGTCTGTCAGTTTTCCAATAAATTCGTACTCAAGGCTGTCAATATATGATTCAAGTTGATGCGACAATGCTTTCACTTCCTGAGCCTTGTCGTACTGCAAACGAACCTTGTCCTCGCTGTTCTGAAGTGCCATGTCGAAGTTGGCGTAGGTGTCGTCCAGTTTGGTCTGTAGGTTGATGTTGGAGTTCGTCATTGCTGTACCAACCGACCTAAAACCTTCAACGACCTCGGCCGAAACGTTCAAAGCAAGCATAGCGGTGTACACGAGGTACATCATTGTAATCATCCTTTGTCTCGGGGTTTCCGGACAGTTTGTTGCACCCATTGTCTATTCCTTTCTTTAGTTATTGTAAGAGATTTGGTTAGACGTATGGTCGATTACAGGCGTGTTTGCATAGCGGCAAGCATATTGCCATATACATTGTTGAGTTCAGCAACTTTGCGGGTGAGGGCGTCAACCTGCTCTTTGTACTTGGTGATACCTTCGGCGCTGTCGCTGAAGTTGGTGAGCATCGTTGCCATCTTCTCTTCGAACTCTTTGTTCAGGTTCATCTGTGTCGAAGCGTTGTTGATCTGCATCTCGTACATGGCGTTGATGCTGCTTAAGCTGGCTGACATTTTCTTCATCTCTTCAACATAGCTCACTTCGCCACCGAGCGATTCGGCGGTTTCGCGATATATGGCGGAGAGTGTTGAAATGGCCTCGGGGGCACCCTGCATGCTCTCAAGCAGCTTGCCAGCCTGGCCGGCGACTCCGTCCATATTGCTGACGAATTTGTCGGTGGCTGCTGTCACGTTGGCCATGTTGTTCATTGAATTGGCACTCTCTGCCAAGTTCTGCATGCCCTGACCGAGACGATCCATAAGTTCGGGGCTGATGTTGGCGTCTTCAAGCATTTTGTCGAGTTTTGCCGTCAGCGGATCTTTGCTTACGGGCGTGACTTCTATAGGATTGCCGTTCTCGTCAAGTTCAGGCTCCAGCATATTCTCTTCGGCCAGACCTGCAAGTTCTGGATACACAAGGCTCCAGTCCCACTCTTTGTGAGGCGGTTCAAAAGCCGACAGGAAGAAGATGACGGTCTCGGTACCCATACCGGCAATAAGCATGATATTTGCACCAGGCCAGTGCATGATTTTGAATAGTGCGCCAATGATAACGACTGCAGCGCCCCAGCCATACAGCTTGGCCATGAAGTTCTTATACGCTTTACTGCGAACGAGATTGTCTATGAAGCTCATAATGGTTGTTTTTTTGTGTTTGCTTATTATAAATGTGTTTCTATTTTATTTATTGGGTCAGAGAAATGCTATCTTGCCACGTTGCTGGCGGTGCGCAGGTTGTCACCCTTCACACGGCCCAGGTAAGGCTGCACGCAGCGGAAGCCGATGTAGCACTTGGCGGTGTCCATGAATTCGTAGGTACGGGTCTGTACCTGAATAAAGTATTTCTGGTCTTTCCAGCTGCCGCCACGAACCACTTTGCGTTTCATGGCCAGCGGGTCATCGTCCTTGGCATTGTAATTGTAGTAGGGGGTCTGTGCGTTGGCAACCTGATAGGTGGACTCGTTGAAGGCGTCCAAGCACCATTCGCTCACGTTGCCAGCCATGTCATACAGGCCGTAGTCGTTAGGAGCGTAGTGTCCGACCATCAGAGTCTTAACGCCGCCGTCGTCATCGTATGCACCTTTCAGAGGCTCGTAGTTGGCCAGGAAGCATCCGTTTGGGTTGCGCACATAGGGACCGCCCCAAGGATAACTCTGGCTGGCGATGCCGCCGCGGGCGGCAAACTCCCATTCGCTCTCGGTGGGCAGACGGAAGTCGTTGAGCTGCGAATAGTCAATGCTTTCCAAGTACTGGTTCAGCATGTTGCTACGCCATACGCAGAATGCTTTTGCCTGGCGCCAGCTCACGCCCACCACGGGATAGTTGTCGTAGGCAGGCGACGAGAAGTAGCTGCGGGTGAAGTCCTCGTTCATGCTGTATGCATAATCATGCACCCAGCACAGCGTGTCGGGGTAGATGTTTATGAATTCGCGCTGTATCTGCGTAGAGCGGTTGTTGAGGCCTTTCGGACGCACGGCAAATGATGTGCCGCGGTGTTCGCTCTTCGTGGCAATGCCGTTCTCTTTTCTGGAGATGTTGTCGTAATCTATATAATAGTATTCATAATTAAGTTTAGACACATCCATAACGCGGCGGTGGTTGATGTCGATGATATAGTAGCCGCCGTCAATCAAAGCCTGACGTACATCGGCATCCTTGAAGTCGATCTTGGTCTTCTTGTTCAGGATGGGAGGATCGAGAGGTTCACCGTAGGAGTCCTCTTCAACCAGAAAGCCCTCTATGCCGGCTTCGCCAAGCATGCGGCGGGCCACCGAGTCGCGTACTGCAGCCACGAACTGGCGGTATTCATTGTTGGTAATCTCCGTCTCGTCCATGAAGAACGAACCAATCTGCATCTTTCGGGGTTGTGTTGTCGTAGCGTCGCCGTAGGTGACGTTCTGCACACCAGCCCCCATTGTGTAGTTGCCTTGGTTGATGAAGACCATGCCTTTCAGGTCAATGTCCTCAAAGTATGGACGGTCGTTGACGCCGACCAGTTCACCTTTGTTTGACGAGCCGCAGCCAGCCATGATGATGGCGGTGGAGGCGGCGAGCAGGATAAACAGCTTCTTCATATTGTCATTGTTTTATTTTGTTCTATAACGTGATTTCCTTAAAAATGTTTCGCGGTTAATTATATTTAACGTAAGTATAGAGTATTGCCTGATACCGTTGGCGGGCGTTTGGAAGTGCTGAACTGGAACGCTGCGTTGAGGTATATCTCTATGGAGCCGAAACTGCGCCCGTTGGCGAAGCCGAGCTTTGAGGTGGTGAGGTCATAGGCGACGCCGACTTGCATTATCTTCAGGAAGTTGACGCCAGCAAGGAAGGTGACGGCATCACCAAGACGATAGCCGAGACCTCCCCAGAATATGTTCTCATAGTCGAGCAGGCATGCAAAATCGGCCTGGAATATAGAGAAGTTGGCCGTCTTTAACAGTGCCGAAGGCTTCAGTTTCAGTGAGGGATTGTAGGGGAATGTGTACTCATAGCCGCCCATGAGGTAGAATGTGCGTGTGTTCTGGATGTTCAGGTTTTCGCTTTTCGACCCCAGCAGGTTCTTGGCGGCAAGGCTGACATAATAGACTCCGGGCACCTGATAGTACAGGCCGGTAGAAACGTCAATCAGAAAGTCAGACACATCCTCTTGGCTCACCAGCGGGTCGTTGGCCGAGCTTGTTGGGTTGGTCGGGTCGCCGCTCATGTCGTTAGTGCCAAACAGGCTTGATGTCTTGAACTTATAGTTTTGGAGGTCGGCTTCGATACCTGCTGCCAGCGTGCCGGGACCCCAGAAGATGCGGAAGGCATAGTCAATGGCAAAGGTCGAGTTGTCGTGGTAGCCGACTTTCTCGGAGGTGAAGGTGCCGCCGAGGCCACCGTGCAGCCAACTCACAGGAAGGTCGAAGCTGAACAGCAGGTTCGTGGGCTTGGAACCGGCCTCGCCGGTGGGTGTCGGAGCCTGCAGCTGGAGGCCCATCCACTGGCTGCGGTACAGTATTGTGGCCGAAATGTTGCCGGAGCTTCCTGCATAGGCAGGGTTATAGCTCAAGCGGTTGAACATAAAATGTGTGTACTGCCCCTCGTTTTGTGCCGTTGCAGACGACAAAAACAGCACCAAAGCCACCAAAAAAACGATGGTTTTTGGCATCTGCAAAGTGGTTTTCTGTTTTCTGTCTATTACCACAATGGCTTGTTTTTTAGTTCGCTATGTGCAGTTTTTCAATAGTTGCACGCCTTTTGTGCGTGTCAAGTTTGATTGTGCAAAGATAATAATATTTATTTATATGGCGAAAAAAAGTTTGTTTTTTTTTATTCACATGGTGTCACGGCGATGTCTTTGAAGGAGTGTCGCAGTGCCCTGCCGAGGTCGTTTGCGTTGTCGGCGGGAAGTCTCACGTCAAGTATCATCCTGACTTTCCCGCTGTCTTCCGTGGGTTCTATTATCACGTTGTCGCGATAGGGCCGTGGCAGCAGCTCTATATGCTCAAAGGCCTGTGTATGTGTCACGCTTTCAGACAGTATCAGGTTGTAACGTTCGACGGTGGCTTTCTTGCTGTCGATCTTCTTCGGGGCTTGGGCGATGTTCTCTTTTGGCGATGGCGGTTCTGGCGCTGCCTTGTTTACAAGCTTCGAATACACCGAGTCGAACATCGTCTCCTGTTGTGCCCACCGCTCCTCGTATCCGTCTGGCAGAATGCGCACTGTCACTGGTTGGCAGCCTTTGATGCCTATTGCTGTCGCGGCGCGGTGGCTCAGGTCGAACACGCCGCGCTTGGGGCAGCGGTCGTTGACCTTGACAATCACCTGGAGCCCTGTGTTGCGGTTGGTCACCATCACCATGGTGCCGAGCTTTATTTTCCAGTGTGCGGCTGTGAACTTGTTCTGGTCGAATATCTCGCCGTTGGCGGTCTTCCGTCCCTCGAACCTGTCGTGATAGAAGGTCCCTTTGTTGTGGTATTCGGTCACAGTGTCGGTCACGGCGTAGTTCTGCGCCGTTGCCCATAGCGGCCAGAGGACCAGCACGATGGTTGCTATCTGTCTCTTTACCATACCACTGCGTCTTCGTGGAACCATTGTCCATGGAGCCGTAGCACCTGTTCTATCACGTCGCGCACGCATCCTTTGCCGCCGTCGCAGTGCGATACGTAGTCGCACATATCCTTGATTTCCACCGCCGCGTCGGCAGGGCAGGTGCTGACGCCGGCGCGCTTCAGCATGGGGTAGTCGGGCAGGTCGTCGCCCATGCACAGAACCTCCTCGTCCGTCAGCCCGTTGTCGGCCAGGAACTTGTTGTAGGTGTGTATCTTGTCGCCGCAGCCCGTATAGCACTGCGTTACACCCAGCATCGCCATGCGGTTGTCTATGCTTGCCGACGTGGCTCCGCTGATGACGGCCACGATGTAGCCTTTCTTCACGGCATACTGCACGGCGTAGCCGTCCTTGATGTTGCCGCAGCGCACCGTCTCGCGGTCGGCGTAGACCCACACGTCGCCGTTGGTCATCACGCCGTCGAAGTCAAAGACGAAAGCGCGGATTTTGTCCAGTTTTTCCTTGTAGTTTATCATTGTTTTGTCTATGGTTTGGCTATGTCGAGCATCTTTTCGTATACGTCGCGCCACCCCTGCCATCCGAAGAGCTCGCTGAGGTTCTGGTTGTGCATTATGCAGCAGAAGTCGCCGCCCACTTTGCGTACGGCTTCCACAAGCCTGCCGTAGGTCTCCACGGCCTCTTCCGGGGTCTGTCGCATGTACTTCTGCAGGGTGGTGTCCATGACGCAGAAGGGGTGTATCGTGAGCACCGTCTCTGTGTCGCGGTCGAGGTCGTAGAATGGGTACGGCACACTGATGCCTGCCCGGAATCCGATGGTCTCCGAGTAGCCCATGGTGTAGTCGTCCTTGATGCCTGCGTGGAGCAGCATGCGGTAGCTCGCCGGCAGCTTCAGCCGCAGGAAGTGGTAGCGCGACCTGAATATCGGGTGGTGAAGTATCTCTTCGAGCCGTTTGCTTTCAATGTCTATCTTGCGAGGCTCCTCCGGTGAATAGTAGCCGGGGTGTATGCCCATGTGTGCGTAGTCGTCGAGGTGCTGCAGCAGGTCCCTCGTGTGGGGGTTCAGGTGGTTCGACGGCTTGTCGTACTGGCCGTAGTCGGCCAGCAGTGCGAAGAACTGCAGCCGTGAGCCGGGCACCTTCTTACGCTGCTCCAGCATGTAGTCGAAGGTGTCGAAGGGGTCGTCCTCGCGGTGGCACAGTACCCTTATGCGGCGCTTCACTTCCGTGTAGTCGCGTCTCCCGAAGAGGTCGCGCAGCAGGCCCATCACGGTGCGGAACAGTCCCTTGTGCAGGTAGCACCATGCCGCGTCGATGTCCACCGTCTGCACCAGGTGGTAGCTCCTCGGTGTCAGGCCGATGCCGGGGTAACGCTCCGTCAGCTTGTTGCGCAGCATGACGGCCCACTGGTCCACCACGGGCTGGTCTATGAATCCGGCCTGCACCGCCAGGCTCTGGTCGGCGGTGTAGCGTCCATGCTCGTCCTCGCTGTGCGGCAGGTATTCCTCGTAGCGGCTCACCATGTAGAAGGTCGCCGCCAGCAGGTCGAAGCTGAAGTCTATGTCGCGTCCGTGCACGGGGAACAGCGTCCATTGCCCGTCGGTCAGCGTCGGCCGTGGCTCCTGGTCTTCTATCGACGTGCTCGTCAGCAGGCCGCAGCTCTTGATGAACAGGCCGTCGCCCACGCGTTTCGGGCCGTAGCACAGCTTCGGGCCGTCGTGCTGCTCGAAGTAGGCGGCGTCGGTGGTGATGCTGAACTCGGTGCGCAACAGATGCTTGAACAGCACGTTGAGTGTATATCCCGTCCTGTTCGTCAGCCGTGGTGTGTATATCAGTAGCATCTATCTCGTTATTGGACTGATTGTGTTTCTGTTGCCAACTGCCAGCCGTAGCTTCGTGCCCAGCTGCAGGGCGCGGTTGGCGGGGCCGAGGTGGCCTATGGGGGCGCCGAAGGCCACAGGGTAGTGTTTGTCGGCAACGGCCTCCATCACAATCTCTTCTGCCGTGTGGCCCCAGGGGGTGGTGTTGTCGTGCATGTCCGTCAGGCCTCCGACGACGAGCGCCGCCAGGCCGTCGAGCATGCCGGCGCGCCGCAGGGCCTGCATCATGCGGTCGATGTGGTAGAGGTACTCGTCGAGGTCTTCGATGAACAGTATCTTGCCGTGTGTATCTATCTGTGAACGTGAGCCGAGCAGGCTGTACAGTATGCTGAGGTTGCCGCCCGTCGCAACCCCTTCGGCCGCGCCTTGGCGGTCCATCGGGTGGCTGTCCCAGACGATGGCCTGCGGCTCGCCGAAGAGGGCCTGTCGCAGGCTCTCGGTGGCGGGGCAGGGGCTGCCGTTGGCCGGGAAGTTGATGGGCATGGTGGCGTGGAGCGTCGGCAGGCCGAGGGTGGCCTGCACATGGCTGTGCAGCACCGTGGCGTCGCTGTAGCCCACTATCCACTTGGGCTGCAGGGCGAAGCGCGAGAAGTCGAGCTTGTCGATGATGCGTACTGTGCCGTAGCCGCCGCGGGCGCAGAGGATGGCCTTCGTCGACGGGTCGTCGAGCAGCCCCTGCAGCAGTGCCGCGCGGTGTATATCGCTGCCCGCCAGCTGGTTATGCCGTTCGTAGAGCCCGTCGGGCACCACTACCTCAAGCCCCCACGCCTGGAGTGTCCTTATGGCCGGGGCCATCTCCTCGGGGCTCACGGCGCGCGCCGGTGCCGCCAGGGCCACACGGTCGCCCGTCCGCAGGTATGGTATTGCAGGCTGCATGTTTACAGTTGGTTGTAGTTCTGCGAGAAGGTGTCGCCGCCGCGCAGGTCGCCCGTGGTGAGGCCTTTGCGCAGCCATTTCACACGTTGTGCCGATGTGCCGTGGGTGAAGCTCTCGGGCATCACCTGGCCGCGGGCGCGTTTCTGCAGGTAGTCGTCGCCAATCTTCTGCGCCGCGCCTATGGCCTCCTCGAGGTCGCCGTCCTCCAGCGAGCCGAACATCTTGTTCTCGTGGTAGCCCCACACGCCGGCGTAGTAGTCGGCCAGCAGTTCGATGCGCACGCTCATGCGGTTCTTCTCGGCGTCGCCCATGCGCGCCATCTGGCTGTGGGCCTGGTCGAGGGTGCCCAGCAGGTGCTCCACGTGGTGGCCCACCTCGTGGGCTATGACGTAGGCGTAGGCGAAGTCGCCGCCGGCACCGAGGCTCTTGGGCATCTCGTTGAAGAAGTCGAGGTCGAGGTACACGCACTCGTCGGCCGAGCAGTAGAAGGGACCCACCGAGGAGCTGGCGCTGCCGCAGCCGCTCTGCACCGAGCCCTTGAATATCACCAGCTTGGGTGCGCGGTAGGTGAGGCCCATGCGCTTGAACTGGTCTGCCCAAACGTCCTCAGTCGATGCCAGTATCTGCAGGGCGAAGGTCTTGAGCTGCTCTTCTTGTGCCGTGGGGGTATATTCCTCGGTCTGTGTGCTTTGGCTGCCGAGCTGCTGTATCACCTCGGTGGGGTTGCCGCCGAGGAGCAGGGCTATCAGGCCTGCAATGATCACGCCGCCGATGCCAAGGCCGGCTATCTTGCCGCCGCCTTTGCCGCGACGGTCTTCGTAGTTGCTGCTCTGTCGTCTTCCGTTCAGGTTCATGGTGATATTTTTAGTGTTTGTTGACAATAACGGACGTCGTTTTTTTTTATTGCCTTGTCGCGGAGATTATTTTTAGATTGAATATATTTACGTCCCTTTTCCGCCATGCCGCCGCCATGGAGTCCCTACGGCCCCCCTACGGACCCCCTTCGGCCGTTCTTCAGTGGAAGGCCGTAGAAAGGCCGAAGGAGGGCCGAAGGGGGGCCGTAGGGACTCAGGGGAGGCGGCGAAAGGCGGGGGCGGTAAAAAAGAAAACCCTGCAACCGCTACGGTTGCAGGGGTGGTGATCTGTACAAGATTTGAACTTGTGACCTCTTGCCTGTCAAGCAAGCGCTCTAAACCAACTGAGCTAACAGATCATTTTTGGTGTCGGATTTCGCTCGTGAAATCGGGTGCAAAAGTACACACATTTTTCAAACTGGCAAAATATTTTTTCATTTTTTTGTATCTTTGCAGCAACAAACGACAACGAAATGAAAGGAATCAGACTTCTGATGTTGCTGGCTGTCATGCTGTTGGGTGGCCAGTCGGCACTGGCGCAAAATGCGCTCAACAACAATGGCGACAACATCGTCGGCGAGTACGAAGGCATGCAAAACGACGACCGTTTCAAGGCCAAAATCGTAAAATTGACCGACGGCACCTACCGTGCGCAGATAACCTGGCTGGAGCGCGACCGCGATGCCAAGGGCAACAAAATACTCGACACCAAGAATCCCGACAAGAGCCTCCGCAGCACGCCGGCCGACCGCATCGTGATATTCTCCGGCCTCAAGTACGATGCCCGCAAGCACGAGTGGAACGGCACCAAGATCTACGACCCGCAGCGCGGCGTGCGCGCCAAGCTCGTGGCCGAGTTTGCCGACGACGGGCGCCTGGCGCTCACGGGCTCCGTGCTGGTCATCAGCGAGACTGTATACTGGAAGAAAATCAAATAGCCCTGCACTATGGCCGACAACTACCTGGAGAAACGCTACGAGGAGACCCTCGGCTCCGCGCGCCCCAAGGTGAAGCGCGTGGGCAACACCGTGGACTCCCTCCTGCTGCGCAGCCGCAGCCATCGCGGCTACAACAAGAACTATGTCGTCTCGCGCGCCGAGCTGGAGCGCATCGTGGGTGTGTGCACCAAGCTGCCTTCGGGCTGCAACCAGCAGGTGCTCCGCTACTGGCTGGTGACCAAGGACACCGGCGCCGACCGTGTGCTGCCGCTCATCAAGGTCGGCGCCGCCCTGCCGGAGCTGCACCTGCCACTGCCGGGCACCGAGCCGGAGGCTTTCATCGTCTGCTGCTCCGCGGCGCCGGAGGGCAAGCTCGTCGACATAGACCTCGGCATAGCCCTGCAAAGCATGGCCCTCAAGGCCGTGGAGATGGGGCTCAACACCCTGATGATTGGCGCCTTCAACCGCGAGAAGCTGCGCGAGGCGCTGGCGCTGCCCTGCGAGCCGCTGATGCTTTTGGCCGTGGGCAAAGGCACCGACCGCATTGAGCTGGTGCCCACAGCCGCCGACGCTCCGCGCGCCTACTACCGTCGCGGCGGCGTGCACTATGTGCCAAAGGTGCGTCTCGACGACCTCATCCTCAACCATGCGTAGGGCTCCGCTGGTGCCTGTGGCGCTGGCGTTCATGGCCCTTTTGGCTCTCACCGGCGCTCTCGGTCGCGCCGACCGACTGTGGCACCGCCACTGCCCGCCGCAGGCCTACATGACCGTGTGTGTGAGCGACATGCCCGCCAATTGGGGCGATGTTGCTGGGGTGGGGGGGGGTAAAGTGCTGAAAATTAATAACATACAGATGTGTGGCGACATCAGGATGTTCTTCCGCGACGACTCGTTGGCACACACTCTGCGCTACGGCGACACGTTGCTCCTGCACGGCTACCCCGACACGCTGCGCCGCAGCATCTACCTGACGGCTGACCATTACATCGTCACTGGGCGCGACAGCACGTCGTTCCGTGCCCGCAGCGAGGCTATTCGCATGCGCCTGCTGCACCGCATGCAGCGAGGGCCACTGGTGGACGGCGCCGTGGCCGAGGCGCTGGCGCTGGGGTGGAAGGGCGGCATCGGCCGCGACACGCGGGCGCACTACCGCGATGCCGGTCTGGCGCATCTGCTGGCGGTCAGCGGACTGCATGTGGGCCTGCTGGCGGCAATGGTGGGGGCGGCATTCTTCTGGACGGGGCGCGAACGGCGCGGGCGCGTGGTGCGCGGCGGCGCACAGCTCGCGGCGGTGTGGCTCTTCGCTCTGGTTACGGGGCTTGCGCCGTCGACGCTGCGCGCGGCGCTTATGTTTTCCATGTTCATCGTCAACAGCATGGCGGCCCGGCGCGTGGTGCCGCTCAACCTGCTGGCTTTGGCGGCCATCGTGATGCTCTGCGCCGACCCGCTGCTGCTCTACGACGTGGGGTGGCAACTGTCGTTCAGCGCCGTGGCGGGCATCCTGTTGGCGCAGCCTGCCATCAGCGCGTTGCGCACACCCGTGGGCCAGGCGGCGGCCGTGAGCACGGCGGCCACGCTGGCCACGATGCCCGTGGTGGTGGCCACCTTCCACCGGCTGCCGCTCTACTTCCTGGTGGCCAATGTGGTTGTGGTGCCAGCGGCGGGCTTCATACTTGGACTCTCTTTGTTGTATATGCTGCTGCCCTGCGCCGTCACGGCGTGGCCGCTGGGGCTGCTGCTGCGTGGCGTCGACGCGCTTACGGCGTGGGTGGGCTCGCTGCCCTACGCCGTCGCCGAGGACATACACCTCTCAACGCCGCTGTTGCTGGCGCTGACGGTGGTGGTCGTTGTGATGTTGCTGTTGCCGCAGATGATTCTGCGCCGCAGCGACTAACCGATGCGTGTCCAGTCTATGGGTGTCTGGCCGGTGCTGCGCAGGTAGTCGTTGGCACGGCTGAAGTGGCGGCAGCCGAAGAAGCCCCGGTAGGCCGACAGCGGCGAGGGGTGCGGCGCCGTGAGGATGCAGTGGTGCAGAGGGTTGATGAGCTTGCGCTTGCCGATGGCGTAGCTGCCCCAGAGGAGGAAGACGATGCCTTGGCGGCGCTCGGCGAGGGCCTGGATGGCGGCGTCGGTGAACTGCTCCCAGCCGTGGCGCTGGTGGCTGCCGGCGGCGTGCTCGCGCACCGTGAGGGTGGCGTTGAGCAGCAGCACCCCCTGCGCGGCCCAGCCGCTGAGGTCGCCTCTGGTGGCGGGGATCTGCGTGCCCAGGTCGTCGTTGATCTCCTTGATGATGTTCACCAGTGACGGCGGCACCGGTACCCCTTGCGGCACCGAGAAGCAGAGGCCCATGGCCTGCCCCGGCTCGTGGTAGGGGTCCTGCCCGATGATGACGGCCTTCACTTTGTCGAAAGGCGTGCTGTCGAACGCCGCGAATATCTTGCTGCCCGGCGGATAGCAGGTGTGCTGCTGCCGCTCGGCCACGAGGAAGTTCTTGAGCTCGGCGAAGTAGGGCGCCTCGAACTGCGGCCGCAGCACCTCGTACCAGCTGGGGTCTATCTTTACCGCCATAATACTTAAGCTTTAAACCAAGAAAGAGTTGTATTTCCGTTCCTTGCCGATGAGGCTCTCTATGCCGTGGCCGGGGAGCACGCGGTAGTCGTCGGGCAGGGTGAGGATGCGCGTCTTGAGCTTCTCGATGAGGGTGGGGTAGTCGCCACCCGGCAGGTCGGTGCGGCCGATGCTGTAGTGGAAGAGGGCGTCGCCGGTGATGACGGCCTTCTCGCTCGGCAGCACGAAGCAGAGGCTCCCCGGGCAGTGCCCCGGCACATAGCGGCACTCCACCTCGATGCCACCCACCTTCAGCACGTCATTGTCGTTGAGCTCCACCACCTCCAGGTCGCCCATGTTGTCTACCGCGAAGCCCATGATAGAGCCGTAGGCCTCGGCCTGCTGCAGCAGCTTGCGCCCCTCGGCGTGCATGCTGACGGGCAGGTGGTAGTGCTCGCAGCATTGGCGCAGCCCCGCGATGTGGTCCACGTGGGCGTGGGTGAGCAGTATGTGCGTCACCGTCAGCCCTTGTTGCTCTATATACTGCGTCAGCTGCACGTCCTCGAACGACGCCTCCGGTGCGGGGTCTACGATGGCGCACTGCCGCGACGCCGTGTCGGCGACGAGGTAGCAGTTGACCTCAAAATGGTTGAACTGGAATTGCTTTATCATTGCCTGTGGTTTCTTTCCTCACTAAAAACGCAACTTGCTTATAAATATTGTTTGCGGTATCAGTATCCTTGGTCTGTACAATATTCTTTGAGGTACGTCGTTAATGAGTAGTAAAGGACAAAACTAATACAATATGAAGAGAACGATACTTTTGCTCACTGTTGCGGCGCTTGTCTTTGCGTCGTGTGGAAAAGAAACGGTTGCCCCCACGCCGACGCCTGAGGGGAAGCTGACGCTGAACTGTGTACGCCCCGCCCACCTCAAGGCTGGCGACACAATAGCGCTTATATCGCCCGCCTACTACACGGCGATGGAGAATGTGGAGGCCACAGCCGACCTGCTGCGGTCGTGGGGTTTCGTGCCCGTCATCGGCCCCAATGTGGGTAAGCTGGTCGACGGCAAGTATGCCGGCACCGTGGCTGAGCGCGTCAGCGACCTGCTCTGGGCCTTCGGCGACCCGAGCATCAAGGCTATCATCTGCAACCGTGGCGGCTACGGCACCATACAGCTCATCGACCAGATTCCGCTCTCGGCGCTCTCGGCCTCACCCAAGTGGCTCGTCGGCTTCAGCGACATCAGCACCTTGCATGGTCTGCTGAACCGCGCCGGTGTGATGAGCGTGCACGGCACCATGAGCTCGTTCCTGGCTGCCGGTGGCACCGACGAGACCAGCACCCTGATGCGCGACCTGCTGAAGGGAGAAGTGCCCTGCTACCGTCTGCTGCCCCATGCCCAGAACATCGAGGGCACCGCCAGCGGCGTCCTGGTGGGCGGCAACCTCTGCACCGTGGCGCCTAATGTGGGCTCGCAGGCCGATGCCACGATGGGGCATGACATCATCCTCTTTGTCGAGGAAGTGGGTGAGTCGATGCACAACATAGATCGCCAGATGCGCATCCTTCAGATGAACGGTGTGCTGGATCGCTGTAAGGGTGTCGTGCTGGGCGAGTTCTCCGACTGCGGCTCGGAGTTCACCTACGAAAATGTCGAGGCTATGATACGCCAGATAGTGGAGCCCTACGGCATCCCGATGCTCTGCGGCTTCCCCGCTGGCCACGGCGACGTCAATTTGCCCCTCGTCATGGGAGCCCCCGTCACCATCGATGTGAGTGGCGACGGTGCCACCCTGCAGTTCAATATCGGCGGTAATCAGCACAATATCACCACCGAGCCTTCCGTGACAAACACGAAGTCGCTCAGCGACCGTCTGCGGATGGCCGGCAAAGTTTTCTAAGGCGATATGGCCAAGCTCAAGGCATACTATTTCAGTCCCACGGGCGGCACGTTCCATGTAGCGGCACGTCTGGCTGGGCATCTGGCTGTGCGGCTTGGGCTGCCGGTGGAGTGCCATTCCTATACCCTGCCCGCCGAGCGCGAGGTGCTTCCCACCCTCGACGCCGACGATGTCGTGCTCTGGGCCACGCCGGTCTATGCCGGCCGCATCCCCAACAAGACGCTTGACTACGTCCGTCGGGCGATACATGGCAACGGGAATCCAGCCGTAGCCCTGGTGACCTTCGGCAACCGTGCCTACGACAACGCGTTGGCCGAGCTCGTCGGGTTGATGCACGTCGGGGGACTGCGACTCGTGGGAGGCGCCGCCGTGGTGACGCGCCACGCCTTCAGCGACACCCTCGGCGCAGGACGCCCCGATGCGGACGACCTCGCCGCCCTCGACCGGTTTGCCGACGAGCTGGCGGAGCGGATACCCGTCGTTAGCGACGCTGTGCTCACGGTGCCTGGCGAAGCGCATCCCGAGCGGTACTACACCCCCTTGAAGGTGGGCAACGCACCGGCCGGATTCCTCAAGGCGCGACCCACGTGCGCCACCGACAGCTGCACGCGTTGCGGCAAGTGCCTGTCGGTTTGCCCGATGGGAAGCATCGCGGAAAGGAACGGCATGCCTGTGTTCGATGGCGTCTGCATCAAGTGTCAAGCTTGCCGTCGCAGCTGTCCCACGGGTGCAATCACCTTCGACGACCCCGATTACCTCTCGCATGTGGCAATGATCGAGTGCACCTTTGCGGAGCCCAAGCGGTCGGAGTTCTATGTAGCGCAAATGGGGTGATATGCCGAACCACACGACCATCCTGCTCCTATATCTTGCGGCCCTGCTGTTGTTGGCTGTACTCGGCGGCAGCGTCGGTGCCTGGCTGGGCATGTATGTCTGGCACCACAAGACCGGCACAAGAAGTTCAAGTACTGCATTCCGCTGATCCTCCTCGTCCAAGTGGCCATCATGAGCGCCTGCAAGAGCGGCATCGACTTTGCCAATATCCAGACGGAACCCCAGTTTATTATAAACTAAAAATCACCAACAGATAGTTTGCCAGCGCCAAATGAGAGTGTTTTCAGGGCTTTTCAAAAAAGGCTTTTTGCATAAAATAAAAGCGAGACATTGCGTGTCTCGCTTTGTTTTCATGTAAAAATGCAGGGCAACTCTTCCTGCTCGTAGTAGTGACTGCTTGTTACCCGTTCAGCCAGGCGTCAAACTGTTCGCGTTTGAGGGCGGGGATGTCAAGTTTGAGCTTCTTGCGGAGGCCGCCGAGGTCGTTGAAGAGCTTGTTGGGGTTGGCCTCGCAGAGCTGGGCGTAGTTTTTCACGCCGGCCTTGGCCAGCACGGGCAGCCATGCCTCGTCGACGCCGTGGGCCGTGAGGTCGGAGGTCTCCTCCTCGGCGCCCTTGGCCTGCACTTCGGGCTTCATCTGGGGGAAGAGGAGCACGTCCTGGATGCTCTGGGCGCCGGTCATCATCATCACCAGGCGGTCGATGCCGATGCCCATGCCGGAGGTCGGCGGCATGCCGTACTCCAGCGCGCGGACGAAGTCCATGTCGATGAACATGGCCTCGTCGTCGCCCTTCTCGCTGAGGCGCAGCTGTTCCTGGAAGCGGCCCAGCTGGTCGATGGGGTCGTTGAGCTCGCTGTAGGCGTTGGCCAGCTCCTTGCCGCAGACGAAGAGCTCAAAGCGCTCGGTGAGCTCGGGATTGTCGCGATGGCGTTTGCAGAGTGGCGACATTTCGATGGGGTAGTCGGTGACGAAGGTGGGCTGGATGAGCTTGCCCTCGCACTTCTCGCCGAAGATGGCGTCGATGAGCTTGCCCTTGCCCATCGTGGCGTCGGTCTCCACACCGAGACGCTTGCAGGCTTCGCGCAACTCGTCCTCGGTCATCGGGGCCACGTCGACGCCGGTCTCTTCCTTGATGAGCTGGCACATCGGTGCGCGGCGGAACGGCGGCTTGAAGTCTATCTCGTTGCCCCAGACGTTGACCTTCGTCGTGCCGTGCAGCGTCTTGGCGATGCGCTCCAGCATATTCTCCGTGAAGGTCATCATCCAGTTGTAGTCCTTGTAGGGCACGTATATCTCCATGGCCGTGAACTCGGGGTTGTGGGTGCGGTCCATGCCCTCGTTGCGGAAGTTGCGGCTGAACTCGTACACGCCCGGGAAGCCGCCCACGATAAGGCGCTTCAGGTACAGCTCGTTGGCGATGCGCAGGTAGAGGTCTATGTCCAGCGCGTTGTGGTGCGTCACGAAGGGGCGCGCGGCGGCGCCGCCGGGGATGCTCTGCAGCACCGGCGTGTCCACCTCCAGGTAGCCCTGCTCGTTGAAGTAGTTGCGCATGGTGTTCACTATCTGGGCGCGCTGCACGAAGGTCTCGCGCACCTGCGGGTTGACGATGAGGTCCACATAGCGCTGGCGGTAGCGCAGCTCGGGGTCGCTGAAGGCGTCGTAGACCACGCCGTCCTTCTCCTTGACGATGGGCAGCGGGCGCAGGCTCTTGCTGAGCACCGTGAGGCTCTTCACATGGATGGAGGTCTCGCCCATCTGTGTGACAAACACATAGCCGGTGACGCCGATGATGTCGCCGATGTCGAGCAGGCGCTTGAAGACGGTGTTGTAGAGGGTCTTGTCCTCGCCGGGGCATATCTCGTCGCGCTTGACGTAGAGCTGTATGCGGCCGTAGCTGTCCTGCAGCTCCACGAAGGAGGCGGCACCCATGATGCGGCGGCTCATGATGCGGCCGGCGATGCTCACGTTCTGGTAGAGCGTGTTGTCCTGGGGGAACTTCTCCAGTATCTCGGCGCTCTTGCAGTTCACCTCGTAGAGGGCTGCGGGGTAGGGGTTGATGCCCAGTTTCTTCAGTTCGGCCAGCGAGTTGCGGCGTATCTGTTCTTGCTCAGTAAGTTCTGCCATATCTTTTTATGTACTTTTTGTTCCGTAAAAGAAAATGCAAAAGTACAAAAAATGTGTGACCTGGCAAAATATTTTTTCTCAGAGTATGCGTCGGATGCTGTGGAGGCGGTGGCTGTATTGACCTGTGCGCTCCACGAGGATGCCGTGGGCGTCGAGGGTGTCGATGCGCACCTGGCCGGAGGCGTGGATGATGCGGCCGTCGCCCATGCAGATGCCCACATGGATTATTTTAGTGGGGAGTGGGGAGTTGGTAGTTGGTAGTGAAGTGAAGAAGGCGAGGTCGTCGCGCTGCACGTCGCAGGCGCACACCTCGACGCCGCAGGTGGCCTGCTGGCTGGCGTCGCGCGGCAGCCACACCCCCTTGGCTTTGAAGCATATCTGCGTCAGTCCGCTGCAGTCTATGCCCCCCGTGGAGCGTCCGCCCCAGAGGTAGGGCACGCCGAGGAAGAGCCCCTCGGCCAGCGAGGCGGCGTCCTCGAAAGGCGTGTACTGCTTGTTGTCGACCCAGCCCTCGTAGCCGTCGTATTCGCTCTTCACGCGCGACCATTTTTCCTGTCGCTCAATCACTTCCACGGTGTCGCCAGCCACGAGCTGGTTCACCATCTCGCTGCGGTCGCTGGCCTCGGCCCTCATGGGCACCGCCGTCAAGTGTACATATCCTTTCATTGCAGTGTTAAGTGTTAAGTGTTAAGTATTAAGTGGCCATGTTGTAAACGACAACGTCCGCAGCTCCTAACTCCAAACTCCAAACTCCTAACTAACTAAATCTGTCCGCGGTCTATCGAGATGCATATGCGGTCTATCAGGTCGTCCTTTTTGTTGTGTTTGGGGTCGAAGGTGTCCTTGAGGTTGTAGCCGAAGAGGCGTGCTATGGCCTGGTAGAGGCCTGCGCGCAGCGAGCCGCGGAGCTCGCCCACGATCTTGTAGGCCGAGCGGTTGGTCTCGCGGTCGATGAGCTTGATGAGCACCAGCCCCTGCGAGAAGGTGTAGTTGGAGAGCTCGCCCTTGTAGTCGGCCAGCAGCTGCCGTTCGGCCTCCTTGATGGCGGCGCGGCGGTCGCGGCGCGGCAGGGCGGCGATCTCCACCTCCAGCTTGTCGAGGCGATGCTTGCCCTCTATGGCGTAGGGCCGCATGAGGCGCACGTTCTTGATGAGCTTGGCGTTCTGGCGTATCTCCCTGGGCGTAAGCAGCATGCCGCTGCTGTACACCGTCACCTCGCGCAGGTAGTAGAGCGGCACCGTGTCGCCGTCGAGGACCGTGCCAAAGGTGTAGTGCTCCTGCCCGAAGGCGCTGCCCGAAACCATCAGGGCCACCATTATCATTATGAGTTTCAATCTTTTCATCTTTGCCTGTCTTTAAGGCGTCTATTATAACGCCGACTTTTATGTTTTAGTATGTCGCCGGCATAATTAATTGCATCCCGTGCGATTATTATTTGTCTGCGACACCCCTGCCGGGTCCCTACGGCCCCTCCACGGCCCCCCTACGGCCCTTCTACGGCCTTCCACTGAAGAACGGCCGAAGGGGGGCCGTAGAGGGTCCGTAGGGGCTCCGAGCAAACCCAGTCTGGCAAAGGGCCGGCGAAAATTCCGTAGTTGGGGATGATTGAATGTCAATGTGTTGCAAAATAATTGAAAAAATATTTTGCCATGTTGAAAATAGTGCATATCTTTGCATTTAGAATGATATCAAAACAATATCAATAAAACGGATATAAACAATTAAAAATAAGCAATATGGAAACAAATGAGAAATTGAAGAAAATGGGTGCAGCGAACAATGGTTTCCTGCATTTGGTCCTGAATCTGGCAATGGTGGCGCTGGCCATCTGGCTGTGTGCCGTCGCCGGTGCCGAGGGGCTGGCGGCTGCCGGCGTCGCGGGCGGCGTGATGTGGGTGGTGTGGGGCTTCCACCTGCCCGGCTTCATGGTCATCCAGCCCAACCAGTGCCGTGTGCTGACCTTCTTCGGCCGCTACAGCGGCACGGTGGTGGACAACGGGTTCTTCTGGACCAACCCCTTCTACGTGAAGCGCAAGCTTTCGCTGCGTGCCCGCAATATGGACGTGCCGCCCATCAAGGTCAACGACAAGGGCGGCAATCCGATAATGATAGGCCTGGTGCTGGTGTGGCGCATCAAGGACACCTACAAGGCCTGCTTCAACATCGACGTAGAGGGCGCCGCGCAGCCCGCCGCGAGCCGTCAGGTGGCGGTGAACACCAACAGCACCACCGTGCAGCAGCAGCTTAAGGGCTACGACAACTTCGTGTCGGTGCAGAGCGACTCGGCCCTGCGCAAGGTGGCGAGCCTCTATGCCTACGACAACCTCGAGGACCAGAACGAGGTGACGCTGCGCAACGGCGGCGACGAGGTGAACCGCCGTCTGGAGCAGGAGATCAGCCGCCATCTCGACATCGCCGGCATCGAGGTGGTGGAGGCGAGAATCAACTACCTGGCCTACGCGCAGGAGATTGCCAGCGTCATGCTCAAGCGCCAGCAGGCCGAGGCCATCATCGCCGCCCGCGAGAAGATTGTGGAGGGCGCCGTGAGCATGGTTGACATGGCGCTGAAGAAGCTCGCCGCCGACAAGGTGGTGGAGATGGACGAGGAGCGCAAGGCCGCCATGGTGAGCAACCTCATGGTGGTGCTCTGCGGCGATGAAGGCGCAAGCCCCGTGATTAACACCGGAAGCATTTATTAAGTTTTAAGTTTTGAGTTTTAAGTTTTGAGTTGTGAGTGGGGCGGAAGCCACTTAAAGCTTACAGCTTAAAACTAAACACTAAAAAAGACATGGACGAGATACTGAAAGTGGAAGGGCTCAGCAAGACATTCACGCTGAGCCGCAAACAGCAGAAGATTGAACGCACGCAGGCCAAGAAGAAGGTGGCCGTGGACGACCTGTCGTTCAGCGCCTACCGTGGCGAGATATTCGGTCTGCTCGGCCCCAACGGTGCCGGCAAGACCACTACGCTGCGCATGCTGAGCACCTTGATAAAGCCCGACAGCGGCGACGCCGTGCTCGACGGCTGCAGCGTGGTGCGCGACCCGGAAGGGGTGCGGTCGAAGATAGGGTTCCTCACCAGCGAGCTGAAGCTGGAGGATTTCTTCACGCCCAACTACCTGTTCGACTTCTTCAGCGAGCTGCACGGCGTGGAGGAAGGCAAGAAGGAAGAACGGAAAAAGGAGATGTTCGGGCGCTTCGGCATCGACAAGTTCGCCGAGGTCAAGGTGGCCAACCTCTCGACGGGCATGAAGCAGAAGCTGAGCCTCGTCATATCGCTGGTGCACGACCCGGAGGTCGTCATCTTCGACGAGCCCACCAACGGCCTCGACGTGCTGACGGCGCGCACGGTGACCGACTACCTGCAGGAGCTGCGCGCCGAGGGCAAGACCATCATCCTGAGCACGCACATCTTCTCGCTGGTGGAGCGCCTGTGCGACCGCGTGGGCGTAATCATCGACGGCCGTCTCACTGTCTGCGGCGGCCTCGACGAGGTGTGCAACGGCATGAGCATAGAGGACCGTTTCTTCGAGATATACAAAGAAGTGAAAGGAGGTGAGGAATGAAAAGCAACACATGGACAATAATCAAGAAAGAGTTTGCGCGCTTCTTCGGCGACCGGCAGCTGCTGTTCACCACGGTCATCATGCCGGGTCTGCTGATATACATCATCTACAGCCTCATGGGCAGCGGCATACAGAGTATGGTCACCGAGGGCGCCAACGAGGTGGTGACGATGCGCGTTGAGAACATGCCGGCAAGCATGGCGCCGGTATTCAGCGCTATGGACAGCAGTCTGGTGGTGGTGGAGCAGCCCGTGACCGAGGCCGACATTGCGATGCTCGAGGACAAAGAGCTCAACGCGGTGCTGGTGCGCTTCCCCGACCGGTTCGAGGAGGCTGTGGCCGGCATGCAGGTGGCCGACAGCGGCGTGCTGCCCAACGTGGAGATATACTACAACAGCACCAACAACGCCGCCAGCCGCGTGTATATGGCGGTCAGCGCCACGCTCGGCAACATAGGGCGCACCTTCACGGTCAACGTGCCGCAGAGTGAGGGGCAGCGCTTCGACCAGGCCAGCGACGAGAGCATAGGCGCCATGATATGGGGCAAGATACTGCCGATGCTTATCATGATGATGCTCTTCAGCGGCGTGATGGCCATAGCGCCCAGCAGCATCGCCGGCGAGAAGGAACGCGGCACCATAGCCACGCTGCTGGTGACGCCGATGAAGCGCAGCGAGCTGGCACTGGGCAAGATTGTGTCGCTCAGCGCTATCGCGCTCCTCAGCGGCATCTCGAGCTTCGTGGGCATCGCCCTCTCGCTGCCCAAGATGGTGGGCATGGGCGAGGGGGTGGACCTGGGCTTCCACTACACCACGAGCGACTATGTGGCCCTGCTGCTGGTCATCCTCGCCTCGGTGCTCATCATGGCCTCGGCGGTGAGCCTGCTGTCGGCGCTGGCCAAGGACGTGAAAAATGCCGGCACCATGGTGACGCCCTTCATGCTGGTGGTGATGCTCGCGGGCTTGCTGCCGATGTTCCAGAACGGCGCTTCAGAGAACCTTGCCGTTTACCTCATACCGTTCTATAACAGCATAGAGGTGATGACGGCGGTCTTCTCGCACGAGCTGTCGTGGAGCGCCGTGATAGTAACCCTGGCCTCCGATGTGGTGTACACCGGCATGGCGGTGTGGGGCCTCACCAGGATGTTCAACAGCGAGAAAGTGATGTTCTCAAAATGAAGAAGAACTTTGTACTGCGGGTTGACACGGAAGTCTACGACGCCATTGAGAAATGGGCCGCAGACGAGTTCCGCAGTGCCAACGGGCAGATAGAATGGATAATAGCCGAGGCCTTGAAAAAGGCCCGGCGGATGCCCAAAAAGAAACAGGAATGAGAAAGATTGCAATGGTAATGATGCTGTGCGTAGGCCTTACGGCCCACGCACAGTGGTTTACGGGGATGAGCCAGAAGACGGGCTTGGTGTTGTGTCTGCATCTGACGGACAGCATGGCGGAGCTGTACAGCCCGTTGCAGTCGCAGGAGGCGATACCGGCGAGCACATGGAGTTTGCGCGGCGACACGCTGCGTATGGAGTGCAAGAGCATAGGCTTCAAGACTGTGCTCGCGCGCCACAGCGACGGGTGGCAGGGCTACTGGAAGCAGGGCATCATGAAGGAGGACATCAGTTTTGCGGCTGCCGACACCCTGTTTCAGCTGCGGCGGCCGCAGACGCCCGTGGCGCCATACCGCTTCGCTGAGGAGACCGTCACGGCGGATTATGCCGACAGCCAGGGCAACACCGTCCATCTGGAGGGCACGCTGACCTATCCGAAAGGCGGTGGGCGCTACCCGTGTGTGGTGATGGTCAGCGGCAGCGGCCAGCAGAACCGCGACGAAGAGATAATGCAGCACAAGCCCTTTCTGGCGCTGGCCGACTATATGGCTTCGCGGGGCATCGCCATGCTGCGCTACGACGACCGTGGCGTGGGCGCCTCCACGGGTGCCCTCGACAGCGCCGGCACACGGCTCTTCGCCGAAGACGCAGAGGCGATGTTCCGTGCCGTCAGGAAGAACAAGCATGTGGATGCCAGACGGCTCGGCATGGGCGGCCACAGCGAGGGCGGCGCCATAGCGCCGATGGTGGCGGCGCACAACAAGGATGTGCGCTTCGTCGTGATGCTGGCAGGGCAGGGGTGTTCGGGTCTGGATGTCATGGTGCAGCAAAACGAGGCCCTCTTCCGCAGCCGCGGCGTGAGCGAACGCTTGTGCAGGAAGCGTGGCGAGTGCATGAGACGGTTGATGCAGCTGCCTAAAGGCTCCACGGTGAAAGACTACCAGAGGGTGATACTCGACATCACGGAGGGTCTCGCCAAGGCCGAGGTCGACAGCATAGAGCTTAAGAAAGGCATGGCTTATGCGCTGAAGCAGCAGCTTGATATACACTGGATGCGGGAGTTCCTGGCATTGGACCCTGCGGAGTACCTGCCGGAGGTGGAATGCCCGGTGCTGGCACTGAACGGGACGAAAGACTGTCAGGTGGTGGCCGAGCCTAACCTGGCACGCGTCAAGGAGTTGTGTTCGGCAGCAGAATGCCGTTCGATGGAGGGTCTGAACCACCTGTTCCAGCACTCCGCCACGGGCGATGCTGCCGAATATATGCTGATAGAGGAGACTTTTGCGCCAGAGGCGATGAAAGCTGTCGCCGACTGGATTCTGGGGCTTACTTTTTGAAAGGCAGGCTTACCGTGAATGTGGTGCCCTGACCGGGCTCGCTGTCCACGGAGATATGGCCGTGGTGCAGGCGCACGACCTGAGCCACGTAGTTGAGGCCGATGCCGAAGCCTTTAACGTTGTGTACGTTGCCCGTCGAGACGCGGTAGAACTTCTCGAAGATGTGCCGCTGGTCGGCCTTGCTGATACCTATGCCGTGGTCCTGAATGCGCAGCAGCAGGTTGTGGCCATCGACGGCGGTGCTGACGACGAGCTGCGGTGCCCCTGTGGAGTATTTGATGCCGTTGTCGACGAGGTTGTAGATGAGATTGGTCATGTGCAGTTCGTCGGCCACAATGACTGACGGGCTGGCGTCGAGGTGGCGCTCCACGCCGCCGTTGCGGTTGGCGAGAGTGAGCTTGAAACTGTTGAGCACCTTGTCTACAAGAGCATTGATGTCAATCTCTTTGGGGTTCATGCTGAAGTTTTTGTTGCCCATCTTGGCGCTCTGCAGGATGGTCTCCACAAGCAGGCGCATGCGCTGGTTCTCGTCGGCCACGATGCCGATGAAGTTGGCGCGTGAGGCGGAGTCTTGTGATATTGTCTCGTCGCTGAGCATCTCGCAGGCGAGGCTTATGGTGGAGATGGGCGTCTTGATCTCGTGGGTCATGTTGTTGATGAACTCGTTCTTCATCTGGTCGAGCTTGCGCTGGTTGGCGATGGTGCGTAGCGAGAGAATGAACATGATGGCGACAACAAGGATGAGGAAGATGCTCATGTAGAGGTACAGGTTGGGGTTGCGTTGCAGGAACAGTTCGGTGTTGGGAAAGCTGAGGATGATGAAGAACTGGTTGTTGGAGACTACGCCATGCGGGCGGAAGCTGTATCGGTAGGGAGAGTATTCAAGGTCGCCCTCGCGGCTTGGGTCAGAGCTGTAGAGAAACGAGCCCTGCGAACCGTCATAGACACCTATGACAGGGTGCATGTCGATGCCGTTGACGATAAGTTCCTCGACGATGATGGAGTCAAGCTCCTGATAGCTGAATGGCGCTGTGCTGTATGGTTTCTCGCCGTCAAGCTGTCGTATGACCGATTCCATGGCATTGCCGACGCTGACGCTGAACATATTGTCGCTGATGGAGAAGGTGCGGCGTGTCTGTACGAACTGGATGACCACCAAGCTGACGGCTGCAAGGGCAAAAACAGAGATGATGAAGACTCTAAACCACCGTTTCATAACATGTTGTTGATTCTTTAAGATGTTCTTATAACGGATGTTAAAAGGAAATATTATGTCGATCGGCTGTATTTGCCAAAAAAGTTGTATTTTTGCAGAATTAAAACATACAGATATGAAGATAGGAGTTATCATAGCCATGGATATAGAGTACCGGCAGATGCACGATGCTCTGGGTGGTGACACAGGTCGCCTCGGCAACAATGAGATTGTACTTTGGCAGTGTGGTATAGGCAAGGTTAATGCTGCTGTTGGCACCATGCGTCTGGTGCAGAAGCATCACCCTGACGCCATCATCTCAACTGGTCTTGCCGGAGGCATCGATCCGCTGATGCACGTTATGGATGTGTTGGCTGCAACACAGAGTGTTTACCATGATGTGGACTGCGGTGTTGGTCTCGACTGCGTACGCGGTCAGGTACAAGGCCTTCCGGTACGCTTCGACGCTGACCAGCATCTGCTCGACCATGCACTCGCAATCCCGCTCGCTGACGGCGAACGCCTGATGACAGGTCTTATATGTACTGGAGACCAGTTCATCACTGACAGGGAAGCCCTCAACAGCATTAAGCGTAACTTCGTCGACGGCCTGGCTTGCGACATGGAGAGCGCTGCAATAGCGCAGACATGCTATCTGGAAGGAATACCATTTATGAGCCTTCGCATTATAAGCGATACACCTGGTAACACCGATAACCACCAGCAGCAGTGGGCGGACTTCCTTGCCTCGATGTGCGACCGCTCGTTCCATTTCGTGAAGACTTTTTTAAGCACGCTTTAATAAACATAAAGTTATGGAAGTAATACAGAGCTTTACCATTGATCATACCCACCTGAAACCAGGTATCTATGTGTCTCGTGTCGACAAGGGTTTCACAACCTTCGACCTGCGTATCACCGAGCCTAACCGCGAGCCGGCGGTGGCACCGTCGGCCGTGCATAGTCTTGAACATCTGATGGCTACATGGTTCCGCAACTCGTCGGCGAAGGACGACGTGGTGTATGTCGGCCCCATGGGTTGCCTCACGGGCATGTATGTCATCATGACGGGCAACTACTCCGTCGAGGATATGCGCCAACTCACCATGCAGTGCCTCGAATGGATACTCACCCAGAAGGAGGTTCCTGCCACCACCCCTGAGACATGTGGCAACTGCCTGCTGCACGACCTGCCAATGTGCCATTGGGAGTCACGCCGCTACCTCGACCGTCTGCAGAACGACTTCCATTGCGAGTACACTAAGCTGCAAGTCACGCTGTCTGACGGCAAGGTGTTCGCTGATGCGTAATTAGGGCTTAAAACTCATAGATGTATGACCACTCGATGAAGTCTATGTGGTCATAGTGCACCTTCATGCCGGCACCGACGAGATGGTGTCCGGCATTGCCTATTCTGTAGTATACCGCCACTCGCTCGTAGTACTGCTCCCAGTTCAACGGGTAGTAGGCCAGATAGTGCGCCAGGCCGAGGCGCAATGTCAGCGGACCCCACTGTGTGTCAAAGAAGCCGAATGCCGCCGGGTATACTGGCAGCTCGTCGGTCGGGGCCATACGGCGGTGCGAGAAGTTGTAGCTCAAGTCCAGAGCCCCGCCGATGGCGAAGCAGGGGTGCACCTGCCTGGTATAGCCCAGCTGCAGCAGATACGTTGGGTAGTATATTATATCGTCGATGTCGTCGTAGCGTGACATTACGGCGCCCGGAGCCACCAGCAGGAACGGGCGTCCATAGCCGTGGAAGGTGCTGTCGCTGAAGAACGAAGGCCTGTGGCGGTAGTGCCTGCGTGCCGGGCCATAGCGCAGCCCCAACTCGGCCTGCAGGTAGTTGAGGCCGTGGTTGGGCTTGTAGAGGTAGCCGTTGCTGCTGTGTACCAATTTGGCTGTCAATGTGGCTGTAAGGCGCTCCGACAGCGGGAGTTCGTACATGAATCCGAGGTCTATCAGGCAGTTGAGCGGCGACCCTATGAAGCTGTTTGTGGTGTCGTGGGTGACGCTGTAGGGCTTGGTGTACATCGACAGGCCTACGCTATAGGTCCAGCTCAAATGCCCCAACAATGGCCCGTTGAGCGTCCATGCCAGCCCCAGCCGGTCGCCGGCCACGCTGTTCCATATATGGGCATAGTTCGCGCGCACACCAATCATCGGCTCGTCCCAGAAGCGGTGCCAGAAAACGGAGGTGTCCTTGTGGCTCCACAGAGCTGCCACGTCTATGCCGCCTGTTGGCGACCGTCCGTCGAAGGGCGAGCCGTTGGTGGCTATCACCATGCCGGCCGTGCCGCCGACGGAGTAATGAGTAGGCTGCCCCTTGGCGACTGTGTGTAGCGACACAAGCAGCACAAGGGGCAGCCATATTTTATGCAGAGTCTGCATGGTGTTTTATTCTGCGCGGAAGTTTGGCAAGTCGGCTTCGCTGAAGTGCATCACGTAGTACGACTTGGCGCATACATCTTCCTCGGTCATGCGCACATACACGTTGGCGCTCTTGGCGAAGAGCTCCGCGTTGCGTGTGGCGTCGTCCATGATGAGCAGGCTCATGATGATTTCGGCCGTCATGTCGTACAGGCGGCGTGCCAGGAAGTCGTGCACGTCCTGGTTGCCCTGTTCTTTGACGTAGTTGACAGCCTTCTCGTAGAGATCCACCAGCTGGGCTATGCGTGCCTTCAGCGGCTTCATCTCCTCGCTCACCTCGCTCTGCATCATGTCTTTGATTACCTGCAGGTAGGTGCCGTTGGTCACATAGCGTATGGCCGCCACTACCTGCAGCTGCGTCGTGCCTTCGTAGATGCTGAAGATGCGGGCGTCGCGGTAGAGGCGCTGGCTCTTGTATTCCATGATGAAGCCCGAGCCGCCGTGTATGCTTATGGCGTCGTAGGCGTTCTGCGAGGCGTACTCCGAGTTCATGCCCTTGGCCAGCGGCGTGAAGGCGTCGGCCAGCTTAGAGTACTGCTTCATCTCGGTGCGTTCCTCGGGCGTCAGCTTGCGGAAGCGGGCTATGTCCTCGAGGCTCTTGTAGATGTCTACATAGCGCGAGGTGCAGTAGAGCAGCGAGCGGCCGGCGTCGAGCTTGGCTTTCATGCGCGAGAGCATGTCGTATACGGCGGGGAAGTTGATGATCTTCTCGCCGAACTGGGCGCGCTCGCGTGCGTAGGCCAGACCTTCGTTGTAGGCTTCCTGCTCCACGCCCACGCTCTGGGCGGCGATGCCCAGACGGGCTCCGTTCATCAGGGCCATGACGTACTTGATTAGGCCCAGCTTGCGGTCGCCGCAGAGCTCGGCTTTGGCGTTCTTGTAGGTCAGCTCGCAGGTGGGCGAGCCGTGGATGCCGAGCTTGTGCTCTATGTGGCGCACGTCGACGCCGCCGTTGCGCTTGTCGTAGATGAACATCGACAGGCCGCGGCCGTCCTTGGTGCCCTCCTCGCTGCGGGCCAGCACCAGGTGGATGTCAGAGTCGCCGTTGGTGATGAAGCGTTTGACGCCGTTCAGGCGCCAGCACTGCTCTTTCTCGTCGTAGGTGGCCTTGAGCATCACGCGCTGCAGGTCGCTGCCGGCGTCGGGCTCGGTGAGGTCCATGCTCATGGTCTCGCCCTTGCAGATGCGCGGTATGTACTTCTCGCGCTGCTCGTCGCTGCCGAACTCGTAGAGGGTGTCTATGCAGCTCTGCAGGCTCCAGATGTTCTGGAAGCCGGCGTCGGCGGCGCTGATCACCTCGCTCATCATCGAGAACACGGTGCTCGGCAGGTTCAGTCCGCCGTAGCGGCGCGGCATGGAGACACCGTAGAGGCCGGCCTTGCGCGTGACGTCGAGGTTCTCGAAGGTCTTGCTGGCATATATCATGCGGCCGTTCTCCAGGTGCGGCCCCTCGAGGTCCACGCTCTCCGAGTTGGGCTCTATGACGTTGGCCGCCACGTCGCCCGTGATGTCGAGGATGCGGCGGTAGTTCTCGACGGCGTCCTCGTGGTCCACGGGGGCGTAGTCGCACTCTTTGGCGTCCTTGAAGCCGTCTTCTTTCAGTTCCACCAGCCGCTTCATCAGCGGATGGTCAAGATGGAATGCTATCTCGGGATGGTCTTTGAAATAATTTGCCATGGTTATTTGCTGTTCTGTTTATAATACTTTATAAGCTTCGGTACCACCTCTTCCACTGTGCCCGTGATGACGTAGTCGGCAATCTTGTTGATGGGGGCGTCGGGGTCGCTGTTGATGCTGATGATGATGCCGCTGTCCTGCATGCCGGCGATGTGCTGTATCTGGCCGCTGATGCCGCAGGCAATGTACACTTTGGGGTGCACGGTGACGCCTGTCTGGCCTATCTGGCGGTCGTTGTCGATCCATCCGGCGTCGACGGCGGCGCGCGAACCGCCCACCTCGCCGTGCAGCACCCTGGCAAGCTCGAAGAGCATGTCGAAGCCCTCCTTGGAGCCCACGCCGTAGCCGCCGCTGACCACTATGGGCGCACCCTTGAGGTTGTGCTTGGCGGCCTCCACGTGGTGGTCGAGCACCTTGACCACGAAAGCCTCGGGACCCACATATTTCTTCACCTCCGGGTACACCACTTCCTTGCGGCAGGCCCCCTCGTAGAGGGCTTTCTGCATGACGCCCGAACGCACCGTGGCCATCTGTGGACGGTGGTCGGGGTTGACGATGGTGGCCACGATGTTGCCGCCGAAGGCGGGACGTATCTGGTACAGCAGGTTCTCATACACCTTGCCGCTCTTCTTGTCCTCGTAGGGGCCTATCTCCAGCTGCGTGCAGTCGGCCGTCAGACCGCTGGTGAGGCTGCTGCTGACGCGCGGCCCAAGGTCGCGTCCTATCACCGTGGCGCCCATCAGGCATATCTGAGGCTGCTCCTCTTTGAAGAGGTTGACCACGATGTCGGTGTGAGGGGCCGAGGTGTAGGGGAAGAGCTCGGGGGCGTCGAAGACGTAGAGCTTGTCAACGCCGTAGGGCAGTATCTGGTCCTCCACTTTGCCTTTGATGCCGGTGCCTATCACGATGGCCTCGAGGTCCACCTTCAGCTCGTTGGCGAGCTTGCGGCCTTTGGTCAAAAGTTCCTGCGAGACTTCGCGCACCTCGGTGCCTTCTATCTCGATATATACAAATACGTTGTTCATGTCAGCCAATGATTTTGTCGTTCAACAATTCGGTGATGAGGCCGTTGATGTCCTCGTCGCTGGCCGTGAGGGTCTTGCTCTCCTTGGCCTGGAAGGCGATGCTCTGCACCTCTTTGACCTTCGTAGGCGAGCCGCTCATGCCGCACTGCTGCGGGTCGCCGTCCACGTCGGCCACGCTCCACTGCGTGAGGTTGAGGTACTTGCGCTCGGCGCGCAGTGCCTTGCGGCTGTCGTCCTCGGCCACCTCCAGCGGGCAGGCGGCATACTTGTATTTCATCACCAGCTTGGCGTTGGCGGGGCGGCACTCGGCGGCGGAGCCGTTGACGGTGACCACCAGCGGCAGCGGCGCTTCCACGACCTCCACGCCGCCGTCTATCATGCGGCGGATGGTGGCCTTGCCGTTCTCTATCTTGAGTATCTCCTCGGCGTAGGTCACCTGGTTCAGGCCCAGCTTTTGGGCCACCTGCGGGCCCACCTGGGCGGTGTCGCCGTCGATGGCCTGGCGGCCGCCGATGACGAGGTCGACGTCGCCGATCTTCTTGATGGCCGTGGCCAGGGCGTAGCTCGTGGCCAGCGTGTCGGCACCGGCGAAGAGGCGGTCGGTGAGCAGCCAGCCCGTGTCGGCCCCGCGGTAGAGGCCTTCGCGTATGATCTCGCCGGCGCGCGGCGGGCCCATGGTCAGCAGCCCCACGGTGGTGCCGGGGTTCTGCTCTTTGATACGGAGCGCCTGCTCCAGGGCGTTCAAGTCTTCGGGGTTGAAAATGGCAGGGAGCGCGGCGCGGTTCACTGTGCCCTCGGCCGTCATGGCATCCTTGCCAACGTTGCGAGTGTCAGGCACTTGCTTGGCAAGTACTACAATCTTCAAGCTCATAATAGTTATTATTAATAAAATGCAAAAATACGTTAAATTCCCGACATGGCCAAAAAAAAGTGCTCCCGAAAGTGTTTTTTAACGTTTGCCGTCCCCGGATGGCAGCCGGTGGCGTTCCGTCGACCCCCTTTTTCGGTACGGAGTCCCTACGGACCCCCTACGGACCCCCTTCGGCCGTTCTTCAGTGGAAGGCCGTAGGAGGGCCGTAGGAATGCCGTTCCGGATCCGTGGAGGGGCTGTACGAAAAAGGAGGGCGCCGCCGGGCGCCCTCCCTCAGGTTGTCTATGTCGTTGGCCTACAGGTCAGAAGTCCCACATGCCGCTGTCTTTGAGGAACTGCAGCAGGTCGTTGGAGACGGCGGTGTTCATGCTGCGCGGGTAGCGCTTGGTGGTGAATATCTCGCAGTAGTTGCGGGTGCCGTTTTCTTCCACCATGCGGCGGTTGAAGGGGTCTTCGTCGCGGACGCGGTGGCTTTCAACGAGTTCGGCGTCGGTGGGGGTGTGGTAGGTCTCGCTGTGGAGCACGGCGTCGAGGCCGAGGCGTTCGCTGCGGCGCGGCTCTTCGTCGGGGTAGCCCATGGCTATGGCTATGACGGGCACCACGCCCTTGGGGCACTGCAGCAGCTCGGCAATCTGGCGCGTGTTGTAGTTGACGGTGCCGAGGTAGCAGAATCCGAGCCCCCGGGCTTCGGCGGCTACGCAGATGTTCTGCGCGCAGAGCGCGGCGTCGACGAGCGCGGAGGTGAACCACAGCAGGTTGCCGTAGGGCTCGTCGCAGCCGTTGACGCGGCAGTACTGGTGGTAGCGGGCCACGTCGGTGCAGACGGTGAGCCACAGCGGTGCGGTGGCACACTGGCCGAAGTGCAGCTTGCAGAGCTCGCCGCGCAGAGGCTCACGGGTGGTGGCTATAACGCTGTAGAGCTGCATGTTGCCGGTGTTGCTGGCGCGGAGGCCGCATTCCACGAGATCGGCCAGCAGCTCGGGGCTGACGTCTTGGGGCTTGAAACGGCGCACGGAGCGGTGGCCGAGGAGCGTGTCTATGGTCTGGTTGTTCATATATGTCGCTGTTTGTTTATAGGTTGCTGTGTATGATGATGTCGCCTCCGTCGTGCGCGACAGTGGCCTTGCCCGGCCGGCCGTTGGCGGCGGGGGCGTAGGCTATGTAGCCTATGACGAAGCCGCAGGACTGCTCGCCGTCGGGGATGGCGGGGTGGAACGGCAGGCGTGGCGTGATGACGGTGGTGCTGTTGGCGCGCAGGGTGTCGGTGAGCAGCGCCGAAGCCTCGGCGGAGGTGTTCTGGCCCCACTGGAAGAAGAGGGCCACCTTGATGGGGCGTTCCTCGCTGGGGCAGATGTCGTAAGGGTAGGGGTTGGTGACGGCAAGCGGGAGCACGATGTCGGTCTGGCCGCCGGTGAGGCGCAGGTCCAGGGGCTTCAGGTTCTCCACCTGCAGTTCGCGCATGGGAATGAAGTCCTTGACGATGAGGTAGTGGAGCGTGCCGTTGCCGATGTCCAGTTCTTCGCCGCTGATGTTGCCGAAGTCCGCCACCAGCACCTCGCGGCCGGCAAAGGTCCGGTCGGCGGTGTCGTACTGCCACTGGCTGCTGCGGGCGTAATAGTAAGAGGTGCAGTGTGTGGGGTTGCCCGTGTAGTAGGCGTATTTCGCCGCCGCGGCGTAGCTCCCGATGAACTGCACGGGGCGCCCGTCGGCCAGTTCGGCTATCTTGCGGTAAGGCCCCTCGCCCTCCCAGAGCTCGCCTTTGAGGTGCAGCGGGTTGGCCGCCGCCACGATGCGCACGGCACAGAAAAGCACGGCGCAGACGATGGCGGCGGTGTGGGCGTAGCGCGAGCGGCGGGCGGCGTGGAAGACCAGCGCCACGACGGGCAGCGTTGTCGGCAGCAGCCACTGCGGCTGCACGCGGCCTCGCACCGTGGCCAGCAGGAAGAAGCTCCAGAAGCCTATGCACAGCAGCAGCGCTCCGCGCCGCATCAGGGGGTCTTCGCCGTCTGCCGGTCGGCGTATGCCGCGCCACAGGTGGCAGAGCCACAGGGGGTTGATGAGCAGCAGCAGAATGCCGAGGTATTCAAGTGTGTAGCTGATGTTGTAGCTCCAGGCGTTGCGGCCGGCGAGGTGGTAGCGCAGCGACACCCAGTCGTGGCTGTACTGCCACCACAGGTGCGGCGCCATGAGCAGCAGGGCGGTGAGGCCGGCCACGTACAGTTGCCAGCGTGCGAACAGCCTTGGGCGTGCCAGCAGGACCAGCAGCACCACCAGGGCACCGTGGTATTTGCTGTAGCCGAGGAGCGCCGCCGAAAGGCCGAGGAGCAGGGCGTTGGCAAGGGTTGTCTTGCTGTCGAAGCGTTTGAAAGCCCATAGGAACACCACGGTGAACATCATCAGCGGCGCATCGGGCACGGCCAGGAAGCCGTAGAGCTGCAGCAACGGCAGCGAGAAGCACAGCAGCACGTAGAGCATGGCGTCGCGCCGCGTGGCGTCCGATGGCTTTATCAGATGCCAGAAAATGAGCAGGTACAGGGGCTGCAGCAGGGTCGAGAAGAAGCGTATGCTGAGCGTCCCAGGCAGGAACGACGAGAGCCACACCAGCAGCGCTACCATGGGCGGGTGGTCGAAGTAGCCCCAGTCGAGGTGCCGGGCATAATACCAATAATAGGCCTCGTCGTTGGCAAGGCCTGTGAATGCCGCCTGCAGCAGGTTGGCAATCCACCATGCGGCAAGCAGCAAAAAAACAAGGGTGTCGGGCTTTAACTGCCTGACACCCTTGAGGATCTTAGAGCGAGACGCCTCCATCGACGCAGATTACCTGTCCGGTGATGTACTCCGAGAGGTCCGAGGCAAGGAATAGCGACGTGCGGGCTATGTCGAGGTCGGTGCCGCCGCGGCGCAGCGGTATCTCGGCGAGCCACTTGTCGTGAGCTTCCTTGGGCATGGCCTGGGTCATGGCCGACTCTATGAGGCCGGGGGCTATGGCGTTGCAGCGGATGCCGCGCGAGCCCACCTCCTTGGCGAGGCTCTTGCTGAAGCCTATGATGCCGGCCTTGGAGGCTGAATAGTTGCACTGGCCGGCGTTGCCGTTGACACCTACCACAGAGGCGGTGTTGATGATGCTGCCGCTGCGCTGCTTGAGCATCATGGGCACAAAGGCCTTGCAGTAGTTGAACACAGAGCGCAGGTTCACCTCCATGACGAGGTCCCAGTCCTTGGGCTGCATGCGCAGCAGCAGGTTGTCGCGGGTGATGCCGGCGTTGTTGACCAGGGCGTCGAGGCGGCCGTATTCTTTCTGCACCTGCTCGGCGACGGCCATGGTCTGGTCGTAGTCGGCGGCGTTGCTGGCTATGAAGCAGCTCTTGGGGCTCATTTTGCGCAACTCGGCGAGGAGCTCGGCGCTGGCCTCGTTCTCCTGAAGGTCGGTGAAAATCACTGTGGCACCCTCTTCTGCGAAGGTGAGGGCGGTGCGGCGACCGATACCGCGCGAGCCGCCGGTCACCAATGCTATCTTGTCTTTTAAGATGTTCATTGTCTATTATTCTTTAGGATTGTCTATCAGAGCAAAAGTCAGTTCGCCTTGGCAGCAGGCCTTGCCGTTCACGGAGGCCTTGGCGTCGACGAAGAATATCATGCCACGGCGGTTGGTGATACGGGCGCGGATCTCCATGGTGTCGCCGGGGCGCACGGGCTGGCGGAAGCGCACGTTGTTGATGCCGCTGTAGAGGGGGGTGCGGCCCACGAGTTCGTCGCGCACCAGAATGCAGCTCGACTGGGCCATGATCTCGCACTGTATCACGCCGGGAACCACCGGGTTGCCGGGGAAGTGCCCTTGCAGGAAGAACTCGTCGCCGCGCACATGGTAGTGGGCGATGGCGGTGTCGCCCTCCATGACCACGTCGTCGATGAGCAGCATGGGCTCGCGGTGCGGCAGGAAGGTCTTGATGTCGTCTCTGTTAAGTACGTTCATGTTATTGTGCTTTATGTGTTTATACTCTGCGAAGGGCGACGGTGGCGTTGTTGCCGCCGAAGCCGAAGGTGTTGCTGATGGCTATGTCGGCCTGCCACTGGCGGGCGGTGTGCGGCGTGTAGTCGAGGTCGCACTCGGGGTCGGGCTGGTCGAGGTGGATGGTGGGCGGGATGATACCGTTTTTCAGAGCCAGAGCGCTGATGATGAGCTCCACAGCTCCTGTGGCGCCAAGCATGTGGCCGTGCATCGACTTGGTGCTGCTGATCATGGCTTTGCGGGCGCCTTCTTCGCCGAGGGCTGTCTTTATGCCCTTGGTCTCACCCTTGTCGTTGAGGGGTGTGCCGGTGCCGTGTGCGTTGATGTACAGCTTCTCGTCAGCCTTGAAGCCGGCCTCTTCCAGAGCCAGGCGCATCGACTGGGCGCCGCCGCGGCACTCAGGGTGCGGAGCGGTGTAGTGGTGGGCGTCGCATGTGTTGCCGTAGCCGCTGACTTCGGCGTATATCTTAGCGCCGCGGCGACGGGCGCATTCCTCGCTCTCCAGCACCATGATGCCGGAGCCCTCGCCGAGCACGAAGCCTTTACGGCGTGCGTCGAAGGGCAGTGAGGCGGCCATGGGGTCTTCGCTGGTGCTCAGCGCTTTCATGTTGTTGAAGCCACCGATGGCCATCTCGCAGATGGCGGCTTCGGCTCCGCCGGTGATTACGGCGTCGGCGCGACCTTCGTGGATGAGGCGGTAAGCCTCGCCCACGCTGTGGGTGCCTGTGGCGCAGGCCGTGACCACGGGGATGTTGGGGCCCTGTGCGTTATAGGTGATTGCGACGTTGCCGCCGGCGATGTTCGATATCATCTCGGGGATGAAGAGGGGCGAGATGCGGCGCAGGCCGTACTGAAGCTTGTTGGCATGCTCACGCTCAAAGACTTGTATGCCACCGATGCCGCTGCCTATGGCGGTGCCGAAGCGGGTGGGGTCGACATCCTCGCCCACGCGCAACCCACTGTCTTGCATGGCCTGTGCGGCGGCCGCCAGTGCGTAGAGGGCGTAGATGTCGTTATGGCGTATCATCGTCTTGTCGATGCCATAGTCCTCGGGGTGGAAGTCCTTGACTTCGGCAGCCACCTTGACGGGCATGGCCTCACGGTCGAGCTTGGTGATGTAGCCAATGCCGCAAACGCCGTTTATCACGTTGTTCCATAGTGTCTCTACGTTGTTTCCCAGTGGGGTTATACAGCCCACGCCTGTTATATATACTTTGTTCATTTTTCTATTGTTGATTAAATGTTATAACGCTGATATACCTCTTTTATTGTGTCTGTCCTGTCAATAGCGCATCACGGCGGCGCTGGTTACGAAGCCGGCACCGAAACCGTTGAATACCATGAGGTCGCCGCGTTTGATGGCGCCCTCGCGCACCTTTTCGTCCAGCAGTATGGGGATGCTTGCCGAGCTGGTGTTGCCGCGGTACTCTATGTTGTGGAGGAAGCGCTCCTGCGGAAGGTCGAAGTTCTGCTTGATGGCGTCGACGATGCGCATGTTGGCCTGGTGCAGGAGGAAGTGGTCGATATCCTCGAGCTTAAGGCCGGCCTTCTCCACGACGTCCCTGATGTCGCGCTGGGCCGAAGTCACAGCCATGCGGAACACCTCGCGGCCCTTGAGCTGCATGGCCATGTGGGTGTCGATGCCCTCGCCGGTCTCGAAGGGGGTGGGCTCGCAAGGCAGTCGGTAGTATATGACCTCGGGCATGGGGGTGGAGGTCAGCTTGCTGGCTATATAGTTGTCGCCATTGCCGAGCACCATGGCTCCGGCGCCGTCGCCGAAGAGCACACAGGTCTCGCGCTGGGTCCAGTCGACCATGCGTGTCACCTCTTCGGCGCAGATGAAGAGTATGTGCTTGGCGCGGCCGGTCTGGAGGAAGGCGTCGCAGATGTCGAGGCCGTAGACGAAGCCGGCGCAGGCCGAATTGAGGTCCATGGTGGGACAGTTGGGGCCTTTGATGCCGAGGATGTGCTGCACGAGTGCCGCCAGCGAGGGGGTCACATAGACGTTGCACACGTTGTGGCAGATGATGAAGTCGATGTCGTCGGGCACCAGACCGGCGGCTTCTATGGCGCGCTGCCCGGCCAGGGCGGCAAGCTCCTCGAAGCGTTCTGTGGTGATAATCTGGCGCGATTTAATTCCGGTGCGCGTTGTGATCCACTCGTCGCTTGTTTCGACATACTCCGACAGCATGTCGTTGGTGACGGTGTGCTTCGGCAATGCGCTTCCTGTTCCTAATATTTTCATGTTATCGTTTTTGTGGGCAGGTGTGCTTGTGTAGTGTTATGCCCGGGGTTATTATCTTAAATTTTATTAAAATCGGAGTGCAAAGAAACGCCATCTCGGAAAAATATAAATGTTAAAATCCGCAAATAATACAATATGATTGGCGAAACAGCGTTATTTTGGGTGAAATTTTACTATTTTGGGTGAAAAATGAACGATATTTACACTGACCAACCGCTGAATTTTGCCACTATAAGGCTTTTTTTGACCCGATTCGAGTCTATTTTGCTCTTTTTGTCGCTGACGCTTGTGGTCGCCGTTTTGCTGGTCGTTTTCGGTCAGCCGACCTCCATTCTTGGCTATTTTGAACAGCAGTCGAGCCTGACGCCGCTGGGGCAGATAACTATCTCGTTTATATCGGGTTTCGGCGTCCTCGCTCTCAGCCGTGTCCTTCTCTCCCTTGTCGGACGTAAGCATGACCTCTCGCCGGCGGCGATGGTGATATGGATTGTCGCCGAACTGATAGTGTGTGTGTCGGTCATAGCCTTGGTTCTCTGGGGTTTGTGCGGTGGCGGAACCGTCAATTTGGCCTCTCTCGTCGGAGCCTTGGTCCTCGGAATGGCCGGCGTTCTGCTGGTGCCCACTGTCGTCACCTACCTCATCCGTCGCCTCCGCGAGGCGCAGGACGAGGTCGTGCGCCTGCGCCAACTCACTGGCCATCAGGATGGTCAGGCGAAGCAAGCCGCCGAAGCCAGCGTCAACTTCTTTGCCAAGGGCGGCCGTCTGGCCTTCTCCACGCGCATGGGTAACATATTGTATATCGAGGCTGCCGACAACTATGTCAACATCCACTATCTCAACGGCGAGAAGGAGGAGACCTTCATCCTGTTCAACTCCATGAAGAACATCGAGAAGAGTTTCGCCGGCACCAGCCTCATGCGCTGCCACCGCGGCTACATGGTCAATGCCGACAACGTGCGCCTCATGCGCAAGGAGGCTCTCGGTCTGGTGCTGGAAATCAACCACTGCGCCAAGACGATACCCGTCTCCAAGAGCTTCGCCGAACCCGTCACGCAGTATTTTGCCTACAACACCAACATGACCCTCCCCAACGAATAGAATAAACACACTGATATGGAGTTACGACTTACTTTCGCTGAGATCAGCGAGATGATTGAGAAAAAGACCGGTCGCGCCCTGCCGCTCTCTTACGGCGGGCCGCACACCGTACGTGTCAACTATGACGTCAATGTCCTGTTCAAGACCGCCTCTGTGGGCATCGACCTCACCGTCGACCAGGTTGTCGACAGCGATATATACCTCAGTTTCAACGGTGGCGCCGGCATCGACTTCATGGTGCGTCAGGCCGTGGGTATGGCCAAGAGCCGTCCCGGCGGCGAGTTCATAGAGCAGCTCGACGGCAACCGCATACTGTTGGCTCTGAGCCGCACCAAACAGGCAGGCTCGCTGCTGGAGCATGTGACGCTGCGTGACATACGCTTCGACGAGCAGTACGCCATCATCGATTTCGTCCCCAAGGCTTTGTAGAGCCCCCACGGAGCCGGTACGGCCCCTCTTCGGCCTTCCTACGGCCTTCCTACGGCCTTTCTACGGCCTTCCACTGAAGAACGGCCGAAGGGGGTCCGTAGGGGGTCCGTACCGGCTCCGTGTCGTAGAGAAGACGTTAATGGTCGGTTTTTGGCACAAATTAACATAAATTGCCGCGAATTATCATGAATTGATTATGGGTGAGAAGCCCTCTTTTCTATAATTCACGGTCGTGCACGGGCCGCGTCACTTCCCTCCCAGCGGCCATCGGATTAAGTCGATGGACGGAAGGTGGTCGGATGTGATAATGGACACCGGGAGTGTGCCGTTGCTGTGGGCCATAGTGCGTGTGCCGTGCGAGGCTGTGGACTCGGTGTCGCTCGTCGCCGACACGAGCGGCTGCCTGAGCGCCGACTGGGAGCGCCCACGTTACCAGTCGGCGTGGGAGGTGCGGTTTGTGCTGCCTAACGGCAGTGAGTTGGTGGAGAGTGTCGACACCAACCACTGGGAATACTGCGGCCTTTTGCCTGGGCGGACATATACGCTGTATCTGCGGTCGCAGTGCGACGAAGCCGACGGCACCCATTCTTGGTCGGACTGGAGCGGAGCCTTCGCGGCCGTCGGCCAGGCGACGCAGGGCGTAGTGTGTGTCGGTGGTGTGGCGGCAGATGTGACGTTGCGCCCCAACCCGGCCACCGACGAGGTGACGGTGGATGCCAAGGGCGTCAGTGAGGTGGTGACGGTCACGGTGACCGACATGTCGGGCGTCGAGGTGCTGCGCCGCGAGGGCGTGCGCTTGCCGCTGACGGTGGGGACGGCGTCGCTCGCCGCCGGCACCTATGTGGTCCGCGTGGTGACGCCGCTGGGCACGGCTGTGCAGAAGCTCGCCGTACTGCGGTGATGCTCGGGTGTGAAAATATTTTTTCGCCCGGATTGTGTCCGTGTCCGGAAATTTGTGTATCTTTGCATCGCGAATAACATAGGCAATGCAAATGGAAAATACAGACAACGCCACCGCTCAGGAGTATGTTGTAGAGCTTGAGAACGTGGTGATTAGCTATGATGAAGAGCCGGTGCTCAAGGATGTGTCGCTCCGTCTCGGGAGCGGCGATTTCGTCTATCTGATAGGCAAAAGCGGTGCCGGCAAGACCTCTCTGCTGCGGTCGCTCTATGCCGACCAGCCCATCGAGAGCGGTGTGGCGCGGGTGTGCGGCTTCGATGTGGTGAACATGCGCCGCCGCCATGTGCCGCAGCTGCGCCGCAAGATAGGCATCGTCTTTCAGAACTTCCGTCTGCTGAATGACCGCAGCGTGAGCTCCAACCTTGAGTTTGTGCTGCGCGCCACGGGGTGGAAGAAACGCAACGAGATACAGAACCAGATAGCGAAGACCCTCGAGGCTGTGGGTATTGCCGACAAGGCCGATGTGCTGCCGACGCGCCTGTCGGAGGGCGAGCAGCAGCGTGTGGGCATAGCACGGGCGCTCATCAACAATCCGCAGCTCATACTCGCCGACGAGCCTACGGGCAACCTCGACCCAGTGACGTCGGCGGAGATCATGCAGCTGCTGGTGGACATCAACAAGAACATGGGCACGACAATGCTCATCTCTACGCACGACTTCATGATGATAGACCGTTTCCCGGCGCGCGTGGTGGTGTGCGAGAACGGCACGGTGAGGGACACGGAGGGGTGAGTTATGAGTTTTGAGTTGTGAGTTATGAGTTGGGGGGGTGAAATAATTTGCTGTAAAGAAGTACGAAATAGAAAAACACGCATTACTGATATGAAGAAGATACTGCTGATAGTCATGGCTTGCCTGGTGGCGCTGGGAGGCGCCGAGGCTCAGAAGAAGCCGTCGAAAGGCAAGAAGAAGGACAGCCCCGTCATCGAGGGCCGCCAGAAGGTGCGCGAGAGCGACTACAAGACATACGACCGCTTCACGCAGTTCACTACCAAGGACATGGGCCGTTACTACACGCCGTTCGACTACTCGAAGGTGTGTGCCCAGACGCAGGAGAGGGATCCCGAATGGGGTACGCTGCAGCCGGTGATGAACTACCTTGAGAAGGTGTCGCGCGCCACACTGACGATGTGTGCCATCTATGCTGTCAACCCGTCGGTGGAGAGCACCAAGGAGCACGACCGCATAGCCGCACAGGGACGCCAGGAGGCCCTGAAGGCCTTGGAGTGCTTCGACGCCTGGAAGGTGGAGCAGGGGTGGCGCAACAAGATACAGTACAAGGTGGCTGAGGTCGACTACCGCTACTTCAAGGGTGCCAACTACTTCGACGGCGCCTACACCGACGAGCTGATTCCTGTGGGCCTGATACTCTATTTCGGCACCAAGAAGAAGGCTGTCTTTGACCCCGACACCACGTCGCGCACCTTCCAGGACATCAAGTTCTTCCCCAACGATGCCACCATCGTGGATTCGTGGAACACGTTGCTTGACGAGCTTGCCGACTATCTGAAGGAGAACGACCGCAAGGGTGTGCTGCTCACCGGCCACAGCGACAGTCAGGGCACGGAGGCCTATGTCGTGGGTCTCTCGCGCCAGCGCGCTGTCGAGGTGAAGAAGGCCCTCGTGGCTCGCGGCATCGACGCTTCACGCATAGATGTGGAATACAAGGGCGCCGAGCAGCCTGTTGGCGACAACTCGACCTATGAGGGCCGCGTGCAGAACAACCGCGTGAACATAAAGATACAGTAGGTGGGAAAGGTATTAGATGATTGAACGATAAAGAGAAATATAGACAGTTGTGTGAGGCAGAGGGGTCTGGTATCCCTCTGTTTCAGCAATGGTGGTGGATGGAGAGCGTCTGTCGCGGCAAGCAGTGGGACGTGATACTCGTCGAGCGCGACGGACGTGTCTGCGGAGCGCTGCCGTTCCTCTGTGGCAGCAGGTTGGGGTTGCGCTATGTGCTGCAGCCGCAGCTGACGATGTTCACAGGGCCTTGGGTCGCCGCGGGTGCCGATGACGGGGTGCTTGGCGAACTGATGGGGCGCATGGCAGCACGGCGTGACGCCGTGGCGTTGCTGCGCTGTGCGCCGTCGATTACAGGCGAAGACGTGTTTGTGCGTGCCGGGTGGCATGTGGAGCAACGCTATACGTGGCGCTTCGACTCGTTGCGCGCGCTGCCGCAGATGATGGCCGACGCCTCGCAGCTGCGCAGGCGCGACTTTGCACGCAACGCCGGGCTGCTGACGGTCGACTATAGTGTGCCGCCCGCCGAATTGGCTGCGCTGCACGAGGGGCAGTATCGCCGGCAGGGGAGGCGCGACGCGGTGGATGCCGCTTTCATGGCGCGTGTCGCCGCTGCGGCGGTGGAGCGTGGCAACGGTGTGGTGGCCGGGGCGCGTGACGCGGCCGGGATGCTGCAGGCTGCGGTCTTCGTGGCGTACGACGCCGACTGCGCCTATCTGCTGCTGCTGGCGCGTGGTGCAGGGGCTCCGCGCAACGCTATGGCCTACCTTATATGGCGCACCGTGGAGTGGCTCACGCCGCGCACGCGGATGTTTGACTTCGAGGGCGGTGCCGAGCCCGGGGTGGGAGAGTACTACCGCTCGTTCGGTGCCGGACAGGTGCCCTATATGCAGGTGACGCGCTGCCGGCTGCCGCTCGTGGGTAAAATATTGGGATTATGAAGATAACGCTTGTTGTGGTGTCGAAGACCGACGTGCCGTACATACAGACCGGTATCGACGAATATGTAGGCCGGCTGAGACACTACTGCGATTTTGAGATGGTGGTGGTGCCGGCACTGAAAGGCATGGGCAAGGCCATGCCTGAAGAGGTGAAAGAACGCGAGGGCGAACAGATACTGAAACAGCTGGCCAAAGCTGACGCCGTGGTGCTGCTTGACGAGCATGGGCGCGAGTACACCTCGGTGGGGTTTGCCGAGATGCTGCAAGGGCACATGAACCGTGGCACGCGCTCGCTCGCCTTCGTCATTGGCGGAGCATACGGCTTTTCAAAGGACGTGTATGCCGCAGCAACACATAAGATGTCGCTCTCTCAGCTGACCTTCAATCACCAGATGGTGCGGCTCTTTTTTCTTGAGCAGCTCTATCGCGCGCATACCATACTGCGACACGAAAAATACCACAATGAGTAGTGTTATGTATATGGTGTAAGTGTGATAGTTTTAAGAATATTTAACATTAAAAAGCATGCCTTTGTGCAATAATATAATGTTGGAGGCGTTATAACAGCAACCATTAGGGATAATGGCGGACAAAAAGAATTGAAGTATAATAAATAAAAGTATAACAAAGAAATGAAGAAAATCTTTTTGGCTTTAGGCCTTATGATGTTCACCGTGGCTTTCACGGCATGTAACCAGAAAGAGCTTGACGCTCAGAAAGCTACTATTGATTCGCTGCAAGGTGTTGTCGACAGCAAAGATGCTGAGATTGACGACCTCTTCCAGATGCTCAACGAGATTGAGGGCAACCTCTCCATGATCAACTCCAAGTACAGCAGTGTGCAGGAGATGCGTCGCAACAACACCGAAGGCACCTACAATCACAAGAAAGAGATTGCCGACCAGATGAGTTCCATAGAGAGCATCATGGCCGACAACAAGGCCAAGATAGCCCAGCTCAACTCACGCGTGAGCTCGCTGAGCAAGAAGAACAATGACCTTCAGGCTTACATCACCAAGCTCGAAGAGCGCAGCGCCGCCCAGGAGCAGCAGATTGCCGAACTCCTCACCGAGCTTGAGAATAACAAGGTCGTCATCAAGGGTCTCAACAAGAATGTCAGCGAGCTGACTGCCAGCAACCAGCAGAAAGATGAGTATATCGCCCAGCAGATGGCCGACGCAAACCGCGCATGGTTCATCGTTGGCAGCTACAGCGACCTCAAGGAGGCCGGTATTGTCAGCAAGACTGGTGGCTTCATCGGCATCGGTCGCCGTCAGGGCACATTGGCCGACATGCCCACGGAGCTCTTCACCGAGATTGACCGCACCAAGGTGACCACCATCACCATCAACATGAAGAAGGCTCAGGTCATCTCCAAGCACCCCGAGAACAGCTACGAACTCGTGGCCGACGAGGAAGAGAGCGGTGTCACCGCCTATCTCCGCATCCTCAACCCCACACTCTTCTGGAAGTACACCGACTATCTGGTCGTCTCCACCAAGTAAAGAAACGAACAAACACATTTTAAACAACACAATTTATTAATCAAAAACACAAAATTATGAAAAAAGTTTTATTAACCCTCGCACTCGCTGCTTTCACTTTTGCAGCCAATGCACAGTTTGTTGTGACTGGTAACATCGGTTTCAACACCAATGGCGGAAGTGTCTATGGTAAGACGGAGTCTACTGCAACAGGTTTTACCACCATTGAAAGTAAAGTTCCCCAGAACATCAACAATCTCTTCACCTTTGGCCCCTCGGTTGGCTACATGCTGAATGACAAGATGCAGGTCGGTTTGGGCTTTGACCTCTCCATCAGTTACAGAAAGACCTTCAGCCGTGGCATTAACAATGAGGCTTACACTACCCCCCACCTTGATGCAGAAGCATGGACCAAGGTCTCGCAAACCAACTTCACCGTTGCCCCTTACTTCCGCTATTATTTCATGGAGGCTGGCAACTTCAACTTCTTCTGCCAGGCCACTGTTTATTGGCAGATAAACGGTCGTCCCCACACTCACAATTTTGCCACCAAGATTGACACCGACCTTCCCAATGGTATCATTGGTAATCCTGGTGTTGATACTTCTTATGTTGGTACTTATGTCAACCCCCTCACTTACGATCAGCTCAATAAGCACACTGAGACCAGCATGGCTCTTGGCATCAACATCGTTCCCGGTGTGAACTACAAGTTTAACGACAACTTCTCCGCCGACCTGTATCTCGACATCGTCAGTGTTAACTTCAGCCACCAGTGGCAGAAAGAGTATCTTGATGTTACCAACACCGTCGCCGGTGTCACCATCACCGATAAGCAGACCAATCGCACCCGTAACAACAACTTCCGCTTCGGTGCTGATTTTGACAATCTGAGCATAAACCAGATTCTTGGTTTCCGTCTTGCTTTCAACTACCACTTCTAAACCAATTCTTCTGGTATAGAATTTGACAATAGGGTGCTCCCTGCAGGGGGCACCCTTCTTTTTTTTCATGTTATTGTGTATATATGTAAAAAAACGTGTATCTTTGCAGTCGCAAATAGAACATAAAAACACCTGTATATGAAAGTAAGAGAACTTGTAGAGAAGCTGAACCTCAAGGTGGTCAGCGGTGAAAATGGCCTCGACCGCGACATCGACGGCTGCTATGTCAGCGACCTGTTGAGCGACGTTATGGGCAACGCCGAGATGGGCAACGTGTGGGTCACCCTGCAGACGCACAAGAATGTGATGGCCATTGCCTCGCTGAAAGAGCTTGCTTGCGTCATCCTCGTCAAGGGTCTCACCGCCAGCGACGACACCGTGGAGCAGAGCAATGAGGAGGGCATTCCCTTCCTCAGTACCGACATGCAAACCTATGAGACCGTCGGCAAGATATACCAGCTTTTGAATGCGTGAGTGTGTTAATGTGTTAGTGTGTAAGAGTCTGATGCATTCAACTGCTCACACAATAACACATTAGCGCAATAGCACATTAGATATGCTGACTCCTTACAAAGCCGACCTGCACATACATACTGTGCTGTCGCCTTGTGGTGACCTCGAGATGTCGCCTACGGCGATAGTGGAGCGTGCCCTCTCGCGTGGCCTTGACATGATAGCCATCAGCGACCACAACACTACCCGTCAGGTGAAGGTGGCGCAGAAGGTCGGCAAGGAGAAGGGTTTGTTCGTGCTGGGCGGAGTTGAGGTGACCTCGCAGGAGGAGACCCACTGCCTATGCTACTTCCGTGACGACGCGCAGCTTGACGCGTTCCAGGAGTTCCTTGACGCGCACCTGCCGCCCATCCCCAACGATGAGGACCGCTTCGGCTACCAGCTCATCGTCGACGAGAACGAGGAGATTGTGGGCGAAGAGCCCTACCACCTGCTAAACGCCATAGATGTGGACATCGACGGCATCTACGATGAGGTGCACCGCATCGGTGGCCTCTTTGTGCCGGCGCACATCAACAAGGGCACCACCAGCCTGATGAGCCAGTTGGGTTTTGTGCCGCCCGACCTCAGGGCCGATGGCCTTGAGATCAACGCACGCACCACACGCGACGAGATGGTGAAAAAATTCGCCTACCTTAAGCGTTTTACCTTCATCACCGACAGCGACGCCCACTTCATCGACAACGTCGGCGACGTATACAACCACGTCTACATGGAGCACCGCACCTTCGACGAGTTTGCCATGGCTTTGCACGGCGAAGAGGGTCGCTATGTGGACAGCATGTACTTCCGCGACCATAGACTTAGGTAGTTAAGAGTTATGAAACGAATACTATTCAGCCTTCTATTATCTCTGCTGTGCGGCGTCAGCGTGGCGCAGCAGCCCCAGCCCGGCGTTCCGGCGCCACAACGCTTCACCGTGCGTTTCGAGAGTCAGCATGGCGAGGCATTCTCGGTCTTCATCGACGGCGAATTGCAGAACCGTATGCCGCAGACGCGTGTCATGGTGAGCAACGTCAGCGACCAGACCCACGAGGTCATCGTGGTGCTCAAGCGTCCCACCGAGAAGGCTGCCGTCATGAGCCTGCGTCCGGGCGAGCCCAATGTGCTGGTGAACATCAACTACGACCGTCGCCTCGACCGACTCTACCTCTACACCCCTGCACACAACCGCGGTGATGTCGAGGAGAAGCTGCCCGAGCTGCAGGTGCCTAAGACCTATGCCGCCCAGCGGGCTGCTGAAGGTAACACCGTCGCCGCTGCCGAGACGTCCGACACCGTCGTGAGGTACACCGAGGAGCAGGTGGACTCTATGGTGGTGCGCCTCAAGGCGCAGTCCTTCGACAGCGACCGACTGGCTCTGGCCAAAGTCATTGTGGCTTCTGCCGCCACCCTCACCGCCGACCAGATAGCCCGCCTGGCACGTGTCATAGACTTCAGCAATTCGCAGGTCGACTTCCTCAAGTACGCCTTCCACTACTGCGCCGACCCTGTCAACTACACCGTTGCCGTTGATGTCCTGACCTTCACCAGCGACAAACGTAAAGTGCTCGACTATGTCGCCGCGCAGCGGTAGCAAATAGACCCAATACGACAAGGGCGGGCCCGTTTTACGGGCCCGCCCTTGTCGTATATACTCCTCACTTAAAGGAAAACAACTTTCGATGGGAACTTGGCGGTCTCCGACTTGAAGCGCAGTGTGCCGTTCTGCGTGTAGCTCAGCACGTCGCCGGTGGCTTGATAGTCGGCGTCAAGTATATAGATGTCGCCCGTGGTGGGGTTGATGTTGATGCCGTAGGCGTTGTTTGTGATGGCCGGGGTGAAGGGGAAGCCCTCAACGGTGCCGTCGGCGCTGATGACCACCCAGCTCGGCTGTCCGTCGTAGGGAGCGTCGTAACCGTATACCTTGCCGTTGTAGACATCCATCTTGGTGAGACCGTGGTTGACAGGCGTCACAGCGTTGCTGTTCACGTCCACGATGGCGCAGCCGTTCGGCGAGTCATAGCCGTTGCCCCAGCTGACAATGACCTTGCTGTCGTTTATCTTCACCACCTTGTTGAGGTTCGAGCCCACGACGACGGACGGCAGTGTGTCGAACGTGGCGAGATCCACCACATGCAGACGGTTGTCGTACATGTAGCTGTCGTTATAGGCCCCGGCCACGTAGGCTTTCCCGTTGACGATGGCAATGCCCTCGGGCTTGTATTCACCTATGATGCAGGTGTCTTCGATGGTCAGCGATGCGGCATCCACGCGCACCACACAGGCCGGCGTGTAGCAGGTGATGTAGAGCTTGCCCCCGTCGGCGGCAATGCTGCGGGGCTTCATGGTGCCCATGCTCTTTTGGGTGGAACGGCCGGTGGCAGGGTCTATGGCCTCCAGCGTGTTCGACTCGGTGACGGTAACATACACCTTGCCGTTGTACAGTATCATGTCCTGGGCCTGCTTGCCGAGGCCGTAGTTGTTGGCGTTCTCGAACCAGTGGTTGTCGATGTCTCCGTTGGTGATGTCGAGGGCCGAGATGGCGGCGTTGTTGGCCGTGAAGTCGCCTTCGTTGAGGACGAGGGCCCCCTTGGTCTCTACGGTCGCGTTGTTGTTGTCTTCCTTCTCGCAGGCTGCCATCCCGAGGACGGCCATCCCGATGAACAAGATGTGTGTGAAGCGTTTCATATCTGTGCTTTTTATCTGTTGTTTCTGTCAGAATTCATATATTGCGCCAATCTTCCAGTTGCGCCCCATCATGGGGTAGGTGGCTATTATCTCGTATTGCGTGTCGAGTAGGTTCTGCACCGATGCGCGCAGCGTCAGGGTGCCAAGCTTCAGGTCAAAGCTCCGGTCGGCCGACAACGAGATGTCGCAGTAGGCCGGCAGGCGGTTGTCTGCCGAGTTCTGGTGCCCGAAATAGCGGTGGCCTACGACGATGGCCGCCGTGCCTATGTTCACCCAGCTGTTCTCCCACCGCAGGTTGGCGCCGCCCGAATGGCGCGGGGTGTATACTATCTGGTGGCCGTAGGTGCGGCTGTTGGGGTCCGTGTGGTTCAGCGCTGCCTGGAACGAGTAGTTGACGCGCACCGACAGCTGCGCAATCTGCACGTCGGCTGTGGCGTCGACGCCGTAGATGTCCACCAGGCCGAAGTTCTCCATCGACCAGTAGTACATGCTCCCTGTGGGCTTGGCCACAATCTTGTCCTTCACGCGGTTGTAGTAGGCGTCGAGCGTCAGCTGCCCGCTGAAGGCCGTGCTGTCGGCGGCGAAGAGCTGCGTCACCCCGATGTTGACCTGGTTGGCCAGCTCCGGGCGCAGGTCCCATGGGATGAGCTGGTAATAGTATAGCTCGCCGAAGGTGGGCACACGGTAGCTCTGCTTGTAGAACAGGCGGGCCGTCGTGGCGTCGCCCAGCTTGTACATGAGCGATACGAAAGGCGTCAGCCGTCGGTAGGCGGGGGTGGAGTCTATGTCGGCGATGCGGTCGCCGATGGAGGTGTACAGCAGGTTGCCCCTCACCGAGAGCCGCTTGCGGCTGTACACCATCTCGGCCACCGCGGCCAGGTTGCTGCGTGTCACGTCGGTGTGGTGGTTCAGCGCCGTGTTGTGGTGGCTGCCGAGGTGCGCCAGGCTGGCGTCGGCGGCAAGGCTCATGGCGAAGCCCCTGCCCAGCGTCGTGTGCCAGCTGCCGCTGAGGTAGGCCTCGCGCTGGCGGTAGGTGTCGTGGGTCTTGCGCTCCGTGTCGTCGTAGATGTCGTTGTTCAGGCTCGCCTTGCCCATCAGCTGTGCCTGCCAGCGCTCGCGCTCCACGCGCCAGCGGGTTTGAGCGAAAGCCATCTCCTCGTGCGACTCCTGCCCGCTGACGGCCACCGAGTGCAGGGTGACCGAGCCGGGGAACTCATGGAAACCACGCATATAGTGTACCTTGGTGACTATCGTGTTGCCAGGGGCAATGGTGTGGAACAGGTTGCCGTCGGCCGACGCCATCCACACCGCCGAGTGCGTGCGCCGCTCCACCGAGGAACTGTCGCGGTGCGAGGGGGTGTAGTACAGCGTGAAAGGGTAGTCGCCCTTGCTGCGCAGATAGTTGGCCCAGAAGGTGCTCTTCAGCTTGCGGCTCCAGCGCTGCTCCCACATAAGGGTGGGCGAGAGGTGGCCGAAGCTGCCGCACTCCGCGCCGGCTTTTATCTTGGTGTGCTCGCCCGGCCAGAACTGGGGCTCGGCGGTCTCCATGTTGAGGGTATTGCCGGCGGCGTAGGCGCGCGCCGGGAGCAGCGGCGCCTGCTCCTGCCCCTGGCTGAAGCTCACGTAGGCCGCGTTGCCCAGCAGGTAGCGACCTAGGTCCACCTGGCCGTTCTGCGCGTCGTTGACGGGCACCCCGTCCAGCGTCACCGCCGAGAACTGGCTTCCCAGGCCGCGCGCCGACACCGTCTTGATGCCTCCCACGCCGCCGTAGTCCTTCAGCGTCACACCAGCCATCTGCTTCACGGCGTCGCTCAGCAGCATGGCCCCCTGGGCTTCTATCTTCTTCACGTCCATCACCTGTGTCGGCGCCGCCGTGTTCACCGTCGAGGGGGCACGCTGCGTGCTCACCTCCACCTCGTCGAGGGTGCGCACCGTGTCCTGCGCCGCCAGGCCTAAAGGTGCCAATCCGGCGGCAAGCAGCAAAGCCCGGAGGAAGTGACGTACCGTAAGCAGGAGTCGCGCCGATGGCCGTAGCCGTTGGCGTACAATAAACGATACTTTACAATATAAACTGACAATGCTCATCTCCGTCCTTTCCTCGAGGGCTTCATGTTGCTTTTCTCGGTCGCGGCAGGTCTTCTGGCTTGCCTCCGGCGCTCCGCCTTCCCACACGCCTATGACAGCGTGCAGTGGCTCGTGGAGCGCCTAACTTGTTGAGGCTCACAGCAGCGGGACTGCCCGGGATTTGCACCCGGTTCCCTATTATCAGCCCTTGTGGGCTGACCGAAACCGGCTGCAAAAGTACGAAGAAAAAGCGACATGGCAAAAATAATTTGCATCGCCATCGCTCCCCCTACGGCTCCGGTACGGAGTCCCTACGGCATTTCTTCAGTAGTTCTTCAGTGCTGCACTGAAGAACTACTGAAGAACTACTGAAGAACGGCCGTACCGGGTCCGTAGGGGGTCCGTAGGGGATGCGTGCAAAACAGAAACCCGCCACGTGGGGTTCCACGTGGTGGGTTGGTTCGTGTTTTGTGCTGTTGTTTAGTCGGTTATCTCGCCGAAGAGGTCGTTTTCCATGGCGGAGGTGATGCGGACGGTGATGAAGTCGCCTGGGGCGGGGATGGATGATGTGACGATTGTGTCGGTGGGGATGATGACTTCGTCGTCGACTTCGGGGCTGTCGTATTCGGTGCGCGCCACGACAGAGTCCCCCTCGACGCGGTCGACGAGGCAGCGGAAGGTGCGGCCCACGCGGGCTTCGTTTTTCTCGAGGGATATGGCTTCCTGCACGGCCATGAGCTCGCTGACGCGGCGCTCTTTCTCCTCTTGCGGCACGGGGTCGCCGAGGTGTTCGGCGGGGGTGCCTTCCTCGGGCGAGTAGGCGAAGCAGCCCATGCGGTCGAAACGCGCCTGGCGCACGAACTCCTTGAGTTCCTCGAAGTCTTCGGCGGTCTCGCCGGGGTAGCCGACGATGAGGGTGGTGCGGATGGCGGCGCCGGGCAGCCGCTGGCGGAACTTCTCGAGCAGGCGCAGGGTGCCTTCGCGGTCTATGCCGCGCTGCATGGAGGTGAGGATGCGGCTGTTGATGTGCTGGAGCGGTATGTCGATGTAGTTGCAGATGTTGGGGTGGCGTGCTATGGCGTCGATGGCGTCGTCGGGGAAGGAGGCGGGGTAGGTGTAGTGGAGGCGTATCCACTGGGCACCGCTCTCGGTGGCGAGGCGGTCGAGGAGCTCGCCGAGGGCGCGGCGGCGGTAGAGGTCGAGGCCGTAGAAGGTGGTGTCCTGGCTGATGACGATGAGCTCTTTGACGCCTTTGGCGACGAGGGCTTTGGCTTCGGCCACGAGGTCGTCTATGGGTATGGACTTGTGAGCGCCGCGGATGAGGGGTATGGCGCAGTAGGAGCAGCTGCGGTTGCAGCCTTCGGCTATCTTGAGGTAGGCGTAGTGGGACGGGGTGGAGAGGGGGCGTTTCTCTATCGTGCCTGTGGTGCCTATGGTGTCAATGGTGTCTAAATCCTCTGCTATCTTCTCCCACTCGTGGACGCCGTACCAGGCGTCGACCTCGGGTATCTCCTTGGCGAGCTCGTCGCGGTAGCGCTCTACGAGGCAGCCGCAGGCGACGAGGCGGCGGGCTTTGCGGCCGCGGGTCTTGACGTCGATCTGCTGCAGTATGGTGTTGACGCTCTCCTCCTTGGCGTCGCCTATGAAGCCGCAGGTGTTGACGATGACGGTGTCGCAGTCGTTGCGTTGGCGGTCGAAGAAGACGCTGTGCCCTTGTGCTTTCAGCCGTGCGGCGAGGTTCTCGCTGTCGACGGTGTTCTTGGGGCAGCCGAGGGTGATGATGTTTATTTTCATAGTTGGTAGTGGGTAGTTGGTAGTTTGGAGTTAAGTGTTAAGTGATAAGTGATAAGTGGGTAGTTGGTAGTGGGCAGTTGTTAGTGGGTAGTTGTTAGTTGGTAGTGGTGGGTAGTACATGCGTGAGACTGCTACCCACTATCCACTATCCACTACCCACTATCCACTACCCACTACCAACTACCCACTAATTCTCAAATAGTGAATCTACGAATTCGTTTGGGTCGAAGAGCTGGAGGTCTGTCATCTTCTCGCCGAGGCCGATGTAGCGCACGGGGACGTTGAACTGGTCGCTGATGCCTATGATGACGCCGCCTTTGGCGGTGCCGTCGAGCTTGGTGAGCGCGAGGGCGTTGACGTCGGTGGCTTCGGTGAACTGGCGGGCCTGCTCTATGGCGTTCTGGCCGGTGGAGGCGTCGAGGACGAGGAGCACTTCGTGTGGCGCGTCGGGCACGAGTTTCTGCATGACGCGGCGTATCTTGGTGAGCTCGTTCATGAGGCCTACCTTGTTGTGGAGGCGTCCGGCGGTGTCGATGATGACGATGTCGGAGCCTTTGGAGATGGCGCTCTGGAGGGTGTCGTAGGCCACGGAGGCGGGGTCGGCGCCCATGCCTTGCTGCACGATGGGGACGCCGACGCGGTCGGCCCAGAGCATGAGCTGCTCTACGGCGGCGGCGCGGAAGGTGTCGGCGGCACCGAGCATGACGTTGCGGCCTGCCTGCTTGTAGCGGTAGGCGAGTTTGGCGATGGTGGTGGTCTTGCCGACGCCGTTGACGCCCACGACGAGGATGACGTAGGGCTTGGTGGGCAGCGGCGCATCGAAGGTGGCGGGCATGTCGTTCTGCGGGTGGCGCAGGAGCTGCGCTATCTCGGCGCGCAGTATGTCGTTGAGCTCCGAGGTGGATATGTATTTGTCGCGGTGTATGCGGTCCTGCAGTTTGGCTATGACCTTGAGGGTGGTGTCGACGCCTACGTCGGAGGTGATGAGGGTCTCTTCAAGTTTGTCGAGGACGTCGTCGTCGACGGTGGTTTTGCCGAAGATGGAGCGTGTGATCTTGGCGAAGAGGCTCTCCTTGGTCTTGGCGAGGCCGGAGTCGAGGGTCTGGCGCTCGGCGGTCTTTTCTTTACGGCTGAATAATCCCATGGCGTTGTGCTTATTTGAGGGCTTTCTCCATTACGGGATAGATCTCCTTGTCGAATATCTGCATGTACTTGTCGTAGGGGTATTTGGCATTGTCGCCGGAGGCGAAGTACCACAGGATGACGGCAAACTCCCTGGGGGGATAGAAGCCTGGGACCACGGTGAGGAGGGTGCCGTCGGCGCGGAAGATGGCGAAGGAGGGGAAGCCTATGCGCTGGCCGAGGGTGGCCTGCGTGAAGACGTGCACTTTGTTGCGCCCCTGTGTGGCGGGCGGATAGACGCGGCCGTTCCAGGTGACGGTCTCGTTGCCTTCGGCGTTGAACTTGACGGGGTAGTAGTAGGTGTTCATTATTTTGGCCACCGTGGGGTCTGTGAAGGTCTGGCGGTCCATCTTCTTGCAGTAGCCGCACCAGTTGGTGTAGAAGTCCACGATGTAGAGTCGCGAGCCTATTTTGGCCTTGGAGGCGTCGGCGATGGTGTGCCAGTTGACCTGTGCCGCGGCTGTGCCTACGAGGAGGCTGATGATTGTGATGATGAGGGTCTTTTTCATGACTTATGCTGTTTTTGTTTATTTACCATTCGTATTGCCAATCCTGCTCGTTGTCCTGCTCTTCCTCTATGTATATCTCCTCACGCTCCTCGCGGTCGCGGATGCGGAAGAGTCGGCCGAGCCAGTCGTCTTTCTTGGAGCGTACCTGTGTGTCGCGCTGGCTGTCCTCGTCGATGATGCGCACAAGCCGTGCGGTGTAGTTCTCTACGTAGTTGCCTCCCGCCAGAGGGTCGTGGTAAAGCATGGCGCCCGTGTAGTAGTGGCGCAGGATGCTGTCGTAGGCATAGCCGAGGGTGACCATGCGGATGGCCCCTTCCTGGCTGAGGCCCACGCCGTGGCCATAGCCGTGGCCGGTGAGTATGACGTTGTTGGCCATGGTGTCGAAGGTTACGGAGAAGAAGGTGGACTTGAGCTGCCAGTCGAGGCGCACGCGTGTGAGTGGCACGCCGAGGATGCGGGCTTGGCGCACGGGTTGGCTGAAATGCAGCAGGCTGTCGCGCACGGCGCTGTCGGCGGTGTTGAGTTTGTGTGTCTTGCTGAAGTAGTTGAGCCAACGGTCGGCGCTGATGGTGCGTACCCAGTCGCTCTGCCGCATGCGGAAAGAGAAGGTGTCGGCGACAGAGCGCAGGTAGGGCAAGGCGGTGCGCCACACGTCCTCTGAGTTGGCCGTCTGGCCGCCGCTGTTGGAGTGGAAGGGGGTCTCTATGAGCTTGCCGGCACTGTCTACGAGGGTCTCGCCGCAGCTCTCGATGACGCCGAGCATGATGTCGGGGCGTATGCAGCGGTTGAGATAGGCTTGGCAGTGCACATTGTCGCAGAAGTTGTAGCCGTCGGCGGCATGTTTCTTGATGTTGCGCAGCGCCCAGGTGCGGCTGATGATGGCCTGTATGCGGAAGATGTCGCTGTGCTGGCCGTATATCTCGCTCTGTACGACACCGGCGATATATGTCTCGAACTCTACGTCTCCGATGAGTATCATCTTCTTGCCGGCGGCGGGCTTTACCTCGAGGTTACCCTCATAGGTGCGCTGTTTGCAGCCTTCGGGGTTGAGACAGAGGATGCAGGCGGTGTCCACGGCCTCAAGGCGCACCTTGCTGAAGGTGCCGTAGTCGTCGTCGTTGACGCTGACATGCAAGCGGTTGCCCTCCGGGCGGATGAGCACTGAGCGTCCTTCGCCTACCATGTCCTCAATGAGGGTGCCGTCGTCTCCGTAGATGTTGTAGCTGCCAAGGTCGAAGCTCACGTTGAGGATGCTGACGCTGTTGGTGCTGAAGAGCCTCACTTTGACGCGGTCGGCGTGTGCCGGCAGGACGGCAATCATTAGCATTATTATGGTCAGCAGGCGCTTCATTGTTGTGTCAGGTTATAGATGATGTCTGCTGTGCGTGCCGAGGCGCCGCCGTTGCCGAGAAGGGTGCGCATGTCGGCATACTCGTTGAGCATGCGTTCGCGATTGCCCTCGTCGTCGGCTATGAGGCGGAACTCGTGCTCCAAGCGCTCGGCGTTGAAGTCGTTCTGGATCAGCTCGGTGACGATGGGGCTGTCGGCAATGAGGTTGACCAGCGAGATATAGTTTATGCGGCGTCCCACGACGGCTCTTGCAATGAGGTAGGAGATGGGGTTGCCGCTGTAGCATACCACCTGGGGCACGTTGAAGAGGGCCGTCTCAAGGGTGGCGGTGCCGGAGCATACGATGGCGGCATGTGCTTGCGACAGCAGGCTGTAGGTCTGGTCGTAGACCACTTCTATTGTGCTGCTGGCAGGTATGTATTTGCGGTACTGGCTTTCACCCAGCAGGCTCATGCCTGCCACCACGAAGCGGTAGTCGCGGTGGTTGTACGCCAGGCGCACCATCTGCGGCAGGCTGTTCTTGAGCTCTTGGCGGCGGCTGCCGGGAAGCAGGGCGACGATGGGTTTGTCGGCCTTGAGTGTTAAGTGCGGGTTGCTGAGTTGATGGTTCGCTATGGCGTCCAGCAACGGATGCCCTACGTAGACAGCCTGCGGCATGTCGTTCTCCGCAAAGAACTGCTCCTCGAATGGCAGTATGTAGCAAAGCCTGTCGAGGGTGTTGCGCATGCCTCTGATGCGCCCTTTCTTCCATGCCCACAGGTTGGGCGATATGTAATGCAGGGTCTTGTATCCCTGTTTGTGGGCCCACGCCTCTATCTTGAGGTTGAAGCCTGGGTAGTCGATGCCCACCACGACGTCCGGCCGCCATTGCTCGATGTCTTTTTTGCAAAGGGCGATGTTGCCAAGTACCGTGCGCAGGTGTGCCACCACTTCAACAAAGCCCATGATCGCCAGGTCGCGTATGTGGCGTACCGGCGTACCGCCTATTGCCGCCATGGCGTCTCCGCCCCAGAAGCGGAACTCCGCCGCAGGGTCTTTCTGTAGCAGGGCGCGCATGAGGTTGGCTCCGTGCAGGTCGCCAGAGGCTTCACCGGCTATGATGTAGTACTTCATTGCAGGACGAGGGCTTTGGTTTTCAGCAGGTATAACATGAATGCCAGAAAGGTGACGAACAGAACCACGATGAGTGTCTTGGTGACATGTAGTTGCTTGCCTCCTTTGGCGTAGTGGTGCAGCACAAGAATGAGCGGTATGAACATGCCGCCGAACCATCGTACATGGGCCATTATTGGCTCGCCGGCTACCAGCAAGCCGATGGCCAGGGCCAGACAGAACCCCAGCTCGCTGCCAAGTCCGGCCACGATGCCCACAATCGTCTTGTCTTGTGCAAAAAACTTCTTCATAGGCTGTCGGTTGTCATTGGCTTCAGGCTGTTGAAGGCCTCGTAGCACGTGAAGTCGGGGTGTATGGGCACCACGCTGACGTAGCCGTTGGCCAATGCCCACTCGTCGCTTGTCTCGTCAGGGTTGTCGCAGACGAACTTGCCCGTCAGCCACCAGTAGGGGCGCCCTTGGGGGTCTATACGCTTCTCGAAGCTGTCGCGCCACTGGGCTTTTGCCTCGTGGCATATCTTGATGCCTTTGATGGCGCCAGCGTCAAGCCGCGGAATGTTCACGTTGAGCGACACGTCGGTGGGCAGGCCGTGCTTCAGCACGTAGCCTATTATGTGGCGCACGGAGGGCAGACAGCCCGAAAAGTCTGCTTCGGGGTTGTGGTTGAGCAGGGAAAAGCCGATGCTGTCAAGACCGAGGGTCGTGGCCTCGATGACTGCTCCCATGGTGCCGCTGTAGAGCACGTTGATGGAGCTGTTGCTGCCGTGGTTGATGCCCGAAAGCACAAGAGACGGCTGGCGAGGGCAGAAGTACTCTACAGCCAGCTTCACGCAGTCCACAGGGGTGCCGTCGCAGGCGTAAATGCTCCGGTACTCTTCTTTCTTCACCTCATGCACCCGCAACGGGCGTGTGGTGGTAAGGCTGTGGCTCTGGCCTGAGGCGTTGGCCGTCGGAGCCATGACGACCACGTCGCCAAACTCCATGGCCACCTCCACAAGAGCCCTCAACCCTTTGGCGGCGACGCCGTCGTCGTTGGTTATCAATATCAGCGGCTTCATTCCATCAAGGTTTTGTTGTCGGCCCCTAGGAAGTATCTGGCCGGTTGCAGTATGTTGTCGAAGACGTGGTACTGTATCAGCACCGTGTCGGTGTTGTCCACTATGGCGTAGAGGCGGTTCACGTCGAATGTCTCATACATCCCTTCATCGGGCACTATGGCCATATCGTCGGGGTTCGTGTATTTTATGTAGGTGCGCACCTCGCGGGTGGTGCCAGCGGTGTCGGTGATGCGCAGTATGGTGCGCGGCATGCCTACAAGGCTGCTGTCGTTGCTGTTGGGCACTATGGAGGCAAACTCGTCGAAGTTAAGCCATGTGAACGACGATATCAGCGCCGCCACCCTCAGCGTGTCGAATGCCGGCACCTTGCTGCCGCCTACCATGAAGTCGAAGCCGGCGCCGTTGTTCACCACGGCAAACGACTCACTCTGGTCGGCGGGTATCTCGAGCTCTATGCGTTCTATGGCGTTGGCGTCAAGGTCGACGATGGTGTGGCTGCGCCACTTCAGCGGGTCGGTGACGAAACGGGGCGTCAGGAAGCCGCGGAAGCCGGGTATGTATATCACGCACGGCACCTTGTCGCCTTCGCGGAACATATAGCTGCCCAGCATGTCCTTGGTCTCGCTGCCTACATAGTAGGTGCACGTCAGCTTCTCCCTCGTGAAGAGCCGCAGCTTGCCACCGAACCAGTCTATCAGCGGCACACGCTGGTACACCTCCACCTTGATGCCTTTCGCGGCGAGGTGCTTGATGACTGTCGGCACAGCGTTGCGGTTCACCTGCTGGCGTATGCGCATGGTGTTGAGGGTCTCCAGAAACAGCTTCACCATGGGCTGATTGGCCAGGTGGTCGTTGTCAACCATCCATGTCGAGTCGCCGACACGCGTCAGCAGCACCTCGCCATCCTGCTTGTCGGCAAGGAAGATGCGCGTGATGGTGCTGGTGTCCTCTATGTGGTAGTCCTGCTTGAAGGTGGCCTTGCGTGAACCCCGCAGCGCCACGATGAGGGCTGCTATGCACACCGCTGCCACAACGGCGATTATAATGATGTTTTTCTTTTTCATTCTTTTAGTTTGTCTTTCTGTATTTTCTTTTTCTTGCCACGGCTATGGCCACGCCTGCCACCGCCAGTATCACCACCGGCAGTGCCACGTTGATTATCTGGTATTTCAGGCTCTCCTCCTTCACCTTCATCACGTCGAGCTTGCGCAGCTTTATGTTGCGCGAGCGCGACGCCATCAGCCCTTCGTCGCCTACCAGGTAGTTCACGGCGTTGAGCAGCAGCTCCTTGTTGGCATACTGGGTCTGTGTGTAGAAGTCGTAGCCCAGCGGCAGCACGGCCCCATCGTCGGCGATGTAGCGGTTGCGCACTATGTCGCCGTCCGAGATGACAATCATCTTCGTCTCGTCGCTCTCGCTGCGGAAGCCCATGGCCTCCTGCGCCATGAAGTCGGGCGACAGCCGGTTGCGCCACGCCGACCGGAAGGACCCCTCCAGCAGCACCGCTATGGGCCGCTGGCTGCGGTTGTAGAGCCGCCGGTCGGGTTCCGCCTGCGCGTCGGCGAGGTCCACCATCACCGGCGTGTTCTTCACCCTCGTATACTCCGACGTCGTCAGCAGCACGGTCTTCTTCACGTCGTTGTCTATCAGGTCTATGGTGCTCACGAAGTCGGTCTTTATCAGGTCGAGGTTGCGCACTATCGGGTGGTCGCTCAGCGGCACTATCTCGGGGAAGTAGTACCACGGGCGGAACTCAAACTGCGGCTTCTCGCCCACCATGCCCACTTGTATCGGTATCGGGCGGCAGCGTATGTCCATCACAAGGTCGGCGTTGACTCTCACGCCGTAGGTGAACAGCATCTCGTCGAGGCCCATCGGCAGCCGCGTGGCTATGAACTGCCCACGCGAGGCCAGGCTGTCGAGGTCGGCGTCGGTGGCGTCGAGCAGCCACAGCACCTTGCCGCCATACATGATGTATTGGTCGAGGATGTACATGTCCTTCTCGCTGAACTCCTGTGTGGGCTTGGCCACTATCAGCAGGTCATAGAGGTTGTAGAAGCTGTAGCTCGAGTCCTTCTCGCTCTTGCGGTGCGCCGTGAGGCTCTGTATCTGCCCGTCGATGGTCACGTATTCCAGGCTGTAGAACTCCTGCAGCGAGCGCTGGAAGTCGTAGAGCACTCCGCCCGTCAGCTCGCCGTGCCCTTGCAGGAAGCCTATGCTCCGTTTCTCGCCGCGCGACAGGGCGCGTATGGCGCTGCTGAGGTTGTATTCCAGGTTCTGTATGCTGTTGTTCAGCAAGTCGGCATCGCTCACGTATTTCTGGCTCTGCAGCAGCTGCACCGTGGTCTCGCGGCCCTTGTAGTACACGTCGGCGGCCGGTATCAGTATCTGCTGTGTCACCCCGTTGTCGCTCTTCACCTGTATCTGGGTCGGCTGTATACCTTTCTGCGCCAGCTTCTGGTAGAACATCTGCTGCTCCTCGCGGTTCTCGAAGTTGTTGGGGTTGTAGAACTCGTAGTCTATGTTGCTGTTGTATGCCCTGAACTGGTTGAGCATCTCCTTGGTCTCGCTCTGCAGGCGCTTGAAGTCCGACGGGAACTCGCCTTCCAGGTACACGCGGAAGAGCACAGGCTCGTCGATTTTCTTGAGCATCTCCTTGGTGTGCCGCGACAGGGTGTAGCGCCGCTCGGCCGTAAGGTCGGCGCGCAGGAACAGGTAGTGGCCTATCACGCTCACCGCCGCCACTATGGCCACCGTGGCGCCCATCTCCAGCCAGTGGCTGCGGCGAAGGCTCTTGCGGTTCTTCCATCCGCCCCACTGGCGGCTCTGCAGCACCAGCCGCGTGCCCATCAGGAACAGCGCACCCACGCTGACGAAGTAGAGCACGTCGCGCGTGTCTATCACGCCGCGGCTGATGCTCTCGTAGTGGTAGGCGGCGCCCAGCTTGCGCATGAAAAGGCCCGCGCTGCCCTGCATCCCCATGTTGTACACCGACTCGAAGCCCAGGTATATGGCCGCGCAGAGCACCGCTGCGGTGATGAAGGCCACGATCTGGTTCTGCGTCAGCGACGAGCAGAAGACACCTATCGCCGCAAAGGCGCCGCCGAGCAGCAGCAGCCCTATGTACGAGCCAGCCACGCTGCCGGTGTCTATGTTGCCCACGGGGTCGCCGAGGGCGTACACGCTGAAGTAGGCCACCAGCGTGGGCAGCAGCGAGATGAACACCAGCGTCCAGGCCGCAAGGAATTTGGCCCACACTATCGTCCAGTCGCTCAGCGGCCGCGTCATGAGCATCTCCATAGTGCCGCCGCGGCGCTCCTCGGCCATCGAGCGCATGGTGATGGCCGGTATCAGGAAGAGGTAGAGGAAAGGCCCCGTCAGGAACAGCCCGTCGAGCCCGGCATAGCCGTAGTCGAGTATGTTGAAGTCGCCTTTGAAGACCCACAGCGTAAGCCCCGTAAGCACGAGGAACACGCCGATGGTCAGATAGCCTATGATTGAGGAGAAGAAGGCTCTAAGCTCTTTCTTGTACAGTGTCCACATTGTTCTGTTTGATTGCTGATTTCTCTCTTCTGGTTTTCCGAGTGGGCTGACCCCCAACTCAAAACTCAAAACTAAAAACTAAAACTACTTGTCGCGTCTCATCCAGTTGCGGTTGCGGCCCTGGTAGAGGCCCTCGCCGAGCTCCGCCACGGTCTCCGTCACCAGCTGCGAGCAGATGGTGATGATGCGGCGGTCTATGTTCTCCCACACGTCGGTGGTGGTGTGGTTGTGGTGCATGCCGCGCGTGGTGGTGATGACCACCGACGGCACCTTGGCGGCGTCCAGCGCCCGGGCGTCGCCGCGCAGCCCCTTGGGCTCGCCGCCGCGCACCACGTTCATGCGCCCGGCCACGGTGTCGCGGTCGAGCACCAGGCTCTCGAGGGTGGGATATTTGAACCCGCCGAGCACGTCGACGCTGTCGCCGTAGCCTATGTTCTGCACGTTGACGAAGGCCTCGGCGCGGTCGAGCTGGGGATAGCGCTCCACGAAAGCCCGCGAGCCCGCATACTGCTGCTCGCTGCCGCTGAATAACACAAAGAGCACGCTGCGGCGCGGACGGTAGTCGGCCTTCGACAGCAGGCGCGCCGTCTCCAGCACGGCGGCGACGCCCGAGGCGTTGATGTCGGCCCCGGGAAACAGGCAGGTCTCGCCCTGCATGCCCGACCCGTCAAGGCTCGCGCCTATCACCACATACTCGCGTGACAGGTGCTTGTCGCTGCCGCGTAGCAGGCCCACGACGTTGGTCGTGCGCGCCTGCGGGTTGTAGCGGGCGTTGACGTCGATCTCGGCCTTCTTCAGCAGCGAGTAGCTCTGCACCGTGCCGTCGCGCGCTATGCGCATCATGGCGCTGTCGAGCGGTATGGCCTGGTCGGCCATGATCTCGCGGGCGCAGTCCATCGTCAGCAGCAGTATCGGGAAGGTGCCCAGATGCGGCAGCTCGCCGCACCACGTCTTGGCCTGCACCTCATAGGAGGGGCAGGTGGGGCTGACGTTCACCGCCAGCATGCCTATGGCACCGTGCTTCTCGGCGGTGCGCGCTTTGTCGCGCAGCGTGATGTAGTGGCTCGCCACGGCCTCCGGCAGCCCGTGCCCCTCGGGCAACCCCGTGAGCACTATGGCCACCTTGCCCTTGACGTCCACATACTTGTACTCGTCGAAATTCTTGTCGTCAACGCCGTAGCCGCAGAACACCATCTGCGCGTCCACGTAGCCGCGCCCCGTCACGCCGGCACAGCAGAACTCGTTGCCCAGCGAGTAGACGCTGCGCTCTTTGTCGCCCGGACGGTAGACGTTGAACTTGGCGTTCTCCACCTCGTTGCACTCCACCGCGAAGGGCATCTCTTCAATCTGCTCCAGGCCGTAGCGCTGCAGCACGCTCTTCACATAGCGCACCGCCCGGTCGTAGCCCTCGGTGCCTGCCAGCCGCCCGCGGTAGGTCTCCGACGACAGCTCCATCACGTGCTTCATCAGCGTGTCCTGATGCACCGTAGGCATCGGCACCTCGTCGCGCTTCACCTGCTCGCCGGGCCTCTGCGCCGACAGCAGTCCGGCACCCAAAAACAGCGCCGCGGCAATGGTCATGAAGTGTTTTTTACCCATATATTCGCTTGTTATTATATTTTACTATATTGATACAACGTCCATTAAGGAACCGACGCCCCCATGGACCACTATCGCAAAGATACTAATTATTTTCAACACCGCAAAAAAAATGTGAAAAAGCGCCCCTCGCATACTCCCTCCAGCCCCTCGCGACGGCATTTCTTCGGCATATCAACGATACTTCAACGATACTTCTTCAGTGCAGCACTGAAGAAGTATCGTTGAAGTATCGTTGAAGTGTCGAAGGGAGTCCGGTGGGGCGGCGTGTACGGCGGCGGTCGGCCGCGGTGAAATTTTTTGACGCCGAAGTGCAATAAATAGGTAGGGGTGGCGTTATTAAGGCACGTTTCCCGGCAACGGGAATGTCTTTTTTCTGTTGCGAATAATAAATAACTAATAATGGATCAGGAAAATAACATGAGAAAAGCGTCTACGTTCGACGCGCAGTCGGCGACAACGGCCACGGTGGCTTTCTTCAAGCGCTGGTGGAAACTGCTGACGATAGTGTTTGTCTGCGCGGCCATCGTCTCCGCCGTGGTGTCGCTGTTCATCAAGCCCATGTACCTCGCTACGGGCGTGATGATGCCCACCAACAGCAACCGTCTGACCAAGGCCATCATGGACTACGACTACAGCATGGACTTCATGGACTACGGCGCCGAGCGCGACTGCGAGTACGCGCAGCAGGTGCTCACCTCGAAGCAGATGGAGCTGGCCGTCGTGGAGCGTTTCAACCTCGGCGAACGCTACGACATCAAGCCCGACGACAAGCACCGCAACTACTACATCGGCAAGAAATACAACCGCTACCTCAACGTCAAGCGCACTGACTTCATGGGCATCGAGATTTCCATCGTCGACCGCGACCCGCAGGTGGCCGCCGACATGGTGAACTACATCATGGACAAGTACGACACGCTGTGCCGCGAGATACACCGCGACCGCGCCGAGGACGCCGCCATGGTGATGAACGCTGTCTGCGCCGCCGCCGAGGAGGAGATGGACTCCGTGGCCAACACGGGCAAGGCCAGTGCGGGCAAGGATTACCTGCTCCGCTACAAGGGCAAGAAACTCGCCGAGATGCAGGCCCGCGCCGTGCAGACGAGTGTCGACAAGGACATGGCTGTGCACTACCGCTACGTGGTGGACCGCGCCGTGCCGGCCGACAAGAAGGACCGCCCGAAACGCGCCCTCATCGTCATGGGCGGCAGCGTGGGCACTCTCGTAGTGTGCATCTTCGGCCTGCTGGTCTTTGTGCCGGCCAAGAAGGAGGACGAGGAATAACCGTCTGTGTATCGTAGTGCGTTCGGTAGTAGATAAGCTGTTGGCCAACAAGGGTGTCGTCGCGGCGCTGCTCTTCACCGCCCTCTTCGCGGGGGTGGCGCTGCACTATCTGTTCGACGAGAACTACCTCGTCCTGCTGGTGCCCGCCGCCATGCTGCTGGTGTGGTTCTTCATGATGTACCGCGACGAGAGCCTGGCGCTCATGGCCCTCGCCACACCGTTCGCCGTCGACTATGCCCTCATAGGCAACATGAGCCTCTCGATGCCCGTGGAGCCTATGATGATCGTCTTCACGGTGGTGTTCCTCTTCCAGGAGCTGCTGATGCGCAGCTACGACAAGCGTGTGCTGCGGCACCCCGTGAGCATACTCATCATGCTGTCGCTGGTGTGGATGGTGTTCACATCCGTCGTGTCGCTCAAGCCCGTGGAGAGCTTCAAGTACACCGCCGTGCGCCTGTGGTTCGTCATCCCCTTCTTCTACGCCACGGCGCAGAGCTTCCAGAAGGTCAGGCATATACGCCTCTTCTACTGGGCCTACGCGCTGTCGCTGTCGGTGGTGGTGGTGATCACTACCGTCAAGACCATGCAGCGGTTTGGCGAGCTGCAGATGCTGCACCATGTGATGCAGCCTTTCTACAACGACCATACGGCTTACGGCTGCATCTTAGCCCTGATGCTGCCGCTGGCGGCATACTTTGCCTTCGAGCCCCGGACGAGGCTGTGGAAGCGCATCGTGGCCGTGTCGCTGACGGTGCTGCTCCTGGTGGGCCTGGGCCTCAGCTACTGCCGCGCGGCGTGGATCAGCGTGGTGGGCGCCATAGCGGTCTATCTGCTGGTGCGCCTCGGCGTGCGCATGCGCTGGCTTGTCATAAGCGCCGCCCTGTTGCTGGGCCTCTTCTTCGCCTTCCAGGACGACATCATGTACGAGCTGGGCAAGAACAAGCAGGACTCGTCGTTCACCCTGGCCGACCAGGTGAAGTCTATTTCCAACATATCCACCGACGCCTCCAACCTGGAGCGCCTCAACCGCTGGAACGCCGCTTTCCGCATGTGGAAGGACCAGCCGCTGACGGGCATCGGCCCAGGCGCCTATCAGTTCATCTACGGCCCCTACCAGAGGTCGGACATGATGACGATCATCAGCACCAACGACGGCGACATGGGCAACGCCCACAGCGAGTACATTGGGCCGCTCACCGAGCAGGGCGTGCCGGGGGCGCTGCTGATGCTGGCCATCTTCGTGGCGACGTTCGTCACCGGCGAGCGCGTCTACCGCACGGCGGTGGACCGCCGCAAGGGCCATCTGGCGCTGGTGCTGGCGGTGAGTTTGTTCACCTACTATGTGCATGGCATCATGAACAACTTCCTCGACACCGACAAGCTCTCCGTGCCTTTCTGGGCTTTCACAGCCGCCATAGTGGCCATCGATATAGTCACAGAGAAGAAGCCACAGGTGCGATGAGGCGTTTTGCTGCTATTTTCATTGTGTTGATCACGGCGTTGTCGGCGGCCGCCCAGTCGGCCACCGTGCGCCACCGCTGCTGGGATATCGTCGTCGAGCGCGAGGCGGAGGGCAGGCCTTATGTGCTTGTGCCTATGATGGAGACCGTCGACTCCGGCGCCCGCCTGGTGACTATGGCCATGGATTATCTGGGCACGCCCTACCGCTATGCGGGGCGTTCGCCCAAGGCTTTCGACTGCGCGGGCTTCGCCCTCTACCTCTACAGGCATTTCGGCTACTCCCTGCCGGGATGGAGCGGCGCGCAGGCACGCCTCGGCACCGAGGTGAGCGACACGCGCAACCTGCGCCCCGGCGACCTGGTGTTCTTTGGCGGCCGCGGCAACAAGAAGATCGTGGGGCATACCGGCATCGTCGTCGATGCCGACGCCAACAGCGGCACGTTCCGTTTCATACACGCCTCCACGGGTGCCGGCGTCATAATAAGCAGGTCTACAGAAGACTATTACCGCATGCGGTATATCACCGCACGCCGCATTTTCCGTTAAGCAGGTCTTTGGCCGAAGGGCTCACTCTTCGCTGGTGTCGCTGATGAAGCGGCGGTAGGCGCTGAAGGTGTTGGCGCGCGAGAGGAAGCCGAGGTAGTTGTCGTTGTCGTCGATGACGACGAGGTTGTAGCGGTCGCCGACGCGGAACTTCTCCACGACGTCGGTGAGGCTGTCGCTGCTGCGCACCAGGTCGCCCTCGCTCATGGGGTGCATCAGCTCGTCGACGGTGACCTTGTCGTAGAGCTCGGTGCGGAAGATGATCTTGCGCACGTCGTCGAAGACCACGACACCGAGGAATTTGTCGTCGTCGGTGAGCACGGGGAAGACGTTGCGCCGCGAAGTCTGTATGACGTCGACGAGGTCGCGGAGGCTGTCGCCGCTGCGCACGATGACGAAGTTGGTCTCTATGAGGCTCTTCATGTCGAGCAGGTGCCATGCCGAGGCGTCTTTGTCGTGGGTGAGCAGGTCGCCGTGTTTGGCCAGCTTGCGGGCGTAGATGGAGTGGTGCTCGAAGGGGGTCACGCAGAGGTAGGTGACGGCGGCGGTGGCCAGCAGGGGCACGAGGAGCTCGTAGCCGCCCGTGATGTCGGCTATGAGGAAGGTGGCCATGAAGGGGGCATGCATGACGCCGGTCATCACGGCAGCCATGCCCACGAGGGCGAAGTTGGCGGTGTCCTGCGCCGGCAGCCCTATGGTGTTGCCTAAGGTGGCTATGAAGTAGCCCGAGAGGCCGCCGAGGACCAGCGACGGACCGAAGGTGCCGCCGACGCCGCCGGCGCCGATGGTGGTGGCTGTGGCCACGGCTTTCAGCGCTATGAGGGCGAAGAGGATGCCGAGGAGCGCCCACACGTTGCCGCTGAGCGCGCGGTAGGGGGTGCCGCTGAAGATGACGTCGGGGTTGCCGTTGAGCAAGGCCGTGAGGGTGGAGTAGCCTTCGCCGTAGAGCGGGGGGAAGAGCACTACCAGCAGACCCAGCGCCACGCCGCCGACGGCGAGCTTCGTCCAGGGGCTCTTGCGCTTGGCAAACCAGCCTTCCACGCCGTCGGCGACGCGCAGGAAGTAGAGCGAGACGAGGGCGCAGAAGACGCCGAGGATGGCGTAGAAGGGCAGCTGCGAGAGGGCGAAGGGCTGGCTGACGGTGAAGCTGAACTGCACGCCGGTGCCCATGAGGAAGTAGGCCACAGTGGCGGCGGTGAGCGACGACAGCAGTAGTGGGAGGGCCGTGGTGGCCGTGAGGTCGAAGAGGAACACCTCGACGACGAAGAGGATGGCGGCGAAGGGGGCCTTGAAGATGCCGGCAATGGCGCCTGCGGCGCCGCAGCCCAGCAGCAGGCGCACGTTCTTGGGACTCAGCCGCAGCCAGCGTCCTATGTTGCTGCCTATGGCCGACCCCGTGGAGGCTATAGGCGCCTCAAGACCTACGCTGCCGCCAAAGGCTACCGTGATGGTGGAGGCCACCAGCGACGTCCACATGTTCTTGGCGGGCAGCTCCGAGTTGTTGCGGCTGATGGCAAGGAGCACGGAGGGCAGCCCGTGGCCTATGTCGCCGCGGACTACATATTTGACGAAGAGCACCGTGAGCAGTATGCCGATGACGGGCAGCAGGAAGATAATCAGGGACGAGTGCTGGAATAGCGCCGACGAGTCTGCCGGCAGCTGCGACACGATGCGGCTGCTGTGGTACACCAGCGTCTTGAGCACCACGGCGGCAAGGCCGCTGAGCAGACCTACGACCACGGCAAGGAGCATGACGAGCACGGGCTCGCTGATATGGTGCAGACGCCACCGGTATATCTTCGTTGACAGACTCATGTTTTTTTGACAAAAAATCGGGTGCAAAGATACGAAAAATATTTCGTCTGCGTTACTTTATGTTAGAAAATATTAAAATTATGAATATGAAAAGAGTGCTTTTTATTGTCGCCGCCGCCGCTATGACGCTGACTTCGTGTGTCTCGCTGAGCGAGATGGAGGCGCTGCAGGCCAAGTATGACCAGACGTCGAAAAAGTATAACCTGACCCAGCAGGAGCTCCTGGAGATGAAGGAAGAGAACGCCGAGCTGAGCCGTGTCAACCAGTCGCTGAGCTCCGAGATGACCGATATGGCCTTGGCCAAGGCCAGCGCAGAGGCCCGCGCCGACAGCTTGAACCGCCGTCTGGAGCAGATGCACCACCACTACGACACCACGATGGAGAACTACGTGCAGGATATCGCCGGCAAGAGCCGCGACTTGACGCGCGCGCAGAACCTCCTCACGGCCCGCACCAAAGAGCTCAACGACAAGGAGCGCGAGCTGTCGGCCAAAGAGACGCAGCTCGCCGAGCAGCAGGAGGACTTCATGCTGCAGCGCAGCGAGCTGATAGCCAAACAGAAGGAGCTGGAGTCGAAAGAGGCTGCGGCACGCGCGCAGCTCGCCGCCAAGCAACGCGAGCTCGACGCCGTGCGCAACTCTGTGACCAAGGCCCTCACGGGCTTCGCCGACAAGGGCCTGAGCGTGGAGACCAAAGACGGCAAGGTATACATCCTCATGGAAAACAAGCTGATGTTCCCGTCGGCAAGCTGGACGGTCTCCAAGGACGGCGCCGCAGCCATCAAGGAGCTCGCCAAGGTGCTTGAGCAAGACTCTACGCTCAACATCATGGTCGAGGGCCACACCGACAACGACGCCTACCGAGGCTCCACGGCCGTCAAGGACAACTGGGACCTCAGCGTGATGCGTGCCACCGCCATCGTCAAGCTGCTCCTGCAGCACGGCAAGGGCATCAACCCCTCCCGCGTAGAGGCTTGCGGCCACGGCGAGTATGCTCCCAAGGTGGCCAACGACAGCCCTGAGCACAAGGCTATGAACCGCCGCACCGAGATCATCATCACCCCCAACCTCGAGGCGCTGCTCGAAGAAATGGGCAATTGATTTTGCAGGATTCGGAAAAAGTGGTATATTTGCACCGTCGACAAAAGACAGCCATTATGCGTTAATTCGCGGATAACTAAAGTTTAAGCACACACAAGACCGTAAAGAAGACCCTCGGAAAAAGGGTCTCGGAAGGTGGATTATGCGGTTTTGTGTGTGCTTTTTTGTGTGTAATGAGACGGCTCCGCGCGTTTTTGTTGTGAGTTCTTTGACATAGCGAAAATGACAACATCAGGGCAGGTGGACAGCACCACACACCCCGCATTTCCCCTTCGGTTTGTTTAACACAAAAAAGCAATAAGACATGGAGAAAGACAACAGAATCAGAATCAACAAACGTATGATGGCCTGGAGCGACGGGCAGCGTGTGAATGTGATACCCAGTGTGTACAGACAGGTGGATGACTACGGACGCATGATGATAGAATACCACAGGCTCTTGGATGGAGGTTATCTCGTCGACCCGGGGCCGTGCGCCGTGGCGCGCGAGGAGGCGCGCTGCCGCGAGCACGAGGCCGACCACTACTGGGAGCTGGGGCGCCACTTGGAGGCCCTGAAGGAGATGCTGAAAGCGGCGTCTGCCGTGCTGCCCGACGACGAGCCGGTGTTCGAGGACGCGCAATGGCTCGACCCCGAGGAGACGCTCTACTGGCACCCAAACATCAAAGAGTTTCTGCGCCTCAACCGCCGCTGCATAGGCTACTGCCGGAAAGACCCGCGCCTGAGGCCGGTATACGAAGAGAGCTGGGTAGGCCGCAGCTACCGTAAGTACTTGGAGGACTTGAATGTCTACCTGCACAGTTAGCATTGTTTGTTGCCTCAAAAAAAGAACGGCCCCCGGAGGAGCCGTTCTTCTGTTGGCAGCAGTTAAGGTTAAGTGGCCACTGAGTAGATTTTCTAAAGTTTTTTGAGTAATTTTTATTGAAATTTTGAGCCCGTAGGGCGACCACTAGTCACTGTCCACTAGCCACTGTCCACTGACCACTAATCAGCCAACATTTCCGGCTCCTACGTAGGCGGAGGCGGAGCCGAGGCCGGTGTTGTCGCGGCCGGCGCCGATGGTGAAGCCGTAGACGTGGACGGTGAGGCCGCTCCAGGTGCTGGGGAGACGCATCTCGACGGCTGCGGAGCTGCGCTT
>OMXC01000023.1 GCA_900314925.1 uncultured Bacteroidales bacterium
TCTTCCCGAACCCCGCCACGAGCACCTTCACGGTGAGCGCCACGGGCATGAAGGAAGCCACGGTGATAGACCTCAACGGCCGCACTGTGATGACACAGAACGCCGCTGACGGCACCGCCACCTTCGACGTCAGCACGCTGGCCAAGGGCACCTACTTCGTACGCATCGTCGGCGAGCAGGCCACCGCGGTCCGCAAGCTGGTTGTGAAGTAACCACTGCAAAACAAAAGCCCCGGCACCCAGGTGCCGGCGGCTTACACTCCAAGAGGGAGGCTCCTTGACGGTGCCTCCCTCTTTTTTGCCGCCATGACATAATAAAAGTGATGTTTGTGCGTTATCAAAGACAAATAAAGACAGAGAGGCATACTATGACAAAGAAGATAACAGTACTGGCACTTACTATGTTGCTCGCCGCGGGCTTCGCCTCCGCGCAGCATGGCGGCAACCACTGCGGCAACTGTCCGCACCACCAACAGCACCAGCAGCGGCAGCCCGTCAAGCCTGCTGCGCTGCAGTATAACGCCGACGGCATCGAGACGACCATCGTGGCGGCTTTCCCAACGGCCAAGATCGCCAAGAAGCAGGCCAAGTGGACGGAGGTGTATGACGGCGATCGCAAACTGCTGGGCTACGCCGTATACAGCAAGCCCGCCAGCGACGGCATCAAGGGCTTCAACGGCGAGACGCCGGTGATGATAGCCCTCGACGCCAAGAAGGTCATCAGGGGTGTGTACATGCTGCCCAACGTGGAGACTCCGCAGTTTGCGCAGCGCGTGCAGGACGCCGGCTTCTTCGCCACGTGGAACGGCATGACGGTGAAGCAGGCGCGCAAGAAGTCTGTGGACACCGTGAGCGGCGCCACCTACACCAGCCGCGCCGTGGCGCAGAGCGTGCAGGCCGCCCTGGAGAAACTCTAACGACACAGAAAAGGGATGAAGAACATACGCAATTTCTGCATAATAGCACATATTGACCACGGCAAGAGCACACTGGCCGACCGCCTGCTGGAGGTGACGAACACTGTCAGCCAGCGCGAGATGCAGGATCAGGTGCTCGACGACATGGAGCTGGAGAAGGAACGAGGCATCACCATCAAGAGCCACGCCATACAGATGAACTACCGTCGCAGCCGTGGAGGTGCGCCCGAGGAGGAGTATGTGCTCAACCTCATCGACACCCCGGGGCATGTGGACTTCAGCTACGAGGTGAGCCGCGCCATAGCGGCCTGCGAGGGGGCGCTGCTGGTGGTGGACGCCACCCAGGGCATACAGGCGCAGACCATCAGCAACCTGTACCTTGCGCTGGAGAACGACCTGGAGATTATCCCGGTGATGAACAAGATAGACCTCGACAGCGCCATGCCTGAAGAGGTGGCCGACGAGATAGTGGACCTGCTGGGCTGCAAGCACGAGGAGATACTGCGCTGCTCGGCCAAGACAGGTATGGGCGTGCCCGAGATACTGGACGCCATAGTGGACCGCATTCCGGCACCCGAAGGCGACCCTGCGGCACCGCTGCAGGCGCTGGTCTTCGACTCGGTGTTCAACCCCTTCCGCGGCATCATCAGCTACTTCCGCATCATGAACGGCACGCTGCGCACGGGCGACCACGTGAAGTTCTACAGTACCGGTCGCGAGTACGACGCTGACGAGGTGGGCGTGCTGCGCCTCAATATGGAGCCTCGCAAGGAGCTCAGTGCCGGCAATGTGGGCTACATCATCAGTGGAATAAAGACCTCCAAGGAGGTGCGCGTGGGTGACACCATCACGCACGTGCAGGCTCCCTGCGAGAAGCCGATAGAGGGCTTCGAGGCTGTGAAGCCCATGGTCTTTGCGGGTGTATACCCAGTGGATACCGACGACTACGAGGAGTTGCGCGCCTCTATAGAGAAGCTGCAGCTCAACGACGCCAGCCTCACCTTTGAGCCGGAGAGCTCGCTGGCCCTGGGCTTCGGCTTCCGCTGCGGCTTCCTCGGCCTGCTGCACATGGAGATTGTGCAGGAGCGCCTCACGAGGGAGTTCAACATGGACGTCATCACCACGGTGCCCAACGTGCAGTACAAGGTGAAGCTCACCAACGGCACAGAGCTGGATGTGTACAACCCCAGCGGCATGCCCGAGCCGAACAACATAGCCGAGGTCTACGAACCCTACATCCACGCGCAGATAATCACCAAGGCCGACTTCATAGGGCCGGTGATAAAGCTCTGCATGGACAAGCGCGGCATACTGAAGAACCAGAACTACCTGACGACAGACCGCATAGAGATTACCTTTGACCTGCCGCTCGGCGAGGTGGTCTTCGACTTCTACGACAAGCTGAAGAGCATCTCAAAGGGCTATGCGTCGTTTGACTACTACGTCAACGGCTACCAGCCCTCGAAGCTGGTGAAGCTGGAGATACTGCTCAACGGCGACCCCGTGGACGCGCTGAGCACGCTGACCTACGTAGACAACGCCTACCCCATAGGCCGCAAGATGTGCGAGAAGCTGAAAGACCTCATCCCGAGGCAGCAGTTCGATGTGGCCATACAGGCCGCCATCGGCAGCAAGATCATAGCCCGCGAGACGGTGCGTCAGGTGCGCAAGGACGTCACGGCCAAGTGCTACGGCGGCGACATCACGCGTAAGCGCAAGCTGCTGGAGAAGCAGAAAGAGGGCAAGAAGCGCATGCGCCAGGTGGGCAACGTGGAGGTGCCGCAGAGCGCCTTCCTCGCGGTGTTGAAGCTTGACTAACCAATAAAAAACACATACAGTTATGAAACGGACAATGAAGTACATGATGGCCGCAGCCTTGGTGGCTATGACAATGAGCCTTGTTGGCTGCAGCAAGGACAAGGAAGAGGCCACGCCTGACACCCCGGCAACGCCGACCCCGCAGCGCCCCGAGGGCGATATCGCCATCCGCTACGGTGCGCCGGACGGTGCTTATGTGTACCCTGGCGACACGGTGGTGTACAACACTACGGATATGGACATGAATACGTTTGGAGTTGCCAGCGTGAACCTCTTTATCGACAACCAGACGCAGGCTGATTTGGTAGTGCGCCACATGTATGAAAAACTGCAGGGCCCTGCGGACTTGGTGACTGAGGTCTGTGCCAACGGCAGCTGCCCATGGGACATCAGGTCGACGTACACATTGACTCCTGGCGTAGACCCCGAGAAGCCCTTTACACTGAAGGCCCACCTGCACCCCGAATACTCTGGCCAGCAGATTCTCTACAGGCTCGTCACGGGCAAGGGTAGTGATATGACGGACCCGGTGACGGTGTACGTCCTCGTCAACGTAAAGTAGCGTCGTAGCGCCGCACCTGCCACAGGTACCACACCGTCAGCGCGGCGCTGACAAGTGCCGAAACGGCAGCAAACATACGGATGGACAGCAGAAAGCTGCCCATCCGTATGCCTATATATAGGGCTACCACACGAAGAAGCAGCTGCGCGAGGTTGAAGATGAACTCTGTGCGCTGGGTGGAGAAGATGTTGGCCACGAACATCAGCGAGTTGGCGGTGAGCGTCAGCAGTATCCACGGTATCACAGCCTGCACGTAGACGCCGCATCCCTGCCAGCGTGTGCCGAAGCCGAAGGCGAACACGGGCTCTGCGAGGAACCAGGCGGCGATGGCTACGGGTAGGGCAACAGCATTGACGATAAGCAGGAAGCGCCATACAAGGCCTGAGAGGGGCTGGCGCTGGCGCACGGCCTCGGCGCCGCGTGCGTAGAGCACCCGCTCGAAGGCGGCGCAGAGGAGCAGCACGGGCTGGCGGGTGAAGGTGAGCGCCAGGCCGAAAAGGCCTATCTCGGTGCGGTTGAAGTAGAGCGCCAGCCACAGGAATGGCAGGTTGGCCGAGAAGGTGTTGACGAAGTCCTTTGTGGCCACAAAGCGCGGGAAGTTGCTGTGCTTGCGTGCGGCGGCCTTGCCATCGGCGGCGGTGGTGGATGGCAGCGCCAGGGAGCGCAGCCGCAGGCGGTAGTTGAGGTTAGAGGCTGCCTGGCCGAGCACGGTGCCCACAGGCAGGCCCGCGGGTGTCATGCCGAGCAGTCCGAGAGCTATCTTCAGCAGGGCGCCGCTGCCGGCGTTGACGTTCTCCGACAGGGCTATCTGGCGGTAGCGGTGGAAGCGGTTGTAGAGGAAACTGTATATGCGCGAGGTGCCGCAGAAGAACACCATGGGCGGTATGAGCAGCACCATCCAGCCCAGCTGGCCGAAGTTGCCGGGCAGCGCCCCGCAAAGCCACAGCACGAGGGCGACGGTTAGCAGGAGAAGCGAGACGACGGTGTTGAGCCGCAAGGCAAAGCGCGACACCGCGGCGGCCTCGCGCTCGTCGTCGGCAACGACGACGGCAAGCTCGTACTTGCAGGTGGAGAGGATGATGAACACCTCTATGTAGGAGTAGAAGATGTTGAACAGGCCGTAGTCGTCGGGGCTGTAGATGCGGGTGAGCACAAAATAGGCGGCCAGCGCTATGAGCTGCGCCAGCAGGTTGCCGCTGACCATTGTTGCAGCCTCGCCTGCTATGCCCTTGATCTTCATAGTTCACCGTGGTATTTGCGCAGCACCCATTCTGCAGCCAGAACCAGGATGACGAGTATCAGCACCAGAGGAAGATGCAGCAGCTCGGCATACCGCGTGTGGGTGTAGATGGTCGGTTTCAGGGCCAGCAGCTGTTCTTTAAGCTCGTCGATCTGGTCAGTGTGGTAGGTCGCCCCGCCGGTCGTGGAGCTTATGCTTTGCAGCAGGTTGTGGTCGGCCACGAGCCTCCGCTGCTCAAGGTTGAGCGCCTCGACGGCGAAGGAGCCTGACGCGACGACGCCGTCGGCCGTGGCCGTGTAGTGGTACAGCCCTTGTGGCAGGTCGGGCAGGGCAAGCCGGTAGCTCTGTCCGTCACGTGCAAACTGGTATTCCGCTTTCACGGAGTCGCCTGAGAGGCTGAAAGTGGCGTCCGGTGTGTTGGTCAGTTCGTAGGCCTCGTTGTAGAGTTGTGCGCGCACAACGGGGGTCTCGCCGGTGGCGTAGCTGCGTTCGGTCTCTACCTGCAGGCGGTTGCGTTGCTGCTGCATGGCTGTGAAGGCCACCAGCTGCGAGACCAGGCGGTCGAAGTGTTCGTGCGACGACGAGGCCTGCCAGTCGGCCAGACGCCATCGCCACAGCCCCTCGCCCCAGACGAAAGCCTTGCGCAGCTCGCCGTTGGAGGTGGCCGCCACAAGAGGTTGCCGCGTGTCTATGTTGCCCAGCCGCGCGGTGAAGAGGGCCTGTGTGCCGGCTGCCATGCTGCCTTCGCCGAAGGGGGCTGCGAGGGGCGGCATGGCCTCGATGGCTGCGACGGAGGCGTCGTCGAGCGAGAACAGCGAGAAGGCTGGCTGATGGACGGCGGTGACCTCGTTTGAGCGTTTCACGCGGCTTGCAATCTCGAGACCCGAGTGCAGGGCGTTGAAGCGCGCCAGGTCGGTCTGCAGGCCTATGATGTAGAGCTGCGGCAGGTCCTTGGCAAAGGAGATGTCGGGGTGTGTGGCCGAGGGCAGGTTGTGCAGAATGGCGAGGCTGTAGGCGGTATCGGTTTTCTTGACGCCGTCGGCGTATACCACGGTGGCGTCATAGTACGGGTTGGCCTCGACGGAGTGCTTCAGTGCGGCGATGTCGGGGTGCGGTGCGTTGGCAAAGATGGCCACGTGGCGCCGGGTGTCGATGACGTCGACATAGAACGTCATGGTGTTGTTTTCCGCCGTTGTCTCGCCGCCGGCAACCGACAGGTGTGCCGTGTAGCGCTGAAGGCCGGGCTTGTCGGTAGTGATGGTGGCGCTGGCGGTGGCGCTGAAGTTGTCGTTGTCGTATTCAAGGCGTTGGGAGAAGAGCTGCCGGCCCTGGGCGTCGGCGATGGTCAGCGTGGCGCTGTTGCCGTTGAGCAGGGTGGCCGCCACGGTGACCTCTACGGGGAAGTTGTTGCCGAGCATCGTGATGCGGCTGGCGCGCAGGTCGGCCAGGGTGGCGTCGCGATGCAGCGAGGTGTCGCCGAGGGCTATGGTGTAGACCGGGCAACCCAGTTGCTCGGCCAGCGTCGAGGGGTTGCTGCCGCGGTTGTAGATGCCGTCGGTGGCGAGCACGACGGCCGCCATGTCGTCGTAGCGGTGGCGCATAAGGGCCTCTCCGATGTCGGTAGCCCCTTGGTTGCCGAAAGTCTCGTAGGTGACGTCCAGCCTGTCGTCCATGTCGTCGTGCAGCGCGGCGAGGCTGAAGGAGGAGTCGGCGCTGAGGCCTACGGAGAGCGACGCGTCGTCCAGAAACGCTACACGCGGCCGTTGCCGTTCGCTGACCTTCTGGCGCGATACCGGTGCCAGAAGCAGAAAGACGATGGCGCTGACGGCGACGAAGCGCAGCACCGAGAGCAGCCAAAGGAGCCATCGCGCGAACGGGCGCCGGCCGAAAGCGTAGAGCGCGGCAGCGTACACGGCACCGGCAAGCAGGCACAGCAACACAAAGTACCAAGGGAAGTCTATTATCATTTAGAGGCTTTCTTTTGACGTCATTACTAACGTTATTACAGATGTATTATTGTGTCATAGGTGAAAGATATTGGGTATGCTTCCGGCATGGAGCCCCTACGGCCCCCCTTCGGCCCCCCTTCGGCCGTTCTTCAGTGGAAGGCCGAAGGAAGGCCGAAGAGGGGCCGAAGGGGGGCCGTAGGGACTCCGGCTTTCTTTGCCGGCGGTATAATTATTTCCGCTTTGTGGCGTTATTGTGGTATGAAGAAGATGTCAATACTGACGCTCATGCTGCTGCAGCTGGTTGTTGCCAGTGGGCAGACGGGCTTGATGGTGAGCGAGTTGATGTACCAGCCACGCAGCGGCGAGGCTGAGTATGTGGAGCTGTACAACGGCATGGACGCTGCGGTGCAGCTGGGCGACTATGAGGTGGTGCGATGGCTCAACGACACCTTGGGGCAGCACTATCAGTTGCCGGCGCATGTGGTTGGCCCTCATGAATATGTGGTTCTGACGCGCGATGCCGGTTCCGTGATGTCGGCTTACGTGGTGAAGTATGCGAGCCGGATTGTGGAGTGCACCCTGCCGCCGTACCCCAACGCGGGAGGCAGCGTCATCATCTGCCGGGCCGCCGACGGCGTGATTGTAGACAGGTTCGACTACCTGCCGTCGATGCACAGCCGCCTGCTGCGCAACAAGGCTGGTGTGTCGCTCGAAAGGCGGTCGTTTGCCAGGCCTGCCAATGCGGCTGGCAATTGGTTCTCAGCCTCTTCGACGTGCGGTTACGGAACCCCAGGATACGAGAACTCGCAGAGCACGGAGACCTTGGCCGAGGAGAGCTCGTTCGTTTTTTCCTCGAGTGTCGTCTCGCCCGACGGTGATGGCTACCAGGACTTGCTGGAGATTGATTACGAGGTCGAGGACGGCGAACTGATGGGCAGGGTGGAGGTCTTCGACGCGCAGGGTGTGCGTGTGCGTACGCTCATTGACGGTTTCCTGCTGGGTACGCATGGCACAATTGTCTGGGACGGCCTTGCCGACGGCGACCGCGTGCTGCCGCAGGGGCACTATGTCGTTCAGATAATCCTCTATGGATTGGAGGGTACGCAGCAGGTCGTCAGGCGTGCTGTGGCTTGTCTAACTGGCAGTAGATAGAGTTGTTGGAGAGGAACTCCGGCACGATGGCCTTCATCTTGCCGACAATCTTCATGTTGTCCATCCCTTCGAGGATGTCCCAAAGCTCGTTGTAGGCGGTGTCTATTGCGTCGAGCGGATAGCGGCGCACCTGTGCGCGCATGATCTTCGGGTGGTAGGTCGGTATGTTGTTCTCCTTGGTGGCCAGCAGCTCCTCGTAGAGTTTCTCGCCCGGACGCAGGCCTATCTCCTTGATTTCGATGTTGTGCAAGCCGCTGAGCTGTATCATCTTGCGCGCCATGTCGTAGATCTTGACGGGTTTGCCCATGTCGAAGACGAATATGTCGCCGCCCTCACCCATGGCGCCGGCTTCGAGCACGAGGTTGCAGGCCTCGGGGATAGTCATGAAGTAGCGTATGATGTCCTTGTGGGTGACCGTCAGGGGGCCGCCGGCGGCAAGCTGCTTCTTGAAGAGCGGGATGACAGAGCCGTTGGAGCCCAGCACGTTGCCGAAGCGCGTGGTGACGAAGTGGGTGGTGTCGTTGGAGCGGCTCTGGATGTATATCTCGGCCATGCGCTTGGTGGCGCCCATGACGTTGGTGGGGTTGACGGCCTTGTCGGTGCTTATCATGACGAACTTCTGCGCCTTGTATTTGATGGCGAGGTCGGCGATGTTGCGGGTGCCGAAGACGTTGACGTACACGGCCTCGTAGGGGTTCTCCTCCATGAAGGGCACGTGCTTGTAGGCTGCAGCGTGGTAGACGAGCTGCGGTCTGTACAGCTCGAAGACCTCCTCCATGCGGGCTTTGTCCTTGACGTTGGCGATGACGAACTCCATGCGGTCAAGGTCGTTCTTGTAGGTGTTCTTGAGCTCGAACTGCAGATCGTACATCGGCGACTCGGCCTGGTCGAGCATAACCACCTTGGCGGGCTTGTAGAGCATCAGCTGGCGGCATATCTCGGAGCCTATGGAGCCTGCGGCGCCGGTGACGAGGACCACCTTGTCGACGACCTCGCGCACGATGTTGATGTTGTCCATCTTGATGGGCTCGCGCTCCAGGAGGTCTTCGATCTTGATGTCCTGGATCTGGTTTGACGAGAAGCTGCCGTTGAGCCATGTGGTCACGTGCGGCACGGCTTTCACCGTCAGCCCGAGGTCAAGGGCCTTGTTGGTGATGGCCTGCTTGTGCATCACGCGTATGGTGGGGATGGCTATGATGAGCTGTGTGACTTCTTTCTGCTCTATGAACTTGGGGTTGAGCACCGTGCGGGCACGCATCACGGGGACGCCATTGAGCTCCTGGTTCACCTTCGACATGTCATCGTCGATGAATGCCGCCACATGATACTCAACGGTTTCGTCCTGGTGCAGCGCGTTGTAGGCTATGATGCCCGCGGCGCCGGCGCCGTAGATGACCACGTTGACGACGTTTCTTTTGCGGCGGAAGTAGTCGTTATAGATGCGCTGCATGGTGAGACGCAGGATGATCATCATAATAGCCAGCAGGAGGTAGAGCATGGTCGCCTCGCGGTAGGAGAGCAGGTATCTGTTGGGGATTATCTGCGGATGGAACTGGTTGTTGATGATGTTGACGGCCCAGAAGAGCAGGGTGGGGCCGACGGTGGCTATGAGTATCTTGTATATGTCGCTCATGCCGGCATGGCGTATGATGCCGCGGTAGGAGCCGGTGAAGAAGAAGGCAATGATGGTCACCATCAATGCCAGAATAAACTGCACAGCGGTGCCGCGAAGGCTCATCTGCTGGAAGCTTCCAGCACGGAACGCTTCCATCATCAGGAATGCGAGGACGAAGAGTATCAGGTCCATGAAGAACACATACCACTGCGGAATGGTGGAATGGCGGTATTTCTTGACGAGCAGGAAGCTAAGTTTTCTAAACATTTTTCTCATAACCTTGTGCTATTGTTTCACTGTGCTTTATGTAGTTGCTCACCCTGGAGCTCATATTTTCTGCCACATTCGCAGCTGAGGCTCTCGCCGAGGCGTTTGCCGCACTCGCACACCCAGCCTATGCGGCGTGCCGGTACGCCAGCCATCAGGGCATAGTCGGGCACGTCTTTAGTCACCACCGCGCCGGCTGCTATCAAGGCGCTGCGGCCTACGGTGTGCCCGCAGACGACGGTGCTGTTGGCGCCCAGCGAGGCGCCTTCCTTGATGAGGGTCTTGGCGTAGACGCCGTGCACGGGGAAGTGGGCCCGCGGGGTGGTGACATTGGTGAACACACATGAAGGCCCGCAAAACACGTTGTCCTCTATCTCTACGCCTTCATACACCGACACGTTGTTCTGTATGCGCACACCGTTGCCGATATGCACGTTGTTGCCTATGTTGACATTCTGGCCGAGAGAGCAGTTCTGTCCGATGACCGCCCCCTTCTGTACATGGCAGAAGTGCCAAATCTTTGTGCCGTCGCCTATGGTGCACCCCTCGTCAACGTAGGAGCTTTCGTGTATAAATGCCTTGTCTGCCATGTTGTTTTAGTGTTTTATGTTGGCTATGCAACGCGATAGTGCTTCTGTCCAGTAAGGTATCTCTTGCTGAAATGTCTCTTTGAACTTTGTCTTGTCAAGCACTGAGTATGCCGGCCGCTTCACGGGGCTCGGGTATTCATTGCTGTGGCAAGGCTTTATCTTGCAGGTTGTCTGACCGGCCTGTCGCGCTATCTCTTTGGTGAAGTCGTACCAGCTGCACACTCCCTCGTTGGCATAGTTGTATATGCCTTCATGTTTCAGGTATTCTCCGCTCTCGATGATGCGGAATACGGCCTTCGCCAGGTCTCCGGCATAGGTCGGCGTGCCCACCTGGTCGAACACCACTCTTAGCTGCTCTTTCTCAGCGGTAAGGCGCAGCATGGTGAGAAGGAAGTTCTTGCCGTATTCGCTGTAAAGCCATGACGTGCGGAATATCAGATGGTGGCACCTCTCGGCGGCCTTCTCGCCGGCCAGCTTTGTGCGCCCGTAAGCCCCCGTGGGGTTGGCTTCCATGTCTTCGCTGCAGGGCGTGTTGTACATGGTGCCGCCGAAAACATAATCTGTTGAGAAGTGTATCAAAGTGCCGCCGGCATCATTCAAGGCCTCGGCTATATAGCCTACCGCGTCGCCGTTTATCCGCATGGCGGTGGCTTCATCGCTCTCCGCCTTGTCTACGTTGGTGTAGGCCGCGCAGTTCACTATTATGTTGACGCAGTTTTCCTTCACGAACTCTGTCACAGCCTCACGCGAGGTGATGTCAAGTTCCTCGACGTCGGTGAACAGCCACGTGTGCGCCGATCCCGGCGCCAGCAACCGCATGTGTCTCCCTAATTGTCCGTTGGCTCCTGTGACGAGTATGTTCATGCTTCTGTGAATGGTGTTGTGAAGTCCTTGAAAAGCGGGTGGCGACGGTCTTTATCAGACAGCAGCACCTGGCTCTTGTCGATCTTCCAGTCGATAGCCAGCGTCGGGTCGTCCCAAGCAATGGCACCTTCGGCCTCTGGGTGGTAGTATTCGTCGCACTTGTACTGGAACACTGCACGTTCGCTCAACACTGCAAAGCCGTGGGCGAAACCTTTGGGCAGGAAGAACTGGCGCTTGTTTTCAGCCGAGAGTTCTACAGACACGTGTTTGCCATAGGTGGGACTCCATTTGCGTATGTCCACAGCCACGTCGAGTACCGTCCCCTCAACTACGCGCACCAGCTTCGACTGTGCGTAGGGGGGCAACTGGAAGTGAAGCCCTCTCACCACGCCTTTGCTCGAGCACGATTCGTTGTCTTGTACGAACAGCACATCGACACCGGTCTGTTCCTTGAACCCCTTTTGGTTAAAGCTCTCAAAGAAGTATCCCCTTGCGTCGCCGAACACTTTCGGTTCTATGATGAGAACCCCTTCTATGTCTGTTTTTATAATATTCATTTTAGTTACTCCTCAATCCCTGCCACCAATCATGTTCAACAGATACTGGCCATACTGGTTTTTGGCCATGGGTTGTGCCACGCGTCGTATATCATCGTCTGTTAGCCAGCCCATTTCGTAGCCGATACTCTCCAGGCAGGCGACTTTGAGCCCCTGCCGTTTCTCTATAACTTCGATGAAAGTCGAGGCCTCGGCCAGCGAGTCGTGCGTCCCGGTGTCAAGCCATGCAAAGCCACGCCCCATCAGCTGTACATTCAGTTCGTTGTCGGCCAGAAATGCTTGGTTCACGGAAGTGATTTCCAGCTCTCCACGGGCACTGGGCTTTATGCTTTTGGCCACTTTTACAACCTTGTTAGGGTAGAAATAAAGGCCTACCACAGCGTAGTTGGATTTCGGCTCCTTGGGCTTTTCCTCTATACTCAGCACCCGGCCGTTGGCGTCGAACTCTGCCACTCCGTAGCGCTCAGGGTCGGCCACCCAGTAACCGAACACGGTGGCTTTCCTCTCTTCTTCGGCATTCTTTACAGCTTGCCGCAGCATCTTGCTCAACCCGTTGCCGTGGAAGATATTGTCGCCAAGGACGAGGCATACGTCATCGTCGCCGATGAATTCCTCTCCGATGATGAACGCCTGCGCCAATCCGTCGGGCGACGGCTGTTCGGCATAGCTGAACCGGACCCCGAAGTCGCTCCCGTCGCCAAGCAGCCGCTTGAATCCTGGCAGGTCGTAGGGTGTCGATATGATCAGTATGTCGCGTATGCCGGCAAGCATCAGCACCGAGATGGGGTAGTACACCATCGGTTTGTCATAGATGGGCAGCAGTTGCTTGCTGACCCCTTTTGTTATAGGGTAAAGGCGGGTGCCGGAGCCACCCGCCAGTACAATTCCTTTCATCTTTGTCTTTTGCCTTTATTCGTTAGACGCATCGCTCTCTTCGCCGTAGCCGTAACCATAGCCGTAGCCGTAACCATAGCCATAGCCGTAACCGTAGCCATAACCATAGCCGTAACCGTAGCCGTAGCCACCGTAGCGCTTGTGTATCAGCGGCACGTCGGTCATGATGACTGCCATGTTCTTGAAGCGGCCCTTGTCAGACATCTCTTGGATGAACGGCAGCGAGTTCTTGTTCAGGTGGCCCACACGCATGATGTAGGTCGTCAGGTCGGCCACTCGGTTGATGATTGCAGCGTCGGCGACAATCTGTGCGGGTGTCGAGTCGAATATGATGTAGTCGTAATGCTCACGCAGGTAGTTGACGAGGCGGTCCAGTTTCTCGCCCATCAGCAGCTGGGTGGCGTTTGGCGGCGTCTTCTCGCAGACGATATAGTCGAGGTGGTCGCTCGTCTCGCTGTGCATTATGTACTTCTCGAAGTTGTCGTCTTGGTCGAGCAGGTAGTGTATCAAGCCCATGCGGTTGTGGCGGTCGATGGTCTTCGACAGCGAGCGTTTGCGCAGGTCGAAGTCAACCAGTATGGTGCGCTTGCCCACGTATGCCAGCGACAGGGCGAGGTTCAGAGCCGTGTACGACTTGCCTTCGCCAGGCGTTGTCGACACAGTCTGTATCACCTTCTGGCCGTCTTTCATGAAGAACGGTAGGTTGGAGTGCAGCAGGCGGAAGGCCTCGGTCACCACATCGGTGCCGTTGGCGGTCACTATAATCTCGTCGTTGGCGCGCGCTGCGGGCTTCTGCGGTATCTCGCCCAATATCGGCAGGTTGGTCATGCGTTCGATGTCGCTCTTCGAGCGCAGCTTGGTGTCGAAGAAGCTGATGCCGAACATTATCAATGCCGGCAAGGCAAGGCCGAGCACTATGGCCACCAGGGCGAACATCATCAGTTTCGGTGCCGTAAGGGTCGACTTCGAGGGCTCCACAACCTTGGCGTTGGAAATGGTCACGGCCAGGTTCATGGCGGTCTCTTCGCGCTTGCTCAACAGGTAGAGGTACAGCTCCTCCTTGATCTTCTGCTGACGCGTCACCTCGGTCACAGCCTTCGTCTGTCCAGGCATGGCGGCAATCTGGCCGCGGGCCCTGGCCTCCTGGTTGCGGGCATCCTGCAGGCGCACCGATGTTGCGTTGAGCAGGTTGTTCACGGCCGAATTGATGGCTCCCCACTGGGCATCCATCTGCGACACAAGGTTACGCACCTGCGGGTTGTTGGCACCGCCGGTGGTCTTCGTGCGCTGGTATTCGGTCACCAGGCGGTTGTAGGATGCTATCATGCTCTGTATGCCGGCATCCTGAATACCGACGTTGGCGGGCAGAATGTCCTCCTTGTTGGTGGGGTCCGACAGCACATTCTTGATAAAGCGTATCAGCGTCAGCTCAGTCTCCAGGCGGTTCACCTCTTCGTTGTAGCGCGTGCCTGTCTGCAACAGCGTGTTGGCGGCACCCTGCAGTTCGGGCATGCCGGAACTGCGCTTGATCTGCTCAACCTGCGCGTCCACAATGTCAAGCTCGCCGCTGATCAGAGCGATACGATCGCTGATGAAGCTATTGGTCTTCTGGGCCACCTTGTTCTTGTCCTCCACAGCGTCGTCGTTGTACACCGCAATCAGCGTATCCACAATGTCGCCCGAGCGTTTCTGGTTCGGGTCCTTGTACGAGATGGAGAGTATCGAGGCGAACTTATCCACGCGGCTCACCGTCAGGTCGTTTATCATGCCGCGCGCCATCGTCAGCGGCTCGCTCACACCGACATACAGGCGCATGCCCTCCATGTCGTCTTTGTAGAACCGCGTCTTCTCAATCATGAACGACACCGTGTCGTCAATGTTGATTGACTGGCTGTAGTATGCCTCGCCCTTCAGCGTCTTGGCGGTCTTCTTGTAGCGGTCGCCCCTGATCTCGTAGGCATACTTGTTGTTGGCCTTCAGCGTCACCCTCAGGTCAAGCTGCGGCAGACGGTCCTCCCTCAAATCATGCACCGTCAGCTCCACGGGCGCATCCTTGTAGTAGGTCACCTTGCGGAACATGTCTTTACGGTTGCAGTAATAGTGCATATTCAGACGCTGCACCACCTGGGCCATCAGCGACGACGAACGAAGCATGTATATCTCGTTCTCCAACGACAGGTTGGAATTGTCCCAACCCATGCTGTTCATAATCTGGTCCATGTTGCGCGAGGTGTAGTTCACCTTGTTGCCGTTGTCGCGCACCAGAATGGTACCGGAGGCCGTAAACGTCTTCGGCTGGGTCTTGTATACCAATGCCGCCACACCGAGGCACACCACCACCGAAATCACAAACCAATACCAATTGTTCAGCACAAGGAACACTATGTCGCGCAGGTTTATCGAGTTCTGCTCGTTGCCGCCTTCAGCGTTGCCCTGGATTTGTTTGTTATTCTCCATTGTCTGTATTTCTGTTAGTTCGTTTTCTTGTTTCCGTTACTTGTTCATGTAGTACTGCGACAGCACCCAGTAGTAGAACATAGAGCTCAGCACAGACAGCACGCTGAGACCCGTCGAAATGTAGGTCATGATCATCGGGTCGCGCTCGGCGTTCTTCTTCTTGCGCATGTTGGGCTCCACATACACCACATCGTTCTGGTGCAGGTAGTAGTACGGCGACTCGAACACATCCTTGGAGCTCAGGTCAAGCTCGCCGACGGTGCGCGACCCGTTCTCCTCGCGGATCACGGTCACATTGTAACGCTGGCCGTAGATCGTCAGGTCGCCAACCATACTCAGCGCCTCGAAAATCGTCAGGCGCTCGCCGTTGGCAACAATCATGCCGGGTCTTGCCACATCGCCCAGCACGCACACCTTGAAGTTCATCAGCTTAACAGTCACCTGTGCGTCAAGGATATGCCCCTCGCTCACAAGGCGCCGCTGAAGCTCCGCGGCCAGCTCGTCGTGCGTCATGCCCAGCACGTGCACCCTGCCCAGCACGGGGAAGATAATGTCGCCCTCGTTGTTCACCAAGTAGCCGTTCACCGCCGACGAACCTGGGTTCATCACCACGCCGTCGGCCATGGCAATCTTGTTAGTCTCCTGGTTGAAGGGGATAGTCGCTGCGGGCGTCTCGCTCTCCACATAGATGCTCAGCAAGTCGTTGGCCTGGATGCCCTTTGAGAATTTGCCAGTAATCGGCGACGCTGTGTCTCGGGCCGCATCATGGATGTAGGCAATCTCCTCGGTCGAAGAGCACGAAGTCGCCACCATTGCCCCTAAAACGGCGAGAAAAAGCGCTAATTTAGTAATATTATGTCTCATAATCTACAATATTTTCGTCTTAATAGTTATAAATCAGCCATATATTGTGGCCTGCCCATAAATTGGCATTGTGCAAATATACGAAATATTTTAAAAACAAAACAAAAAAACTTTCCAACCCCACAAAAACACCTCCTCTTCCCCTACTTGTTCACACCCCATCTAACCCCCTACTAAACCCGTCCTAACCCCCATCAAAACCCCTACTAAACCCGTCCTAAACGGCTACAACACCCCATGTCGCCCCCGTCGACCCCTCTACGGAGCCGGTACGGCACAAGCGCGTAGTTGCGTATCTGTTCCTTCGACGCCTCTACGGCAGTTCTTCAGTAGTTCTTCAGTGAACCACTGAAATACTACTGAAGAGCTATCGTGAAATGCCGAAGGGGCACCGTTGCGGCTCCGAGGGGGATGGATTGTTGATAACTCGCGCCGCGAGGCGTCAAAGTATGCGGATAACCGATTGAGCTATAGTGATATATCGCGATTTTGCCCTTCTGATGGCCGATTTCGGCCACCAGGAATGGATTTTCCTCCTTTTTTGCCCCGTGCAGCACCGTTTTGCGGGGCGGAAAACCGCGGGGAGTGAAAATTTTTTTCAGACGCATAGCGCTGTAAGACAACGCTGTCGGCATGACGGAAAGAAAATTTTTGAAAAAATATTTTGGCGTATTGGAAAAAGGTTGTATCTTTGCATCCGCTTTCGCCGAAAAAACGGCGGTTGAAAAAAAGCGAGCGATATTTGAAACGGATGAGAAGAAAGAGATAGCGTGTGTCGGCATACATATAGAGTATATGTGTGAGACACGAAGACGAGTCAAGA
>OMXC01000011.1 GCA_900314925.1 uncultured Bacteroidales bacterium
TTTCATATGCAACACAAAAGTAGTCACTTTACCTGAGAGTACCAAATTTTTGGTGCTCTTTTTTCTACTCAGTGTTGCACTTGTAACTGGAATTTAGGGAGGCGGGTGACGCCGAGGGCGGCGAGGCGGTCGGCGGTGCGGTCGGTATCGGCCTCGGTGTTGAAGGAGGGGATGAGGGGGACGCGGACGGTGACGTGCTCCGGGCCGACGAGCGAGAGTAGCAGCCGCAGGTTGTCCCACGCGCGCCTGGCGTCACCGCCGGTGTAGGCGCGGTAGATGTCGGGGTCGCTTTCTTTTATGTCGACGATAAAATCGCCCACCACCATGCAGGCGCGGCGCACGCTCTCGGCGGGCACCTGCAGCGAGGTCTCGGCGGTGAGGTTCCAGCTCTTGCCGCACAGGGCGCGGAACACCTCGATGAAGTCGATGCGCAGCAGCGGCTCTCCGCCGCCGAAGCAGACGCCGCCGCCGGTGGCGATGAAGTAGAGGTTGTCGATGCCTACGTGGTCGTAGAGCTGCTGTGGCGTGTAGCGCGGCAGACCGTCAGGAGCCTCCAGACAGCGTCGGTTGAGGCAGTACTTGCAGCGCAGCGGACAGCCGTGGAAGGCCGCCAGCGTGGTCACCCCCACGCCGTCCACCCCCAGCCGGTGCCGGTCGATGCCTATGAACGGAACTGCCTCCATAATCGGGTGCAAAAATACGAATATTTTGCCATATAGAAAAACTTTCGTATCTTTGCACGCCGAAAGGATATGTCAAAGAAGCAGAAATACTACGTGGTGTGGCAGGGCAAGCAGCCCGGCATCTACACGGACTGGGACGCCTGCAAGGCGCAGGTGCAGGGCGTGCAGGGGGCGCAGTGCAAGTCGTTCGACACGATGGCCGAGGCCGAACAGGCAATAAGGCTGCCGTACAGCAGCGTGGTGCAGTCGAATGCGTCTAATAGGCATAATGGGTCAAATGGGCATCAGAGTGGTTGTCTTTTTATTGATGACAACGGTATGACCGCCGTGAAGCCCGGCACCGACAATCCGCCCATCCTCGACGCGCTGGCTGTCGACGCGGCCTGCAGCGGCAATCCCGGCGTGATGGAGTACCAGGGCATCTACATACCCACCCGCACGCAGGTGTTCCACTACATGGCCCCCAAGGGCACCAACAACATCGGCGAGTTCCTGGCCATCGTGCACGGCCTCTCCTACCTGAAGAAGCACCACCTGAACCAGATTATCTACAGCGACTCGGTGAACGCCATGTCGTGGGTGCGGCAGAAGGTGTGCAAGAGCAAGCTGCCCGAGGACGCTTCGACCGCCGAGCTGTGGGACTATGTGCACCGCGCCGAGCAGTGGCTGCGCACCAACACCTACACCACCGAGATACGCAAGTGGGACACCGACCGCTGGGGCGAGATACCGGCGGACTTCGGGAGGAAATAGGGCTAATGGGTTTAATAGGCAGAATGGGCATGAACACTCGAAACATACGTTTCCGTTCCAACCGCGTCCGCGATATCCTCGCTCTCTATCACGAGGAGCTGGACGGCATGTACGGCTCCGGCGAGGTGTCGGCCTTCGGCGAGATGCTTTTCGAGGCTTTCATCGGCTGGGACCGCGTGCGGCTGCTGACCTCGCGGGAACAGACCGTCGACCAGAGCGACCTGCTGCGCTTCCACTGGGCGCTCGAAGACCTCAAGTGTCACCGCCCCATACAGCACATCATTGGCCATGTGGACTTCTGCGGCTGCCGCATCGCGGTGAGCCCCGACGTGCTGATACCCCGCCCCGAGACTGAGGAGATGGTCTGTTGGATAGTTAAGAGTTATGAGTTAAGAGTCATGAGTGGAGGCATACTTGACCTCTGTACCGGCAGCGGCTGCATCGCTATCGCGCTGAAAAAGGCCTTTCCTGCGGCCGAAGTGACGGCGGTGGATGTCTCGTCAAAGGCGCTGGAGATTGCGCGGCAGAACGCCAAAAACAACGGCGCGGAGGTGCACTTTGTTGAGGGGGATGTGCTTGATGGGGTGAATGGGTTTAATGGGCCTTATGGGCTTATTGTGAGCAACCCGCCCTACGTCATGGAGAAAGAGAGGGCGCAGATGCAGCGCAACGTGCTCGACTACGACCCCGCGCTGGCCCTCTTCGTGCCCGACGACGATCCGCTGCGCTTCTACAAGGCAATAGCCGCTATCGCCAAGGAGCACCTGGCCACCGACGGTCTGCTGGTGGTGGAGATCAACGAGGCGCTGGCCGACGAGACGGCGGCGCTGTTCCGTGCCTGTGGCTTCAGCCCCACCATTCACGACGACTTCCGCGGCAAGCACCGCTGGATAGCAGCAACTTTTCACACCCACATACAATGAAAACAATCGGAAACATCATCTGGGTCCTCTTCGGAGGCCTCGAACTGGCGCTGGGTTACTTTGTCTCAGGTGTCGCGCTGTGCCTCACCATCATCGGCATTCCCTTCGGACTGCAAATCTTCAAGCTGGGCCTGCTGGCACTGTGGCCTTTTGGACACAATGTGAACAAAATGGAGGGTAAAAATGGATGCCTCAACACTTTGATGAACGTGCTGTGGTTCATCTTCGGCGGCATCGGCATTGTACTGTCGCACTTCTTCCTTGGGGTGCTGTTCTACATCACCATAGTGGGCATCCCCTTCGGCAAGCAACACTTCAAACTGGCCCACATCGCCCTGACGCCTTTCGGCCGCGAGATTGTCTAAAACCGTTCGCGCAGCTGCGAGTCCATGATGATGGTCACAGGCCCGTCGTTGACGAGGCTTACCTTCATGTCGGCACCGAACGTGCCCGTCTGTATCTCTTTGCCGTAGAGCGACTGCAGCTTGGCGACGAACTTCTCGTACATCGGCACCGCGAAGTCGGGCTTTGAGGCGTGTATGTAGCTCGGGCGGTTGCCCTTCTTGGTGGAGGCCATCAGAGTGAACTGGCTCACCACCAGTATGCCGCTGCCTGCCACTTCTGTCACCGGCAGGTTCATCACTCCTTCGCTGTCGTCGAATATGCGCAGCTTCATCACCTTCTGGCACAGGTACTCTATGTCCTCGTCGGTGTCCTCGTCGCAGATGCCCACGAGAATCATCAGTCCCTGGCCGATGGACGACTTCAATGTGCCTCCGATGCTGACGGACGCCTCTTTTACACGCTGAAGAACTATTCTCATTTTTTTTACGTAAATGTCCGTAAATTGGTTCGTGAATTATCGTTAATTTTCAATCCACAAACAACATGTTTTTATCTAATCGGCAGCAAAGATTCTTTTCTTCAATGTATGCGTAACGTTCTCCCTCCAATTTATCTGCTCCGAAATTAATCAGTAATCCTATGGGCATACGCGTAAGTCTAAGATAGTTGAAAAGCTGTGCCCGATGTGATGATGCCAATTCTTCGACTGATTTAAGCTCAACACAAATATCTCCTACTACCATGTCGATTCTGTATTTCTTCTCCAACAGATGCCCTTTGTAGTAGCAGTTCACTTCCTTTTCCAATACATTGTCAATACCACAATCAAGAAGTTCCAGATGGAGGCTTTCTGCATAAACCGCTTCCAACAATCCACTTCCTAACGTTCGGTGTACATCCATTGCAGCACCGATAATTTCATATACTATGTCTTCGTATTGTTTGTAGTTTACCATCCCTCAATTTTCGGTAATTCACGAATCAATTTACGATAATTCACGTTAAAACAAGCCGAAAATCAGTTGTCAATTATCGTCAGTTTGGCGAACTTCAGCATCAGCTGCTTGTTGCCCACGCCGCCTTCGAAGAACACCGTCGCCTTGCGCGAGTCGGCGTTGCCCTCCACGGCTATCACCTTGCCGATGCCGAACTTGTCGTGCTGCACCTTCATGCCGGGCATTATGCTGCCTATCTGTGCCGGATTGTTGGGCACCGCCGGGCCACGCTGCACGAACACAGGCTTCACCGTCTTCTTAACAGGCTGCGGTTTGCCGATGTTCCACAGGCTGCTGGGCATGGTCGGCTTCTGGCGGCGCGGTGTCTCGATGTAGCGTTCGTCGATCTCCTCCACAAAGCGGCTCACCTCGCCCCCCGTGCGCTGTCCGTTGTTGAAGCGTGTCTGTGCGTAGCTCAGCGTCACCTGCTTCTCGGCCCTCGTCACCGCCACGTAGAACAGCCTCCTTTCCTCCTCCAGCTCGGCCCTCGACGAGGCCAGGAACGACGGGAACAGCTGCTCCTCCATGCCCACCACGAAGACGTAGGGAAACTCCAGTCCCTTGGCCGCGTGTATGGTCATCAGGCTCACCTTGTCGGCATCTTTGTCCTTGTCTTTGTCCTCGCTGGTGTAGAGCAGCACCTGCTGCAGGAACTCGTCGAGGGTGCGCATCCCTTTCTTCTCTGTCCCGTCGGGCTCGGGGCTCTCTTCCTCGCTCTCGCAGAACTCCTGCACGCCGTTGAGCAGCTCGTCGATGTTCTCTATGCGCTCCGCCATGTCGGGCTCGTCGGCTTCGCGCAGCGCCTTGATGATGCCGCTGGCATAGACAATCTGTTTGGCCAGCGTGAAGGCGTCCACCGTGGGCACCTGTGCCTCGAAGCGCTTTATCATGAACACGAAGTCCACGATTTTCTGTATCAGTCCGCTGTTGAGGCCGAGGCCGAAGTCCTGTATGTTCTCCAGCACCGTCCAGATGCTGATGTCGTTGTCTGCCGCCGCCACGCGTATCTTGTCCATCGTCGTCTGGCCGATGCCGCGTGCGGGGAAGTTGATGATGCGCACCAGGCTCTCGTCGTCGTGTGGGTTCACAGCCAGGCGCATGTAGCTCAGCGCGTCCTTCACCTCCTTGCGGCCGTAGAACGAGATGCCCTGGTATATGCGGTACGGTATGTTGCTGCGGCGCAGCGAGTCCTCCACAGCGCGCGACAGCGAGTTCTGGCGGTAGAGGATGGCGAAGTCGCGGTATTCGGCGTCCTGCCCTATGTGTATGTCCTGTATAGAGTCTGCCACGCGGTTGCCCTCGTCGCGTTCGTCGTCGCAGCGCATCAGGCGTATGCGGCTGCCCTCGTCGTTGTCGCTCCACAGCTCCTTCTGTATCTGGTCGCGGTTGTGGCCTATGATGCTGTTGGCGGCGTTCACGATGGTCTTCGTGGAGCGGTAGTTCTGCTCCAGCTTGAAGAGCTTCATCTGCGGGTAGTCGCGCTTGAAGTTGAAGATGTTCTGTATGTTGGCTCCGCGGAAGGCGTAGATGCTCTGTGCGTCGTCGCCCACCACGCAGATGTTTTGGTGTCTGGCAGCCAATTTCTTGACGATGAGATACTGCGCATAGTTCGTGTCCTGGTACTCGTCAACCATGATGTGGCTGAACCGCTGCTGGTATTTGAGCAGCACGTCGGGGAAGTCCCTCAGCAGCACGTTCATGTTGAACAGCAGGTCGTCGAAGTCCATGGCGTTGCTGTTGTGCAGCCGCTGGTCGTACATGGTGTAGATCTGTCCCACGGCGGGCCGCTTGGCGTCCTGGTCGGTCTGGTATATTTCCGGGTTCTCCATGTAGTCCTTCGGCGAGAGCAGGTTGCTCTTGGCCATCGAGATGCGCCCCAGCACGTAGCTGGGCTTGTAGGCCTTGGGGTCGAGGTTCAGCTGCTTCACAATCTGCTTGATGGCCGCCTTCTGGTCGTCGGTGTCGTAGATGGTGAAGCTGTTGGTGTAGCCCAGGCGGTTGCCGTCGGCGCGCAGCACGCGGGCGAAGACCGAGTGGAAGGTGCCCATCCAGATGTTGCGTGCCTCGGGGCCCACCAGCTTGATGATGCGCTCCTTCATCTCGCCTGCCGCCTTGTTGGTGAAGGTCAGCGCCAGTATGCGGAAGGGGTCCACGCCCTTCTCTATCAGGTGCGCTATGCGGTAGGTCAGCGTGCGTGTCTTGCCGCTGCCGGCGCCGGCGATGATCATCACAGGCCCTTCCGTGCACTCCGCCGCCTCGCGCTGCGGTTCGTTCAGTTGTGCTAATAGTTCGCTCACTGTGTCGTCTCTTTTAGTCAAAAGGGGAGTCCCTTGGGGCTCCCCTTCCGGGTGATATGTGCTTGCTAAGAAAAAGATTTACTTATCGAGTGTCTTGACGGTTCAGCTGCATTTGCTCCATCCGCAGGTGGGGCAGCTCTTGCAGCCGCTGTTGTATACGAGTTTGCTGCCGCAGTCGGGGCACACCTCGTCGGTCTCCGTGCCGTCCTTGATGTAGCGCTTCAGGGCGCGTGCCACACCGTTGCTCCACGTGGTGATGCTGTCGGTGTCGAAGGTGAGCTTGCCGATGAGCTCCACGACGTTGGCTATGGGCATGCCGTGGCGCAGGATGCCGGAGATGAGCTTGGCGTAGTTCCAGTACTCCTTGCGGAACATGCGCGAGAGGCCCTCGATGGTGATGTGGTAGCCGTCCTGGTCGCAGAACTGGAAGTCGTAGCGCGCGTGCTCCTGCCCTTTCTCCTTGACGCGGATCACCCAGCCCTTATCCACATTCTTAGGCAGCAGGAAACTCTCGGCGCGGCCGGTGAAGATTTCGTAGGGGCGTCCTTCGTACATGCCCACCACGGCGACCCAGTCCTCCTTCTCGTTCTTGAAGCGCACCACCTCGGCCTCCAGTTTCTTGGGGCGCTTGGGGGCTTTGCTCTCGCCGAAGCAGGGGCTCTCCTTCTTGTTCTCGTTGTTGCTCACCAGCACGCCGGTGCGCGACCCGTCGCGGTAGATGGTGCAGCCCTTGCAGCCGCTCTCCCACGCCGTCTCGTATATCTTGCTCACCACCTCCTTGGTGGTCTCCTTGGGTATGTTCACCGTCACCGAGATGCTGTGGTCCACCCACTTCTGTATGGCGCCCTGCATCTTCACCTTGGCCACCCAGTCGATGTCGGCGCTCGTGGCGTGGTGGTAGGGGCTCTGCTCTATGAGCTTCTGCAGCGTGGCGTCGTCCATGCGCTTCACCTCCTCCACGTCGTAGCCGTTGACGCTGGCCCAGTCGAGGAACTTCGGGTGAAACACATTGTACTCCTCGAAGTAGTCGCCGTTCTCGTCCTTGATGACGTTCTGCTTGCTGTTGTCCTTGTCGTTGGGGTTGATCTTCTTGCGGCGCTTGTAGCTGACGAGGAAGACCGGCTCTATGCCGCTGGTGGTCTGCGTGCAGATGCTCACGGTGCCCGTGGGGGCTATGGTGAGCAGCGCTATGTTGCGGCGGCCGTACTTGGTCATCTCCTCGTAGAGCTTCGGGTCGGCCTCGCGTATGCGGCTGATGAAGGGGTTGCTCTCCTCGCGCTTGGCGTTGTATATGGGGAAGGCGCCGCGCTCCTTGGCCATCTGGACGCTCGAGGCGTAGGCCGCGCAGCAGAGCGTCTGTTGCACGCGCACGGCGAAAGCCGTGGCCTCGTCGCTGCCGTACTGCAGCCCCAGGGCCGCCAGCATGTCGCCCTCGGCGGTGATGCCGAAACCCGAGCGGCGCCCTTCGAGGCACTTCATCTTGATGTTAAGCCACAGGTTGTGCTCCACCTGCTTGATCTCGTCGCTCTCCGGGTCGGCCTCTATCTTGCGCAGTATCTGCTCCACCTTCTCCAGCTCCAGGTCTATCAGGTCGTCCATCAGGCGCTGCCCCTTCATCACGTGCTCGCGGAAGAGGTCGAAGTTGAACGAAGCCTTCTTGGTGAATGGCTTGTCGACGTAGGAGTAGAGGTTGATGGCCTGCAGGCGGCAGCTGTCGTAGGGGCAGAGCGGTATCTCACCGCAGGGGTTGGTGCTCACCGTCCGGTAGCCGTAGTCGGCATAGCAGTCGGGCACGCTCTCGCGGAGTATGGTGTCCCAGAAGAGGACGCCGGGTTCGGCGCTCTGCCATGCGTTGGCTATTATCTTGTTCCACAGGGCGCGGGCGTCGATGGTCTTGGTGTATGTGGGGTTGGGCGAGTCGATGGGGTACTGCTGCACGAAGGGCTTGCCCTCCATGGCGCAGCGCATGAACTCGTCGGTCACCTTGACGCTCACGTTGGCGCCGGTCACCTTGCCCTGCTCCATCTTGGCGTCGATGAAGCTCTCCGAGTCTGGGTGCTTGATGCTGATGCTGAGCATCAGGGCGCCGCGGCGGCCGCCCTGCGCCACCTCGCGGGTGGTGTTGCTGTAGCGCTCCATGAAGGGCACGATGCCCGTCGACGTCAGCGCCGCGTTCTTCACGGGGCTGCCGCCGGGGCGTATGTGGCTCAGGTCGTGGCCCACGCCGCCGCGCCGCTTCATCAGCTGCACCTGCTCCTGGTCTATCTTCATGATGCCGCCGTAGCTGTCGCTGCAGCCCTGGTTGCCGATGACGAAGCAGTTGCTCAGGCTCACCACCTGGAAGTTGTTGCCGATGCCGCTCATCGGGCTTCCCTGCGGCACTATATATTTGAAATCCTTAAGTAAGTGGTATATCTCCTCCTCGCCCAGCGGGTTGGGATACTTGCTCTCTATGCGTGCATACTCGCGCGCCAGACGGCGGTGCATCATGTCGGGGTTCAGCTCGTAGATGCTGTCGTCGTTGCGCAGGGCGTATTTGTTCATCCACACGTTGGCGGCCAGCTCGTCGCCGTGAAAATACTCCACCGACGAACGCATGATCTCGTCCGGCGTATAGGTCTTCGTCTCTTTCTTTTTCTCTGTGGGTGCAATTCCCGAAAACAAGTCGCCCTGCATGGCTTTATTTTTGTTTTAAGTTACACGTTTATTGTTGCTTGCCCCGATTTCAGGGCCTTGAAATCTTGTGCTAAATTAGTCAGAAAAACCGACCCGTGGGCAACAAGTTATCAACAAAAAACCAACCGCCCCGCCTAAACTGTTGACAGGTTCAGTGGTTGGCAGGTTGATAAGTCGGCGCACCCCTCCGGCCATCCCTCCGCCCACAGCCGGCAAGAAGCCGCGAGGTGTTAATTTAACATAAAAACACCCCTGTTCCGGCACCTCCCCGGTACGGACCCCCTTCGGCATTTCTACGGTATTTCTACGGTATTTCTACGCTTTTCCACTGAAGAACTACCGTAGAACTGCCGTAAAGCGGCCGTTGGGGAGCCGGGGAAGGGCCGTATGGCACAGCATGTTGCGTCGCCGGCGAGGGGTGGGGGAGCGGCCGCGTGGCGGCGGCCGAATATTTTTTGCCGCGCGGCACAATAAAAGCCGCACGGCGCCGTTTAAAACCGCAATAGACCATGTCGGACAAGTATTCTGATCGCAGCCGTGTGGTGAAGCTCATCTTCATCGTTGTGGGCGTCCTTTTTGTGGGGCGCCTGGCTATGCTGCAGATCTTCGACCCCACCTACCGCAGGCTCGCCGACCAGCAGGCGCTGAGGAACGTGACGCAGTATCCGGCGCGCGGTTTCATCTACGACCGCAAGGGGCGGCTGCTGGTGCACAACGAGGCGGTCTACGACCTGATGGTGATACCCCGCATGGTCAAGGACCTCGACACGGCTTATTTCTGCCAGTGTCTCGGCATCACGCGCGACGACTTCGTGCAGCGCATGCAGAAGGCGCGCAAGTATTCGCCTTATTCGGCCTCGATCTTCATGAAGCAGATCTCCAAGGAGGAGTATGCCAAGTTTGAGAACAAGATGTTCCGCTTCAAGGGTTTCTACATCTCGCAGCGCACGCTGCGCATCTACGACCGCCCGATAGCGGCGCAGGTGCTGGGCTACGTGGGCGAGGTGGACCAGGGCGACCTGGACCGCGACCCCTACTACAAGCAGGGCGACTATATAGGCAAGAGCGGGCTGGAGAAGAGCTACGAGGATGTGCTGCGCGGCGTGAAGGGCAAGCGGGTGATGCATGTCGACGTGCACAACCGCGAGATAGGCCCCTATGCCGGCGGCGTCTACGACACGCTGCCCGTGGAGGGGTGGAACCTGTACACGTCGATAGACGCCGACCTGCAGCAGTATGCCGAGGAGCTGATGGCCAACAAGCGCGGCTGCGTGGTGGCCCTGGAGCCTTCGACGGGCGAGGTGCTGGCCATGGTCAGCGCCCCGTGCTACGACCCCAACCTGCTGGTGGGCCGCATACGCGGCGAGAACTACAAGAAGCTCAACGCCGACATCGCCAAGCCGATGCTCAACCGCGCCCTTATGGGGCAGTATCCGCCGGGCTCCATCTTCAAGGTGGCGCAGAGTATGGTGGCGCTCGACCTGGGTGTGATAACCCCCGGGAGCGGCTTCGTGTGCGACAAGAGCCTCGTGGGGTGCCACAACCACCCCTCGGCGCAGTCGGTGCAGGAGGCCATCAAGATGAGCTGCAACCCCTACTTCTACCAGGTCTACCGCCGCGTGATACAGCAGGGCAAGTACAAGAGCATATACAAGGACTCGCAGTACGGCCTTACGGTGTGGCGCGAGTACATGCTGCGCTTCGGCTTCGGGCAGAAGCTGCCCATAGACCTGCCGCTGAACGGGGTGCAGAAAGGCAACATACCTGACACGGCCTACTACAACCGCTGGTACGGCAGGGAGCGGTGGGCCTTCTCGACGATATACAGCAACTCCATAGGTCAGGGCGAGGTCACCGTGGTGCCGATACAGATGGCCAACCTGGCGGCCATCGTGGCCAACCGGGGCTACTACATCACGCCGCATGTGGTGCGCTTCTACGGACCCGACTCGCTGCGGCGCGAGGAGTACAACGAACGGCACGAGACGGGCATCAAGCGCGAGTATTTCGACATAGCAGCCGCGGGCATGTACGACGTGGTGCATGTGGCCGGCGGCACGGCGCGCCGGGCGCGCGTCGACGGGCTCGACGTGTGCGGCAAGACGGGTACGGCGGAGAACTACGGCAACGACCACTCGGTGTTCATCTGCTTCGCGCCCAAGAACGACCCGAAGATAGCCCTGGCCGTGTATGTGGAGAACGCGCAGGGCGGCGGCGGCACCTGGGCGGCGCCCATCGCAGGCCTGCTGGTGGAGAAGTATCTCAACGGCGAGGTGAAGCGCAAGGACGTGGAGAAGATGTACCGCGAGGCAGAGCCCTGCCAGAAGCTGCCGTTGACAAGAAGGGTGAAGAAGAAAAAGAAGTGAGCCATGTACCAAGAAAAACTGAAAATAGACTGGACGACGGTGCTGCTGTGGGTGGGCATAACGCTCTTCGGGTGGCTCAACATCTACGCTGCCACCTACAGCGGGGAGAGCGCCGGGGTGTTCGACATGTCGACGTTCCACGGCAAGCAGCTGCTGTGGATTGCCGCCGCGGCGCTGGTGGCGCTGGTGGTGATGTTCACCGAGCCGCGCGTCTTCTCCAACGGCGCCTATATCATCTACGCCGTGGTGCTGGCGCTGCTGGTGGTTACGCTGTTCATAGCCACGGTGTCGCACGGCGGCAAGTCGTGGATTGACCTGGGCTTCTTCCGGCTGCAGCCGTCAGAGTTCGCCAAGTTTGCCACGGCCCTGGCCCTGGCCAAGCTGATGAGCGGCATAGACGTGGACTGGAAGAAGAACAGCACCAAGCTGGCGGCGCTGGCCATCATAGGCATACCGGCGGTGCTGGTGTTCCTGCAGCACGACACGGGGTCGGCGCTGGTGTTCGCCGCCTTTGTCTTCCCGTTGTTCCGCGAGGGCCTCTCGGGAGTAATACTCGTCATAGGGCTGGCAGCCATAGCGCTCTTTGTGCTGGCGCTGCTGGTCAACAAATACATACTGCTGGCGGTGCTGGCGGTGCTGGCGCTGGGCTACCTCTTTGTGTGGCTCAACAAGCGCACCGTGCGCGACTGGGTGCACGCCGGCGCCGTGCTGGTGTGCTGCGCGGCTTTCGTCTTCTCGGTTGACTTTGTGTTCAACCATGTGCTTGAAGCCCACCAGAGCGAGCGCATCAACGTGCTGCTCGGCAAGAGCGAGGACCTGCAGGGGGCTGGCTACAACGTGCACCAGTCGAAGATTGCCATCGGCAGCGGCGGCTTCTTCGGCAAAGGCTTCCTCAGGGGCACCGTCACCAAGGCCGACTTTGTGCCCGAACAGCACACCGACTTCATCTTCTGCACGGTGGGGGAGGAGTGGGGCTGGCTGGGGAGCAGCATCCTCGTGGCGGCATACGTGTGGCTGCTGGTGCGGCTGGTGAACATGGCCGAGCGGCAGCGGAGCCGGTTCGCGCGGTTCTACGGCTACTCGGTGGCCAGCATACTGTTCATACACTTGTTTGTCAACGTGGGTATGGTGCTCGGGCTGGTGCCCGTGATAGGCATCCCGCTGCCGTTTTTCAGCTACGGCGGCTCGTCGATGCTGGCATTCACCATACTGCTGTTCATATTCATAAGGCAAGACGCCTCTAAAAACCAACTGTTGTAAATGGCAAAGAAACCTACTAACGAAGACTGCTGCTCGTTTTGCGGGCGCCCGGCGTCGGCCGCCGGTGTGCTGTTGAGTGGCCTCAACGGCATGATATGCCACGACTGCTGCGAGCAAGCAGGCAAGATATTCAAAGAGCAATACAAGGCGGCGAATGCCCACAAGGGCTACGACCCCGCGGCCCCGATACCGGCACCGGCGGAGATAAAGGCCTTCCTCGACCAGTATGTGATAGGCCAGGACGCCGCCAAACGCGTGCTGTCGGTGGCTGTGTACAACCACTACAAACGCCTGAGATACAACGCTGAGCATGGCGACAAGAATGAGGTGGAGATTGAGAAGAGCAACATCGTCATGGTCGGCGAGACGGGCACCGGCAAGACCTTGCTGGCGCGCACCATCGCCAGGCTGCTGAAGGTGCCTTTCTGCATCGCCGACGCCACCACGCTCACCGAGGCCGGCTATGTGGGCGACGACGTGGAGAACGTGTTGGTGCGCCTGCTGCAGGCCGCAGACTATGACGTCGAGGCCTGTGAGCGCGGCATCGTGTTCATCGACGAGATAGACAAGATAGCCCGCAAGAGCGAGAACACCAGCATCACGCGCGACGTCAGCGGCGAGGGTGTGCAGCAGGCGCTGCTCAAGCTCCTCGAGGGTGCCGACGTCAATGTGCCGCCCGAGGGTGGCCGCAAACACCCGGAGCAGAAGATGATCAAGATAAACACACGCAATATTTTGTTCATCTGCGGCGGCGCTTTCGACGGCATTGAACGTGCCATCGGCGCCCGTTTGAACAGCAACGTCATAGGCTTCAAGGGCGACGAGACGCGTCATGAGCTTGACCGTGACAACATGCTGCAGTATGTGCAGCCCATGGACCTCAAGAAGTTCGGCCTGATTCCGGAACTCGTGGGCCGCTTCCCTGTGCTCACGTATCTTGAGCCCCTCGACCGCGACGCCCTGCGCCGCATACTCACCGAACCCAAGAACGCCTTGGTGAAGCAGTATGTGGAGCTCTTCAAGATGGACGGCGTGGCGTTGGAGATAGAGCCCGCGGCGCTCGATATGGTGGTCGACCGCGCCGTGGAATACAAGCTCGGCGCCCGCGGACTGCGCGGCATCATGGAGGGTATCATGACCGACTTGATGTTCGACCTGCCCCAGATGCCCGACGGCAGCGCCTATACGCTCACCGCCGAGGAGGTGAAGAAGAGGCTGCGGTGAAAACTTTTTTTGGCCAGTATAAAAAAAAGTTGTAATTTAGCACATTGAAACAACGCATTGGGACGGCAGGAAAGGGCTGTGCAATGAGTTGATTGTGATATTGATACACTAACATAGAGTAATAGAACTATATATATGAAAACGCTCAAAAAGGGTCTTGTAATACTCATTTCCGCATTGTTTGTGGCCTCTGGCGCCTATGCTCAGAAGAGTATCGCCAAGAAGGCCGACGACCTCTTTGACCAGTACCGCTTCTACGACGCCTCCAAGGAGTATGAGAAGGCCTACGAGAAGATCAAAGACAACAAAGCCGAGAAGAACCGCGTTTACTTCCAGCTGGCGGAGTGCTACCGCCTGATGTACGACTATCCGCGTGCCGAACGCATCTACAAGCGTCTCGCCAACGAAGGCTACCAGAATACCGAGCGCAAGCTGTACTTTCACCTGGCCGAAATGTGCCGCTTCGAGGAGAAGTTTGACGAGGCTGACGAGTTCTACCAGAAGTACTTGGAGATGGAACCCACCGACAGCTACGCCGCCAAGCGCAAGGAGTCGCTGATATACGCCAACCAGCTCTCCTACAACCGTACACGGCATGAGATTGCCAAGATGAGCGACTGGTGCACAGACTATAACGACTGGGCGCCGCGCTTCATCGGCAACGATACCACAAAGTTGGTATTCACCTCTTCGCGTTTCGGTGAGTATGCCTTAGACAGTGACCCCTGGACCAACCAGGCTTATTCCGAACTCTACTATGTCTTTCAGGACCGCAACGGCAACTGGAACTCCACCCCGGAGCTTTGGGACGTGAGTGGCAAGATTAATACCGACGTCAATGAGGGTGAGGCGGTCTTCTCGCCCGATGGCAACACGATATACTTCTCGCGTTGCGACGTCTATGACAACGAAACGCAGGGCTGCCGCATCTACATGGCTACGCGTGTCCCGGCCACCCTCGACGATAAGGGCAAGAAGTCCAAGAAGAATAAAAGCAGCAAGAGCAAGAAAGGCAAGAAGCACTCCAACGCCACCCCGTGGGGCGTGGCGCAGAACATAGCCGAGGCTGCAGCCGAGGCCGCGGCCGAAGCCAACGAGGTGAGGCCCGGCGAGTGGAACGAACCGGTGGCGCTCATCCTTGGCGACACGGCCTACAACTACCTCTACCCCGCCATCAGCAGCGATGGCCTGACGCTCTATTTCTCCAGCGACATGCCGGGCGGCTTCGGCGACTATGACCTGTGGAAGGCTACCCGCAAGAGCACCGCCGACGACTTCGGGCGCCCGGTGAACCTCACCTCAATCATCAACACCCGAGGCCGCGAGGTGTTCCCCATGCTGCGCAGCGACTCGCTGATGTACTTCTCCTCCGACGGTCATCCCGGTGTCGGCGGCTACGACCTCTTCAAGAGCAACCTGCAGCGCAACGGCAAGTGGACGGCCCCGGAAAACCTCGGCATCCCCATCAACTCCTCTTACGATGAGATGTCCATCGTTTTCTATCCTGAGGAGGCCACACCCTCCAACATCGTTGAGCGCGGCTACTTCTCGTCCAACCGCCCCTTCGCCGACCCGCACAACCGCAAACTCGCCAACCAGTCAAAGACGCAGACCCCTCCCATCAACAACAATATCTTCTACTTCGTTCTGCCGGGCCTCAACTACGCCATAGAAGGCACCGTGCGCAGCGAGAAGTCCATGCAGCTCCTCGAAGGTGTCCGTATCAAGATGGTGGGCTCCGACGGCAGCGAGTATGAGACACGCACCGACAAGAAAGGCCACTATCTGTTCGACAGCACCCAGGTGCGCCGCGATGTGGTCTACAAGATGTACCTCTCCAAGAAAGACTACTTCAGCATTGAGGGCTCGGAGAGCACCCGTGGCTACAACACCAACAAGACCCTGGTTCACGACTTCCGTATGGAGCCGGTGCCGATGCGCCCCGTCATCCTGCCCGAGATACGCTTTGACCTGGCCCGCACCGAGCTCAAGGGTGAGTTCATGGACTCCCTGATGGACCTCTACATCGTCATGGAGAACAACCCCAACATCGTCGTTGAGATCCGCTCGCACACCGACTGCCAGCCCTACATCGGCCTCACCAACGACACCCTCAGCCAGCGCCGCGCCCAGACTGTTGTCGACTATCTCGTCAGCCGCGGCATAGAGCGTGAGCGTCTTGTCGCCAAGGGCTATGCTGACCGTGTGCCGCGAGTCCTCGACGAGGATGTCGTCGTCACGTATAACGGCAAGCAGTACCCCTTCTCGGCGGGCACTGTCTTGGAGTGCGACTATATAGCCACCCTTGACCCCGAGCGCCAGCAGGCAGCCCACTCGCTGAACCGCCGCCTTGAGTTCCTCGTGCTGCGCACCGACTATGTGTCGCGCCGCCTTGTGGAGAACATCGCCTCCGCCACCCCCGTGGCGCAGCAGACCGAGGACGGCAAGGTCATCGACCTTGTGAACCGCCCGGTGGATGCCGACGAGTTCGACGAGACGAAGCCCGCCATCGTCCACGACGAGAGCGTCGTCCCGGTTGTCATGGTCAACTCCACGCGTGGCGAGGTGCCCTGCATCGTCAACGGTTCCCAGGTGCCTATGCTCATCGACGAGCGTTTCATGGAGCCCGTGGCCATCTCTTGGGAGGAAGCCATGAACTTCCTCTACCAGGGCCGCATCACCAAGGATGACTTCCCCCGTCGCGACCTCTCCTTCGACGCCGAGGGCAACATCATAGACAAGGAGATTGTCATCTTCAAGAACATGCAGATTGGCGACCAGCGCCGCGAGAACGTCGAGGTGGTGGTGGTGAAGAACGTTGACTACAAGTTCATCATCAACCGCACCGGCCTGCGCCAGTTCGGCGAGTACGAGTTCGACAAGCAGCGCTCCAAGCTCATCTTCTTTGATGAGTAACACCCTGATCACCATCCTCGGCCCCACCGCCACCGGCAAGACGGCCCTCGCCGCCGAGGTGGCATGGCGTCTGGGTGGCGAGGTCATCAGCGCCGACTCGCGGCAGGTGTTCCGCGGCATGGACCTCGGCACCGGCAAGGACCTTGCCGACTACGACATCCACGGCACACACATCCCTTACCACGTCATCGACATCTGCTCCCCGCACGAGGAGTACAACGCCTACCGTTTCATGGGCGACTTCCGCGACGCCTTCGCCGACATCGTCGGCCGCGGGCGGCAGCCCATACTCTGCGGCGGCACGGGCCTCTACCTCGACGCCGTCATTCGCGGCTACCACCTGCCCGACGCACCCGTCGACCCGGCCTACCGCGCCACCCTCGAGCCCTACAGCGACGAGGAACTCACTGCCCGTCTGGCGTCATACATTCCGCTGCACAACCACACCGACACCGAGACCCGCGACCGCCTCGTGCGCGCCCTTGAGATACAGGAGTTCGCCCAGCGGCACCCCGACGCCTACATCCAGCTGCCGCCCATGGAGCACCGCGTCTACGGCGTCAGCCTCCCGCGACAGGCCGTCATCGACCGCATCGAGGCACGCCTCCGCCAGCGCCTCGCCGACGGCATGACCTCCGAGGTGCAGCGCCTCCTCGACGAGGGTGTACCCCCGGAGCGCCTGATGCGTTTCGGCCTCGAGTACCGCCACGTGACGCGCTACCTCCTCGGCCAGTGCTCGCTCGACGACATGTTCCGCGACCTCTTCACCGACATACGCCGCTTCGCCAAGCGGCAGATGACGTGGTTCCGCCGCATGGAGCGCTGCGGTGTGCCCATACGGTGGATCGACGGCAGCCTTCCCTTGGAGGAGAAGGCCGGAATAATTATCGCTTCCTTCTGAAAAACTCCCTGACCAGGGCGCCGCATTCGTCGGCAAGCACGCCGCCCGTCACCTCGGTCTTGGGGTGCAGCACAGGGCCGCTGAGCAGCTTGTAGCCCCGTTTGGGGTCGGCGGCGCCGTACACTATGCGCCCCACCTGCGTCCAGCCTGCCGCCCCGGCGCACATGGGGCAGGGCTCCACGGTGACGTAGAGCGTGCACTCCTGCAGGTATTTGCCTCCCATATACTCGGCCGCCGCCGTGAAGGCCAGCATCTCGGCGTGCGCCGTGGCGTCGCCCAGACGCTCGGTCTGGTTGTGCGCGCGCGCTATCACCTTGCCGCCCGTCACCACCACGGCGCCTATGGGCACCTCGTCCTCCTCGGCGGCCATGCGCGCCTCGCGCAGCGCCTGCTGCATGTAGTATTCGTCCTCGTTGTCCAGTATGCCCATCCCCGGTTCAGTCTTTGTTGAACAGCAGCGCCTGCCGTGGCTCCAGCCACGCCTCGGTGCGCAGCACCGTGAGCCGCCCGTGCCGCATGAAGCTCTCCTCCTTGGGCAGCAGCACACCCGGCGCCACCTCCATGTACTCGTGCTCTATCTTCCACTCTATGTGGCTCTCTTCGCTGCGGCGGTACTCTGCCGTATCTATCTCGTCGGTCTCCATGATCACCGCCAGCAGCCCCGTGGGCTCGAACATGTAGTGGCGCGTGTAGTACCCCGGCCCCTCCACCGTCACCGTCTCCAGCTTGTGGTCCTTGGCCGTGGTGACGCCCTTGTAGCTTACCGTCAGCCCCTGCGACCGCCAGTTGTACAGCGGCCCGCGGAAGTCATAGGGCTGCACCCTCTCGTAGAAGATATAGTCTTTGTATTCCGTCCAGTATTCCTGTTTGCGGTCGTAGATGCGGTAGCGGTCTTTGCCGTTGGTGCAGAAAGCTTCCTGCAGCGCGCCGTCCTGCCACACCTCCACCCTCATCATCAGCGGCGGCAGGAACCATCGCTTCATGACCACCGTGTCTGCCGAGCCAGGCGACGTGATGGTGGTCACCATCGTCAGCATGCTGTCCTGCGGCAGCCGGCCGTAGCCCAGCAGCTCCACGTAGCGGTCCACGATGGCCGCGGCCGTGTCCTTCTGCCCCGTGGCCGCCAGCGGCGCCAGCGCCAGCAGCGCCAGGCATATCGTCGTCATCCGTCTCTGTCTCATATCGTGTCGGTATTTTGTTTCTATTGCCATTTCCTGAACGGGAACGTCAGCCGCTCCACCTTGCGGCGGCCCGTGATGTACACCTTGGCCTCGTAGCCCATGGCCGCCGCCAGGGCCTCTATCTGCTCCCCGGCGTCGTCGGCGGCCACCATGGCCTGCAGGTCGGCGTAGCTAAGGCGACGCTTCGTGATGCGCTGCAGGTCGGCGTAGCTCCCAGCGAAGTAGCGGTCGGCCAGCGGCACGCTGAGCCACACCGAGTCTTGTGTGGCAAGGCCGCGGCCCAGCTCCACCAGCTTGGTGACGCTGAGCCATATCACGCTGTCCTCGGCCATGCGCACCTGCCCTGTGGCGCTGATGCCGTTCACCATGGCCGTGAACGTCGTCACCGTCAGCTCGCGCCGTGGCGCCTCCTGCGGCTTTGGCGCGCCCTCCGGTGCCGACGTCGACGCCTGCCGTGTGCTGCGGCATCCCGCCGCCAGCCCCACAGCCGCCACCAAAACCAGTATATATCTTAACCTCATCAACCTATATAACTAAAAACTAAAAACTCCTAACTCAAAACTAAAACCCCTCCATTTCTTTCAGGTGCCGCTGCAGCGTCTCGCTCTTCGGGTCCAGCTTCACGGCCTTGCGCATGTAGGGCAGCCCTTCGGCGTCGCGTCCCAGCAGGTGCAGTATCCACGCGTAGGTATCCAGGCTGTTGGCGTTGTCGGGCTCGGCCTCTATGGTGCGGCGGCTCATCGCCAGGGCCTTCTCCAGCTCTATGCCGCGTTCCGAGAGGTAGTAGGCGTAGTTGTTCAGCGTCCCCCACTCGTCGGGGCGCAGCTCCAGACAGCGGTCGAAGCAGCGCCAGGCGCGCTCGTAGTCGCCCGTGCGGTAGGCGGCCTCGGCCATCAGCCCGTAGGTCTCGGCCTCGAGGTAGCCATTCGCGAAGCCCCACTTCTCGGCCTTCTCCAGGTGCTGCAGGGCCTCGGCGTAGCGCTCGTGCTGCACAGCGTGCAGCGCCTGCAGGTAGTGCGGCAGCGTGTGCATCGGGAACAGACGCGCCGCGCGCGCCGCCAGCGCCGCCAGGTCGTCCTCGCGCCCCGGCACCTCGGTCAGGCAAATCAGCAGCCCCTCCCACACCTCGTAGCGGCTCGAGTCGTGCGACAGGCTCCTCTCGAGCCACCGCGCCGCCTCGCCGTACTTGCGCTGGCGCATCAGCACGTCGCCGTAGAGCAGCGCGTACTGCGCCGTGTCGTCGCAGTGAGCCATCACCGTGTCCAGCAGCCCGAAGGCACGCGCGCTCTGCGTCCCGTAGAACTCCTCGGCCGTGTAGAACGACGTCAGCAGCTGCACCTTAGTCCGGCAGTCGAGCCTCTCGTTGGCGAAAGCCAGCGACAGCTCCTGCGCCGCCTCGGCGGGCTTGCCGACGGCCTTCCAGTACTCCGCCAGCTGTATGTGTATGTATTCGTCCTCCGGGTCTGCTGCCAGCACCCGGTCGTAGTACTTCTTGGCCCGCGCATACTTCTTGCGCTTCATGTTGGCCTCGGCCAGCATGGCCTGGTAGCGCTTCTCCTGCGGCATCGCCTCCGCCAGCGCCTCCACCTCCTGCTCCGCCTTGTCGGCCTTGCCGGCGGCGGCCCACAGGCGCTGCTTCTGCAGCGAGATGGGCTCCGTCACCCCGATGCGCTTCTCCACGCGGTCCAGCGCTCCCACGGCGCCCTCGATGTCGCCAGCCGTGATGTAGGCGTTGCTCAGCTCGTAGTGGTACTCCAGCTTGTCGGGCCACAGCTGCACGATGCGCTCCCACGTGGCCACCAGCCCGCGCCCGTCGCCCTGCATCGTCTGCACCTCGGCCTGCTGCAGCAGGTACCACCGGTTGGTGTCGGCCAGCGCCACCGCGCGCCCTATGCAGGCCCGCGCGCTGTCCGTCCAGCCGCGCTGCAGCAGCTGGCGGCTCATCTCGTACCACGCCGCTCCGCAGCGCGGCTCCTTGGCGGCAAGCGCCGCATAGGCCTCCAGGGCCTCCTCCTCGCGGCCGCTCATCTGCAGCGCCTTGGCATCGATCAGCGCCGCGTCCGTGCGCAGCGCCTCCTCGCCGACCTCGCGTATCGGCGCCCGGCGGTAGCGGCCGGCGGCATCGCCGTCGACAGCCGTCCGTTGCCCGCCGCAGCCCGCCAGCATCACGCACAGCGCCGCGTATAATATATATTTGTTCTTTTTCTTATTCATACCCTCAATAACGCCGCAACCCCCTTTTTATTGCCCCGCCGTCCAATAAAATAATCGCCGCCCCTGCTGCGCCCGCCGTCCATCGTCATTTCGACAATACATCAACGATACTTCAACAATAGTTTTACGATAGCTATCGTTGAAATATCGTTGAAGTATCGTTGAAGTATCGTTGAAATGAGCATTGATAGACGGCTGGAAAGTCATGCAATAAACCGTCTGGTTCGGGTACTAAACCTTCAGGACAGCCACCGGAGCGGAAGGCCTCGCGCCGGCGGCGGAAATCAAAAAAAAACATAAAATAGTTGGAGTATGAAAAAAAAGATTTATATTTGCAGTTGAATTGAAAACTGAAAAACCACCCATGCGGCGTTGCAAAGGACAGAGTACGTGCGCATTGGGGCAAAAACAGAGAACGAAATATTAATCACCAAAAATCAAACAACATGAAAAAAACATTAATGGTTCTCGGTCTGGCCATGTTCGCCACGGCGGCATCCGCCCAGATCAATGGAGAAGTCCTTGTCGGCAACGACCAGGGTCTCCGCAAGTCCTTCACTCAGCGTGTGGAACAGCCCACCGTTGACTACAAGGCATCCATCTTTACCAAAAACCGCGGCAACAACGTGGGCGACACCCTCGAGCAAGGCTATTGGGATTTCAACACCATGACCGGCATCACCTATGGCCAGAATGGTGTCATCGGTGCCAACGACAGTATCACCATCCAGGATCCCACCCAGAACTATGCATGGGTTAAAGTGCCTATCTATCAGCACAACGTCTCCGGTGACGCCGGTCTGTTGATGCGCATTACCGACACTGCTGCACTACGTGCTAACGCCACCACCTACACCAGCGCTATTGGTTTGACCATGAACACTATCATTAGTGTTCTGAATAATCGCTTGATGAAGCAGAACTTCATGTTCATCATGCCGAGCGCCACTGCCGCCCAGAGCGGTATCCGCCACAACTGCTATGTCGGCTTCCCGGCCATCACCAACCCCAACCCCAACGCCAACTACGAGATTCGTCTCACCCAGTGCCTGATGAAGTTCTATGACGGCAACTTCATAGACTTCAAGGTGGGCAATGAGTGGTATACCCGTGAGATCAACGTTGAAGGTGTCGATGCTGGGGCAAATGAATGGGCCCCCGTCCGCATCGGCTATACCATGCCTATCGAGTTCGGCCAGCAGAGCACCCTTCAGATACGTATCCGTTTCTACAACGAATACATGCCCTCTAATGTCGATCCTACTAGTTTTACTTATGGCTACCTCTGGGGCTTCGACAATATCGCCATCGTCCGCAAATCCGGTGCTCACTGGTTTGCACAGAATGAAAACTATGTCGATGGCGGCTACGGCACCATCCCCGTGGGCATGAACATCCCGCTGGCTTGGTATGGCGATGTCTACAACGATGGTACCGAGACCATCAACGGCGCCACCGCCACTGTTTCCCACATCGCTCCCAACGGCACCAAGACCACCGTTACAAGCAAGGTTGCCGCCACCATGGAGCCCTCCGCTGTCATCAGCCACCGCCTCACCATCAACGAGCGCAGCTGGTACGACAGTGTCAACACCCCAGGCTTCTTTGGCTGGTCGCGCAACTACAACGACACCACCAACTCGATAACCCTCCCGAACACTTACACCCGTCGCGGTCTCCCCACTACGCAAGTCGGTCTCAACCGCATCACTGTCACCGGTGTCGCCGGCAGCGGCTACGACACCCTTAAGTTCGACACCATCGGCTACAATGTGGTCGACAACAGCGGTGGTCAGGGCACCAACCTCATCGAAGGTTACCGTCTGGCTCACGACAACGGCATCATCATGTCTGGTTCGAGCTATCAGTTTGGTCACTCAGATGCCACCCATGTGACCGACGTCAGCCCGTACTATAACCAGGCTGGCTACCAGGTTATTGCCCGCTACACCACTCCCGACGAGATCCCCACTGACCCCGTTACCGGTGAGCCTTGGGTTATCCGTGGTATCGAGATTGTTCCCCGTACCGATACTACCGCTTCCGCTATAATCGGCTCCGTCATCCAGCCCCTTATCTACGCCTGCTCCTTTACAGACTCCAGCGACGGCCATCAGTACTACGGTTGGAGATACAAAGGCAGTGATTTCACTGGCCTTGGCGACGATTACACCTACACCGTGACCGCCAACGACATCAACACCACCCTTAACAACAACGGTACCGGCGTCATCGCCCCTGGTGAGAACTACAACGCTATCAACGTCAAATACTTTGCACAGCCTGAACTGCTCCCCAACACCGCCTACTACATCGGTTACCGTCTGGCTCAGACTGGCTACTTCGCTGTTGCCCGCCACCTCTATGGCTACACCGATGCTGCCGGCGACGTGGTCCGTTACAACAACGATCCTGAACTCGCTCCCTACTACCGTCAGTTCACCCCGCTGAGCAACGATGTTTTGGTCGAAGACCTCTCCGTCGTCTTTGCCGGCGGCGGTCGTAATCCCTACTGGCCCATGATCCGTATGATTGTCGGTCCGCGTGAGGAGGCCGCTCAGGTTTCCATCAATGGCGTATGCTCCGACACCGACACCAACTTCGTCGTTGCCGCCTATGTCGATGGTCGTTTGACCGAGATCTGCGACGCTTCCATCGAGCCTTACGAGGGTAGCGACGCCACTGTCTATGTCTTACCCACTGGCGACAGCAGCAGCCTGCACCCCGGCATCATCGACGCCATCATCATCGACGGTCAGAGAATCGCTGTCACCGACGAGGATAACTTCGAGACCGAAGACTACATCATCACCGAGAGCCCTTACAATGTCACCAACAACGGTAACGTCCTTCTCCCCCGTTCTTACTACATCGTGACCTTCACCCAGGTTGGCGATGACCACACAGTTAGCGCCGAGGGTCATCCTTATCCCTTCAACCTCGGTATCGAGGGCGAGGCCGTCAACGTCTCTCTCGGTCTGAAACCCAACCCCGCCACCAACAGCGTGACCCTGAACATGCGTGGTGTTGAGGGTATGGTCAACTGCAGCATCATCGACATGAGCGGCCGCGTTGTCTACAACCGTACCATCAATGCCGAGAACGCTCAGACCATCGACCTGAGCAATGTCGCCGCCGGCGCCTACTTCGTCCGCGTCACCAACGACAGCTTCAGCAAGGTTGAGAAACTCATCGTCCGCTAACCCTTAGTGACACGATAACAAAAAAAAGAACTCCCCCGACGGGGAGTTCTTTTTTTTGTGTTGTTTAGCGGAGGGAAAAGAAAAGGAGTTAAGAAGTTAAGAAGTTAAGAAGTTAAGAAGTTAAGACAATACCGCGTCCTGCACATTTGTCTTAACTCCTTAACTCCTTAACTTCTTAACTCCTTAATCCATCACAGCACATTGCCCAGCTGCTCCTTGATCTTCTCCAGCTCGTCCTTCATGGCCACCACGATGCGCTGTATCTCCACGTGGTTGGCCTTGCTGCCCGTGGTGTTGATCTCGCGCCCCATCTCCTGGGCCACGAAGCCGAGCTTCTTGCCGCACGACGGCTCGGTTGCCATGGTATGGCGGAAGTAGTCTATGTGTTTTTGAAGGCGCACCTTCTCCTCCGTGATGTCGAGCTTCTCGAGGTAGTAGATGAGCTCCTGCTCAAAGCGGTTCTGGTCCACCTCCTTGACGGCGGCGTCGGCCATGTAGCGGCGTATGCGCTCCTTGGCGGTCTCTATGCGCTCCGCCTCGTAGGGCGGTATCTGTCCGAGGAGCTCCTCGATGAGGTCCACGTGGCGGTGGAAGTCGTGCTCCAGCACGTCGCCCTCGTGCTTGCGGAACTGGTCGGTGAGCTCCACGGCGCGCCGTATGTCGGCCTCGAGGACCGTCCACCGGGTGTCGTCGAGCTCCCGGTCGGCGTCGCTGTTCCAGATGTCGTTGCTCGCGGCCAGCGTGGCCAGTAGGTGACCTGTGTCGGCTCCGAGGGTCGCCGCCACCCGCTGCAGGGCGGTGTAGCGCGAGGCAAGGAGCCCTTCGTTGAGCACGGCCTCGCTGCTGCCGCTCTCCTCGGTCATGGTGAACTCCACCTTGCCGCGCTCCAGCGGCGCCAGCAGCGCCCGTATGTCGAGCTCGCGGCTGCGGTAGGCGGCAGGCAGCTTGACGATGAGGTCGAGCTGCTTGCTGTTGAGGGTCTTTATCTCGATGTTCAGTTTCTTGTCGCCAAGGGTGCTCTGCACTTTGGCGTATCCAGTCATTGATTTCATGGGTTATTGCTTTAATGTGATCTTGTCAAAACCAGGGGTGGCGTAGGTGCACAGGGTGCCGCATGAGTCGTAGATGAAGAGCACGGCGGCGGTGCCCGGCCCTTGGGGGTGGGCGGCTATGAACTGGCGGCCGCGGTCGAGCCCCATGACCATGTAGGCTGTGGCCATGGCGTCGGCGCGCCACGCCGTACTGTCAACTACCGAGACGCTGAGCAGCGAATGCTGCACGGGGCGCCCCGTGGCGGGGTCTATGGTGTGCGAATAGCGTATGCCGTCGCGCTCGTAGTATTTGCGGTAGCTGCCCGAGGTGACGAGCGACGCGTCGCGAAGGGCTACGACAGATTGTACTATTGGGGCCGAGACGCTGTCGGCGGCCGGGCGCTCCACGCCCACACGCCAGGCGCTGCCGTCGGCCTTGGTGCCTCGCGCTATGACCTCGCCGCCCACGTCGATAAGGTATCTGCCGATGCCGAGGCTGTCAAACATGGCGGCAAGCAGGTCTACGGAGTAGCCTTGGGCTATGGCGTTGAAGTCAAGCTCTGTGGCTGGGCTCTCCTTGACGAGGCGGCCGTTGCTGACGCTGACGCCGGCGCGTGCCGCGTCGAGCATGGCTGCCAGCTCGCTGCTGTCGGGCTCTTCCTGCTGTCGGAAGCTGAACCCCCATGCCTGCACGATGCGCCCGATGCGCGTGTCGAAGGCTCCGCCGGTGTATTCGCTCATGCTCTGCGAGAGGCTGAGGAGGTCGGCAAAGAGGCTGTTGACGCTGTCGGTGGTGCCTGCGTTGAGGCGCCGCAGCAGAGAGCTGTCTACCCAGAGCGACGCCGTGAGGTCGAAGGCGTCGAGAAGCGAGTCCACCTGCGGCTGCAGGTCGCGCCCCTGTTTGTCGTAGTATATTATACTATAGTATGTGCCCTGAGCCTCGCCGGAGAGCTTTATGGGCTCCTGTGTGCAGGATGCTGTGAGGAGTGCCGCAAGGCATAAAAAAAAGCGTCCGGCACGGCGGTGCCGAACGCTTGTGGTGTTTACCGTAGTGGTCATTTATTTGCTGACGATGAATTTGCGTATTGCCTCGTGCCCCTCGGTGGTGACGATGCGCATCGTGTAGTGGCCGTTGGCGAGGTTGTAGAGATCTATCTGCATGGTGTTGCCGTTGCCCTGGCGAAGCATGACCTGCTGGCCGATGGCGTTGTAGACGCTCACGGTGCTGATGGCTTCGGCGGTGCGCAGATTGACGATACGGCTGGCGGGGTTGGGGTAGATGTTCACGTCGAAGGCGTCAGCTTCTTCGATGCCGATGTTGGCGAAGGTGATGGTCACCCAGTTGCTGTCGGGGCAGCCGTTGCCGTTGGCGGCGGTGAGCATGATGTCTATGTTCTCGTGGTCGTACTCGTCGGTGACGGTGAAGGTCTCAGAATGGCCGTCCTGCATGACGCCGTTCTTGTACCATGTGTATTCAAGGCCGCTCTCGGCGCTCTCGGCGCGCAGCGTGGTGCTGCCATTGGGCTCGAGCAGCCAGTTGCCACTGATGTGCGACTCGGGAGTCTTGATTATCTGGAGAACCAGCTTTTTGTACATCGGGCATCCGTCTGCGGTGGTGTCGCCTTCAATGGTGCTCTTGCGTCTGATCTCGATGGAGTTGGTGTAGAGGGTGTCGTTGTAAGCCCAACGGTATTTGTCGCATGCCTCGACGGAATCGGTATAGTAACCTTCCTTCTTTATGGTGAGCTTAAGGCTGATACCTTTCTTATAGCAGTTGTTGATAGTGTCGTGGTTGTTGGAACCGGGGTAGCTCGCCAAGCTAGGCAACATGGTGATCATGGTGTCAGCGTATGACGTGTCAACGCTCTCGGTATAGATGATGTTCATTCTCGCATAGGCATAGCGTTCGCAAGTTACGACTGTGTCGTAATAGCTTCGGTCGCCCATCGGAACGATGTTCAGCTTGTAGCGATAGAAGGTCGAGCACTGGCGGGTGGCGTTATATATGAAGATGCTGTCTTTGTTGATGATACTGATGTTTGGGTTATTGTTGCTGCCGGTGAACTTTCTGACCACGGTGTCTCCGTTCTCGATGCGGAAGGAGTAGCGTGCTGATGAGCCCAACTTTATGCTGTCGTATTCGCAGCGAATAGGACGTTTGATGTTCACTATGCTGTCGCCGACAGAGAGGTTGAGGGTGTATTCAATCTTGCAGTTTGTTACGTCGTTGCGTGTGCTGTCGTAATAAACGCCTGTGGTGTCAAGGAAGTGTTCCTGACCGCCATTGGGATGCCATTTGTAGATTGTGCCAGGGCAGACGGTGATTAAGGTGTCTTTGTGTTCCACGATGGCCGGGTTGATGGTCAGGTTGATGGTAGTAGTGTGGATGCAACCGGTTGATGATGTGTCATTGTGCACTATCGTGGCGCTTTCAGAATATACCTCTGTGCTGTCCCATGGTGCGCGGTAGGAGCTGCAATAGTTCTCGTCATAGGTCGTGTCGGTGTGGAATGACATGTTCACCTTGATGCGCAGGACGCTGTCGCAGTCGCCATTGGTGCGCAGGGAGTCATAGTGGATCTCGTTGTCAACGATGGTGCGGCCGCGCCACCTGTAGCTGCAGTCGCTCTCAACAACCATGATGTCGCCCAAGAAGGAGTGGTTGATGGTGAGGGCGAGGCTGTCGCGACGGTTGCAGCCTTCGGCGGTGACGTAAGAGGTGTCTATAAGGGTGTCCTGCGTGAACAGCTCGCCCCAGGCGCTCATGTATTTGTCGCAGGCCGAGACGGTGCTGATGCTCGTGTCGTTGCCGCCAGTGATTGTCAGGTCGATGTAGTGGATGCTGTCGCAGCCGCTGGTGGCGGAGATGGTGGCGGATACCAGGCCGCTCTCTCTCCACACGAGGCTGTCGCGCCAGATATAGACGCATTTGGCCGTCGCTTCCACAGTGTCTCTGATGATGCCGTCGGGGTTGACGGTGAGGTTGAGGATGTAGACGGTGTCATGGTGGGCGGCAGGGTTGTTGACCATGATCACGGTGTCGTGGTCATAGGTTTCGCCGGTGATGTTCCAAGTGAAGGGGGTGCATCGCACTTCCTCGATGGTCTTGATGACAGGTGCTGCATCAATCTGAGCGAATACTGGCGTGCAAGCGATAGCCAAAAGCAGACTGAATAATACTTTTTTCATCTTGTAGTTTGTATTTTTTTATTATTATTATCTTTATTTATTCTGTTGCCGCACAATGCGTTGTCGCAATTTCCGATGCGTTCTCTGCGCGTGCGTACAACATGCAAAGATAACACTTTTTTTTATTATGGTGAACTTTTTTGTTGAAAAAAGTGTTTTTGGGAAAAATTAACGTCTCGTCAAACGCTGTTTCACGGTCGCAAAACAAGTTCGGCGACGTTCTCCACGTGCTGTGTGTGGGGGAACATGTCGACGGGCTGTATGCGGCGCACATCATATCGCGCGGCGAGCAGTTGCAGGTCGCGCGCCTGGGTGGCAGGATTGCAGCTGACGTACACTATCTTGCGCGGCGCTGCAGCAAGCAGCTGCTCCACCACGCGCTCGTGCATGCCGGCCCTCGGTGGGTCGGTGACCACCACGTCGGGCTGCCCGTTGGCTTCAATAAATTCCGCTGTCAGCACCTTGGCCATGTCGCCGGCGTAGAACACTGTGTTGCCGAAGCCGTTGCGCGCGGCGTTGACACGGGCGTCGGCGATGGCCTCCTCCACATATTCGATGCCCACAACCTTCTTCACCTGCGAAGCGAGGAAAAGCGCTATGGTGCCCGTGCCGGTGTAGAGGTCGTACAGCGTGTCGCTGGCTTTCAGCTCGGCCAGCTCGGCCAGCTCGGCCACGAAGCTGTAGAGCCGCTGCGCCTGAGCGGAGTTGGTCTGGTAGAACGACTTGGGGTTGATTATGTAACGGAGAGGCTTGCCGCCGTTCCATCCGGCCATCTCTTCCTCGATGTGGTCGTCGCCCGCATAGGTATGCACCTCAAGGTCAGAGTACGAGTCGTTGAACTTGGTGTTGACGATATACTGCAGCGAAGTGATCTGCGGGAACCTCTCGCGCAGCATGTCAAGCATCGGCAGCAGCCTGGAAGTGTCCTCGTCGGCTATGACCACAATCACCATCCAGTGCCCCAGCGAGGTGTTGCGTATCACCAGATTGCGAAGGTATCCGGTGTGGTTCCGTATGTCGTAGCATTCAATGCCGTGTTCTATGGCGTAGTCCCTGACAGCCAGGCGTATGGCGTTGCTCGGCTCAGGCTGCAGGGCGCACATCTCTATCGGAAGCACCTTGTCGAACAGCTGTGGGATGTGGAATCCCAGGGCGCCCCATGTGTTCTCCTGCCGCACCGTGGGGTCGGTCTGCCATGCACGTGTCGAGAATGTGAATTCCAGCTTGTTGCGATAACGGTAGATATCTGCTGAGCCGCAAATCGGTCGCATGGCGGCGCAGTCTACTCCGCCCAGGCGCTCCAGGTTGTCGCGCACCTGTCGCTGCTTGGCCGCCAGCTGCGCTTCGTAGCTCATAGTCTGCCATTTGCAGCCGCCGCAGACACCGAAGTGAGGGCACACCGGCTCGACGCGCAGCGCCGACTGGCGGTGGAAGCGCACCGCGCGCCCCTCGGCGTAGTTCTTCTTTTTCTTGTACAGCTGAATGTCCACCACGTCGCCGGGCACCACGAAAGGCACGAAAACCACCAGTCCGTCGACCTTGGCCACGGCCATACCCTCGGCACCCGCATCCGTAATCTCCACATGCTCAAGCAGTGGCAGCTCCCTGTTTCTTCTTCCCATTGTGTTGTGTTAGATGTTTGTTGTGTCAAAAACGGAGGAAAACGTAAATTATTATGTCTGAGGGCAAAAAACACCCTCGATTTTCGCCGGCCCTTGTCCTGCCTGCATTTGTAGCAAGCCCCTTCGGCCCCCCTTCGGCCCCTCTTCGGCCTTCCTTCGGCCATGCATCGGCCCGCCGTGGACGGGATGCGGTAGAACGGCCGTCGAGAGGCCGTTGCGGGGCCGTGGCGATGTCGTCGGGCTTGGCTCGCCGGAGCAAAAATAAACGCGGCGCAACACCATTGTGTTACGCCGCGTTAGCGTTTCAGCCCTGTCTATCAAGACTATCGCTCGTCAGAGACGGTCAGTCTTTTTCTGCCTTTGCGGCGGCGGGCGGCCAGCACTTTTCTACCGTTGGCGGTAGACATTCTCTTGCGGAAACCGTGCTTGTTGGCTCTTTTTCTCAGCGAGGGTTGGAATGTTCTCTTCATATCATCAATATTTTTTGTTCCTTTTTTAGGGCTTTACGGAGGCCTTCCTGCCGTAAAATTGAGTTTGCAAAAGTACACAAATTTTTTGAATTGTGAACAAAAAATGTTTGAGAAAAAATCTTTTTGCGCCATATTGTTCTGTAAACCAGTGTTTAGTGTTGCGAAAATAAATTCATGTTTTGCTGTTTGAAAAAAAAATTGTACATTTGCATTTCCAATTTTGAGGGTGAAAAAGTGTTAAATGGTCATAATTGCAGAACAAAGAGAACGATAAAAAAAACGTCATAACGACACCAAAGAGCAGGACTATGGACAAGAAACAGTTTGTCGAGATGGTTGGCAACCCCACCAGGTTCAGTTCGCAGGACCGCGGCTGGCTGCATGCCGTGCAGGCCCGCTACCCGCACTCGTCGGTGCTCGACGTGTTGGCGCTTCTGGCCGACCACGCCTACGACTACGATACCCCTGAACAGCGCCGTGCAACCATGCTGGCCATGTGCGACAGCACGAAGCTCGACGCCATGCTTGGCAAAGCCGTCAACGTGACCGAGAATGCCTCGTACGATATATTCAACGAGATAAACACCTTTCAGGAGGTCTCCTTCAAGACCGCTCCGAAGAGCGTAATACTGTCCAATTTCCTCCAGGCAAGCCCCGCCGAGGATGTCAAGAAGGTGCAGTCGGAGCCCCAGCCCGTGGTGCACGACGACAAAAAAAGTATTGAGCCTGACGAGTTTTTAGGCACTGAAACTCTTGCCGTTATCCTCGAAAAACAGGGTCGTTTGGAGCAGGCGCTCGCCATTTATAAAAATTTGTTGGCTCACAATCCCGAAAAAAGTAGTAATTTTGCACCCCAAATCGAGCGCCTCGAAACGCTGTTGAAAAAGTAAGAACAATATACTAAAAAGAAGTAAGATGTACACGTTTTTCGTAATCCTTATCCTCATCGTCTGTGTGCTCCTCGCGCTGGTCGTGCTGGTTCAGAACTCCAAGGGCGGCGGTCTGGCCGCCAACTTCTCGGCTCCCACCCAGGTGCTGGGCGCCCGCCAGTCGGCCGACTTCATAGAGAAAGCCACGTGGTGGCTCGCCGGCATACTGGTGGCCCTCTGCCTTGCCGCAACGATCTCCATTTCCATGAGTGGCCGCGGCGCCTCCGACCCCATGAAGACCGAGGTCACCACCACCAGCGACTACAGCCCCGTGCAGCAGGCAACAGCCCCCGAGGCCACCCCTGTCGCCGAATAAAGCCGTGGCTCTCCGCGACGTAGAGCAGTCCGTAGCCAAGCTCATCCTATCCCGCTTCCCGCATACACCAACAGACGGGCAGCGGGTTGCGTGTGCTTTGATGTCGCGGTTCCTGTATGACCCCGACCCGCGCTCGGCGATGCTGTTGCGCGGATATGCTGGCACGGGCAAGACGTCGCTCGTCTCGGCTTTGATACAAACCCTTCCGCAGCTGCGTGTGAACTGCGTGCTGCTGGCTCCGACGGGCCGTGCCGCCAAGGTGCTCTCTGGCTACTCTGGCCGTCAGGCGTTCACGATACACAAGAAGATCTACATGACCGCCACCGACGCTTCGGGCGCGGTGCGCACTGTGCGTGCCATTAACAAGCACAGCTACACGCTTTTTATCGTAGACGAAGCCTCCATGATCGGCGTTGAGCCCTCGGCCAGTGGCCATAGCCTGCTGGAGGACCTGGTGGACTATGTCTACGACGGCAACCATTGCCGCCTGATGCTCATCGGTGACACCGCCCAGCTGCCACCTGTGGGGCAGAGCGAGAGCCCGGCTCTTGACGAGCGCTTCCTGGCGGCGGCCTTCGCTCTCAGCGTTGTGGACCACGAACTCACCGAGGTTGTACGCCAGCAGAGTCTTTCCGGCATCCTGGCCAATGCCACGTCGCTGCGCAGCCAGATAGCGGACATGGCCGGCGACGACGAGCTGACGTTGCCGCTCTTCACTGTGTCCGACGACGTGGTGAACCTCGCCGGAAGCGACCTCATGGAGACTCTCTACGCAGAGTATGGCGCGAACAGGCTTGAGAATGTCGTGGTGGTGACACGCAGCAACAAGCGCGCCAACCTCTTCAACCAGGGGGTGCGCAACAGTGTTCTGTACCGTGAGCAGGAGGTCAACGCTGGCGACTACCTGATGGTTGTGAAGAACAATTACTATTGGCTCGACAACGACAGCGACATCGGTTTCATCGCCAACGGCGACATCGTGGAGGTGCTCGGTGTGCGCAAGGTGCAGGAGTTGTACGGTTTCCGCTTTGCCGACGCCACGTTGCGCTTCGTCGACTACCCCGACGAGCAGCCCCGCGACTGCAAGCTTTTGCTTTCGACGCTGTACAGCGAGTCGCCGTCGCTCACTGCCGACGAGCAGGGGCACCTCTACAACGCTGTGATGGAGGACTATGCCGACCTGCCGCATAAGGCCGACCGTCTGCGCGAGATGCGCCAGAATCCCTATTACAATGCCTTGCAGGTGAAGTTCGCCTATGCGTTGACATGCCACAAGACGCAGGGCGGGCAGTGGCGCACGGTGATTATAGACCAGGGCTTTCTGCCTCCCGGCCAGCCGCTTGGGCGTGATTACCTGCGATGGCTCTACACGGCCTTCACGCGTGCCACGGGCCGGGTGTATCTCCTCGGCTTCGGGCAGGAGTTCTTCGTGTGACAGAAAACGGTTTTATTTCTGCACGGCCATGACGGGCTGTGCATAGGTCTGGTAGAGGATGTCGCGAGCCTCGGCCGGCAGCGCTTTTGCCCGCTCTTTCAGGCGGTCGATGGTCTGCTGGGTGTAGCGCATAGGCATGCGTTGCCCGCTGACGATGCTGTAGGCGGCGTAATTGCTCGGCATGAGTCGGTAGTTGCGCTGAATGTGATAGTCAAGGACCTTGGCCACGTGTTCGGCCAGGTCTTCGCCTTCTTGCGGCTGCAGTTCGCGTGCCGAGAGCGGCGAGCCGATGGCGAGGTGCACACGCCCTTTCTGGCCGATGATGCCGCTTACCACCGAGCGCAGGTCCTCGTCGGGAGCCTTCTCGTAGCCGCCTTTGCGGCTGAGCATTAGTTCCGTGGCTTTCATGGCGTCGCAGGGGTCCCACTCGTAGCTGATGGACATGGGCACTATGTGCAGGCGGTTGAGTGTCTGCAGGGCGTCGCCATCGCCGCCGAGGGTGAGCATCTTTATCACAGCCGGTGCCGTGGTGTCGTTGCCGTCCTTGGCGCGGCCGTTTTTCTGGGCTATCCACACCGACTGGCGCTGGCCGATAAGCGTGTTCAGGTAGTCCGACAGGTGTTGCAGGCTGTTGTAGAACGCCCTCGGGCTGCCGCCGCGTTCCATGCGTATCATCTTGTTGCTGCGGAAGAGCACTTCCATGATGGGCAGCGACAGTAGGTTCTGGCCGAAGACGATGTGCGACGTTGTGCCGCGCTGTTCCATGAGCAGGTGCTGCAGCAGGAAGGCGTCGAGGGTGATGTCGCGGTGGTTGCTCACGATGAGGTAGGGGATGCCGCGGCGGAGGTGCTGCAGGCCGCTGAAGGTGAAGCCGTCGGTAGTCTCCTTGACGATGCGCTTGATGGCGTCGTTCATGAAGGTGGCCTGAAACTGGTGTATGTTTGTCGTGGCAAGGAGTTTCTTGCGGGCCGTCTCGATGTCCCCGTCGGGGTAGATGAAGCGTATGATCTGCGGGAAAAGCTCCCAGTCGGCGATGGCCTGCATCGCCGCCGGTATCTCGGCGTCGTTATATGGTCTTATGTCGTCGAAGGTGTCCATCAGAAAGCAGTGTCGATAAGGTGCTCCATGGTGTTCTTGGGGTCGGCGCCTTCGTAGAGGATGCTGTAGATGGCCTCGGCAATCGGCACCACATGCTGCATGTTGTGCTTCACGGCCAGCATGTGCAGGTTCTTCACGGAGTAGTAGCCTTCGGCCACGGAACCGGTGCGCGCGAACACGTCGGCGGGCCGTTCGCCCTTGGCCACGGCCTCGCCCAGGGCGCGGTTGCGGCTGTGTCGCGACCAGCAGGTGACCACCAAGTCGCCCATGTAGTAGCTGTCGTAGATGTTGCGGTCGGGGAACGGTAGATTGTGGTCCAGCAGGTTGTGCATCTCGCGCATGGCTGCCGCGGTGAGCACGGCATTGAGGTTGTCGCCGTAGCTTAGCCCTTGGCAGATGCCGGCGGCTATGGCGTAGATGTTCTTCATCAGGCCGCAACGCTCCACGCCGTCGATGTCAACGGTGGTGTTGGTGTGCAGGTAGTGGCAGTGCAGCATCCCGGCCATCTCGTCGGCCAGCGCCTTGTTCGACGACGCCAGCGTGAGAAAAGTCGGCATCTCGCGGCATACTTCCTCGGCGTGGCTCGGGCCGCTGGCCACACAGATGTCTTCCTTGTTCACGCCGAAGCACTCCTGCAGGTAGATGGAGACGCTTGTCACACAGTCCGGCACGCTGCCTTTCACAGCCGACGTTATCTTCTTGCCGCGGAAAGCGTCTTTGGGCAGGACGGATAGCACCTGGTGCACGTAGGCCGACGGTATGGCCAAAAGCAAGTGGCTGCTGGCTCCTATGATCTCGGCGAGGTCGGTGCTCACGTGAAGGCGGCTCGCATCTAGTCTGGCTTCCGGCAGGTGGCGCGGATTGTGTCCCTCGCGCAGTATTTTTTCCTTCGTTTCCTCGTCCCTGACCCACCAATTCACCTCGCGGCCGTCCCTCTCAAGCAGTATTTTGACCAATGCAGTGGCCCAGCTGCCGCTGCCTATCATTCCTATCATGTTCATTATCATTTAATCCGCACAGGCAAGCCGCTTTGGCCCCTGTGTCAAACGATTTGCAAAGATATGTCTTTTCTTTCACAATTTATAACATATTTATGTTAAAAATGCTTAATCTCAGACACGACGTTTCTATAGAGCCGGTACGGACCCCCTACGGACCCCCTTCGGCATTTCTTCAGTGGAACGCCGTAGAAGGGCCGAAGAAAGGTCGAGGAGGGGCCGAAGGGACTCCATGGCTGTAAGGGGTGAGGGCGGCGGCAGGCAAGCGGGGAGGGGTAAAAAAAGAGAGGCACCTCCTTGTGGAGATGCCTTCTTTTGTGTTGTAAGGGTCAAAGCGCCTTATTTCTTTTTGGCGGCTTTCTTGGCACCCTTCTTGGCGAGCAGGCTGTTGCCGGCTTTGAACTTGGCGACCTTCTTGGCGGGCACTTTCACTTTCTCGCCGGTCTGGGGGTTCTTGGCGGTGCGGGCTTTACGCTCGACGACGCTGAAGGTACCAAAGCCGATGAGGCTGACCTTCTGACCTTTGTTCAGCTGCTCCTGGATGGAGGCGAAGCAGGCGTTCATGGCGGCCTTGGCGGCGACTTTGGTCATGCCGGTCTTCTCGGCCATTGCGTTAATAAGTTCGGTTTTGTTCATGGTGTAATGTGTTAAAATGTTAATAATGATTGTCTTTTATTTTTCGCTGCAAATGTATACATATTTTTTGATATGCACCAAATTTTTTTTGCGTTTTTTTTACTTTTTTTTTCACATTACCCACGGTTATACTGATTTCCAACCTGTTAGCGAATTGCCGCGGAGGAAGTCTTCAACGAGATTTCTCTTTTTTCCAGCCATTTGCAGTTCCAAAATCTTCACAAAACCGTCTGCTGTTGCGATTTTTAGCACCTTTTTCCCATCGCAAATCAGTGCTCCGCAAGGCATTTCATGATGCTCGTTGTCGGGCTTTACGGAATATATCTTGAATGGCACTATGTCGCATTTCGGGTTGGCGAGGTGCATGATGGCGGCGGGGTAGGGGGCAAGGCCGCGCACGAAGCGGTCCACCTCGGCCGATTTGCGGTTGAAGTCTATAAGGCAGTCGTCTTTGAATATCTTGGGTGCCGGGCAGGCCTCGCCCTGTTGCGGCAGGGGGGTGAGGGTGTTGGCGGCCATGCCGTCGAGGGTGCGCACGACGAGGCTGCGGCCCATCGCTGCCAGACGGTCGTGCAGGCTGCCTGCCGTCTCGTCGGGGGCTATCGGCGTGCGTTCTTGCAGCAGGATGGCACCTTCGTCTATCTGGTGATTGAGCAGGAAGGTGGTGACGCCAGACTCCTGCTCGCCGTTGATGATGGCCCAGTTGATGGGGGCCGCACCGCGGTAGCGCGGCAGCAGCGAAGCGTGCAGGTTGAAGGTGCCGTGCGGCGGCATGTTCCATACCGCCTCGGGCAGCATGCGGAAAGCGACAACCACGAAGACGTCGGCCTTGTATGCCGCCAAGGCGTCGATGAATGCCGGGTCGCGCAGCTTTTCCGGCTGAAGCAGCGGCAGGCTGTGCTTCAGGGCGTACTCTTTCACGGCGCTGTATATTACTTTCTGGCCGCGCCCCGCCTGGCGGTCGGGCACGGTGACCACTGCCGCCACCTCGTGGCCCGACTGCATGATGGCGTCGAGGCTTTCCACGGCGAAATCGGGTGTGCCGAAGAATACTACTCTCATGTCTTACTGTTCGGGTGTGAGGGAATCCTTGTAGGCGCACATCTTGAGCGCCGTGACGGCGCCTTCCACGCCTTTGTTGCCGTGCTTGCCGCCCGAGCGTTCGAGGGCCTGCTCCATGGTGTCGGTGGTCAGGACGCTGAAGATGACGGGGCGCTGGTGTTTGAGGGCCACGTTGGTGAGCCCTTGCGACACGGCCTGGCAGATGAACTCAAAGTGGCGTGTCTCGCCCTGTATCACGCAGCCTATGCAGATGACGGCGTCTATGTCATGGCAGGAGTCGAGCATGATGTCGGCAGCGGAACTCAGTTCAAAGGTCCCCGGCACACGGCGCACGGTGATGTCTTTCTTCTTCACGCCGTGTTTCTTGAGGGTGTCCACGGCGCCTTTCAGCATGGCGTCGGTCACCTCGGGGTTCCATTCCGCCGCTATCACGCCTATCTTGCGGCCTTTGCCGTCGGCCACGCTGGCCGTGTTGTATTCCGACAGGTTGGTTTTCTTCATGGTCTTGTCTAAAAGTCTTTGGGGTTTATCGTTGTTGTCTGTGCCTTGCGGCTCTTCTTGCCTTCGCGTATCAGGCTGCTGTCGGCCTTGTATTCCAGCTCCTCGCCTTTGCGGGGCTTGGTGATGCCGAAGTAGCTCTTGTCGAGGTGCAGCAGCCGCGTCCGCAACGAGTAGTTGCTGAAGTCCAGTATCCACTCCGGGTCGAAAGGCTGGTAGAGGAAGCGGCACTCGAAGTGAAGGTGCGGGCCGGTGCTGTTGCCGGTGTTGCCGCCAAGGCCTATCACCTCGCCGGCGGTCACCTGCTGGCCGAGCTTGACGTTGATCTTCGACAGATGCCCGTAGAGCGTCTCCAGCCCGTTGGGGTGGCGCAGCACGATGCAGTTGCCGTAGCCGCCCATGCGTGATGCTATGCGCACGGTGCCTCCGAAGGCGGCGTGTATCGGTTCGCCGGTGCGCAGCCGTATGTCCACGCCGTGGTGCCCGCGTTGCCACCGCCATCCGTAGGGGCTTGTCTTAATGTCTTTCACAGGGAAGCAGAAGTCCGTGGAGTCTTTCGCCAGCACGATGTTTATCTCGTCGGGCAGCATGTCCACCTTTGTGCGTCCGTGTGGGTTCACCCTGTTGTGCGGGAAGGCGTCGTACCAGAGTGGCACCATGCATGCGTCCAGTGGCATTTCCTTCTTCGCCTCGGCAGCCTCCTCCTGCGCCGGCTGTTGCTGTTGGGGCTTTTGCATGGCCCTGCCTTTGGCCTCTGGCGCCTTGGGCGCCGCCTTGGGTTTGGCTTCTTGCTTGGCGACGCGCTCCATGCGTGCCGCCTTTTCGAGGCGTGCTGCTATGATGCTGTCGTAGTATGACTGTGCCGACACCGAGGTGTGCATGGCAATGAGCAGTATCGCTATCGTCAAGGTGCGGCGCAGGCGTGCCACAGGTATTCCCAGCTGCTCGCGGTATTTCGCCACCGTGCGGCGTGCTATCGGCAGGCCTTTCTCGTTGAAGAGCTTGGTGAGGGCGTCGTCGGAGAGGGGGCTTTTCTTGTCCTCGGCGGCGATGGCGTCGGAGAGGCATTGCTTTATGGTCTCTATCGACACCTCTTCGCCGCCGTCCGTAGACATGCCCTTCGAGAAACATTCCTTGAGTGGTATGGTGCCGAAGTCTGTCTGCAGGTATTTGCTGTTGGCCATACGGCTCACGGTGCTTATGTCGAGCCCCGTGGCTTCGGCCACCTCGCGTTGGCGCATGGGCACCAGCAGGTCGTTGTTGCCCGTGAGCAGGAACTGGCGCTGGTGCTTCACTATGTAGCGCATGATGCGCGCTATGGTGTCGTGGCGTTGCTGCAGCAGGTCTATGAACACCTGGGCGTCGGCCTGTTTGGTGCGCAGGAAGCGCAGCGTCTCGCGGTCGCCGCCCGTCTTCTCCATGGCTGCCAGCATGTCCGTGTAGTAGGTGTTGAGGCTGAGCCTCGGCAGGTGGGTGTCGTTGAGGAAGAAGCTCAGCTGCCCGTCGTGTTGTGTGAGCACTATGTCGGGTGTGATGTATGCTGCTGTGTCGCTGTCCTCGTTGTCCGACCCCAGTGGTTTGGGGTTCAGGCTGCGTATGGTGGCGGTGGCGGCCTCCATGGCTTCGTCGTCGATGCCCAGGGCCTGGCAGATGCGTGCGTAGCGGTGGTTGGCGAAGTCGTCGAAGTGGTCTTTCACTATGGCTGTGGCCACGTCGTCAGGTGTCTCCATGCGTTCCAGCTGCAGCAGCAGGCATTCCTGCAGGCTGCGGGCGCCTATCCCTGCGGGGTCGAGGCTCTGTATGATGCGCAGCACCTCCTCGACCTCCTCCTGCGTGGCGTCGATGCCTTGGCGGAAAGCCAGGTCGTTGGTCACCAGCGCCAGGTCGCGGCCCAGATAGCCGGCGTCGTCCAGCGTGCCCACCAGCTCGGTGGCTATCTTCTGCTGACGCTCTGTCAGCGGACGCAGGGCAAGCTGCTGCATAAGCCGCTCCGAGGCCGACAGGCTGTCGCTCACCACAAACTCGCGGCGCACCTCGTTGGGGTCGCTCTCCTGGTGTTCGCGGTAGTCGTAGTCGTAATCCTCGTCCTCGTCGCTGTCCCAGTCAGACCGGTTGTCGGTCGACGGCAGCGGCATCTCGTCCTGCACCTCGGCCTCAAGCAGGGGGTTCTTCTCCAGCTCCTCCTTGATGGCCTGCTCCAGCTCGGTGACAGGCAACTGCAGCAGCCGCATCAGCTGTATCTGCTGAGGCGATAGTTTCTGCTGCAGTTGCTGTCGCTGGATCTGTTTCATGGTTTATCTCACGATGTCCATCTCTTCGATGAGGTTCTTGGCGCCGGCGTAGATGTCGATGACCCAGAGCATGTAGCGGCTGTCGAGGCAGATGCAGCGCTGCAGGTTCTCCTCGAAGTCTATGTCGCCGCTCATGGCCTCGCTGTTGCCGTCGAAGGCCAGGCCTATCAGCACGCCCTTGCCGTTGATGACGGGCGAGCCGCTGTTGCCGCCGGTGATGTCGTTGTTGGTGATGAAGCATGTGGGCATCTCACCCTTCTTGTTGGCGTAGGGGCCGAAATCCTTGGCGTTGTAGAGCTTCTTCAGGCGCTCCGGCACGGTAAACTCGCTGCTCGTCGGGTCCTCCTTCTCTATGACGCCCTTCATGGTGGTGTAGTGGTGGTAGGTGACGCCGTCCTTGGGCTCATAGCTCATCACGTTGCCGTAGGTGAGGCGTATGGTGCTGTTGGCGTCGGGCGACATCAGCTTCTTGCCCTCGTTCATCTGGAGCACACCGTCCGTGAAGTCGCGTATGCCGCGCTGCAGGCCGTCCTTGCTCTCCTGCGACACTTCTTCGTCGGCGCTGAAGTATAGATCCAGAGCCTCATTGCCGGCGGCATACAGGGGGTCTTTCTGCAGCTGCTTGAGGCTGGGCTTGTTCATGAAGCGGTTCACGCTCTCCTCGTTGGCGAAGATGCTCTTGTTGTAGAGGTCGTTGGTGTACTTCTCCCAGTCGCCCTTGTATTTCTTCTGGGCGGTCTTGAGGAACTCGGGGCAGATATCGGGGTTGATGTGTGCGTAGACATAGCCGAAGAGGGCTGCCGTCAGGCGGCGGTCCACCTGCTCGTCGTAGTCCTTGAAGAAGCTGGCCACATAGCTGTCATGGCGGCTAAGGTTGGCCTCCTTGTCCTGCTCCAGGTCGCGCTTGAACCTGTTGCCCAGGCTTGCGGCCATCAGCGGGGCCTCCGAGCCCATCAGCAGGCCTTCCATCACATACATGAGGGCCTCCTCGCTCTTGGCGCGGTCGGCATAGCCTTTCTCTATCAGGCCGAGGGCGCGGCCATACTTCGGAGCCTGGAAGCGGGCCCATTCGCTGTACTCTTTCTCCACCTCCTTCTTCAGACCCAAGGTGTTCAGAGCCTTCAAGGCCTTGTTCTGCTCGTTGCTGTACTTCCAGTAGTTCGAGCAGCTGGCATACTTCGAAGCGTATTTGATGCGCGTCTGCTGGCTGGCGGCCATCTCCTCGCGCAGGATGTTGATCTTCACGGTGCGTATCTCGTAGCGCAGCTTGTTGGTGATGTTCATCGTCTCCTCGAGGCCGTAGCTCGTCAGGAAGTGGTCGGTGGTGCCGGGGAAGCCCATGACCATGGCGAAGTCGCCGTCGTGCAGCTCGCCGGCGCTCACAGGCAGGTGGTGCTTCGGCTGCAGGGGTATGTTCTCCTTGCTGTAGGGGGCGGGGTTGCCCTCCTTGTCGGTATAGATGCGGAACATGCTGAAGTCGCATGTGTGGCGCGGCCACGACCAGTTGTCGGTGTCGCCGCCGAACTTGCCCATCGACGAAGGGGGAGCACCCACCAGGCGCACGTCCTTGTAGATGATGTGCACGAAGAGGAAGAACTGGTTGCCGTTGAACATCGGTATCACCTTGGCGTCATAGAGGGTGCCCTCCTTGGCCTTCTCGGCAATCTCGCCGCACACCTTCTTGATGGCGGCGCTGCGGTCGCCCTCGCTCATGTCGTCGCTCAGGGCTTCCTTCACCTTGTCGGTGACATCCTCCATGCGCACCAGTATCGAAGCCGTGAGGCCCGGGTTGGGCAGCTCCTGCTCCATAGTGTAGGCCCAGAAACCGTCGCGCAGATAGTCGTGCTCCACCGTCGAGTGGCTCTGCAGGTAGCCGTAGCCGCAATGGTGGTTGGTGCTGATCAGGCCCTGCTTGCTGATGATCTCGCCCGTGCAGAAGTGGCTGAAGGGGCGTCCATCGTGGCCGAGGCCCACGATGGCATCCTTCAGGCAGCTCTGGTTGACGCTGTAGATGTCCTCAGGCGTCAGCTTGAAGCCCTGCTTCTGCATGTCGCTGTAGTTCTTTCCAATTAGTGACAAAAGCCACATGCCCTCGTCGGCGCGCGCTGCGGTGGGCAGCATCAGCGCCAGGGCCAACGTAACGATTAAAGTGCGAATTTTCATTGTATTATTTGTATTTATTAATTAATTGTTCTTTTTATTACAGCGTGCAAAGATACAACTTTTTCCCGAAACAGCAGACAAAAAAGTGCCAACAGAAAGAAAAAATATTGCTGTGCAGATTATTCTCGGGTTGCTGAGGGACGGTCGGTCGCTGCAGGTCGACGGTAAGGGAAATGGCGCCGAATTATTTTAACATTTGCCCAACGAGTCTAGTTAACATAACCAGAAAAACGGGCTTTGTAAATCAGTCTGTTAAGGCATCATCTCTTTATTTGCTCTTTAATTACTCCTTAATTGCTCTTTATAAAGACTTAATTTAGTAAGAGATAGGTAGGTTCAATATATGATAAAATTAACAGTTTTTAAGGTTATTATCACATCTAAAGAGGTGCGATTTTTAATATTTCCGGAAGCATGGTCGGCGGCAAATAGGGTGGAGAAGAGAAGAATATTTTTATCAACACCGCAGGGGAAGGTGAAAGGAGGACGGTGAGAGGTGAAAGGTGAAAGGTAATCGTGTTGGGTATCAGTGCGATAAAAATATTTTTTCATCGAAGTGAAACTTTTTTCGGATTGTTGCGTTAAGGGTTATGAACAACAAAAAAGGGTTAAAAAAAACAAAAAAAGTATTTTTTAGGCATTAATTGGAAATTTCTTCGTAATTTTACAACCTGAAAAAAAGTAGGTAAAAATGGCCTTAATACTTGGAAAAGAATACTGTAAGGTGGACTCGAACGGTCGTTTCAAGTTCCCAATTGCCTTGAAGAGGCAGCTGGAGACTGACGACGGTCGTTTCGTGATACGCCGCAGTGTCTACGCCGAGTGTTTGGAGCTGTGGACTTACGCCAGTTTCAAGGAGGAAGCGGAGAAGTTGCATAGAATGCTTAACCCTTACCGCCGCGAGGACCGCGACATGCTGCGCAAACTGACGGATGGCAATATCATCGAGCTGGACACCAACGACCGACTCCTGATACCCGCCGAGCAGAAGGCAGTGGTGGCCGGTGCCAAGGAGGTGGTGCTGCAATCGACTGGCAAGTTCATAGAGCTCTGGGACCGCAAGGCCTACGACAAGATGGACAGCGAAGGCGGCGACTATGCACAGCGTGCAGAGGAGCTGCTGGGGCGTATCGATGAGTCGGTTGCAAGCAATGACAAGTGAATACCATAGACCCGTGATGCTCGCCGAGGCGGTGGATGGGCTTGATGTCCGTCCCGACGGCGTGTATGTCGACGTCACCTTCGGTGGCGGCGGCCATTCGCGTGCCATCATGGAGCGTCTGGGACCCGAGGGCCACTTGGTTGCTTTCGACCAGGACGAGGATGCCGCCAAGCGTGTGGAGAGCGGCGAGTGGAAGGCCGGGGGCGAGGCGCGCTTCACGTTCATAGGCGAGAATTTCCGCTACCTGAAGAGTTACCTGCGGTTGCACGGTGTGCGCCGCATCGACGGCCTGCTGGCCGACCTGGGGGTGAGCAGCCACCAGTTCGACGTGGCCGAGCGCGGTTTCTCCACCCGCTTCGAGGGCGAGCTGGACCTGCGCATGGACCGTCGCGGCACCACCACGGCGCGCGACATCGTGAACAGCGCCGACGACGCGGAGCTGGCCCGCATCTTGCGCCTCTACGGCGAGCTGCCCAATGCGCGCCAGATGGCCAAGGCCATTGTCAAAGCCCGCAGCGAGCGCGAGATAGCCACCACCACGGACCTGCGCGAGGCTGTGAGCCGCCATCTGCCGCGCGGCATGGAGAACAAATACCTGGCCATGCTTTTCCAGGCGCTGCGCATAGAGGTGAACGGCGAGTTGGAGGCGCTGCGCGAGATGCTGGTGCAGGCCGCCGAGGTGCTGCAGCCCGGCGGACGCCTGGCGGTCATCAGCTACCACTCGCTCGAGGACCGGCTGGTGAAGAACTTCATGCGCAGCGGCAACTTCGAGGGTGTGGTGGAGAAGGATTTTTATGGCAACCCTCTGACGCCGATGCGCCAGGTGCTGAGCACCGCGGCCACGCCGGCCGAGGTGGCGGCTAACAGCCGTGCACGCAGCGCGAGGCTCCGGGTGGCCGAGAAACTGGAAACAAAGAATCAGTAATGGGTAATAAGTTCAGAGAGAAACCGGCTGCCGAAGAGCCGAAGGTGAAGGTCGAGGAGCCCGTCGTCGAGACGCCGGCCCCCGAGCCCGCCGCCGCCGAGGCCCCTGTGCTCCGCAAGGGCGGACGCGCCGACAGGGCGGCGCGCGGCATCGGCCGCGTGCTGGGCGGCGACATACTGGCCGACAAGCTGCTGCTGCGCCAGATACCGCTGCTGCTGCTCTGCCTCGTCTACCTGCTGCTGATCATCGGCAACCGCTACCGCATAGAGAGCATGAGCCGCGACAAGGCGGCCACCGAGGAGCGCATCAACTACCTGCGCGAGCAGCGCATACAGATGCAGAAGCAGTACCAGCAGAGCGTGAAGATGTCGCAGATCGCCGAGGACCTGAAAGAGACCGGCGTAGGCATCACGGCCGGACCGCCGTACGAATTGTGAGTTTTTAGTTAGGAGTTTTGAGTTGTATTTATATAGAATAGATAATTGAAAGAACAGGAACATAATAATAATGACAAGCGTCTGTCGCGCGGGCTGATGGTGCTGTACCTTGTGCTCACCGTCGGTGTGGGGTTGGCCATCACGCTGGCTATATTCAACATACAGGTGGTGCATGGCGACGAGTGGCGCGCCCTTGGCGAGCGCCGCGAGGCCGGCTTGCGCAGCGACCCCGCGCGTCGCGGCAACATATACTCCAGCGACGGCAAGATACTGGCCACCACGGTGACCGAGTGCGACTTGTATCTCGACCTGTACAACGCCATAGAGCTCGACGAGCGTGGCAACACGAAATACGACAAGCAGGGCAGACCCGTGGAGACGGGGCCTGTGACGGACAGCAGCTTCAACCGCTACCTCGACACCCTGTGTGTCATGCTCGCCGACGCCATGCCCGGCCGCGAGGCCTCCTACTACCGCGAACGCATTGCTGTGGAGCGCTGCAAGGAGCGTCCGCGCCGCTGTTTCCTGGTGCAGAGGGATGTGCCTTATTCCGTGTGGCTTCAGATCACGCGTCTGCCCGGCTGGAGCCGCGGCGTCGTGCGCCAGGTCGACGGCGAGAGCGTGGTGCACCAGGTGCGTGCCCACATCTACGGCAACATGGCCGGCAACACCATAGGTTTCCGCAACCGCAAGGAGAGCGGTTCGTATACGGGTCTGGAGGGCTACTATGACAGCATCCTGCGCGGCCAGGACGGCCTGCTCAACTGCCGCCGTCTGACCAAGGGCATCTGGCTGCCCGACGAGCCGCGCGCCAAGAAGGCTGTGGCCCAGCGCACCGACACGTCGGCGATAGACACCATAGTGTTGCAGCGCCGCGTGGACGGCCGCAGCATCGTGTCGACCATAGACACCCGCTACCAGGATATCGCCGAAGCGTCGCTGCGCAAGGCCCTCAATATGTACGGCGGCACGGCGGGATGCGCCATGCTCATGGAGATGAGCACCGGATATATGCTGGCCTGCGTGAACCTGGCCGTAGACACGGCGGTGCACGAATACATGGAGCTGCGTGACCGCAACATCGCCGTGAGCGACGTCTATGAGCCTGGCTCCACCTTCAAGACCGTCATACTCTCTGCCATGCTCGACGACCCCGACGTGAAGATAGACACCACCATGCGGCTGCCTGCCCGCTACAAGAACTTCGGGGGCAAGTATGGCGAGATCAAGGACGACCACGGCGGATGGGACTCGCTGACCCTGAAGCAGGTGATAGAGCAGTCGTCGAATGTCGGTATGAGTGAGCTGGGCTGGATGTACTACAACAACCGCCGCGACACCCTGCGCGCCATGGTGGAGAAGATGTTCCCCTACGGCAAGATGAACCCCGACGTGGTGGCTCCAGAGTACAAGACCTACGTCAACAACCTCAACGCCTCGAACCGCGACTTCCTCAACTTCTGCTATGGCTACTCCACGCGTGTGTCGGCCCTGCAGCTGATAACCTTCTATAACGCCCTCGGCGCCGGCGGCCGCATGGTGAAGCCCCTCTTCTGCCGTGCCGTCATCGACAACGACGGAAGCCGTCGCGAGATAAAGCCCGTGGTGCTCAACGAGCGCATGTGCGGCAAGCGCACGGCGGCTCTGATGCACGACATGCTGGAAGGCGTCGTGGAGAACGGCACCGGCAACAATATCAAGAACACCACCTACGGCATCGCGGGCAAGACGGGCACGGCAGTGCACAGCTACTCCAACATGCGGCGCTACAATGCTTCGTTTGCGGGCTTCTTCCCGTCGGAGAACCCGCGTTACACCTGCCTGGTGATGCTGGAGAACATACCCGTCTACGGCCGTCAGGCCGCAGTGGTCTTCAAGACCATCAGCGACTGTGTGGTGGCTGTCGACAAGAGCTTGAGCGACGGGGCCGTGAAGAGTGTGTGGCCGCGCCTGGAGGAAGACAGCGCCATGGCGCAGCAGCGCCCGACGCTTACCAAGGGCCGCGCCGACGACATCAGGGACCTGTACAAGCGCTTCAGGATACCCTTTGTGTGCGACGACAGCGTGGGCACCTGGGTGGCCTACAGCGGTGGCGACACCCTGCCGGGGCGCTATGTGGCCTATGAGCCTGTCAGCGGACGTATGCCCAACTGCTACGGCATGACCGCCAAAGACGCCATAGCGCTGCTGCACGAGCAGGGCTACAAGGTCAAGGTGAACGGCTACGGCAAGGTGCGCTCGCAGAGCCCCAAGGCCAGTCAGGCCGCCAAGAAAGGAACGACAGTGGTGCTGGATTTGAGATAGACAAGACAGAAAAGACAGATATAATAAATGGTATTAAAGGATATAATAAAAGGGATCGAGGCCGAGGTGCACGGCGCGGCGACGGTGGATGTCAAGGACATTCAGTTTGACTCGCGCAAGGTGGCTGCCGGCACCCTCTTCGTGGCGCAGCGCGGCACCAAGGTCGACGGCCACACGTATATAGCCGGTGCTGTGGAGAAGGGCGCTGTGGCTGTGGTGTGCGAGGAGTTGCCGGAGAGCATGGCCGACGGCGTGGCCTATGTGAAGGTCGACGACAGCAGCAAGGCGCTGGGCCTGATGGCTGCCAACTGGTACGGACACCCGTCGGAGAAGCTTACGCTCGTCGGCATCACAGGCACCAACGGCAAGACCACCACGGTGACCCTGCTGCACAGGATGTTCCGCCAGCTGGGCTACCATGTGGGTCTGGTCTCGACGATAGTGAACAAGATTGACGAGGAAGAGATAGCCACAGGGCATACCACCCCCGACGCGCTGGAGCTCAACCAGCTGCTGCGTCGCATGGTGGATGCCGGCTGCAAGTACGCCTTCATGGAGGTCAGCAGTCATGCTGTGGTTCAGCAGCGCATTGCCGGTGTGCGTTTCGCCGGCGCCATCTTCAGCAATATCACACACGACCATCTTGACTTCCACAAGACCATGGCCAACTATATAGCCGCCAAAAAAGGGTTCTTCGACGGTCTCGACAAGGAGGCGTGGGCGTTGGTGAATGTGGACGACAAGAACGGGCGCGTCATGGTGCAGAACACAAAAGCGAGTGTGCATACCTACGCCTTGCAGCACGACGCCGACATAGTGTGCAAGATAGTTGAGAATACCTTTGAAGGCATGCACCTGCAGATCGACGGCAAAGATATGTGGTGCCGCCTTGTGGGGCGTTTCAACGCCTACAACCTGCTGGCGATATACGGAGCCGCCGTGCTGTGCGGTGTCGACAAGGACGAGGCTCTGCGCATACTGAGCTCGCTGGAGGCTGCTCCGGGGCGTTTCCAGTATGTCAACGGGCGTGGCATCACAGGTATTGTGGATTATGCCCACACGCCTGACGCCTTGCAGAATGTGATCTCGACGATTGACGGTATACGTCGCAAGACTCAGCAGCTTATCACCGTGGTGGGCTGTGGCGGCGACCGAGACCGCACCAAGCGGCCCGAGATGGCCAAGATCGCCGCCGAGGGAAGCGACAAGGTGGTGCTCACCAGCGACAATCCGCGTACCGAGAACCCCGACACCATCCTCGACGAGATGGAGGCCGGCCTCACGCCGCAGCAGCTGTCCCGCGTGGTGCGTATCACCGACCGCCGCCAGGCTATCCGCACGGCGTGCATGATGGCCAAGGAAGGTGACATTGTGCTGGTGGCTGGCAAGGGGCACGAGACCTACCAGGAGGTGAACGGAGTGAGACACCACTTCGACGACGTGGAAGAGGTGGGCAGAGAACTGGGGATGATTAAAAACTAAAAATCAGGAATATGCTATACTATTTATTCGATTGGTTGGACAGAGCTTTTGATTTTCCGGGAGCAGGTGTGTTCCAATACATCTCGTTCAGGGCAGCGGCGAGCATAGTCACATCGCTGCTCATCATGCTTGTGCTTGGCAAGCCCTTCATCAAATGGATGAAGAACAAGCTTGGGATAATGGACGAGGTGCGCACTGAGCTCGGCCTTGAGGGAGCGGTGCAGAAGGCCAAGACCCCCACGATGGGCGGGTTGTTGATACTCACCGCCATAATAGTGCCGACACTGCTTTTTGCCAAGCTGGATAACATATATGTGCTTATCATGATAGGCACCACGTTGTGGATGGGCATGGTGGGATTCCTGGACGACTATCTGAAGAAGACCCGGGGAAAGGCTGGTCTGCCAGGTCGCTACAAGGTCATAGGACAGGTGCTGCTCGGTCTCGCCGTGGGTTTGCTCATAACCTTCCACCCGGACATCAAAGAACCCCTGAAGACCACGATACCTTTTGTCAAGAACAACGAGTTTGACTATACGTGGCTGGTGTCGTGGATGGGCGACTGGGCTGTTGACTATGCGTGGATAATATATGTGGTCATAGTTATCTTCATCGTCACCGCTGTCAGCAATGCGTCGAACCTCACCGACGGTCTGGACGGCATAGCTACCGGTGTGGCTGCCGTCAACGGCGGTGCACTGGCAATACTGGCATGGGTCAGCGGCAACGTCATTATGTCGTCCTACCTGAATATCGTCTACCTGCCCAACATCGGAGAACTGGCGGTCTTCAGTACAGCCTTCGTAGGTGCCACGCTTGGATTCCTATGGTTCAACACGCACCCGGCGGAGATATTCATGGGAGACACAGGTTCGCTGGCCATTGGTGGTATCATAGCAGTCTTCGCCGTGCTCATACGCAAGGAGCTATTGCTGCCGGTGCTCTGCGGCATCTATCTTGTCGAGGATCTGTCGGTGATAATACAGACCACTGCCTGCAAACGTTACCGCCGGAAGCACAAATTGCCCGCAGGGGTTCCTGTGCCGGTGGAGAAGAGGCCGCTGCTTATGTCGCCGCTGCACCATCACTTCCAGAAGAAGGGCATGGCCGAAGAGAAGGTGGTTATGCGCTTCGTCATCATCGCCATATTGCTGGCTATTTTCACATTGTCAACACTGAAACTGAGATAAAATGACTATAGAGACACTTGCCAAACAGGGTGTAGCACATACTGGCCTTGCCGGTATAGACACCTCACGTCTTAAAGCCATGCGCAATGCGTCGTTGCGTGCCTGCTTCAACCGGATAGAAGATACTCGCTACAGACTTGAGTTTGTAGGCCGTATACTCGGCAGAGAGTACATAAACGATGCCGGTGCACGTACGGTAAATGCCACGTGGTATGCGTTGGAGACCCTGCAGGGTGGCATAATATGGATAGTCTCCGGCACGGAGGTAGACACCGACTACAGCAAGCTTGTGCCTGCCGCACTGCGCAAGGTCAGGATGATGCTTGTGTTGGGACCGGCCGAACAGCTGAAAAGCACCTTTGCCGGTGTTGTGCCGAGCATTGTGGAATGCCAGTCGATGACGGATGCACTTCATAAAGCCTATCTGTATGATGCCACAGATGTGAAAGTGTTGTTCTCGCCGGCATGCAACGACGGTACGCCCACCAATGCGCTTGGCGAGGCTTTCCGCAACGAGGTTAATGAATTGTAAGACTGCATAGATATGAAGATGGCACGAATATTCAAGGGCGACAAGACAATCTGGGTGGTGTTTTTCCTGCTCAGTATTGTGTCGTTGCTGGCAGTTTACAGCTCCATAGGACTGTATGCCTACACGGCGTTCGCCAGCAAATCGCCGACGTCGCTGTTTCTGCGCCATCTGCTTATAGTTGTGGTGACTTATGTCGTTGTGGCATTAATGTCGCATGTCAACTACCGATACTTCTCGCGTTTTGCCGTGCTCGGCTACTGGGCGGCGATAGTGTTGCTCGTGATAATGCTGGCCCTGAACCAAGGCCGCTGGGTGCGCATACCTGTTATCGGCCAGTTCCAGCCGTCGGAGATTGCCAAGGTCGTGCTGATAATCTTTGTGGCAAGACTTCTCGCCTTGAAGAAAGAACATGTCGGAGAGCTTGGGACTTTCCTGATGCTGCTGATATACATAGCAGCTATCGCCATACTGGTGTTGCCTGAGAATTTCTCTACGGCGGCGTTGATATTCCTGTCGGCGTATCTTGTGATGTATTTTGGCGGAGTGAACAAGAAATACTGGTGGCGTCTGTTCCTGGTGGGTATGGTGGCTGTCGTCGCTTTCCTTGCAATAAGTTATTACAAGTATGAGAAGTCGATGCTCAGCACTGGGTCGGAGACAGAGATGGTCATTGAACGCCAGGAGACATGGGGTCACAGGGTGTACTCGTGGATTAATCCGCAACCCAACGAGCTGACTCAGGAGAATATGTCGAGGATGGCGATAGCGCGAGGCGGCATAGCCCGTTTCGGGGTAGGCACCACCGTGCATGCGCGATTGATGACGCAGGCTCATAATGACTTTATTTATGCCATCATAATAGAAGAGTCTGGAATGGTAGGAGGTTTGTTTGTATTTGCCCTGTATAGCGTCTTCTTCTTCCGTTGCATACGTGTTGCACGGAGGTGCAAAGGTCCGTTCGGGGCTCTCACTGTTGCCGGCCTTGGTACCATGATATACCTGCAAGCGTTGGTGAATATGAGTGTGGCGGTAGGAGTGCTGCCGGTTACAGGCCAGACGTTGCCGTTTATCAGCTATGGTGGTACGGCGTACCTGTTCCTTGGTTGTGCATTGGGTGTGATTCAGTCTGTTGCCGCCGATGTCTATGCGCACGAAAAGACCGGCGACGAACCGCTGCCAGATGTGGGGCCGGAAATGATTGAGGCAACAGAACCAGCAAATGAAAAGAAATAGAGAAATAGATATATGAAAGCAATAATCAGTGGAGGAGGAAGCGGTGGACATATATTCCCCGCAGTAGCAATTGCCGGAGCTCTTAAGCGTCGCCATCCGGACGTCGATATACTGTTCATCGGCGCTGAAGGACGTATGGAGATGGAAAAGGTGCCAGCTGCCGGCTATAAGATTGAGGGTCTGCCGATAGCTGGGCTGCAGCGCAAGTTGACGCTGGAGAATATCGTCAAAAACCTGCAGTTGCCATTCAAAATGCTCAAGAGCCGCAGAAAGGTGAAAGACATTCTCAGGAGCTTTGCCCCAGATATTGTTGTCGGTGTCGGTGGCTTTGCCAGTGAACCCACTCTTAAGGCCGCCGCTGACATGGGTTATCCCACTCTGCTGCAGGAACAGAACTCGTATGCTGGGTTGACCAATAAGATGCTCGCACGCAATGCCAAGAAGATATGTGTGGCATACGAAGGAATGGATCGCTTTTTCCCAAAGGACAAGATAATCTTCACCGGCAATCCCGTAAGGGGAGACATAGAGCAGATGAATGCGACCCGCGAAGAAGGCTGTGAGATGTTCGGTCTCAATCCAGAGGGAAGGGTGTTGCTTTCTGTCGGCGGCAGTCTTGGTGCTAGAAGCATCAATCAGATGATAATAAGCCACCTTCACTTTTTCAAGGAAAACCGTATTCAGCTTGTGTGGCAGACGGGGCGTTGGATGTATGAAGAAGCGGTGTCTGCGGTGAAGAGAGCCAATGTCGAGGACTGGGTAAAAGTCCATCAGTTCATAAGCCGTATGGATATGGCTTATGCTGCTGCCGATGTTGTCATCTCCCGAGCCGGAGCCATTGCCATCTCTGAGCTGTGTATTGTTGGGAAGCCTGTGGTGTTGATACCGTCGCCCAATGTCGCAGAAGACCATCAGACAAAGAATGCCTTGGCCTTGGTTGACAGGGGCGCTGCCGTCATGGTGCGTGATGCAGAGTGTGATGCGCTGTGCTTGCCGCAAGTGCAGGAACTTTTTGAGAATGCCGCGCATCGGGAGGCTATGAGTGTGGCGATAAAGAAAATGGCAGTATATGGAGCTGCCGACAAGATTGTTGACCAGATAGACAAGATAGTGGGATGAACTACTACTTTTTAGGCATAGGAGGCATAGGCATGAGTGCGCTGGCACGCTTCTTCAAACAGAGGGGCGATAATGTCAGCGGCTATGACCGTACGCAGTCACCGCTTACCGAGGAATTGGAGAAAGAGGGAATAGGTGTCCATTATTGTGACGCCCCGGCCCTCATACCTGATGATATTGACCGGGTTATATATACTCCTGCAATTCCGCAAGATCTGCAAGAGTTTGTCGTGCTGCAAGAGCGTGGCGTGAAGATGGAGAAACGTTCCAAGGTTCTCGGTGAGCTGACGCGCGGAAAAAAATGCATCGCTGTAGCAGGCAGCCATGGCAAAACAACCACGAGTACGCTTATAGCGCACCTGTTGAGCCATACAGGCATTGGCTGTACGGCGTTCCTTGGAGGCATTAGCAAGAACTTTGGCAGCAACCTTCATGTTGATAATAAGAGCGAGTATGTTGTTGTGGAAGCAGACGAGTATGACCGCTCGTTCCTTCAACTGTATCCGCATTATGCTGTTATTACCGCAACTGACCCGGATCACCTAGATATATATGGCACCCATGAAGCAATGCTTGAGGCCTATGTCCAGTTTGCCAACCAATCCGATGCAGACGGGAAATTGTTCCTTAAGCAGGGCGTCTTTACGACATCTGATGGAGAATTGTATGGTCACCATCACGATGATGATGAGCATGACGAACACTCGCATGAAGGCTTTGACTTCATAAAAAGGCCATACGCCGTTTATACAGCACATGGCGTTGATGCTGATTACTATGCAATAAATGTTCGAGCATATAACGGCAACATTTTCTTTGACATGCGCACGCCGGAGGGGGTGTTGTATGACTTGGAGCTTGATGGGACGGCCCTTTTCAATGTGGAAAATGCTGTTGCGGCTTCAGCCGTGGCTTTGAGTTGCGGTGTCGACCAATACCAGCTCCGTAGTGGACTGAAGAGTTTTGCCGGAGTGCGTCGGCGTTTTGACTATCGTATCAAGGAGAAAAACCTTGTATATATTGACGACTATGCCCACCACCCTCAAGAGATTGCATCTACCATTGAGTCGGTGCGGTTCCTGTATCCCGGCAAGCGAGTTGTGGGAATATTCCAGCCGCACTTGTACAGTCGAACGCGTGATTTCGCCGATGAATTTGCTTCCGTGTTGCAGAGTCTTGACGAGATAATCATGATGCCCATCTATCCAGCGCGCGAGAAGCCCATTCTGGGAGTGACATCAAGCATGGTGCTGCGAAAGATGGACAGCATGTCGAAGTATCTGTGTACCGCCGACCAGGTGTTGGAATTGGTACCGGCCCTGTGCCCCGATATTGTGCTTTCGCTCGGAGCCGGTGATATCGACCGCCTTGTGCCGCGTCTTGAAGAAACGTTAAGAGAACAGATGTTGTAAACCAAAGACTGCAATAATCTTAAAAACAGAATAAAGTGATAAAAAGACCGTATAGAATAATGCTCATACTTCTTGGCGCCATTGTGTTGGCGGTATTGGTCGTTGTGGCCAATATCAGTCGCTCAAACCGCCAGGTGCAGGGTATTGAGGTGAACATACGTTACGGTCATGCGCCTGTGCTTGTTGCAGAGCAAACAGTCGTGGACAGTATTATGGCGGAAGTTCCCACGCTTTATGCCATGCTGGTCAAGGATGTCGACCGCGGTGCTGTTGCCGAGGCGGCCTCGAACGTCCCATACCTTAAGGATGTCTCTGCATCGTTGAGTGTCAGCGGCAAGGTTGTTGTCAGGGCCACGCAGCGTCAGCCGATAGCGCGACTCTTCTACGGGGGCAGAGAATTGTATTTCGATTCTGACGGTGGCATTATGCCTGTAGGAACTGTTGGTGACTGTGACGTGCTTGTTGCCGGCGGCGACTTTGTAGAACCGCTTCGTGTTGACAGCCTCAACAGCCAAATGCAGTCGCTCTTGGTGCTTGCCAAGTTTCTTGACAGAGAGCGTAAGTATCGCGGTTTGATTGATCAGATATACATCCAGCGAGACGGGGACGTTATGATGGTTCCGAAGATAGGCGACCATGTCATAGAGCTTGGTGCTGTAGACGAGTTAGAGAGCAAGTTCTCAAACCTTGTGACATTCTATGAAAAGGGGATGCCGAGGGCTGGGTGGAACACGTATGTCAAGATCAGCCTTAAGTTCAAGGATCAAGTTGTTTGCACGAAAGAAAAGAAATAAACAAATAATAACAGATACTATGGCAAATGAAATTATTGTAGGCCTCGACATTGGCACCACAAAGATAGCCTGCTTTGTTGGTATGAGAGGCGAAAATGGCAAGGTGAAGATTCTTGGCTTTGGCAAGACGGAGTCGATTGGTGTGGAGCATGGTGTTGTGAGAGGTATCACACAGACTGCCGAGTCTATTACCAAAGCTGTCAATGAAGCTGCCGATCAGGCTAATGTAGACATTGACGAAGTGTGGGTTGGCATTGCCGGCCAACATATCAAGTCGAATCCCAGTCATGGCAGCATCATGATACCGCCAGACCATACTCTCATTGAGCAGGAAGATGTGGAGCGCCTTATTGCTGAGCAGTATAACATACAGCTGCCCCCTGGCGAGGAGATAATACATGTCTTCCCGCAGCAGTATATTGTTGACCGTGAGCCCCTGAGTCGGGACATACCCCCTGTTGGCGTGGCTGGCAAGAGCCTCGAGGCCGACTTCCATATGGTCACCGCCAATGTGCAGAATCTGCAATATATCAAATATGCTGTTGAGCATGCAGGGCTCAAGATAAAAGGTGTTGTCCTTGAACCGATAGCCTCTGCCAAGGCTGTCCTTGACGACAGTGACCGGGATGCCGGTGTCGCCATGGTAGACATCGGAGGTGGTACTACGGATATTGCCGTCTTCCATGATGGCATTATCCGCCACACTTCCGTGCTGCCTCTTGCCGGCAATGCCATCACCAATGATATTCGCGAGGGTTGCAATATATTGAAGAAGCAGGCAGAGAGTCTCAAGGTCAAGTTTGGCTCCTGTTTAGTGCAAGCTGTGTCCGAGAATGATGTCATCTCCATTCCCGGCATTCGCAGCCAGGCGCCGCGTGAGATATATGTGAAAACGCTTGCCGGCATCATCCATGCCCGTGCCAAGATGATTATGGAGCAGGTAGACTATGAGATAAAGCTCTCCGGATATCACAAGAAGCTCATCGCCGGTGTCGTCCTTACTGGTGGCGGTGCGCAACTGAAGAACATCAAGGAGCTGTGTGAACTCATGACCACTACAGACACCCGTATCGGAATTCCCAACGAGCACCTCGACCCTGAAAGTGTCTCATATGCAGATCTGGCACATCCGATGTATGCCACGGGCATCGGTTTGGTTCTTTATGGCCTTGAGAAGACCGAGAATCCTCATCAGGAGACGGAGGAAGAAGACGTGCAGGACAATGGCCGTATAGACATTTTTGCCGACATGAATGCTGAAACAACTGTAGAGGCTGAATCCAAGCCAGAGGAAAAGAGCAAGGAAAAGAAAGGTAAAGGGCGTGGTTTCGACAAGATTCTTGGCAGCTTCTTGGATAACATGTTCAAGGAGACGATAGACGAGTAGAAAAGATATTGTGCATAGATTGTTGAAAACTAATATGTAGGGCTGCTCTTTGGACGCGTAATTATTAGTAATTTTACAATGCCAATATAATTGGCTAAAATCAAATAACGACATCTTTATCAATAAGATAGAAATAAACAAGCACATGGAAGAAAACGTAAATTCTGCATTGTTCACTTTTGATTCACCCAAGGGTCAGTCGTCCTACATCAAGGTTATCGGTGTTGGTGGCGGCGGTGGCAATGCGGTGAACCACATGTTCGACAAAGGCATCGAGGGTGTGGACTTCATCGTCTGCAACACGGATATGAAGGCTCTTAATGCGAGTCCTGTTCCCAACAAGATACCTCTTGGAGATCTTGGTCTCGGCGCCGGTAACAAGCCCGAGCGGGCGCGCAAGGCCGCCATGGACAAGGCTGATGAGATCCGGGAGGCAATCTCGCACAATACGCAGATGCTCTTCATCACCGCCGGTATGGGTGGTGGCACAGGCACTGGTGCGGCACCTGTCATTGCCGAGATTGCGAAGAGCATAGACCTCGACAACGATGAAAACAAGAAAATCCTTGTTGTCGCCATTGTCACCAAGCCTTTCAGTTTTGAGGGCAAGCGCCGCCTCGAACAGGCTGAGGCTGGCATAGAGGAACTCCGCAAGCATGTGGACTCCATCATCGTCATCAACAACGACAAATTGCGCTCCTTTGGCAACATGCGCATCTCCGAAGCATTTGGCCTGGCCGACGATGTATTGCTCACGGCTGCCAAGGGCATAGCGGAGATCATCACCAAGAACGCCTATATCATCGTCGACTTCCAGGATGTCAACACCGTCATGGAGCACAGCGGCACAGCCCTTATGGGTACAGGCAGTGGCCGTGGCGAGAACCGCGCCATTGACGCCATCACGGCTGCAACAACGTCAGTCCTGCTTGACGACAGCGACATCAGCGGCGCCAAGAACGTCCTTCTCTATTTCTCCTACTCCTCCGAGCATGAGCTCACTATGGACGAGCAGGCCGAGATTACGGACTATATCCTTGACCGTACCAACGGCACGGCCGACTTTATTTGGGGTGCCGGTACCGACGAGAGCCTTGGTGACGAACTCAAGGTTATACTCATCGCCACGGGGTTTGAGAAAGCTTCCAAGGCTGAGCCTGAGAAGCTCGTCCTTGTCGACGAGCCGTCGGATGCCGCTCCTGCCAAGCCTGCTCCTGCCAAGCCCGACGAGGATGGCATGTATGTCCGCAAAGCCGCCGAGCCGGCGGTGTCTGCCGAGGTGGAGCAGGTCCCCGTTGCTGAGGAGAAGCCCAAGGCTGAGAAGAACATCGTAGGCGTTTTGGTGGATGACGATGTTGTTGCAGAACCCAAACGTGAGGTGCGGCCGGCACGTGCCGAAATGCCCGAGTTCATCACCGAGGCCGATGTTATGGTTGAGGACATACAGCTTGTGCAGCCTGCCGCCACGCGTCAGGCCCCCGTTGCCAAGCCTGAGGCCGTCCAGACTCCTGCTCCTGAACCTGTCTTCGAGCCGAAGCACGACGTCTTCACCTCGGCTTTCAAGAACGACAACGATGTCACCACTGCCGGCGACCGCATCCGCCGCATCCACGAACTTCTGCGCAGCAATCCCAATGGCGCCGATCTCGTGCAGCAGATGAGCACGAGCCAGATTTCTGGCGACGAACTCTTCGAGGGCGCCCATTCGGCCACTCGCGAGGCCTCTGCCTACACCATGCGCGCTGATGGCACTATGACCAAGAACACCTTCCTCTACGGCAACCAACCTGATTGATGAACAAGAAACTCATTGGCACGCTGTGCGCTGTAGGTGCCGCAGTATGCTATGGCACCAATCCGCTGGGAGCCTTGAACCTATACGCCGAGGGCATGAATACGCCCTCGGTTCTTTTCTATCGTTTCGGCCTTGCGTGGCTCATTGTTGCCGTCGTCATGCTCTTCCGTCGGGAGAGCCTTAAGGTCGACCGGCGCGAGTTCTTGACGCTCACCGCCCTCGGCGTCCTCTTCATCTTCTCTTCGCTCACTCTCTACCTGAGTTTCCATCTCATGCCTGCCGGTGTTGCATCCACCATTCTCTTCACCTACCCGGTGATGACGGCCGCCATCATGGCAGTCTTCTTCCGCGAGCGAATACGCACGGGTACAATTATGAGCATCCTCCTTAGTTTTGTGGGCGTCCTGCTTCTCTATTGGAGCGACGGCAGCGGCACCTTGCACATCGGTGGCGTGGTTCTGGTGCTCGTCTCGGCGCTCACCTACGCGTTGTATATTATTGTCGTCGACAAGTCGCCATTGGCTATGTCGTCCTTCAAGATAAACTTCTACGTTTTGTTCTACTGTGCTGCCGGCATGGCTTTGTTCGCCCTGCTTAGCGGCCAGCCGCTCCAGCTGCCCCCCACGCCGCGTGCGTGGCTATGGGTCTCGTGGCTTGCCGTCGTGCCAGCCATCATGGCTTTGGTGATGATGGTCTATGCCGCCAAGTATATAGGCTCCACGCCGACGGCCATCCTCGGGGCCTTGGAGCCCACCACAGCGGTGCTCATAGGTGTCTTCGTCTTTGCCGAGCCCTTCTCCCTGCGCCTGCTATTGGGTATCCTGCTCATCCTCGCCTCCGTGACGATTGTCGTCCTTGCCAAAGGCAATAAGCGTGCGGTGGATAGTAAATGAAGGCTTGTCGTTAAGTTATCTTAGCAGCAGTATGGTGCCTGTGGCGCTGTGGCTACGCAGTGGGGTGTCGGTAAGGCTATAGTGCAGACGCCAAACGTAGGCTCCCTGCTGGCAGTTGCCGCCATCCCATTGTTTGGATGGGTCGTCGCTTTGCCATACCTGCAGCCCCTCGCGGTTGTATATAGTTAGCTTGAAGTCTTTGAATGACACGTTGCCGACGACGCCGATGGTGCGGTTGCTCTCGCCTCCCGGAGTGAATACGTTAGGCATCCACCACCCTTGGATGTTCTCGGTCGGCATGGCTCTTGACGAGGTGTCCCATGAGGTGAAGCAGGCGGTGTCGGTGACCGTGCATATCCGCTTGAGTGTTATGTTGCTGAAGCGGTCGGCGTCGGGCAACAGTATGCCTATGTGTGCCGTGCTGTCGTTGTCGTCGACGATGTCGACGGTCAGCGGTGCGGTGCCTACGGTGTCATCGAGCACGAATGAGCCGTTGAAATACACCATCACGTGGCGCGGACTGCCGTCACCGATGGTGACATTCAGGTTGTATACGACGCCTGGCTCTATCGGAGCCCGGAACCATAGCGGGTTGTCGACGGTGTCTATGGTGTCGGCTTTGTAGATGACGTTGATGGGGTCTTCCATTGCGGCTGTCACCGCTATACAACGCCGTTCGTTGCGTTTGAGAGGGAAGTCTACGGTATCACCCTCGGGGTTTGCGAAGAGATGCGCCGGTTCCCAGCGAAGACGGATGTTGCTGTCGGCGACATAGGCTTGGACGGTGACTGTTGTGTCGGCATATACTGTCCGCTCCCCCTCAATATCGACGCTGCACTGCACCGGAGGCAGGGGCTTCATGTGCAGATGTATGCGTTCGAGTGGGTCACATGCGTCCTCGGCGGCATGACGGTCGTAGGTATAGGTGCCAGGCAGCACATAAGCCGAGTCGGCCAATAGCAGGGCGTCGCCCGGCATTATCGCGGTGTCGATGTCTATGACAGGACGTGGCACAACTGTCAGGCAGAGTATATGACAGAGCACCTCGCCTGTTGAGTCTGGCGTGTCGTCGCAATGTGTCAGTATATGCTGTCCAGGGCCGAGGTCGTTGGCTGCCACAAGAAAGCCGTTATCCGTATAGTATCCACCTTCGCATATCGTGGCCGTTATCTCGTCGTAGTGTGGCGACGGCAGTATGGAGACGTCGTCAATGTATAATCCCCAGCAGTCGAAGTATTGATCGGGTTGGTACAGCGTGCGCCACGCCACGTGGTAGGGCTGCGGTATGCCGTAGAGTGGCAGCGCTTGGTGCTCAAGAGCTATCCAAGAGTTGATACGGCTGTGGAACACCACGCTGTCCACGGCCACAAAGCTGTTGTAGCAGTCGCTCATGTCTGTGACATAGCCCACCTCCACGGTGAAGTGTAATGGGCTGCCGTTTCTGTCGGTGAGATTAAGGCTGTTGAATACCAGCGCGCGTGGTTGCTGCTGGAAGGGTGGCGACACTATCACCGCTCCACGGCCGTGCTGTGTGGTGGCGCCCCGCGTACTGTCGCCGCAGATGGGCAGCACGAAGCCCAGCCCCAGCGACTTGCATTCGTCGTTACCATCCCACAGCGAGTCGACCGACGGGCACCTGAATCCACCTTCGCGCCACAACGTCCAGCAGTTGTTCACCGTCGTCCCTCCCGGACATTGCTGGTAGTTAGAGCCTGTTACCCACCAGCTTGCAGGACTGTCGTCTGTGAAGCTGCGGTCGAAGTTCTCGTGGTAGGGCAGCGCTCTTGCAGGGCAGCCGCTCTGCGCCGCCGCCGTGAGGCTGATGGTGGCGAGAAGCACGACGATGATATGCGAAAGGGACTTCATGCTTTTCGGGGCTTTATATATATGACGATGAGGTGGCAAAAAAGTAACATTTTTTAACTTTTTTTAACCTATACTAAACTTCAGGCCTCAACGTTATTATTAATATGACTATCGCAGCATTGGTATCGGGAGGCGTGGACAGTTCGGTGGTGGTGCATCTGCTCAAGGAGCAGGGCTACACGCCGGACATCTTCTATATCCGCATAGGTATGGAGGACGAAGAAGGGTATATCGACTGTCCGGCGGAGGAGGATATCGAGATCACACAGTGGATAGCCAAGAAATACGGCTGCCGCTTCGAGGAGGTCAACCTGCACAAAGAGTATTGGGACAACGTGGTGAGCTACACCATAGAGAGTGTGCGCAAGGGTCTGACGCCCAATCCCGACGTGATGTGCAACAAGCTCATCAAGTTCGGTGCCTTCGACGACAAGCGAGGCCACGACTACGACCGCATAGCCACAGGCCACTATGCGCGGACGGAGCAAGTGGACAGTGGACAGTGGACAGTGGACAGTGGTGCTACGCAGGACGGTGGCGTACAGCAGGGCACAGATTACTCCTCGCCAATAACCTTCCTGGCTACGGCCAAAGACCCTGTGAAGGACCAGACGGATTTCCTGTCGCAGCTCAGCTACAAGCAGATACAGAAGCTTATGTTCCCCATCGGTCATCTCATGAAGAGTGAGGTGCGCGACATTGCCCACGAGGCACACCTGCCGAGTGCCGACCGCAAGGACTCGCAGGGTATCTGCTTTCTGGGCAAGATAAACTACAACGACTTCATACGCCGTTACCTCGGCGAGCGCGAGGGCAAGATTGTGGAGCTGGAGACCGGCAAGGTGCTGGGCACGCACAAAGGCTATTGGTTCCACACCATAGGTCAGCGCAAGGGCCTCTACCTCAGCGGCGGCCCGTGGTTTGTGGTGCGCAAGGACATAGAGGAGAACGTGCTGTATGTGAGTCAGGGCTACGACCCGCGCGAGCAGTACGGCGACCGCATCACCCTCATGGGCTTTCACCCGCTGGCGCCCATCACGCTCACGCTGCCGTTAGAGGTGAAGTTCAAGATACGCCACACGCCGGAGTTCCATCCCGGGCGCCTCGTGCAGCTGCCCGACGGTCTAGTGCAGATAGAGAGCGAGGAGCTCATACAAGGCATCGCCGCCGGCCAGTATGCCACCATCTATGATGCCGACGCCCACTTGGTGATAGCTTCCGGTATGATTGTTTAGCATATGCAGTTATTCTATAGTAAAGACATATCATCCAGCGGTTTCTGCACCCTCGACGCCGAGGAGAGCCGCCACGCTGTGCGTGTGCTGCGTATGCGCGAAGGCGACGCCATCCACGTCACCGACGGGTGTGGCAACCTCTACCGATGCCGCATCGTGCAGGCCGACGACCGTGCCTGCGTCGTAGAGGTGGCGGAGCAAGAATTCTCAATTCCCAATTCCCAATCCTCAATTCACTTGGCTGTGGCGCCCACCAAGAACCCGGCGCGCATGGAGTGGCTCGTGGAGAAGGCTGTGGAGATAGGGGTGGGGGAGATCACCCTTTTGCTGTGCGACCATAGCGAGCGCACGTTCCTCAAGACAGAACGCCTCGAGAAACTGGCCGTCAGCGCCATGAAGCAGAGCCTGCACCTCACGCTGCCGCACATCAACCCCGCCGTCTCGCTCCGCGAGTGGGTGGGGGCGCAGGCCAATGGCCAGAAGTTCATAGCCCATTGCGAGGCCGACAGGCCGCGCATGCCGCTGGCGGCGGCTCTGCAGCCGGGCATGGATGCTGTGGTGCTCATAGGTCCCGAGGGTGACTTCTCGGAGGAAGAGATAGCGCTGGCCCTCGATGCCGGCTTCACGCCTGTGAGTCTTGGACCCAGCCGTCTGCGCACCGAGACGGCGGCGTTGTATGCCGTTGTGGCGTTCAACTTGATAAACGATAAATAAATAGCATGGTCAGTATGATTAAGCGGAATCCCCTATGGGGAAAAGAGAGTGGTGGTGTGCGGTCGGTGGCTATTAAAAGGAATCCTCTACGGAGAATGCTGCCTGTGTGTCATCTGCTGGCTTTGGCCGCATTGCTATGCTTGCCGTCTGCGGCAGCTGCCCAGCCGCAGATAGCCTTGCTGAAGTATGGCGGCGGTGGCGACTGGTATGCCAATCCCACGTCGCTGCCCAACCTCATAGCCTTCTGCAATGCCGACCAGCAGATGGGTCTCAATCCCACGCCTGCCACCGTCGATGTTGGCAGCGCCGAGCTCTTCAACTACCCCTTCGTACACATGACGGGTCACGGCAACGTCGTCTTCAGCGACGCCGAGGCGCAGAATCTGCGCAACTACCTTATAGCCGGCGGTTTCCTGCATATCGACGACAACTACGGCCTGCGTGAGTTCGTGGTGCCGCAGATGAAGAAGGTCTTTCCCGAGCTCGACTTTGTGGAGCTGCCCTTCTCGCACCCCATCTACCACCAGAAATACCAGTTCCCCAACGGGTTGCCCAAGATCCACGAGCACGACAACCTGCCGCCCAAGGGCTACGGCCTTGTGTGGGAGGGACGTCTGGTGTGCTTCTTCACGTGGGAGTGCGACCTCGGTGACGGCTGGGAGGACCAGGATGTGCACAACGACAGCCAAGCCACACGCCAGAAAGCCCTGCGCATGGGCAGCAATATCGTGCGTTACGTCTTCGGGGAGTAGCCTTAACCCCTTGTGTCACCGGTGAATTCCGCCAGCCAGTCGCGGCCTTGGGGCTCGTCGTCCCAGCCATCGGTGTTGATGGTCACTTCCAGCAGCCGGGCCTTGCCTTCGGGGAAGAGTTCCACGCTGTCGGCTGTTGCGGGCACGAGGCAGCACTCGCCGGCGTGCAGCGGCACTATGGTCTCCATGCTCTTCACCGCCACCAGGCCTTCGACGCAGAAGTAGAGGACGAAGGTGTCCACCTCCTCGAGGTTCTTGCGTATGGGTGCGTCGAGTGGCAGCAGCTTGGTTGTGAAGTGCTCGCAGTCGGCCACCGTAGTGCTCTCGTTGGCGCGGGCGTTGTAGTTGGTGTTGGCGTGGCCTTTGACGCCGCTGAAGTCTATGGCGTCCATAGCCTCGGCGGTGTGCAGCTGCCGTTTGTGGCCGTCGCTGTCGACGCGGTCGTAGTCGTATATGCGGTAGGTGCAGTCGGAGGTCTGCTGAATCTCGGCCACCATGAGTCCGGCGCCGAGTGCGTGGACGCGTCCGGCGGGGATGAAGAAGACGTCGCCCGGGGCGGGCTGCTCGCTGTGCAGCAGGTCCATGAGGTGGCCTGCGCCGAGGGCTGCGGTGTACTCTTCGGGCGTGGTGTCGCGGCGGAAGCCGCTGATGAGCCTGGCGCCCTCGGAGGCCTGCATGACGTACCACATCTCCGTCTTGCCCCACGGCATGCCGCGCTGCTGTGCCAGATTGTCGTCGGGGTGCACCTGTATGGAGAGGTCGCGTGCGGCGTCGATGACCTTCACCAGGAGTGGGAATTCGGTGCCGTAGCGGTTGAACACTTTGTCGCCCACCAGCTCGCCCATGTATATCTCGATGGCCTCGTTGAGCGTGTTGTCGGCCAGGAAGCCGTTGGCGATGACGCTCTCGCGCCCCTCCACCGCCGAGAGGGCCCACAGCTCGCCGCAGTTGGGCAGGGGGGCGTAGTTGAAGCCGTAGTCTTTCAGTCGGTTGCCGCCCCAGATGACGTTCTTGTAGAGCGGCAGGAATTTCAGCGGATAAATCTTACTTTCCATAAAAACCTATCAACGTTACGGAAGTCAATCGCAAAACATGCTCGCTTGTTCTGCTGAGATGTAGTAACGTCACCGAAGGTAACGTATCAACATCAATAGCTTCTTGTGGTGTGGCCGTTGGCCTTGTTGCTGCCTTTCACCTTGATGTTTGACTTGACGGTAGCCCCTTTGTTGGACTGCTTGCGGCCGTACATCGTCTGTTCCGAGCGGCAGGCGCCGAGGGCGGCGCAACTCATGGCCACGATGGCGGCCATAAGCAGCAACGACATAGTTTTTTTTGCTCTGTATTTCATTGTTACTTGTTGTTTTTCAATAATATCACTCGTCGGTGCATATCTTTCGCACACCGCAAAGGTACGAAGGATTTTTGATTGATGCAAATCGGCTGGCCAAAAAAGGAGAAAAAAGTGGTTTGATAGGGTCTACTAGCCGTCTACTAGCCGTTTAGTAGCCGTAAGTGTGCGTTAGTGGCTGGGGATTAGGTATTTAACATTGCTGATTGCTCATATTTAATTGGTTCTCAGTATGTCAAGGAACGCTCGTTTTGGAATTCCGATGCAAAGGTACGAAGATATTTCGTGGGGCTCGTACGATAGCGGTGTTTAGCGTGCGATAGTGTACGATTTCGTCCGATTATTGTGTTTAACGGCGAATTTAACGAATTAAGCGAATTGCTACGCAGGTCAATTGCTGGCTAATTACTCGAATTGTGGTTGGCGAATTTGATGAGTCAGGTGCCGTTTGGACATAAAAAGAGTCTCCAAATGGGGTGTCAGGTCGATTTTTCACGACGATGATTTGTGCGCCAAGTAGGGGGGTAAAGGGTCGGAACGAGGGGGGTCTTGTCAATTTTTGGGACCTAAAAGAGCCGTTTTTTGATGTAAACTGTCATGTTAATAAGGTTGACAAAGCTGATGACGGACGTTATACGGTATTGTAATTTGTTGTTTTGCTGCCTTTTAGGAGAATTAAATGTGGTTTGATTATTACAATTACAGTTATTACAGTTTTTTTTTGAGGGGTATCTATTTCTTATTTTCACCCCTTTCTTATTTATATATATCTAATTATTAATTATTTATAAGTATTATAAAAGAGGGTTTTTGAAATTATGTGATGCCTTTTTTTTACTGTAATAACTGTAATTGTAATAGGGTTTGTATTTGTCGCTCCCTACAAGGCATTGGTTTTTAACTTTTTGAGTTGAGGTAGCGTTACAGTTACAGTTGTTACAGTTGTTTTTTAAGGGTATCCAGCTTTCCCGACTTTCATCTTTTATTATATCTATATATTTAATTATTAATTATTTATAGGAATTAAAGAAAGAATTAACGAGGAAAGGGGTATCCCATTTTTTAACTGTAACAACTGTAACTGTAACGGAACAAAACCAAACATTCTCTCTATCAAGGCCTTCCCCGTCAAGCGTTACAGCGTTACAGTTCGAAATCTGGGGGCTCAGGGCCGTAAATGCAACCGCAGTTATCGGTTGAGAAACATAATTTATGAATAATATTTGGTGGGTTCAGATATATTTCGTATCTTTGCGGCGTGAAACAAAAACAACAATATATGGCATAAAACGAAAAGAATAGTAGAAAATAAAAGACATATTAAAGCGTATTCGCTTTTCTGATGCATGTGGAAATCTGGTAAATTTCTAACAAACATTCTGCACAAGAAAGGGGAAACGCTCACGACACCGTGAGCTTTCTTGTTTGCAGAATAGGTTTACCAGAACCTCCACATGAACATAGAATCAAGTTCACGGTTTTTTTATTGTCTGAATGTAAACGATAACATTAAAGCATGAGAAAGTTTTTCTACTTGATAATTAGTTTGATGTTTTTAGCGTCTTGCGATTCGTCCCAGAAAGCAATTGACAACAGCGAAGACCCTACAACATGGCAGGGCGTTTTGCGGATGTGGTGCGACGAGTATGATATAAACGATCCTCAGCGTATGGCGGTTGTTGACCAAATAATATCGGTCTTTGATATGATTGACGACACAACCATCGCAGCAGAACAACTTGAAGAGCCAATATGCAAAATGAAAGAAACTATCGAACATGTTATCGATACCGATGGTTATTTCGAGTTTGCACAGATGATAAGAGCAACTGCAAGAAACATTGCTGGCAGGATGCCCGTCGACAATCGTCTAATGACGGATTGCGTTTTGGCTTTAATGATGGAAGACTGTCTTTGGCAAACATTCAGTGACGACACGATAGACTTCATGGCGACTTCTCTGTTTTACAACTCATGGCAGGCTATGGCAAGAAAGGTGAATATCATATTTACAAAGTCTGACAACGACGAAAATGTATATGCGGAAATGATTTTCACCAACCTTATTGACACCGCAATGGATAATCTCAATGTACTCTTCCTCCAGGATAAAGACACAGTGATGGCACTTACCGACAATGATATTCTGTATGTGGATAATTCCGATGCCTATGCAGGTGTAAAGCGGGCTTTAGTGTCACCATCTTTCTTGATTAATGCCATGTTTACCACAAATACTATCATCATATCCTATGACACTCCCAACGAGCATGTCAATTATATCTCTTTCCCACAGATACATTTTGAAGAGCAAGTCAAAGATTGCCCGAGGTTAAAGAAAAAAGTTGATGAAATAAATGGGGAATGAACGGAGATGGAAAATGTGGTGGGATGGAATGTTTCTGTAGTTTAATAAAACTAAAACAAACATGTCTGAATTAAAGCCTGAATTAAATGTAGACTATATCCTTGTGTTAAAAAAGGATGAAAAAGAAATGTTATACACTGAGAAAGTTGAGATAACGCATCCTGAAGATGTTTTAGATAAACTCAATGAATTTGAAGAGGGCGATTGTGACATTTTTGACGCGGTTCGTTATGTGGATGGTTTAAAAATCGACAAGTCAAAAACGTATAGCTATTGTTGGCCACATGTGTACACAGAATCGTTTATTCGAGGTGCATCATTTCGACCATATATATATATGAACAATCGACCTGTTATGATTGAGCAAGATATTTCCAAGTGGAAAGAGGATTATGATGGGGAAATAGCAAACATAAAAAACCGCATCGAAATCGAGTACAACGCGAAGCGTCACCCTAAAAGATGGATGGGAAGGATTGAATATTTGGCGTATATAGATAAACTTGAGCGTGAGATGCGCGATATGATAGCACAAGCACAAAGAGAACGCAGATGTGAGATAAAGAATGAATATATATGTAAGATTCGCAGATATATATATGGAATGTGTTATGAACAAACGCTTTCTTCTATAAAACCCACATCGCTGATGTACTCGAATGAAAATATTGGATGGTATAGACCTGAATATCCAATTGCAGACAATGTTCTGATTTCGGTGCGCACAAACTTTTGCTATGGCCGATCTGCATATTTCCATGTGAACTTAAACTACAAGGGAATTAATATTCTCCCATACACAACTATTATAGATTACTATTGGTCGAATATGATGGATAATGTTCGTTATACAATGGACTGCGAACCGCAACGAAATAATTGGGAAAACGCATTATCATTTGTAGAGGAAGTCTCAAACTTAATCACTACCGATAGTGAAAAATTTGAAAAGGAATGGATAATTGAGAAAGTAGAGAAAATGATGGAGGGCTTGAAATCTATAAATGAAAATATTTCGAAATACTACGAAAAGCAAAAGGAAGCAAAAGAGAAAGCAGAAGAGGAAGAGAGAAAAGCCAAAGAAGAGAACAGGGAGATTCGAAAAATAATCAAATATAGATTAATTGATGATTTAACAATCAAACGACACAATATATACGAACATGAAACCCTACTAACAATCCAAGTAGATAAACTAACTGCGGCACTTGCTTTGTTGGAAGATTTAACAGCAATACAGACAATATACTCTCCAATTCTTAATCATATAGATACCATTGTGCATTATAACGAAAAATTGATTCCTGCAATAACATTATGTCGGAATGAATTACAAGAGAGAATTAAAGTCTTAAATGCGAAACTAAATGACTTGCAATCACAAAGCAAAGATGCACGGAATGAGATGCTGTTGATAAAAGTCGAGATAGACCATTGGTTGGAAGAAACATATGATAATTACCGACAATTATCGCCTCAAGACTCAGTTAAGCAAAAAATGCTATTGAACAAATGTGAAAAAGACGAAAGATATATAAAACAACAAAATATACTTAGCAAATTGTGCTTAAAAATAAACGAAACAATTAATGAAATAAAGGACAGAGAATCTTTTGACAAACATTTGTCTGAACGAAAAGATTACATTGAGAAAAGACTAAAGGAAAGAATCATCAAATGAATGCGTTTTGCAATGAGGTTGGGAAAAAAACATTGAAAAAGCGGAGCTATGGTGGCTCCGTTTTGTTTTTGGCATGAAGCTGACGCTTATCCTTTCTTTGCGAGCGGCACATGCACGGCGTAGCGGTACAATAAAACGCCGAGTGGGTGCGTTATAGGAGGTGAGATATGAATATGGGTAAAAACAACGGTATAGCCATAGGGCACTTGGCGTGCGCGGCGGCGTATGTGATTTTCGGCATCAACGTGGTGGTGTGTCGCGACATAGCCACCGACGGGGGTCTGGAGCCCATAGTGCTGTTCGCCATGCGGAGCCTGGTTGCCGGCGGACTGTTCTGGCTGCTGTCGCTGCTGACGCCGCGCGAGCGGGTTCCTTGGCGCGACCTGCTGCGGCTGGCGGGTGCAGGTGTGCTGGGCTTGTTCCTGCCGCAGCTGACGTTCCTCCACGCCATAGCGCACACCACGCCGGTGGACCTGTCGGTGATGAGCACCACGACGCCCATCTTCACCATGTTCGTGGCGGCCATCTTCCTCAAAGAGCCCATAACATGGAAGAAAGCCCTGGGTGTGGCGCTGAGCTTCGGCGGCATACTGTGGCTGATACTGCAGAGCACCTTCGGCGGCAACGGGGCGTCGGAGACGGAGCCCGTGGGTATACTCTACTGCTTCGCCAACTACATAGTCTTCGCCCTCTACCTGGGCACCTGCCGGCCCCTGATAGCGCGCTATTCGGTGGTGACGAGCATGAAGTGGATGTTCCTGGCGTCGTTTGTGCTGTCGGTGCCTTTTGCGCTGCCGCACCTGCCGCAGAGCGACTTCGGCGCTGTGCCTTCCTATGTGTGGTGGGAGATAGGGTTCATGATATTCTTCTCCACCTTCGTGGCCTATTTCCTCATCCCCGTTGGGCAGAAGCGCATAAGGCCGACGCTGGTGAGCATGTACGGCTACCTGCAGCCCATCATAGCCATCGCTGTGGCCATCTGGACGGGTATGGACCGCCTGACGGTGACCAAGGTCCTGGCGGCCCTGCTGGTGTTCACCGGCGTGTGGGTGGTGAACCAGAGCCGTGCGGCGGCACCGGGAAGGTGAGAGTTGAGAGTTATGAATTATGAGTTAAGAGTTAAGAGTTTTTTTGTCGGATAAGGAAATAATCGTATATTTGCATTACCCCAAATATTGTTAATTTGGGGTAATGTTTTTATTATAAATATATTGCATTATGGCAAAAGAGATAAAATTCAGTCTGGTGTACCGCGATATGTGGCAGAGCAGCGGAAAATACCAGCCTCGTGTAGACCAGCTTGAGCGTATTGCCCCTGTTATTGTCGACATGGGGTGTTTTGACCGCATAGAGACCAACGGCGGTGCCTTTGAGCAGGTGAACCTGATGTACGGTGAGAACCCCAACAAGGCCGTGCGTGCATGGACCAAAGCTTTCAACAAGGCCGGCATACAGACCCACATGCTGGAGCGTGCGCTGAACGGTCTGCGCATGTATGGTGTGCCTGCCGACGTGCGCCGTCTGATGCCCAAGGTGAAGAAAGCCCAGGGTGTGGACATCATGCGCTCGTTCTGCGGCTTGAACGACCCGCGCAACCTTGAGCTGAGTGTGAAGTACGCCAAGGAGGCCGGCATGATAAGCCAGGCCGCCCTGAGCATCACCCACTCGCCGGTGCACACTGTGGAGTACTACATGGGCATTGTGGACAAGCTCGTGGAGTTCGGTGCCGATGAGATAGCGCTGAAGGACATGGCCGGTGTCGGTCGTCCCGCCACGCTGGGCAAGCTGGTGCACGAGATAAAGACCAAGTACCCGCATATCGTGGTGCAGTATCACGGCCACACGGGTCCCGGCCTGTCGATGGCCTCGACGCTGATGGTGGCGCAGGCCGGTGCCGACGTGATAGACTGCGCCATGGAGCCTCTGTCGTGGGGCATGGTGCACCCCGACGTCATCAGCGTGCAGGCCATGCTCAAGGACGCAGGCTTCCTGGTGAAAGACATCAACATGGACGCCTATATGGCGGCCCGCAAGCTGACGCAGGAGTTCATCGACGACTTCCTGGGCTTGTATATCAACCCCGGCAACCGCATCAGCAGCTCGCTGCTGGTGGGCTGCGGTCTGCCCGGCGGCATGATGGGCTCGATGATGAGCGACCTGCGCGGTGTGCATGGCGCCATCAACATGGCCCTGAAGAAGAACGGCAAGCCCGAGGTGAGCTTTGAGGAACTGACGGTGCAGCTGTTCCAGGAAGTGGAGCACATCTGGCCCATGCTGGGCTATCCTCCCCTTGTCACCCCCTTCAGTCAGTATACCAAGAATATAGCTGTGATGAACCTATTGGCTATGGCGCAGGGCAAGCCGCGCTTCAGCCAGATAGACAAGGATTCGTGGAGCATGATACTGGGTCGTGCCGGCAAGTTGCCCGGCCCCTTGGCTCCCGAGATCATCGAGCTGGCCAAGGCTCAGGGTATGGAGTTCTACACCGGAGTGCCGCAGGAGGCTTATCCTGATGCCCTGCCGGAGTACATCAAGGAGATGGAGCAGAACGGCTGGGAGCGTGGCGAGGACGACGAGGAGCTCTTTGAGCTGGCCATGCACGATCGCCAGTACCGCGACTACAAGAGCGGCCTGGCCAAGGAACGCTTCAACAAAGAGGTGGCACAGCTGCGTGCCGAGAAAGAGGCTCCCAAGGCTCCTGCCACCGCCGAGAGCATAGCCCTCAACTACATCACCCCCAAGCACCCCAACGCCACGCCGATAGTGGCTACCGCCACGGGCCGTATGCTGTGGGAGGTACGCTTCGACGACAAGAGCACGGCTCCCGCCCCCGGCACCGAGGTGAAAGAGGGTACTGCCATAGCCAACATCGAGGCCAGCTACGCCGTGGTGCCTGTCACAGCCCTCAAGGGCGGCAAGGTGATTGACACCTGTGCCAAGCAGGGCCAGATGGTCAAGAAGGGCGACGTCATCGGTTGGGTGGAATAGGTAATGGAGACAAACACTTAAATATACAGATATATGAAGAAAGTATTTATGACCCTGGCTGTTGTGGCTGTGCTGTGCATGCTGTCATCGTGTGTGAAGAACTGTCAGTGCAAGGATTGGTCGGACGGCGTTGTGACACGCACTTATACTGACGAGACCTTCAGTGGCGACAAGTGCAGCAACATGACCGACATACAGACTGTCGGTGGCAACAAGAGCGGCAAGGAGTGCTCTTGATCGTCATAGGCAATTGACAGGAATGTAGAAACGCCGGCCATCCAAGTGGATGGCCGGCGTTATCTATTGTCGGTGTTTTAGTCTTCGGTGTGCTTACGGCTGTTGTCGATGGCCTCGGAGATATTGATTACATAATCGCCGAGTTTCTCGTACAGGGCATAGAAACTGCTGTAGGCGTTGCCTATCGAGTAGTCATAGGTGCCATGCTTCAGGGCGTCGAGGTGTTGGGCACGCAGCTGGTCGCGGTAGGTGTTGATAGCGTGTTCGGCGGCGTAGGCTGCATCGAGGTCTACATGGTCGTAGTCGTGCAGGTTGGCGTCCATAATGTTGAGGGCATTCTGCACCAGCTCGCTCATGTGGGCGAGGTTGGCGTTGAGGCCGTCGTCGAAGTGTACGGCGTCCTCGCGTTTGCTCTTGCGCGTCATTGCTATCTGGTATACGGCGTCGCCGATGCTCTCAAGGTTGTCGATGATGCGTAGCATGGCGCTGACGCGCTCCGAGGCGTGGGCGCTGATGTCGCCCGACCCAACCTTGGTGAGGAACTTTGTTAACTCCAGCTCCATGTGGTCGGTGATGTTCTCGTATTTGGCCACGCGGTCCATGATGGAGTCAAAATCTTCGTCGGTCTTTGCAGTACGCAGTCCTGGCAGGAAGGTGTACATGCGCAGCACACGTTTGCTGAACTCTTCAATCTCGCTCTTGGCACTCTGCAGGTTAAGCTCTGCTGTAGAGAGCCAGTTGCCTTCGATGTATGTCAGGCGGAATTCGTCTTCGGTTTCCTCCGTCTTGGTCTTCACCATCCAGTTGACAATCTTCAGTATCTGTGGTATGAAGAAGGCGAGGATTATTGTGTTGCCTACGTTGAAGATGGTGTGGAAGAGCGAGATGGCCATGGGCACAGACTCGTGGTTGTAGTTCGGGTCGTCTAACGCGGCGTAGGGGCTGCAGCCTGTGATGTTCTGTGTGAGGTAGGCAATGAAGCGCATGAGTGGCGAGAATACGAGGAGAGTGATGATGACGCCTATGACGTTGAACACCAAGTGGGCGCGTGCGGCTTTCTTGCCGGCCGTGTTTGCTACAAGGGCTGCCAGGTTGGCGGTGATGGTGGTACCGATGTTCTGACCCATGACGAGCGCCACAGCCACATCGAAGCCTATCCATCCGTTGTAGCACATGACCAGCGTGATAGCCATCATGGCCGCCGAGGCTTGTACGAGGCATGTGAGAATGGCTCCTATGGCCACGAAGAGGAGTATGGACAGGAAGCCGTAGTCGCTCAAGGTGCCAAGGGCATTCAAGAACCCAGGGTATTGGTCAAGGTTGGCCAGCGGCCTTTGCAGCAGTTCCATGCCCACCAGCAGCAGGGCAAGGCCTATCACCGTCTGGCCTATGGACTTCATCCTGTCGCGGCCGGAAAAGATGAAGAACAAGCTTATGGCGGCCAGCAGCATGGGCAGGCTGAAGCCCCCCGAACCTTCTCCGAGGCCGAAGAGTGTGATGATCCATGCCGTCACCGTTGTGCCAATGTTGGCGCCCATGATGACCGCCACGGCGCCGGCCAGCGACAGTAGGCCGGCGTTAACAAATCCCACCACCATCACCGTGGTGGCCGACGAACTCTGGATGGCTGCCGTGACGGCTGTACCTGTGAGTATTCCACTGATGGGGTTGCCGGTGATATGCTTCAGCACGGCGCGCATCTTGCTGCCGGCAATCTTCTGCAGGCCTTCGCTCATGAGTTTCATGGCAAAGAGGAACACAGCCAATGCTCCCGCCATGTTGATGATGATGAAAATGATGTCTGCGGTAGTCATATATATTGTATATATTTAGCTATGCTTTAATTCTCGGGCAGTTTAATCTCCTTGAAGCGGCGTTGGCGCTGCTGCCAACGTTCGCGGGCGTACTGCTGCATGTCCGCCACCTCGTCGCTCTCGTCGATAATCTCCAACCCGAAGATGGTCTCTATGATATCCTCTAGGGTAATGATGCCCTGGAAAGAGCCGAACTCGTCGATGATGCCGCCAATCTGCTCCTTGTGCTTCAGCAGCGAGTCCCAGATGTCGGCCACGCTCATCTCTTCATTGAAGAGCGGTATGGTGCGTTTTATCTCTCCCAGCGTTTTGCTGAAGTGGTCTTCGGCCAGTTCCTCCAACGCCTCGCTACGCAGCACGTAGCCTGTGATGAAGTCCTCCTCCTCGGCATACACAGGTATGCGTGAGAAGTGGCTGTATTCGTCGTTGCGGTAGAAGGCCTTGAGTGTCATCTTTTCGGGTGCCGTGGCAGCCACCACGCGCGGCGTCATCACATCGTATGCCTTGATGTTGTTGAGCTTTATGACGTTCTGTATAATCTTGTTCTCGTCTTCGTCGATTACACCTTCATCCTCGCCCATGTCGGCCATCGCCGCCACCTCCTCACGGCTCACCGATGTCTCCTCCTCGTCCTTCTTGGCGATGAGTTTGGTGAACCACTGCACGAGCATCACCACCGGGTACAGCACGAAGATTAGCACACGGATGGTGTAGGCCGTGAAGCCCATCAGGCGACGCCACTGGCTGGTGCCTATGGTTTTGGGGATTATCTCGCTGAAGACGAGTATCAGCACCGTTGTGACGGCTGACACAAGGCCGAACCACTGGTTGCCGAAGGCTGCCTCCACCTGATGGCCCACGCCTGCGGCACCTATGGTGTTGGCTATGGTGTTAAGGCTCAGGATGGCTGCTATGGCCCTTGCATTGTCGGTCTTGTATTTCTTGAAGAGCGTAGCCCCCTTGTAGCCTTCGTCCTCGCGCATGGTGATATAGCTCAGCGGCGTTGACATCAGCACCGATTCCAGTATCGAGCACAGGAACGATATGGTCATTGCCCCGAAGAGGAATATTAAGAGTAGTGTCATTGCGGGCTATGCTTTCAGTTTCTTGTAGTGTATGCGGTGCGGCGTGTCGTCGCCGAGGCGCTTCTTGCGGTTCTCCTCGTACTCGGTGTAGCCACCCTCGAAGAAGTAGACCTGCGAGTCGCCCTCGAAGGCCAGTATGTGTGTGCAGATGCGGTCGAGGAACCAGCGGTCGTGGCTGATGACCACGGCGCAGCCGGCGAAGTTCTCCAAGCCCTCTTCCAGAGCGCGCATCGTGTTGACGTCTATGTCGTTGGTAGGCTCGTCGAGCAGCAGCACGTTGGCCTCGCTCTTCAGCGTCAGCGCCAGGTGCAGACGGTTGCGCTCGCCGCCGCTCAGCACGCCGACCTTCTTCTGCTGGTCGGTGCCGGTGAAGTTGAAGCGGCTGATATAGGCCCGGCTGTTCACCAGTCGGCCACCTACCTGCAGGTTTTCGTTGCCGCCGCTGATCATCTCGTAGACGGTCTTCTCAGGGTCTATCTCGGCGTGCTGCTGGTCGATGTAACCAATCTTGACCGTCTCGCCGACCTCGAAGGTGCCCGTGTCGGGCTTCTCCAAGCCCATGATGAGGCGGAAGAGTGTCGTCTTGCCGCAGCCGTTGGGGCCTATGATGCCCACGATGCCGGCCGGCGGCAGCGAGAAGGTGAGGTTCTCGTAGAGCAGCTTGTCGCCGTAGGCCTTGCTGACGCCGTTGACCTCCAGCACCTTGTTGCCCAGACGCGGGCCGTTGGGGATGAATATCTCGAGGTTCTGCTCTTTCTCCTTGACGTCCTCGTTGAGCAGGCGGTCGTAGGCGGCCAGACGCGCTTTGCCTTTGGCGTGGCGGGCCTTGGGGGCCATGCGCACCCACTCCAGCTCGCGCTGCAGGGTCTTGCGGCGCTTGCTCTCCTGCTTCTCTTCCATGGCCAGGCGGGCGGTCTTCTGCTCCAGCCACGAGCTGTAGTTGCCCTTCCAGGGGATGCCCTCGCCGCGGTCGAGCTCCAGTATCCATCCGGCCACATGGTCGAGGAAGTAGCGGTCGTGGGTCACCGCGATGACGGTGCCCTTGTACTGCTGCAGGTGCTGCTCCAGCCAGTCGATGCTCTCGGCGTCGAGGTGGTTGGTGGGCTCGTCGAGCAGCAGGATGTCGGGCTCCTGCAGGAGCAGGCGGCAGAGGGCCACACGGCGGCGCTCGCCGCCGCTGAGGTTCTTCACCAGCTGGTCCTCGTCGGGGCAGCGCAGGGCGTCCATGGCGCGTTCCAGCTTCTGGTCGAGGTTCCACGCGTCGTGGGCCTCCAGCAGCTCTGTAAGCTCCCCTTGGCGGGCTATGAGCTTGTCGAAGTCCGCGTCGGGTTCGGCGAAGGCGTTGTTCACCTCGTCGTACTCGCGCAGCAGGTCAACGGTCTCCTGCACAGCTTCCTGCACCACCTCCTTCACCGTCTTGGTGTCGTCCAGCTTGGGCTCCTGTTCCAGATAGCCCACCGAGTAGCCCGGCGCGAAGACCACCTCGCCCTGGTAGTCCTTGTCAACCCCGGCGATGATCTTCATCAGCGAGCTCTTGCCGCTGCCGTTGAGGCCTATGATGCCTATCTTCGCTCCGTAGAAGAAGCTCAGGTATATGTCTTTAAGAATCTGGCGGCTGGGCGGTATCAGCTTGCCCACGCCAACCATAGAGAAGATTATCTTCTTGTCGTCTGCCATAGTTTAGTCCACGAATTTTATGTCTTTCACGTTGAGCTGTATCTCCGTGCGGCCGCGCCAGTAGTTCTCCTCGAGCTGGTAGCAGAGGTCGAACCGCTCGCCGCGCTGCATGCCCTGCAGCGCCTCGCCCTGCTGGAAGGCTATGGCGGGGTAGGGGGCAGAGCGCTCGGTGAGGGGGATGGCGTTGAACTTGAGGTGGTTGGTGCCCACGATGCGGGCGTTGCCGGTATCCACGAGCTCGCGGCTCACAAAGACCGGCACGTTGTTCTCCGGTCCGAAGGGGGCGAACTGCTTGAGGATGCGCAGGAACTTCGGGGTGATCTGCGAGAAGCCTATCTCGGCGTCCACCTCCACCTCCGGCACCACCTCTTCGGTGCCCAGGCCTTCGCGCACCAGCCGCTCCAGCCGCTCCACGAAGGCGCGCATGTTCTCCTTCTTCAGGCTCACGCCGGCGGCGCTCTTGTGGCCGCCGAAATGCTCCAGCAGGTCGGCGCACTTCTCCAGCGCCTCGTGCATGTCAAACTCCTTGAGCGAGCGCGCCGAGCCCGTGATGAGGCCGTCGCTGCCCTCGGTGAAGACTATGGCGGGCTTGTTGTAGGCCTCCACGATGCGGCTGGCCACGATGCCCACCACGCCGCGGTGCCACCCCGGGTCGTAGAGCACCAGCGACTGGCGCCCCGTGTAGAACGGGTCGTTGTCGATGCGCCGTTTGGCCTCCTCGGTGGCGGCCGTGTCGAGGTCCTTGCGCTCCATGTTGTACTGGTTGATGTCGTCGGCCAGCTGGCGCGCTATGGCGGGGTCGTCGGTGAGCATCAGGCGCACGCTGTCGAAGGCCGACCGTATGCGGCCGGCGGCGTTGATGCGGGGGCCTATGAGGAACACCAAATCGCTGATGGTGAGCTCCTTCTCAAAGTATCCGGCTTTCTTGTCGCCCTGTGCGGCCTTGTCGCCGCCGTCGCCCTGGTCGGCACGCCGTTTGTCGACGTGGCCGTAGCGCAGTATGGCCTCGATGCCGGGGCGCGGCTTGGTGTTGAGCACACGTAGGCCGAAGAACGCCAGCACGCGGTTCTCGCCCATGATGGGCACTATGTCCGAGGCTATGCTCACGGCCACCAGGTCGAGGTATTTCAGCAGTTTTAGCTTGAGCTCCTCCTGGCGCTGGAGGCGGTGCGCGTCGAGTTGCTCCGGCAGGTCGCACAGGCGCACGCCCAAGCGCTCCTCGAGGTGTGCTTCCACGATCTTGAAGCTGATGCCGCAGCCGCTGAGCTCCTTGTAGGGGTAGGGGCAGTCGCTCTGCTTGGGGTCGAGCACCGCCACGGCGCGCGGCACCTCGTCGCCCGGCAGGTGGTGGTCGCCGATGATGAAGTCGATGCCACGCTCCTTGGCGTAGTCCACCTGCTCCATGGCCTTGATGCCGCAGTCGAGGGCTATCATCAGCTTCACCCCCGTCTCGTGGGCGTAGTCGATGCCCTGGTACGAAATGCCGTAACCCTCGCGTTCGCGGTCAGGCACGTAGAAGTCTATGTTTCGGTCCAGCTCCTTCAGGTAGCTGTAAAGCAGCGCCACGGCCGACGTTCCGTCGACATCGTAGTCGCCATAAACCATGATTCTCTCCTGTTTGCGTATCGCCTCGTTGATGCGGTCCACCGCCTCTCGCATGCCCTTCATCAGGAAGGGGTCGTGGATCTGGTCGAGTCCCGGACGGAAGAATTTGCGTGCCTCCTCAAACGTCGTCACACCCCGCTCCACGAGCAGTGTGGCGATAATTCGGTCTACGCCCAGCGATGCTGCAAGTTTTTCAACAGTCTCTAAATCATAGTCTTTTCTGATTATCCAACGTTTTTCTTTCATATTTTTCTGGCCGTAAAGATACGAACTTTTTTTTATATACGCGCAAAAACTTTTCAACCGCCCCCTTTTTAATCCTCCACCCCTCCTGCATCCCCCGTCCGCCCCCGCTTCGCCCCCCACCCCCCACGGAGCCGGTACGGACCCTCTTCGGCATTTCTTCAGTAGTTCTTCAGTAGTTCTTCAGTGCAGCACTGAAGAACTACTGAAGAACTACTGAAGAACGGCCGTAGGGACTCCGTAGAGGGGCAGCGCCGGCCTTGCCGACAATGGGTGTCGCGGCGCAACGGGCTGAAAAAGAGGGGTGTGGAGGACGGGGTGGGGCTGGGTCAGACTATATGCCTGCGGTAGGTGCGCGCCGCGAGCACCGCGGCGGCGGCGGCGCAGAGCACGAGGAGCACTGCCGCCAAGGCTGTCTGCCACAGCGGCAGGCCGAAAGGCAGGCGCAGCATGGCTGCCACGGGTGCGGTGAACGGTATGACGGTGAGCCAGGCTGCCAGTGCGCCGGCCGGTGCGCGGAGCACGAGAGGCGCCAGCGCGAGTGCCAGCAGCAGGGGCGCTCCGGCGACGAGTGTCCACTGCGTGGTGTCGGCGTCGCTGTCTAGCCGCGCCGCCACGGCGGCCACGAGGGTGCCGTAGAGCAGGTAGCCCAGCAGGAAGAAGAGCACAAAGGCGCCGGCGACGACGGGCAGCTGTATGGCGGCAAGGCCTTCAACTGTCTGGTCTACAAGCTGCACTGGGGTGTCGTACTGCACCGTGGCCTCTGTGCCCTTGGTGGCCAGCGAGCGGTGTTGCTGCTGTGCGCGGGCTTGCTCGAAGAGGTCGGGGTTGGCGGCTTGCACGCCGGCTATGGCGGCCGCCGCGAGGGCTATCCAGAGGGTGAGCTGGAGGGTGGCAGTGAGGGCCACGCCGGCCACTTTGCCGGCCAGCAGCTGCACGGGGCGTACCGATGTGGCGACGATCTCCGCCACGCGGTTGTGGCGTTCTTCCTGCACGGCGCGTGCCACCTGGGCGCCGAAGAGCAGGAGGGTCAGGGCCATGAGCACCGCGAGGGCTACGGCCACGACGGTCTTCACCTGCAGGTGGCTCTCATGGCCTGTGGCGGCATCGTGTGTGCGCAGGCGCAGGTGGGTGGACTCTACGGAGTGGTATACTGCGGGGTCGAGGTCGTAGACGTCCTGCAGGATGGCGTTGCGGAGGAGGGTCTGCAGCTGTGCGTCGATGGCGCTCTGCACGGCGACGGTGGGCGGTGTGCCGCGGTAGTAGAGGTAGGCGTCGTGCGGTATCGTGGTCTCGCGCCGCGGAATCATCAGCACGAGGTCGTGTGCGGAGGCTTGCTGCCACGCGTAGTCGAGCGTGGGCATGGACTTGAAGCTGAGGCTTTCTGTCGGGCACAGGCCGTCGGCGAAGAGTCCTGTCTGGTCTACGACGAGCACTGTGGCGGCTTCGTCGGCCTGCCGTGCGGCGACGACGGGCAGGGCGTAGAGGGCGGCGACGACGGCGGGCACCAGCAGGGTGAGCACCCAGAAGGAGGGGCGCCGCAGCCTCAGGCGGCATTCACGGGCTATGATGAGCAGGGTTTTCATCGGTGGTCAGTGGTTGGTGGTCAGTTTCAGGGTTTTGGTGCAGAGGTCGGCGGCGGCTTGCAGGTTGTGTGTGGAGAGTATTATCGCCGTGCCTTGCGCCAGGAGCAGCTCTATCTGGCTGCGCAGCAGCGCCGCGCCGTCGGCGTCGAGACCGGAGAAGGGCTCGTCGAGGATGAGCAGGCGGGGGCTGTGGGCCACGCTGACGACGAACTGCAGGCGTTGCTGCATGCCTTTGCTGAGCTTGCGTGTGGGCAGCTGCCACCAGTCCTCCATGCCGAGGCGTTGCAGCCACGGCTGCAGGGCCGCTTCGGCGTCGTGGCGGCCGAGCCCTTTGAGCTGCATGAGGTAGAGCGCCTGTTCGCCGACGCGCATGTTGCGGTAGAGGCCGCGTTCTTCGGGCAGGTAGCCTACCTGGCTCAGGTCGGCCTGGCCGAGGGGGTGCCCGTCGAAGAGCAGTGTGCCGCTGTCGGGCTGCAGTAGGCGTGTGATGATGCGCAGGAGGGTCGTCTTGCCGGCGCCGTTGCCGCCGAGGAGGGCCATGGCCTGGCCTCGGTCGACGCAGAAGCTGACGTCGGCGAGCACCTGTTTGTCGCCAAAGGCTTTGCTGATATGATCCACTTGTAGTATCATGGCTGTTGGCTTTTAGCGGTTAGCTGTTAGCGTTTTGCGTTCAGTCTGAGGACGGTGGTCTCGGCGGCGAGTGCCAGGAGGGCGAGGATGATGCACAGGCGCCATAGCTGGCGGCCGCTGTCGCGTGAGCGCAGCTCGTCGCCGATGTCGCGCGCGGTGTTGGCGATGACGCTGTATCCTGCGCGGCCCTCGATGGCTTCGGACACCTCTGCCGGTGTGAAGAATGTCATCTGCGACTCGCGGCGCGGGAAGTTGAAGGCCAGGTGTTCGTCGGACAGGGTGTAGATGCCGCCTTCGGTGAGTTCGCCGTGGAGCACCAGCATGTTGCGGTTGCCCACGCGGCGCAGGTCGGGGATGATGGAGAGGTCTGTCGTTTGGGCTTTAAGCTCTGCGGTTGCCGAGGGGTCGTGGCTGCCGCTGAGGACTATGGGGTCGGCGCTGCCGAGGGTGTGGCATGGCAGTGGCAGCGGACGGCTGTAGAGGGCCATGTTGTAGAGCGTCGGGACAAAGAGGGCTTGCCCCACGAAGTCGGTGTACTCGCTGTGCAGCGGTGTCGTCATAAGGTAGAGGCGCCCTTTGCCGCAGGGGGTGACACTCAGCAGGGCGCTGCCGTCGGCGAGGGTTATGATGGGCTGGCTGGGCGACGGCGACGCGTCGTGGCTGTAGTGGCCGCGCACAACGGGCATCTCCATGTCTTCGTCGGTGGCGCTGAAGACGTTGCGGTAGAGGCTGTTGGCATAGTCTATGCTGCGGGCTCTGAGTGTGGCGTTGTTCCAGCGTGCCGTCTGCGGCGCGTGGAGGGCGGCGAGGAGGGTCTGCGGTGCGGGCCGGCCGACACCCGGGATGACGAGGAGCGTGCCGCCGTCGTCGACCCATGCCGCCAGCAGCTGTGCTTCGCCGGAAGGCATGGATGCCACCTCGTCGACGACGATGAAGTCGAGCCCGTCGAGCGATGCCGGCAGCTGTGTTGTGGTACGCATGTCGACGACGGTGTCGTCGGCGAAGAGGCGTAGCAGGTTGTCGTTGGGGGTGCCGCCGTGGACCTCGAGCATGTTGATGCGGTCGCCCACGCGGAGTGTGAAGAAGTAGCTGTCGTCGAAGGTGACGGGGTAGTCTTCGATGGTCACGCCTCCGTCGAGCCAACCCGTGGCGTTGATGGCGAAGCGCATGGTGGACTGCGCTGTGCCACCGGCGGGGACGTCGACGGTGGATATGGCGCGCTCATGTCCGTTGACGGACAACTTGAGGGGGACCCTCTCGGCGTCGCGTGTGCCGCTGTTGCGAACGGTTACCTTGACGCTGACGTCTCCGCCGGCGAAGTAGGCCGGAGCGTCGAGGAGCAGGGTGTCGATGTAGAGGTTGTCGGTCTCTACGCCTTGCAGGGGTACGAGGGTGACGGTGGCGAGGCTGTCGGCGGGCAGCGCGTCGAGGTCGCTGCCGGCCTGCTGGAAGTCGCTGACGATGTAGGCGAAGCGGTTTGCCGCTCCGCTCTGTTTCATGAAGTCGAGTTGACGGCGCACGGCGTCGCTCAGGCGTGGCGAGGCTGACGTGGGCTTGATGTCGTCGAGGGCTTCGAGGAACTCGTCGCGGCTGAGCCACCGCATCTGTATGCCTGTGAGGTCGGCGGTGAGCAGCTGGTAGCGGTCGCTGATGGCGTGGGTGGAGACTATCTCGCGTGCTTTGCGCACGGCTTCGTCGATGAGGCTGCCTTCCGACGCGGCGCTCTCCATGCTGTAGGTGTTGTCGACGTAGACGCTGACCACCGTGGTGCCGCCACGCACGGTGCTGTTGCGGTTGGGGATGACGGGCCTGGCAAAGGCAAGCACGAGGAATGCCACGGCGAGGATGCGGCAGGCGAGGAGCAGCCAGCGGCGCACCTTGCTGCTGCGGCGGCTCTCGGTGTGCAGCTCGGCGAGGCGGTCGACGTTGCTGAAGTAGACGGTGCGGTAGCGGTGGAAGTTGAAGAGGTGTATGGCGATAGGTATGATTACCGCCAGCAGGCCCCACAGGAATGCCGGGTTGGCAAAGGTCATGCACACCCTCCTTTCCGGTAGTGCTTGCAGACGCCGGTGAGGCCGCATTGGTCGCATTTGGGCTTGCGGGCCTGGCATACGTAGCGGCCGTGGAGGATGAGCCAGTGGTGTGCCTTGGAGAGCAGTTCGGAGGGTATGTATTTCACCAGTTCGCGCTCGGTGGCCAGCGGCGTCTTGGAGTCTGTGGTGAGGCCTATGCGGTTGGCCACGCGGAAGACATGGGTGTCTACCGGCATGGCGGGCTGGTCGAAGACCACGGCGGCGACCACGTTGGCGGTCTTGCGGCCCACACCAGGCAGGCGCTGCAGGGCGTCGATGTCGGCAGGTACCACGCCACCATATTCGTCACGCAGCATACGTGCCAGCGCCACGAGGTGGCGGCTTTTGCTGTTGGGGTAGGAGACGGAGTGTATGTAGTCGAATATCTGGTCCTCGGAGGCCTCGGCCATGTGCGCCGCATCGGGGTAGGCGGCGAAGAGGGCCGGTGTGACCATGTTGACGCGCTTGTCGGTACACTGCGCCGAAAGAACCACGGCCACCAGCAGCTGGAAGGGCGTGCCGTAGTGGAGCTCAGTCTCCGCCACAGGCATAGCCTCGGCGAAGAAGTCTATCACTTGCTTGTACAGGTCGGCTTTTCTCATTGCGTAAGCTCTAAGGAGGTGATAACAGGATAGTGGTCGGACAGAGGTGCCTTGAGGCGCTTGTAGCTGAGGGTGCGGAACTCTTTGCTGTGGAACACCATGTCAATGCGGAACTGTGGGAGCCAGTTGTGTCCGAGCGGGAGCCAGTGTTCGCTGCCGCCGCTGTAGGTGTGGCACATGCCAAAGCCCTTGTCGCGGTAGGTGTCGTCAAGGTGTTTGCTCACCTGTGCGTAGAGCCACGACGAGGGAATGTCGTTGAAGTCGCCGGCCAGCAGTATCGGCACCGTGCTTTCAGTGATGACGGGCTTTATCTTCTCCTGCCACTCGCTCTCGTGCTTGAGGATGGTCTCCTTCACTTTGTCAAGGGTGCGGTGCTTGCGCAGCGTGCTGTCGTTGAGGTTCTCCATCTTGCCGTGGCGCAGCTTCTCTATCTCTTCAAGGTCTGCGCCGTCGAAAGCATAGCTGTCCATGTGTATGCAGCAGACACGGAAGAGATTGTCGTTGAGCATCAGCTCGACGAGCAGCTTCTGCTGGTCTATCTTTTTGACGTAGGTGATAGGTATACGTGAGAACACCGTCGTCCCCGAAGGAGAGGTGCTTGAGCCATGGGCCCCGTTGTAGTGGTTGTAGCCGAGAAGTATAAGACTGTCGGTGAGGTGCATCTTGCTTGGAGACTGGTACTCTTGCAGACACATGATGTCTGGTTGATACTCGCGTACAAGGTCAAGGAACTGCAGGGCGTAGTTGTCGGAAATATCGGGCTGTATCTCAGGTCCTTTCAGGTTGTGCAGGTTGTAGCTCATGAGGGTGACCATCTGCGGATGCTCCTCGCGGTCGGGGATGGTGGATGTTCCTCCTACCTGCATGAAGAGGCCCACAAAGCCCCACCGTACCGCGATAGCGGCGGCGCTGAGCAGGAATTGCCACTTACCCATAATAAGCCATATCACCACCATCAGCACGTTGGCTGCCAGCATGGGCAGATAGCCAAAGGCCAGCAGACTTGGCAGTATCGACTGTGACGGTGCCACGACGGGCGCAAGGGTCGTCAGCAGCAGTCCGATGGCCAGTATGATGTTGATTACAAAGAGTATTGCCCTAATTACTTTCATCTTTTACAAGGTGCAAAAATACGCTTTTTTCTTCAATCCTGAGGCATTATTTTCAGTAATCTTCCTCGTCGCTGGAATACACGGTCTTGGACAGCCACTTGAGCCAGTTGGGCACCTTGGTGGTTTCGTTGCCCACCGAGTAGCGGAACACGCCGAGCCCTTCTTTCTCTATCTTGCGTTGTTCGAGCGGTATGGCCTTGATCAGGTCAAGCCATGTCCCTACGGAACTGTAGATGACGAGCTGTTGTGCCGAGAGGTCATACTCGAAGAAATACCAGTGGTCTTTGGCGGCCTCTATGTAGTATCGCATTATCTGGCTGTTGCCCTGCTTGCTGATTTGCGCTTTGAGCCTCAGCTCGAGCCCGAGCTCTTTGTCGCCCATCGACACGAGCCCCACCTTGCCGTCGTAGTAGAGGCCCACAGCTGGGCTGTACTGCCACCTTATGTTGTCGAACAGCAGTGTGCTGCGCATCTCTTTGGGCATGTCGTTTATCTTGCCCGTGGCGCTGTACAGCGCGTAGGCTCCACCGCCCTTGTCGGCACCGAGGTGGTACATCATGGCGTGTCTCATCTCGGCGTTGGTGCCGCCGGTGCTGTTTTGCAGGCGCAGGTCGTCCTTGAGGTTGCCGTACATGGCGTCCACCACGTTCTGCGCCAGTGGGAAGGTCATGCCGAAGACCGTGGTGAGGTGGTCTTCCTGTGTGTTCTCGCCGATGCTTACCGATGAGGTGCCGTAGGCGTAGAACGAGGCCTGTGTGCGCTTGAGGCTGAAGTCCATAAGTCCTTCGCCCTCTACCGAGCAGCCGTCGGTGTTCATGGCCAGGTAGGGCTCCACCACCCCGTCAGGGTCCGACACCTTGGCCTCGGAGCCTATCATGTACTGCTTGCGGTCGCCGAGGTAGGTGAGCACCCCGTGTGCCGCCAGCAGCTCGTTGTCGGCCACCCTCTCGTTGGTGAGGAACGCGGCGTGCGGACGCAGGGTGTTCTTGTCCATGATGATGGACGCCGTTATGCGTTTGCCTTTCCAGTCGGTAGGCTCTTCGGGCACCGCTATGTGCACATGCTCCGGGTCTGTGTAGTCCGAGTAGGCCAGCAGCCCCATCTGCTGCTGCGGTATGCACTGCTGCAGCAGGCGCACGCCGCCCTCGAAGTGCAGCCAACGCTTGTCGCCCTCTGCGCGCACCTTGCCGGCGAAGCCGAAGGCGGAGCTGATGGTGAACGAGGCGCTGTCGCTGATTTTGCCGCGTGCCACGGTGACGCCGCGGCCGTCGACGCTGATGTCGTCCAGGAAGAGGCGCTGCGTCTTCTCCGTGTCGTTGCGGTAGTCCATGAAGCCCTTGCCCGTGAAGCTGCGGGCTCCAGCCACCTGCACGTCGGCGCTGGTGACGTAGTGGTAGGCGCTGTCGCGGTTGAAGACGAGCTGCGCCCCGTTCAGCTGGTGCAGCTTGCCCCCGTTGGCCACGTAGAGGGTGTCGGCGTTGGGTGCTATGGCGGCGTCGGCCACGTTTATTATGTACACCCCCTTGCTGCTGAGGTTGCCTTGTTCGTAGTTATATATGCTGCGCAGCGCATTGTAGCTCAGGCCGTCCTGCTTGGGGTCGGTGCTCACGAAGCGCACTCCCGGCAGGTCGTTGCGTTTCTGCAGTCTCATGCGTATATCCATGGCGTCCATGCCCTCGCTCGTGGCGCGGGTGCTGTTGACGATGTCGAGCAGCTTGCGGTCCATGTCCCACGCGAAGCGGTCGGCGTAGGCTTCCTGCTTGACGAGCTGCAGCACTGTGCGTTGCGGTCCCTCGGGAATGGTGAATTCCGCCTTGCGGCTGTCGTAGTCCACATGCGAATGCACATGGCGTGCCGTGAAGGCTATATTGTTGTACTTCACGCTGCGCAGGGTGAAGTCGCTCACCTCGGCGTTCATCTCCATGGCCAGCATGTCGAAGCGGTTGCTCACCAGCGTGCCTTCCTTCACCGTCGCCGTGCCGGCGCCGTGGGTACCCTGCGGCATGATGTCTACGCGTCCGCGGAACGTCGCGTCGCCGTGGTACATCTTAAGCGGACGCCCCTTGGCCAGCGTGGCCACGGCCATGGAGTCAGCATAGGGGTGCCAGTGTATGCTTGTGCGGCCGCCCTTGATGTCGGGGAAGCCCTGCTCTTCGCGCACCGTGAAGGTGTCGGTGGTGGCCATGGCCGAGTCGAGCAGGAAGAGGAAGTCCTTGCTGCGTGCCGTCGAGGTGAGGTAGTCGAGGCTGCCGGAGCCCTGCAGGCCGTGGTGGTCGAGCGAGATGCGGCTGCGGTAGTTGCCCTTGCCGCCGTAGGCCGGGTACCCGCTCTCCGGTGTGTTGACCTGGAAGCCCAGGTAGTAGTCGCGCTGCACGCTGAGCGGGTAGGTGATGTCCGGGAAGATGCCGCCCGAAGTGAGCACGCCGTTGAACTGGAGGCTGTCGGTCACAAAGTCCACCAAGCTGTTGAGGGTGAACGGGTGAAGGGTGTAGTAGAAGCGCTCCTTGACATACTGGCCGCCGCGTATCTCGGCCTTGTCGTAGTAGACGAAGCTCTTCTCGCGGCTCTCGAAGATGGGGTATTCCTTGTTCTTCTTCAGCCCGCAGTGGTTGTCGGGCTGGTCCACCGTGAGGCGGCCCACGAGGCCGTAGAGCGGCGTCATCACCATGTGGTCGGTGTCGGGGTTGTTGAACTCGGGCACATAGAAGAACAGCGAGTCCACCTTCGGCATCTCGAAGCCGAACTGCTCGTAGCTGAAGTCGCAGTCGGTGACGAACATCGTGAAGCGGCCCGCGTCGATGCGCCCGTTGAAGTGGATGGAACGGTTCTCGCCCATCGTGATCTTGCCGCCGCGGGGATACACCACCACGCGCTGGCTGTCGCTCACCACAAACTGCTGCACGCCGCGCATCTCTATCAGGTGGTCGTCAATGTTCATGCGGGCGTTGTAGTTCTTGGCGTTGCTCTCTATCGACAGGGCGTCGTAGTCGGCCCCCTTGGTCCTGCTGAGGGCTTTCATGTAGTCCTCCAGCTTCTCCTTCACCATCACCATGCCCGTCATCTCGTTGTACGACACCAGTCCGTGCTTCGTCAGCCCGTGTATCATCAGCATCGTCTGCCCCATGTCGAGCCCTATGTGTGTCGAGAACTCCCTGACCGGGAAGCTGTAGTTGTAGCCGCCGAAATAGTCGTAGACACGCTTCACGGGGCTCACCTCGTCGATGCCCTGTATCTCGCGGGCCTTGCGCAGCGTGTAGTAGTTGCTGCTCTCGAAAGTGGCCGTGCCGCTGGTGGCCCCGAGGTTCGAGAACTCCAGCACATCGCCCGTGGTGACCCACGTGATGAGGTCGCTGTATATGTCAAGCTCGTGGTAAGAATCCGTGTAGGGGCTGTAGAAGTTGCGCTTGGGGTCGTTGACCATCGTCACCTTGCGGTCGGCCGTCGTGTAGCGCACATTGATGCCGGTGTTGGCTATCGAGTCCGCCTCGCCCACATAGAAAGCCACGGCGGCGTTCTCGCTCACCATCCGCTCGGGCGTGATGGTGAACTTCAGTGCCGTCACCGACAGCTGCCGTTTGCCGCCGCGCCTGAAGATGAGGCTCGCCGGATGCTTGCTGCTGGCGGTGATGAACTTGGCCCCGTTCATCATGAAGCTGCCGCTGTAGTCTACGTCGGGCATGATGTCGCGTATCACAAAGTCGCGCTTGTAGCTGCGGAAGCGCGGATAGCTGTACTTGCCCGGCTCCATGGGCACCGAGAGGGCCTCCTCCACGCGCCCGCTCACAGGCTCGCTGAAATAGTGCGTGTTCACCAGCAGCGCCGAGTCGGCCGTGAACTTGGGGAACTTGGTCTCTGCCTTGTACCTCCTCAGCTCGGCATAGCAGGCCTCGGCGCCCAGCCCCGTGCGGCTCCAGTCTATGCGGCCGCCGTCGCCGCGCCACAGGCCCTCCTTGTAGTCGTAGCTTCCAGTAGTGCCGTGTATCACGCCGTCGTCCTTGGCCGACGAATAGAACAGGTCGGCAGGCGTGTCGACCCACACCCTCGTCTCGCCGCCCTCGACGCCGATGCGGAACGCTGCCTTGGCGTCGAGGCGCCACTCGCTGGTCTGGCTGCGGTAGAGCACGCGCTCCTTCAGCAGCCGCTCGCTGAAGTCTACCCACTCCATCACGGCCTTCCCCTTGGCGGCCCTGCGCTTCATGCCCTCCAGGGTCTTCAGCCATCCGTCGAGGTTCTGGCCGCTACCGGGGGCCGTGGCGTAGGCCGTCAGCGTGCGCACAAGCTGCACCATCTCCGTGCCGCCCTTCAGCTTGGCGGCGACGCCGTAGTTCACCACCGCCGTCACGCGCTCCTGCATGCCGTCGTCCATGGCACCGTACGAGGCACGGAAGGCTTTTACCGTCTTCGCGGCCTCGCGCTGCCGGTCGCTGTCCGACGTGCTCTTGGCCATCCATTCCTGCAGCCCGTCGGGCAGGTTCGCCGCGCCGAACTCCGTTGTCTGTTTGGGCTTCTGGGCCATCAAGGCCACCGTTGTCACCATCATTGCCACAAAGGCTATATATCTTTTCATAGCGTGTTATTTACATATTAATTTCAAAATGCAAAAATACCCCTTTTCCGCCGCCCGCACCCCTCCGCCCCAGGAAAGTTATCAATACCCAGCTGTTGATTAATCCCCCCTGCCCTCCGACTCCCTACGCCCCCTCTACGGACCCGGTACGGCATTTCTTCAGTAGTTTTTCAGTAGTTCTTCAGTGCTGCACTGAAGAACTACTGAAGAACTACTGAAGAACGGCCGAAGGGACTCCGAAGGGGCTCCGTAGGGGAAAGAACTCTTTTCGGGGGTGTTTTTATAAATTTTCGTATATTTGCAACATGGTATTAAAAGGGATGAAGTGGTATAATGCACTGCAGTTCATTGTTCTATGCCTTACGGTCGCATTGGTGGCTGTGGATTGGGGTATAGGATTATGGGCCACGGTGACCTTTGCGGTTGTCACATTGGTGAAAATCATCGCCGAGAAGCGTGTCGGCAATCCGTCGCTCGACACGCCGATGCGTGTGGCACTGCTGGCTGTGGTGGCCTACTGGTTGAGCAATGTGGCGAGTATGCTTTACAGCACCGACTTGTCAGGGGCAACGGATGTCGTGTTCCGCAAGGCCGTGATGCTCATCGCCCCCTTGTGCGTGCTGCTTTCAGACATGTCGTACATCAGTCGGAATCACCTCCGTGCCGTGTTCTATGCGCTGCTGCTTGCCGTCGGAGGCCTGTTTGTTTACGATTGGATTACCGGCACCTTCGAGGACAAGAACCACTCGTATGTGGCTATGTATATCTTGACGGTTACACCGTTTATATACAAGGAGTTGGCGGTCAGACGGCAGTCGATGCCGTTGTGGTGGAGGCTGGCGCTGTATGTTGCCGCCGTCATGTCGATTGTGTTCATCATTTACATCGACTCGCGTGCGGGCATACTTTGCCTCTACGGCCTTGAAGTTATATGCGGAGTGCATTTTGCCCTGAAGTCCAGGTGGTGGAAGGGGGCCTTGCTGGCGTTGATGCTTGTGGGGCTCACGTATACAGCCGAGAAGAATCTTCCCAACCACACGAGTCGCCTGACGATGTCGCCTGTGGTTGTGCCGGAGTCGGCGGATGAGGGCAACGCTTCCGATGCCGCTGATGGGGGTGATACTGTTCAGGCGCCGCTCTACGGCAAGTACTACGATGCCCGTATGGCTATCAATGTCACCGCGCTCAAGACCATAGCCGACAGCCCCGTGTTCGGCTACGGCGTTGGCGACTACGACACTGTGCTCATCGACCGCTACGGCACCGAGGGCTATCAGAGTCTTAAGGAACAGCATATCAACGCCCACAACCAATACACCGAGACAGCGTTGGCCACAGGCATCGTGGGCCTGCTGGTGATGCTGTGGTGGCTTGTGATGCCGCTGCTTGTGGCATGGCGGCGCTGGGCAGCCTTCTGGGAGGTGCTGTCGCTGACGTTTATCGTCATGTTCAGCCTCCTCTTCGAGTCGATACTGGAGCGTCAGATGGGCATGCAGTTCGTCGCCCTGTTGTACGCTTTGATGCTTCTGGCTGTGCATGTCGCGCGTCAGCCAATGAATACTGAAAATTGAACACAATCATGTCGTTGCGAAGCCAGTCGGTAAAAGGAGTCAAATGGAACGCGGTGGGTACCCTCACCACTACGGCGCTGCAGATGCTCAAGCTGTTTATCTTGGCGCGTCTGCTCACCAAGCAGGACTTCGGCTTGCTGGCCATAGCCACCATGTTCCTCGGTTTCACCGAGATATTTGCCAACATGGGGCTCGCCACGGGCATCATCCACAAGCAGGACATCAGCCGCGACCAGTACTCGTCGGTCTTCTGGTTGAACCTTATGCTCAGCGTCGGGCTGTACCTGCTGCTCTGCGCTGCCACGCCGCTGATTGCCTCCTATTACCATCAGTCCGACCTGCGGCGGCTCATCCCGCTGCTGTCGTTCACGCTTGTGATCGACTCCTTCGGCAAGATGTTCTACACGTTGAAGACCAAGGAACTGGACTTCAGGTTTATCTCCATTGTGCAGATTGTCGGTGTCACCCTCGGGGTGGTGCTGACTGTGGTGCTGGCCCTTCGCGGCCACGGGGTGTTCAGTCTGGCGTGGGGTGCCCTGCTGCAGGAGGCGCTGACGCAGGGCGTATACTTCTTTGCCGGCTTCCGCGCCTACCGCATCAGGCTCCATTTCCGCCTGTCGGAAATACGCGAGTTGGTGTCCATCGGGCTCTACCAGCTTGGCATGCAGGTGGTTGACTATGCCGCCAACAAGCTCGACATATTCCTCATCGGGCGTTTCTTCAGCGCCGAGGTGTTGGGCGTGTACAACCTGGCCAAAGAGTTGCTCTACAAGGCTGTGCAGCTCATCAACCCCATCGTCACCAATGTGGCGGCGCCGGCCTTTGCGCGCTTCCAGGACGACAAGCCCAAGATGCGTCGCTCCTACGCCGAGGTGCTGCACCTGCTCTCTTTTGTCAACTTCCCTATATTCATGGCGTTCTTCCTCTTTGCCGAACCGCTCACGGTGCTGCTCTACGGGCGTGGCCTGGTGGAGATGGTGTGGTTCGTGAGGGTGCTCGCGGTGTGGGGGATGCTGCAGTCTGTTGGCAACCCTGCGGGAATACTCATGGTGTCGCTCGGGCGCACAGACCTGGGCTTCAGGTGGACGCTGGTGCGCATCGTTTTTGTGCTCACCGGCACCCTCATCGCCAGCCACATCAGCATCCAGGCCATGGCGTGGACGCAGGTGCTGCTGGCTTTTGTCTTCCTCTTCGCCTACTGGCGCATGATGGTGTACCGGTGCATACAGATGCCCTTGGGACAGTATCTCGGGGCGGTGTCGTGGCCGCTGCTGGGCGTGGTGGTGGCTGCGCTGCCCGCGCTGCCATTGCTGTTCTTCGCCGCGGGGCAGGAGGAACCGCTGCGCACCGTGATGCTCTATGCCGACATGGCGGTCTTCGGGCTGGCCTACCTGGCTTTCTACTGGTTCACCAAACGTGATATGTTGTTGCAGCTGCCTGTTTTCGGCAGACGCGATAACCAATAACCGATAACCAATAACCATTTCCAAACGTGAGACTGATATTCCACATACCGCTGAAGATAGACCGCAACGACCCGTCGGCCAGCCAGATTCGCCCGCAGAAACTGATGGCGGCCTTTACTGAGCTCGGCTGGGAGATGGATGTTGTGGAGGGTCGGGGTCGAGAGCGCAAGCGCCAGATTGCCGCGATAAAGGATAAAATCAAGCGTGGTGTGCACTACGACTTCTGCTACAGCGAGTCGTCGACCATGCCCACGCTGCTCACCGAGCCTCACCACCTGCCAACATATCCCTGCCTGGACTTCGGTTTCCTGGCTTTCTGCAAGCGCAGCGGCATTCCCGTGGGGCTGTTCTACCGCGACATACATTGGCAGTATGCCAACAAGGGCGAGGGCTTTAAGCAGTGGGTGGCACGTTTCTTCTACCGCTATGACCTATGGCAATATGGGCGTCTGCTCGACGTACTGTTCTTGCCGACACTGCCGATGCTGGAGCATGTGCCGCACAGGTTCCGCTGCCCTGTGGTAGAACTGCCGTCAGGTTTGGATGTCGAAAGAAAACGGGCTGATAGGAACGATGTACAGAAGCCACTGGAGTTGCTGTATGTGGGTGGCGTGGGCGGTAACTATAACCTCAAGCCGTTGCTGCAGGCAGTGTGCAAGATGCAGGATGTGAGACTTGTATTCTGTTGTCGTACATACGATTGGGAGGCTGTCAGAGAGGATTATGCACCATGTCTCGGTCCCAATGTATCGGTGGTCCATCTGGGTGGCGATGAGTTGGAGGCAGCTTACAGCAAAGCCGATTTGTTTGTTATGCCGATGAGTACAGAGTATGTGCGCTTTGCGGCGCCGTACAAGTTCTTCGAGGCCATCGGTCACGGATTGCCGATAGTGGCTGCCAAAGGCACGTGGAGTGGTGATTTTGTGGAGCGCAACGGCATAGGTTGTGTTTGCCAGAACGATGTGGAGTCGCTCGGACAGGTGATACAGTCGCTGAGTGACGACAGAGGCATAATGGTTAAGTTCGGCGAGGCTGTGGCTGCTGTTGCAGAGCGGAACACATGGACGGCCCGCTGTCGTCAGATTGCAGAAGCACTAATGAAGAAAGAGGTTTAAACAAAGATGGCATTCACACTATATAAGCATGCATGGCTGTGGATAGGTTCCGAGGACGAGGAACCGCAGTTGAACCAAGCCGAATGCAAGGCCTTGCTCCGCAAGGGCGGCTGGATGGTGCGCAACACGTATGACTTCGACTGCGGCGAGGAGACAGGTTTTTGGAATGTGGTTAAGGACTCGTTCGGTGGCATGGAGGAGTTGAGCAGCAAAATGCGCAACCAGGTGAGACGCAGCATGGCAAACTATGAGTTCCGCCGCATGACGCGCGAGGAGCTGCTGGCGTTGGGCTATCCGGTGCACCGTGCCGCCGCCGAAGGCTACAGGGTGAAGGCCGCTGTGCCCACGGAAGAGGATTTCCGCAACGATATCATGGGCGGACCCGAGAATGACTACTGGGGCGCCTTTGACAAGAGTGACGGCCATCTGGCTGCTTTTGCCAAGAATATAGTCTATGAGCGTATGTGCGACTACTCGGTGATGAAGGCGAGACCCGACGAGTTGTCGCGATACCCGTACTATGGGCTGATATACACCATGAATGAATACTATCTGAAGGAATGTGGGCTGGGGTATGTAAATGACGGTGGGCGCAGCATAACGGAACACTCGAACATACAGCCATTCCTCATGCAGAAGTTTAACTTCCGCAAGGCTTACTGCAGGATAAGCATTGTGTATAAGCCATGGTTGGCGGTGATGGTTAAGGTATTGTTTCCCTTCAGGAAATGGGTGCCTGTGGCATCGGTGCGCAGCCTGCTCAATCAAGAAGAGATGACGCGCTTGTAGATGTCCATCATGGTGTCTACGTTGCGCTCCCAATCGTAGAGGTCGGCCACGCGTTGGCGTGCGGAGGTGCCCATCGTGGCGCGCAGTTGCGGATTGTCAATGAAGCGTTCTATGGCTTCGGCAGCGGCTTCGGGGTCGTCTTTGGGTACAACGAAGCCTGTGACATTGTTGTCGACAACCTCGCAGAAGCCTTCGGCGTCGGAGGTGACCACCGGACAGCCGCAGGACATGGCCTCGACGGCCACCACACCGAAGCTTTCTTCGCGGCTCAGCGACACTGATACGTCGAATTTGGCATAGAGTTTGGGCAGCTCTTGGTTGGGGATGTAGCCGAGGAAGTCAACAAGTTGGCGGATGCCGAGTTCTTCACAAAGCGCTATGAGTTGGTCGCGATCGGGGCCAGTGCCGGCAATGAGCAGGCGCATGTCGGTCTGCGGATGACGCTTGAGGACAAGGGCGAAAGCACGGATGAGGGTGTCGATGCCGTAGCAGTATTTAAGAGTCTTGACGTTGCCGACGACAAATGCGGCGGGCTTCTCGTCCGTGTGGACAGGGCAGAAGCGCTGCATGTCTACGCCGAAGGGGGTGACGGAGATGGGTTTGGGAGTGTAGAGGTTGGTCTCGCGTGCCATGCAGTGGCTGGTGGAGAGGATGTAGTCGGCCTTTTTAAGGGTGAATGTGAGCAAATGGCGGTAGAGAGTGCCCTGGCGCGGATAGTTGTAGACGTCGCTGCCCCAGACAGAAAGCACGAAAGGATGGAAGCCGGCGAGAGCTCCGATGAGGCCGAAACTGCAAGCATAGTGTGCATGCAGGAAATCCGGACGGAAAAGCCTTATCTGTTGGCGCAGCAGGCGGATTGCCTTGAGGTATACCATTTTGTCGAGTATACGCTGTGAGATGGCGGCACTGTCTCGCAATACGAAATCACAGCTGTACACCTTCACGTTGGGCATACCATCGTAGGGAGACAGGTCGCAGCGGAGTAGGTTGAAAAGCAGTATCTCGCAGCCACGCTGGCTGAGGGAGCGTACCCAGCGGAGGGTATGGATGCTGTCGGCGTCAGAGAGGAGCAATACTTTCATTGGTTTTTAAGCATGAGGTGCATGATTTCTAAGGGGTGCAGTGCATGATGGCCGGTGCCGTCGAGGATCTGCTGGCGGCAGGAGGTGCCGGGGGCGGCGATGTAGGCCGGTATGTCGTGGGGTACGGAGGCAAGGGCCTTGCGGACGGTGGGGAAGAGGAGCATCTCGCCGATGGCGAGGGATGTCTGGTAGTGCTCTTTCTCGTAGCCGAAGGAGCCTGCCATGCCGCAGCAGGAGGAGGGTATGACGTGCAGGTGGCAGCCTGGCAGCAGGCGCAGCATGGCGGCAGTCTTGTCGATGCCTACGATGGCTTTCTGGTGGCAGTGGCCGTGGAGCCACACCTCAAGGGTGTCTGGCTTGAACTGGTCCGGAGTGATGTTGCCCTTGGCCACCTCGCGCATGATAAACTCGTCGAAGAGCAGACAGTTGCGGCTCAGGCGCTCGGCGTCGGCGCGCATGGCTTCGGGAACCAATCCGGGGTATTCGTCGCGGAAGGAGAGTATGCAGCTGGGCTCTATGCCGACGAGGGGTGTGTCGTCGGTTATCTTGTCTTTCAGCAGAGCCACGTTGCGCCGGGCGAAGTGGGCTGCTGTGTCAAGACTGCCTTTGGAGATGGCGGCACGGCCACTCTCTACATGTCGGGGGACTTCGACGCTGTAGCCGAGGTGTGTGAGTAAACGGGCGAATGTGAGACCGAGCTGTGCTTCCTGGAAGTTGGTGAATTCGTCGGCGAAGAGATATACGGTGCCCTTGGGATTCTGAATTCTGAATTTTGAATTCTGAATGAGTTGCCGCATGGTGCGAGGCGAAAGGGTGGGTATGGCGCGTTCCTGTGAGAACGATACGATATGCTTGATTATTGCAGACGAGAAACCCCATGACGCGAAGAGGTTGTAGAGGGGCCAGACGACGTGTCCGAGACGCTCTACATCGGCCATGTGTGTCACCATCCAGCTGCGGAATGGAGTGCCATGCTTGCGGTAGAGCATCTGCAGCACGCGGGCGCGGATGGCCGTCATGTCTACGTTGGACGGGCATTCTCCGTGACATCCCTTGCAAGCGAGGCAGCTGTAGAGCATCTCTTCAAGGGCTTTGGCTTCGGTGGTGTCGGCGTTGTCTGGCAGTCCGCGTGTGAGCACTTCGCGCAGGATATTGGCGCGGGCACGGGTGGAGAGGAGTTCGTCGTGGGTGAGTTTGAAGGTCGGACACATGGTGCCACCGATGAGGGTGCTCTTGCGGCAGTCGCCGGCGCCGTTGCATTGCTCGATGGAGCACATGAGGTCGGTGTCAGAACAGGCATACTGCTGGTTGACGTCGTAGCGCAGGCTCTCGTCCATGGGCGGTGTGTCGACAATTTTGTGCATGTTGAACACTCCGTCAGGGTCCCAGCACTGCTTTACCTGTCGCATGAGTTCATAGACCGCTTGCCCATAGACCATGGGTATGAATTCGCCGCGGAGGCGGCCGTCGCCGTGTTCGCCACTGAGGCTTCCACGGTATTTGCGAACCAGCAAGGCTGTCTCTTCCGCCACCTGGCGGAAAAGTTGGCGGTCATGCTGCTGCTTGACGTCTAAAATGGGACGCAGGTGAAGTTCGCCAGTGCTTATGTGGCCGTAGTAAACGCAGGAGAGGCCGTGCCGCTGCATCATCTGCTCAAACTCTTCGAGGTATTCCGGCAGACGCTCTGGAGCTACTGCTGTGTCTTCGATGACGCCAATGGGTTTGCGGTCGCCCTTGACGCTTGTAAGCACTCCGAGCCCGGCTTTGCGCAAGGCCCACACGCGGTTGATATCATCGTTGTATACACGGCTGCAAAAATAGGCGAGTCCGCTGGCAAGAAGGTCTTTCTCCAAGGCATCGGCCTGCTGCTCCATATTGATGCCGTTGAATTCTGCTATGAGCAGCGCTTCGGGTTTGCCTTTGATAAAGAACTGGTTGCTCTGCTGGGAATGGTTGTTGCGGCAAAGCTCGAGTATCTTGCCGTCCATGAGCTCTATGGCCACGGGGTTGTGCCGCAGTGCTATGAGGTTGGCCTTGTAGCTGTCGGGCAGGGAGTGGCAGTGGGCACATAGAACCATCTTCTCTGTTGGCGGCAGGGGGTCGAGAGATATCTGTATGGCCGTGATGAATGCCAGCGTGCCTTCGCTGCCGCAGAGGAGTTTGCAGAGGTCTATGCCGCAATCTATGGCTTCGTCAATGGCATAGCCACAACTTCGGCGTTGCAGCGATCTGTCGGGGAAGTTGTCTACTAATAGTTGGCGGATGTCAGGATTGTCTGACCATGTTCTCAGCTGGTTGTATATTTTGTTGAGAAGAGTGTTGTTTGAGTCGGGATTTGAGGTGTCGAACAGGCTGCCGTCGCTGAGTACTCCGCGCAACGCGAGGACGTGGTGACGGGTGCTGCCATAGATGAGGGAATGGGTGCCACAGGAGTTGTTGCCAACCATACCGCCTATGCAGCATCTATTTGAGGTGGAAGTCTCTGGGCTGAAGAAGAGTCCATGAGGTTCAAGCGTTTTGTTCAGCTCGTCGCGTACCACACCGGGCTCCACCCATACCCAGCGTTCCTGTGGGTTGATCTCGATTATATGGTTGAGATGGCGGCTTATGTCAACGACGATACCGTTACCTACCACCTGACCGGCGATACTTGTGCCGCCGGCACGAGGTATGAGATGGGTGTGGCGACGGCGAGCCTCTGCGATGAGTTCGATGATATCGTCGCTGTTCTCGGGGTAGGCGACACCCTCGGGAAGCTCGCGATAGATGGAGGCGTCTGTGGCGTAGGCTATGCGGTGCAGGGTGTCGGTGAGTATTTTCATGACAAGATATTATGTATGATGTGTTCGGCGGCATGACCGTCACCGAATAGTTGAGGAAATGTGATGTTGCTGTTCGCAAGTCTATCATAGGCATCGACGATACGCTGATAGTCGGCATCGGCGATGATTCCGGCATGGTGCCGCACTATTTCCACCCACTCGGTCTCGGGTCGCATTATGATGCAGGGGCGTTCAAAGAAGAATGCCTCTTTCTGTACGCCACCGCTGTCGGTCATTATTAGGAGTGCGTTCTGCTCCAAGAGCGTCATCTCAAGGAATGAGAACGGCTCTTGGATGCGTATCAGTGGCTCGTTGTCTAGGATGGCGCGATGCTGTGCGGAAAGTCTGTTGCGGGTGCGTGGATGTAAGGGAAGGATGACGGGGATGTTGTCGCGGTGTGCAATGTCGGCGATGGCACGAAGTATCTGTTCCAAGCGATGCGGATCATCGGTATTGTTGTCGCGGTGTATGGTGGCAAGGATATAGCTTTCGTGCCTAAGTGAAAGCCGTTTCATTATGTTGCAGCGTTCTGATGCTATTTTGGCGAAGTGTATGCTATTGTCGTACATCACGTCGCCACAGTTGACGACACGGCGATGTATTGTCGGATGGTCGGCAAAAAAGCCTTCCTCGCGCAGGTTGTCTACGGCGGTTTGTGTCGGGGCAAAGAGGATGGTGGAGAGTTGGTCGCAAACGATACGGTTGATTTCCTCGGGCATCATACGGTTGTAAGATCGTAGGCCGGCTTCGATATGAAAAATGGGAACATGCAGTTTCGAAGCGGCAACGGCACCGGCAAGTGTACTGTTGGTGTCTCCGTAAAGGATGATGCCGTCAAATGTGTTGCTCATGAGTACCTCTTCAATGCCAGAGATCATCTTTGCAGTTTGCTCGCCGTGACGGCCGGACCCTACCCCTAAGTTGTATTCAGGTTGCGGTATGCCAAGTTCGTCGAAGAACACTTGCGACATGTTGGTGTCGTAATGCTGTCCGGTGTGAAGAATATGCTCCGTCACACTGTCAGAAAAGCTGCTGCTAATGGCGCGGCTTACGGCGGCAGCCTTGATTATCTGGGGCCGGGCTCCTATGACTGTGAGGATGTGCATACGTAGTTGATGAATTTTTGAGACAATGTATGATATTCGAGGTTCTCCAGTGCATATTTGCGACCTTTTGCGCCCATGGTGGCTCGCTCATCAGCAGTCATGTCAGCAATTGTCTGTATTGCATCGCGCACTTGTTTTACGTTCTCGGCTTCTACCTGTATGCCGCAGCCGACACGCTCCACCTCACTGCCAGGTTCGTCAACAGATTTGACGATTGGTTTTCCTGCCAGCATATAGTCAATCATCTTGTTGGCAGATGTACCATATTTATGTAGGAAACTATGTACACCTCCTTCGTAGCAAATGTCAAACTGCTGCACTACCTTGGGTATGCAGGTTTTCTCAACGGGGGGAAGAAAATAGAAGTCTTTTAGACCATAACTCTCAGCCAGGTTCATCAACTCCTCTTTTTGGGGTCCTTTGCCTACCATGACAAATGCTATATCGGTGCGGTCTTTGAGTAAATCTGCCGCTTTTATAAGTACGTCCATAGCTGTTGACTGGGTATGTCCACCGGCAAAGCCGATGATAGTTTTACCTTCAGTATGCAATTTGGCAAAAAGGGACGCGTGTTCCTGAGGCAAAGTGATATTTTCAGCGTTCTCCCATTCTTCTTTCAGATACCCGTTGGGCACACAGCAGAAACGGTCTTCTGTTAGTCCGTGGCGCTTCATGTGGGGGAATGCTTTGTCAAGCATTGAGACAACCATATCACAGTGTTTATATGCGTAGTTCTCACAATGCTGCAACATGACAATGAATGGATGCCATTTTTTGTATCCGCCAATGACCATTACAGACAACGGCCAAAGGTCGTGTACTTCGTATACTAACTTGGCATTTGTGCGTTTGGCGATATAGTGGCAAGGGTAAATGTCAAATGTGTATACGGATGATGCAATGACTATGTCTGGATTGAAGGCTATCAGTTCTTTTCTGTGTTTGTAGACTTGATGACAGAACTGGAACATTGTAAGTACACGCTTAAGTCCGTTGCCCTCATATTCACTCGTAGGTAGCCACAGGTAGTTTATCCCCTCAAGGGTTTCACGTCCGGTAGTCGGCTGTTTTTTGCGCAGGTGCGAAAATGCGGCTCCGACAACTGTCACTTGATGCCCCATACGTACCCACTCACGGGCCATATAGTAGGAGCGAAACTCCATGCCATATTGTGGCGCACCAGCGTAGTGGCTTATCATTAAAATGTTCATAGGAAAAGTCTTATAACTTCAAATGCCTCTGCATATTGGCAACCTACTTGTACTCCGCGGGTGCGGGCTAAAGAACGTACAAATTCTGGTGAGGTATAATCGCGGAATCCTTGACTCTTGTATTCCCTGAGAGCTTGGCATTTTGCTTCGACGTGACGTTCTTCAAGTTGAACGAAACAGTCTGTGTCGAATGTTAGATTGTTCCATATGAGTTCATAACCAAGCAATGTCGTCTTTTTAAAAGCACGTATGGCCTCTTGTGCAACGGTTGTATGATCTTGATGTATGTCGTGAGACGATGGCATGAATACTAAGTCGTAATTCCGCTCATTGCGTAATTTGACCATGTCTTCTAGTAACTCTTGCCGCACATAGTTCAATTTGCGTACCTCGTAATGGTAGATGTATAGGTTCTCCTGAGGTATACCAAGCTTGCGGGTGGCATTACGGACCTCTGTCGCAAGGATGTCCTTTGGGAACCCTTCAGGTACCGACTGGTCTGCTGTCGAGAAGGCAGCATAGAAGACGTTTTTCCCCTCTTCGATGTATTTACTAATAGTACCACCTAACCCCAGTTCTCCGTCGTCGGTATGTGGTGCCAGCACAAGTATGTTCTCTATATTCATGGTTTTGTTATTTGTTTCTATTAATCTCTTTTGCAGGAACACCGGCTACGATTGTGTCGTCAGAAACATTTTTTAGTACCACAGCCCCTAAGCCTACAAGGCTTCTGTGACCGATAGTCACTTTCTCTTTTACGCTTGCATTGGGGGCAAGGTAGCTTTGTGATTTTAATACAGCACCGCCACATACTATGGCACCTACGGTAATCATACTTCCTTCACCAATATGGCTGTTGTGGCCTATCTGTACCAGATCGTCTATTTTCACATTGTCCTCGATTATTGTGCTGCCGAGGGTCGCTCGTTCTACAGTTGTGTTGCTGCCGATAAACACATTATTGCCAATGATTACATCTCCGAAGTGTGGGAAATGTACAGGATTGCCGTTTTCATCCCGTTCAAAACCGAAACCTTCTTGTCCCAGAACGGCTCCGGATTTTATCTCGCAGTTTTTGCCAAGTACTACGCGGTTGTCGAGTACCACATTGGGGTGCAATATGCAGTTGTCTCCTATAACACTTTTTGTTGACACATAGCATCCGGCACCTATAAATACATCCTTACCTATGGTAGCACCTGTTTCAATATTTGCTGAAGGGTGAATGAATCCTTTGTTTTTTTCTTGTGTGAAGAAATGGGACAATACTCGGATGTAGTCTAATCGTGGATTGTTGGATATGATGTGACTACAAGTTAGTCTGTTGGTGTACTCTGGTGTTACTATGGCTAGAATGTTGTCAACATCATTTAATTGGCACACAAACGAGTCATTGTATCTTTTGGCGAAAATAACACTATGTGGTAGTGGTGAAGACAATTGGGCGTAACACTTAATGGTGATATTCTCTCCATTAAGTGTTAGTTGCAGATAATTGGCAATATCTTTTGCTGTAATCATTTCCCTGTTTTAATATTAGCAACCAATGCATCAACTATCATCTGAATATCTTCGTCTGTAAGGTATGGGTGCATGGGCAGAGATAATACACATTGCGACAACTTTTGTGCGTTGGGTGTGTCAACATATGAATGTACACTGCTGAATGCTGTTTGCATGCTCATGGGTGTTGGATAATAGATCATCGTTGGTATCCCGGTTTCTTTCATATGAGTTTGTATCCCCATCCGCTGACTTGCATCCGTCAATTGTAGTGTGTATTGTGCCCAACTGCTCATGTATCCTTCTGAAATGTAGGGTGTGGTTATGGCGTTACCAAGAGCCTGGTTGATGAGTCTTGTATATTGTGCAGCAACATGGTTTACGGCTTCAAGCTCATGCTCTTTAAACGCATTTAGCTTTACTTGCAATATTGCGGCCTGCAATGTGTCTATGCGTGAATTCATTCCAATGCGTACATTGTCATATTTGTTTCTGCCTTTCCCGTGAATTCGCAATGACCGTATCATGTCAGCCCATTCGTCATTATTGGTGAACACTGCACCCCCGTCGCCGTAGCAACCAAGTGGTTTGGCTGGGAAGAAAGATGTTGTACTTATGTCACCCAAGCTGCATGCTATACCTTCTGCCATACGTCCACCAAATCCTTGGGCTCCGTCTTCAATGACATAAAGTCCATGCTGTTTGGCAATCTTTCTGACTGCGATGAAGTCTGCAGGTAGCCCAAATAAGTCGACAGCAATGATGGCTTTCATCTTCAATATACCCTCGTTTTCTACGGCATCAATTGCTTCCTTAAGGCTGACAACGTCAATGTTGAATGTTCGTGGATTCACGTCAACAAAAACTGGCGTTGCACCTTCAAGGGCCACAACTTCCGCACTGGCAAAGAATGTGAAGTCTGGTACAAACACTGCATCGCCCTTGCCAATGCCGAGTGACTTAAGTGCCAATGTTAACGCGTCAGTACCATTGGCACATGTTATGCAATGTTTCACACCCACATAATCGGCCAACTGCTCTTCTAACTCTATTACGGGTCCGCCCATAATGTAGTTGCCAGAGGCCGCGACTTTCTGCATTGCATCGTCAATGTCAGCTTTCAATACCTGATATTGCTTCTTTAAATCCCTGAACTCCATATATGTGATGGTATTAGTATTTCATGTCATCCCAACCGAAAGGGTGTGGTGCCAGGGGCATTTTGGCCAGCGGATGGTAATCGCCCTTCAGTCCGATAGGTGTTGAGTGGCGAATGTCGCTCACTATCTGTATACAGTTGCGCGCTTCGCTGATGCGAAATCCACGGCCTGCCAAGATCTCTTGATAGCTCTTGGTATGCAGTTCGGTAAAACCCTGGCTGAACTCAAACTCATCGCCGTCAATCATGATGGTGCGGTAAGTTCTTTTCTCACCCTGTACGGCATTTGGTGGCAGGCATGCTGCATTAATGCTGAGGAAGTAACGCACGCGTGCTTTCTTAAGGCGCAGGAAACCAGCCACACGGTCGTGACTCATCACGTGCACGATGTTTTCTTCTACAGGTCCGAAAATCCATTGCAGCATATCGTAGAAGTGTACACCGATGTTGGTGGCCACGCCACCACTCTTATGTACATCCCCCTTCCATGACGAGTAGTACCATTTACCACGAGATGTGATGTAGGTAAGATCAACGTCGTACACCTTATCTTGCGGACCTTCATCCACTTTCTTTTTCAGAGCTACGATTGAGTCATGCAGTCTAAGCTGTAATATGGTGTAGGCCTGATGTCCAGTCTCTTTCTCCAATTCTACAAGATTGTCAATGTTGTAGGGGTTCAGCACCAGCGGTTTCTCGCATATCACATTGCAGCCCAAGCGCAAACCGTAACGTATGAAAGCGTCATGTGTATAGTTTGGGGTGCAGATACTGAGCCAATGCAGAGGATTGTCTGTACGCTGCTGTTTTGAACAATATCGGTCAAACTGCTCCTGTTCGGTAAAGAATGAACAGTCAGGGAAGGAACTGTCCAATCGGCCCACGCTGTCAAACTTGTCGTATGCAGCTAATAGCGTGTTGCCTGTATCGGCGATGGCTTTAAGGTGTCGAGGGGCGATATATCCTGCTGCCCCAATAAGTGCAAAGTTTTGCATTATGTTGTTGTTTTATTATCGGTTATTGTAGCGTATGCCGCGTAGCATACATATATGCAGAAGAATAAGTAGTGTGCCCACAGATACATAGATGAACTGGGTGAGAATAACAATAGCAGGTATAGTATCGGCATGACCACAAATAGGTCGCGGCCTGTTGATGAAGCGCGTTTTATTATTGTGGCAGTCAACACACAATAGAGTAGGAATACGAGCAATCCAGAAGTAAATAATATTTGCGAGAGATAAGAGTGTGCATTTATAATACCTTTGGTAATGTCGTAATTGTTTAACTCAGACAAGTATAGCTTGTCTCCGTTGATGCCAAACCCTATACCGTATGAGTCATATAAAGACACAAAGGCTGTGCCATATATTTGCAGTCGAGGACTGATAATACACCAGTTAGTAACTACTGCAATGCCAATTGCCACCAGTGTGCAGATAATTATGGCGGTTTTTATGTTGCGCCTCTTTATCTTTGTCATAAAGTGCCATATCAGAGCCAAAGCCGACACCCCGAGTCCTGTTCTGCAGTCGTTCCATAGCATTATCGGAAGGCAAGCCACTATGGCGGCATATCCAATGATGTGCCGTCTGATGTCCATGAAGTGTAGGCTATAGGCAAAAATATACAATGCTGCCATGATTAGCAGTACAGAGTAGTCGTTAGGGTTATAGCTTATGCCTGAGGCTTGGAACTTTGCGTCGCCTTCTGCCATGTATAATGCCGATGTTGGCATGTGCCATCCAGTAAAGTGTTCAGCATATCCCATCGTTGCCATCGTCAACAAGTATCCGATGCAGACATAAAAGAACACACCGAGCATCTCACGTGGCGACACTAACATTACCCGTAGCAACGCAATGACAAGCACTGGGATGGTAAGGAACTTTAGCGCCTCCTTTACGGTAATGCTGTCTCCCCAAAGTAGAGTAACCGCCAGCGTCCATGCTCCGTAAATCAAGAAATAACCGCCAGTCAGCAAAAAGATGCGAGATGTCGTCGTTTTATACAGCAGAGCAAGCGCGACAGTGATGGCAATAAAAATGTGCATGGCTGTCAATGACGGTGTTATTGAAACCATGTGCCCGAACATCAGACCAAGACATACCACCGCCATCAGCGGTTTGTACCACTTTTTGAGGGCTTTGTCTATGGCTTGATGAGTCATATCGTGCCTTTCTTTGAGATGTTTCGTATTATGGCTATAGCGCCGATAGACATGAGCGAGAAAATAAAAGACAGAACGGCGTATAGTATATATTGTTGATGATGAGGTGTCTGTGCGATGTGTGGCGCTTCGGTGATGATGCTTCGTATCCCTTTTGTTGTAAAGCGTTTTGTTGCAAAGTCTATTGCCAGAGCCATATTGTCAAGGGCTGCCACGCTATCGTGCATATACAAGTGCAGGCTAATCTGTTTGTCGTGAGTTTCATAGAATCGCAGCCCATCAATGTCTTCAGCGGCCAGTAGTGTTTTCGCCCAGTAGCAGGCGTTTGTGTCGTTCTCTTGTACCTCCATTATCGGGCGAATTACTGCGACAGCTTCGTAGTAACCAACATGCCTGTTGTTGCATATAAGCAGTGTCAAAATGACAGTGCAAATTATTGTGGATGCCCAAAACAGAGTTTTCATCATTACAGTCTTCCGTCAACCAGTTCTCTCGGCATGATGGCCTTTACGTCGAATATTACGTGGTTCTTCTCAAGCAGTTTGTCGAAGTCTATCTCCATCTCGCGGAACTGGCGGTGGGCAACAGCTACGATTGCAGCGCTGTACTTGTCTTTAGGCAGTTCGTTTACGATGTCGATGCCGTACTCGTGTTTCACCTTCTCTGGCGATGCCCATGGGTCGAAGACCGTAATGTCGGCACTGTATTCCTTCAAGGCATTGTAAATGTCTATGACGCGTGTGTTGCGCACGTCGGGACAGTTCTCCTTGAAGGTGAAACCCATGATGATTATCTTCGAGCCAAGCACTTGGATGCCTTTCTTGAGCATCAGCTTGATGGTCTGGTCGGCGACGTATGCACCCATACCGTCGTTCATGCGTCGTCCGGCAAGGATTATTTCCGGGTTGTATCCCAGACGCTGCGCGCATTGGGCCAGATAGTATGGGTCCACCGATATGCAATGTCCGCCCACCAGGCCCGGGTTCATCTTTATGAAGTTCCACTTGGTGCCGGCGGCTTCCAGCACATCGTAGGTGTCGATGCCCATCAGTGTGAATATCTTAGACAGCTCGTTGACGAAGGCGATGTTGATGTCGCGCTGGCTGTTCTCAATCACCTTGGCGGCTTCTGCCACTTTTATGCTCGGTGCCTTGTGTGTGCCGTTGATGAGAACGGTATTGTATACTTTGTCTATCAGTTCTGCCACTTCTGGCGTCGAGCCAGACGTGATCTTCAGTATCTTCTCCACAGTGTGCACCTTGTCGCCGGGGTTGATGCGCTCCGGGCTGTAACCGGCGAAGAAGTCGCGGTTGTATTTCATCCCCGACACTTTCTCCACTACGGGCAGGCACTCGTCCTCGGTCACGCCAGGGTACACCGTCGACTCATACACTACAATGTCGCCTTTGCCGATAACCTTGCCCACCACTTCGCTGGCACCGTACAATGGTGTCAAGTCGGGATTGTTGTTGCGGTCTACGGGTGTAGGCACTGCTACGACGTAGAAGTTACAGCCTTTGATGTCCTCCAGGTTTGCGGTGCAACGGAAGCCGTGCTTGTTTATGGCTTCTTGCAGCAAATCGTCGCTCACCTCCAGGGTGGCATCGTGTCCATTCATCAACGCTTCGACGCGTGCGGCGTTCATGTCGTAGCCCACAGTGGGGAATTTCGTGGAGAATAATCTGGCCAACGGCAGGCCCACATAGCCCAATCCGATGACGGCAATACGTATGTCTTTTGTATCCATTGCGTGTGTTGTTTTTGTCTATACTATACAGTTTGTCAGGTGTTTGCGTGGCATACTGTGTGGTCTTATATATTTTATTTCCTCTGCAAAAATACAAAAAATTCTGTGCATGCCAAAAAAAAGTTGTACTTTTGCATTCTGTAATCTCAAACCTTAATGTTATGTATTACATCATAGCCACTGTTGCAATCATCGCCATCGAGCTGCTATACTTTGTTATTGCTAAGCATTTCCAGATTGTTGACCGGCCCAACGAACGTAGCTCGCATCACCGCGCCGTTCTTCTCGGTGCCGGTATAATCTTCTATCTCTCTGTACTGTTCTACTCGCTCACCCATGGTTTGGCATTCTCCAATTTCCTCATCGGCATAACGGCTTTGGCTGCGGTGAGTTTTGTGGACGACATTCGTCCGTTGCCTTCGTGGCTGCGCCTTTTCACTCAGCTTGCTGCTGTGCTCCTAACCTTTTGGGCAGACATCTCCGCCATAGCCCCATGGCAATTTGTTGTGCTCATCGTGTTCTTTACGGGTGTCCTCAACGTTTACAACTTCATGGATGGCATAAATGGCATGCTTGCCGCCTATTCTCTTGTAGTGGTCGGCACTTTCGGCTATCTTGACCTCTTTGAGAGCAGGTTCATAGACATTGAGTTCATCGCCACCATCATGGTCGCCATCCTTGTTTTCGGTTTCTTCAACTTCCGCACCAAAGCACGCTGTTTCTCTGGCGATGTTGGCAGCATCAGTATGGGGCTCATTGTCCTCTTTCTGCTTGTGCGTTACGTAAACTCCTTCCCTGGCTCTGGCCAGAATGTCAGTCGCATCTGTTTTGTTATAGTCTTCTTGGCAGACGGTTTCCTCACCATTGCCAAGCGTTTCCTTGCAGGTCGTAATATCTTTGCCGCTCACCGTGAGCATGCATACGAGACCATGGTCAACGACTTGCAAGTGCCGCACCTCTATGTTTCTGCAGGTTATGCTGCCGCGCAACTTGTCATCAACATCGGCTACATTCTTGTTGCCGACAAGAATTTCTACACCATTGTAGTCGCTTTGCTTCTTGTCTTGGCCTATGGCCTGTTCTTCTTCTTCGGCAACCGTAGTGGCAAAATACACCCCATTCAGTAAGTGGTTTGTTGTATGAGTGAAAAAAGAAGGCCGTAGGTCTTCTTTTTTTTGATATGCTGTGCCGTAGGCGCCGGCAGGCAAGGATTATGGATAACAAAAAAAGAAGACTCTCAAGGTCTTCTCTTTTTTGGTGCCCGGAACAGGACTTGAACCTGCACATCTTTCGATACACGCACCTGAAACGTGCGCGTCTACCAATTCCGCCATCCGGGCTCTTTTCGTTTCAGGCTTTTTTGTTTGTGCCCAGGACAAGACTTGAACTTGCACCGCCTATGGCGACTACCCCCTCAAAGTAGCGTGTCTACCAATTCCACCACCTGGGCAAAAAAGCAGCTTTCGTTCTCTCAAAAGCGGGTGCAAAGGTACGCACTTTTTTCCAACTGGCAAAATATTTTTTCAATAATTCTTGCAATGCGCTGGTATATAGTGCTATATTTTTCTATAATCCCCAGATGGCCCAGCTTAATTCCGCCTGCCTGCGGAGCATCTCGAGGCCGTTTTTGGCCCTTGCGCCGAGTGTCTCGGCCTCCCTCATCAGCAGGGTCTGCGAGGGGTTGTAGACAAGGTCGTAAACGAGCAGCGGCGAGGTCTTGTCGACGAGTGTGGCGAGTGGGAGAGGGGTGTTGCCGCTGTCGGGATACATGCCCACCGGCGTGGCGTTGACAATCGTGCTGTATTCTGCCGTAATGTCCTCATATCCAATGACGGGCTTGACGTCTGCCGTTTGCGGCTTGCGGCTTGCGAACACGTGTTCTACCCCCATCTGGCCCAGCGCGTAAGCCACCGCACGCGCCGCCCCTCCGGTGCCCAGTATCAGCGCTTTGCCGAGGCTCGGCTCTCCGGCCAGGGTGGCCATGAATGCCGGGGCGTCGGTGTTGTGGCCCACCAACAGCCCGTGCACCACGCTCACGCAGTTCACGGCCCCTATCTCCGCGGCCATGTCGTCCACGGCGTCCAGCAGTGGCAGTATCGTTTGCTTGTATGGTATAGTGACGTTGAAGCCGCTGATGCCCTCGGCCTCAACCCAGCGGCGCAGCCCGTCGAGCGACGCCATCTCGTAGAGACCGTAGCCGGCATCCCTGAAGCCCTGGGCTTCAAAGAGCTCCTGTGACAGCGAGTGCCCCAGCCGTTTTCCTATGAGCCCGAATTTCCTCAATGGCCGATAGCCTTTTTATCCATTTGCCGCCGGTCAGCCCACCGAAGCCTTCAGCTTCTCGGCGTTCTCGGCCAGCTGCAGCGCCTCGATGCACTCCTCGATATCGCCGTCCATGAACGCCGGCAGGTTGTGCATGCTCCAGCCTATGCGGTGGTCCGTCACGCGGCTCTGCGGGTAGTTGTATGTGCGCACCTTCTCGCTGCGGTCGCCCGTGGCCACCATGGTCTTGCGCTTGCTGGAGAGCTCCTCCATGTACTTGTTGTACTCGCGCTCGTAGAGCCTTGTGCGCAGTATGGCTATGGCCTTCTCCTTGTTCTTGATCTGGCTCTTCTGGTCCTGCATGGAGACCACGATGCCCGTGGGAATGTGCGTCAGTCGCACGGCCGAGTAGGTGGTGTTCACACACTGTCCGCCGGGGCCGCTGGCGCAGAAGGTGTCTATGCGCACATCGCTCATGTTGAGCTCCACGTCAAACTCCTCGGCCTCCGGCAGCACCACCACGCCCGCCGCGCTGGTGTGTATGCGGCCCTGGGTCTCTGTGGCCGGCACGCGCTGCACGCGGTGCACACCGCTCTCGTATTTCAGCAGTCCGTAGACGCCCTCGCCGGTGACGGTGAAGGTGATGTCTTTGTACCCGCCCGAGGTGCCTTCGTTGAAGTCCGTGACCTCCACTTTCCAGTGCTTCTTCTCGCAGTAGCGCGTGTACATGCGGAACAGGTCGCCGGCGAAGATGCAGGCCTCGTCGCCGCCCGTGCCGCCGCGTATCTCCACCACGGCGTTCTTCGAGTCCGTGGGGTCGGCGGGGATGAGCAGCAGGCGTATGTCGTCTTCCATGGGTCCTTTGCGCTCCTGCGCGGCCGTCAGCTCCTCTTTGGCCATCTCGCGCAGCTCGGGGTCTTTCTCGCCCTCCAGCAGCTCCTTGCACTCGGCTATGGTGTCGAGGAGCCCCTTGTACTCGTGGTACGCCTTCACCACCGGCTGCAGGTCCTTGTAGTCCTTGCTGAGCTTCACATAGCGTTTCATGTCCGCAGTCACCTGCGGGTCGTTCATCTGTTCTTCAATCTCCTTGTAGCGTGTATAAATCGCTTCCAGTTTGTCTAACATTGTTTGTATTGTCTGTCGTTATCTATGATTTTTGTGCAAAAAGCGTGCCACGATGTCGTTCACCGTGGGCGACACCTTCCATGCCACCATCGCCGCTGCCGCCGCCGAGGCCAGCACGGCGGTCTTCAGCACGGCGTCGGCGAGCATCGGCGCCATGCCGCCGGTGGCCACGAGGGGCGTGAGCCAGGATCGCCACCCCCAGTCGAGGGCGAAAGCCGCGGTCATCACCGCCAGCGTCTTGAGCTGCGCGGCGCTGAAGAGGCTCACCCGCAGCCGCCGCCACAGGAAGGCCAGCAGCAGCGCGAAGTATATGGCGTAGCTCAGCAGCGTGGCCATGGCGGCGCCGTTGATGCTCATGGGCCCTATCAGTCGGTCGTTGAGCACCAGGGCGCTGGCTGTCAGTACCCCGATGAAGAGCAGCCCGTAGGCGTAGTGGCGCGAGTAGTTGAGCACGTCGGTGCTTATGCTGAGCGACGAGTTGAGCACCTTGGCCAGCCCGAGGATGAGCACCACGCCGGCGCCCCCGCGGTAGTCCTCGCCGTTGGGTATCAGCGCGAAGAGCGTGTCGAGGTTGATCCAGATGACGTAGAATATCATGAGGCTCACCATCAGCTGGTGCAGGCTCACCTGCCGTCCCAGGCGGTTCACCTCCTCCCAGTCGCCCTCCTTCACCGCCGCCGCTATCACGGGCCGCGATATGGCGCCCAGCGAGCGGTAGGGCACCTCGACGACGTTGGCTATGAAGAAGGCTATGGTGTAGACGCCCGTCAGCGCCAGCCCGGCCTTGGCGCCGAGGAACAGCGACCCCAGCAGGGGCACGTTGCCGGCCAGCACCGTGGCCGTCATGAAGAGCGTGTAGCGCACCATGTCGCGCGCCAGCCCCGTAGAGCGCAGATGCCGCCAGTCGACACGGAAGATGCCCAGGCGGAAATGCTCTATCCGGAGCAGGTAGACCAGGTTGAGCAGCATGGCCAGCCCGTAGCTGCCGCAGAAGAGCCACACGAAAGCGTCGAGCGTGATGACGCGGTAGCCGTAGAGCAGATAGGCCGCCAGGGTGAACACCCTGATGCCCACCTCGCGCACCATCTTGGGCACCGTGATGCGCATCAGCACCGAGGCGCAGGTCTCGAAGACCGTCAGGTAGAGCGAGAAGAATATCAGCATCGGCAGCAGGCCGAAGTAGTCGGTCAGCAGGGGCGAGTTGACGCTGTATACCTCCACGAGGCGGCCGCGGAAAGCCAGCAGCGCCAGCCCCACCAGGGCGAAGCCCGCCAGCGGCAGCAGCAGCGCCAGGCCGAAGAAGCCGTGGCGGTGGCGCCCGTCTTTGAACCACGGGAAGAAGCGCACGATGGAGGCGTTGGTGCCCAGCTGCGCTATGGCCGAGAAGAGCACGGCGGCATCCACCATCACGCGCGTCAGCCCCACCTCCTCGGTGGTCAGCATGCGGGTGAGCACGAAGAAGGTGGTGACGAACCCTATCGCCACCCCCAGGTAGTTGGCCATCGCCCCCTTGATGCTCTGTCGCGCTATAACACCCATAACAGCATTACAACGCATCTTGTTGCCTTTTATTGTGCGCGTGCCCTATTTTTCTCCCTTCCTGCCGCCTTCCTGCCGCCTTGCAGCCGTCTTGCAGCCGTCTTCTAGCCGCCTTCCAGCCGTCTTCCAGCCGTCTTCCAGCCGTCTTCCAGCCGTCTCCGCGTCGTTTTCTGTTGGTTTTCAGCCTCTTCTTGCATTTCCCTCTTGCTTTTCCCCCTCGCCCTCCCCACGGAGCCGGTACGGCATTTCAACGATACTTCAACGATACTTCTTCAGTAGTTCTTCAGTGTAGCACTGAAATACTACTGAAGAACTACTGAAGAACGGCCGTACCGGGTCCGTAGAGGGTCCGTAGAGGGTCCGTAGGGGAGGCGAGGGGAGGGCGGTGCTTTTTGCCTATGTTTGAGTGGAAAATGAGGGTGAGGAGAAAAAAAGTTGTAGTTTTGCAAAATAATGTGTATGTTTGCATTGTTAAGGGAGTGTGACCGTTGTGTGTATGATGCTGGCATTGTGTAAGATGTGTATAATATATTAAATTGAAAATGTTATGAAAAGGACGATTATCTTTTTTGTGTTGCTGACGCTCTCGCTGGCGGGCATTGCCCGTCCGGTGTCGCAGGATGTGGCGCGCCGCGTGGCGCAGACCTGGCTGCAGGCGCAGGGTATGAAGAATCCCGCTGCCTTGCAGGATATTACGGCGCAGACTCCGTTCACGGAGTTCTACGTCTTCGCCGCCCCCGAGGGTGGTTTCGCCCTCGTCAGCGGCGACGACTGCGTGAAGCCCGTGCTGGCCTACAGCGTCAACAACCGTTTCGTGGCCGAGGATATGCCGGCGAACATACGCAGCTTCCTCGAGGGTTACGAGCGTGAGATAAGGTGGTGGAAACGCCACTCGTCCAGGGATATACCCACTTCGCCCCTGCAGGTGGCTGGTGTGGAAAAGGAGTCTTCGCTTCCCGGGGCCTGGCGCGAGCTGCTCGACGGCGCCGTGCCGCCGCCCGTGGTGTCGACAGCGGTGGCCCCGCTGATGACCACCACGTGGAACCAGAGTCCCTACTACAACGCCCTCTGCCCCACCAACGGCGGCGATGCCGAGCGTGCGGTGACGGGCTGTGTGGCCACGGCCACGGCGCAGGTGATGAAATACCACAACCACCCCGCCACGGGCTACGGCAGCCATACATACAGCTCCTCGCGCACCGTGAACGGCACGCAGTATACCTACAACAACCTGACGGCCAACTTCGGGGCCACGACCTACCAGTGGTCGCAGATGCCCAACGCCCTGACTTCGGCCAGCACGACGGCGCAGGTCAACGCCGTGGCCACACTGATGTACCACATCGGCGTGGCCGACGAGATGGCCTACAGCCCTGTGGCCAGCGGCGCCAACAACGCCTACAGCTCGTCGATGAAACCGACGTCGCAGGCTTCGCTGATGCAGTATTTCAAATACCGTCCCGATATGGCCAATGTGGAGCGCGGGTTCTACAGCGACGCCGAATACTGCGCCCTGCTGCGCAGCGAGCTCGACCAGCAGCGCCCGATCCTCTACTCGGGCAGGGACGAGAGCGGCGGACACAGCTTTGTGCTCGACGGCTATGACAACAACGGCTACTTCCACGTAAACTGGGGTTGGGGCGGCAGCAACGACGACTACTACACCATCGGGGCTCTCAACCCCGGCGCCGGCGGCACCGGCGGCAACGCCACCTATACCTTCAACCTCGACAACTCGGTGCTCATAGGCATACGCCCCAACACGGCATGGAGCACCACGGGGACCACCACCGTCACGGGCTCGATGCAGAGCGGCTCCCCCGCAGGTTCGTCGGTGACGGTGTATAACCGCACCAGCGGCGCCTCCGCCTCCAGCTTCGCCTTCGGCGACACGGTGGTGCTGCGGGCTTCCTTGCCCGAGGGCTACCGCTTCAACGGCTGGACCGACGGTTCCACCAGCAACCCGCGCGAGATATACGCCAACGGCGGCAGCTACAGCTTCTCCGCCAAGGGTGTGGCCATCGGCGGTGGCGACACTGTGGCCTACTGCAACGGAAGCCTTCTCAGCCTCTCGCCCTATACCGGCGGCGTCAAACTGCCGGCATCGGCTCTCGACGCCACCAAGCAGATGACGTCGATAATGTTCTATGCTTACACCGCCGGCACGTACAACTTCACCGTCTACACCGGCAGCAGCCACGAGACGACGGCGGCCACGGCCTCCTATACCGTAAGCGCCGGCGACGAGGATGCCTGGCACACCGTGGAGCTTGCCACCCCCGTGGCGGCCACCTCTGATATCTGGATTCTCATCAGCAGCGACGACAGCGGCGTGTATCCGGTGAGCCTCACCAACTACAGCGGTGTGCCGAGCAGCCTGCTCCTCTCGCCTGACGGCACCATATACGAATACGGCGAATACTGGCAGAAGTCGGCCATGGTGAAGGGTGTGTTCAGCAGCGTGGTGGAGGTCAGCGGCGACACCGTCAGCTACTGCGGCAACAACGCCCCCGTCAGCTCCGTGGGCAACGCCAACGGCGGCACCTTCCAGTGGGGCGTGATGTTCCCCGCCGGCACGCTGAACAACAACTACCTGAAGAGCGTCATGCTCAATGTGCGCTCTGACCAGACGGGCAACTACACGCTGAGCGTCTACCGCGGCGGCGACACGGTGCCCGGCACCCTGGCGCACACGCAGACGGTGACCTTCACCGCCGGCGGATGGCAGGAGGCGCAGCTCGACGCAGCCTTCGCCCTCGGCAACGAGAACATATGGGTTACCTTCACGGCCACCGGCACCTATATGATGACGGTGTGCGACTACACGGGCGACCCTAACAGCAACTGGATCAACAACGGCGGCACGTGGGCCCATATCACAGACTTCGGCCTCAACTATTCGTGGCTCATCAAGGCCGTCCTCTCGGCCACGCCGGCCAGCAGCTACCCGCCGCCCACCATCGCCATCAGCGGCCAGCAGCAGCTGGGCAAGGGCATGGCCTACACCTTCACCGCCACGGCCACCGAGGGCGCCAGCGTCAGCTGGTCGCTGCAGGGCGCCACGCCCGCCACGGCCACCGGCGCTACGGCTACGGCCACGTGGAACACCACAGGCCTATACCGCATCATAGCCACCGCCACCAACACCTACGGCACGGGCAGCGACACCATGTGGGTCGACGTGGTCGACTACACCGTGGGCGACACGGTGAGCTACGTCCTCGACCGTCAGCACTATACCAATGTCGGAGCCGGCGGCAACGACTTCGGCTGGGGCATCATGATGCCTTCCGCTTTCCTCACGGGGCGCACGCATCTCTACGGCGTGATGGCTGTCGTGGCGGAGCCCGGCACCTATACGCTCAACGTCTACCAGGGCGGCAGCGACGCCCCGCAGACGCAGATAGGCACCTATACGCTCAACGTCACCGACGCTGATACCGCCAGCGGCCATTACATGACCTACACCTTCCCCACACCGCTGGCCATCAGCAGCGCCAGCAACCTGTGGGTGGCGATATTAAGCACCGGCATGGATTACCCTGCTGGCTCTGCGCCTCACACCACCGACCCCAACAGCGACTGGACATACTACAACAACAGCTGGTCGCACCTGCCGCAGCTGGGCCTCAACTATTCGTGGGAGATCAAGCTCCTCATGGGTCAGTCTGCCGCTCCGCAGAGCTACACCGTCACCACTGCGAGCAACAACGCAGCCTGGGGCACGGTGAGCGGAGGCGGCACCTACCAGAGCGGCGCCACGGCCACGCTGACGGCCACGGCCAACAGCGGCTATCACTTCGTGCAGTGGCAGGACGGCAACACGCAGAACCCGCGCACCGTCACGGTGACGGCCAACGTCACCTACACGGCCACCTTTGCGGCCGACGCCGCGCCGCAGACCGGCGACACCTGCGCCATCACGGCACTACCCTACACCATGGACTTCGAGAACGGCGCCCCCTGCTGGTCGCTGCGCGACAACAACCAGAACGACACCACCTGGGGCATCATAGGCACCTACGGCTACAACGGAAGCCGCTGCGCCTATGCCATCTACCAGGCACAGGCCGACGACTGGCTGATGACGCCGCGCGTGGCTGTGACAGGCACACACACCGTGTCGTGGAAGACGCGCGTCATGAGTGCCAACTACCCTGAGAGCTACCAGGTGTGGGCTATGGGCAACGACACCAGCGTCATGATATTCAGCGAGACCCTGACGGATACCCTCTACGTCGACCGCATGGCCACCTTCACGGTGCCTGCCGGTGACTCGGTGAGCGTCATGTGGCGCTATGTCAGCGCCAACATGTACGCCCTGTTCCTTGACGATGTCACCATCAGCCAGGGTGTGGCCCAGTACACCATCACCGCCAACAGCAGCAACGCTGCCTGGGGCACTGTGAGCGGCGGCGGCACCTACAACGCCGGCGCCACGGCCACGCTGACGGCCACGGCGGCCGCGGGCTACCACTTCGTGCAGTGGCAGGACGGCAACATGCAGAACCCGCGCACCGTCACGGTGACGGGCAACGCCACCTACACGGCCACCTTTGCCTCCGACGCCTCGTGTGCGGTGACGAGCTTCCCGTGGACGGAAGGCTTCGAGGGCGGCATCGGCGCCTGCTGGAGCACCATCGACAACAACAGCGACGGCTACGGCTGGGAGGCCCTCGGCGGCTTCGGCAACAACAGTTCGAGCTACAGCGCGGCGTCCTACTCATACGTGAATGGTGTGGGAGCCCTGACTCCCGACAACTGGCTGGTGAGCCCCGCGATAGTGGTTCCCGCCACGGGCAGCTACGACCTCTCGTGGGCTGTCAGCGCTTCGAACAACGACTACCCCGAGGAGCACTACGCAGTGTATGTGGCCACGGCGAAGACTGTGGCGGCCTTCACCGCGACGACGGCAGTCTATGAGGAGACCTTGACGGCGGCGCAGTGGGCTACGCGCACCGTGAGTCTGGCGGCCTACGCCGGTCAGACGGTGTATGTGGCTTTCCGCCACTACAACTGCACGGATCAGTACTTCATGGCCATCGACGATGTGACCATCACTGCTGGCGCCGCGCCGCAGTACACCGTCACGGCGGTGAGCAACAATGCGGCTTGGGGCACTGTGACGGGCGGCGGCACCTACAACGCCGGTGCCACGGTCACCTTGACGGCTACGCCCGCCAGCGGCTACCGCTTCGTGAGCTGGCAGGACGGCAACACGCAGAACCCGCGCACGGTCACCGTGACGGCCAACGCCACATACATAGCCACCTTCGAGGCTATACCGCCTACACAGTATACACTCACGGTGGTGAGCAACAACGCGGCCTGGGGCACTGTGACTGGCGGTGGCACCTACAACGCCGGTGCCACGGTCACCTTGACGGCCACGCCCGCCAGCGGCTACCGCTTCGTCAGCTGGCAGGACGGCAGCACGCAGAACCCGCGCACGGTCACCGTGACAGCCAACGCCACATACATAGCCACCTTTGAGGCCATACCGCCTACACAGTATACCATCACCGTCATGAGCAACAACGACTCGTGGGGCACCGTGAGTGGTGGCGGCACCTACAACGCCGGCTCCACGGCAACGCTGACGCCGATTCCGGCGGCCGGTTACCGCTTCGTGAGCTGGCAGGACGGGAACACAGAAAACCCGCGTGTCTTCACCGTGACACAGGATGCCACCTTCATAGCCACTTTCGAGAGCTCGGTGGGCATCGACGGTGTGGAGGCCGCTGCGGTCGCCATAGCTCCCAACCCTGCTACAGAGTATGCTGTGGTGAACGGTGTAAAGGCTGGCAGCGAGGTGGCAGTGGTAGACATAAACGGCAAGATGCGTCTCAGCGGCATTGCGCAGAGCGACATGCTGACGCTGGATGTCAGCGGCCTGTCGGCAGGCGTGTACTTTGTGCGCGTCGGCGACGGCGCGGAGACGGCAGTGCGTAAACTAATAGTCAAATAACTACATGCGCTACGAAGTAGACTTTCTGGTTGTAGGCTCCGGCATCGCCGGCCTCAGCTTCGCCCTCAAGGTGGCGCCCTACGGCAAGGTGTGCATCCTCACCAAAGGTGACGCCGCCGAGGGCTCCACGCGCTATGCACAGGGCGGCATAGCGGCAGTGATGTACGACAGCGACTCGTTCGACAAGCACATCCACGACACGTTGGTTGCCGGCGACGGCATCTGCGACCGCGAGGTGGTGGAGATGACCATCCGCGAGGCTCCGGACCGCATACGCGAGTTGGTGCAGTATGGGGTGAACTTCGACCGTGAGGGTGGGGGAGACCGCTTCGACCTGCACCGCGAAGGCGGCCACTCGGAGTTCCGCATCCTGCACCACAAGGACAATACCGGCGAGGAGATAGAACGTGGTCTGCTGGAGGCAGCACGACGTCACCCCAACATAGACATCAAGGAGCGCCAGTTTGCCATAGACATCATCACACAGCACCACCTGGGACAGCGTGTCACCAAGCACACGCCGGGCATCGAGTGTTATGGCGTCTACGCCCTCGACTGCGACACCAACCGCATAGATACCTATCTGGCCAAGGTGACCCTGCTGGCCACCGGCGGCATGGGCAATGTCTACAGCACCACCACCACTCCCGTGATAAGCACCGGCGATGGCGTGGCTATGGTGCACCGTGCCCGCGGTGTGCTCAGCGACCTGGAGTTCATGCAGTTCCACCCCACGAGCCTCTACAACCCCGCAGAGAAGCCCGCTTTCCTCATCACCGAGGCCATGCGTGGCGCCGGCGCTGTGCTCAAGGACCGCAACGGCAAGGAATTCATGCAGAAGTATGACGAGCGTCTGAGTCTGGCTCCACGCGACATAGTGGCACGCGCCATAGACAATGAGATGAAGCTCAGCGGCAAGGATTACCTGTATCTTGACGCACGCGGCATTGGCAAGAAGCACCTTATCGAAGGCTTCCCCACCATCTACGCCAAGTGTCTCTCGATAGGCATAGACATCACTCGCGACATGATACCGATCCGCCCGGCGGCGCACTACCAGTGCGGTGGCATCAAGGTGGACCGCAACGGTGAGAGCTCTATAAAACACCTCTATGCCGCCGGCGAATGCAGCTGCACGGGCTTGCATGGCGGCAACCGACTGGCCAGCAACTCGCTGCTGGAGGCTGTCGTCTATGCCCACAACGCAGCCATGTCGGCAATAGAAACCGTCGGCGATATCCCCTTCAAGAGCGAGGTGCCCGACTGGAACGCCGAGGGCATGGTCCTCAACGAAGAGATGGTGCTCATCACGCAGACCAAGCATGAATTGCAGGAGATAATGTGGAATTATGTGGGCATTGTGCGCAGCGACTTGCGCCTGCAGCGTGCCTTCGACCGCCTGAACCTCATCTTCCGTGAGACCGAAGACCTGTACAACAGGTCAGTCCTCACCGAGCCGTTGAGTGAATTGCGCAACCTCATAGCCTGTTCATACCTTATCATCAAGATGGCAAGGGCCCGTAGGGAAAATGTTGGTCTTCACTACAGTCTGGACCTGATAGAAAAAAAAGTTTAGTTTTTTGTCGTGTAATTGCAAAAAAATGTATATCTTTGCAGTCTCTTTTGTGAGATAAAACAGTTTAACTAACATAAAATAAAGCATTATGACATCACTATTGATTGCATTGCAGGCAGTGGCCGGCATCGCCTGGGGTTACCTGGGAGCAGCTATCGGAGCCGGTTTGGCTACCGTCGGAGCCGGTATCGGTATCGGTAAAATCGGCCAGGGCGCCATGGAAGGCATGGCCCGCCAGCCCGAGGCCGGTGGCGACATCCGCTCGACGATGATTATCGCCGCCGCTCTGGTGGAAGGCGTCGCCTTCTTCGCCGTTGTGCTTTGCCTGCTCGTCGTCCTCAAGTAAGTCGGGCAACGACAAGAGAACCGGGGCTGCGATTGGCAGCCCCTTTAGCAAGAAGACTAAAGAGAACATAGATGAATAACCCTCTAATTAATCCCGGAGTAGGAACTTTTTTCTGGATGCTGTTGAGTTTCGGCATTCTGGCGTTCATACTCATCAAGTTCGGATGGCCGGCGATCCTCAAGGCGCTGAAGAAGCGCGAGGAGGCCATCGCCGCATCCCTCAATGAGGCCGCCAAGGCCCGCGAGGAGATGAAGCATCTGGTGGCCCACAACGAGGAACTTCTGCGTCAGGCCAAGATGGAGCGCGACGAGATGCTGCGCAATGCGCGTATGGCCAGCGACCAGATTGTCGAGGAGGCTCGCGCCAAAGCCACCCTTGAGGCAAACCGCATCGTAGACAATGCCCGCGAGAACATCAACTACGAGAAGCTCAAAGCCATGACCGAGCTTAAGAACCAGATGGCCAACCTCAGCATCGAGATAGCCGAGAAGCTCATCCGCGCCGAGCTCAGCGACAAGTCCAAAGCCGACGCCCTCATACAGAAGGAGCTGGAACTCATGCACCTGAACTGATATGAACAACTATAAGATCAATACGAGCTACGCCAAAGCGCTCTTGCTGCTTGCCCGCGACATCGACAAGCTCGACCGCGTGGCCGACGACATGCGCCTTGTGGGCTCTGTGATGGCCGAGAACCATGAGCTCGCCGTAGTCTTCGCCAACCCCGTCATCAAGCAGGACAAAAAGCAAGCCATAGTGCGCGACCTCTTTGCGGAGCATGTCTACGAGGCCACCATGGTGTTCCTGCTCTTCGTCGTACGCAAGAACCGTTCGGTATACCTGCGCGGTATCAGCGACTCATTCCTTCAGATGTATCGCGACGAGAAGGGCATCGTGCTCAGCGACCTCGTCACCCACCAGCCCATCGATGACAACGCTCGCCGCCTGGTCACCGAGATGGTGGCGGCCTATACCGGCAAGACGGTGGAACTGCATGACCGCACAGACCCCAAGATGCTCGGCAGCTTCAAGCTCGAGTTCGACGGCAAGATGTACGATGCGCGCATCCGTACCAAGATAAAGCGTATGCGCGTGGAGTTCGCCAAAAACGAATACGAAAGCAAACTATAACATTATGTCAGACATAAAACCTGCCGAGGTATCGGCAATCCTTAAAAAACAGCTGGCCGATGTCAGCATCGACACCAAGCTCGAAGAGGTAGGCACCGTGCTCACTGTCGGTGACGGCATCGCCCGTGTCTACGGCCTCAGCAACGCCCAGAGCGGCGAGCTCGTCGAGTTTGACAACGGCGACCAAGGCATAGTGCAGAACCTCGAAGAGGACAACGTCGGTGTTGTCATGCTCGGCGAGGTGAGCACCATCAACGAGGGCGACACCGTCAAGCGCACGCGCCGCATCGCCTCCATCCCCGTGGGTGAAGGCCTCCTTGGCCGTGTCATCAACACCATAGGCCAGCCCATCGACGGCAAGGGCCCCATAGCTGGTGAGCTCTTCGACATGCCCCTCGAGCGCAAGGCCCCCGGCGTCATCTACCGCCAGCCCGTCGAGCAGCCCCTGCAGACAGGCATCAAGGCCATCGACTCCATGATCCCCATCGGTCGCGGCCAGCGCGAGCTCATCATCGGCGACCGCCAGACCGGCAAGACGGCCATAGCCATAGACACCATCATCAACCAGCGCAACAACTATGACGCCGGTGACCCCGTCTACTGCATCTATGTGGCCTGCGGCCAGAAGGGCAGCACCGTGGCCAACCTGGTGAAGAACCTGCAGGAGAAAGGCGCCCTTGAGTATTCCATCATCGTCGCCGCCACGGCTTCAGACCCTGCCGCCATGCAGTTCTACGCCCCCTTCGCCGGTGCCGCCATCGGCGAGTATTTCCGCGACACGGGCCGCAACGCACTTGTTGTCTACGACGACCTCTCCAAGCAGGCCGTGGCCTACCGCGAGGTGTCGCTGCTCCTCCGTCGCCCGCCGGGACGCGAGGCCTATCCTGGCGACGTCTTCTACCTCCACAGCCGCCTGCTGGAGCGTGCCGCGCGCATCATCCAGAACGACGCCATCGCCGCCCAGATGAACGACCTGCCGGCATCCCTCAAGGGCAAGGTGAAGGGTGGCGGCTCGCTCACCGCCCTGCCTATCATTGAGACCCAGGCAGGCGACGTGTCGGCCTACATCCCCACCAACGTCATCTCCATCACCGACGGCCAGATATTCCTTGAGACCAACCTCTTCAACAGCGGCATCCGCCCCGCCATCAACGTCGGCATCTCCGTGTCGCGCGTCGGCGGCAAGGCACAGATCAAGTCCATGAAGAAGATTGCCGGCACGCTGAAGATGGACCAGGCCCAGTATCGCGAGCTGGAGGCTTTCTCCAAGTTCGGCTCCGACCTCGACGCCGCCACCAAGGCGGTGCTCGACAAGGGTGTGCGCAACGTGGAGATCCTCAAGCAGCCGCAGTACAGCCCCATGCCCGTCGAAGAGCAGGTGGCCATCATCTTCTGCGGCACCAACGGCCTGCTGCAGAAAGTGGCGGTAGACAAGGTACGCGACTTCGAGAAGGCCTTCCTCTTCCTCATGAAGCAGCAGCACGCCGACATCCTGGCCAACCTGCGCGCCGGCAAGCTCGTCGACAGCGACCTCGCCGCCATGAAGGAGCTGGCCCTCGACACAGCAGAGCGATATAAGTAAAGGTTATAGGTTATTGGTTATAGAAATTGGCTGCATCGGTCTTCAATAACCAATAACCCATAACCATTAAACATTGCATGAATGGCAAACCTTAAAGAAGTACGCACGCGTATAGCCTCGGTGAGCTCCACGCAGCAGATCACCTCCGCCATGAAGATGGTCTCCGCCGCCAAGTTCCGCCGTGCGCAGAACGCCATCATAGGCATGCGCCCCTACGCGGCCCAGCTCAACGACATCATCGCCGACATCGACACCGGCGACGGCGTGGCCACTCCGTACCATGCCCAGCGCCCCGCGCAGAGCGTCGTCCTGGTGGTCGTCACCTCCAACAAGGGCCTCTGCGGCGCTTTCAACAGCAACGTCCTCAAGCTCGCCAACCAGCGCATAGCCCACTGGCGCGCCGAGGGCGCCGCCCTGAGGCTCGTGTGCATCGGCAAGAAGGCCTCCGAGCAGCTCTCGCGCCAGAAAGACCTCAAGGTCGCCTCCTACGACGAACTCCTCGACAGCCCCTCCTTCGACGCCATAGCCACACTGGCCGACACCCTGATGGCCGACTTCGTGGACAAGAGCATCGACCGCGTCGAGGTTGTCTACAACCAGTTCCGCAATTCCATAGCCCAGGACCTCGTCTGCGAGCAGTGGCTTCCCGTCGGCGCCGGCGGCACTAAGGAGCGCGGCGGCCGCAAGGCCAACAACGACTACATCTTCGAGCCCTCCAAGGAGGAGATACTGCGCGAGATGATACCGCTGACGCTGCGCAGCACCTTCTACCGCATGATCCTCGACTCGCTGGCCGCCGAGCATGGCGCCCGCATGACGGCCATGCAGAAGGCCACCGACAACGCCACGGAGCTCCTCAAAGACCTGCGGCTGAGCTACAACAAAGCCCGCCAGGCGGCAATCACCAACGAAATCATAGAAATCGTCAGCGGCTCAGAGGCCCTGAAAGGCTGACGCCGGACAATCGGCAGACACCTGCGCGGCGGGTGTCTGCCTTTTTTTATCCCTTAAACCGTTATGGAAAACAAGACCAACAAGACCAACGTCATCCCCATCGTCGTGATGATCCTGCTCTTCGGCATGATCTCCTTCGTCACCAACCTGGCCTCGCCCATGGGCGACATACTGAAAAACCAGTTCACCATCCCCAACTGGCAGGGCACCCTCGGCGTCTTCGCCAACTTCATAGCCTACGCCCTCATGGGCATCCCCGCGGGCAACCTGCTGCAGCGCCGCGGCTACAAGACCACCGCCCTCATAGCCGTCGCCGTGGGCTTCGCCGGCGTCGGCGTGCAGCTGGTCTCGGGCCTCGTGGGCAGCTTCGGCGTCTACCTCGCCGGCGCCCTCGTGGCGGGCTTCTCCATGTGCCTCCTCAACACCGTCGTCAACCCCATGCTCAACCGCCTCGGCGGCGGCGGCAACCGTGGCAACCAGCTCATCCAGTACGGCGGCACCTTCAACTCGCTCTGCGGCACCGCCGTCATCGTCATCACGGGCCTCCTCATACCCTCCATCGTCGACGCCCGCATCTCCGACACCTTCCCCCTGATGTACACCGCCATGGCCATCTTCGCCCTGGCCTTCGTCGTCATCCTCTTCACCCGCATCCCCGAGAGCGGCGACAGCGGCGCCGGCAAGGCCGCCGCGGGCTCCTTCCGCGACCTCTTCGGCTACCGCCACTTCGTGCTCGGCGCCATAGCCATCTTTATCTACGTCGGCGTAGAGGTGGGCACACCCAACATCCTCAACAAGTGGCTGCAGAACCCCGAGCTCGACATACTCTCCGACACCCTTGACGACGACGACATCGCCGCCTCGGTCACCGGCTTCTACTGGCTGCTGATGCTCGTCGGCCGCCTCATAGGCGGCGTTGTGGGCGCCAAGGTCTCGGCGCGCCGCATGCTCAGCGTCGCCGCCTCCGCCGCCGTGGTGCTCGTGCTGCTGGCCATCTTCATCCCCGCCAGCGTCAAGGTGCACTTCCTCGGCTTCAACGGAGCCCAGGGCTTCGGCTTCAACCTCATACCCCTCAGCGCAGCGCTCCTCGTCTGCGTGGGCCTCTGCACCTCCGTCATGTGGGGCGGCATCTTCAACCTCGCCGTCGAAGGCCTCGGCAGCAACACCGAGCGCGCCTCGGGCCTCTTCATGGCCCTCGTCTGCGGCGGCGGCATACTGCCCCTGGCCATGAACGCCGTGGTCGACATCGTGGGCCCGGCGGGCTACCAGCCCTCCTACTGGATCGTCGTCGCGGGCTTCGCCTACATCCTCTTCTACGCCCTCGCCGGCTCCAAACCCACCGGCCGCGGCGCCAAGACCGTGTAGGCCCCGCCACTCAAACCCCCAACCGCCTCCTCCCGCCCGGGACGAGGCGGTTTTTTTTGCCCGTCCCTTCGCTCCCCCTTCGCTCCTCCGACGCCATTTCTACGGTATTTCTACGGTATTTCTTCAGTGAAAAGCGTAGAAATACCGTAGAAATACCGTAGAAATGCCGTAGGGACTCCGTACCGGAAAGGTGCCGAATGTAACCAAAATTAACATAATGCCGCTTTGCGCTGCGATAAAAAAAATGTTAAAAGTGAAAAAAACACTTGCTTTTTTCAAATCGTATCTGTAAGTTTGTGGGTGCCTTTTGAAAAGAGGTTTTGCAATTAGACACTGAAAATCAAGTTAAACCAAAATATCTAACATCATGAAAAAAACATTTACCCATTTGGGAATGTTACTGCTGGCGGCGCTGATGCTGTTGCCGACGGTGGCGACATCCCAGCAGACGACGGTGACCATCGGCAACTGGTCTTCGACCACGAAGAACAGCGTCACCTTCAGCAACAATTACTACAAGAATTCGTACAACCAGACGCTATACTCGAGCGCCGAGGTCGGCGATGCGGGCTACATCAGAGCCATGATTCTCGACAACCGAAGCACGGGGGCTGTGACTCATGACACTATCTGCGTGTGGCTCGGCCATGCCAGCGTCACAACTTTCGCATCCACCACGGCGTGGATACCGGAGAGCCAGCTGACGCTGGTGTACAGCGGCTCCAACTTCACCATACCGGCCGAGAACGGGGAGTTTCCCATCGTCTTCAACACCCCGTTCCAATATGACGGTACCAGCAATCTGGTGGTTGTGGTGGCCAAGAGGTCGTCGACCTACAATACGAATACCCAGTTCGCGTATACGAGCACCACCAATGCTGCTCTTTACAGGCAGAACGACAGCGATACATCCTACTTCCACGCCCCTTCGTCTTCGACGACCGGCACGCGCGGTGTGTACAAGGGCAACCTCAAACTCATCAAGACCCCTACAGCCACCGAGAGTCTGTGCATGAACATTGCCGGCCTGAGGGTGTCGAGTGTTGACGTGGGCAGCATCACTGTGCAGTGGGACGAGTTGGTCGGCGCCACCTACGAGGTGGCCTGCGAGGAGCTGTCGCTGAACCCCACTTCTGCTTCGGTCATTGCGGAATCTGTAGCGGCACCTCGCACACCTTCACCAACCTCTCACCCAACACCACCTACCGTGTCTTTGCCCGTGCCCTGTGCGGCGGCGAGACCCCTTCGGGGTGGGATTCGCTCACCGTGGCCACCACGCCTGAACCCGTTTCACTGCCATTCTTAACCGACTTCGAGGACGACAACGACGACGCGCAGTGGACGCTGCGTAACTATGACGCCACGCACAACCAGTGGTGCATTGGCGGCGCCGCCTATGCCGGCAGCGACGAGGAGGGCCGCAGCCTCTACATCACCAACAATACCACCACTCTCGCCAACGCCTACAGCAACACCACGGTACGCGTCTTCGCTGCCATGCTGCTCAATTTCAGCGACGAGGGTTCCTATGACGTTTCCTACGACTGGCGCTGCCAGGGCAGCACGACAGTGGCCTACATGCGCGCCATGCTGATACCTGCCAGCCAGTGGGACAACTACACCGCTGCTACGTCGACCATGACGGGCCTCAGTGCCTCGGCGGTGCCTGCTGGCGTCATTGCCGTCGACGGCGGCTCGAAACTCAACTTGCAGAGCACGTGGCAGCACTTTGCCACCACGGCCGTAGTGCCCGATGCCGGCAACTACTATCTTGCTTTCTACTGGGTCAACAGCACCACCGCTGCGGCCAATCCGCCTGCGGCTGTGGACAACATCAGCGTGCAGGCCTCCACGTGCTATGCCCCCGCCACTGTCACTGCTACGGACATCACCAGAGCGTCGACCACGCTGAACGTGAACCACGACGAGGCCACCACCTTCATGCTTCTGCTGCGTGCCAGAGGCGACGAAGCCTACGATACGGTGAACATCGGTTCAACCCACGACTTGCAGGGGCTGCGTTTCGGCACCACGTATGAGGGAATGGTGTATACCCTCTGTGGTGACGACACGAGCAACACTGCCACCGAATTCAGCTTCACCACCTCCTGCATTGAGCTGACGGAGACCGAGCTGCCCTACTTCGAGGACTTCGAGTCCTACGGCACCGGCACCTCGCAGGCCATCAGCCCCTGCTGGCACAAGGGTGTCTTCGGCAGCACCACCAGCTATCCTTACCCCTACAGCACGGCTGCCATCAACGGCCAGCGCGGCCTGTACTTCTATTCCATCAAGACATCTTCAACCTCGAGTGCCTCGTGGGTGGCGCTGCCCGCCATCGACGAGACGCTGGACGTCAGAGACCTGATGGTGGAGTTTCTGATGAAGCGCAGTTCCTCGGCCACCAACACCAGCACCACCACCTACAGCTGCCGTGTGATGGTAGGTCTGGCCGACTCGTTGGCGTTTGCTTCTGCCGAAGATGTGGACACGTTGGTTGACTGGATAGATACGCTGGACATGTCGACCGAGCCCGCCAGCGCCATTAGCCACCAGGAAGTGAGCTTCGCCGGCTACACCGGCACGGGCCGCTATGTGGTTTTCTATGTTCCCACACCGCAGCAGCAGACGTCGAGCAATTACACAACGGTATATCTTGACGACATCAACCTGATGCTCATCCCGTCGTGCTACAAGCCAGTGGAATTGGTGGCCTCCAACCGCAGCCATGAGGAGGTGAGTCTCAGCTGGACACCTGACGAGCGCACCGCCAACCCGACGGCATGGGTGGTGGAGTACGGTCCTGCTGGCTTCACCCCCGGCGAGGGCACCGAGGAGAGTGTCACCGACACATTTGTCACCGTCACCGGCCTCAATCCCAACACGGAATATGACTTCTATGTGGTTGCCAACTGCGGCAATGCCGTCAGCGACGCGCGCCTGCTGAGCGTCACCACTCACTGCAGCCCGATAGAGGCGCTGCCCTACAGCGAAGACTTCGAGGCCTACGCTTCGGGTGCTACCAACCCCATCGACCCCTGCTGGACGAAAGATCACATAGGCGGTACCACAAACTATCCATATCCCTATTCGACCAGCGCCATCAACGGTGAGCGCAGCCTTTATTTCTACAGTTTCACGCCGTCGTCGACATCTACGACGGCCCCGTATTACTGCTATGCCGCGCTGCCCGCCTTCAGCGCCTCGATCAATCAGCTTGGACTGAGTTTCAACATGAAGCGCTACACCGGCTCTACCGCCACCTACTTCAGCCAGCTGGTTGTTGGTGTGATGGAGAATGCCGACGACATAAGCACATTCGACACCGTGCAGGTTTTCGACCTCACGGACGAGGAACCGTCCACGGTGGAGAACCTGTACGTGGACTTTGGCGAGTATGAGGGCGACGGCCTTTACATAGCCCTTGTGGCCCCCTGTCCTCCCGAGTCGACGGCGGCACGCTACAACGTATTTTATATTGATGACGTTATTGTTGACATGACGCCGGGCTGCCCGCGTGCGCAGGGTATCAGTGTCAATGGTATAACCCAGGGGAGTGCCACTATTGTGGTCTCGGACAGCAATGATGTCGGCAACTATATTGTCACCGTAAAGAATCTCGATGACACAATGGAGGCAGACATCGTAGAGACTTTCTCCGACAGTACGTATACTATCACAGACCTTATGCCAAACACTCAGTATCGGATCAGCATGGTCACCGACTGCGATGATGGCACCTATACCATCCCCTTTGAGATTGAATTCCGCACCGCCTGCACGCCGATAGCTACCGAGGATCTGCCCTATATCGAGGATTTCGAGACCTACTCTACAGGCGCGGCCAACCCCATAAGCCCCTGTTGGACCAAGGGCGTCATGGGCTCCACGACGCAGTATCCTTATCCATACAGCACGGCGGCCATACATGGCAGCATGGGTCTGTACTTCTATTCCACCTCGGCTCTTAACTGCTATGCGGCGTTGCCGTTGTTTGAGGAGCCTCTGGGCAACCTGCAGGTGTCATTCAGCGTGAAGCACTCCAGTACGGCAAGCTACAAGCTGCAGTTCTACCTCGGTGTGATGAGCGACCCCAACGACCTGTCAACCTTCGACACACTGCAGTTTGTCGACCTCTCCACAGAACCTGCTTCCTCAACACACCGCCTCAACTTCTCCCTCTTTGGCTACGTGGGTCAGGGCAATATGGCTATTCTGCTGCCCCGTATGACATCCAGCAGCACCTACAATACTGTCTATCTGGACAGCATTGTTGTTGAGCTGCTGCCCAACTGCGTATGGCCCGAGAACCTGGTTGCAAGCGGGATCGGCTCCGACAATGTGACATTGAACTGGATGGGCAATGCCGACAGCTATGAGGTTGAGTATGCCGACAATGCGGCTTTCACCGGTGCATCCACGGTCGTTGCCAACGACACCACCGTCACCATTGGCAACCTCAACGATTACACGGCCTACTGGTTCCGCGTGCGCGGTATCTGCGGCAGTACCGACACCAGCGACTGGAGCGCTACCCTGCAGGCCATCACCAATGTGGACTGTGGTGGCGACGACAACATCAACATCATAGATACCATAGGCCGCGGCACATCGAGCGGCTACACGTATGCCTTCTACAGCTACAGCTCCTATCCCAGGGCTTTCACCACTTCGCTGTTCACGGCTCAGGAACTTATGGATATGGGCCTGCTTTCCAACAACCGCATCAACGGCATCAAACTGCACAGCGGCACCACTGGCGGCACCATCCGCAAAGCCAAGATATATGTGGCCGAGACAACGCTTGAGGCTTTCAATACGCCTGTGGCCAACGACACTGTGGACCGCAACACCATGACTCTCGTCTACAGCGGCGACCTTGAAGTGGCACCCAACAGCTGGGTTGACATACCCTTCAATGCACCGTTCAACTACAGCGGCGCCAGCAACCTTTTGATTAGTTTCGTGCGCGACACTGTGGCCACGGCCAATGTGACGTTCTACTACACATCAACCTCGCCCGACTACCGCTCGGCCTACTTCTACGTGTCAAGCACCGGCACCACATACGGCAGTGGTACGCGCACCTACAGCAGGCCCAATGTGGTCTTCAACATTTGCACCGAAGTGCCCACCTGCATGCGTCCCTCCGAGGTGTCTGTGCCGGAGTGTACCGACACGATGGCCACTATCACGTGGACCGGCAACTCGCAGAGCTATGAGTTCCTGCTCAGCACAGCGGCTGTGAATCCCGACACGCTGGACAACCCGGCCTTTATCACCGTCAGCGACGACAGCATCACTCTCAATGGGCTTTCGGCCAGCACCACCTACTACGTCTATGTGCGCGGTGTCTGCGGCAACGACCGCTCCGACTGGAGCATGGAGGCTTCTTTCCAGACCAAGTGTGCTCCCATGCCGCTGCCCTACAGTGAAGATTTCGAGGCCTACAGCTCTGGCTCCAGCTATCCCATCAACCTCTGTTGGACCAAGGGCACCAACTCCGCTACAGCATACCCCTATCCATACAGCACCAACGCCGTCAACGGCAGCCGCAGCCTCTACTTCTACGGTCAGCGCACAAGCACGGCGGCCACCTACAGCTATGCCGCCCTGCCTCTGTTCGAGGACAGCGTGAAGAACCTCTCGCTCTCGTTCAGCGTGCGCCGCTACAATTCCACCGTGGCGTCCAATACTACGCGCCTTGTCATCGGCGTGATGGCCAACCCCGGCGACATAGCCACCTTCGAGCCTATGGACACCCTCGACCTTCACGACGAGACTCCCGGCAGCATCCATGGCTACGAGTACTTCTTCAACAACTACACCGGCAACGGCATGTACATAGCCCTCTACAGCGGCGACTTGCCTCTCTACGGCACCGCCACCACTACAACCAACTATGCCTATGTGGACGATATATTGGTTGACCGCATACCTTCTTGCATGCGTCCGGGCAACGTCACCGTGTCTGCCATCACACAAACCTCCGCCACCGTGCATTGGAGCGGCTCGGCTCCTGCCTACGAGGTCGAGTATGGTCCGCGTGGCTACAACCACGTCCGCGGCGTCACTCTCAATACCACTGCCGACAGCATGGTGCTGACGGGGCTGGTCAATTCTACCGAATATGACGTGTATGTGCGTGGCGTGTGCGAGGGCGACGACTACAGCGTGTGGTCATTCACGCAGACATTCGCCACCGAGTGCGGCCCCAACCCGTTGCCCATGGTCTTCGACCCGGACAACTATGCCACCGGCACCACCGCAGCTCTGCCAATCTGCTGGACGCGCACCAACAACGCCACAGGCACCACAAACTACTACCCCTACATCAACTCCAGCTCCACCAATGCCCACACCGGCAGCAATACGTTGTACTTCTATGTGACCGGTACAGCTGGCTACGCCAACGACGAGATCATGGCCTTCCCGGAGATTGACACCGTCAACTTCCCGATGAACCGCGTGGAGGTGAGCCTCTGGGCCAAAGCCTCCTACAACAACCGTCCGCTGGTTGTCGGCGTCATGACAGACCCGGCCGACATGTCCACCTTCCAGCCTGTCGACACCCTGCGCCTGACCACCACCAGCACCGAATACACCGTTGTTTTCGACGGCTTCACCGGCAACGGCGCCTATGTAGCCCTGCGCACTTGGCGCGATTCAACCGTCAGCGTCTACCTCTATGTCGACGATATCCGCATAGGCCAGATATCGGCTTGTCCGCGTGCCTACGACCTCGTCGCCGAAGACGCTACACAGAACTCCGTTGTCCTGCGCTGGTCCGACACAATCGGCTCTACCAGCTGGGTGGTGAGCTATAAGGCAGACACCTCAGACACCTGGATTGAGGCCACCGCCACCACCAACCCCTACACCCTCTACAACCTTGACGTCTCCACATGCTACTCATACCGTGTGGCACCCATGTGCGCCGACGGCGAGCGTGCCGACTGGAGCCGCGAGACCATGAGCTTCTGCACCTCGCAGGTGCCAGCCACTGTGCCCTACAGCTACGACTTCGAGGATGCCGCCGAATGGCAGAACTGGCAGACCGCCAGTAACAACACTGTCGGCTGGTACCGTGGCAGCGTGGCGCAGTACAACAACACCAACGCCGCCTACCTCAGTGCCGACGGCGGTGCCACCCACTCGTGGAACATGCTCTCCGTCACCAACGCCGTCATGTACCGCGACATTGACTTCGGCCCCGCGGAGCACAGCTATCAGCTCACTTTCGACGTTTACCTCGGCGGCACCATAGGTCACAGCTACGATGGTGTCTCTGTCATACTCACAGACCCCACGCAGCCTGTTGTTCCTGTATCCACGAACATCACCTCGCCTTGGGGCCATGTGAACGATGTGGCCTTGGCAACTGTGCGCCACGACACCCTCTGGGGAACCACCACAGTCTTCCTCGATAATGTCAGCGGCATCAAGCGCTTGGCCTTCTATCATTTCAACCAGGCCACCGGCACCAACTACGAGTATGAGAACAACCCCTCTGCCATAGACAACATCTCGCTCACCCTGATGGCTTGCGAACGTCCCGCCGACCTAGCTGTGGTATCCTACGACACCATCCGCGCCACCCTCACCTGGCATGGCGACGACACCTCACGCTATGTCGTGGCCTACCGTGTGCGGGGCGCAGCTGTCTCCACCAACCGCTATGACACCGTCACGGGCAACACCTACACTGCCACCGGCCTTACCGCCAACACCGACTACTACTGGTGGGTGAGCCGCATCTGCTCGCTCACGGCTGCGGACACCAACATCAGCCCATGGTCCTCTGTTGGTACCTTTAGCACTGCCTGCGCCGTCGTCAGCGTGGCCGACACCTTGCACGAGGGCTTCGAGAATGTCGAGGGCGTCAGCTACGACTCGCCGGGCACCCTGCCTACATGCTGGAAGTCTTGGAACACCAGCACCAATACATCACCCGTCTATCCGCATGTTACCAACACTGGCCTTTACAGCTATTGGGTTGAGGGCAGCCAGGCTCTGACCATGACTGCCGGCCTCGCCACCAACGCCTACGGCAACAACAGTTTCGTGCGTCTTGTCGATATCGCCGAGCCCACGAGCAGCCTCACCATGTCATTCTGGATGTGCACCGAGAGCAGCTCCAGCGGCTATCTCGAGGTGGGCTACCTCACCGGCTCCGACTACGAGCGTGACTTCGTGCCCGTCAAGCACATTGCCGCCAGCACGGCCACCATGCACTCCGGCAACGGCCTCCAGACGAACCACGGCATCTACGACACCGTCAGCTTCGCCTCGGCGCCAGCCGGTCGCTACCCGATAGTCTTCAAGTGGACCTACACCACCTCCTTCTACAGCGTCAGCATCGACGACGTCTATATCTGGACCTCCGCCGAGCCCTGCGACATGCCTGAAGACCCCGCCACCGTGGCTACACACAACAGCATTGCTCTCTCGTGGAGCGGCGTGGCCGACAGCTTCGAAGTGGCTATCATCGAAGGTGAATGGCAGGAACCCGCGGGCGGCGTCATCGTCACCGGCAACAACTACACCTTCAACGGCCTCACGCCCAGCACTGCCTATATTGTGTGTGTCCGTTCCCTCTGCCCAATGGGCATGATGAGCGAGTGGGTGGCGGTCTCCGTGCTCACAGACCAGCAGCCCTGCCATGTGCCCACCGCCCTCGCGGTCTCCAGTATCGACTACACCTCCGCCGTCGTGACCTTCACGCCTGGCACCGAGCAGAACGCATGGGAGCTCCACGTCACGGGTCCCAGCCTTGACCGCTACGACACCCTCGCTTCCGCTACCCACACCCTCTCGGGCCTCGCCCCGGCCATGGCCTATCAGGTGGCTGTCCGCGCCCTCTGCGGCGAGCAGCTCGCCAGCCCCTGGAGCGACACCGTCACCTTCAGCACGCTCAGCTGTGACGTTGTGCAGGGTGTCACCGTGACCGACATCACGGGCACCACGGCCCGCGTCAGCTGGACCTCCACCGGCGCCGCCTCCTACATAGTCTCCTACGGCTATCAGGGCTCAAGCCAGAACGAGGGCACCCAGGTCACCGCCAGCACCAACAGCGTGGTGCTCACAGGCCTTGACAACGAGACCAGCTACGACGTCTATGTCCGCTCGGTCTGCGCCGACGGCATCATGAGCGTCTGGAGCAGTGTGGCCAACTTCACCACCACCTCTGGCTCCGGCCCCGAACCTACCTACTACACCATCACCGTCCTCGCCAACAACAACGACTGGGGCACCGTCAGCGGCGGCGGCTCGTTCCTTGAGAACACCACCACCACCATCAGCGCTACGGCCAACCAGGGCTACCACTTCGTGCAGTGGCAGGACGGCAACACCGACAACCCGCGCACCATCACCGTCACCGCCGACATGACCTACACGGCCACCTTCGCCGACGGTGTTGGCATCGACGAAGTGAGCCTCGACGAGGTGAGCCTCTACCCGAACCCCGCCACCAGCACCGTCACCGTGCGTGCTAACGGCATGGAGCAGGTGAGCATCATCGACCTCAACGGCCGCACCGTGATGACGCAGCGCGTCGACAGCCAGACCGCCACCTTCGACCTCAGCGCGCTGGCCAAGGGAACCTACTTCGTCCGCATCGTCGGCGAGCAGGCCGCCGCGGTCCGCAAGCTCGTGGTGAAGTAACCATTCCGCCAACCACGGCTCCGGCATGCCGGAAGCCGACATTCTCGGGGAGAGGCACCTCTGCGGTGCCTCTCCCTTTTTTGCGCTGACGCCTGCCCCCGTGTGGCCGCCGCCCTCCGCGCCATGTCGCCATACCTGCCGCACAGGTGCCCCCAACTTTCTTAACAAAAGTTAAAAGTGCGGTTTTCTTGCAAAATATTTTGCCAGTATCGGGAAAGTGTGTATCTTTGCATCCGATTTGAGAACGAAAACAAACAAAGAAAATAAACGTAACACGTTATGTATCTGACAAAAGAAAAGAAAGAAGAGATCTTCGCGCAGTATGGTAAATCCGCGAAAGACACCGGTAGCACCGAAGGACAGATCGCCCTCTTCACCTATCGCATCCAGCACCTCACCGAGCTCATGAAGGAGCACAAGAAAGACCAGGTCTCCGAGCGCGCCCTCGTCATGCTCGTCGGTAAGCGTCGCAAGATGCTCGACTATCTCAAGGAGAAAGACATCGAGCGCTATCGTGCCATCGTCAAACAGCTTGGCCTGCGTAAATAAAGAAAAAGGTAATAGTTTTTCATATTTATTTGGTTATGGTTGGGATTCCCGGACGTTCTGTCTGGGAGTCCTTTTTTTATGACGTTGGATATGGCTTACGCTACTGCCCTACATGCCGTGCAATAATTCCGGCTTCCTGACGTTAATAGTTATGTTATGGTAAAAGCTTTATTCATCAACGGGAGTCCCCGTAAGAACTACAACACGGCGCAGCTGCTGCACCGTGCTATGGAAGGCGCGCAGGAGGCTGGCGCCGAGGTGGAGATGGTCGATCTCTATGAACGCACCCTGAACTACAAAGGATGCATGAGCTGTTTCGCCTGCAAGCTGAAAGGCGGCAGGAAGGGCGTCTGCTCCTTCCCCGACGGGCTGAAGCCCGTCATGGAGAAGGCTGTCGAGGCCGACGTGCTGGTGTGCGGCTCGCCTGTCTACTGCGGCTACCCCACGGCGGGGCTCCGCGCTTTCATGGAGAGGCTGGTCTTCCCGGCGGTCAACTACTCCGACTTCGGCCACCCGCTCACGGGCAAGCCCAAGCGCTCGGCCACAATCCTCACCATGAACTGTCCCGACGAAGAGACGTACCGGGCCAACAACTACCACATCCTGATGGACGCCAGCGCCCGGCAGCTCGGTATGTTCGGCCCCACGGAGTTGCTATACAGCTTCGACACATATCAGTTCAACGACTACAGCCGCTACGATGCCGCGCAGCTCCCCGAGGAGCGCAAGGCTCGCGTGCGTGAGACCCGCTTCCCGCAGGACCTCCAGAAGGCCTATGAGCTCGGCAAACGGCTGGCTACGGAAGCAGGACAGGAGTAGGTATGTACAGCTTAAGGTATAAGGTGACGACGAGCACCTGCGACAGCGAGGGTAGGCTGAAGCTCTATTCGGCATTGCAGATGATGCAGGACTGCTCCGAGATGTGGATAGACAGCGTGCCGGTCGTGAAGCAGTATTTCGCCGACCAGAATATGGCGCAGCTGTTGGCCACCAGGCAGGTGGAGGTCGTCCGTGTGCCCCGGTACAAGGAGGAACTGACGGTGACGACGTCCGTCTATGACGTCAAGCCTATGTTCGGCTTCCGCAACACGTTTATCTGCGATGCCGACGGGAAGCCGTGCTACAAGACGTGGAGCATGGGTGCTTTCGTCGACAAGGCCGCCGGCAAGCTGAAGCGCGTCGACGACGCCACCATCGCCTCGATGGCTATGGAGCCGCAGCGGGAGATGAACTACAGGGACCGCCGCATCATGCTGCCCAAAGAGGGCGGCGAGAGACTTGCTCCTGTGCGTGTGCTGCGCGCCGACATCGACTACAATCGTCACATGAACAACGCCAACTATGTCCGTGTGGCAATGGAACTCTTGCCCGAAGGCTTCGCGGTCAAGGGCCTGAGAGTGGAATACCGTGTCGCCGCCAAGTATGGCGACATGCTCGTCCCTACAGTCTATCATATCGACGGCGGCGTTGTCGTGGCTCTGTCGGTAGGCGACGAGACGAGTGCGATAATAGAATTCACAGAATAGGTACAAATAAAGAAAGGCAAAAATATGAAGATTATGAGAAAAACCTGTATGTTTGTTTCTCTTGCGGCGCTCATGCTTGCACTGGTCGGATGCGGCCAGCAGAAGAAAGAGACGGCCATGAAATACCGTCCGTTGGGCAACACGGGTCTGATGGTCAGCGAGATAAGCATCGGATGCGGCGGTTTCGAGAAGCTCGACAGCGCCGCATCGCTAGAGCTGATGACTATGGCGCTCGACAGCGGCATGAACTATATCGACATCTACGACGCCAACCCCAAGACGCGTTCCAATATCGGCTACGCGCTGCAGGGTAGGAGGGACGAGATGGTTATCCAGGGCCATATCGGCACCATATTCAAGGACGGGCAGCATACGCGCACACGCGACGTCGAAGAAGCCAAGGCCGGCTTCGAGGACCTGCTGGCACGTCTCGGCACCGACCATATCGAGGTGGGCATGATTCATATCACCGACAGCCACGAGGAGTGGGACGAGCTTGACGGCAGCCCCTTCCTTGACTATGTGTTCCAGCTGAAGAAAGAAGGCAAGATCAAGCACATCGGCGTCAGCAGCCACAATGCAGAAGTGGCGCTGCGTGCCGCCAAGAGCGGCTGGATAGAGGTCATCATGTTCTCCCTCAACCCCGCCTTCGACCGTCTGCGCGGCGGCGCCATCCCCTGGGACAAGGGCGCCATGGAGAACCTGCAGGGCGGCATCGACCCCGTGCGTGTGGAGCTCTACGACTACTGCGCTACGCACAACATCGGCATCACGGTGATGAAGACCTTCGGCGGCGGCGGCCGTCTGCTCGACGAGAAGGCTTCGCCCCTCGGCGTGGCTTACACCCCGGAGCAGTGCATCGCCTACTGCCTGGCCAAGCCCTGCATCAGCACCTGCATCCTCGGGGTCGACAACCTCGACGAGCTGAAGCGCGACCTCCACTGGCTCCACGCCACAGAGGCTGAGAAAGACTATTCTAATGTGGGACCGCGTACCGCTGCCGACAAGGGGGGCGACTGCACCTATTGCAACCATTGCTCGCCCTGTTCGGTGGGCATCCCCATAGCCAAGGTCAACGAGCTGCTCGACAAAGCCGGGCGCGACGGCCTCACACCTGATTTGCAGGCGCAATACGATGCCCTGACGCACCATGCCGGCGAGTGTACCCACTGTGGCGCTTGCCTCAGCCGCTGCCCCTTCGGCGTCGATATACCCTCGCAGATGGACAAGGCCAAAGAGGTGTTTGGAAAATAAAAAAAAGAGCACGCCCTATCGGACGTGCCCGTTAGCATGGCGTAAGTGCCGGGGGCGTGTAGTCACAGTTTCGGCTGTATGCTGCGGCGGTAGTCGCTGGGCGACAGGCCGAGGTGCTTCGCGCAGTAGCGGCTGAAGTAGCTCAGGGTGTTGAAGTTCATCTGGTCTGCTATCTGGGTGAGCGACAGGCGCTCGTCGTTGAGTTTCTTCTTGAGTATCGACACCGTGGCGCGGTTGATGAAGCTGCTGACGCTGTGGCCTGTGACGCGCTTGACGGTGGCCGACAGGTACTTGGGCGACACATTCAGCCGCTCGGCAAAGTAGCGCACTTCGCGCTCGGTGCGGCAGATGCCAGTGTCGAGCAGCGCCAGGAACTGTTTGACGATGTAGGCCGTGCGGTCGCTGTGGGTGTCGGTGGCGTCGCGGCGGGCGTGGAGCTCGAAGATGTCGTACATCATCGTCAGGCAGAGGCTGCCCATCATCTCGCGGTAGAAGAGCAGGTGGCGGTCGTTGAGGCGGTCGCGCAGCCGGCGGAAGTCCTCCAACAGGATTTCCGCTTGGCGGTCATCGACCTTGATGACGGGGTTCTGGTTGAGGCTGATGCTGCCTCCGATGCTGTAGTTGTTCGACGGCAGGAGGCTATGCAAGAATTTGTTGTCGGCGGCGAACCACTCCACCTCCATCCCCGGTGCCGCCGCCAGATTCTTGGCGCGGTTGGGGTAAGGCATCACCACCAGGTCGTTCTTCACGATGTGGTAGCACCGCTCGTTGAACACAAAGCTCCCTTCGCCTGCCGTGCACAGCAGGTGCATGCAGGTGTGCCCCAGCTCCGGCGCATTCATCGCCAGGAAGTCCGTCGAGTATAGAAAGTCAATCCTCATTGAAAATTTTCTATCAACTTTGATATACCATATAGAGGAATGTTATCCATCCATTCCTGCTGCTCGAATGGAAGCATTGACAATCGTACTCCCTTCAATTCTGGATTTTTTTCTGTGAACACGCGGAGCGATTTTGAATGGACGTTTTTCTCAGCTTTTACCTCTATGGGTATAATCTGGCTTTCGGTTTGGATAATGAAATCCACCTCCACTTGTGAGTCATTGGTGGAATAGTAGTGGATGGGCACTTCTGATGTTATCAACTGTGATAATACATATTGCTCCGACAATGCCCCTTTGTATTCGGAAAACACATTGTCACCCAACAACATCTCCTTGGTTTCTATGGGTATTATGCTTCCATCTTAATAAGTCATTGTATATTAGACGTTCCATTGTTATTGACTACATTTTTTTTGATGATTATCGAGTGCAAAAATACATTTTTTTGGACGAACAACAAAGAAAAAAATACATTTTTTTGGACGAAATGCATATCTTATTGACTTCCCCTGAAATTGGTTGACAGATTTGGGATGGGTAAACTGAATCGGTTTACATTGTTTGCTTCATATCCCTGATCTGGTTTACACCATCACGATTTTGGTTTACACTTTGCGTCACATTCACCTGTTTTGGTTTACAGCCGTCCTGTTTTGGTAGACACTGTCAAGGTCGGGTGGCTCTCGTTTGAATTCTATGCGGTTGGTATTGGCTATATTTGATAATCCTTGTTGTTATATTCTTACATGTATGAAGGTCTGTGGTGCGAGGGGAAGAGTGTTTCGCTGTCGGTGATGGCGTCCAGCCAGATGTCGGTTGTAATGTCGATTTGGGCATTGCTGAGGTCGGCGCCGGAGAAATCGGCACCAGCCACCTCGCAGCATTCTATCTCTGCGTTGCTTAAATCTGCATTGCGCAGGTTGGCGCCGGTAAGGTTGCAGAATCCTATGTAGGCGTCGGAGAGGTCGGCACCTTCCAGGTCGGCATTGCTCAGGTCTAACTCGTCGAGGTATGCCGTGCTGAGGTCGTCGGTGCAGCCTTGCTCCTCTCCAAGTAGGGCGACTACTTCTCCCTGCATATTCTTGATTACGATAGGTTGTTCCTGCATATTTTCTTCATATTATAATATTATGCATCGTCCTGGGTCAAATCCGTTAGTTCTATGTTCTCCATGAGAGACGTACCCTAACTGGTTAGAAATGATACGTGTGTCGCCAATCTGTGCGTCGATATTTCTATGCGAGTGTCCGTAAATCCAATAGTCGATGCCTGACTCTGCGATGTAATTGCCCAATTCCACAGTAAAAGCACCGTTTATCAGGCTGTCGCGGAACTCAGGAGCGGTGCATAGTCCTGTCGGCACATGATGTGTGAGCGTGATCTTGAACTTTGCAATACTCTCTGAGACGGCCTTTTTCACAAACTGCAGACAGCGCTCATGCTCAAGGTTGAAGGTGTCGGACGAAAGGCGGTGGCCGTTGTACCTGATTCTGTAAAAGTCACTCACGCCCCTCTCTGTCAGATAGGAGTTTTCGGGTTTGATATAAGCCCAAAGGGTAGAGACAATGATATCGACATCACCCATATTGACAACTCCATTATAGTATGCATGCACGTTTGACCGTATCTGCTTGCAGTAGCCGTCAGGAATGGTGGCAAGGTCATAGTGCCCATAGAAATCGTGATTGCCAAAGCATACAATCACCCGTTGATAGTGTTCCGAGGCCCAATCCCAGAATTCATACCGCGAATAGGTGTCCTCTTTCGAATCGGGGAGGTCGAGATAGGCGGTGTCGCCCGCAACGAGCAATATGTCGCCCGTCACCTCCAACGGATGCTCCGCAAGATAGGCACGGTTTTCTGGAAATTCCAGGTGCAGGTCGCTAACAAATTGTAATTTCATTTCTCTAGTATCTGTGCCATACGTTCAAACGCACGGAGATATAATTTATAGTTCCGGCTGTCGGATACGTCAAGCAGGTCATTCAGCAAGGGGCTCTCCTCATTCTTTGCCAGTTCTCCTCGTAACATTTCTGCATAGAAGTGTCGGTGCTTATCGGACAGTATTTTTTTTAGGTCGGCAGCCATCCATTCTGCGCCAGCCACAATGACGTCAAATTGTTCTGTGTTGGTGTCCACTTCAGGAGGCAGCCCGTCGTGTGCCAATGCGTAAGCAACATATACATTCTGTAACAGAAAAGCCATGTCGACGGCGTCTTTCTTGGTCTTCGTCCGTCGGTCGTTCCAGGTATCCAGTTTGATTAGGAACTGACCGCTGAGTGATGCCAGCCGAAAAGCGAAGTCTCCGTCTACCGTCACCTTGTCAGCCGCCCGCATCACATCCTCAAAACAGCGCACCGACATCACGGGCGATCCCTCTGGTGGCCATGCCACTTGGTCGTCTTCGGCTATTGCGCCAAACGGCACAATGTCCACCTCGAAACGGATGCGTCCATTGCTTCCCAGATAGTAGAAACGTTGTTTCTCCCGGGCTTTCTCGAAGTGGTTCTGCAACAAGATGCTTGTCAGCCTCTCATACTGGTTCCAGTCTTGCAGCATCACCGCCACATCCAAATCCATCGTGCGTCGAGGTGCGTTGGTCACATCCAGCAGTCGCAACGCAATGTCGCGGGCCGCTGCACCCACCACAAACACCTCAGCCCCCAATTGTCTATAGCAGCCAGCTAAAACCTGCAGCGTCTCAGCCATCAGGTCGTTTTGAAGCTCCTCCTTGCGAATTGTGTATTCCATAGTTTCTTATAGTAGTGGCTTGATGCGTTCAGCCGTTTCGCGACAGCGGTCATCGTTGGTGGCCAACAGGTCGGCATACACCACCAGTAATGGCGTACCTGCAGTTTGCCAGAAACGTTTGTAGACGAATATCTCGCCTTGTCTATTTGGTATCATACGACCTGTGGCAATCAGACCGTCGGCATTGTCAGCAGTATAGATGTCCCATCGTTCGGGTAGAATGTGGCCATCCAGCAGGGCGGCTGCCGGCTCTCCACCCCAGCACATCGTTTCGGGCAGTTGGATAGATTGCCACTGGTCTCGCACCGCTGGCGAGAGGAATGTGAAACGGCTGATAAGAAGTTTGGGCTTCAGCGTTTCTGCATAGCCCTGTGTCCAATGATCGATTAGTGACTGACGTTTGCGGAGCAGTCTCGTTTTGCCGTCATCAACAATAAAACCACGATTGGTGAGGTCTGTCAGCGTGCTGTGCACCGCTCCTACGGAAACGCCCGCCGCAGAGGCAATTTCGCGGATGGTTTTACCTACATTTTCCTTGTTTTGAAGCAGGTAAAAGATAATTTGGGTCTCTGCTTTTTGCATATTCTGTTCATTAATTACTTGTTGTTCAAAATTTTTGAACATGCAAATATTTTGAACAAACACGCTGCAAAAATACACAAAATAAATAAACTACGCAAATAAAATGCAATTATTACTTCAAAATTTCATCTGCCTCCTACGCGATTCCCACACGGCTCGCACCTCGTGGTCATTGAAAAAACGTATAGATTTCTTATTGCCCATTTATCAATAAATATATGTTGTCATTAGTTTGAGCACTTATTTAATCACCTATTTGACCACTTATTTGACCACCTATTTGACCACCTATTTGACCACCTATTTGACCACTCATTTGACCACCTATTTGACCACTCATTTGACCACCTATTTGACCACTCATTTGACCACCTATTTGACCACCTATTTCAACACTACAAAATAACTGCCCCTAGTTCTTCCTCGTCTCTCAACATAACCGTTATCAATAAGGGACAATATATGTTTCTGAACAGCCGATGGGTTGATTCCAATTGTTGCAGCAATCTGTTTACGTGTGATGTGATTATCAAGAACAATCAATTCAAATATACGTTCTCTAACGTCAGATTTATTTTCCGGAATGTTTTCAATAACATGGCCTTTAGTGTCAATTGTAATTTCTTTACACATAAAATCAGGGTGACATGGGATGGACACAAAAAAGTAAGTCCTTTCGTCATCAGAATCAAAACAAGCTCTTCCAGAGCCATTCTTCTCCAGCTCGTTTTTGATTGTAGGTATGCCTGTGCCTCTTCCTTCTGTAAGATCCAGTTCCTTCAGAAAATCACCAAGCCGACGATTCCTGTATCTTCTTGCGCGGACACGCTTACCCTCACGTAGGTCGTCTAATCGAATACTTCTATCGGCGCCGCTATAACTCACAATTTCAATTTTGTCTGGCATAATTGAGATTTCGACGGGTTCGCGCTCTTGGTATGAGCGATGATATAATGCGTTGACGATGGCTTCTTCCAACGCTTGGTATGGATAATTGAAAACTCTAATCGCTTCTGCTCTGGACGGCACTTTTTTCACCTTTTGCTGAACCACCATTGTTTTTACATATTCCAATGTTCTATGGATAATTTGATGCACGGGTCCTGTAATTGGATCCAATTCTATGAAATTGTCTGGATCTTCGTCCTTGCCTTTAGGATATATCACTATTTCCACCCGTGTGCCAGGAAAGAATCTCTCCGGATTATTAGAAAATAGCATCAAAGCAATATTTTTTACCCGATAATTCTCTTGTGGGCCGTCAAGCAAATCCATTTGGTTTAAAATAGCCGTTGGAATCATTGTTTCCATCTGTTCTGCAAGACGGCTGCCAGTCTCAGCCAGATAATCTCTAATTAACAACATAGATACATCTGATATTTTGGCATTTGGATTGCCTCGATCATCAAATGGCACACGATTGGCGAGATTCAACAATTCAATCTCATACTCACCTTTAGCAACGATGGTGCTTGAATTATATCGTATATAGTAGTTGTAATTTTTGAAATTAGTGTTTGTCACTTTATCGGGCACCTTGTATGGCCGACGGTCTCCAGCAGTAGCCCAAATAACAAGCACTTTTTTCCCGTCCACATCCTCAATGGAAGTTCGAGGCTGATAGTATGGTTGAATCTGATTGTTAAAGTTAATCATATCCTTCTGGATTCTATCCAGACTATCGACATTGATACCGCATACAGGTCTAATGGCTCTACCATTTTCCTCTTCTGCGCCAACAACTATGTAACCTCCACTTTGGTCTTCGAAGTCATTGGCAAATGCACAAATGGTTCTATATATATGATCAGGATCCCATCCTTTTTTGAATTCTATGCGGTCGTTTTCAACGACATTTCCATTTATTAATGCTTCTATGTTAACAGGTAAAGTCATTGTCTTTTTTTATTATAATTGCTATCGTATAAAGTCTTCAATGTTAATTGGTAGTGTCGCATTTCAATTTTTCACACGGTTACTCACGCATTTACGCTTTTATATAGTCCCTTTTTCGGGGGCAAAGATACGGGTTTTATTTTAGTTACACATTTAAGCAATTTACTCACACATTTTCTTATAAGCACATTTAATAATTAGACATTCTCACATTATATATTAGCACATTCACACATTATTGTATTCTGGTCTTTAAGGCCCTGCAGCTGCCGCATATATTGTTTGCGATATATTAGGTCTTGGTTTTGCATTTTATTACTTTTTGAACTTATCATATGGATCTCTTGGTGCACATTGTCGTTAAATAAATTCACACATTCTATCACGTTGTTGTTTCGTCTGCAAAGATACGCATTTTTTTGAATACGGCAAAATGTTTTCATAAAATCATGGAGCTCCGCTGCCTAATTCCCACTAATCTTTTAACTCTTACAATTATGCAATCGCCACTTTCTCTATGTCGAGGTCGGTCAATTCTCGTTTGAATTCTATGCGGTTGGTATTGGCTATATTTGATAATCCTTGTTGTTATATTCTTACATGTATGAAGGTCTATGGTGGGAGGGGAAGATTGTTTCGTCGTCGGTGACGGCGTCCAGCCAGATATCGGTTGTAATGTCGATTCTGGCATTGCTGAGGTCAGTGCCGGAGAAATCGGCACCAGCCACTTCGCAGCATTTTATCTCTGCATTGCTTAAATCGGCATTGCGGAGGTTGGCACCAGTAAGGTTGCAGAAACCGATATAGGCATCAGAGAGGTTGGCACCTTCAAGGTTGGCATTGCTCAGGTCCAATTCGTCGAGGAATGCCGTGCTGAGGTCGTCGGTGCAGCCTTGCTCCTCACCAAGTCGGGCGATTACCTCTCCCTGCATGTTCCTGATGACAACTGGATGGTTTGGATCGCCATCCTCTTCAGGCAACTCGCCCAATATCATTCCCATGATTTCACAGCCACAATAGTTGCTGTATTGCATATTAGCACCCCCTGAAATCGGTTTCCCGCATATTGGCAGAATAGAGGTCGGCCTCACTTAGGTCTGCTCCTTTGAATGAGGCATGATCCAAATTGGCATACGAGAGATTTGCTTTTTTCAAACTGGCATAGTCGAAATTGGCATACGAAAGGTCTCTCCCTGCAAAATTGGAACCATCAAGATTCTTGCCCGCGAAGTCCAACGAGAAGTCCTTTCGATTGTCGGGCATAACGAATGCGCCTTTAGCGGCAGTCGCTATCCTAGAGTCCGCTATCTCCTTCTGCACTTCCTCTGTCTGGAGAGCCTTCTGTCGCTCTTGGTTTGCATCAATGTTTATATTGTAGTGTGTCGAGCTTGGATGATCTTTCTTATAGACCCAATAAACCACAAGGAACGCGACAATGAGGGCTCCGAATCCACCTACGGGCGTTCCGACTTTAGACAGAAGGATAAAGGCAAGTCCAATCATTTGTTTTCGTATTCCAGTTTGGTGATGGTTGTATTGGGGTCGACGGTGAGTACTTCGTCGTAGGTGAGGCTGTAGAGGTGATAGACGCGGAGGTCGATTTCGCGGTCGGTGGCAGCGATTTGGTCGGTGAGTTGGTGGCAAGCGTCGGCATACTGGCGGAAGTAGTCTTCCCACTCGTCCTGCTGCTGGAGGGTGAGTTTGATTTTCTGCTTCTTCAGCTCTGCCACAAAGGCAGCGAAGTCCATCTGGTCGAATGTCTGCAAGGCTGTTGTAATCTTCACTCCTTCGATGTTCTCCATCAGTCGCCGCAGAAAACGACTGCGTTTCTCATGAATTTGCTGGTTGAGGGAAAGCATTGTGTCGGCGTAGGCGGAAAGATATTTGTCATCACAATTGATAATTGGGATTTGTCCAAAATATTTCCATATTAACTGATAGCCTCCTTGAATTTGTGAACAAAACTTAGTTATCAGCCACCAACCCATTCTGGAGTTGAGAACTGCTAACAGGACTTTGCTTTCGGTTGGAATAACCCACATGGAATCGTTACAATATAATCTATTTAGGTCATATACAAAACATGGTTTGACTTGAAATTTCTGATACATAATCTTCGGCTTGTCGAATATCTCATAGTAATCGCAAGCCCTAAGTTCCCACCAATAATCACCTTTGTCTGTCCTCTTTCTGCCCTTTTCGGCAAATGGTTCTAACCATGATGCTATTGATGGATATTGGGTTTTCAAGTAGTTCCACGCTTCATTTTCGTTCTCAAAAGATTGTTTTCTTTGTGTCCATCCTTTTGCAAATAGTATAAGATAACTTGATGCTTCAGCTTTACCGTAGGGGGTTATGTTACGGCCTTGAAGAAATGGGAATATGTGCTCTTTGGCATGCTCGTCCTCTTCTATAATCGTTTGGTATGTCTTTGAATCAATAAGGAATGCCTCTGACAATCCTGTTAGTACACCACGATATGCTTCGCCTCCTATATGCTTTTTTAATGTTTGGTTATTATTTGTTAGCTTTTCAATAAGAGCCTTGTCCTTTTGAGAAGAAATAATCCAAGTGTCGTTGCTGAATTGAGAGATGTCGAAGAACTCCTCTGTTGTGGCAACATTCTGGTTAAAGTCATTTGCGTTGGCTGCATTTAGCACAGAAACAGATAGCAGCTCACTGGGAATATCATTCCTTCCAATAAATATGCAAGGATAAGTGGTAGCACCCTCAAATATTTGAATGTCCCCAAAATCAATGAGTTTTTCTAAGTGTTTGTCCAAGAAGTAACTTCTCAACCCCACTCCATATCCAGCTTGTAGCCATTTGTTTGGCATAATATAGGACACTACTCCCCCCGTTTTGGCTAATTGGAAGGCTTTTTCTACAAAAATACAATATAAGTCTCCTCGTTTGTTATATGTTCTATATCCCAGTTGCTCTAGTTGAATGGAAGTTTCTGGGATGCTCTCTAAATGCACATACGGCGGATTACCTATCACCACATCAAAGCCGCCTTTCTCGAAGACTTGCGGGAATTCTTTCTGCCAGTCGAAGGCTTTGTCTCCTGCAACGACGGGGTCGCTGATAAGGGAGTTGCCGCATTTGATGTTCTTGTTAAGTGTGTTGAGTTTGCGGCGAGGTTTGGCGGTTCGCAACCAAAGGGCCAGTTGTGCTATTTCGACACTCTCTTCATTGATATCTACGCCGTAGAGGTTGTTCTCCAGGATGCTGTTTTCAATTCCTTGGAAGACGATGGCGTCGCCCGTGACTTTCGCCTGCATCTCGTCGATAAGGGAATGCTCTGCCATAAGGAACTGCAGCGCTGCGTTGAGGAAGGCGCCGCTGCCGCAGGCGGGGTCGAGGATGGTGAGTTGCAGCAGCCATTCACGGTATTGGTTCAGTTTCTCGAGCAGTTTCAGCTTGGTTTGTTTCTGGCGGTTCTTATCGGCGAAATACTCTTCCTCGACGATGCCCAACTCGCTTTTCTTCTCGTTGCAGAGACGGCCGACCGTATTTTCAACGATATACTTGGTGATATATTGCGGGGTGTAGAACACGCCGTCCTGCTTGCGCTTGGAGGTTTTCGGGGTCTCGCCGCTGCTGATCTGCTGGCCAACCTCTTCGATTTCCGACAGCGAGTTCTCGAAGATATGACCGAGAATATTTACGTCCACCTCGCTCTCGAAGTCGTATGTGGAGAGTCGGCGGGTGTGCTCCACCAAGGGCTCGTCGCTGACGACGATATTATCCAGCACCTCGTCGGGCTTGAAGAGACCTCCATTGTATGCGAAGATGTCGTACTTCTTGCCTTGAAAGCCGGTGTTCATGTAGCCGAAATACTTCTTTATTCGGTCATAAAGGGGTACATACGCATCCAGATCTCTCAGTTTTTCCCACTGGTCGATAATCTGAATCATCGAGTTGGGCGGCAGCAAACCACCGTCTTCTGCAAAGAAGATGAAGAGCAGGCGGTCGAGCAATTTCTGTGTCTTCTTGAAGAGCAAAAGCTGCCACGCTTTCTCGTCTGCTGCCCAAGCGTTACCTTCTTGGTACGGGTTTCGGGCAATGATGTCGGCAAAGAGGACTCGTTTGAATTGCGAATAGTCTTTGTAGAGGGCTTTTGTGATTTGGTCTTCGTTGGACACCGACTCTTGTTTCATCGTGCAAGCCACACCTCGTTGTACCTGTGGCCATGCAAGGACAAGATACAACTCTTGGAATTCCTGCTCGGAAATGTGGAAGAGGTTCCACTCGCGATACTCGACAGCATTGTCGATATAGAGGCGCAGTTTCTCGAAGTTGGAGATGACTACCAGACGGGCATTGGGATGCTGACTCTTGTAATTGAAAGCTTGCGCTTCGACTTTTGACAGGTCGGTGGTCTTATGGTCTTTCAGTTCGATAACGCCTATGACTTTTCCGTCCTGCAGTATGGCACCGTCGGATTTCTTGGCGTCGGTCTCGTTTTTCTGTTCGGTGATGAGGTTGTATTCGGGCGATGGGTTGAGAGTGTAGCCCAATACTTTGACAAAAAGCTCGCGCAGGAAACCTTCTTGGAACTGTTCCTCCTTGGATTGGAGTATGTTTTGCTGCACCTCGGTGTTGAGGAAATAGCTTTTATATTGTGCCCACGCACGTTGCAGGCATTCTGGTTCAAGTAGCGCAAGGTATTTCTTGATTATGTTCTTTTGGAAAAGCATAGCAATATTTTTAGATTGCAAAGATACGCATTTTTTGTGGAATGGCAAAATTTAATTAAATGTGTGAATGTGTGAATGTGAGAAAGTGGGAAGCTTTTAGAATATTTCACCATTCCAAAGCATCTTCAGGAAGTCAAGGATGTAGATGAGCTCGGTGTCGCCGGAACGGCGTGTGATGGGGTCAAGTGAAACGAGGATAAGGCGGCAGTCAGGGTGCTCTTCCTTGAAGGCTTTAAGACCTTTCTTATGTTTGGTCTCTACGTGCTCGGTGGATTTGATTTCGATGGCCACCTTGGCGTCGCCAATAACCGCATCCACTTCTTTTTTGTCATACGTGTGCCAATAGGAAATGGTATCGCGTTTGTCGTTGTATCCTTTGTAAGCAACAAGCTCCTGCATCACCAAATGCTCAAAAGCGTGTCCGTAGTCGTCGGTGCCTCGCTTCAATGAATGACGTCCCATCAAGTAGTTGGCAAGTCCGACATCGAAGTAGTAGAATTTAGGTGCTTGGATGATTTTACGTTTGATCTCCTTTCGGAAAGCCGGAATCTCATACCCGATGAGCGTATCGTAGAGGATTTGGAAATAGGATTTGACCGTCTTGGCCGAAACGCCGCAGTCGGAAGCAATATTGGAATAGTTCAGCATCTCGCCGTCGCAGATGGCGGCGACTTCCATAAAACGCTCGAACGCGTCTAACTCACGCACTTCTCCCTCCTCGCGTATCTCTTCGTCAAGGTATATTTTCACATATCCGGACAAACGCTTGGTAGCATCCTCTACCATATAGTGGCGGGGAATCATACCGTTCTGGACGGCGCGGTCGATTTGGAAATCGGTCACCTCGGGCCACACCAGAGGATAGAGTGTTTCCGGTATGGCCCGACCGCCAAGGGTGTTGGCTCCGGAACGCTTCAGTTTCCTCGAACTTGAACCGCTGAGAATGAAGAACAGGCCCCGGTCGACCATAAGGGAGTGTACCACATCCAGCAGTTCGGGGACTTTCTGTATTTCGTCCACAATGACAAGCGTGCCGGCTGGCTTGTCCTGCAGCGCCTCCCACAGAGAATTCGGATTCCGTTTGAAGGCTTTTCTTACATTCGGGTTAAGCAAATCGTAATAGATGGCATCCTTGAAACGCTCCTTTAGCAAAGTCGATTTGCCTGTCTGGCGTGCTCCAAACAGGAACATTCCCTCGTCTAACTTTTTCTCAATGTCGAATATTCTCTTGTACATAAAGCCTCAAAAATTAGTAACCATATTTCTTGGTTTTGTATAAAATTCGGGAGTATAGTAATGATTTTAGCATATTTTTTTAGCGTTTATTATATGCTGATATTATTGTATTTTAGTTTGTTATATATTTGTTAACGATTATACTTAAATGCAAATGTACGAATTTTTCTTGAATGGCAAAATAAATAATTAATGTGTTAATGCATTTAATGTGTAAATGCGTTAGTGTGTAAATAACTGAAAACTTTTGTGTTTATTGTGAAAACATTAGTGCTTTTTGTGAAACATATATATAGAAAAATGGTTGTAATTTTGCAGCATCGAACGAAACGGACAAAAATCGAATATTAAACAATAAAACAGATACTTATGCAAGAAATAACATTGTCAAACGGAGTGAAAATGCCCCTGCTGGGTTATGGCGTTTTTCAAGTGTCGCCCGCCGAGTGCGAGCGTTGTGTCAGCGATGCGCTGAGCGTCGGCTACCGGCTGATAGACACAGCACAAGCGTATGCCAATGAAGAAGGTGTGGGTAACGCCTGGCGCAAAAGTGGCCTGAAACGCGAGGAGCTTTTCCTCGTGACAAAGGTGTGGATTGCGAACAACGGAGAGGAAAAGGCAGCCAAGAGCATCGACGAGAGCCTGCGCAAGTTGCAGACGGATTACATCGACCTGCTGCTCATCCATCAGGCGTACGGCGACGTGTTCGGCACGTGGCGGGCGATGGAGAAAGCCTATCACGACGGCAAGGTGCGCGCCATCGGCGTGAGCAATTTCCAGTCGGGCCGTTTCTTCGACTTCGCCCACTATGTGGATGTAAAGCCGATGGTGAACCAGCTGCAATGCAACACCCTCATACAGCAGACAGCCATCGAGCCGATACTTGCAGAATTCGGCACACGTATGATGGCTTGGGGGCCGCTCGGCGGACAAGGAGTCGATGGCATCGTGAAGAGTGAAGAGCTTGCCGCCATAGGTGCCAAGTATGGCAAAAGTGCCGCTCAGGTAGCCCTACGGTGGCTGACCCAGCGAGGTGTTGTGGCCATCCCCAAGTCCAGCCACAAAGAACGTATGGCGCAGAATTTCGACATCTTCGACTTCACCCTGACGTTACGGATAAAAACATTAACCCAATACTATTTACAATGAAAAAAATCGCATTATTTGCCGCTGCGGCGCTGATGCTGCTCGGCTGCAACCAGAAACAGGAAACCGCAACGACCACACAGGAGCCCGAAGGCTCGGTGGTGTATATGACCCGCGACATCAGCCCCGAGGCGCTGGTGAAGATCTACCAAGCGCTGGGTGTTGAGGCCAACGGCCGCGTGGCCGTTAAGATCTCCACCGGCGAGGGCAGCAACCCCAACTACCTGAAGCCCGAGCTCATCAAGAACCTCGTGCAGCTGGTCGACGGCACCATCGTGGAGTGCAACACCGCCTACGGCAGTGGCCCCGGCAACGAGAAGGACGAGCGCAACACCTCGGCCAACCACTGGAAGGTCATCGAGCGTCACGGATTCACGCCCCTGTTCAAGGTTGACATTATGGACGAGGAGGGCGAGATGCGCATCCCCGTGCAGGACTCCACCCACATCAAGTACGACATCGTGGGCAGCCATATGGCCAACTACGATTTTATGATTGCCCTCAACCACTTCAAAGGCCATCCGATGGGCGGCTACGGTGGAGCGCTGAAGAACCTCAGCATCGGCTGCGGCAGCGCCAACGGCAAGGCTTATATCCACTCCGCCGGCAAGATGGAGGTGCTCGATATGGCCAAGCTGTGGACACCCGAATTCATCGGTGACCAAGACGGCTTCCTCGAGAGTATGGCGGCTGCCGCTCAAGCCGTTACCGACTATTTCCGCGCAAAGAAAGGCATCGTCTACATTAGCGTGATGAACAATATGAGTATCGACTGCGACTGCGTGGACCATCCCGAGCCCGTGAAGCTTGAAGACTACGGCATCCTTGCCTCCACCGACCCCGTGGCCCTCGACCAGGCCTGCATCGACATCATCAACAACCAGAAGGTGACTGCCACCAACGACCCCACCGACCTCCTCGCGCGTATCGACAAGCAGCACGGCATCCACACCGTCGAGCACGCCGAGAAGATAGGCCTCGGAAGCCGCCAGTACAAGCTGGTGTCAATCGACGGGAAGGAGTAAAACCCGCATTTATTCCTTCCGCAACAGCGAAGCCATCCGCCTCGGGAACCACACCTCCCTGGCGGATGGCTCTTTATGTTGCATATTTAGTTCCCGGCTGGCACAATATTTTCGGGGAGTTGACGTTAAATATTGCGTAAGAAAACATGAAGGAGAGCGGCCTCATCGACAACATGCTGCAAGACCTCCTGCAGTACGAGCGCCAGCTGAACCGCCTCGGGCTGCTCATCGTGGCCAACCAGCTGAAGGCGAAGAACGACGAGGTGCGCCAGCTCATCGCCCAGCGCAACGAGGAGCGCATGGAGCAGGTGCTCGGCGAGCTGAAAGCCGCCCGCGCCGTGAGCGATGTGGCCTACGCCGCCGTGGTGATGTTCACCAACGCCTACGCGCTGCTCAACCCCGACCGCGAGGAAGCCGTTGTCCTCGTCAAGCGGATGCAGGAAGACCTCGAATACTTCCGCCGCTACGCGATGCCCGACCCGAATCGTTCGCGCGACACGAAACCCGACGGCGACGACGAGCCGCAGCCCGCCACGCCTGCCGAATAACCATGCAATCTTGCCCCGCATCATTGCGCGGATATGAAACAGAGCTGCAAAACGGCCTTGCGATGATGCGAGGCCGTTTTGCATTGGTGTAAATGCCTTTTGCAATGATGCGGGACTATTTTTCAACGCTGCAATGCCCCGTGCAATGATGCGAGACCATTTTACACGACTGCAAGAGGGTTTTGCGATGATGCGAGGCGAAATTGCACAGAAACCGCAAATTTTCGCCACCCCGCGGACAATAAAATCCGCAATGTGGCGTTTGTTTCAGTGATTAACTTTTAATGGTTTAGAATATGAAGAAAATATTTTTGGCACTATTCGTGCTGTGCGGCATCGGTTTCGGTGCCGCGGCGCAGAGCACAAACAGCCTTGTGGGCAAATGGGAGTTCGTGAGCTGGACGCAAGTTCGCTATTGCCCCGACCACCCTGATGAAAAATACGAGGATTGGGTCATTACAGACGACACAGAACTCCGCGACATCGAATTCCGTTCCGACGGCACATGCTCGATAGAACTTCTCTGCATAGGCAAGCGTGGCAATTGCCCGTATGAGGCAACGTGGAGCGCCACCGACAGCACCGTCACCATCGTGCACGACACATCGACGATGGTATTCCAGCTGAAGGAGCTGACAACCGACAGCATGGCTATCGTTCAACTTCACAGGGGCCCCATACAAATTGCACGCAACTGTGTGTTCGGCTACATCGATTCGGTTTATGCTTATCGTCGCAAAAACAACTAACGACTAAAGGAATCCTCCGCATAGATGTAGGGTGATTATTTACAAGCAGAAAGCCGAGACCATTGCTGGCCTCGGCTTTCGTCGTTTTTATTGCGGTGATTTGTGAAAGAATTGGCGTAAAATGTGAAACTGCCGTGTGGCGGAATGTTCGTATCTTTGCAGTCGGAAACCGGTGAGGGTGAATGTGTGGAATGTATTTAGTCATCAACGATTTACAAGAATATCAACCCCAAACGGAACTACCGATATGAGCGCAAAACAGATTTTCACCACCCTCGCGGCCTTTGCACTCTTCCTGGCCTCGTCGGGCTGCAACGCACAAAGCAAGCAAGAGAATACTAACGCAATAACGCAATCAAACAATAACGCAATGAACAAAATAGTCATCTTCTTCTCCCACGCGGGCGACAACTATGTAGTCGGCGACAACGGAGCCAACTACATAACAAACATCGAGGTCGGCAACACCAAGATTGTGGCCGACTACATCAGCGAAATCACCGGTGCCGACCAATACGAGATCGTCACCCACAAGTACGACGGTATGGCCTATACGCCGCTTATCAACCTGGCGCAGGAAGAGGCCAACAAGGGCGAGCTTCCGCCATACGAAGGCGCCGCACCCGACCTCAGCAAATATGACACCGTCTTCATTGGCGGTCCTGTGTGGTGGGGTACCTACCCGCAGGTGATGTTCACCCTCTTCAAGGACATCGACCTTGCCGGCAAGACCGTCATTCCCTTCACCACCCACGAGGGCAGCGGCCTGGCCAACTGCGTCAGCGACGTGAAGAAAGCCTTCCCCAAGGCCACCGTCACCGAAGGCTTTTCCATATACGGCCACGAGGTTCGCAGCGGCAAAGCCAAGGTTGAGAAATGGCTGAAGAACCTGTAGGTCTAAGGCGGAAGGGCAATATTCCCGGCGAATTGACGTTATATAGATATGAAACCCACAGGAAAGACATACGTCGGAAGCGATGAACTCTATGCCGACGTGCAACGCACTATGCGGCTCTGTGCCGAGATGAACAGCGGCTACCACACCGAGGCCGAGGTGCGCGACTGCCTGCGCGAGATTACACGCAGCGAGGTACCCGACACCGTGCGCGTCTTCACGCCGCTCAATATCAACTACGGCCCCGGCGTGCGCTTCGGCGACGACTGCTTTCTTAACTTTGGATGCACACTACTGGCCATCGGCGGCATCACCATCGGCGACGGCGCCTTCATTGGTCCCCACTGTGTGCTGGCCACCGAGTACCATCCCGAGGACCCCGCCGCGCGCCACACGCTGCTCACCAAGCCCATCGTCATCGGCCGCAACGCATGGCTGGGTGCCGACGTCAAGGTACTGGCCGGCGTCACCATCGGCGAGAACGCCATCGTCGCCGCCGGCTCGGTGGTCACCAAGGATGTCCCCTCCAACATGGTGGTGGCCGGAACACCTGCCAAGGTGATTCGCGAAATCAATCAAAAAACCGCTCATATAAACTAACTATTCTATGACAATCAAAGAAATTGACGTCAAGAGTGTGATGACCAAGTCGAACCTACCGGTCAGCGACTTCTCGGTCAATACGTATGTAGGATGCGCCCACGCCTGCAAGTACTGCTACGCCTCGTTTATGAAGCGTTTCACCAACCACCCCGAGCCGTGGGGCGACTTCGTGGACGTGAAGATTTGGCCCGACATCAAGAACGCCAAGCGCTATGTCGGCAAGGAGGCTTTTCTCGGCTCGGTGACCGACTGCTACCAGCCCTGCGAGGCCAAATACAAGCGCACCCGCGCCCTGCTGGAACAGCTTCAAGGCAGCGGCATACGCATCAGCATCGCCACCAAGAGCGACCTCGTGCTGCGCGACCTCGACCTCATAAAGACATTCCCCGGCGCCCGCGTCAGCTGGAGCATCAACACACTCGACGAGGACTTCCGCCACGAGATGGACCGCGGCGTGAGCATCGAGCGGCGTCTGGAAGCCATGCGCCAGTTCTACGAGGCCGGCATCGACACCACCTGCTTCATCTCGCCCATCTTCCCCGGCATCACCGACGTGGAGGCCATCATCGAACGCGCCAAGGGTCAGTGTAACCTCGTGTGGCTGGAGAATCTCAACCTGCGCGGCGACTACAAAGGGCGCATACTGCAGTGGGTGCATGAACACCATCCCAGGCTCGACACCCTCTACCACGACATCTACACCCGCAAAGACCGCACCTACTGGCACGAACTCAACGCCGACCTGAGCCACTTCTGCGCCGACCGCGGCCTGCGCTACGTACGCAACGACGACACCACCCACGCCCGCCACGGCGAGCCGCCGGTGGTGGTCAACTACTTCTACCACGAAGAGATAATCCCCTCGGCCCGCAAAGAGCAGCTGCGCCAAACCCGCATCTGTTGCTGAGCGTTCGGCCAAAGGAGCAGAACAACCATGTAATCCCTAAATCAAATGAAAAAGACCTTATTAGCGGCCATGCTGCTCGGCGCTGTGCTGACAGCGTGCAACCAGACGACAACAAACGAACAAAAAGAAACGACTATGACAAAATTGGAACTGACTCAAGAGTGGGACAAGGTGTTCCCGCTTAGCGACATGGTTAACCACCGCAAGGTGACGTTCGAGACACAGTATGGGCTGACGTTGGCAGCTGACCTCTACACGCCCAAGGATGCACAGGGAAAGCAGGCTGCCATCGCCGTGAGTGGTCCCTTCGGTGCCGTCAAAGAACAGAGCAGCGGACTCTACGCCATGCGGATGGCAGAGCGAGGCTTCGTGGCGCTGGCTTTCGACCCGTCATACACTGGCGAGAGCAGCGGTGAACCCCGCCGCACAGCGTCGCCCGACATCAACACCGAAGACTTCATGGCCGCCGTAGATTTCCTTTCCAAGCTGGAGGATGTCGACCCCGAACGCATCGGCATCATCGGCATCTGTGGATGGGGTGGCATCGCCCTCAACGCTGCCGCTGCCGACACCCGCATCAAGGCCACCGTCGCCAGTACGATGTACGATATGACCCGCGTCAATGGAAACGGCTACTTCGACAGCGAGAACAAAGAGGAGTCGCGCCACGCTGCTCGCGAGGCAATGGGCAAACAGCGCCTTGCCGACCCGATGGCGATGGCTGGCGGCGTCATCGACCCGCTGCCCGAGGAGGTTCCCCAGTTTGTGAAGGACTACCATGCATACTACAAGACTCCGCGCGGTTACCACAAGCGCAGCGGCAATAGCAACGACGGCTGGCGCGTCATCGGTACCCAAGCTTACGCAAATGCCCGCTTCCTCTACTACATCAACGAGATCCGCTCCGCCGTACTCATAATGCACGGCGCCGAGGCCCATTCACGCTACTTTGGCGAAGCCGCCTACCACTATATGGTTGAAGGCAAGGCCGATGGCTACAACTTCGTCGGCAAGCCCAATCCAAACCCCGCAAACAAGCAGCTTCTCATAATCCCCGGTGCCACACACTGTGACCTCTACGATGGCGGTACGGGCAACTACATACCCTGGGACACGCTGGCCGAATTCTTCAACAAGAACCTGTAACATTATGAAGAAAGTAGTCGTTATATCAACAAGTCTCCGCCATGGCTCTAACGGTCACGCTATGGCGGAGCAGTTCGCCAGTGGCGCCGAAGCTGCGGGACACCAGGTGGAACTAATCACGCTGCGCGGCAAGGAAATCAAGTTTTGCGTCGGATGCCTCTCGTGTCAGACGACGGGCGCCTGCATATTCAAAGACGATGTGCCGGCCATCATGGAGAGCGTGTTGAAGGCCGATGTCGTATGCTGGGCGACACCAATCTACTACTACGAGATGAGCGGCCAGATGAAGACACTCATCGACCGCATGAACGCCATGTACACCAGGGACTATCGCTTCCGCGACATCTACCTGTTGACAACCGCCTTCGAGAACGAGGCTTACGTCCCAGAGCGTGCTGAGAGCGGCCTACAGGGCTGGATTGACTGCTTCGGCAAGTCCAAGCTCAAAGGCCATCTCTTCTGTGGCGGTGTTGGTGCCCCTAAAGAGATAGAAGGCAATGGCAAGCTTCAGGAAGCCTACGCAATGGGTAAAGGTGTTTAAACTATGATACTCTACTTCTCAGGCACGGGCAACAGTTTGGCTATCAGCCGACAGCTGGCCGAGAGACTTAATGAGCAGGTGATGCCGTTGGGCTTGGCGGTAAAGCACGACCTTTTGCAGGAACGGCGCATAGGCCTTGTGTTCCCCAGTTATTGGTTCAACGCACCGCGTGCAGTGACAGAGTTGTTGCTGCGTCTGCGGATTCCAAAAGATGCCTATGTCTTCATCGTCATCCCCTGCGGCGCTCAGGCTGGCAACGCCATCTGGACGGTACGGCGTATGCTGGCCGCCAATGGCATCGAGGTGGCTTACAGCCACAAGGTTCGTGTTCCAGACAATAGCGCCGTGGGCTTCGGCCGCAATCCCAACGACCAAGTATGGAAATTCGACCGCTATGCCGGACGCTTGGAGCGTATCGCCGCCGACATCGCCGCCGGCGTTCGCCGCTGTCATTATGCCTGGTGGGGCTTGCCGGGAGCCTTGTGCGCTATCCCTGCCGTGCTGCGACGCACGCTGCCCATGCTCACGCCGGCGGTAAATCCTGACAAGTGCATCGCCTGTGGGATATGCAGGGATGTCTGTCCGCAAGACAATATCACCCTTGTCGGCGGCAAGGCCCTTTGCGGCACCGACTGTGCCCAGTGTCTCGCCTGCGTCCATTTCTGTCCGCAGCAGGCCGTGGAGCTCGGCCACAAGCCAACGCCTCAAGCCCACCAGTACCATCACCCCAACGTGACAGTCGCCGATATGCGATGATTCACCTATTTCGGATATGTCAAAATAATTTTGCTATATCGCTCAACTTTTGTATCTTTGCATTTTCTTTTTGCCGGTCTTTTGATGCCCGACGATGGAGATAGTAATTTGAATATTAATGCTTTTATGGGTCTTGGGGGCGGTCCCCGAGGCTGCGGTAAAGTAATAGAAAACAATAAAAAACAAGATGAACGAACACATTATCACGAAACGTTTCGACCTCGGCGACGGCCGCATGATCGAAATCGAGACCGGCAAGCTGGCCAAACAGGCCGACGGCGCTGCCGTTGTCCGCATGAACAACACGATGCTTCTGGCCACCGTATGCTCCAAGCGCGAGGTGGGCGAGAACGTCGACTTCATGCCTCTCACCGTTGACTACCAGGAAAAATACGCCGCCATGGGTCGCTTCCCCGGCGGTTTCTTCAAGCGCGAGGCACGCCCCTCGGAGCATGAGATCCTCATCGCCCGTCTGGTCGACCGCGCCCTGCGTCCCCTTTTCCCCGACAACTTCCACGCCGAGGTGCAGGTGAACATCACCCTTATCAGTGGTGACCACGACACCATGCCCGACCAGCTGGCCGCCCTGGCCGCTGCTTCGGCCCTCGCCGTGAGCGACATTCCCTTCAACGGCCCCGTTAGCGAGGTGCGCGTGAGCTACCTCGACGGCCAGTACGTCATCAACACCCCCATGCAGGACATTGAGCGCGCCGACCTCGACCTCATCGTGGCCGCCACCGAGGACAACATCATGATGGTGGAAGGCGAGATGAAAGAGGTCAGCGAGGACGTGATGCTTAACGCCCTCAAGGCCGCCCATGAGGCCATCAAAATCCAGTGCCGCGTGCTGAACGAGCTCACCATCGAGACCGGCAAGCAGGAGAAGCGCGAGTACTGCCACGAGGTAAACGACGAAGAGCTGCGCGAACGCATCCGCCAGGCCGTCTACCAGAAGTGCTACGATTTTTCCAAACAGGGCATCGCAAATAAACATCAACGTGAAGATGGATTTGCGGCAATCAAACAGGAGTTTATTGACGCAAATTACACTGAGGAGACCCTCACGGATGAAATAAAATTCATGATCGACCGCTACTATCACGACACCGAGCGCGAGGCCATGCGCGACATGGTGCTCAACGAGCGCACCCGTCTCGACGGCCGTCAGCTCGACGAGATTCGCCCCATCTGGTGCGAGACCGACTACCTGCCTTCGGCCCACGGTAGCGCCATCTTCACCCGCGGCGAGACGCAGTCCCTCAGCACCTGCACGCTGGGCACCAAGCTCGACGAGCAGAAGATCGACGGCGCCGTCATCGAGGGCACCCGCCGCTTCCTGCTGCACTACAACTTCCCCGGCTTCGCCACTGGCGAAGTGAAACGCTCCGGCAGCACCAGCCGCCGCGAGGTGGGTCACGGCCACCTGGCCTGGCGCGCCCTCAAGGAGGTTCTGCCTACCGAGGAGGAGTGCCCCTACACCATCCGCGTGGTCTCCGACATCCTCGAGAGCAACGGCTCCAGCTCGATGGCCACCGTCTGCGCCGGCTGTATGGCGCTGATGGATGCCGGCGTCAAGCTGCGCAAGCCCGTGGCCGGTATCGCCATGGGTCTCATCTCGAAGGGTGACAAGTGGGCTGTGCTCTCCGACATCCTCGGCGACGAGGACCACCTCGGCGACATGGACTTCAAGGTCTGCGGCACCCGCGACGGTATCACCGCCTGCCAGATGGACATCAAGGTCGACGGCCTCAGCTACGACGTGCTGGCCAAGGCCCTCGAGCAGGCCCGCCAGGGTCGTCTCTACATCCTCGACAAGATTGCCGAGACCATCCCCGAGCCCCGCGAGGACTACAAGGACTTCGTGCCCCGCATCGAGCAGATCAAGATTCCGAAAGACTTCATCGGTGCCGTCATCGGCAAGGGTGGTGAGGTCATCCAGAAGATTCAGGCCGAGACCAACACCATCATCAATATCGAAGAAGAAGGCGAGTTCGGCATCGTCGACGTCGCTTCGTCGAACAAGGACGACATCGCTGCCGCCCTCAAGTGGATCAAGGACATCTGCACCGTCCCCGAGGTGGGTGATATCTTCAATGCCAAGGTCGTCTCGATTGTCGAGTTTGGCGCCTTCATGGAGTTCCTGCCCGGCAAGGAAGGCCTGATGCACATCAGCGAGTACGAGTGGGGCCATCCCGCCACCCTCGAAGGCCTCATCAAGGAAGGCGACGAGTTCCAGGTGAAGGTCATCGCCTTCGACGAGAAGAACGGCAAGATCAAGCTCAGCCGCAAGGCCCTCCTTCCCAAGCCTGAAGGCTATGTCGAGGAGAAGCCCGCCCGTGGCCCGCGCCGCGAAGGGGGCGACCGTGGTCCCCGCAAGGACGGCGACCGCGCTCCCCGTCGCGATGGCGGCAAAGGTGGCGAGCGCCGCAGCTCCGGCAACGGCGAAGGCCGCCGTCGCTAATCGGTCAAACAAATACTCTAAATAGCATAGAAGCGAGACCATATGGCCTCGCTTCTATGTTTTATAAAGGTTTTATGTAAGTCTATAACACGGCTGCTGCACGACGGATGTTTTCCATCCAGCTGATAGTCTCCTTGTTTTTGCGGGCCGTCTGTAGATTGTATTTGGTCTGCAAGCGCATCAAAACATCGGCCGGCACATCCAGAGCAGCCTCGAACAGCAATGCAGTGGTTGTTGTCAGCGCACGGTGAGCGTTCAGTATTTCGTTCAGTACCGAGTATGACATGCCTACTGACTGTGCAAAGGCTCGCTGTGAAATGTTACGGGCTTCCAGTTCGTCTTTTATCACTTCACCTGGATGGGTCGAATAAAATGGCGTTAGGTTATTGGCAATCATATCGTCTTTTACTCCTTCAACGTGTATCATATTCATTATTTATAATGGTTTGACAATTCTGTTATATTGCATATTGTTGCCACCTGTTCGTTACCTTCGATGTGTTCGGTGAATTCGATGCGATACTTTTGTGTCACCCTCACCGAAGAGAATCCTTCTTTATCTCCATGCAGGTGTTCGTAATGCAACCCTTTCCATAACGATAACATGTTGACATTCTCCGATTCAATCATAAGGTCTACCGTTTTGATATATCGCCTCACAACATCTGGTTGGAAACGATGTTTCTTGTCGGAAGAACTTCCTGTAACATACAGGTCTTTCAAATATTCTTTGTCAAAAGTTATCTTCATTTCGAGATGCAAAGATACATACTTTTTTTAATATATTCGCAAAAAAAGTGAATTAAATTTACAAGTGCTTGTTATACAATGATTATTGTTTGCTGCTTGTGTTGGGTCAAAGACGAAGTTATAGTAAATCATATATCCCTGATACATTGCTATATAGTACTCTATTGGTTTTGCTCCCCTATTGCTCCCCTTTTGTTCCCGTTTTGGGTGACTATACTGTAACTCTATACTAAATATACTGTTCCTCCGTTCTTCATTATATCAGATTGTATTCAGATTCCCTTCGGGGTAATACCTATACTATGGCAAAGGTAAGACCATCCATCATTGAGCAGACGGGCACCATCGGCGATCGTGTCTTCTACACCCGCTTCGGCAAGCAGTTCAGCCGTAGCAAGGCTACATCGTTCAACGACAACAAGTCGGAAGCACAGCTGCGGCAGCGTGCGCTCTTCAAGGCCATGCAGCACACCTCCTCCATCCTCGGCTCCGTCATCCAGCGCGGTCTCGCCAAGGAGGCCCACGCCCACGGGCATGTCGAGAACAACGAGTTTGCCAAAATCAACAAGCAATGCTTCACCTACGCCGATGGCACGGTGCATATCGACTATCCCCGTCTGATTCTCTCCACCGGCCCGATAGCCCGCGTTGATTTTACCAATTGCCATGCCGATGGCCTGCATGTGGAGCTACAGTTCGAGCCCTACATCGGAGCCAATCATGCCAACCCCGACGATGTAGTCTTCATCTATGCTGTCGACTTCCAGATAGAGGTCTGCCAACTCGTGGCCTGCGTTGAGCGGCGAGCCGCCTGCGTCGCCTTCGACCTGCCCGACCTCAGCGAGGAGATAGCATCAAAATGCAAGAATGAGTCAAGGGACAAACAAGCAAATCGGACTAACGCATTCACCCATTCACACGATAACACAATCAATTATCACCTCTATGCCATCGTCGAGGCCGCCAACACCGCCTGTGTCGCGACCCTCTCCCCCGACGAGAAGAAAGCCGACAAAAACCATCGCAACATCAATAGGCGTGTGTCGCCGTCGGTATTCATCGGCACCATTACCGTTGGCGCAGCTAATTGATTTTGCCGTTTCAGAAAAAAAGTGTATCTTTGCAGCGTGAAATAACATAAAAGAATGCGTTAATGTGCAAATGCGTTAATGTGTTAGTAACAATAAAAACAACGAATAAAACAGAATAGAAACAGAGAAATAGAATAGAATAAATACATAAATTAGAAGCGTTTTTGCTTTTCAAGTGAATGGAAATCTGGACAATTTCTAATCCCAACGAGAAGGCAAGAAACGCTCACGGTGTTATCCGTGGGCTTTCTCGTTTTGGGATATAGGCAGTCCAGAGCCTCCATTCAGACAGAAGTTCACGGATTTTTTCATTGTTCTGAAAGGCGAAGCGCGTCAAACGCCAAGCCTTATGAGCACCAAGTTTTTCAACAATATCGAGTCGACGCTGATGGACAAGTTTCACGGCATCGCCTCTGCAATGGCCAACTTCGACATATTCCATGCTGTAGTTGGCTATTTTCGTTCTTCCGGATACTTCAAACTGCGACAGGAATTGGATGCCACACAAGAAATCAAGATTCTTGTTGGTATCAATATTGACAATCTCTTTCGTCAGTCACAAGCAGCGGGCAAACTCTTCTTTGGCGATAAGGAGGTGAGTCTGGAACAATACTGCGAGGATTTCCTTCGCGACGTATATCAGTCGGAATATTCTTCCGAGGTTGACGAGGGCATCCGTCAGTTTTGCACAGACATATCGGAAGGTCGCCTGCAACTGCGCATACACCCCACCAAAGACCTCCACGCCAAGTTCTACCTCTGTCTGCCCAAGAACCACAGTGAACATAGCGACGGATGGGTCATCATGGGTAGCAGCAACCTCAGCGCCCAAGGCCTCGGCACTACCGAGCCACCCCGCTACGAGCTCAATGTGGCCATGAAAGACTATGACGATGTGCATTATTGCGAAGAACAGTTCCAGCAACTTTGGGATGATGCCATTCCGGTGACGTTGGACGATGTGAACCATATCGTCGGGAAGACCCATCTTGCGCCACAAGAGCATCAACCCACTCCATACGAGCTATACATGCGTATGCTCATCGACCACTTCGGCAACCAGGTCGAGGATGATTTCATTCCTCAACTGCCCGACAACTACGACAACCTTACCTACCAGCGTGACGCTGTGGTGCAGGGATATGACATTATGATGCAGCACGGCGGTTGCTTCATTGCCGATGTGGTGGGTTTGGGCAAGACTGTGGTGGCTGCTATGATTGCGCAGCGCTTCATCGCCGCCAATGGCGACAACACCCGCATCCTTGTAATCTTCCCGCCAGCGGTTAAAAGCAACTGGGAAGACACTTTTGCGGATTTCGGCATCAAGAACAAATACAGCCGTTTCATCACCAACGGCAGCCTTGATAAGGTCATTGAGGGCGACGGCTACGATGAGAAGGAATACTACGACCTTATCATTGTCGATGAGGCGCACAACTTCCGACACGACAGCAACGACAACTACGACCTGCTGCAACGTATCTGCAAGTCGGCACGACTCAACAAGGGCAATGTAAAAGGAGGCAAGCGTGTGCTGCTACTTTCGGCCACACCGCTCAACAATACGCCCGAGGATATCAAGAACCAGTTGCTGCTGTTCCAGGATACCGCCCGTTGCACCCTCGACGGTGTGGGTAACATCGCCGACACTTTCGCTCCGTGGATTAAGGAATTCAAAAGCCTGATGTCGCAGCGACGAGTCTTGAGTGCCGACTACCTCACCAGCCATATCGACGATATCAACCAGCAGATGCGCCACACCGTGTTGGAGAAGGTGATGGTGCGTCGCACCCGCAGCAATATCCAGCACGAACCCCGTTATGCCGGAGAGATTCATTTCCCCCAACTGCTCGACCCCACCGACCGCACCTATCAGATGTCGCCCGAGGTGCTGATGCTCTTCGTCGACACCTACAAGAAATTGGTGGACACTCCTACCGCCAATCTGAAGGATGACAACCCCGAAATGTTCGACGGCAGCGGCTTGCGCTATGCCCGATATAGAGCCATCGAATATTGCCCGTCTTACAGAATACCGTCTGGCAAAACAGCAAAACACATGGCCGACTCGCTGGCCGGAATCTACCAAACCCACATGGTCAAACGTCTGGAGAGCAGTTTCGACGCCTTCCGCCGTTCGCTCCACACCCTCCTCGACGCCACCAACGGTATGATCAAGATGTTCAACGAGGACAAGGTTATCATCGCTCCCGAGCTGAATGTAAAGAAACTGCAGGCCGATGGGATGGAGTTGGACGAGATAATCGAGCTGGCCATTGGCAAGGGATTCGACCAAAACGAAATAACCTTCCGTGCTGCCGACTTCAAGCCCGATTTCCTGCCAATGCTTGAATACGATGCCGAGGTGCTGGAAAACCTCTGCAAGCGGTGGGACAAGGTGAAATCCGACCCCAAGTTGGACCTCTTCGTCAGCATGCTGCAGGATGAACTCTTCGACAAGAGCAAGAACCTCGAAGGCAAGCTGGTGGTGTTCAGCGAGAGTGTCGATACCGTCAACTATCTGGAGAAGGAACTGAAAGAACGTCTGCACCGCAACGATATCCTTGCCGTCTGCGCCAGGAACCGCAACCGTCTGCGCGAGACCATACAGGCAAACTTCGATGCCAAATACAAGAAGGAATGGTGTAATGACTATAACATCATCATCACCTCCGATGTGCTGGCCGAGGGTGTCAACCTGCACCGCGCCAATGTCATTGTCAACTACGACAGCCCTTGGAACGCCACCCGTCTGATGCAGCGCATTGGACGTGTGAACCGTATCGGCTCCACCGCCGACGCCATATATAACTATATGTTCTACCCCTCCGACCCGGGCGACGCCATCATCAGTTTGAAGAAGAACTCGCTCATCAAGTTGCAGAGTTTCCATTCCGCCCTCGGCGAGGACACTCGCATCTACTCGCACGAGGAAATGGTGCACGAATTCAAACTTTTCAATGCCGACGTGCGCGACGAGACCGACCGCAGCCTTGAACTGCTGCGCGAGGTGCGGCATCTCCACGACACAAACCCCACGCTTTACCGCAAAATCAAACAACTGCCGCCCAAAAGCCGATGCTGTAGAATTGAAAATTCAAAATTGAAAATTGATAATTCAACAGTAACGTATTTGTCGTCAGATTTTAAGAAGGCTTTCTATCTCGTCGGCGAATCAATCCGAGAACTATCCTTCCTCGAGGCGGCTGACATCTTCTATGCTGAGCCTGACGAAAAGGCTGTGCCGTTTGGCGACAGCGAGCCCCTCCACTATGAGCAGGTGCAGACGGCCTTGAAGCAATACACTCTCGACCAGCAGCGTGAGCGTCAGGACGACAAGCCCAAGATCGGCAGCAAAGACAACGACGCCAAGAAAGCCGCCGCCTTCCTGCGCGAGGTACGCCCAATGCTCGACGATGAAGGACGCCACACCGTTGACCGACTGAAGCAGCTGGTGGAACGCGGCACCTACAACCAGTTGGCCGACACTCTTATCCGTATGTCGAAGAAACAGAAGAAAGAGCCTGCTCCCATGATTAAGATTTTGGAGCAACTCGAAGAGTTGGACGGCCGTTATGGACAGCCGCAAACTGAGACCTCTACCAAACAGATTGCACTCACCACCGCAGACATCATCCTTTCTGAAACATTCAAATAAGCAATATTATGAACCCCGAAACCCTCCGCAAGATATTCAAATCGCCGTTCGACTATAAGACCTATAGCAACGAGATTGTCCACCGCCTATTCGGCAGCAACGATGTGGCCACAACGCCAGAATTGCTCGACACTAATGCTACTGGCGACAAAAGCCATTATATCGGCCAGATGGAAGATGCCGATGGCCGTCTGTTGGGTTTCTTCTACACCCGTGTGGCCGATGGCGGCGATGTGCGCCGCAAACGGGTGGGGTTGCGTAAGCTGATACAGCCTTATCTGAAATATGATGTCGATGGGGCGATAGCAGTCTTCGATGACGGGAATCATTGGCGACTCTCCTATATCTGCGACCTCAAGGAGGGCAATACCGCAGCCAAGCGTTTCTCGTATATCCTGGGTGATGAGCAGGGACAATACAAAACTCCGTTAGAGCGATTGGGAAAGGTGGCGGAGAAGAATGGCCGTTTCAAGCTGTCCGACCTCAGGGAGGCCTTCTCCGTTGATGCCCTCAGCAAGGAGTTCTTCGATGAATATCATCGCCACTACGACATTATCATCAATGAATTGAAGCGACAAGGGTTTGAAGGTGCCACCATTCACGACTATGTAAAGAAGATGATGGGACGCATTGTTTTTCTGCACTTTCTACAGAAGAAGGGCTGGCTGAACGGCAATCTTGCTTTTCTGCACGACCTATTCTTCTTCAGTCCGCATCAGGGCGACTTCCTCGAGCAGGTGCTGGAGCCGCTTTTCTTTGGCATCTTCAACACAGAGAAAGTCAACCGTGAGCAGCTGTTCAAGGCAAAAGGTTGGGATATGGGGTTGTTGGAAGATTGGAAAGAATTGCCTTATCTGAACGGAGGACTTTTTGAACGTGATGCTGTCGATGAACAAAATATCACTTTGCCGGCTTCGCTCTTTGAGGACTTGTTCACCTTTATGGCCTCCTATAACTTCACCGTCGACGAGAACGACCCCGATGATGCCGAGGTGGGTGTCGACCCCGAGATGCTGGGCAAGATCTTCGAAAGCCTGCTGGAGGACAACAAAGCCAAAGGTGCTTTCTACACTCCCAAGGAGATTGTACGCTATATGTGCAAAGAGTCGCTCATTGCCTACCTCGCCACACAGATAGATAAATCTCAATCAGAAACAAAAGAATCAAAAGATAATTCTAATAATTCTTTTCATTCTGATTGCGAAAAGATAATCCGTCTATTTGTCGAGACTCACGAAATGCAACCCGAGTTAGAACCCTATCGTGAAGCATTAGACACTGCCCTGCGCGAGGTGAAAATCTGTGACCCCGCTATTGGCAGCGGTGCTTTTCCCATGGGCCTGCTTAATGAGCTTTGGCGTTGCCGTGAAGCAATTGAAGAAACCTCTTCCCGCGTAGAGTTAAAGAAAGAAATCATCGAGAACAACATCTATGGTGTCGATATTGAGAAAGGTGCCATCGACATCGCCCGCCTGCGTTTCTGGCTGAGTATCGTGGTGGATGCCGAGGAGCCGGAGCCCTTGCCCAACTTCGACTACAAGTTTATGCAGGGCAATAGCCTAATAGAGAGTTTCGAGGGCTTTGACCTCAGCCGCATCTCGAGCCGTTTACGTGGCGGGCAATCCAAATCGATGCAGTTGGTGTTGGGTATTGATAGCCATACCAGCCGACAGAACCTGCAACGCCTCCTCCGTGAATATTTCTCTGTCACTGACCACAAGCAGAAAGCCAGTATGCGTCAAGCCATCAACGATGAAGTAAAGACCCTCATTCGTGAGAGCATCGGCGGTACACCCGCATCCCTCGCCAAGTTAGAGAAAATGGATTGTTCCGCCAACCAAGACTTCTTCCTTTGGCACACCTGGTTCAAAGACATTTTCGACAACGGCGGCTTTGATATAGTTATTGGAAATCCGCCGTATATAAACATTGCAAACTTGACGGATGATTACGCAAGAATGTTTTACCAGCGAAACTATAAAACAGTTAAGAATAAGTGCGATTTGTACAGTATATTTACGGAAAGAGCACATGGGTTACTAAAGATGAGAGGAATATGCTCCTTTATTTTTTCAAAAAGTTGGTTGGGAACTGATAGTTTCTCCTTATTTAGGAAATTTCTTGTTAGTGAAACAAAGGTTATAAAGTTGGTTGATTTGCCAGACAAAGTGTTCGTGAATGCAACAGTAAAAACGTGTATTATCTTGTTCTCTAAAGCCAAAACAAATAACCATACAATCATTTTGGAGAATTATGATGGAATTGTTTTTTGCAAGATGGATCATTCACTTACATACAAAAGTATAATGCGATATGACAATTATCCTTTTTCATTTGAACATGGAATTGATTTGTCAAAAGTAGAAGTTGTTGCGCTTGGCGATATTGCAGAATTCTCTTTAGGCATCAAAACCAGTAACGATAAAAAATTTATTAGCAATAGTCCTTTCCCTGAAGATAGTTATAGATTGATAAGAGGAAGAAATATTCAGAGGTACAACACTCCATTGAGTCAAGAATGGATTTGGTATAGACCTGATTTGTTTATGGAAAAGGTGGGTGCCGGTCCTAGAAAATTAGAAAACTTCCTTGTTAAGAAAAAAATCCTCATTCAAGATATAGCACAAGAAATCTGTGCTACTATTGATAGTAATATGTACTTGTGCAATGACACAATAAATCTAATATTCGGTATAGATGATAAGTTTAAGTTTGAATACGTTCTTGGACTTTTGAACTCTAAGCCAGTGAGATTTTGGCATAAGAAAATCTTTCCAGAAGGCTTGCACATCAAGATTTATCAGCTAAAAGAAATACCAATTCCGGTGGTGTCATTTGAAAGGCAAGATACGGTAGTGGAACTTGTGAATCAAATTCTTTTGAAGAAGAAATCCAACCCAAACGCTGACACCTCATCTTTAGAATATGAAATAGACAAATTAGTCTACCAACTATACAACCTCACCCCCGAAGAAATCACTGTAATTGAACAATAAACTTGATATTCAGTCGTTATGCAACAAAAAAGTTCACTATGTGGCATAAGATAATTAATAATTGGAAGTATATTGTGGCAGGTATAACAATAGTATTGGCTCCAATATTATTGAATTTTATACTATTACTTCAAGTAGGTATTCCTGAACAATTGATCGTTGGAGATTCGAAATCATGGCTCTCTTTTTGGGGGACTTATATAGGGTCAATAGGTACTATTCTAATGGTTTTTATTACATATAAGACACTAAAACAAAACAATGAGCAGTTAGACGAACTGAAACGCCAATGGGAAGATGAACATCGGCCTAGAATAAACATATCTATTGCTATATATCGTAAGGCGTTATTTATTAAGATAAAAAACATAGGGGTTGGTAACGCAACAAATATAAAACTTTCCTTCAACAAGGATTTTATTATGAAATTGCCAAAAGAGAAATATAAAGATTTATATTTAAATGTTGAGAAACGACCATTCTCTATTGAGCCAGGTGGGGCAAAGTACATTTTGATAGGTTTTTGTGAGGATATTCAAAAAGAATGGGAAAACAAAAGTGTTGTTTTGAATATTGTAGGTACATATTGTTCAAAATATACCATTAACGAAACTTTTTGCATGGAGGATTTTATTACACAAAGATTTATGGAAGTAAAAGATGCATTATGGGAAATTGCTGACGGTCTGTCTTGTCCCAATAGTGACCATTACCCTATCCAGAAAAGCCTTGATGTGATAGCCAAAAAGAAGCAAATATCTTCTACCGACATTGATATTAAATAATATTTCATAAAACTTAAAGTGGAATTAGTACATTCAGAAAAGCCTCTTGTGGGAGATGATAGATTCAAGAAGCTTTACCATTTTACATCATTTGATATATTTGTTAGAATTTGGCTGTCAAAAAAGTTGAAGTTTGGCAGTATGCTAAACGTAAACGATATACAGGAGTCTATGAAGGGCATATCAATTTCTAACCCTTCTCACTTGCCGGTGATGTTCGCGTTTCAAGATTTGGTTACACAGTATAAACAGATTAGCTTTTCTTTGGACCAAGATTCATCCATAAAAGGATACATGAACACAATGATGTGGGGGTATTATGCAGATAAGTCACGTGGAGTATGCATCGAGTTTGATTATGACAAATTAAAAATACCCGATGAGGTTTTAAAAGGAGTCGTGAATTATTGTGATATTCCACCACAGCGTACAGATATTCCAGACTCGATAACCACAATCAAGGAACTGAAAGATTATATTGCAGCAGAACAGAATGGTCTATTCTTCACCAAGCAAACAGGGTGGTCCGGAGAAAAAGAATATAGGTTGGTTTGTAATGCATTGGACTATCTTGATGTTGATGGGGCTATTGATTGTGTGTATTTGACCTCTTATGAAAGTGATGAGTGTAGGTTGGTAGAGCAACTTGTGCATGATGAAATAGAGGTAAAATACATCCATTATCTTAATGGGATGCTTACCGCATCTGAAACTAAGAAAACTCGATTACAAATTGAAAAGATTCAAAAAAAACCGGGTGTCTTAAAACAGATGTCTGACCAAGCCAAGAAATACTATCAAGAACACAAGGAGAACGAGGATTTCCCACTTGTCTTGGACAAGTACATTCTTAGTCACACTGACACTCCTTAATACATCATTGATTCTTTATTTTATACAGAATTGTCTCGGCAAGACCTCTTGCAGATTGTTTTTTAGGATATGGGCTTCATCATGTACTTTCTGTTCAAACATTTCTTTGTACAGTTCCTTGGCAGACTCGGCTATCTGAGGGCAAAGCAATATTTCCCTCTTCCAATAGGCAATAGCCAATTCCTCCGACTCCTTTAACTCGATGTCAGATATAAGCATTGTACCGCCACTGCTGTTATTGCAAATCCAAACCAACCATTTGATCGCCGAGGCTGAACACCGCGCCATAGTTGCTTCGTATTTTTTAATCTCAAGTTGTTTGTCCAAATTTTTTTCTTGCAAAAATACAACATTATAATCGTTAATACTACGGTGTTTTTCGCTTGTTATAATTCACTGTAAATCAATATTACATTTAATACGCCGGCGTTTTAATACCTATTCCGGAGTCGTTTTATTAATTAAAATTCATGAAAATACAGCTAAACACAATAGAATCTCAGATTAATCCGGAACAAAACAATCAAAGAAAATATCTATCAATTTTTGAAAAAAATCTGTTGCAAATCATATAAAACTCGTATCTTTGCAAAAAAATTATAGATATGAGTATTCCTGATAAAGTACGGAAAGACCTTTGGGCTAAATCTGGTAATAGATGTGCAATATGTAAAAAAGAATTCTTTACTAGTATCGATACAGACGATTTTAATATTGGAGAAGAATGTCATATTGTAAGTCCTAAACCTAATGGACCAAGACATATTGAGAACTACGGTGATTATGACGCATACGACAACATCATTTTATTATGTAGAAATCACCATAAAGAGATAGATGACCCTGCCAATTTTAGTAAATACACAGTTGCGAAACTTGCTGAAATAAAAAAGGAACATGAAAACTGGGTTAGACAGAGCTTAAAACCCAAAAAGATGGCGGTTTTTTCATTAATAAATAATGGAACTGATTTGGTTTCTATCATTGGAGGCTCAGTTGCTATTAACAAATTTAATGTTGAAATACAATCAGAGAACGAGGCCGAACTAATAGGTGGATTTTGGCAAGAGATTACTGATTTTATGGATATTTTCTTAGATTTGGAACCCATCGAAATTACACGTATGGAATTCTCGTATTCCAAATTAATAAAAGAGTTAAATGAGTCAGGATTCATGGTTTATGGAAGAAAAATAAAAATACCCCTTTTAAAAAAATATGGAGATACAACACTGTATAGTGCGGCCGATATATATATAAAGCGAAAGTAATTCATAATTAGGAAAAACGACACTATGTCAAAGATAAATATATTTATAAGTTCTACATGCAGAGACTTGCACCAAGACCGTCTGATCTTAAAGAGTGAAATTGAAAATTTAGGGCATAATGCGATTCTTTCGGAATCATTTACATTTCCTATTGATCCGTCAAAGAACACTATAGACAACTGCATTGACATTGTCCGTAATGAGGCTGACATCTTTATTCTCATAATAAAAGACAACTACGGGTACATCGTTCCACGAACAGGTCGCTCTGTTACACATATGGAACTCCAAACAGCACAGGATAAGGGTATACCAATTTACACATTCACTCATAGCGAGACTCTACGACAGAAAGTGTTGTTAGAAGGTCAGCTTAATGAAGGCTCTGAATTTCTAAAAGTATGCAAGTTTATTGATGAGGTTAGACAAGAGAGAAGTCTTTGGAATTTCGAATACAACGGTGTTGAAGATATTCTAAATATAATTAAAACACAGTTGTCCATTCTGATGAAACACTCTTTATCGGTGCGAAACAAGGTTGATGCCATTGATAAAAAATGGATATTCCCTCATATCTCACCAGAGGCATATCGCTTGCTTGTCTATAAAGAGAAAAACTATGTGGAACGATTCTTCTTCCAAGTGATGAAAGATGAGATGGAACGCCATGTGGACTTGAAACTTGACTACAAATATTCTCACCTTCTCAACGCCGGTTATACACAGAAAAGCCTACGTGAGTTTGCCAGATGGATTAAGGATATTTTTGCTGAGATTGCTTTCTTTTTCAGATCTGAAATAAAGTTGGAAGAAGAATTCTTCGATTCCTATAAAAAGGATGACTCTGATTTCCGTCAACTGTACCATGTGGCAAAACGATTTGCAAATAGATATGCAGATATTCTGGAGTTGGGGATACATCTGAAATCAGAATATGTATATCCTGAATATGCCTCGATACAAGGCAAAATAACGGGAATGGTTGATAATGCCATTTCTCAACTGGAGAATATGCCACAGTCCGCTCTGGATGCCATTGACAAAAATGTCAAAGACGAAATAGCTTCGAAGTCTGAGGTACCTGTATATATGGATTTCCCCAGCATTATAGATGTTTCAGATGAAGAAATGGAGAAAATTTCCAGAGAGATAAAACAAATTGCAGAACAAATTAAGGCAAGAACAAAAGAATAATGTGAGTTGATTTCATAGAACCCACTAAGAAGGATCGTATAACCCACAAAGAAGGGATGAGGAATGCGTTAACGTGTTAATGCGTTAGTGCGTTAGCGTGGGAATGCGCTTTGAGAATGCGTGAATGCGGATCCTCCAGCTCTCTGCATGTTGCCGTGCTTACGTGACTCACTGCATTTTTTATGCAAAAAATATATTCTACTGCATAAAAAAGATAATATTTTATGCAATAAGTTTTGTCGGTTGAAAAAAAAAGTTGTACTTTTGCATTTCGAAAAAATGGATGTATAACCACAAAATCGAAACACAATGACCATTGAACGTCCGAAATATATTGAACAACTGATGAATGCACGTGGCAATGGATTGGTGAAAATTGTTACAGGCATCAGGCGTTGTGGAAAGTCTTTTCTGTTGAGTACACTTTTTGTCGACGAACTGAAGAAAGCAGGGACCAGTAAGGACAACATTATGTTTGTCAATATGGACAACATACGAAGTCGCAAATTCCGCAACCCAGAGACCCTGTTGGATGCCGTTGAGTCGTTTTGCCAACGGTCAAACACAATGCACTATGTCATCATTGACGAGGTGCAGATGGTGGACGATTTCGTTGAACTATTGAACAGCCTGCTGCATATTCCGAATCTGGATGTTTATGTGACTGGCAGCAACTCCAAGTTTTTGTCAACCGACATAGCCACAGAATTCCGAGGGCGAAGCTTCGAGATACACCTATGGCCATTGTCGTTTGCCGAATGCCTGCCGGCATTCAAGGGTGGATCGGCCGAAGCCTGGGCTTATTACAAAATATATGGAGGATTGCCCGCTTTGATACCGATGACCGACGAGGAGAGGGAATCATACCTGAGGCAACTTGCCACTACGGTGTACCTTCGAGACATTGTGGAACGCTACAATGTTGAAAATACTGCCGAGTTGAGAGAACTGATGCGCGTTCTTGCCTCGTCGGTAGGGTCATTGACAAACGCCACCAACATCGCCAATACGTTCAAAAGCAAGAAACGACTCTCTTTGTCTGACAATACAATTGGCAAATATATCAAGTATCTCGAAGAATCATTCCTGTTGGAACGCTGCGTCCGATACGATATCAGGGGCAAACAATATATTGGTGCCCAAGCAAAATACTATTATCAGGACATTGGAATCAGAAATGCGACGCTTTCGTTTCGCCAGAGCGATGATGGACACGTGATGGAAAACGTAGTGTATAATGAGCTACGTGCAAGGGGGTTCAGCGTGGATGTGGGCAACGTGATTGTCAGGCCACAAGGAGAGCCTCGACAGACGTTGGAAGTGGATTTTGTGGCTAACAAAGGAGGGCAACGCTACTATGTCCAGTCGGCATACCAGATGCTATCAGACGAAAAGATGATACAGGAGAAGCGGTCCCTGCTACACATTAACGACTCTTTCAAGAAGATTTTACTCTCGATGGACCACCAAAATATCAGACACGATGAAAATGGTATTGTCACGATGGGTCTAATGCATTTTCTGTCCGACAAAAACAGCCTGGAGGCGTAAGCTTGATGTGCGAACCCACCAAGAATGGGTCAACTTCATTTAGAGAAACTGCCGACCCGTCGCCGTGGTGTGCCATCGGCTGAGCTGACTGGTATGCCGTCAGCTCGGCTGACAAATATCGTCGGACCATCGCCGAAGAATCACCGAAGGAATAATAAGCTTGAATGTGTGAATGCTTTAAAAAATGCGTAAATGCGTTAACGTGTAAATGCGTTAGTGGGAATGCGCTTTGAGAATGCGTGAATGTGTTAGTGAATGTGGGAATGCGTTTGCCCCGGTCTTCTGCACGTTACTGTGCTTACGTGACTCACTGCATTTTTATGCAAAAAATACATTCTACTGCATAAAATGGATAGTATTTTATGCAATAAGTTTACTATTCTGAATCAGTTGCCGTTGTAATACAAAAAGCGTTTCCATGTATTCGTTGTTTTGTGATGCAAAGATACATATTTTTGTTTAATATGCTAAACAAAAATTTAAAATAATTGTTTAACGCGTTAAACATAAATGGTGATAAGGCAATATTCATAGGAGCATAAAGAAGAATGCATTCTGAAGGTTTGTGCGGCTTCAGCGGATGAAGTGCATGGGGTCTTTCCGACCTCTTCCAATGCGATGCGCGTGTTGCCGTTGGCACGTGCGCTTCCGTTTATCAGCAATGCTTTCATATCATGTTTATTATTTCCGGATGAACCGCTCGTCTGCCTCCGGCTGGTCGGCGGGGGTGTAGCGGGCGACGGCCATGTGGAGGTCGTACTTCTCGCGGAGGGCGGCGATGGTGGCCATCATGGGGGTGGCGTGGTGGCGGTCGATGGCTTCCTGGCTGGCCCAGCTGTCGATGAGCAGGAGGGTCTCGGGGTCGTCGAGCGACTGGTAATACTCGTAGCGCAGGTTGCCCTCCTCGGCGCGGATGGCGGCGACAGTGCCGCTGGCTGTCATCTCCTCGGCGAACTTCAGGGCGTTGCCGTCAACGCCGGTATACTTGATGTTTACTGTTATCGGCATCTCTTTCTCTTTGTTGTCTCCACAGCAGCTGGCCAGCAGGACTGCCGCCAGGAAGGTGGTCAGAATATGTTTCATAGTTCATCAGGGTGTTGTATCGACAGGGGCATGTCCTTCTGCGAGAGGTAGAACATGTAGAGAATGGCGGGCTTGGTGCCGCGGTTCTCGCCGTGATGGACGGTACCGACCATCTCGACCACTGCCTCGCCCTCGTGGACCACCTTCTCGGTGCCGTCCTGGGCGACGATGGTCAGCTCGCCCTGTGTCAGTACGCCGAAGTTCATCACCTCGTGGTGATGCCATCCCAATTTGCAGCCTGCGGGGAACACATACTTCAAGCCCATCAGCTCGGGACGCCCACGAAGATAGTCGGGCAGCCCGGCGCCGTCCCAGCTCTGGCTGGTGCGGAAGAGCTCCGTGGTCTCAACTTTTTCCATTTCCGTGTCAGTGTTCATGCTGCGGTGTTTGGTCTTTATATGCGATGGGCGTAGTCTTTTTTATTTGACGGGTATCTCCTGCAGGGCGCCGGTCTCGGAGTCTATGATGAAGCCGCGCACCGTGACGTCGCGTGGTACCAGCGGGTGGGTGCGGATGACCTCCACGGTCTTGCGCACCGACTCCTCGGTGTCCTTGAAGCCTTCGAGCCAGTGGTTGAGGTCTATGCCGCACTTGCGGATGGTGTCGAGGGTCTGGTCGGTGACGCCGCGCGCCAGCATCGCGTCGTGGAAGTGGCTGTAGCTCATGTGGCAGGCGCCGCAGTGGGAGTGGGCCACCACCATGATGCTGTCGACGCCGAGCTCGTAGATGGCCACTATCAGGCTGCGGATGGCCGAGTCGAAGGGGGTGATGACCAGGCCGCCGGCGTTCTTGATGTTTTTGGCGTCGCCGTTGCGCAGGCCGAGGGCTGCGGGCAGCAGCTCCGTGAGGCGGGTGTCCATGCACGACAGCACGGCGAGTTTCTTGTCGGGGTATTTGTCGGTGGCATACCTCTCGTAGCCCTTCTCGGCGACGAATTTCCTGTTGTATTCCAATATGCTGTCTATCATAATCTGGTCTGCAAAGATACGAAAAAAATATTACATTATGCCTACAGCCTGCATCAGGCGGCTGTAGTGGTCGGCTTTCTCCTGCAGCGGCATGGGGTAGGCGCGCGAGGAGGAGGGCATGCGCCAGAGGCGCATCGGACGGCCGGCGATGGTGAATTCGTTGTGTCCGCCCATTTCGGGGACGGAGACTCCGTAGGCCTCGGTGAGGGCCGAGAAGCTCTTCTGGCCTGTGCACACGATGTCGCGGCACAGCGGTATCCGCTCCAGCAGGGCTGCGATGTCGGTCTTCTCCACTATCAGCAGGTCCTTGTCCGAGGCGTTGCCGCTGAGGCGCCGCACGGCGGTGGCGGTGTCGTAGATGGCTATGCCGCGCTCGCGGAGCAGGGCCTCGATGTCTGCCTGCCGGAAGGTCTTGTGTGCGTCGTCCACCAGCCGCTGGTTGTCGCCGTAGAACACTGCGCCGAAGATGAGCCACATCTGGTTCGTGCGGTTGGGGTAGAAGAAGTCCATGCACCAGCGTCGGCGCGGCGGCGGGAAGCTGCCGAGCATCAGCAGCCGCGCCTGCGGCGGCAGGAAGGGCTCGAGGGGGTGTTGCTCTATCGGGGCGTCCATGTGGCGTTGTTTTTGCGGTGCAAAGATAAGAAAAAAAACTGTAATGTGTGGCGACGGGCGTCCTGACGGGGTCCATACGGCCCCTCTACGGCTCCCCTACGGCCCCCCTACGGCCTTCCACTGAAGAACGGCCGAAGGGGGTCCGTAGAGGGTCCGTAGGGGCTCCGTACAAACGCAGGCTGTTTCTGCGTTTACTGAAAACGGTGGTCTGTAATGCTCTGGTGTGCAAGCAGTTCTGTTTTCTGCTTTTGGGCGGTTTTTGGGTCTTTTTCCACCTTTTTTGCCCGGTTTTGTGTCTGTTTTGTTTTTTTTGTGTAATTTTGCATTTTGAAAGCGAGACGACGTGATGGAAGAAGAGAGCCGCAACAGTCAGGCCTACAAAGCGCAATTGGAACGGGCGCGCCGCTGGTGCGCCGCCGAGGAGCGGTGCGAGAGCGGGGTGAGGGAGAAGCTTGCGGCCTGGGGTGCCGGCAGCGGCGATGCCGACGGCATCGTAGCCAGCCTGACGGAGGAGGGCTACCTCGACGACGGGCGCTATGCGCGGGCCTACTGCGAGAGCAAGGTGCTGCGCCAGCACTGGGGGCGCCAGAAGGTGTGCTACCAGCTGAGGCTGAAGCGGCTGCCGCGGGAGGCGATAGAGGCGGGGATGGCTGCGGTGGACGATGAGCGGTACATGGAGATGCTGCGTGAGGTGGCGGAGCGGAAGTGGCACGAGGAGAGCGGCAAGAGGGGAGGGGAGAGCGACGAGTGGGAGGTGAAGAGGAGGGTGATGTCGTTCCTGGCGTCGCGCGGATTCACGATGAGCGAGATTAACGAAACAATAACAAATATCACAAGACAATGAAACGTATCATTACAGTTATGGCGGCCTTTATGATGGTTGCCACCGTGGCCACGGCGCAGGACGAGGCCAAGACCGGCCTGGGCGCCGGCACGTGGAGCACGAGCAGCACGCCGGCTTTGAAGGTCAGCGAGCAGCTGTTCAACAACTGGTCGAAGAGCGGTAACTCGACGTTCGACGTGACGTCAACGTTCTTCGGCAACTACAAGTACACGCACCCGAAGTTCGTGTGGGACAATGTGACCGACCTGGCCTACGGCTATGCGTGGCAGGACCTCGACCCCGAGGGGGTGCTCTTCGAGACGCGCCGCAAGAGCAACGACAAGATCGACCTGACGAGCGCCCTGTCGTGGAACGCCTACAAGGGCTGGGGCGCCAGCTTGACGGCCAACCTGAAGACCCAGTTCGGCAAGGGCTACGAGTATGATGGAGTGGGCCAGGCCGCCGAGGACAGCAAGAAGCTGGTCTCCGACTTCTTCGCCCCCGCCTACCTGACCACGGCTCTCGCCTTTGAGTACAAGAAGCCCGACTGGTCGGTGTCGCTCTCTTTCCTGACCGGCAAGACGACCTTCGTCTGCAACGACTGGTTCATCATCAACGGCCTCAACTATGGCGTCATACAGAACGACATCGACGACCCCAAGGCCCCCTTCAACCCCGAGGACCCCGAGACCTACAAGAACATCAAGAACACTTACTTCGCCCTCGGTAGCTACATCCGCGCGCAGTACCTGAAGAAGGACATAGCGCCCAACCTCGACCTCTACGCCCGCATAGAGTTCTTCTACGACTATTCGAAGCCGAAGAACATGGGTTGGAAGTCTATTGACGCGGCCGACCACTTTTATACGGGTGTTGAGGGCGACAATGGTGCCCGCACCAAGTACACCGGTGTTGAGAGAACCGCCGAGGGTGGTTTTGAGAAACTGAAAGGTATGAGCTGGCTGCAGCGCCGTGCCTTCGAGACCGATGTTGACATGGAGTTGAAGCTCGACTATCGTTTTTCGAGCCATATCGCCGCCAACTTCGCCCTGAACCTGAAGTACGACACCGACTTCAGCGGCATGGGCCGCGGCGGCCACTGGCAGCTCTACCAGCTCGCCGGCGTGCAGGTCTTCTTCAACTGGAAGACTCCGCAGCAGTAAGCTATTTAAAGCGTAGGAGTACAGACTCGCTGACACGAAGCCCCACCAGCTGTGCCAGCGAGCCTTCTTTTATGGCCAGTTCGAGGAGGCCTGTGGCGGAGACCACGAGGCGGAGGCGCCGGCGCGGGTCGGCCGAGGCGCTGGTGGTGTGGTAGCCTGCCGAGAGTTCGGTGACCTCCTGGTCGCGCACCGAGAGCACAAAGTCGCGCCCCTGGCGTATCTCCTCGAACTCCTTGTAGCTGATGCCGAGGTAGGCGTTGCCGTAGCGGTCGATGTAGTGCACGTAGAGACGGTAGTTGTCGCCCTGCTGGAGGTAGTGTGGCAGGGTGCGCTGTATCATCTGCGCCGGGCGCTGCCCTATGTCGTCGAGCGAGGCGCCGCGTGCCAGCATGACAGCCACACGCGCGAAGACCGAGTAGGCGGCGAAGTTGTAGCTGGCGCCGGGGTTGACGTTGATGGTGCGCACATCCTCCATGGCGTCGCCGAGGGCCATGGCTGCCAGGCCGTTGTCGCTGCAGAGGTAGTACTGGCCGTGGGCTTTGATGCAGAGGAAGGGCTGCTGTGTGGCCACGTCGACGATGTGTATCGTCCCCGGCGGGAAGCCCGTGCAGGCCTGGCGCACCACGAAAGTGGCCGTCATCACGTTGTGTGGCTCAAGCCCATGGGTGACGTCGACCACCTGCACGCCCTCGATATGGCTGTAAAGCAATCCTTTGACCATGCCGGCGAAGAATCCGGCATCGCCCCAGTCGGTGGTCAGTGTCACAATGGGAGTGCTCATTTCGAGGTGCAAAGATACGAATTAAATTCCATTGGCCAAGTAAAAAAGTTTTTGCCGCCTGTACAATAATATTTTGTGCGGTGCGTTTATTGAGAAAATAAAGGTGTAAAAAAGTATCAGATATGAAATCTATTATAGTCGGTACCGACTTTTCGGAAGGCTCCTATGTGGCTCTTGAACTTGCTGTTGACGTGGCCAACCGGCTGCAGTGCGGCATAATGCTTGTGTGGGTGAAGCGCGAGAAGAAGCTCTTTACCAACGACCAGCTGGATATGATGACCAACCTGGCCAAAGACAAGCTCGAGGAGCTGTGCGACAAGTACAGCCCCATGATGAAGCACGGCGAAATACACAATGAGATACTTACCGGCAAGGTGTCGACAGCCATTGCCGAGGCTGCGAAGCGCGAGCTGTCGCCGATGATAATCATCGGCACCAACGGCGCCTCGGGGTTCGAGAAATACTTTATCGGCAGCCAGGCCGCCCGCATCGTGCAGGACTCCCCCTGTCCGGTGCTCACCATACGCCAGGGCTACGACTTCCACAAGCGGCTGGAGCGCATAGTGTGCCCCATACGCGTCAACGCCAACTCGCGCCAGAAGGTGCCGCCCGCAGCGACCATGGGCAAGATATTCGGCGCCGAAGTGCACATCCTCGGCCTGCTTGACCTCAAGGAGGAGGAGTCGGCCTTGCGTACATACATGACTCAGAGTGTGGACTACCTCGAGCGCGAAGGCGTGCCCTACCACTACGAGATACGCACCTACTCCACCTATAGCGACACCGTGCTGGCTTACGCCGACGAGATTAAGGCCGACCTCGTCATCATCAATACCGAGCAGGACAAGGTCATCTCGCAGCTGTTCCTTGGCACCAATGCCCAGCAGGTGGTGCACAAGTCGCAGATACCGGTGCTCTGCATTCATCCGGCCGACTATATCAACGTGGTCGCCAAGGTGTGAGGTAAGTGGTTAGTGGGTGTTTATGGCTTATGATGTAGTTGTTGTCGGAGGTGGGGCGGCAGGATTGATGGCCGCCGTTACCGCTGCCGGGCGTGGCCTCAGCGTGCTCCTGCTTGAGAAGATGGACCAGGCCGGGCGCAAGTTGCGCATCACCGGCAAGGGTCGTTGCAATCTCACCAACACCAACACCCTGCGCGACACGCTGCCGCATATAGGCTCCGACGCACGTTTCCTGCGCAACGCATACGGGCGTTTCTTCAACCGCGAGCTCATGGACTTCTTCGAGGGGCGCGGCGTGCCTCTCGTCGTGGAGCGTGGCAACCGCGTATACCCCGCCTCTGGCAAGGCGCTGGACATCTTCCTCGCCCTCATCGGTGAGCTTGAGGCTAACCCTAATGTCACAATACGCAAGAACACCACGGTGAAGGCCGTGGAGACATTCAGCGAAGAGGGGCGCCGTCAGGCCACGGCAGTGATCCTTGAGCGTGGCGAACGTATCGCATGCCGGCACGTTGTACTGGCTACCGGGGGCATGTCGTACCCCACGACGGGCTCCACCGGTGCGGGGTACCGCATAGCCGCCGACCTCGGGCATACTGTCGTCGAGCCTGTGCCGTCGCTCGTGGCTCTCCGCTGCGCAGAGAAGATACCGCAGGAGCTTGTGGGCTTCCAGCTTAAGAACGTGGAGCTGTCTGTGCATGACGCAGGCAAGGAACTCTGCCGCCATTTCGGCGAGATGACCTTCTGCGACGACGGGCTTGCCGGCCCCATAGTGCTCAGCACCTCGCGTGTCATCACCCGTAGGCTTCATACGACGCAGGAGCCGCTTGCGGCCTCCCTTGACCTCAAGCCGGCGCTCACTCGCGAACAGCTCGACAAGCGTCTCATTGCCGACCTCAATGCCAATGGCACCCGCATCTTTAACGACGCCTTGCGGTTGTGGCTCCCCGCCGAGCTCATATCGTTGGCCCTGCCGCAGATGCACATAGAGTATTACAAGCGTCTCAACCAGATAAACGGAGACGAGCGCCGCCGCCTGCTTGCATGGCTTAAAGGGGTGCGGTTCACCATCACCGGCACGCATGACTTCAACGAAGCCGTTGTCACGCAGGGAGGAGTCTCACTCTCGGAGGTGAACCCCAAGACCATGGAGAGCCGCCTTGTCAGCGGCCTGTATATCGTCGGTGAGCTATTGGACCTTGACGCCGACACCGGCGGCTACAACCTGCAGATAGCCTTCAGCACCGGCCATGCCGCCGGCCAGGCAGTATAAAACAGAAGCGACCCGCTTGGGTCGCTTCTTTATTATTGTTCTGCTGCTATGACAGCCTCTTCCCACTCTGCCATCTTCTGCTCCAACTGCTCTTTCAGAGACTGGTATTCTTTGTAGAACTCCGCGCTCTGTGCGGCGCCGGTGGCGAGGATGCCGTCTTTCTCTGCTATGGCGGCCTCAAGGGTCTCTATCTCCTGTTCCTTCTGCTTCACGACGTTCTGCAGCTTGCGGCGCTCGCGCTCGCGCTCCTTGCTCTGCTCGTAGGCCTGCTTGGAGGCGGAGGAGGCTTTGGGGGCCTCCTGTATGGTCTGTATGGCTGGAGCCTCTGCGCTGTTCTGCACAAACTCCATGATGTCGCCCTTGAACTCGTGCACCGCTCCGTCGCGGAACTCATACAGCTCGTCGGTCAGGCCGCTGAGGAAGTCGCGGTCGTGGCTAACCACTATCAAGGTGCCGGTGTATTGCAGCAGGGCATTCTTGAGGATGTCCTTGCTGTTCATGTCCAGGTGGTTGGTGGGCTCGTCGAGGATGAGCAGGTTGCTTGGTGTGAGCAGCAGCTTGGCCAGTGCCAGACGTGCCTTCTCGCCGCCGCTGAGCACCTTGACCTTCTTGTCGATGTCGTCGTCGCCGAAGAGGAAGCTGCCCAGTATGTTGCGTATCTTGGGGCGTATGTCGCCCTGGGCAATGTCGTCTATGGTCTCGAAGACAGTCTTGTCGAGGTTGAGCATGGCTGCCTGGTTCTGTGCGTAGTAGCCCATCTGTACGCCGGCCCCCAGCTTAAAGGTGCCGGTATAGTCGTTGATGTCGCCAACGATAATCTTGGCCATTGTTGACTTGCCTTCGCCGTTGCGGCCCACGAAGGCCACCTTCTTGCCGGCTGTCAGCAGCAGGTCGACGCCGTCGAACACCTGGTTGTCGCCGTAGGCTTTGCCCAACCCCTTGGCTTCCACCACTATCTTGCCGCTGTGTGGCGCCGGCGGAAACTGGAAGTGTATGCTTTCGGTGCTCACCTCGTCGACGCTGATCTTCTCCATGCGCTCCAGCATCTTCACGCGGCTCTGCACCTGCTTGGCCTTGGTGGCCTTGTAGCGGAAACGCTCTATGAAAGCCTCTATCTGTGCCACTTGCCGCTGCTGGTTGGTGAGCTGTGCCATCTGGCTGGCGCGCCGTTCCTGCATCTGCACCACATACTCCGAGTAGGGGCATTTGTAGTCGTATATGCGGCCGGCGGTAATCTCGATGGTGCGCTTTGTGATGTTGTCGAGGAATGTGCGGTCGTGCGATACGAGCACCACGGCGCCGCTGTAGTTGGCCAGATAGTTCTCCAGCCATTGTATCGAGACAATGTCCAGGTGGTTGGTAGGCTCGTCGAGCAGCAGGAAGTCGGGGTGACGCAGCAGCAGCTTGGCGAGCTCCACGCGCATCTGCCACCCGCCGCTGAACACCGCCACCGGGCGGTCAAAGTCGCTGTGCTTGAAGCCCAGGCCCAGCAGCACCTTCTCTGCCTGCTCCTGGCGGCGTGCACCGCCGAGGAGGGCGAGGTGTTCCGTCACCTCGTTATGGCGTTCCAGCAGACGTGTGTATTCGGCGCTCTCGTAGTCTGTGCGTTCGGCTATCTCCGCCGTCAGGCGTTCCTGCTCGTGTTCGAGGTCGTCGATGGCGCTGAAGGCCGTCAGGGCCTCTTCGAGCACCGTGCCGATGCTGTCGGGCACCATCTCCTGCGGCAGATAACCCACCGTCTGTCCGCTGGCGATGACGATGGTGCCGCTCTCGGGCTCCTGCCACCCGCAGAGTATCTTCAATAAAGTAGACTTGCCGGCACCGTTCATGCCGACAAGTCCTATTCTGTCGCGGTCGCCTATGTTGAATGTGACGCCGCTGAAGAGGTCGGTGCCTGTGAACTGCACCGACAGATTGTTTACGCTAATCAACGCAGCGAGAAGTTGACGGGGAGGTTGTACTGCACGCGCACAGCCTTGCCGCGCTGTTTGCCGGGCGTCCACTTGGGCATGGCCTTCACAATGCGCACAGCTTCCTGGCCGCATCCGCCTCCGATGTCACGCAGCACGCGCACATTGGTCACCGAGCCGTCCTTCTCCACGACGAAGGTGACGAACACACGGCCTGTGATGTTGTTCTCGCGGGCCAGCTGCGGGTACTTGATGTTCTGGGCCAGGTACTTGTACATGGCTTCCACGCCGCCGGGGAATTCGGGGTCGTTCTCCACGACCTGGAAGATCTCCTGCTCGTCCTCTTCCTCTTCTTCCTCGATTTTGACGGGGGTGATTTCGATGTTGGTGGCCTCTTCCTGGCGCTGGAACGAACTCATATCCACCTCGTTCTTAGACTCGGCGTCATCCTCGATGACGTTGAGTTCGGTGACCACTTCGGGCTGCTCAGGGGGAGGGGGAGGGGGCAGTTCTTCCTGCTGAGTCTGGATGATGACATCCTCCACCTCGTTCTCGGCGGTACGCTGCACCACCTCGACCTTTTCCTGGTCGTAGTCCTTCCATTCAAAAGCTACCAGAGCGACGGCCATAATCACCACCAGACCTATCTCAAGATAGAGTCCGCGGCGATTTTCAAGGTCTGCCTTGGGGGTTTTCTTGGCTTCCATATTATTATTTTTTAGTTGTTTATTCGCATTTCGGCCCGTTCTGCGGGGCTTCTTTTCAGGGTGCTAAATTACGAAAAAAATCTGAATTACCAACAAAAAAATGTTAATTTTTTCGCTTTTCGGCGAAAAAAGGTTGCCATGTGCGCTGTATCTTGCAGTGGTTCTGTCTGGAAAGCTAACAGGCCTCCACCGTTATTTCCGGCGTGAGGTACAACAGATACCCAGAAACCGCCGGATACCCCATGTCGTTCAGCGCTTTGCAGTAGTTCAGCACCTGGCTGCGGTGGTCGGGCTGCGGTGTGCCGGTCTTGAAGTCCACGACCCACGTCTCGGTGGGCGTGAAGACCACGCGGTCGGGGCGGTAGCGGTGGCCGACGGCCACAAGGTCGCACTCGTTCTTGGCCTCGTGGCGCGGGTCGAAGAAGCGTGCCGTCTGCTCTGCGCCTACCACGCTCCGTGCCAGCGCTCCCAGCGCCGCCTTCTCGTCGTCGGTCAGATGCCTGCTGTCGGCGAAACGCTGTATGGCCCCTTCCACGTCGTCGGCGTGGAGCACCGTTGCCAGCAGGTCGTGGGCGTAGATGCCGAAGCGCCGGCGGTCCTCCATAAGCGAGGTCACGGCCTTCTCGGCTGGCGAGGCTATGCTCACGCGGTCGCTCCAGTCGTCGTACGACAGCCGCTTCAGCGTCACCACATCCTTGTGCTTCTCCTTGCCGCCGATCCTCATGAACTCGGCGTCGCCGCAGGTGCAGCCTTTCGGGGCGAAGGCCTTGAGCAGTGAGGGTGTGCGGCGGTCGTGCTCGCGTGGCTTTTTTTGGTCGGCGACGTCTGGGGTGAATATGAACAACTGTTGCTTGGCGCGCGTGAAGGCCACATACATGACGTTCAGCTCGTCGACTTCCGTCATCAGCTGCTCCCGGTGCCGCAGGGGCTCGAAGAGGGTGCGCTTTTTGTTGCTGAGGGATACCAGCGTCGTGGGCATGCCCTTGTCGTCGCCCAGTGTTGTGCCGGGTTCCACCCATAACTCCACGGAGCGTTCTTTGCCGAAGAAGACCGGGCAGATGATCACCGGCTTGCCCAGGCCTTTCGATTTGTGTATGGTGAGCAGCTGCACGGCGTCGAGGTCGTCCGAGGATGCCGCCGAGAGTTTCTTCTGCGTGTCGTACCACTCCAGGAACTGGCCCGGCTCCTGCCGGTGGCGCGACGCGAAGGCCGCCGCGCGGTTGAGCAGCGACGCCACATAGAGGCTGTCGATGTCTTCAAGGTTAAGCTCGCGCACCACCTCTTCGCAGCAGTCGTAGAGGTTCATCGCGGCCAGCAGGTCGATGTCGAGTTCGCCATGTATGCCCAGCGCGTCGAGGTGCGACTGGAGGTCGGCGCGCGCCACGCGGTCGCCGCGGTTCACCACCAGCCGCAAGGCCGCGATGATGGCTTTCACGGCGTGGCTGTTGCTCAGGTAGAAAGACTCCGACGACGTCTGCCGCACATGGGGGTAGTGCTGGGTCAGATATTCGCTCACTCTGGTCAGCTCGGAGTTCCAGCGGGTGAGCACGGCGATTTCGCCGTAACTGTAGCCGCGTTCGTTGTGCATCGTCTCTATCGTGGCGCACACGCGTTCATAGATGGCATCATTGACTTCCGCAAAGCCGTCGGCGGCGGCGTCGGCCTTGCTCACGATGTCGAGCCGCACATACCCCGGCCACGGATTAACATCGTACTGGAACAGATCCTCGCTGCCTTCGGCGTTGAGCTCCCCTTTGCTGTCGCGGCCTATGTATATGTCCTGCACCATGGGGTTGTCGGTGTATACCTTGCGTGCGAGGAAGGTGAACAGCCGGTTGTTGAAGCCTATGATCGCCGTGCCGCTGCGACGGTTGTTGGCGATGCCGCGCACATCGCTGTTGCCCTTCATGGAGAGGGTGCGGCCGTGGTGGCGCATGCCCTCCACCTGCGGCAGGCGCACAAACTGCGCCACGTCGCCTTGGCGGAAGCGGTAGATGCTCTGCTTGCCGTCGCCCACCACCAGCGACTCCTGCCCCTGGCTGACGCCGTTCTCCAACAGCGGCACCATGTTGTGCCACTGCATGATGGAGGTGTCCTGGAACTCGTCGATGAGGAAGTGGCGGTAGCGGTTGCCCAGGCGCTCGTAGATGAACGGCGCCGGGTTGTCCTCGTCTTCCACCATCTTGTTTATCATGCGGTTGAAGTCGCTCAGGTGTATGATGTCGTTGTCGTGCGTGTAGAGGCGCATCTGGCGGTCGAGCTCGCCGAGGAGGGCCACGGAATAGATGTTGTTGAGCAGCTCGCTGTAGGTGTTGCACTCGGCGATCAGCTTCAGGGCGCGGTCGTAGCAGTCGTGCAGCTTAGGCGCCAGGGCGTCCATGGCCGCTCTCTGTCCCGGCGTGGCCTTGGCGCCGTAGAACTTGTCGTTGGCGAAGCTCCCCGCGGTGTAGCTGGTGGGCTCGTCGCAGCCGCCGGCGGCTATCTTGGCGAAGAAGCCGTAGAAACCGCGGTCGCCCTGGTGGCACACGGCGGCGCCGAGTCCGGCGTCGTTCAGGGCCTTGACGGCTTCGGCGCCGCAGGCCTTCAGCGCAACCTCGGCGGCGTGCTGCCGTTTGGCGTAGTCGGCGCGTATCTTCATGTAGTCGCTGAGCGTCAGGCTGCTGAGCTTCTTCAGGTGCACGCCGATGTCCTCGTTGAAAAGATGTTCGGCCAGAGCTGTGAGCGGACGCTCTATGTCGTAGCTGTTGTCGTCATCCATACGGCTCTCGGCGAAGTCCTTGAGCACGTCGGTGAGGTCGTTGTAGCCTGCGGTGCCGGCCAGCGACATGAGCTGCGCAACGGCCTGGTTGATGAGCTCTTTCTGGTCGAGCGTGATGTCGAAGTTCATCGGCTGCCCGAAGTCGTGCGCGAATGTGCGCACGATGCGCTGCGTGAAACTGTCTATGGTGCTCACCGACAGGTCGCTGTAGTGGTGCAGGATGGTGGTGTAGAGGCTGTCGGCCATGTGCTGCAGGGCCTCGGGACTCACCGTTGGCCCCAGCTCGCGCAGCAGGTCGGCGCCCATCCCGTCGCCGGCGGGGTCGGCGGGTGCGGTGGCCATGATGCGCAACTCCTTGAGTATGCGCTCCTTCATCTCCGCCGCCGCCTTGTTGGTGAAGGTGATGGCGAGAATCGAGCGCAACGCCTCGTCAAGGTGCCCCTCGCCGAGCTCGAAGGCCATCTTAAGGTACTCTTTTACAAGCGTGTGTGTCTTGCCGGCGCCGGCCGATGCCTTGTATATTATGAATGGTTCTTTAGCCATTGTGACAACTGTTTTCGCGGTGCAAAGATACGACTTTTTCCCGACATGCGGTCAGCGGCGCCACTTTTTTTCTCCGCCGCCCCAGCCGACCCCCAGCCGTCTACCAGCCGTCTACCAGCCGTCCACCTGCCGTTTCCCCACCGTCCCCCTACGGAGTCCCTTCGGACCCCCTACGGCCGTTCTTCAGTAGTTCTTCAGTGCCACACTGAAGAACTACTGAAGAAGTATCGTTGAAGTATCGTTGAAATGCCGTAGCGGCTCCGTGGCGGAAGGGTGGGGAAAGCAGATTTTTTTATGCCGTGTAATATTTTTTTGTATATTTGCATTTTATCAACAAGCAAACATAAACGATACAAGATAATGGAAGACAATAAGTTGTTTAGCGAATTCCCGCCTGTTTCGACCGAGAAATGGGAGGAGGTAATCAACAAGGACCTCAAGGGTGCCGACTATGAGAAGAAACTCGTGTGGAAAACTATCGAGGGCTTCAAAGTGCGCCCCTACTACCGCGCCGAGAACCTTGAAGGTCTCGAATACCTCGACGTCAACCCCGGCGAGAAGCCCTACACCCGCGGCAAGCATGTGGCGGACAATGTGTGGGAGGTGCGCCAGGACATCCATGTGCAGGACCTCGCCGAGGCCAACCGCATAGCCCTCGACGCCGTGCAGCGCGGCGCCACGAGCCTGGGCCTCTGCGCCAAGCAGGTGACCAGCGTGGCCGACCTTGAGAAGCTCCTCAAGGGCATCTATATCAACGCCGTCAGCATCAATTTCCTCTGCTCAGGCGACTATCTGCAGCTCCTCAAGCTCTATGTGGAGTATGCCCGCAAGGCCGGTTACGACCCCAAGGAGCTCTGCGGCTCGACGGACTTCGACATGTTCCGCTATGCGCTGACCCACGGCAAGTTCCACCGCGGCGAGGAGGGCGACCTCCAGATGGCCAAGGAGCTGGTGGAGTATGCCCACGACGAGCTGCCAAAGTTCCGTGTGCTCACCGTCAACGGCCAGCTGCTGCACAACAGCGGCTCCAACATCGTGCAGGAGCTCGGCTTCAGCCTTGCCGCCGCCAACGAGCTGGTGAGCCGCCTGACGGACATGGGCTGCAAGGCCCACCGTGTGGCCAGCCGCATACAGCTCAGCGTGGGCGTGGGCAGCACCTACTTCATGGAGATCGCCAAGATCCGCGCCGCCCGTATGCTGTGGAGCAAGATCGTGGAGCAGTACAAGCCCGAGTGCGACTGCGCCTACAAGCTCTTCATCAACGCCACCACCAGCCGCTGGAACCAGTCGGTCTACGACCCGTATGTGAACATGCTGCGCTCCACCACGGAGGCCATGTCGAGCGCCGTGGCCGGTGCCGACAGCATCTCGGTGCTGCCCTTCGACAACGCCTACAAGGAGGCCGACGACTTCGGCTACCGCATAGCCCGCAACCAGCAGCTCCTGCTCAAGGAGGAGTCCTATCTGGACAAGATCGTGGACCCCGCCGCTGGCAGCTACTACATAGAGAACCTCACCGACGAGATCGCCAAGGGCGCCTGGGAGCACTTCCTCAAGGTCGAGGAGGCCGGCGGCATGTGCAAGGCCCTCCGCGCCGGATTGGTGCAGGACGAGGTTGAGGCCACCGCGCACCAGCGCGACCTCGACATAGCCACCCGCAAGACCACCATCCTGGGCACCAACCAGTACCCCAACCTGCTGGAGAAGATGAGCGACAAGGTGGCCGGCGGCGAGAAGCATTGTTGCTGCTGCTGCTGCGAGAAGGGCGACGAGGTGCGCACCCTGAAGCCCTACCGCGGCGCCGAGGCCTTCGAGGAGCTCCGCATGCAGACCGAGCGCGCGGCACGCCGCCCCAAGGTCTTCCTGCTGACCTACGGCGACCTCACCATGCGCAAGGCACGCGCAGGCTTCGCCACCAACTTCTTCGGCGTGGCAGGCTACGAGATTATCGACAACCCCGGCTTCGCCACCCCCGACGAGGGCGCCAAGGCGGCCCTGGAGAGCGGCGCCGACGTGGTGGTGCTCTGCTCGAGCGACGACGAGTACGCCGAGCTCACCGAGCCGGTGTGCAAGGCCCTCAAGGGCAAGGTGAAGAGCCTCGTGCTCGCCGGCTTCCCCAAGGAAATGGTGGAGACCTACAAGGGCTACGGCATCGACGAGTTCATCCACGTGAAGACAAACGTGCTGCAGAGCTTACAGGAGTTTCAGGCGAAACTCCTGTAAGGTGTGAAGTGATAAGTGTGAAGTGATAAGTTGGGAGTGTTGTTTTGACATGACTTGCGTATGGGTGAGAGTATTTTGAAGAACAAGAGTTTTGACTTTGCTTTGGCAATAGTCCAAACTTATAAATATCTGAACAGCCTTGGCGAGTATGTCATGTCAAAACAACTTCTGCGAAGCGGGACAAGTATAGGCGCTAACATAGCGGAGGCAAATATGGCACAAAGTACTGCCGATTTTTCGGCAAAAATGTTCATAGCCCAAAAGGAGGCCAGCGAGACACGGTATTGGCTTGAACTGCTTTACAGGTCTGGATATATTACCCAGGCGAGTGCGCAGGAATTGCTGGCGCAATGTGTCGAGCTAATCAATATGCTTGTTGCTACAACAAAAAAGACTTCACCACGACTCCATGGGCAGCATGCTTGATACTATTAACTTCACACTTACAGCTTATCACTTCACATAACTTCGCACTTACCACTTATCACTTCACACTAAATTACAGCTTATCACTTCAAATAACTTCACACTTACCACTTATCACTTCACACTAAATTACAGCTTATCACTTCAAATAACTTCACACTTACCACTTATCACTTCACACTAAATTGAAACGCATAGACAGGTATATCTTAGCCAAGTACATCAAGACCTTCCTGATGGCCTTGGCTTTGATTATTGTCATAATCATCACCTTCGACGTCAGCGAGAAGCTCGACCGCTTCATAAGCCACCACGCCACCTTCTGGCAGGTGGTATTCAACTACTACGGCAACTTCATACCGGGCTTCGTGAACCTCTACAGCCCGCTGTTCATCTTCATCTCGGTGCTTTTCTTCACCTCCAAGATGGCGGGCAACACCGAGGTGATCGCCATCCTCGGCTCCGGCATCAGCTACCGCCGCATGCTGCGCCCCTACCTCTACGGCTCGGTGATAGTGGCCCTGCTGGTGCTGCTGCTCGGCAACTTCGTCATACCCATCTCGAACCGCAACCTGCTGGAATTCGAGGAGCAGTATGTGAAATCGCGAGCCACCAACTACTACAACAACATACACTTCCAGTCGGGCCAGGGAGAGCAGGTGTTCGCCGCGGCCTACGATGTGCCGCAACACTACGCTACGGAGTTCCAGCGCGACCAGTTTGACGAGGACGGCCGCCTGTTGAGCCGCGAGACGGCCAGGTTCCTGACCTACGACACAGTCACAAAGAACTGGCTGGCATACGATTATGTGAAGCGTACGATGAGGGACGACGGCAACGAGGATGTGGTGAGCAGCGACGGTGAGCACCACGACATGGGGCTTGAGCCCGAGGATTTCGACCTGCTGTCGAAGGACATCACCACCATGAATACCCCGGCCCTGATAAAGCACATCGTCAGGGAGAGGCAGCGCGGCACGGGTCTGATCAAGGAGGCGCAGATAGAGCTGTGGCAAAGGATACTGAACCCGCTGGCCATCATAGTTATGACCTTCATCGGCGTGGCCATAGCGGCGCGCAAGAGTCGTGGCGGCATCGGTGTGCACCTGGCCATAGGCATCACCATAGCCTTCGCCTTCGTGGTGTTCATGAAGATCACCACGGTGTTCGCCACCAACGGCAACCTGTCGCCCTTCATGGCTGTGCTGCTGCCGCAAATCATCTTCGGCATCGCCGCCGCATACCTGATTTACAAAGCACCGAAATAATGACGACAAGGAGTTCAAGGAGTTACGGATGTGCGTGGAGTTCAGGACGAGGGCGCCGTGAGGGCGCCGTCGCCGTGCGCTCCATGTGCTGCCTGCACTCCATGCACCCCCTAAAATATAGGACATGACAATAAAAGAGACAGAACAACAGATTATCGACGAGTTTGCCAACTTCGACGAGTGGCTCGACAAGTATGCCTACCTGATAGACCTCGGCAAGGAGTGCCCCGTCATAGACGAGAAGGACAAGACGGAGCAGAACCTCATCAAGGGTTGCCAGAGCCGTGTGTGGCTCAGCTGCGAGTTCAAGGACGGTGTGCTGCACTTCCGGGCCGACAGCGACGCCGTCATCACGCGCGGCATCATCACGCTGCTCATACGCGCCCTCGACGGACACACGCCGCAGGAGATCCTCGACGCCGACCTGGCGTTCATCGACGCCATAGGCCTCAAGGAGCACCTCTCGCCCACGCGCTCCAACGGCCTCACCTCGATGGTGAAACAGATGAAGATGTATGCCTTGGCATTCTCAATGAAGAAGTAACATGGAACCGACACAAGAGACGATAAAGAGCGCGGTGGTCAACTGCCTGAAGAATGTCTACGACCCCGAGATACCGGTGAATATCTACGATCTGGGGCTGATATACAAGGTGGATGTGGACGAGGAGTTGAACGTGAAGATACTGATGACCATGACCGCCCCCGACTGCCCCGAGGCAGAGTATATGTACCAGGAGGTGAAGCAGATGGTGGGCTACATCAGCGGTGTGAAGAGCGTCGATGTGGAGCTGACCTTCGACCCGCCATGGAGTATGGATATGATACCCGACGACATCAAGGTGGAGCTGGGCTTTATGTAGTATGACGCTGCTGTCGTTCATAGTGAAGAAGAAAGGGGCGGCCTCGGGGTCGCTGGACAGGATGGTGTGGCTGCGTTTCCGCCGCAACCCGCTGTCGGTGGCGAGTCTCGTGGTGATCGGCTTCTTTGCCGTGGTGGCCATCCTCGGCTACCTCATCACGCCGGACCCCACGCCCTACTGCAACCAGCAGTACCTGGAGCTGGCGACGCTGAAGCCGGGCTCCAAGGCCACGTTCCTCTGCGTGGGCGACACGGTGCCGTTGCGCCGCAACATGTTCAAGGGCACGCCGCTGCCGTATACCGCCATTCCCATAACTTCTTACCGCACCGAGGGTGACAGCATCTACGTCGTGCCAGTGGCCGGGGCGCCTGTGGCGGTGGCCGCAAGCGGCACCACGGTGCAGGAGCGCACCTTTGTGCTCGGCACAGACCCTTATGGGCGCGACGTGCTGAGCATGTTGATGATAGGATCGCGCGTGAGCCTGTCGGTGGGCTTCATCGCCATACTGATTGCGTTGCTCGTGGGCATCACTCTTGGCGCGCTGGCGGCCTATCGTGGCGGATGGGTCGACAACCTGATTATGTGGCTCATCAATGTCGTGTGGTCCATACCCACGGTGTTGCTGGTCATAGCCATCACCTTTGCCCTCGGCAAGGGCTTCTGGCAGATATTCGTTGCTGTGGGACTGACGATGTGGGTCGACATTGCACGTGTGGTGCGCGGCGAGGTGCTAAGCATCAAGGAAAAAGAGTATGTGGAAGCCACGCGGGCGCTGGGTTACAGCACGTTCCGCACGATATTCAGGCATATACTGCCCAACATAGTGGGCGCCGTGGTGGTGGTGGCGGCGAGCAACTTCGCCAGCGCCATACTGCTGGAGGCGGGTCTCAGCTTCCTCGGCATCGGCGTGCAGCCTCCTATGCCGTCGTGGGGCATGATGGTGAAGGACTACTACGGCTACCTGCTGCTCGACAGCGCCTATCTGGCTCTGCTCCCGGGCGCCGCCATAATGCTTATAGTGCTGGCCTTTATGCTGCTGGCCAACGGCCTTCGCGACGCGCTGGACGTCAAGGCAGCGAAGTGAAAGAAAGTATAAAAAATATTAAAAAGGCGGAATTTTTCTTGCATGTCAGAAAAAAGGTGTATTTTTGCAGAAAGTTTGAAAGAAAGTATTAACCTATAAAATATTAAAAAACAATGAAAAACATGTTCAAAATGATGGGCGTCGCCCTGCTCGCCGGTGCCATGCTGTTCACCGCTTGCAAAAAAGACGAGGAAACCACCAACACCAACAACACCACCCCGACTTATGCTGTGACTGTCACCTATAATGACGCTACATGGCAGAGCAACAGCAACGTGCTGTACTTTATCGATGAGGATGGTCTGAACCTCCAGGCTTCTGAAGGTGAGAACTGGTTTGCTATTATTTGCGGCACTGAGGCTCAGAACTACAGTTTCGGCGTTGGCAACTATGGTGTTGCAATCGGAAGCGCAGAGGAAGAGCAGATCAATGGTACCACCAATGGCTACATCAACATCTCCGCTATTGAGCTGAATGCTGCAGCCAAGTCTATCTCCGCCAAACTGCGCTGCGAGATGGAAACCATCGAGTCTGGCAAATGGCTTGACATTACTATGAACAATGCTACCCTGGTTGAGGGTGCCAAATAAGAGAAACTCTTAAAACAAAAATAAGATGAAGATTAAAGTTTTAGCACTTGCAGTTGCTGCTATGGCTCTGACCGTCGCTTGCAACAATAACAAAGCCGCCGAGGCTGTGGATACGATGGTTGAGGATACCACCGTTATCGAGGAGATGGTTGAGGAAGAGGTCGCTGACAGCACTGTCGTCGCCGTTGCCGAAGAGCCAGTCAAGAAGGCTGTTGCCACCGCCAAGAAAGAAGTGAAGAAGGAAACCACTGAGGTTACCACCAATACCGATGGTACCAAGAACATCAAGGTGAGGAAACTCGAGGAAAAGAAGGCTGACGAGCCCGCCAAGACCGAGGTTACCACCAATACTGACGGTAGCAAAAACATTAAAGTGAAGAAACTTTCCGCCAAAAACTAATTGATGGAAGGTAAGTAACGGAAAGAGACTGCTCTTTGGGGCAGTCTCTTTTCTATATTGGTTGGGATTATGAAAAAATGCCTTGCACTTGGGTTCTTGCTTGTTTCGCTTGCGGCATGTGACAGTGAGAAATCGCGGATAGAACAGTCTGCGTATAAATACAGTATTGCGGTTGCTAACTATGACATTGATGGCGCAGAGGATTATTGTACAGTGGAGACGTCGAATACTTTTTTAAAGACAGCACGCTACCTATTGCAGTTTGTTGATAGTAGTTACATGGCGTCGGATACTCCTGCGACTATAGAGATAGTATCAGTGAATCAGTTATCTGACACAACGGCTGCTGTTGTATTCCATAAGCAGACACCAATCAAAGATTTCTCCGATACGTTGAGGATGCGCAAACGTGACGGTAAGTGGTTGGCTCACTCGCCAATTGAAAAAAAACATACTATTGCACAATAAATGTCTCATGATGGCGTTATGAATCAATAAAAGCGATATGCTTTATGAAAAAGTACGCCAAGATATTCGGGTTGTTATTTGTCATCGTCTGCATCGCAAGCATGGTGTTTTCGGCTTGCCGCAAGGATATACCTGAGGTTGAACCGGAGCCTGTGCCGCCAGACACAACCTATAATGGCTATAACAACGACTCTGTGGGTTTGGAGATCACCGACAGCATCACTGTTGTTTTCGGTGATAGTCATTGGAAAACACTTTCATATACGTCGCGTATAGAAAGGGATACTACAACTAATCATTTCGAGTGGGTCTATATAGATGCCCATTACCCAGGTGCCGAATACCCTCGTTTTGAGCTAAAGATTCTCAATGAGCTGGGAGAACACACAGGCTGGGTGAGCGTAAGTTCTCCCACAGGGGTGTATACCATTCCCGGCAACTCCTTGGCCGGCGACATAAAGTGTGGCAACCTGAAGTATTATAGCAACGATTCGGTGATGCTGGTGTTGCACATGCCTGACGGCACAGTGCGAGCCAACTGGTGGGCGGATACGCTGAAGACCCAGGTGCTCAACTACAATGCCCGTGAGAGCCGTCTGACAGGGCGCTGCTCCGGCGTTATGTTTGATTACATGCAGTGGTTCCTCGCCCAGAAGAATGGGACACCTATAAATGTGGCCGCGGCACGCAAGAAACCAATTGCTATATCTTTCGGCGGTCTACAGGTCGTTGCCGACTGACCCCGTGTCTGTAATGTCATTCAGCGCTGCCGCCACGTTTTCGTGGATGGCAATGTACTCTTCGGGATGTTTCGCATAGTAAGCGAGGCTTGTCTCCACTTGTTCGCGTGTGATGCCCTGCTCCGCCAGTATTTCGTCGTAGGCATACACCATCTCCGGCGTCAGTGAGTCGAAGTTATAGCGAGTCTCGATGGCACAATAGCCCTCGATGAGGCATGCTTCGGTGAGGAAATCCACCATCTGCTCCTGGTTCAGTAATCCTTCCGGTTTGCTGTCGTTGTGGCAGGCTGTCAGCATCACACCTGCGGCAAGCATTATTGTCAGCAATGTTCTTTTCATGGTTGTACGGGTATGAAAAAAGGCAGGTCCGATAAAGGGCCTGCCTTTTTTTGTTGTCGTCTATTTACTTTTTGAGCTGGTCGGCGATGGCGTTAGCACCGGCCTTGATACCCTTCTGGGCAGCATCTTTGGCGGCGGCGGTAGCCTTATCCTTGACGCAGTTCTCAATCTCGGCGCGCACGGCGGCGGCGAACTCCTCGTTGCCGCTGTACTGGGCGTAACCGGCCTCAAGAACGCTGGTCATGCAGCTCTCGATGCTGGCGGCATCACCCTTGGTGCACTCGCAGATTTTCTGGCCAGCCTCGGCGGCGGCGGCGAGCATGGCGCTGTTGTCAGCCTCACTCTCAATGGGAGCGACTTCCTCAACGGCCTCGGTCAGGATGGTGTCCTCGGCGAGGGTGTCTTCAGCGGCCTGGTTCTTGTTACCGCAGGAAACGGTCATGGCGGCGACAAAAAGGGCGCAGCCAACAAATGATAAAACTTTCTTCATTTTACTGTTTTTTAAGGTTATACATTATTTCTCTTGTCAGTTTCGAGATGCAAAAGTACAACTATTGTTCCATTCGGCAATGAAATTAATTCTTAAATAATGCAAAAAAGCCCTCTCGGTGAGGGCTTTGGAGTGGGAGTAACAGGGTTCGAACCAGTGACCTCCTGCTTGTAAGGCAGGCGCTCTGAACCAGCTGAGCTATACTCCCAAAGCGGATGCAAAAATACTAACTTTTTCCGATATGGCAAAATAATATTTGCAAGAGACTTGTTTATAGTGTCGTTACGCGAAGCTCTGCATCTCCACAAGTTTCTTGTATAGGCCTTCTTGGCCTATAAGTTGGTCGTGTGTCCCACGTTGTACAATGTGACCTTTCTCTACAACCACGATGAGGTCGGCATGCCGTATTGTGGAAAGACGGTGTGCTATGATGATGCATGTGCGTCCCTGCATAAGGCCGTCGAGGCCCTGCTGCACGGCTTGCTCGCTTTCCGAGTCAAGGGCCGAGGTGGCTTCGTCGAGTATCAGTATCGGGGCGTCGCGCAGCACGGCACGTGCTATCGAAAGGCGCTGCCGCTGTCCGCCGGAGAGGGTGATGCCGCGGTCGCCCACCGGTGTATCGTACCCTTGGGGCAGAGCCTCGATGAAATCGGCGGCGTTGGCCACACGTGCCGCGGCCTTGATGCTTTCTATATTATATTGTGTGGAGCCGAAGGCAATGTTGTTGGCCACGGTGTCGTTGAACAATATGCAGTTCTGGCTCACAATGGCGAACTGGCGCCGCAGACTGTCTATGTTGAGCTCTTTGATGCTGTGTCTGTCAACGATGATGTCGCCAGAGGTGATGTCTTGGAAGCGCGGCAGCAGGTCTACCATAGTGCTTTTCCCCGCCCCCGACGGTCCCACGATGGCCACCGTCTGCCCCTTCTCTATGCGTAGGTCTATGTGCTGCAGTATCGGTATGCCGTCGGCGAAGTGGAATCCCGTGTCGCGGAACTCGATACTGTCGCTGAATGCCGGTAGCACCGTTGCGTTGGGCCTCTCCATTATCATCTCGTCGGCGTCGAGCACCTCGAGGAAGCGCACCGCCGAGGCGGAGCCTTTCTGCAGGCTGTTGTAGGCCTTCACGACAGACTGTATCGGCGGTATCAGGCGTGCGAAGATGATGACGAAGAAAATGAACACCGAGGGCATTATGTGTCCGCCGATGACCCACGAGCCGCCGACGATAAGGATGATGACCAGCGCCAGTGTGCCCAGTATCTCCGACAGCGGCGATGATATCTCGCGTCTCCGTGCCACCTTCACCATTGTGCGGGTGTAGTCTTCGTTCGAGGCCCTGAAGCGTTCCGTCATGCCCTCTTCGTGCCCGAACGCCTTTATGGCGCGCAGTCCCGCCAGCGACTCTTCCAGTGTGGCAAACAGCTGCCCCAGCCGGTTCTGGCCTATCTGCGAGTTGCGCTTCAGGCTCTTGCCGATCTTGGAGATGAGCCATACGCCGCCGGGCAGCACCACGAGAAACAGCACAAACAGCCGCCACGACACGAAGATTAGTGTGGCGCTGAAGACGATGATGTTTATAGGACTGATGACGAGCATCTGCAGGGTGCTGACGATGCTCCATTCGATATCCGCCAGGTCGTTCGACATGCGGCTGATGAGGTCGCCGCGACGCTGTTTGTTGAAGTAGCTTACCGGCAGTATGGTGATGCGGTGGTACAGGTCGTTGCGCAGGTGCTCTATCAGCCCGTTGCGGACGGCGTCGAGGAAGAAGAGTGCCAGGTAGCGGAACAGGTTGCTCAGCAGCGATAATGCCAGGTATCCGCCGGCGATGATCACCAGGCACCGCCACAGCCCCAGCGCGTCGCTGTACTGATGCAGATGCCAGAAAGCCCATTCCGTCAGCCCCTCCTGGCTCATGCTGAAAGCCGGTTCCGCCTCCGGCACATTGCTCAAGCCGAAGAGCAGCTCCACGAAAGGCACAATCATCACGTAAGAGCCCAGGTTGAACACAATATGCAGCAGGTTGAAGAACACGTTTATCCCCAGATGCCAGGGAAAATGCTTCAGGTAGCTCAGTATGCGTATGATGGGCTTCATGGTGTCAGTGTTCAGTGGTTATTGTTCAGTGTTATTTGCGGACGCTTGATGTCGGTGCCGCCGCGGTAGGCGAGGCGTTCGGCGCGCAGCCCTTTGCCGCGCAGGCGGTCGTAGACGGTCTTGGCGTCGGTGTATTTGGGGCATTCCACGCTTATGTGCACCCGTGGGTGGCTCATGAGCCACTGCGCCAGGGCGTCGGTCACCTGCTCTCCCTCTGCCGTAAGGCGGCTGCCCGTGAGGAAGGTGACGTCCAGCGGCATCACGCTGTCCTGTAGCGTCACGCGTGCCGGCATCTGCCGTGCCTTGGCGCAGAGGATGGCAGGCAGCGCCCCCTCGTCCGAGAGGGTGACGACGTTGAGCCCCTGGTCGGCGAGCATCATCACGGTGTCGCGCGTGACCGCCCCGTGGACTATTTTCATCCGTCGCAGGCTCATGGCCTCCGGGCGTGCCGCGGGGTAGAGGTCGAAGACAAGTATGTCGGTGCTGCGCGAGCCGTCGGTGCGTCCGGCGAAGTAGGCGCGGCGCCCGTCGGGGGTGACGCCGAAGCTCGCCTCGTCGTCCTCGGTGTTGATCGGCAGCCCCAGATTGGTGGGGCGGTTGCCGTAGGTGTCGTTGAGGTTGGTGAAGTAGACGTCGTAGCCGCCGAACCCCTGCCACCCGTTGCTGAGGAAGTAGAGCGTGTGGCCGTCGGCAGCCAGGAAGGGCATCTTTTCGTTGCCTTCGGTGTTGATGTTGTCGCCCAGGGCCTCGGCGCGGCTCCAGTCGCCGTTGGGCAGGCGGTGGCAGCGCCAGATGTCGGTGCCGCCGTGACCGCCCTTGCGGTTCGACGCGAAGAGCAGCGTCTGACCGTCGGGGCTCACCGTGGGCTGCGACTCCCACGAGCGCGGGCCGTTCACCTGCGGCCCGAGGGCTTCCGGCTGCTGCCAGCGCCCGTCGACGCGGCGCACGCGGTAGATGTCGCTGTTGGCATAGCCGTTTTCGCGGCGTATGATGGAGTAGTACAGCTCGTTGCCGTCGGCCGTCAGGCTCACGCCGCCTTCGGGGTCGCCGCTGTTGAACGGCGGCGGCAGCTCGGCGCCGCGGCTGAAGGCGCTGTCCTGCCACAGGCTGTAGCAGAGCCGCCACTGCTTCTTCTCAAGTTCGCGGTGGTAGAAGGTGCGCTCCTGCTCCACGGGCAGCTCGCGCAGGTAGTAGAACGTGTGTCCGTCGGGGCTCAGGTAGGGCAGGGCCTCGTTGTGCTTGGAGCTGACACCCGCCAGCCGCTCGGGGTCGAAGGGCGCCATGTTGAGCATCGCCTCGGCGAGGAACTGAGACCAGTAGAGGTAGTTCGACGCCTCCTCGTAGGCGGCGGTCACCTCCTTGTCGTCGCTGCCGTTGGCGCGCGCGAAATACTCGTTGAGTTCGGCCACAGCGTCGTCGTAGCGCTTGTCCGTGTAGTGTATCATGCCCATGTAGTAGTGCGCCAGGGCGTTGGGGTAGGTGGGGCAGAGCTCTATGCACTTGGTGAAGTAGCGCCGTATCGCCGTGGCGTTGAAGCCGTCGTGCACCGCCGTCATGCCCAGCCAGAACTGGGGCTCCGCGGCCTTGGGGTTGCGGGCGGCCACCTTGCGCAGCTCGGCGGCGGCGTTCTTGAAGTTGTGGCTGTTGTAGTGGGCCAGGGCCTCCGCGAACCTGCCGCGGTCGCCGCTCTTCACCTTGACTCCGCACTGGGCCTGGAGCCTCACCCCCAACCCCTCTCCTGAAAACAGAGGGGAGAGAAAAGCAACGGCTATTGCTACAATTGGTAGTATGGCTTTCTTTCTCATTTCGCTGACACCCCTCTCCCCGCAGGAGAGGGGGTGGGGGAGAGCCCTCCTTATAGTTTGCTCGGGTCTATTCTGAAGTTGGCCGACTCGCCGTTGCAGGGCGTGGTGCAGCGTAAGGCGCACTCGTCGCACGACGGGCTGAGCTCGCCGTGCAGCCGCTTCTTCACCATGTCGCCCACAGCGTCGCGCAGGCTGCCGATGGCTATGCCGCGTATCACCTCGTCGCAGAAAGCGTAGCTCAGCATCGTCAGCGCCGTGCGTTCGCTGATGCCGCGCGTCTGCAGGTAGAACATCGCCTGCTCGTCGAGCTGCCCTATGGTGGAGCCGTGCGAGCACTTGACGTCGTCGTTGTATATCTCGAGGAAAGGCCGTGTGTCCACATGCGCCTTGTCGGTGAGCAGCATGTTGCGGTTGGTCATGTATGCCTCGGTCTTCACGGCGCCGTCCTGCACCAGCACGTGGCCGTTGAAGCGGGCGCGCGCCGCGTCGTCCATGATGCCCTTGTACAGCTCGCTGCTCGTGCAGTGGGGCTTGGCGTGCTCCACGAAGATGTAGTTGTCGCACTCCTGCTCGCGGTCTATCAGGTACAGGCCGTCGGCCTTGCAGCTGCAGCCCTCGCCCTGCATGCGCACCACGACGTTGTTCCTCACGTGGCCGCCGCCGAGGGTGACGGTGCACATCTCCAGCTGCGCGTCGCGCTGCATCGTGATGTCGAGCTGCGTCAGGTGGCGCGCCGGCGTGCTCATGCCCTGCAGGCGGTAGAGCTTCAGGCTGGAGCCCTCCTCCATCGCTATGTCGGCGCGGCAGAGGTCGTCCATCGTCACGTAGCCTTCTCCCTCGCGCAGCATGAACATCGGCACATCCTGCCGCTGGCAGAGCACCAGCTGCATCGCCTCGCCGCGGCGTACCGTGATGCGCTCCGCCGGCGCCTCGCAGCGCCAGCCGTCGGTCCACACGTCGGGCAGTATATCCTTTCTAATCATTCTCCAAGCTCCTTTTTAATCCAGTCGTAACCCTTCTCCTCCAGCTCCAGGGCCAGCTCCTTGGGGCCCGTCTTCACTATGCGGCCCTCGTAGAGCACATGCACGTAGTCCGGCACGATGAAGTCCAGCAGGCGCTGGTAGTGCGTGATGACGATGGTGGCGTTGTCCTTCGAGCGCAGCTGGTTCACGCCGCCGGCCACTATGCGCAGCGCGTCGATGTCCAGGCCGCTGTCCGTCTCGTCCAGTATGCTCAGCGTCGGGTTGAGCATGGCCATCTGGAAAATCTCGTTCTTCTTCTTCTCGCCGCCGCTGAACCCCTCGTTCACCGAGCGGTTGGCCAGGTTGGCGGTCATCTCCACCACCTTCTTCTTCTCCTCCATCAGGCGCAGGAACTCGCTGCCGCTCAGCGGGTCCAGACCGTGGTACTTGCGCTGCTCGTTCACCGCCGTGCGCATGAAGTTGGTGATGCTCACACCCGGAATCTCCACCGGGTACTGGAAGCCGAGGAACAGCCCCTCGCAGGCGCGCTGGTCCACGGGCATCTCCAGGATGTTCTTGTCCTTGAAGATTACCTCGCCGGCGGTGACCGTGTACTTCGGGTTGCCGGCCACCACGCCAGCCAGCGTGCTCTTGCCGTTGCCGTTGGGGCCCATGATGGCGTGCACCTCGCCGCGGTTCACCTCCAGGTTTATCCCTTTCAATATCTCGCGTTCGCCTATCGAGGCATGCAGATTTCGTATTGACAATAGTGACATATTATGATGCAATTGTTTGATTTTTACACAATAAATACCATAGTGGCCACACTGGCCGCTGAGGCAAAGATACAAAATTATTTTCGCACGCGCGAAAAAACTTGCCCTCCGCGGCTCTCCGTCCTCCCTCCCGCCCCCTGCATGCCGCGTCCCCGCCGCATCCCCGCCGCGTCCCAGCCGTGTCCCCGCCGCGTCTCCGCCGCTCCCCAGCACTCCCCCGCCGGCAACCCTCCGCGGCTCCCCCTCCGCCATTCCTCCTCCCCTTCGGCCCTTCTTCGGCCCCCCTACGGAGTCCCTTCGGCATTTCTTCAGTAGTTTTTCAGTAGTTCTTCAGTAGTATTTCAGTGCTGCACTGAAGAAGTATCGTTGATGTATCGTTGAAGTATCGTTGAAATGCCGTAGGGGATGCGTGCCGGAAGGGTGGCTTTTTATATGTCGAGGAGAAAAATTTGGCCATGTCGTATATTTTGCTTATTTTTGCACCTTGAACCGAAGGTCAAGAATACCTTATAAACAGTTGAATCAGTGAGAAACGACAGTCTCGACAGCAGCAGTGTCTCCGCGAAAGAGAAAGAGATAGAGCGTGCCTTGCGCCCCTCGGGGTTCGACAGCTTCGCCGGGCAGCATCAGGTGGTGGAGAACCTCAAGGTCTTCGTGCGCGCCGCCAAGGAGCGCGGCGAGCCGCTCGACCATGTGCTGCTCTACGGCCCTCCGGGTCTCGGCAAGACGACCCTCAGCAACATCATCGCCAACGAGCTCGGCGTGGGCATAAAGACCACCAGCGGCCCTGTGCTCGACAAGCCCGGCGACCTGGCCGGACTGCTCACCTCGCTGCAGGCCAACGATGTGCTCTTCATCGACGAGATACACCGTCTGTCGCCCGTCATCGAGGAGTACCTCTACAGCGCCATGGAGGACTTCCGTATCGACATCATGATAGAGAGCGGCCCTGCGGCGCGCTCGGTGCAGCTGGGCCTCAAGCCTTTCACGCTCATCGGCGCCACCACGCGCAGCGGCATGCTCACGGCTCCGCTGCGTGCCCGTTTCGGCATCAACTGCCGTCTGGAGTACTATGACGCCGAGACGCTTACCCGCATCGTGAACCGCTCGGCCGTGCTGCTGCAGGTGAAGATCACCAGCGAGAGCGCCATTGAGATAGCGCGGCGCTCGCGCGGCACCCCCCGCATAGCCAACCGCCTGCTGCGCCGCGTGCGCGACTTCGCCCAGGTGAAAGGCGACGGCACCATCACGCTGGATATAGCCCGCTATGCCCTGCAGGCTCTCAATGTGGACCGCAACGGATTGGACGACATGGACATCCGCATACTGACCACCATCATCGACAAGTTCAAGGGCGGCCCCGTGGGTGTCAACACCATAGCCACCGCCGTAGGCGAGGATGCCGGCACCGTGGAGGAGGTCTACGAGCCCTACCTCATCCAGGAGGGCTACCTCATGCGCACCCCTCGCGGCCGCGAAGCCACCTCCCTCGCCTACCAGCACCTCGGCAAGCTGAAGACCAACGGCAATCAGCAGGAGTTGTTCTGATGGCTGTAAAAAATATTAAAAAAAGTTAATTTTTGATACTTTTTCGCCTGTTTCTCGTCATATATATAGGTAGCCCGGATTAGGACCAACGGGTGACTTGTATAGGACGGGATGAAAAGGGCTGTGCTCATAATTGCATTCATTGCGCTGGCCATCGCTGGCGCAAAGGGCCAGCAAGTTGTGCCCAGCCTGGCTGGCACAGACTTCTGGGTGTCGTTCTTGCGGGGCGGCACGCGGTATTCCAGATGCTACATCCTGATTGCTTCGGAGCATGATTGTACGGCCCGTATAGAGAACCCCTTTAGCGGCAGCGATACCACCGTGTTTGTTCCGTCGGGGGAAATCAACAGGGTTCTTGTTCCTGATGATCAGTCGGATATACCCTTTGGATTGTCAGTTGCCAATGAGGCGTGGCATGTTGTGACGGATGTTCCCGCGATTGTTTATATAAACAATTATCTTGAGTTCAGTTCCGACATGTCGGCGGTTTTGCCGACGACGGCTTTGAGGTGTGATTATATGACGCAGACATATACTTCAAATAAAGAGGGTCCGGAAGTGTTTATCGTTGCGCCATACGATAGCACGCGAATACGGATTATACAAAAAGAATGTGTAAGTGCTCATGTACCTGGCAGTTATGGTTCGGTGTTCAGCTCGTTGTATTCTCCGGGTGACACTATAGATACTCTTTTGATGAGGGGGCAGGTGTGCAGGATGTACTCGTCATGCAGTAGTGTGTCCGGTGTGCCTTCAGGATTCTCGGGCACTATGATACATTCGTCAAGGCCTACGGCAGTTTTTCAGGGGCATCGATGTGCGTATGTTCCTGCCAGCCTGACAAGTAATATAAGGTATGGGGCAGGAGATGTTCTTCTGGAACAGAGTGTTCCTGTCAACTATTGGGGTACGCATTTCCTGGTAATACCCACGTCGGGGCGACATGTGGCCAACCATGCGGGCCCGGGTGGTATTTTGGTGGGGGATATGGTCAAGGTGACCTCCCTTAGGGATAGCTGTGTGATAAACATAGGCGGTAATACTATCGGCCCGTTGTCTTCGGGGGAATCGTACAGCTTTGTAATAGGGGATCATGCAGCGACTATGCCGGATGACGTAAATATGGATTTCTATCAGTCAAATGCGTTACCGATTGAGGCGTCGTCGCCAGTCTCTGTGTTCTATTATATCGGCAGCTGTTACTTTGGCGGCTCTCCTGGAGATCCGGCCTCGGTGGTTGTGCCGCCGATAGAACAAGGGATCAGTAGCTCCATAATTCAGATAAAGAATACTCAATATACATCTAATCATTATCTTGCCATTGTGATGCCGACTGGTGATGTTCCCATGATGAGAATTGACGGGGTTAATGTTTGCTCCGCTTTTACTCCGGCATCAAACGGTTTCAGTTATGCCCGCATGCCGGTTGCGGAGGGAACGCACATACTGGATGCTGATGGTGGCAGGTTTATTGCAATGGTTTATGGTCTTGGCTATACGGAGAGTTACGCGTTTGTTGCAGGCATGGCGCTGCGGGATACTTCATACGATGTCAGGGCAAGTCGCCACTCGTTGTGTGTGGGGGACACGGTATGTATTTCTGCCCGTCATGCGGATAGTGTCTTGTTGGATTGGTCGCTTGATGGCCGGCATATGGATGTTATGGGCGATACGCTGAGGCTGTCATTCGACAGCGTCGGACGCCATGTGGTGACTATAGCTACGGCACCCTTGGCGGAACCGCTGTGCCATTGCTCGACAGCGCGTGATACTGTATTGGAGATATTGACGGTCAACCCCTCGTATAATAGTTACATCGAGGACAATATGTGCACTAACAGCATCTATCAATGGAATGGCCAGTCATTGTCTTCAGGTGGAGATTATATTGCATCGCTTGTGTCTTCGTCGGGCTGTGATTCGGTGGTTAACCTCCATTTGACGATGGATCCTATGTATATGATTGAAACGACAGGATTCGTATGTCCGGGAGACACTCTGTTGTGGCACGACATGACGCTAACGGTCGAAGGTACTTATGCGGATACGATACAATCTGTGGATGCTTGCGATACGGTAGCCTCCATTAACCTCGTGTTTCACTCCACAGGGTTTGACTTGGATTATGATACTGTCTGTGAGGGCGAGTCGTTGTTATGGCGCGGGCGTATATTGTTGAACGAAGGCGTTTATACAGATTCGCTTACCACAAGCAACGGGTGTGACTCTATTGTCTCGGTTATGCTTAGTGTGGCAAAGGCTCCGAGTGTGGTGTTTGCCATAGAGGCTGATTGCGACAATCACCATTATAACATTCATGGCTATGCAGTTGGCGATACTGTTGGCTATGAATACTCCTGGAAGTCTGCCCCAATGGATATTGCCCTTGAGGGGCAGCCTTGGGATAGCCTTGTCCTGTCGCCCTCGCAGGCGACGGAGTATAGGTTAAGCGTTAATGGTCGATGCGCGTATGACACGATCTTTACGTTAAAGCCTGTCCAGAGGCCCGTGGTGCAGATGAGGGTGCAACCGGAACGTTTGAGCGTGGATCAGCCATCGTTTGACGCCCATGATGTGAGTATTAATGCTGATAGTAGGCATTGGCTTGTGAATGGTAATTATGTAGGAAGTTCGTCCTCCATTCATTATACGGCACATGAATTGGGTGACAGCTTGCTGCTGACGTTGGTGGCTGCCAACGAGGCGTGTGTTGACACTCTCACCATTGCCATACCGATAGACAACCCCGAGGTGTGGGTGCCCAATGCGTTCACCCCTGAGGGTGCGGACAATAACCGTTTTGCGCCTGTGCTCAACGAGTGCAGGGCCGAGGGAATGGATGTCTACAACCGGCAGGGGTTGCTTGTGGCTCACATCGAGGGCGACAACCCGTCGTGGGACGGCACCTGCAGCGGCACGCCGTGCCCGCAGGAAGCTTATGTCTATGTGCTGTATTACCGTACCGATATTGAGCCGCAGCGCCTTCAGAAGAAGGTGGGTACGGTGCTGCTGCTGCGATAGATTGATAAAATATTTTACGGTGTCGCAAAATGTTTGTATCTTTGCAGTCGTTTAAAGACTGAAAGATATGCGAACACTTGTTAAGAATATCAAGGAACTGGTGGGTGTGGAGAGCACCCCGCAGCTGCGCAAGCAGGGCAAGGAGATGGCCCAATTGGAGACCGTCAAGGATGCCTACCTGCTCGTAGAGGACGGCAAGATAAAGGCTTTTGGGCCGATGAGCGGGTGGAAGGGCACCGCCGACAGAGAGGTGGATGCCACGGGCAGGCTGGTCTTCCCGACGTTCTGCGACTCGCACACGCACATCGTCTATGCCAACTCGCGCGAGCATGAGTTTGTGGACAAGATACGCGGGCTCAGCTACGAGGAGATTGCCAAGAGGGGAGGAGGTATCCTCAACTCTGCGAAGGCCACAGCGGCGGCCTCGGAGGACGAGCTCTACGACATGGCGCTGCAGCGCCTCGACGGCGTGATGCGCCTCGGTACCGGCGCCATAGAGATAAAGAGCGGCTACGGCCTCTCCACGGAGAGCGAGCTTAAGCTGCTGCGCGTCATACGCCGCCTGAAGGAGACCTCGCCCATGACCATCAAGTCCAACTTCCTCGGCGCCCACGGCATACCGATGGAGTATCGCGGCCACCAGGAGGATTATGTGGACTTGGTCATCAACGAGATGATACCGCGCGTGGCGGACGAGGGGCTGGCGGACTTCATAGACGTCTTCTGCGACCAGGGCTTCTTCACCGTCGAGGACACCGAGCGCATACTGACGGCGGGCATCAAATACGGCATGAGACCCAAGATACACGCCAACGAGATGGCTGTCTCGGGCGGTGTGCAGGTGGGCGTGAAGTACAACGCCATATCGGTCGACCACCTGGAGCAGATGGGCGACGCCGAGATAGAGTGTCTGAAGGGGAGCGACACGATGCCTACCATACTGCCCGGCTGTGCCTTCTTCCTCAACCTGCCGCTGTCGCCTGCCCGCAAGATGATTGAGGCAGGGTTGCCGGTGGCTATGGCCTCCGACTACAACCCCGGCACCTCGCCCTCGGGCAACATGCAGCTCGTCCTCTCGATGGCCTGCATCCGCTACCGCCTTACGCCGGAAGAGGCCCTGAACGCCACCACCCTCAACACCGCCTACGCCATGGGCGTGAGCGACGAGGTGGGCAGCATAGCTGTGGGCAAGAAGGCCAACTTCTACATCACCAAGCCGATAGCGAGCTACGAGTACATGCCCTACGCCTACGGCGAGAACAAGGTGGAGCGCGTGTTTCTGAACGGCGTGGAGGTATGAGGTTTAAGGTTTAGGGTTTAAGGTTTAAGGTTTAAAGTTTAAAGTTTAAGGTTTAAAGTGATTACTGCTACCAAGATCAACAAGAGCTACGGTGCGCTGCATGTGCTGAGGGATGTCGACCTGAGCATCGCGCAGGGCGAGGTGGTGAGCATCGTGGGCGCCAGCGGCGCTGGAAAGACCACCCTGATGCAGATTCTCGGCACGCTCGACAGGCCCGACAGCGGCACGCTGCGGTATGGCGACGTGGACGTCACCAAGCTCAAGGAGAAAGAGCTGGCGGCGTTCCGCAACAGGCAGATAGGCTTCGTCTTCCAGGCGCACCACCTGCTGCCGGAGTTCAGCGCCGTTGAGAATGTCATGATACCGGCACTGATTGCCGGCAGGCCCCAGGCGGAGGCGCGGCAGCGCGCCATGGAGCTGCTCGAACGGCTGAAGCTGGCCGACCGTGCCACCCACAAGCCCGCGGCCATGAGCGGCGGCGAGTGCCAGCGTGTCAGCGTGGCGCGCGCGCTGATGAACACGCCCATGGTGGTGCTGGCCGACGAGCCCAGCGGCAACCTCGACTCGCAGCACGCCAAGGAGTTGCACAACCTCTTCTTTGAGCTGCGCAGGGAGATGGGGCAGACTTTTGTCATAGTGACACACAATGAGGAACTGGCCGCGATGGCCGACCGTAAAATCATCATAAAAGATGGACAGAATACAGAAGCCGACAACTAACAAGACACAGGTGGTGTATGGCCTGAGGCCCGTGATGGAGGCCATAGGCAGTGGCCAGCAGATAGAGCGTGTGCTGATACAGAACGGATTGAACAGCTCGCTGCTTGGCGAGCTGCGCACTTTGATGCGGGAGCACGACCTGCCCTTCCAGTATGTGCCTGTGGAGAAGCTCAACAAGATGACCGCGGGAAACCACCAGGGGGTGGTGGCCGTCATAGCTGCGGTGAAGTACCACAGCTTCATGGATCTCGTCGAGACCCTCGGCGAGAAGGCCCTCGTGGTGCTCCTCGACCACATCACCGATGTGCGCAACATGGGAGCCATAGCAAGGACTGCGGAATGCACTGGTGTCAGCGCTATAGTGGTGCCCGACCACGGGAGCGCGGCGCTCAACGAGGACGCCGTAAAGACCAGCAGCGGAGCCTTGTTGCGGCTGCCCGTATGCCGTGAGCAGAACCTCAAGACTGTCGTCAACCTCGCCAAGCAGTACGGGTTCCAGGTCGTCGCCGCCACCGAAAAAGGTGCGGTGCACTATCGCAAGGTGGACTTTGCCAAGCCAACGCTTCTCATCATGGGCAACGAAGAGACCGGCATCAGTCCGGAGCTGCTGAAGATGAGCGATGTGCGCGCAAAGCTGCCTATCGTTGGCGAGGTGCAGTCGCTCAACGTTTCCGTCGCTGCCGGAGTGTTTATGTACGAGGCTCTGGAGCAGCGAGGCGGCGAGGCTGCGGAGTGGCTTGTGTCAGAGTGATTTGCGATTGATTTAATAATTTTTTTATATAAAATGGGCTTTACGTCCATTTTTTTGTGTATATTTGTATCGGCAAAAGTATACCCCGAAAAGGGTGGGTTTTGCTGTATAAAACGGTGTAAATAATTGATTGATAACAAATAAACAAATTAGTAATATGAAAACCAGGTTTTTTATTCTTGGTGCTATTTTTGTCGTTTTGGGCTTTGGAGCCAAGGCTCAGGTGAACATCATGTATGAGCAAGGGTTTGAGGAAAACGAGCCCGTGACATACTCGGTGACGCCGACAACAGGTATGGTCTATTCGACAGACTTCTATGCCGGCGGAGCACGGTCCATCAAGCTCGTCCAGGCCAAGACCGAAGATGTTATGTTTGTGACGGATACGATAGATTTCCGCAACAACCTTACCCTGCGTTATATATCGCTGGAGTTTGACCACATCTGCAATGTGGACGCCAATATCAGCTCGGGCGGCACAGACTACCAGATTGGCTTGATAGAGGTCAAGTTGGCTGACGAGCCGGATGCGCGATACAGACGTCTGACGGGTAGTGCCAACTATAACACCGACCGCGACGAATACAGCGTCGAGTTCAGGAGCACGGGTGCTTTCAACAGGCAGTCGTATTCCGACTGGTCGCCCAACCCCACCAACGCCAACTGGAAGAGTGAGCGCTTCGACATTGACGATATGCTGAATTCGTCGGTGCCTGCCGAGAACCGTCGACTGATGTTCCGCTTTGTGCTGAAGAAGAGAACCATGACTGGCAATGTGACCGGGTCGGGGTGGTGGATTGACAATCTGAGAATCCGCGCCAGCCAGAACGAGATGATTGAGCCCAAGATCAAGATGGCCCTGTATCCCGACGGCGGCGCCCACCCGAGCAGCCGCGGCGCAAAGGTGGTGATGGATGCCAGAACAGACGTGTTGCAGGGAATCAACACAGACTCGGCATACCTGTTCTACACGATAGGCAGCGACCTGACCCCCATCAGGATGCAGATGGCTTTCGTGGGCGACTATACCGGTCGCGACAATGTCGTCTACAAGCGTTTCGCCGCCCGCATACCTTTCCACGGCTACGACACTGTGATGCGTTTCTACTGTGTGGTGAGGGATGCCACCGCCAACGCCAATATGTCCAGATACCCTGTTGCCACAGACTCGTGGGTGACCTATTGGTGCACGCGCGGCAAGGAGTTCATACCGACAACCACGCCGCCAGTGCTTGTGGGAACGACGCAGAGCGCGAACTTCCCCTTTATCAAGTATTCGGACACCCGTAGCGAATGGGTGCTTGACTCGGCGCTGCTGAGAAGCGCCGGCTACGAGGCTGGCGCCATCACGTCGATGCGGTTCACCTATGCTGAGAATGTGTCGGCCCAGACGCGTCCCAACTTCCAGTTCAGGATGAAGAACGTTCCGGCATCGTATACCGTTCCCAGCGACGACTCACAGCCCTTCACAAAGGACTACATGGAGGTCGTCTGGGATTCGACGCTGGCAATAGTGGCCGCCACCACGGGAACGGACTTGGTCATCAACTTCCAGGATACATTCTTCTACGCCGGTGGTGATATCGTGATGCAGGCCATCAACAACGGCAATGTCGACCCGCTGGGCGTGAAGATCAAGATGATAACATCGCCAAACAATAAGAAGTCCAAGTACTTTTATGGCAAGAGCGCCGGTTATCAGATCAATGCCTATGAGGACGATGAGATGACGGCTTCGTCATTCTCGGAAAACATAAGGCCGGCAATCGTGTTTGCGGAACAGAAGAACCAGCCGCTGCTGTATGATGCCGGTGTGGCGTCGCTGATGTTCCCGAACTATGATTCGCCGATAATCACACAGCCGTCGCACATTGATGTGGAGCTGAAGAACTTTGGCGCCCTGCCCTTTAACTCGGCGGTGATTAACTACATGATAGACAGCACCACCGGCAGCTATAGGTGGAACGGCACGCTGGCCTCTGGTGCGTCGACGACGGTCACCGTGGCCACAGGGGTGACGCTCACTCCCGGCTTCCATACGTTGAAGGCTTGGACGCTGGACACGCTGACGGCTGGAGGTGCGCTATATCGTGACCACGAACCTTACAACAATCTGAGCAGCAGGAACAATCCGGGCGACACGTCGTTCATTGTCTGCGCCGGTCCGCTGAACGGAGTGCGTAATGTGGGCGGCGACAATGCCGACTACGGCACGATAGAGGAGTTTCTGTTCTCCCTGAGCCGATGCGGTATAAACGACTCGTTGGTGGTAAGGCTTGCCCCCGGCAGCTACCCTCCGTTCGTGATGCCCGAGGTTGACGGTCTGACGGAACAGCATTACATTGTGTTTGAACCCGCAACCAGCAATGTGACACTGTATGCCAGTGCTGCAACGGGGGCACAGAATATTGTGGACCTCACCAATGTGAGCAATATCCGCTTCAGGAATATTAACTTTGTCCGCCGCGGCGGTGCATTGGCCAATATGGTTATCATGGCTGAAGGTGGCAGTAACTACAGGTTTGACAACTGCCGCTTCATCGACAGTCTCGTGGCATCTGTCGCCAGCATGCGTATAGGTTGCATGATAAATAGCGGCTATGCCAACAACGTGACTGTTGACGGCTGTGAGTTTGTGGGTGGCGAAATCGGTGTAGACATTAGCGGTCATGCTGCAGACTTGCGCTCAACCGGAGCGACAGTGGTGAACAGCCTGTTCAGCAACCAGTATACCAATGGTGTGAGAGTGCAGTTTGTCACCAATGCCATGGTGGAGCACAACGAGCTGTATGACGTGCAGAGCAACAGCAGCTATGTAATGCTTGTATATGCTTGCTATGGCAATGTGAGCGTCAAGGCCAACAAGATCTATACAAGCCACGGCGCCGGTGCCCTCGGCTTGAGCGGCGTGAACGGTAGCCAGGCAAACCATGCTGTTGTGGCAAACAACATGATAGTGTGTGCTGACGACGGTAATGCCAACCTGCTGACGACGCCGTTCAACATAATTGGCGGCAACTGGATGGATGTGGTGTACAACTCGGTCAAGATGACTGCACCGCAGCGCTCCAATATCGCCAGCGCCACCTTTGGCGGCGGTGCGTTGAACAACAGCATGTTTGTAAACAACATCGTGGCCTGCTTCGATGAGACGAACTACGCTCTCAACTTCGCCGCTTACAACCAGACGAGCAATACTATTGGGCATAACGTTTACTATTCGGAAGGTGTGAACCTGAACCGTAGAGGCACCCAGTCGTACCAAAACATGGAGCAGTGGGCTGCGGTGGTGCCGATGGACGGTACGTCTCGCTCGCTTGACCCGAGTTATCTCAACGGCTCGTTGGTTGACCTGAGGACTTTCAACAGGTTTATCAAAGGCATTGGCACTCCTGTGCCCACCGTGAATACCGACATGTTTGACACAGTCCGCGATGCCCAGCACCCCTGCCCCGGTGCCTTCGAGTTCGTGTCGCTTAATTACGACTTTGAGGTGGAGGCCCTGACAAGCCCCAGCGCCGATGTCTGCGCCATGCCTGAGAATGTGGAGTTGGTGGTGCGTCTGCGCAATAGCGGTTCGTCGACATTCGTGCCTAACAGCACCAGGACGATGACGATGTCGTATCAGATTAATGGCGGCAGTGTGAATACATACAATATTACGCAGACACTGCCTGCCGACGACACGGTCTCCATACATACAGGCCGGATGCTTCAGCTGCCAGCTAACGGCCTGTGGGATTCAGTGTATAGAATCAGAATATGGCTTACATGTGCCAACGACCCGAACGGTACGAACGACAGCAATACCTTCACGGTGGTGAGCCGCTATCAGCAACCTGACGCCACCGACTATACGCAGAATGTGCAGTATGCATCGGCGACGGTGGTAAAACCCACCACATCTCTTACGGAATGGTCGGTTTACAACGATCCGAATGCCCCGAAGCGTCGCTCGCAGGTGCTGTGGTACAACTCGCCTGACGATGCTGACTACTATTACCGTGGCGACTCGATAACGACGGGTGTTCTGCGTCGCGATTCTGTTGTTTACTTCAAGCAACGCCGAATGCTGCCCATAGTGCGCATCACACAGGTTCTATTGCAGAAGAATAATACTGTCCCTGGTCTGACGAGCCCTATGCCAAGTTGGATAAAGCCCACCATAGCCGTGGCGGTACAGCTCACCAATGTCGGCGATGATACAGCTTATCTGAGCGGCGACACTCTGCGCACGATATCCACGACAACGGCCATGAACAACAAGATTATCAAGTTCGGTAACAACGTGAAGATAGCACCCGGTGAGTTCCTCGTTGTTCAGTTTGCCGGCGGTACTTATAGCGGCACAGGCCCCACGGTGTATGCCCAGGAGATAAAACAGTCGCAGCTTGCCGATGTGCCGAACCTAGCCATTATATACCGTCACAATGGTGCCACCGAGGATGCCATTGCCATGAACAATGAGACGACGGCTGCCGCATGGACGAACCAGAATGTTCCGTCGTATGTATGGACAGGAGGCGGAATATCGGTGACGTCGTCAGCGACCGGTGGCCTTGTGCGTACCGCTTTCAACGGCACTGCCGCTGACTGGCGTTTGGCTACCAGCGCCAGCCCTGTGTTCATCGGTGAGATAGACAACAAGTGGATACGTTATGCTGACAACGGCTGCCCCACAGGTATGGCAGAGGCCCACCTTTTGATGCTGAACCAGCCTTCTGTCGATGTCGCGGTTCAGGTGATGCCGTTGCCCTCTGGCTGCAGTCTTGGCAACGAACCGGTGACGGTTGCAGTATCTAACTTCGGTCTGCAGCCCGCTGTTAACCTCACACTCAACTATGCCGTAGGTAGCACGGTTGTCAGTGAAACACTTACTGCGCCGATACCTGGCGGTGGCGACACGATGTACACCTTCTTGCAGAGGCTTAATATGAATGTGCCTCACGACTCGGTGTTCAACCTGACCGTTTACGCCACCAAGGACGCAAACGACAATATGAACAGCAACGATACCTCCTATACCAGTGCCACGGCGCTCTATTCGCCGGGCATGCCCAATATGGGGACACCCGTGACGGCGCTTTACGGAAGACAGGTGACGTTGAGTCACATGCCGGCGGATGGTATACCTGTGTGGTATGACAGTCTCGGGAATGCCCTTGATACTGGTTATACCTATACCACCCCGATGCTGTATGTTAACACAGCCATGCAGATAGGCTATCTTGCCACCCAGAAGGCCGAAGGACAGATTGGTACAGGTACGACCAAGTCTGGTCAGAAAGCCTATCCATCGCCATACCAGAACAAGAATAAATTTGCCAAGCAGCAGTTCATATACTCTGCCAGCGAGTTGAGAAGTCTGGGTATGCAGGAAGGCAAGATACACAGCATATCGTTCTTCCTTGCCGACATGCTGAGCACGCTTGACTCTGTGGTGTTCGACAGCATGTACGCCATATCCCTGGGACTCACTGACGACACCATCTTCAGTAACACGACCGACTGGAAAAGCACCAGCCTTGTGTATAGCCGGCAGAACTTTACCATCCGTCGTGCTGAGCATCTAAACAACTGGATAGAGCACACCCTTGATAGTGTATTTGTGTGGGATGGTGTTTCGTCGCTCGTCGTCCAGGTCTCGTTCTCCAAGAGCCAGGCGATGAACAACGGTGGCTTGCAGACCTACTTAACCAATAAGAACAACACCACGCTGCACTATGTCAGCGACAACTACCCGACGGGTGGTGTGTTAGGCTTCACCGGCACTGGCGTAAAGGAGAAGAAGCGTCCTAATATCATAATTGAACATACCGTCTATGGATGCCCGGGACAGAGGCAGACGATCAACATTAACCTTGTCGGTTCGCCCGATTATGACGCCAAGTTAGAGTGGCCTGAGGGTACCGACAGTATTGCCTATAACTCGTGCGGCAATATAACTATGGACGTCAAGATTTCCAACCTCGGCTCCAACCCATTGAACAACTTCCCCATCAAGTACTCGCTCGATGGTGGCGATTATGTCAACTATATGGTGACCAACAGTATCGCTGCAGGCTCCTCGCTTACCACTCAGTTCATGAGTGTCCCGATGAGGCCTGGACGCCATCATATCGAGATGGTGGTTGAGGTCACTGGCGATACCATCCCATCAAACGATACCATACGTCGCGACTTTATTGTCAGCTTCTGCGGAACCAGTTACACAATCTCCTCTGACGCCACGGCCGATTACCACGCCATCGGCGAGGCTGTCGATTCTTTGAACAATGTCGGCATTGCAGGCCCCGTGGTCTTCAACATCGCCGGCGAAACCTTTGTCGAGCAGGTCCTTCTCCGTGAAGTGGCTGGTGCGTCAACCACCAACACCATATCCTTCGTCGGCGAGTCAGACAGCACTACGGTACTTATGGCCGCACCCACCACGGCAGCCAACTATGTGTTCAAGATGGACGGTGCCTCCAATGTCATCGTGCGCAACATGCTGATTGTGTCGCGTCCGCCCAGCGGTACTAACGGCAATGTCCTTGCCGTGAACAATGTTGACGGCCTCACAATGCAGAATACCACCATCCGTGTAAAGGGAACTATCGCTAACGACAAGGCCTCGTGTATCGTGCTAGACAGCGCCGTGAGCAACCTTCTGATTCAGGACTGCTGGTTAGACAGTGGCTTCTACTCTGTCAAAGGCATCCAGAACGGCGCCGATTTCAGCAACATAACCTTCCTCAACAACCGCATCTTCAGCTTCTGCTCCACGGCTGTAAGTCTTAAGCATGTGCAGGGTATTGAGATCTTCAGAAACGATATAATCAGCGACCAGGCTACAGACAGCCGCGGTCTGCTCGGCATCGGTCTCGAGGATGTGTCCGGCGACTTCTCCATACAGAAGAACCACATATACCTTGTCGACAACAAGAAAGGCGGTAAGATGGGCATAAACCTTGTCGACGCTGTGTTCAACAACCAGCGGCAAGGCTACATCGTCAACAACATGATAAGCTGCTACGCCACCAATGCCAAGGGTATTACCAAGCCCTCCGGTATCTACATGAAGGATTGCCAGTATATTAATGTACTCTACAATTCTATACGTATGGAGGCGGGTACTATTGCCGACTCTCGTGCCCTGAAGGTCGAGAAGTCGAACAGTGGCATTGCTGACAATATCCTGCTTATGAACAACATCATCGCCAACTTCAGCTCTATAGCCTATGAAGTCACTGCCGATGTCAACATGAGCAGCTCCGACTACAACGCTTACTACTCGCCTGAAGGCGCCAACCTCGCCAAATGGGGCGCTGTCGCCTGCAGCACCCTTGCCGACCTTCAGGCCGCCAACCAGAAGGACGGAAGCTCCATGCAGACAGAGCCCTACTTCATGGCTATCGACGACCTGCACCTTACCATGACCAACCTGGTCGGCAAGGCTCAGTACAACCCCGACGTCATCGACGACATCGACGACAGCATCCGTTCTCAGGTGCCGAGCCCGACTATCGGCGCCCAGGAGATGTTCCGCCTCACACACAACATGTCCATCGTCCGCGTCATCTCGCCCCAGATGCCCACCAACTTCAACTTCAACACCACCACCAATATGCCGCCCAACATCGAGAGCGACTCGGTGCTCGTCAAAGTTGAGTTCTACAACAATGGCAGCACCACGGAGAACGCCGCCACATGGTATGCCTATATAGAGGGGTACGACTCCGTCACGGCGACGCCGTTGCGTAGCCTCGGCTCGGTGCCGACAGGCACGCTGAAGATAGACTCGGTAAACGTCTATTCACCCCTCGGACTGATAGACACTAACCTCATCCGCGTAGTGCTCAACTGCCCCGACGACCGCGACACCGCCGACAATCAGATTGACAAGAAGTTCTACCTTGCCCCGGCATTCGACATCAAGACCACGCTTATCCGCTCCAGCAGAGACAAGTGCTCGCTCCAGCAGACACAGGTGTCCATCACCCTCAAGAACGTCGGCTTCAAACCCATCCCCAGCGGCATCCCGTTCACTATCGGCCTCCATGCCGATGCCTTTAAAACCAACTACCAGCCTGCCAACAAACTCTCAATACGGACCATGCCAGACACCGTTATTGAGACCGTCACGTTCGACACCCCGCTGCCGCTTGACATCTCACGTGAGCTGGTCTTCGACTCCCTGGTCAACTTCTACCCGACAGATACCGCCATCGACCTCAAGATACTGCTTGAAGGCTGGTGCCACTTCCCCTATGACATCAAGCCTGACAACGACAGCACAAAGAACAACGGCAACAATATCTCGCACAGCTTTGACTCCTACTACTCGCCCGAACCGCCTGTCGGCTACGACACCACCTTCGACTATGGCACCTTCGGCGAAGTCCGCGCCTCGCAGGTCAACGGCCGCCCCGTCAGGTGGTATCGCGACTCCACGGCCGCCCCGTTCTACAGTGTCACCAACTACGCCAACTCCTGCTGGTGGCGCACCACGCCGCAGTTCTTCCACGACTCCACCTACTATCTGCAGTGCTTCAGCGCCAAAAACTGCCCCAGCTATTTCTCCGAGGTTCATGTCAACGTCCTTCCGCAACTTGATAACGACCTCGCCATCGAGGGCGTCGTCTCGCCGCTGGGCAACCGTGTCTACATGGAGAACGACACCGTCCGTATCACCATCTCCAACTACGGCTTGCAACCTCAGCAGAACTTCCCCGTGACCTACCAGATCCGCAAGAAAGCCAGCCAGGCGCCCCTCATCCAGGAGGTCACCGAGATCTGCTCCACCCTCGTCGATGTGGGCCAGACCATCGTCTACACCTTCGACACCCTCATCCAGATCCCCACTCCGCTCGCCGACGGCGTCTACTACGTGCGTGCCTGGACCGACCTGGCAAACGACGAGTCGCGCCGCAACGACACCCTGCACCTGAGCAACAACATGCGCACCGGCACCGCCAAGGACACCGTCCTCGACTACAGGTTCAGAACCCTCAAGGAGGGCACCTACCCCGCCTGCGCCAACCTTGTCGACCCCCTGTCAGACAGTATCGATATCGTCCGCATATCGTTCAACGACATCGATGTCGAGCTGCCCCCCATGGGTCGTTCCTACACCAACTTCGGCAACAACTTCCCCAACCCCGACTACCCCGTCTGCCACGTCACACGCGGCACCTCCGACAGCATCATCATCGCCATCGCCAACCCGAGCAACCTCGTCGACCGCGACCGCGGCCGTGTAGCGGCCTATATCGACTTCAACCGCGACGGCTCCTTCGACGACCCCGGCGAATGCATTGTGTCGCCCACGGCTTTGTACACAGACTCCCTGCTGCGCGCCCTTGTCACTATACCGCAAAGCGCCTCGCTCGGCTACATGAAGATGCGCGTCTCTGCCTCGGTATACAACTACCCGATGCACTACGGCACTCCCGGCGAGTGGCTCGCCAAATTGGGCCACAACGTCGACTTCCTCCTCTTCGTCGACCAGCAGCCGCAACCCGTCGATATAGCCCTTACGCAGATAGTCTCTCCGCGCGACAAGCTCGTCTACGACTCGTTGCCCAAGAACATCTCCTTCCGCATGGTCAACAAGGGCGCCTCCCCCATCACGAGTGCCCACATCTACTACACCTTCGCCGACGGCGAATACGTTGACACGGCCGACTTCACCTGGAGCGGCATCCTGCAGCCCGGCCGCAGCACCGTTGCCACCCTCCCGCCGCATGTCTTCCAGCCCGGCACCTCGGTGCTCACCATCTGGCACGCCGTGCCCGGCGACACCAATCGCGTCAACGACACCCTGCGCTGGGAGTACCATCGCTTCCACACCATATTCCTCACCTTCGACGACAAATTCGACTCTGTCAACACTTGGTACGCCCCTGTCGGCTACAACAAGTACGCCCAGAACTTCTGGCAGCGTGGCACACCCTCCAAGCCCGGCGTCAGCTACTTCAGCAACGCCTATTCGCAGCCTAACTCATGGGTCACAGACCTCAACTCCAAGATCTCCGGTTCCATCGGCAACGTGAGCTACCTCTACAGCCCCGTCATCGACATATCGCAGATACGTCCCGACACGCTCTTCTTCTACATCGCTCACAACCTCTCCAACGGCAGCAAGATGCACATCGAATACTACAGCTACCGCCGACAGTGGGAACTCCTCGACGACGACTCGCTGCTGACGTGGTACAACAACACCGAAGACCAATGCTTCACCGGCGACCACGCATGGTATCGCCGCTACATCAGCACCCGCGTCCTCCGCGGCAACTTCAACGAACGCCTCCAGTTCCGCTTCGTGTACACCACACCGCAGAAGAACAGCAACACCAACTTCGGCGGCGGCTGCGCCATCGACAACTTCCGCATAGTACGCGGCCGCAACCGCATCGATGCCGGCATCGTGGCCATCACCAAGCCCGAGCAGCCCAAGTACGGCCAGACCCTCTATCCTGAAGTCGTCGTCAAGAACTATGGCACCGACACCATCCGCCAGTTGCAGATGGGCTACACCTACTACGGCACGCACCTTGCGCGTATGAACACCATAACGTGTCTCTTGCCGCCCGACGAGCTGGACACCATCACCTTCGAGTCGCCCTTCACCGTCACCAGCGACTTCCCCGACACCTTCGCCCTCACGGCCTTCACCAACCTCACATCTACCGACATCTACCGCGACAACGACACCCTCAGCAGGATCTACACCCTCTCGCCCCTTGGCGGCGACATAGCCCTCACCTCCTTCATCTATCCGCATGAGAGAGTCGTCGGCGGCGACTCCATCACCGTCACCGTCGGCGTCCGCAACATGGGCCTGGCGCCCATCTCCAGCGCCACACTCAGCTACACCGTCGGCAACAACCGCTTCGACGAGGAAGTGGATATCGTCGAGCTCCTCGGCCATCCCCTCGTCACGCGCGAGACGCTCAACTACACCTTCCATGCCAAGTTCCGGGCCTCCATGGGTGTCATGAACCTCACAGCCTTCGCCAAGTGCGACAGCAACGAGTACCTCTACAACGACACCGTCCGCCTGCGCGTCAATGGCATCAGCGCTATCACCGATGTCGCCGCCACCTCCATGGTGGTCGACACATCCGACTACAACTATGTTCGCTTCCAGCTCGTCGTCGAGAACCGCGGAGCTCGCGGCGTCAACAACTTCGAGGTCGGCTTCTGGTACGACAACGACACCACCACCAAAGTCGTGGAGACCTTCTACCGCGCCGCACCCCTGACGGCCCTCAGCATGACCACCCACCTCTTCGACGTCGCCCTGCCTCAGCGTCAGGCCGGCTACCACACCGTGACAGGCTACGTGCACTCCGTCGAGGACAACGACCGCACCAACGACACCACCACCGTCATAGCCCGACAGTTTGTCGACATCGAGGTCCTCGGCATCCTCGTCGAGGAGAACGCCAACCCCGACTGCCGCGTCTTCATGCGTGTGCGCAACCTCGGCAACCTCGCCCTCGTGGGCAAGACCCTGCCTCTCCGCGCCACCATCAACGGCAACGACATCTCCTACAACGTCGTGCGACGCCTCGACCCGGGCGCTGTGACCCTCATCGAGTTCAACCGCACCATCCCCAAGAGCCCCATGCGCCACTACACCGGCAGCGGCCGCATACAGAACCTCGCCGCCGACGTCAACCCCGACAACAACCAGACCACCAACGTCATCGTTGTCAACTACGTCGAGGGCATACCCACCGTCAACGGCAACCAGTTCATCCTCGGCCAGAACTACCCCAACCCCTTCAGCGGCACCACCACCGTGCCCTTCACGCTCCCCGCCGCCTCCGACGTCAGCCTCTTCGTCATGGACGCCATGGGCAAGATCGTCTACACCGACGGCGGCTTCTACCCCGAGGGCGACAACACCTTCGTGCTCGACCTCGGCAGCTTCGCCACCGGTGTCTACTACTACGGCATCGTCGTCGACGGCCAACGCCAGATGCGCAAGCTCATCGTCAAGTGATGCTCCAGCGCTTCACAGCCTTCGCCGCCCAGCAGCACCTCTTCCCCCCGGGGCAGACGGTGCTGCTGGCCGTTAGCGGCGGCCGCGACTCCGTGGTCATGGCCCACCTCTTCCACCGCGCCGGCATCCCCTTCGAGATAGCCCACTGCAACTTCCACCTCCGCCCCGGCGACTGCGACCGCGACGAAGCCTTCGTGCGGCAGCTCGCCGCCGCCTACGGTGTCGCCTGCCATGTGGCCTCCTTCGACACACGCGCCGTCGCCGCCGCCACCGGCGAGAGCATCGAGCAGGCCGCACGCCGCCTCCGCTACGAATTCTTCGCCCGGATCATAACCCACAATAACTCCCAACTCCCAACTCCCAACGCCCAACTAAAAACTCTCCTCGCCACCGCCCACCACCGCGACGACTCCGTCGAGACCTTCTTCCTCAACCTCTTCCGCGGCACCGGCATCGCCGGCCTCCACGGCATACGCCCCCGCACAGAACTCAAAACGCAAAACTCAAAACCCATAACTGTCGTCCATCCCATGCTCTCCTTCGGCCGCGCCGACATCGACGACTACGTCCGGCGGCACGGCCTCGAGTACGTGGAAGACTACACCAACAGCGAGCTCGACGCCCGCCGCAACCGCATACGCCACCAGCTCATGCCGCTGCTCCGCGAGCTCTACCCCTCCGTCGACGCCACCATGCAGGCCAACATAGGGCGCCTGCACGACACCGAGCTCTTCTATCGCGCCTATGTCGACCAGCTCCGCGCCTCCCTCGTGAAGCCCGTCGCCTCACGCCTCCCTTACCTCGACCTCGCCATGCTCGCCATCGACCTCCGGGCCCTCGCCGCCACTGACCTCCCCCTTGCCACACTCCTCTACGAACTCCTCCAGCCCTACGGCTTCTCCGCCCCCGTCGCCGCCGCCATCGCCGCCCATATACCTGTGCCCAGTGCCCACCCAAAAACGGAAAGCGTCCACCCCCCAACGCCCGAAAAAAACCGCGTCAGCCCACTTCCAACTACCAACTACCAACTACCCACTCCCCACACCGGCACCCGCTTCCTCTCCCCATCCCACGAAGCCGTCATCGACCGCGACCGCCTCGTCGTCGCCCCCCTGCTCCCCGTCGTCGCGCCACAGTTAAACACCACACTCTCCACCCTCAACTCTCAACTCTCAACTCCCCACACCACCGAGCATATCGACGCCGCCAGCGTCCGTCTCCCCCTCACCGTCCGCCCGTGGCAACCGGCCGACCGCTTCCACCCCTTCGGCATGCGCGGCAGCCGACTGGTGAGCGACTTCCTCAAGGACTGCAAGCTCAACCTCATCGAGAAATGCCACGTCCACGTGGCCGTCGATGCCGACGGCCGCATCGTATGGGTCATCGGCTTGCGCCTCGACGACCGCTTCCGCCTCACCGAAACCACAACAGATGTCCTTTCGTTATCCGTTGAAAATTAAACTATTACGGCTCTGTAGAAGCCGTAACTCGTTGATTTACAGCCGCCGGTACGGAGCCCCTACGGCCCCTCTTCGGAGTCCCCTCGGCGATCCTTCGGCGATCCTTCGGCATTTCTTCAGTAGTTCTTCAGTAGTTCTTCAGTAGTATTTCAGTGTTCCACTGAAGAAGTATCGTTGAAGTATCGTTGAAATGCCGTACAGGCTCCGTAGGGACTCCGTTAGATTTACGTTAAAATTGCATTAAATTACATGAGAAAAAAACAGTCATAACCTTTTTCGTGTAAAAATATTTTGCCGGAAGAGAATAAATATGTATCTTTGCAGTCGAAAACGAAAACAAAACATTATGAAACCAGAACTGTTAAAAACAGTGTTTCTTGCATTACTCATTGTGTTTTTTGCTGGAGACGTGGCCGGACAGAGCACCGTACATGAGATAATGTATTTGGCGTCCAACAACTCTTTAGTAAGAGAATATAATAGAAAGGTTGATATTATATACAATGACAACGGCACCAGGGCTTTTCTCAATGTTGACAAGGGATCTATGAATGTGATTGAGGCCCAAATACCCAACCTGCAGTCGGTGTCGGATATGGAGATTGTGGATTCTGTGCTGTATTTCTGCGGGGTATACGCAGGTGTACCTGTGATAGGACGTTTCAACATTAACAGTTTCTTTTTTGGAGGTGGAAGTGTCGAGGTCGTCTCGGTGGCGGGAGTCGTGTCTGGTAGAATATCGCTGAACAAACTGGAGGTGTATTTCAGGTCCAACAAAGATGTTCACGTGTTTGTGACAGCGAGTATCTCCCCCAGTGCTCCAGGAATGGATTATTACGCCGTGCTGGATGCCATGTACGACGGGACGGGCTGGGATATTGAATGCATCTCAGACCCCGGTGGGGGTTATGTTATGAGCGATTTGGCAATAACGGACAACCGCCTGATGGTGGTTGGTGAGAAATCCGGACACCGTGGGGACCTCTTCAATCATTATATATTGCCCACCACGCCCACCACGCATTTGAGTGTCTCCTCGGGAGTTCCGCCAATAATGATGCACTCTAACGCCAGTGCTGTTTACCGTCCATTATCTCAGCCTATTGTAGAATACATCGGCAATAAAGAGATTGTTACGGCCTGTTATGGCATTCTCAACTCAGACACAGGGGTTGTTATAACAAAGACAGACGAACTGGTTTCCGGCATCACGTTCTGGATATTCCCCAACGTGACTGGCAGCACTTTGTTACGTGATTTGAGGTACGAGGCGACCAGCAAGAGGATATATATCGTCCCGGACATAAACAGCACCGTTGTAAAAGACTACATGTATGTGTTCGATATGGCAAACGAGACGGCACAGGTATACCAGTCGGCTTTGAGAACTGTTTGTTCCGTCAGTGATAACTACAATAAAGTAAGTGTTTCGGGTATTACACAGGGTGGGACGGTAGGTGTATGGCAAACATCCCTATCGGATTGCAGGTGTGACAGGGCATTAGACCTTAAGGTCGACCAGGCATCGGACAGTGATGCCCCGGGAACGATGAATGTTGTTGTTGCCAGAGCCATCGCTCCCAAAATGGACATAAGCCCGGTAATTGACAAATATAAACTTGGAGTAATATGCAGATAAACAAGATTACCATATTGGTCCTCATGCTTCTGGCAAACCTTGCCGCATTAGGGCAAAGCGCTGTTTACGAGGCGACGGGAATGATATCAATGAATTCAATCATAAGGAATTATGACCAGGATGTCGATATTGTCTATAACGACAATGGGCAGAGTTCGTTTCTGCATGTCAACCGCACAACAGGTTCTGTTGTTGAGGCTCAGATACCCAATCTGCAGTCGGTGACAGACATGGAGATAGAGAGGAATGAGAACAAGGTGTACTTCTGTGGCCAATATGCTGGCGGCCCTGTTTTCGGGAGATTCAGCATCAGCAGCCTGTTTTTTGGTGCAGGGCAGGTGGAGATAACACCAATAAGCATTACACCGCCCATTGATTATAGTGGACCGACAGGCATCATGACGCCTCAAAAGCTTGAAGTGCAGTATATCAATAGTGCAGACGTTCATGTGTATATAATCGGCTACGCCGAATTAACAGTACCCTACTATACTTCTGCATACACGGTTTTGTATGATGCCATGTACAACGGTACAATATGGGATATTGAACATCTGCATGAAGAAGGGGGGGACTACCTGTTCTATGACTTAGCGGTGACAAGTAATTTTTTAATGATGTTTGGAGAAAAACAAGGAGGCCAGACTGATTATTTCTGTAGTTTTAACACACCATTGACTGGACATTTATTGGCCTCAACAATGACAATGTATAGTTTCTCTCCTTCTGATTTCTATCCGATTACCAAACTTCTTACAGAAACCCTTAACGGCGACGCACATGTTACTGCTGGATATGCGTTTTTTGACGGTGACAGCGGTATTGTGATAACAAGATATTCTGCACCAAATACTTTAACAGACAGATGGTTTCTCCATAATGTAACTATCAGTACCGGGTTTAGGGATTTGAAATACAACCCCAGCAACAACAAACTATACCTTGTGCCGGAATTAAGCCATACGGTTGTTGCAGATTTATTGTATGTATTTGACCTCACAACAGGCTCAGCGCAGGTATATCAGAGCAGCGTTCAGAATATGTGTTCGGTTGATGCTATGTACTCTAATAATGGTGCTGTGGTGTCCGGTATTTCCTCCGGAGGATATGTCAATACCTGGATTACAAACAATCCGGTTTGCAATTGCGATAAATTGTTTAATGTCGCTGTGCAAAGAAATGTTCACACAGCCATCCCGTGGGATTTATCAATGTTTGTTGGTACATTCACCCCGCTTCCTTTTTTTGAATCACCAAACAAAACATATTATGTTTTAAACACTGTATGTAGATAAAAAACAAATTCTTATGAAAAAAACATTTATAATACTATGCTTGCTTGCAAGTATTACCACACAGGCACAGTACGACACGCTGCCATATAATATTGGTATACCAAACTATTTCACGACCCACTCATTCGATTCTATGCACGCCATCTGGCACGATAACCTTTTTTGTGTCCCCCAACCAAGAAACCTATGTCTTTTCAAAAGCTCTAACGAAAACGTTAGCGGGCATGCTTTACTAATATCATCCACCCTTCCATATGCAAATAATGGAGATTACGCTTTTGGCTTTTACACAGAAAGCCCAATACATATAATCGGTATTGCATGGTATTCTACTCCAGATAATATTGCCATTGGTCTGGTGAATTGGGATACAATTGAAGTTAAATTATTTCATCCAAGCGGTAATCATATGTCACCTATTGTGAAGAAGAGAATCGCTCACGATACATTCTCTTTCTCCAAGGTACTTGACCTTGGACGCGGATGGGATGAGTCAGATACTACACAATGGTCTATACGTAATACTACGAGTCCACTATACGAAGTGTATTTCGACAATGAAATTGAAATTATAGACTCTCTTTACCTTTCTGTTAAATACACATGGAACACACAAAACCTTAAAAATTGGGAGATTACAGCAGGATGGACAGAACTACATAGTCCAGGTATTCTAGAGCCAAAAGTTTTCCCGATTCAAAGTTTTCGCATGAAGGATACTCCAGGTGACGACGACCCATGGACATACGGCGAGATGCACGCCTACCCGCTACTGTTCCCCATCATAAGGCTCGACGGCGACACATGCCCCGAGGTGCGCGAGGTGCGCTACACGAGGGTGGGCAACAGCGCTGCGATAGCGCAGTGGGATGCCGGCACGAACCACCACGACTGGCAGCTGTGCTACGGTCCGCAGGGCTTCGACCCCGAGGGTGCTGATGTTGTAAACACCACGGTGCCGCAGCGAGCGCTGACGGGCCTGACGGCCACGGGACGCTACGATGTGTACGTCAAGGCGCGCTGCCGTTTTGCGCGCGACGAGTGGACGCCGTGGGCTGGGCCGTTCAGCTTCAGCATGTCGGAGATAGGCATCGAGGATGGG
>OMXC01000017.1 GCA_900314925.1 uncultured Bacteroidales bacterium
CACCTGGAGCGGCCTCACCGTCCACGTCTACGGCTTCACCATCGGCGCCGGCCGCGACAACCTCGGCCTCGGCTCCCCCTCCGCCTTCATCGGCACCGGCAATGTGGGGTAAACAGTTATGAGTTATGAGTTTGAGATGTAAGATTGCCGCCAATTCTCAATTTTCAATTTTCAATTTTCAATTTTCAATTTCTCCCTCACTCCCCCATCACTCCACACTCATAACTCATAACTCTTAACTCTTAACTTCCCACTCCCCTCCACTCCCCCCCAACTTAAAAAAAAGACCGCACGGCCCCCTCAAAAGGCCATGCGGTCTTGCTTTAGAAAAATGAAATCTTCACCTCACCTCGCAGGAGAGGATCTCGATGCGGCGCAGACATTATGTCACCACCGACGCCAACCACAACTACAGGAGATACCCGAACCTCGTCAAGGGGATGACGGTGACGGCTCCCAACAGGGTGTGGGTGAGCGGCATCACCTACGTCGAGACAGAAGAAGGGGTTGGCGGGTTACTGTGTGATCCAATACTCCACGCCTTCTATGCCCAGCGCCTTGGGGTCGAACTTGGGTTCGACGCCTTGTTTCTTCTGGCGCTCGTAGTCCTTGAGCGAGCGCAGGGCTTTGGGCGAGAGCAGCAGTATGGCTACCACGTTGATCCACGCCATGACGCCAACGCCTATGTCGCCCAGCGTCCACACGAAGCCGCTCGTCTGCAGCGACGAGATGAACACCGCGGCCACCGTGCTGATGCGCAGCAGCCATATCACCACGCGCTCGCCGCGGTCGTCGCCGAACTTGAGGTCGGCCTCCTCCAGCTCGTCGAGGCGTTCGGGGTGCTTCTTGTAGACGCGGCGGCGCCAGCGGTTGAAGAGGTAGACGAGGTTGGTCTCGGCGTAGTAGTAGTAAGCCATCACCGTGGTGAAGGCGAAGAAGAAGAGCGCTATGGAGATGACCGTGTGGCCGGCGCGCGGGCCTATGACGGTGCCGAGGGCGCCGGTGGTGTAGAACACGCCGGGCTCCCCTTCCGGGGCCCCGGGGTTCTGCAGCAGGTAGCTGACCGTGGCCGTGCCGCCGTTGACGGTGACGCTGTCTATGATGTTGTATGTCTTGCAGGCCAGTATCATCATGGCCGTGGCGGTGCACACCAGCAGGGTGTCGATATACACCGAGAAGGCCTGCACGAGGCCCTGCTTCACGGGGTGGCTCACCTTGGCCGCCGCCGCCACGATGGCCCCCGTGCCCTGGCCCGCTTCGTTGCTGTAGATGCCGCGCTTCACGCCCCACGCTATCGTGCTGCCCAGCAGGGCGCCGCCCACCTCGTTGACGCCCACGGCGCCGCGCAGCATCTGCATGAGCACGTCGGGCACCACCTGCCAGTTGACTGCCAGCACCACGACGGCGAGGATGATGTACACCATGGCCATGACCGGGGCCACGACCTGCGCCACGTTGGCTATGCGCTTCACGCCGCCCATCACCACCAGCGCCAGCAGCGTGGCCACCACGGCGCCCACCACCCACGGGGCCACCCCGAAGGTCTCGGAGCAGCTCAGCGCTATGCTGTTGCCGTGTATCGGCGGCAGGAACACGCCGCAGGCCACGGCGGCGAGCACGGCGAACAGCGACCCGAAGAAGGGGCTGTGGAGCCCTTTCTCGATGTAGTAGGCCGGGCCTCCGCGAAACTGCCCGTTGTGGTCCTCCTTGTATATCTGTGCCAGCGTGGCCTCCACGAAGGCGCTGCCGGCCCCGAAGAAAGCTATTATCCACATCCACACGATGGCCCCCGGCCCGCCGAAGCCTATGGCCGTGGCCACACCAACGATGTTGCCCGTCCCCACGCGCCCCGAGAGGGCCATGGCGAACGCCTGGAACGACGAGATGCCGGTTTTCTTACCTCCATGGGCCTTGGCTTTGTCGCCGATGAAGAGCAGACGGAACATCTCGCCGAAGCGCCGCACCTGCACGAAGCGCGTGCGCAGCGAAAAATAGAGCCCCGCCAGCAGGCACAGGCCCACCAGCGCCGGGCTCCACACCCAGCTGTTGAACACAGTAACGGCGGTAGCTATCTTCTCCATGTTGTGTCGTTTTTGTGCTGCAAAAGTACAAACATTTTGCGACATGGCAAAATCTTTGTCTCCGGCAGAGAGCCGGCAGGGAGGGGAGAAAAGGTGTTTTTTCGCCGCCGGGTTGTCCATTATGAAAAAAAAGTGTATCTTTGCAGCGCAAAAAACGAGTAACCATGAAAAAGACTTTTCTGTTTATAGCTATGGCCGCGCTGCTTGCAACGGCCTGCAACAGTGGAGAGAAGAACGCTGCCGAGTCTGCTTCCGACGGCTCGCAGGCCTTCGTGAACATCACCGATGTGGTGCCCGACGCCATATTGGAGATACGCTATTTCGGCACATACAACTTCGTCGGCTCGCGCATCGACGGCTACCTGCAGCCCACGGCGCTGCTCACGCGCCAGGCCGCCGACAGCCTCCGCGCCGTCAGCGACGACCTCAAGGCCCGCGGCTACCGCCTGAAGATATACGACGCCTACCGCCCGCAGGCGGGCGTCGACCACTTCGTGCGCTGGGGCAAAGACCTCGGCGACACGCTGATGAAGCGCTATTTCTATCCGCGCGAGCTTAAGGACAGCCTCTTCATCAAGGAGTACATAGCCACGCAGAGCGGCCACTCGCGCGGCTCCACGCTCGACCTCACGCTCTTCGACATGGCCACCGAGAAGGAGCTTGACATGGGCGGCACCTTCGACTGGTTCGGCCGCGAGAGCCATCCCGACTGCGGCGGCGACCCCGAGACGGGCGTCTACCGCCCCAACGACACCATCACCGCCACGCAGTTCGCCAACCGCATGATACTGCGCCAGGCCATGATGCGCCACGGCTTCAAGCCTTACGAGTGCGAGTGGTGGCACTTCACCCTCCGCGACGAGCCGTTCCCCGACACCTACTTCACTTTCCCCGTCAAGGAACTCTGAACGGCACGGCTTTATGACTCGCGAGAAGGAGATATTCAAGGTGACGCTGGTGGGCAGCGCGGTTAACGTGCTGCTGACGGCGTTCAAGTTCGTGGCCGGCATCGTGGGCCACAGCGCCGCCATGACGGCCGACGCCGTGCATTCGCTCTCCGACCTGCTGACCGACGCCGTCGTGCTGCTCTTCGTGCGCATCAGCGGCAAGCCCGAAGACCGCAGCCACGACTACGGCCACGGCAAGTACGAGACCCTCGCCACCGCCGTCATAGGCATCGCCCTCGTCGTGGTGGCCGTGGGCATCGGCTACAGGGCCCTGGTCGCCATGCTTTTCTGGTATCGCGGCGGCACGCTGCCGGCGCCGGGCATGCTGGCGCTCTGGGCGGCGCTGGTGTCGGTGGCGCTTAAAGAGCTGGTGTACCGCTACACCCTGCGGCACGCGCGCAAGCTCGGCTCGCCGGCCATGGAGGCCAACGCCTGGCACCACCGCAGCGACGCGCTCTCGTCGCTGGGCACCCTCCTGGGCATCGGCGGCGCCATACTGCTCGGCGACCGCTGGACGGTGCTCGACCCGCTGGCGGGGCTCATCGTGGCGTTCTTTATCCTACGTGTGGCCTGCAAGCTCCTCAAGCAGGGCTTCGACGAGCTGATGGAGGCCTCGCTGCCCGACGAGGTGGAGCGCGAGATACTGGCCGTCGTCGCCTCTTTCCCCGACGTGCACGAACCGCACCACCTGCGCACACGCCGCATCGGCAGCCGCTACGCCATAGAGCTGCACATACGCATGGACGGCTCCGTGCCGCTCGCCGTGGCGCATGCTCGCACCTGCGAGATAGAGCAGGCCCTCAGGGCACGTTTCGGCGACACAACACACATCACGCTCCATGTGGAGCCTATAAAATGAACGGAATGAAGACTACAGAAGCAGACATACGTTTCATGCGCGAGGCCATCCGTCTGGCCGACGAGAGCGTGGAACACGGTGGAGGCCCTTTCGGGGCGGTGATAGTGAAGGACGGCAAGGTGGTGGCCGGCGCGTCAAACCGTGTGACACTCGACAACGACCCCACGGCCCACGCCGAGGTCACCGCCATACGGCAGGCCTGCCGCAAGCTCGGCACCTTCGAGCTCAAGGGGTGCGTCATCTACACCTCGTGCGAGCCATGCCCCATGTGTCTCGGCGCCATCTACTGGGCGGGCATCGACCGCATCTACTATGCCAACACGCGCGATGACGCCGCAGCTGCCGACTTCGCCGACGGCTTCATCTACGAGGAGCTCGACAAACCCCTCGCCGAGCGCTCCCTTCCCATTGTCCCCCTGCTGCGCGACGAGGCCCTGCACACTTTCCGTCGCTGGCAGGAGAAGGCCGACAAGACTGTCTATTGACTTCCGGGATGCTCTTTACGGCGCAGTATGAGAGCCCGCTCGGCACCATCGGGCTCGTCTCCGACGGGGTGGCGCTCACGGGGCTCCGCTTCGGGGTGGGGGAGGAGGCCGTCCCTGCCGCCGACGTACCCGCCATCGCCGACGCCTGCCGCTGGCTCGACCTCTACTTCTCCGGCCTGCAACCGGGCTTCCTTCCGCCGCTCAACCTTGTCGGCACAGCCTTCCAGCAGCGTGTCTGGAAGGCATTGATGGAGATACCATACGGCGCCACCGCCACCTATGGCGCCATCGCACGCCATGTCGGGTGCCGCTCGGCGCAGGCCGTAGGGCAGGCGGTAGGCAGCAATCCCGTGGCCGTCATCGTCCCGTGCCACCGCGTCGTTGGCAGCGGCGGCGCGCTCACCGGCTACGCCTACGGCGTGGAACGCAAAGAGTACTTGCTTCAGCTGGAAGCGGGAAGGCATGCAAGTGCGGCCACAGCCTCGCGGTAGCGCGTCAGGGTGGTGGCTTTCATGATGGCTTTCTTCTGCTTGTGTGGAATGTCGGCATACTCCCAGAAGGCGTGGAGCCGCGAGAGTGTCTGGCTGTCGCCGCAGAGGGTTTCCACAGCATGTTGGTAGACGATGGCGTGCATGTCGTGCAGCACCTGCGCCGGCTCCTTGTCGCCGAGCATCCAAGGCCGCGCCAGCAAGCCTCGTCCTATCATCAGGCCCTTGAATTTCGCGCCAGCCAAATTCTTCATTTTTAATTCTTCATTCTTAATTTCAAAAATGTCGCCGTTGTACACGACGGGGTGCCTGCACGCCTCGTGGAAGCGCAGGAAGGCCTCGCGGTCGGCCACGCCCTTGTACTGCTGGCGCCCCAGCCGCGGGTGCAGCGTGACGTGGATGAGCGGCATCCCGTTGACTATCGGCATCGCCGCCAAGCCCTCCTCCTCGCTCTCTTGCCCAAGGCGCATCTTCACGGAGAACAGCACCTCGGGGCGGCGCAGCATCTCACGCTGTATCTCCTCAATGCGGTCGGGGTGCTGGAGAAGTCCGCTCCCACGCCCGGCCTTCACCTGCATGGGGAACGGGCATCCCATATTGAGGTCTATCCTTTGCCAGCCCTGCTCCTGCAATGCGTCGCACAGCCGTGCAAACTCGTCGCCGCCGGCGGCTATCACCTGCGGCACCGTCGGCACGCCGGCGTTGCGCCCGGGGTCGGTGTCGCGCAAATCCTTCTTTCTCACCTCGCCATGCTCAATTCTGACGAACGGCGTATAGTACTCGTCCACCCCGCCGACGCACTCGTGGTGCGCCCGCCGGTAGACGGCATCGGTGTAGCCCTGCAACGGGGCGAAGGCAATGTACATGTGGGTTATTCGTAGTGGCGGATGCGGACATCGATGCCGGGCAGTTGGGCGGGGATGCCGCTGACGTCGGTCTCGCCGTAGTGGTAGGGGAAGAGCACCTTGGGCTGCACCGTATTGGCGGCGCGCACGAGCTGGTCCGTGGTCATGGTGTAGGGTTGGTTGCAGGGCAGGAAGGCGATGTCGATGTCCTTGATATCGGCCATCTCGGGGATGTCCTCGGTGTCGCCGGCGATGTAGAGGCGCAGGCCGCCGAGGGTGAGGATATATCCGTTGTCGCGCCCCTTGGGGTGGAACTGCAGGTGCCCCTCGGTGGTGTTGTAGGCCGGCACGGCCTCAAGGGCGCCGCCGCCGGCCAAAGGCTGTCTGTCGCCATTCTTCATGGCCTGGCCGTTGCCGTAGAGCTCCACGCAGCGCGGATTCATGATGAGCTGTGTCTTGTCGGTGGTGAGCTGGCGGAGGGCTGCGGTGTCGTAATGGTCGGGATGCTCGTGGGTGACAAGGATGATGTCGGCTTTGGGCATCGCGCTGTAATCCACCGTGCGGCCGCGCAGTTGTGTGACGGGGTCGACGTATATCACCCGTCCGTCGTGCTCGAGGCAGATGCTTGCATGCAGCAGGGCGTGAATCTTGACCAGACCGCCATCCATGTGGGTGGCGAAGACGTCGGTCTCCACGGTGGTCGTCGGCTTGCCGGCCTTCTGCCAGGCGAGGATGCCGCCGTCGAGGTTGTACACCGTGCAGCCACCAGCGGCCAACTGCTCGGCGGCCTTGAGGCTGCGGCGTCCGCCGCGGCAGTAGACGGCCACCTCTCCATCAATGCCTTTGATGCGTTCCGCAAAGAGCGTGTCCTTCACGTCGATATTCTCCGCCCCGAAGAGGTGCCCTTCGGCGTATTCTTCCGCCGTGCGCACATCGATGAGGCGCACGTCCTTCTGTGTCATGACCTCGGCGAACTCGTCGGCGCCAAGGGTCTTGATGGCTTTGTTTCCGCAGCCGCAGAAGAGGGCCGCAAGCATGCTTATCATAATTAGGCGTTTCATTATTAGTGATAAGTGATAAGTGATAAGTGATAAGTATTATGTGTTAAGTGTTTCCGGTGGCCGGCTCGCCGCAAAACATCACCCACACCGGCCAGGGCGCCCCCGAAGGGCCGGCCGGTGATAACGTAGATGGCATGGCGGCGTGTGCCTACTTCGCGGGCTCCCACTTGCAGCGCACGGGCGACACGATGGCTCCTTCCTTCTTCAGGGCGTCGAAGGCTTTGTCAACCTCCTTGCGGTCGGCGTTCAACATCTTGGTCACATCGCCTGCCGAAACGGGCTTGCCGGCCTCGCGCATGGCTTTCAATACCTGGTCTTTCATGGTCTTTGTTTTTTGTGTTTTGTTTTTGCAAAAGTACGCCTTTTCTCCGGAACGGCAAAAAATATTTCACCCGCGCCTGATTTTCCGCCTGTTCGCTCACGCAGCGCCCCCGCGTGCTGCGGCCTTGGCGCTCTTGCCGCCCACGCCCCGCGGCGCCATGACGCCCCCACGGCAACACCACCCTTCAACGATACTTCAACGACAGTATAACGATACATCAACGATTTCTATCGTTGAAATATCGTTGATGTATCGTTGAAGTATCGTTGAAATGACGAGTAAAGCACTTGTTGAGCGCGTGTTGCAAAAGTGCCGTTTTGCACCTTTTCCTGACGTCGTTTTGGGACAAAAAGAGAGCCTCCGCGAGGGCGCTGGCTCCCGCGGAGGCTCTGGTTGTGAACCGCTTGGGTCCGGTTAAGGGATTTAGTCGGCGGTTCCGACGGCGCCATCCTCCGGACGGAGTTTGACGACGACGTAGTTGTTCAGGTTGATGTACTTGGCGGCGACGGCCTTGATGTCGGCGGTGGTGATGGACTTGACGAGGTTGTCATAGTCTTTCACGTGGTAGTCGCGGTCCTCGTTGTCCATGTAGCTGCCCTGGATCTGGCCGAGCCAGAAGCCGTTGTTCTGGACGCTCTTGGCGTGCTGGACGCACATCTGCTCCTGCACTTTGCCGAGGGTCTTCTCGTCGCAGCCTTTCTTCATGTACTGCTTCATGATGTTGATGCAGTCCTTCTCGATCTTCTTGGCCTTCTCGGGGTCGCAGCCGATGTAGAACTGCCAGCTCACGGAGGCGGGGCCTGCGTTGGGGATGCTGTAGCTCACGCCGGCGCTGGGGCTGTAGGCGTCGCCGTTCTTCTCGCGGATGATCTCGAGGGTGGTCATGCCGAGGGCGTCGCCGAACTCCTGAATGGCCAGGCGGGTCTTCACGTCGAGCTCCTCTGCGGGGACGTCAATCTGGCCGCTGATGAGGAGCATGCCCTGCTTCTCGATACCCTTGACGGCTTCGGCGTGCTGGATGCCTTTGGCGAACTTGGGGCTGCGGTCGAGGCAGTAGTTCTTGGTGACGGCCTGGATGGTGGGCAGGTGGTTCAGATATTTGGCGATGAGGCCGATGGCGGTGTCGCTGATGTTGCCGACGAAGAAGAAGGTCTGGTTGTTGGCAAAGGCGAAGCGCTCTTTGTAGATGTCATACATGCGGTCGAGGTCGAGGCTGCGCACCTTCTCCTCGCTGGGGATGACGACCTGGCGCTTGTCGTTGGGGTAGGCGGTCTTGTAGTAGGTCTCGATGAAGGCCACCTGCGGGTTCTCGCGGACGAACTTGATCTGCTGGATGGTGTTCTCTATGTTGCGCTCGTAGGCTTCCTGGTCCTTGCGGGGGGCGGTGTAATAGAGGTTGATGAGCTGCAGGGTGGTCTCCAGGTCCTTGGGCGAGCAGCTGCCGCTGAAGCCCTGGGTGGTGCCGCCGATGTAGGGGCTGATGCTGAGGTTCATGCCTTTGAGCTTCTTGCTGAGCTGGGTGGCGCTGAAGTTGGCGATACCGCCGGCATCGATGAAGCTGTCGGCGTTCTCGGCTTGGTAGCAGTCCTCGTCGCCGTAGAGCGACGTGCCGCCGAAGGAGTAGGAGCTGATCTGGATCTCGTCGGCCTTCAGCTCGGTCTTCTTCACGATGAAGCGGATGCCGTTGGGGCAGGTGTACTCGGTGTAGCCCATGGTGCTGTTGCTGCCGGTCTTGATGGGGGTGACGTCGGCGACGGTCTCGTTGAAGAGGGGCTCGTCGTTGAAGTTGTCGACCCAAGGCTCAGTCTTGATGTTCTTGAAGTTCTTGAGGATGTCGAGGGCCTCCTTCTCGGTGGGCACCTTGAAGCCGTCCTTCTCGGGAGCGGTCAGGTAGAACACAATGTTCTCGTCGGTAATCCAGCTGCTGACCAGGGCGTTGCACTCGGCGAGGGTGATCTCGGGGATGAACTCCTTGGCGTACTTCCATTCCTGGCGGATGCCGGGGCAGGGCTCGTTGTCGAGGTAGTGGTTGGTGTACTCGTCGGCGAGGCTGTTGGTCTGGGTCTTGTTCTCCTCCTTGGCCATCTTGGTGTAGGTGCTGAGGAGGTCCTCCTTCTGGCGGTCGAGCTCGGCCTGCAGGAAGCCGTGGTCGTCGATCTGCTTGATCACCTGGAGCAACATCTGGGCAGTCTCCTCGATGCGGTTCTCCTTGGGGGCGGCGCTGACCTCGAAGACGTCAATCTCGCGGCCGAGGAAGCCGCCGTGGCCGCCGCCGGCATACATCATGGGGGCGGTGGGCTTCTGGGTCAGCTCGCTGAAGCGCTCGTTGATCATCATGCCTATGAGGTTGCGCACCAGCATCTGGCGGTAGTCGCCGATGGTGCCGTTGTGGGCTTTCTTGTGCTTCCAGAAGATTTCAAGGGTGGTGTTGGTGGCCTCCTTGTCGGTGGCTATGGCCACGAGGGGCTCCACGTTGTTGGGGATCTCGTAGCTCAAGCGGGGCAGTTTCTCCTTGCCGAGGAACTGGTGGCTGCTGAACACGTCTTTCACCTTCTGCTCCATGGCCTTGTCGCCCTTCTTGCCGGCATACTCGAAGCCGTCGAGGTCGCCGACGATGACGATGGCCTGCAGGTCGGGACGGTACCAGTCGTTGAAGAAGTCAACGATGCTCTGGCGCTCGAAGTGCATGATGACCTCCTCCTTGCCGATGGGCAGGCGGTCGGCATAGCGCGAACCTTTGAGCATGATGGGCCAGGTCTTCTTGCGGAGACGGTCGCCGTGGCCGACGCCACCGCGCCACTCCTCGTGGATGACGCCGCGCTCGCTCTCAATCTCCTTCTGGTCGAAGAGGATGTTGCCGGCCCAGCCGTCGAGGATCTCGATACCCATCTTCACCATCTCGGGGTCGTTGGAGGGCATGTTGACGTAGTAGACGGTCTGGTCGAACGAGGTGTAGGCGTTGATGTCGCGGCCGAACTCCACACCATGCTCCTGCAGCTTCTGTATCATGGTGTTGTGGGGGTAGCCCTTGATGCCGTTGAAGGCCATGTGCTCGCAGAAGTGGGCCAGACCCTGCTGGTCGTCGCGCTCCATGATGGAACCGGCGTTGCTGACCAGGCGGAACTGGATCATGTTCTCCGGCTTCTTGTTGTTGCGGATGTAGTAGGTAAAGCCGTTGTCCAGCTTACCGTAGCGGATCTTCTTGTCCAGGGGCACCTGGGCGGTCAGGTCGCTCTTCTTCTCCTTCTTCTCGCCGCTGCCGGGCAGCTGGGCGAAGGACATGCCGCCGAACAGGAACATCAGCAGCATTACGAATAACGTTGTCTTTTTCATGTTTTGTGGTTTTAAATGTTGTTTGTTAATATTATTATTATGTTGTCTGTTGTCATTTCGTTTGCGTGTCGTCGGGGCGGAACTCCAGCAGGTCGGCAGGCTGGCAGTCGAGCACCTGGCACAGGCGTTCCAGTGTGCTGAAGCGCACGGCTTTGGCCTTGCCGGTCTTGAAGATGGAGAGGTTGGCCGGCGTGATGTCTATTCTCTCCGCCAGTTCGCCCAGCGATATCTTGCGCTTGGCCATCATCATATCGAGGTTAACTACAATCATTCCGTAACTCCTAACTCTTAATTCCTAACTCCTAACTCAAATCGTCAACTCCTGCTCCTCCTGCATCTGGCGGCCAATCTTGAATATCTCGGCCATGAACACTATCGTCAACCCGAACACTATGCGCGTGTGGTGTATCTGCACCGTCACCTGCGGCTCCCATGTGCTGTCGGCCAGCAGCTCGAGTGCCAGCGACTGCTCAAGGTATGTGCTCACGTCCATGCCCAGCGACATGACTATCATCAGCACACCGGCCCATGCCAGCCACGCTATGTTCTTCTTGGGGAACACCTTGCCGCGGCGCACATTAATATAGAACGATATCAGCGCCATCACAATGAGTATCGTCATGGCTATGCCCGCCAGCACGCAGAATACCTGCAGCCACATGCACCAGCGGGCCTTGCTCGAGTCCAGCTGCCTGCTGTCGTCGCTGGTGATGTTCACGTCGAAGGAGCGCACCGTGGCGGTCGCCTCTATCCCCTCGGGCAGGCCGTCCACATCATGGCTCTGGCGGTAGAGCCCGGGCGAGCTGTGCAGGTCGGTGATGATGACCCCGTAGTCTTTGTCGTGGCCGTCGGCCTGGACGGTCAAAAGTGGGTCGGCGGGGTTGATGATATTGAGAAAAAACAGCCCAATGCACAGCACCATCACACCGATGAATATGGCGTAAAGTGTTCTTATTCGCGTTATTGCAGCTTTCTTTGCCATGAGTTTGCTTACTTGTCTCGGCTGCAAAGATACAACTTTTTTCTTACATGCAAGAAAAATTTTGCGAAAAACGAAAAAAAATTATCGTTTCTCAATAAATAATTAATGGTAAACAGAAAGCAGCGAGGCCTCAGCACTCGTACTTCTCGAGGGCTTGGCGCAGCTCCACGGGGCTGATGTCGTGGTGTATCTGGCCGCCGAGGGCGTAGCTGATGGCGCCGGTCTCTTCGCTGACGATGACGCTCAGCACGTCGAGCACTTCGGTGACGCCAATGGCGCTGCGGTGGCGCAGGCCGAGGTTGGGGTCTATGTCGAGGCGCGAGGTGACGGGCAGTATGCAGCGTGCCGCCAGGAGCTGGTTGCCGTGGGCGATGACCGCCCCGTCGTGCAGGGGCGAGTTCTTGAAGAACAGCGCTTCTATCAAGGCGCTGGACGCCAGGGCGTCGATGCGCTCGCCGGTGTTGATGAGCTCGTCCACGGAGTTCTGCCGTTTGAAGACTATCAGGGCGCCGGTCTTGCTCTGTGCCATGTGCATGCAGGCGTTGACGTAGGCCTCGTATGACGAGGCGCTCTTGTTCTGCTGCTGGTGGCGCCAGAACTGGAGGCGTTTCCACAAGCTCTCGTCGAGCTGCGTCTTGGTGCCGAGGAAGAGCAGGAACTTGCGTATTTCGGGCTGGAAGATGACCACGAGGGCGATGAGACCCACGCTGGCCACGGCGCTCAGTATGGCACCCAGGAGCCTCATTCCCAGTGCGTCGGCCACGCGCCACACCAGCAGCAGGATGAGCAGGGCCCAGAAGATGATCATCACGTTGGTGCCGCGCGCCATGCGGTAGATGGTGTAGACGAGGGCGGCGACAATGGCTATGTCGAGGACGTCGATCAGACGCAGGGTGGGGAGTCCGAGGATTGCTAACGGGAACATTTTCAGTTATGAGTTTTGAGTTATGATTTATGGGTTTTAAGTTTTATGTATTTCGGTAAAGCAGGCTGACTGTCTCCACGGCGGGCCTCACGTCGTGCACGCGCAGCGCTGTTGCGCCGCGGTCGAGGGCCAGCGCGTCGAGGGCCACGGTGCCGTTGAAGGCATCGTCGGCCGTGGTGCCGAGGGTGTTGTATATCATGCGTTTGCGGCTCAGCCCTATGTAGAGGGGCTCGCGGAAGAGCTCCGTCAGCTCGTCGAGGCGGTCGAGGAGCGCGAAGTTCTGCTCCGTGTCCTTGGCGAAGCCGAAGCCCGGGTCGAGCCACACGTCCTTCACCCCCATGCGGTAGAGCGCGTCGAGGCGCGAGGAGAAGAACCTGACCACCTCGTCCACGGGGTCGCCGTCGGCCATGCGCTTGGCGCCGGCCAGGTGTTCCTTGCCGCCATGCATCAGTATGTAAGGCACTTGCAGCTCGGCCACGGTGGCGAACATCTGCGGGTCGACCTCGCCGCCCCCGATGTCGTTCACCATGTCGGCCCCTGCCTCGACGGCCTTGCGTGCCGGCAGGGCGTAGCAGGTGTCTACCGAGATCAGCGCCTCTGGCAGCGCGCCGCGCACCAGCCTCACCGCCTCGGCCAGCCGGGCGGCCTCCTCCTCGGGCGGCGGCAGCACGGCTCCCGGACGGCTCGACGCCGCGCCGATGTCTATCATGTCGGCGCCCTGTGCCACAATCTCTTGTGCGCGCTGCACGATGGCGTCGGCCGTACTGTAGCGTCCGCCGTCGTAGAACGAGTCGGGCGTCACGTTGAGTATGCCTGCCACCGCCGGGCGGCGGAACGCATGCAGGCGTCCGCGGCTGACGATGCTGAAGGGCAGTGTGCGAGGTGTTTTCATTGTCTTGGTTTAACGCCGCCGCCGCCGTTTTATTGTGTCGCCGTCGCATTATTTTCCCCCGCACCCCCTACGGCCCCTCTACGGAGTCCCTTCGGCACTTCTTCAGTAGTTCTTCAGTGCCGCACTGAAGAACTACTGAAGAACGGCCGTACCGGGTCCGTAGGGGGTCCGTAGGGGAGCCATGTGCGTGGCGGTTGTCGCGGGGGCGAAATTTTTTTCTGTAAATATACAATAAAGTAAAATAATCGCCGTTTATGGTAGGTTATGATTGTGAAAACGGATAAAAACCACGATACGAGAAGCGAGCTTGAGCGCGAGGCGGCGGTGTGCCGCGAGCTCTTCAGCCGCAAGACGCGCGACTACGGCACGTCGTGGCGCATACTGCGCCTGCCGTCGCTGACGGACCAGATCTTCATCAAGGCCAACCGCATACGCAGCGTGCAGGAAAGCGGTGAGAACCATGTGGGCGACGACCTGCGCGGCGAGTTTGTGGCCATGGTCAACTACGCTGTGATGGCCCTCGTGCAGGAGCAGCTGCTGAAGGGCGACGAGCCCCTGGAGCTGCCGTATGAGCGTGCCATGGAGCTATACGACAAGGAGTTGAAGGCTACGCTCGACCTGATGATGGCCAAGAACCACGACTATGGCGAGGCTTGGCGGCAGATGAGGGTGGAGTCTATGGTGGACCTGATACTGATGAAGCTGATGCGCATCAAGCAGATAGAGGACAACGACGGCCGCACCGAGGTGAGCGAGGGCCCCGAGGGAGGCTACCGCGACATTGTCAACTATTCGCTTTTCTGCATGGTAAGAATGAATAATGAGGATTGAAATGGAAATAAAAGACACAAAACTGAATTACACGCTTAACGTGGTATGCCGCTGGGCTGTGGGCCTGGTGTTCCTCTTCTCGTCGTTCGTCAAGGGCGTCGACCCGATGGGAACGACGTTCAAGATAGAGGAGTATATGACGGCCTGGAGCATCGGCAGTCTAACCTTCGAGTGGGCGCTGCCGCTGGCAGGCTTCCTGTCCGTGGCGCTGGTGTGCGCCGAGTTTGTCGTCGGTGTGCTGTTGATTTTCAACGCCTACCGCAGCTTCACGGCCTGGACGCTGGCGCTGATGATGCTCTTCTTCACGGTGACGACGCTGGTCGACGCGCTGACCAACAAGGTGACGGACTGCGGCTGCTTCGGCGACGCCGTGAAGCTCACCAACTGGCAGACCTTCTGGAAGAACGTGGCGCTGGATGTGCCGACGGTGTGGATCGTGCTGACGCGCAACCTGCGCCGCAAGCGCCGCTTCGAGCGCGACGGCGTGGTGTTCATCACCGCGGCGCTGCTGATGGTCATCTTCTGCATCTACAACATCAAGCACGAGCCTGTCATCGACTTCCGGCCGTGGAAGGTGGGCAACAAGATGATGGACACCGAGAGCACCGAGGGCGTGAAGAGCTATGTCACCTACCGCAACACGCGCACCGGCGAGAGCGAGGAGTTCGAGTCGGCGCAGCTCATGGAGCGCCTGGCCGACGAGGCCTGGGCCGCGGAGTGGGAGTGGGAGAGCAGCCGCGTGGTGGACCCGCGCGAGATTGCCGCGCCGGGCTTCTCGATGATGGACCTCAGCGGCGAGGACCGCGCCACCGACCTGCTGCCCGCCGAGGACGGCATGGTGATAGTGACGGTGCACCACCTTGACAAGATGAGTCCGCGCGGCACCGAGGAGATACGCCGCGCCATGGCGCTGGCCGAGGAGAACGGCGTGAGCCTGGTGATGCTCACCTCGGCGCTGCCCGAGGATGTGCAGGCATGGCTTGTGGCCAATGACATCAGCGGACTGGACTACCTCTTCGCCGACGCCACGGCCATAGAGACCATGATGCGCGGCAACCCGGGCTTCATGTACGTCAAGGATGCCACGGTGATGGCCAAGGGCCGCAAGGCCGAGAGTGTGCTCGGCGTGCTGGGCGACTGACAGAACAGGTGATTGACAATCAAGATTTAAAAGACAGTTATGATACAGAGAATTCAGAGTTTTTGGCTTGTGTTGGCGGCGTGCTGCATGGCGCTGTGCTTTTTGTTCCCCGTGGCGGAGTATCAGTATGCCATACCCACGATGGACCAGACGGTGACTGCCGAGCTTAACCTGGTGGCACGCGGCGAGGCCGATATGGACGTGGCGATGATGCAGACCCCCGGCGCAACGATTGAGTACAGCCAGAAGATGTCGGGCTTCCGCACCTGGCCGCTGGTCGTCATGGCGCTGCTGACGGGTGTCATGGCCCTGGTGTGCGTGTTCATGTTCAAGAACCGCGTGATGCAGATGCGCACCGTGGCTGTGGCGTTCCTGCTCAACGTGGTGTATGTCTTCCTGGTCTTCTTCTGGGCCGTCGATGCCTACGGCAAGGCCGTGGAGCAGGCGATGATGGCCACGGACATGAGCGTCACGTGGTATGTGGGTGCCTACGCACCGATAGTGTCGATAGTGTTCTTCGTGCTCGCCCATCGCGGCATCAAGAAGGACGAGGCCCTGGTGCGCGCGGCCGACAGGCTGAGGTAGTTGTGAGTTAGGAGTTAGGAGTTAGGAGTTAGGAGTTATGAGTTGTATGGTTGTTGAGATCAAGGGCATAGAGCAGTTGCCGGAGGTGGCACGGAAGTTGCTGGGTACATTCCCTGACGATCGGTTCTTCGCCTTCTTCGGCAAGATGGGGGTGGGAAAGACCACGCTCATCAAGGAGATATGCGCCGCGCTGGGGGTCAGGGAGAATGTCTGCAGCCCAACGTTCGCCATAGTGAACGAGTACTCGACGGAAGAGGGGGAGCCGGTATACCACTTCGACTTCTACCGCATGAAGTCGGTGGCCGAGGCCTACGACATAGGCTACGAGGAGTACTTCTACAGCGGCTGCTACTGCTTCACGGAGTGGACCGAGAAGGTGGAGGAGCTGCTGCCGGAGCGGTATGTGAGGGTGGACATAGAGGAACGGGACGGAAAGAGAATATTGACGGCGGCCATCCAGTAAGAGTGTGAGCGGGATGGCGCCATGAAAAGGAACATAACAGAACAATGACCAATAGAGAAAAAGAAGCATTGGTGCTAGCCAAACTGGCGGCACAGACACTTGACGAAAAGAAAGGCGAGAATGTGCGCGTGCTCGACTTGCGCAAGGTGCACGGAGCTCCGGCGGAGTTCTTCGTGATAGCCAGCGGCAATGTGCCGTCGCACGTCAGCGCCATGAGCGACGCCGTCCATGAGACGGTGAAGAAGGCCACGGGCATGGGGCCCCACAAGGTGGAGGGCTACAACAATGCCGAGTGGATATTGATGGATTATTTTGACGTGGTGGTGCATATCTTCCAGAAAGACAAGCGCGCCTTCTACCGCCTCGACGAGCTGTGGAGCGACGGCGAGGAGGTGGAGATAGTTAAGAGTTAAGAGTTTAGAGTTAAGAGTTTAGAGTTAAGAACTAATGGCACAACAACAGCAACAGAACAACAAACAGCAGGGCGGCAACCAGGGACGCGGCAACAAGCCGTTCAAGTTGAAGCCAATGACTATAATATACATTGTGCTGCTCGTCTTCATAGGGTATCTCGTGTTCGGCGGCAGCGGCAGCTCGTCCATCAAGCAGCCCATCACGTGGGAGCGCCTTGAGCCGATACTGGAGAAGCATGACTACGAGAGCATAACGGTCATCAACGAGGAGGTGGCTGAGATACGCATCAAGCCCGAGGCCGTGTGCCGCGACACGGCGACCTACAGCGAGCTGATAAGCCGCACCCTCACCGGTGCGCAGGGACCGCAGGGTATGTATGTGTACAACATAGGCACCTACGAGCACTTCGACAACCAGCTGGCGCGCGTGGAGGCCAAGACCGGCGAGTATGTAAGCTACAAGATAGAGAGCCGCAGCAACGCCTGGAAGGAGCTTCTTGTCTTCTTCGGGCCGCTGCTGATGCTGATATTCTTCTTCTGGATCATGAGCGCCATGACGCGCCGCCAGATGGGTGGCGACAGCGGCGGGAGCGGCTTCGGCGGCTTCTTCGGCGTGGGGCGCTCCACCGCCAAGCAGTACGACGCCACCAAGCAGAACAACGTCACCTTCAAGGACGTGGCCGGTCTGGACGGTGCCAAGGAGGAGGTGATGGAGGTCGTGGACTTCCTGAAGAACCCCAAGCGCTACACCGACCTGGGCGGCAAGATACCCAAGGGCGTGCTGCTGGTAGGCCCGCCGGGCACCGGCAAGACGCTGCTGGCCAAGGCAGTGGCCGGCGAGGCCGGCGTGCCGTTCTTCAGCATGAGCGGCTCGGACTTCGTGGAGATGTTTGTCGGTGTGGGTGCCTCGCGTGTGCGCGGCCTCTTCGACGAAGCCAAGAAGAAGAGCCCCTGCATAGTGTTCATCGACGAGATAGACGCCGTAGGCCGTGCCCGCGGCCGCGGAGGTTTCGCCGGCAGCAACGACGAGCGCGAGAGCACGCTGAACCAGCTGCTCACGGAGATGGACGGCTTCTCGAGCACCACCAACGTCATCGTGCTGGCCGCCACCAACCGTGCCGACGTGCTCGACAAGGCCCTGCTGCGTGCGGGACGCTTCGACAGGCAGATATACGTGGAGCTGCCCGACCTTGAGGAACGCAAGGCTATTTTCGGCGTGCACATGAAGGGCTTGAAGCTCAACGACGACAAGAATAGCGAAGGGTATGTGGACAAGGAGTTTCTTGCCAAGCAGACCCCGGGCTTCAGCGGAGCCGACATCGCCAACGTGTGCAACGAGGCAGCCCTCGTGGCCGCCCGCAAGGAGAAGAAACAGGTGGATAAGCAGGACTTCCTCGATGCGGTGGATCGCATAGTAGGAGGCCTCGAGAAGCGCACCAAGGTGCTCACCGACCAGGAGAAGCACACCATCGCCTACCACGAGAGCGGCCACGCTTCGGTGAGCTGGCTGCTGCGGTGGGCCAACCCGCTGGTGAAGGTGACCATAGTGCCGCGCGGCAAGGCTCTCGGCGCCGCCTGGTACCTGCCCGAGGAGCGCCAGATCACCACCTACGAGCAGATGTTCGACGAGATGACCAGCCTCATGGCCGGCCGCGCCAGCGAGGAGATAGTATACGGCAAGATAAGCACCGGGGCGCTGAACGACATAGAACGCGCCACCAAGATGGCACAGGCCTTGGTGACCTACTACGGCATGAGCTCCGAGGTGGGCAACATAAGCTTCTACGACAGTACAGGCCAGAGCGAGTATTCGTTCGGCAAGCCCTTCAGCGAGAAGACAGCCGAGACGATAGACCGCGAGGTGAGGCGCATGGTGGAAGAGGCTTACGCCAAGGCAAAAGAGCTGTTGCAGAGCCACCGTGAGCAGCTTGACCAGCTGGCCACGCAGCTCTACGAGAAGGAGGTGCTCTTCCGCGAAGACCTGGAGCGCATCTACGGTCCGCGTCCGTGGGAGAGCGAGACCCCGCAGCTGGCAGAAAAAGAAGCGGAGCCTGAGCCCAAAGAGGAAGAAAAAGAGAACAACGATAAAGATTTTGAAGAGGTATGAAGAACTTTTGGGTACGCGCGACGAGCGCTGTGGTCTATGTGGCGCTGTTCCTGGGATGCATCTACAGCGGCGAGCTGACGGGAAGCAAACTCTGGGGAGGAGTGATCCTCGCGGCCTTCCTGCTTTTTGTGGCGTGTGGCTGCACCTTTGAGTTCTTCCGCATAGTGAAGCAGCAGGGCGCAACGCCGTCGCAGCCGCTTGGCTACGCCTACACAGTGATAGCGTTGCTGACATTGTCGGCGGTGGCGTACGGCAAGGTGTGGGGGTATGTAGGACTCGGTGTGGCGGTGACACTGCTGCCGATGGCTTTCGGTGTGGCGGCCATGGTGCAGCTATGGAAGCACAGCGAGCAGCCTTTCCGCGATGCGGCCTACACTATGGTGCCGATGCTCTATGCAGCCATACCGCTGGGACTCATGCCGTCGCTGCATGAGAGCTACAACGCGCTTGTGATGGTGCTCATCATGGTGTGGATGAACGACAACGGCGCCTATATGGGCGGCTCGCTGCTGGGCAAGCACAAGATGTGGGAGCGCCACTCGCCGGGAAAGACCTGGGAGGGTACGGCCATAGGTGTGGTTATAACGCTCGTGACAGCCTTCTTCGTAGGCCCCCTCTTCAACGACGGGATAGCATGGTACCACTGGCTGGTGCTCGGCTTCATATGTAGCGTCATAGACACGCTGGGAGACCTTGTGGAGAGCATGCTCAAGCGTTCTGTGGGCATGAAAGACAGCGGCAAGATTATGCCTGGCCACGGCGGTTTCCTCGACCGCTTCGACAGTTTGCTGATAGCAGTGCCCATAGCTTACGCATATCTGACGTTGGTGGTATAGTAGGTAGTGAATAAAGAAAGAAACAGAATATGAAGATACATCGCGAAGGCAAGAAAATAATAACGCTCACTTTCGGCGCGACATTCCTGATATGGCTCGTCATGCTGCTGGTTGTCCATCACTGGACGCTGTATCACTATGTGTTCCTTGCAGCCCTTGTGATCTTTGACTTTATGGTTGCGGCTTTCTTCCGCATACCGCGACGCATATTTACCGTCAATGACAGTGAGCTCATCTCGCCCGCCGACGGCACGATAGTGACCATAGAGCAGGTCTTTGAGAAGCATTATATCAAAGAGGAGTGCATGCAGGTGAGCATCTTCATGAGCGGCACCGACGTGCATGTGAACCGCTACCCCTGCGACGGGGTGGTGGAATATGTGAAGTTCAGGCGCGGCAACTACTTCGTGGCCTCCTACCCCAAGAGCAGCGACCTCAACGAGCGGACCGAGGTGGGCATGAAGCTCGCCAACGGGAAGAAGATAATGATACGCCAGGTGGCAGGTGTTATGGCACGCCGCATAGTGTGTTACGCCAAGGAAGGCGAGTCGGTGAGACAGAACCAGGAGATGGGCTTCATCAAGTTTGGCTCACGCATCGACCTGTTCCTGCCGCTCGACTTCCCCATCAGCGTCGGCCTTCAAGACCGGGTGAAGAACGGCATCAGCCCCATAGCAGACATCGTCTAATATGACCATAGCCGACCAGATACTATACGAAGACAACCACCTGCTGGCACTCAACAAGCTGCCGGGCCAGATAGCGCAGGGCGACAAGACTGGCGACACTCCGCTTGCCGACCTTGTGAAGGCCTATATCAAAGTGCGTGACGCCAAGCCGGGCAATGTCTTCTGCGGTGTCATCCACAGGCTCGACCGTCCAGTCAGTGGCGTCATACTGTTTGCCAAGACGTCCAAGGCGTTGAGCCGTATGACGCAGCTGGTCAAGGAACGCGACTTCAGCAAGTGCTATTGGGCTGTCGTCAAGAATGCTCCGGCTCGGCCCGCGGCTACATTGGTGGACTGGCTTGTGAAAGACGAGGCGCACAACAAGAGTCGTGTGGTGCCGGAAGGCACGCATGGCGCCAAGCTGGCGTCTCTCGATTACCGTGTCGTGGCTGTCAGCGATGGTGGCTACACCCTCCTTGAGGTGGATCTGCATACCGGCCGCCACCATCAGATACGTTGCCAGCTGGCTCACATGGGCAGCCCAATCAAGGGTGACCTCAAGTACGGTGCACCGCGCAGCAACACTGACGGCAGCATATCGCTGCATGCCCGCACGTTGTCGTTCAGCCACCCGGTAACCCATTCGCAGATAACAATCACCGCTCCGTGTCCCGACATCGAGCGCATGTTTAATATGACAAACAACTAAAGCAATAATAATGAAGAAGACCATTCTGTCGGCATTGATGCTGGCAACGCTTTTCGCCGTGAAGGCACAGACGGTCACCGAGGACAGCTTCTCGCGTCTTGCTTTTTCCGTTAAGACACCGTCGGTGGCTGTCGACGGCGCCGTAGTGGGCTCGGGCAAGTACCTGCAGCCTGTCGTTGAGGGGTACTCGCTCACGGGTAATGTCGGTGACCCCGCCCTGCCGGTACTCACACAAACCATCGTCCTGCCGTTCTGCAGCGATATGAGTATCAGCGTAAGCAATGCCGTCTACGACACCATTCAGGCCGATGCGTCGTTGCAGTGGTATCCTTACCAGCCGTCGGTGAGCAAGAGCGACCGTGGCCCGTTGGCGCTCTACTTTAACAAAGACTCCTATCTACTGGACACTTTCTTCTCGCTGCCGTTGGTACAGGTGACGGATATCGCCGTGGCGCGAGACAGGCGTATCGCCACCCTCACCATTGCGCCGGTGAGCCTCAACCCCGTCACGAACCAGTACATCGTTTGCCGCTCGGCCGACGTATCCATCGACTATCACGGTGTCGACACGGCCATGACCAATGACTACTATGAGCGCTACCATACGCCGTCGTTCTCTGTCAATGGCAAGTTAAATGACCTTGCCGACGTTACCTCCACCAAGGCTATACGTCATTCGGCGCCAGTTCGTATGGTCGTTACGGTTCCTGCATCGCTCAACTGCAGCGCTGTGGCAAGGTTTGTTGACTGGAAACGCCGCTGCGGCATGCTTGTGGATGTCGTGTATTACGGCACTGGCAGCATGACGTCAAACACCGCCCTGGCAAACCATTTCAAGTCTTTATATGACAATGCTTCTTCCGATGCTCCGGCCCCTACCTATATATTACTTATTGGCGACCACGCGCAGCTTCCGGCGTTCAATAGCCGTCTGAATACATCGTCAGTCGGTACTGACCACATTACAGACCTTTACTATGTTACATGGACCTCCGGCGACATTGTGCCAGACTGCTACCAAGGCCGTCTCTCTGCTTCGGACACCAACACCCTCACTTCAATCATCAACAAGACCCTCTTCTACGAGACATATTCGTTCACCAACGACAGCTACCTTGCCAAAGCCGTACTCATAAGCGGTGAGGACCAGGGTGTACCAGGTGACAATGCATATAAATATGCAGATCCCACTATGGACTATGCCGCCCGCTATTATATAAACGAGGCCAACGGCTTCACGACCGTCAAATACTACAAGAACAACACCTCCTTCGCCCCGGACAGCGTTACGGTGACTGGCAGCAGCGGTACCACGTCATCTGCTGCAACAATCAGGAACCTTTATACCTCTGGATACGGTTGGATCAACTATTCCGCCCATGGCCAGTGGGACCGTTGGGGTACGCCACAGATGACTGTCACGCAGGTCAACTCAATGAACAACTATGACAAGCCCAGCATTATGATTGGCAACTGCTGTCTCACCAACAAGTTTGAGAAGCCCACCTGCTTCGGTGAAGCTCTTCTGCGGCGTCCCAACAACGCAGGGGCCGTCGCCTACATCGGCGGCACAAACTCAACCTACTGGTATGAAGACTTCTGCTGGAGCGTTGGCGTACGTTCTCAAGCTAGCATAAGCAACACAATGAATGCCACCTATAACGCCTCAAGGCTTGGCGTCTATGACCGGTTGTTCCATACGCATGGCGAATCGCGTGCCAATCAAGCAGCCACGGTCGGTGCGATGGTCTTCTATGGCAACAACTCTGTCAACTCAAGTAGCAGCGACAAGAAGAAATACTATTGGGAGATTTATGAGCTCATGGGCGATCCTTCGCTCATGCCTTGGCTTGGCAAGGCTAAAGATCTGACAACTTTCTCTTATGCGCCTGCAGGCACGACAATCTATGTCACTACTGTGTCGTACGCCTATGTGGCCCTTGTCGACACTGCCACCCATGGTCTTGTCGCTGCCGCCTATGCCACTCTTAGCGGCAATGCCAACCTCACGGTTCCGGAAGATGTCAATCTCGAGGCGTGCTCGTTTGTCGTCATTGCGCAAGGCTACAAGCCTTATTTCTCGGTGGAGATGCAGCCGTTGCTCAACCTCGACAAGGTGGATGCCGAGTTCAGCCTCTATCCGAATCCTGCCAGCGACCGCTGCACCGTCGTCGCCGACTCTATAGCGACGGTAGTGCTGCTCGACAACCGTGGCACCGTGGTCAGCACATTCAAGCCTGCCGGCAACACGTGCGACATCGACCTCAGCGCCTTGCCGCGTGGCATCTATTTCGTGCAGGTCCAGACGGCCGACAACATGAGCGCCCGCAAGCTCGTGGTAAGATAAGCGGCGGCAAACCATAGATTGAAGAAGGGCTGGCGCAGTCATTGCGCCAGCCCTTCTTGGTTTGTTGTTGTGTTCCTTATAAACTTATCAACCTGTCAACTTATCAACCTATCAACTTAATAGCCCAATATCTTGAGCATTGACTTGTAGCTCTGTTCCTTGGCGAATAGCTTGGTGGTGTAGTCGCCGTTCTCGTCCTTGTCTATGATGACGTGCTTGGGGGCCGGTATCAGGCAGTGCTGTATTCCGCCATAGCCGCCTATGCTCTCCTGGTAGGCCCCGGTGTGGAAGAAGCCGATGTAGAGCGGCTCGTCCTGCTGCAGTTTGGGGAGGAAGATGGCGTTGGCATGGCTGTCGGCGTTGTAGTAGTCCTCGCTGTCGCAGGTGAGTCCGCCGAGGAACACGCGCTGGTATTCGCAGTCCCAGTGGTTGATGGGCAGCATGATGAAGCGCTGGTTGATGCCCCATGTGTCGGGCAGGGTGGTGATGAAGCTGCTGTCTATCATGTACCACAACTCGCGGTCGTTCTGCTGCTTCTGGTCAAGGATGCTGTAAAGCGTTGCTCCGCTTTCGCCGACGGTGAAGCTGCCGAACTCGGTGAATATGTGCGGCTCTTCGACTCCGCGGGTGGCGCAGATGGCCTTGATCTGGGCCAGGATTTCCTCGGCCATGTACTCGTAGTCGTAGTTGGCGGCGAGGCTTACTTTGCTCGGGAAGCCGCCGCCTATGTTCAGCGAGTCGAGCTCCGGGCACACGCGCTTGAGGTCGCAGTACACGTTGACGCACTTGGCCAACTCGTTCCAGTAGTATGCGGTGTCGCGTATGCCGGTGTTGATGAAGAAGTGCAGCATCTTGAAGTGGAACTTCTTGTTTTGCTTGATTTGCTCTTCGTAGAAGCTAACTATGTCGTGGTATCGGATGCCGAGGCGCGATGTGTAGAAGTCGAACTTCGGTTCTTCTTCCGATGCGATGCGGATGCCGAGCGACATCGGTTCCATGTTGTCTTCAAGCATCTCGTCGAGCATGTTGTATTCGTGTTTGTTGTCGAGCACAGGTATCACGTTGCGGAAGCCGTCCTTGTAGATGCCGACGATGTTTTCGATGTATTGTTCCTTCTTGAAGCCGTTGCAGACGATGACTTTCTCCTTGTCGATAAGCCCTTGTGCGTGCAGTTCTTGTATCAGGTTGATGTCGAAAGCCGACGAGGTCTCGAGGTTGATGTCGTTCTTCAGGGCCTCCTCGAGCACGAAGGCGAAATGGCTGCTCTTGGTGCAGTAGCAGTAGTTGTAAGTGCCTCTGTAGTCGGTTTTTGCGATGGCTACGTTGAACAGGCGCTTGGCGCGTTGTATCTGCGAGCTGATCTTGGGCAGGTAGGTGATTTTCAGCGGTGTGCCATACTGCTTGATGATTTCCATCAACGGTATGTCGTGGAAATAGAGTTCGCCGTCCTCGGTGCGGAATTCGTCCTGCGGAAAGTCGAAAGTCTGGTCAATCAGGTCGTAATACTTGTTCTTCATGTTAACCGATTTGTTTAGTTTACAATCTATTTGGCAATCCGGCTTACTTGGATTGTGGCTGCAAATATACAACTAATTTATTTAGATTGATAAAAAATTTGATTTTTTGTTGTCTTTTTGTCTCTTTTTGTCCGGTTTTGCGGTGCGACCGCCCGGCCGTTGCCTTGTGCACGGCGGTGCTCTTCTTCGCACCCTCACCGCCTTTGGTATGAACATTCTACGGCCTTTCTATCGCATCTGGGCCGTGCGTCTCCATGCGATGGCCGAAGGAAGGCCGAAGGGGGGCCGAAGAGGGGCCGAAGGGACTCCGAGACTTTGCAGAAATAATAAGGCGCAGCGAAAAACGCTGCGCCTTATGGTTTTGTGTTAGAGTGTCTTAGATTGATGATACGGAGTGCAGTTCCACTTCGTAGATGAAGGGTGTGTAGCCGGGTATGTCGCCAGAGCCTTGCTGGCCGAAGGCGAGCTGGTAGGGGAAGTAGAAGCGGTAGATGCTGCCTTCGTTCATGAGCATCATGCCATCGATGAGGCCTTTGAACATGGGTTCGCCGATGACGTGGTTGATGGGGTCGCGTTTGCCGTAGGTCTGGTCGTAGGGTTTGCCGTCGAGCATGGTGAAGCTTCGGTAGTCGAAGTATACGTGTGCGGCGTAGAATGCTTTTTTGCCTTTGCCTTCCTTGAGCACCTCATAGTAGAAGCCTGAGGGGTGTTTTTTGACGTTGGGGTTTTCGGCGACGAGTTTTTTGAAGTATTCTTCCTGCTGCTGGTCGACTGTGGTTTGGCGGTCGGCGGTCTGGCGTTGCATCTGCATCTGGAGCACGCGTGTGAGTTGCTGTAGTGCTGCGTGGTAGGTGCTGTCGTCGATTGGCTGTGGGTCGCCGTTGAAGGTGGCTTCGATGGCGCGCATGAAGACGTCGTGGTCGATGTCTTTGAAGGGGCCGGCGTTGATGCCTTCGACGGTGTTGCGTCCGAGAATCCAAGAGAAGGTGTCGGTGGCGTCCTCGAGGGCCGGTGTTTTGTGGTTGCTGCAGGCTGCGAGTGAGAGCCCGGCGGCGACGATGAGAAGGATTTTTTTCATTATAAGAATCTGTGTTTGGTTTAAGGTTTAAGGTTTAAGGTTTAAGGTTTAAGGATGAATGGTGAATGGTGAACGATGAATGATGAATTTTCATTTTTCACTTTTCACTTTCCCCGTCCTTGGATGATGATGATGACTGTGTAGAGGAGTATTTTGAGGTCGGTGGTGAGCGACATGTTGTCGAGGTAGAGGAGGTCGTAGCGGAGGCGCTCGACCATCTCGTCGACGTTGGAGGCGTAGCCGTAGCGCACTTGTCCCCATGATGTTATGCCGGGTTTGATGCGTTGCAGGAGTAGGTATTCGGGTGCGCGTTTCACTATCTGGTCGATGTAGAACTGCCGTTCGGGGCGCGGGCCGACGAGCGACATGGTGCCGCGGAGGACGTTGTAGAACTGCGGTATCTCGTCGAGGCGCACTTTGCGCATGAAGCGCCCGAAGGGTGTGATGCGTGGGTCGTTGTCTTTGGAGAGTGCGGGGCCTGCCTGCTCGGCGTCGACGTACATGGAGCGGAATTTGTGCATCTTGAAGGGGCGTCCGAGGTAGCCTATGCGTTCCTGTGCGTAGAAGACGGGGCCTGGCGAGGTGGCTTTGACGATGATGGCGGTGACGAGGTAGACGGGGGAGAGGATGATCATGGCGACGAGGGAGATGATTATGTCGAAGATGCGCTTGAGGGAGTATTGCCACTCGGGCATGAGGCGGTTGTTGATGACGATGAACGGTGCGTGGAAGATGGAGTGCTGGTGTATGGCGCCGACGGAGATGTCGCGCGCGTCGGGCGTGATCTTTATTATTATGTCGCCGCATGAGTTGATGGCGAGGAGTATCTCCTGAAGCCGGTCTTTCTGGTCGGGCTCCAGGGCCACGATGGCTTCTTCGATGCGCTGCTCCTTAGCTATCTTGCGCAGGTCGTCGAGGGTGCCGAGGGGCGGCATGATGGAGGTGAGGGGCGAGGGCTGCTGGCTTGATGAGGGGAGGTCGATGTAGCCTATGAAGAGGTTGCCGGAATAGGTCTCTTGGTTTTCGAGGTCGTTGTAGGTCTGCAGGGCGCGTGGGCCGGAGCCTATCATGACGGTGGGGAAGCCGAGCTGGCGGGAGTGTACGGCGCGGACGGTGTGCGACGTGATGATGAGGCGGGGGATGTAGGTGAGGGTGAAGTGGATGCCGAAAAGAAAGAGGAATGTGGCGTAGTAGTTGCGGTAGGTGCTGATGTGGTCGTCTACCAGAAGCAGGAAGAAGATGGCCACGACGCCGATGAGGGAGGCGAGGAGGGTGTCGAGCAGCTCGGTGAGGCGTGCACGGCGCAGTACGTTGCGGTAGGCGCCTTGTATGGTGTACAGCGACAGCCATCCTGCCGGCACGAGGATGAGCCCGAGCCAGAAGTTGCTGTCGTTGAATACGTCGGCCACGTCGCTGAAGCCGGTGTGTTCGAGCGCCACCTTGCGGAAGAGGAATAAGAGTCCCCAGGCAAGCATGGCGGAGAGGGTGTCGGCGATGATATATTTAGTGCGCTGTTTCTTTTCCATGACTGTGTTACAAGGAGATGCTGGTGGTTAATAGTTTTGCGTTGTCAATGTTGACAATGCCGCCTGTGCCGTCCTCGTTGACGGCCGAGAAGGAGAGGGTGAAGGTGTGAGGGTGGTTGAAGTAGGCCCAGGTGCGGCCCAGGTTGATATACATGTGGTGCCAGTGCGATATCGGGTTGATGGTCATGACGGAGACGCGGTCAGCCGCGGCGCCTTGCTGGCGGGAGGCGCGCATGTACAGTGATAGAGGGAGGTCGGTCTTGATGTCGAGTTCGAGGTATATGACTTTGCCCGGGTCGAGGACGACGAGGGTGTCGCTGAGCTCGAAGGTGACGATGGGCTGGTCCGGGGCTACCGTGAGGCGGCCGTAGCCGCTGCCGGTGCAGGCGCCGGAGGGGTCGTTGTCGACCCATTCGAGTGGTTCGTTGAAGCTTATGTGTGCGCGAGGGCGCTCGAAGGACTCGAAGAGCTGTATGCTGTCGACCTGCGGATGCGGGCGGTAGGCTGTGGTGTCGGTGCCGAGGTGTAGCGTGTCGCCGGAGTGGAGTGTCGTGCTGTCGGCTGAGGTGAGGTGTATGGGACTGTAGAAAGTGTAGTAGGGTATAGCGCCTGAGATGCCGCTTTGCTCCACGGCGGGGTAGATGTCGATGTAGTCGGCCTTGCCGCTGTAGAGTACGGGTATTGTGAATGGTGTGCGGAAAAGGCCGATGGTGTCGACGCTGGAGCGCCCGGGGTAGTGCGCTACGACGTAGGCTGCGACGATGTCGTGTGTGAAAAAGCCTTCGTTTGTGGTTATGGAAGGAGTGGCCTTGAGGGCGATGCCGTCGAGGTGCAGGAAAGCCGGGGCCACAAAATCGGTGTCCTTGCTGCAGGAGGCGAGGACGAGCGTTGCCAGCATGAGGAGGCTGGCTCTCGTGTATCGTTGTTTCACTATGTTTGCGACTATAAAACTCATATATTAACGGCGGTGTGAATAAATTATTATTCACGAATGAAAAATAATGCGTATTTTTGCAGTCGCAAACCGATAAAATACAGGTACGATGAAAGAGTTGGCGATGCATGTGTACGACTTGATGGAGAATTCCACGGCGGCGAATGCAAAGGATGTAAAACTGACTATTGTGGACAGTCTTAAAGACAATGACTTCCACTTTACGATAGAGGACAACGGCAAGGGTATGAGCCCCGAGTTCCTTGCCAAGGTGACGGATCCGTACACCACCTCGCGCACCACACGCAAGGTGGGGCTTGGTCTGCCGCTGATCAAGATGAACACCGAGAAGTGCGGTGGCGGCATGAAGCTCACCTCCGAGGTGGGGGTCGGCACACGGCTTGAGTTCTGGTTCGAGCACAACAACTGGGACCGTCCGCCGATGGGCGACCTGCCAGGCACGCTGGTGATGCTCCTCTCGGCCCACGAGGACATCCATTTTGTCATCACCTACCGCACCGACGAGGGTGAGTTCGTGCTCGACACCGACGAGCTGAAGGAGGCTCTGGACGGCATGTCGATGAACGACATACACATAATCAACTACCTCAAGGAGATGATCTCCGAGAACTTAAAAGAGATAAAGGCCAACGAATGAAGCGCATCGGGGTTCTGAGTGACACTCACGGCACGCTGCCCAAGCAGGTGTATGCCTTCTTCAGGGACTGCGACGAGCTGTGGCACGCCGGCGACATAGGCCCCGGTGTGCTGGAGGAGCTCCGGGCCTGGAAGCCTGTGCGTGCCGTGTGGGGCAACTGCGACAACTTCAGCCTGCACTACGAGCTTGAGGAGCGCGCCTTCTTCGAGGTGGAAGGCCAGCGGGTGCTGATGATGCACATCGGCGGCTGGCCCGGACACTACCCCTACGAGCTGCGCCGCACGCTGGAGCTGGCCAAGCCCGACATATTTGTCTGTGGCCACAGCCACATACTGAAGGTGATGTACGACAAGGACTACAACTTCCTTCACATCAACCCTGGCGCCGCAGGCAGACAGGGCTTTCACAAAGTGGGCACACTGGTGCGCTTTGTGCTGAAGCCCGAACCGGCAAATCTTGAGATAATGGATTTCCCTAAAATACCAAACGAATGAACGAACCGTCCATAGAGAGAATCTTTTCATTAGAGGAAATAGACTATGCCCGCTTCTGGGGGCAGAACGACAAGCTGCTTGAGTTTGTGAGGCTGCTCTTCCCCAAGCTGAAGCTCATAGTGCGTGGCGACATGCTGAAAGCCATAGGCAGCGAGGAAGACATCGCCTGGTTCGACGGCAAGCTGCAGGCCATGATGACCTACTATGACAAGTTCGGCCGCCTGACGGAGAACGCCATCATGGGCATCATGGAGAGTGGCGGCGGCAGCCCCGAGGCGGAGGTGAGCGACGAGGTGCTGGTGCATGGCCGCAACGGCCTCCTCATCAAAGCCCGCACCCCCAACCAGCAACGCCTCGTGCGCGCCGTCTACGACCACGACATGGTCTTCGCCATAGGCCCTGCAGGTACCGGCAAGACCTACACCGCTGTGGCAATGGCCGTTCGCGCTTTGAAGAACAAGGAGATACGCCGCATCATACTGACACGCCCCGCCGTGGAGGCCGGCGAGAATCTGGGTTTCCTGCCGGGAGACTTGCGCGACAAACTCGACCCCTACCTGCAGCCTCTCTATGACGCCTTGCGCGACATGATCCCGCAGCAGAAGCTGCTCTCCTACTGGGAGGACAACACAATAGAGATTGCGCCGCTGGCATTCATGCGCGGCCGCACGCTTGACAATGCCTTCGTCATCCTCGACGAGGCGCAGAACGCCACCAGTGCACAGCTCAAGATGTTCCTCACCCGTATGGGCCGCAACGCCAAGTTCGTCATCACCGGCGACCTCACCCAGGTGGACCTCCCGCGCCACCAGCAGAGCGGCCTGCTACAGGCTGTCAACATCCTCAAGGACGTGAAGGGTATAGAAGTGATACAGCTCGACAACAGCGACGTCATCCGCCACCGTCTGGTAACCGATATTATCCGTGCCTATGACAACCTACCCAAACTGCAAGATTAACCTCGGCCTGCATGTCGTCGGCAAGCGCCCTGACGGCTACCATAATTTAGAAACGGTGTTTCTGCCGGTCGCCGACCTCTGCGACGAGCTGGAGATATTGCCCGCTGCCGAGGACCAGCAGCCTGCCATCAGACAGGAAGGTATCGTCCTCGACAACGCCCCCGGCGACAACCTCTGTGTCAAAGCCTGGCAGTTGCTGCACGAGGAGTTCGCCATACCGGCCGTAAGCATCCGCCTCAAGAAGAACATCCCCTTCGGCGCCGGCCTCGGCGGTGGCAGCAGCGATGCTGCCTTCACGCTGAAGATGCTCAACGAGATGTTCTCCCTCGGCCTCGACGCACAGGCCCTCGAACGCCGCGCCGCCAAGCTCGGCGCCGACTGTGCTTTCTTTGTCCGTAACCGTGCCGCCTATGCAACGGGTATCGGCGACGAGCTCGAGCCCATAGAGATAGACATGTCGCCCTACAGCGTTGTGATAGAGATTCCCGCCGGCGAGCATGTGAATACCAAAGAGGCTTACCAGGGCTTGAACAGAGACCTCTTCGGCCAGCCGCGCCCCGACCTGCGCGCGGCCGTCAGGCGCCCCGTCGGAGAGTGGCGCCCCCTCGTCGACAACGACTTTGAGGCCTCCGTCTTCCCGTCGCATCCCGCCATTGCGGCACTCAAAGAAGACATGTACGCACGCGGTGCACTCTATGCTTCCATGTCTGGTTCCGGCGCCGCAGTCTTCGGCATCTTCAGCAAATAAATTTGGCCACATCAAATAAAGTTAGTACTTTTGCAAAATCAATTCAACAATAAATAAAACAACAACAATATGGTAGACTACAAGAAAATAGGCCTTGTGAACACCCGCGATATGTTCAAGAAGGCTGTCAACGGCGGCTATGCCATCCCCGCCTTCAACTTCAACAACATGGAGCAGATGCAGGCCATCATCATGGCTGCCGTCGAGACCAAGAGCCCTGTCATCCTGCAGGTCAGCAAGGGTGCACGCGAGTATGCCAACCCCACGCTGCTGCGCTACATGGCCGAAGGTGCCGTGGAGTATGCCAAGGAGCTCGGCTGCCCCAACCCGCAGATCGTGCTGCACCTCGACCACGGCGACAGCTTCGAGACCTGCAAGTCATGCATCGACATGGGCTTCTCCAGCGTGATGTACGACGGCAGCGCCCTGCCTTATGAGGAGAACATCCGCATCTCCCGCCAGGTTGTGGAGTATGCCCACAAGTACGACGTCACCGTCGAGTGCGAGCTCGGCGTGCTGGCCGGCGTAGAGGACGAGGTGGCCTCCGAGGTGAGCCACTACACCAAGCCCGAGGAGGTCATCGACTTCGCCACCCGCACCGGCTGCGACTCCCTCGCCATCAGCATCGGCACCAGCCACGGCGCCTACAAGTTCAAGCCCGAGCAGTGCACCGTCGACCCGCAGACGGGCCGCCTCGTGCCTCCTCCCTTGGCCTTCAATGTCCTTGAGGCCATCGAGAAGAAGCTCCCCGGCTTCCCCATCGTCCTCCACGGCTCCAGCTCCGTGCCACAGGACGAGGTGGACACCATCAATGCCTACGGTGGCGCCCTCAAGGCAGCTGTCGGCATCCCCGAGGAGCAGCTCCGCAAGGCCGCCAAGAGCGCCGTCTGCAAGATCAACATCGACAGCGACTCCCGCCTGGCAATGACTGCCGCCATCCGCAAGCACCTGGCCGAGCATCCCGACCACTTCGACCCGCGCCAGTACCTCAAGCCCGCCCGCGAGAGCATGAAGAAGATGTACATCCACAAGATCGTCAACGTCCTCGGCTCCAACGACAAGCTCTGAGTGCCGCAATCAACAACAAGAAAGGCTCCACAACCGTGGAGCCTTTCTTTGTTATCCGTAATTCTGCAGATTCATATTTCACCATTCGCAGATCACGTACGGCAGTCTGGCCTGCAGTCCTTCGGCCGTGGTGACATACTCGATGTCTTTCTCCAGGCGCGAGAGGGCTTTGATGTCCTTCTGTGAGGCTTTCCAGCGCAGCGCCATGCGCATCTTGGCCATGAGCGACAGGTCGTCGTCCTGCCCCTCGCCGAAGAGTTCGGTCAGCTGTGTCCATGTGTCCTTCTCCTCGGGGTATTCCTTGACCTTGTAGCTGTCGAGGCCGGCCTTCTCGGCGGCGATGCTTACGGCCAGGTCTATGCCGCCCAGTGTGTCGACAAGGCCTATGCCCAGTGCGTCGGCACCCGTCCACACGCGTCCGCGCGCTATCTTGTGCACCTCGTCGTAGCTCATGTGGCGTCCTTCGGCCACGCGGCCCACGAACACCTTGTAGAAGTCCTCCACGTTGCGCGTCCACAATGCCTTCATCGTCGGCGACAGCGGCTGCACGAGGCTCATCCCCGTGGCGTTGCGGTTGGTGCACACGGTGTCGGTGTGCAGGCCGAGCTTCTGGTTCATCAGCTTGCCGAGGTTGGGTATGGTGCCGAACACGCCTATGGAGCCCGTGATGGTGGTGGGCTGCGCCACGATGACGTCGGCCATGCAGCTCATCTCGTAGCCTGCGCTGGCCGCCAGGTCGCCCATGCTCACTATGACGGGCTTCTTGGCCTTGGCGGCTATGACGGCGTGCGTCATGCTCTCGCTGGCCGTGGCCTGTCCGCCGGGCGAGTTGACGCGCAGCACTATGGCCTTCACGTCGTCGTCCTTGGCGGCCTGTTTCAGGGCCTTGACGATGTCGTCGCCGTAGACGCCCTCGTCGAAGCCCTTGGCCGAACCGTCGACGACGTTGCCCTCGGCGTAGATGACCGCTATGGCGTCCTTGGCCTTGTTGGGCTTGTCCTTGACTTTCTCAGCATATTTCTCCACGCTCAGCAGCTGCTTGCCGCCGTGCTCTTCCTTGAGCATCTGCTTCACGTCCTCCTCGAAGCAGAGGGTGTCCACCAGGCGCTGCCGGCGGGCCCCGTCGGCGAAGAGGCCGCTGAGGTCGTCGGCTATGGCGTTGAGCTCGGCCACCTCCATGCCGCGGCTGGCGGCAATCTGGGCCGTGGCCGTGCGCCAGATGCTGCCTATGTAGGCGCGTATCTGCTCGCGGTTGGCGTCGCTCATGTTGGTGCGGGTGTACACCTCACCGGCGCTCTTGTAGGAGCAGCTCTCGGGCCTGATGAGCTGCATCTCCACGCCGAGCTTGTCAAGCAGGTCCTTGTAGTACATCACCTGGCCGCCCATGCCGCGGAAGTCCAGCATGCCGCTGGGGTGCAGGCACACCTTGTCGGCCACCGAAGCCGCGTAGTAGCCGCTCTGCGAGTAGGCCGTGGCGTAGGCCACGATGGGCTTGCCGCTCTCCTTGAAGGCCTGCAGGGCGTCGCGCAGCTCGGTCATCGAGCCCCAGCTGACGGCGCTGGCGCCCGGGTCGGTGAGGTAGAGCGCTGTGATGCGCTCGTCGGCGGCCGCCGCCTTGATGGCGTGCACGGCGTCGATGAGGCCCACGCTCTTGCCCTCGCCCAGCGACATCGTGAGGCTGCTGCCCGTGCGGTCGCCGCTGATCTTGCCGAGGTCTACCTTCAGCACAGTGTTGTCTCTCACGAGGACGCTGCTCTTGCTGTCCATCTTGCTCAGCGACACCACCATGGATATCATCATAATAAGCATCAGCAGTCCGCTGACCACCGACACAATCACCACGCCCAGCGCGCTGGCCAGCATGGTGGCTCCGAAACTTAACGGTTTTCTTTCCATCTGTTGTATGTTTTGTTATTGTGTTCTTGTTAAATCTTAAAACTCAAAACTCATAACTCAAAACTCATAACTCAGACTTCAATTCCCTTCAGCGTCAAGCTTATCCTGTGGCGCCGCAAGTCCACGTCGAGCACCTTCACCTTCAGGTGCTGGTGCAGGTGCACCACCTCGCCGGGGTCGTTCACGCGGCGGTCGGCCATCTGGCTCACGTGTATCAGGCCGTCCTGGTGCACGCCGATGTCAACGAAGGCCCCGAAAGCCGTGATGTTGGTCACTATGCCCGGCAGCACCATGCCCGCCTGCACGTCCTCTATCTTGCTGACGCTCTTGTCGAACTCAAACACCTCGAACCGCGCCCTGGGGTCGAGCCCCGGCTTCTCGAGCTCGCGCATGATGTCCTTCAACGTCGGCATGCCGCAGTCCTCGCTGACGAAGTCCTCGAGCCTTATCCTGCCGCGCAACTCCTTGTCTCTCATCAGCGTCGCCACGTCGGTGCCCACGCTTGCCGCCATCTTCTCCACCAGGGCGTAGCGCTCGGGGTGCACGGCGCTGCGGTCCAGCGGGTTCTTGCTCTCGCGCACACGCAGGAAGCCCGCGCACTGCTCGTAGGCCTTCTCGCCCAAGCCCTTCACTTTCAGCAGGCTCTGGCGGTCGGCGAAGGCGCCGTTGCGGTTGCGGTGCTCCACTATCTTGTCGGCCAGCGCGGGGCCTATGCCGCTGACGTAGCCCAGCAGCTCGCGGCTGGCGGTGTTCAGCTCCACGCCCACGCTGTTGACGCAGCTTTCCACCACGTCGCCCAGGCTCGCGGCCAGCAGCTTCTGGTCCACGTCGTGCTGGTACTGCCCCACGCCGATGCTCTTGGGGTCTATCTTCACCAGCTCGCTCAGCGGGTCCATCAGGCGGCGCCCTATGCTCACGGCGCCGCGCACCGTGATGTCGTAGTCCGGGAACTCGCGCCGCGCCACGTCGCTGGCACTGTACACGCTGGCCCCGGCCTCGCTCACGCTCACGGCTATCACCTTGTTCTTGAAGCGGCAGCGCTGCACCACCTCCTCGGTCTCGCGGCCCGCGGTGCCGTTGCCTATGGCTATGGCCTCTATCTCGAAAGCCTCGGCCAGGGCCTCCAGCTTGCTCACGGCGGCGCGTTCCTCGCGCACCGACGTGAAGGGGTATATCGTCTCGTTGTGCAGCAGCTGCCCTTGCGCGTCGAGGCACACCACCTTGCAGCCCGTGCGGAAGCCCGGGTCTATGGCCATCGTGCGCTTCTGTCCCAGGGGCGCCGCCAGCAGCAGCTGCCTCAGGTTGTCGGCGAAGACACGTATGGCCTCGCGGTCGGCCTTCTCCTTCAGCTGGTTGCGGAACTCGGTCTCTATCGAGGGCTCCACGAGCCGCTTGTAGGCATCCTCGGCGGCCTGCCGCATCTGGCGCTGGCAGCCGCTGTCGCCGTTCATGTGCTTCGGCTCCACGGCCGCTATGCCCTCGCTGCCGTCGTCGGGGCGCACATGCACGCGCAGCACCCCGGCCTCCTCGCCGCGCAAGAGGGCCAGGATGCGGTGCGACGGCGCCTTGCCGATGGGCTCCCTCCAGTCGAGCCACGACTCGAACTTGCCCACGCGCTCGTCGTCCTCCTTGACGCCGCGCGCCAGGCCCGACGTCAGCATCGCCTTGCGGCGGAAGACGCTGCGCACGCGGTTGCGCACGGCGGCGTCCTCGCTCATGCGCTCGGCTATGATGTCGCGCGCATACTGCAGCTCTTCGTCGCCATACTCCCCGTCACCGGCATGCCAGCGTCCGCCCATGATGGCGTCGGCCAGCGGCCCGTAGCCCTTCTCGAGGGCTATCGTGGCGCGCGTGCGCCGCTTGGGGCGGTAGGGGAGGTACAGGTCCTCGAGGTCCGTCAGCGTCTCAGCAGCCTCGATACGGCCGCGCAGCTCGGGCGTCAGCTTGCCCTGCTCCTCGATGCTCTGCAGCACCGCCTCGCGGCGCTTGTCGAGCTCCTTGAGGCGCACCAGCAGGTCGCGGATGGCGGCAATCTGCACCTCGTTCAGCGACCCCGTGGCCTCCTTGCGGTAGCGTGCTATGAATGGCACCGTGGCCCCCTGCTCCAGCAGTTCTATCGTCTTCTCCACCTGCCGCTGGTTCAGTTCCAGTCGGCCGGCGATGATTGTGGCATAATTACTCACCTGTGTCTTAGTTATTTATAGGTGTCGTTACCTTAGGTTCTTAGATGCAAATATACGAATATTTATCCTTACGGCCAAACGCACGCCGAAAAAAATATCCTCTTCGGCCCCGCTACGGAGTCCCTTCGGCCCCGGTACGGCATTTCTTCAGTAGTTCTTCAGTAGTATTTCAGTGCTACACTGAAGAACTACTGAAGAAGTATCGTTGAAGTATCGTTGAAATGCCGTACCGGCTCCGTAGGGGCTCCGAGGCAAAAGGGAGGCTGTCAGGGTTAAATAATGTTAAAAATTGGGGTCGGGTGGCCCTTTTTGGTGAAAAGATGGGTTTATTTATATAGACAATTCGTATGTGCGGCCTGCACACGGCATCAGCACCGCGGCGGCTGTCTTGTGCCTCGCCCCGGGGGGCTACCTCCTCGAGATAACCACCGCCAAGGAGAAATACTACACAAAGTTGTGAAGCGGTAGGGAGGATGCAATAAAAGGGGCGAAATGCCGTTACTGTGGCATGGAAAAGACGATATACCTTGCCGCAGGGTGCTTCTGGGGAGCCCAGCACTACCTGAAGCAGATACGCGGCGTGACGGCGACGATGACCGGTTTCGCCAACGGAAAGGACACGGCGAGCGTCACCTACGAGGAGGTCTACACCGACCGCACGGGCTATGCCGAGACGGTTCGCGTGGACTACGACCCCGAGGTGTTGCCGCTGCGCAAGCTGCTGAAACTCTATTTCCTGAGCATAGAGCCCACGAGTGTCAACCAGCAGGGCGAGGACCGCGGCACGCGCTACCGCACGGGCATCTACTATGTGGACCCCGACGACTACGGCACCATCGCCGACGTGATGCGCGAGGAACAGGCTGGCTACAGCGCCCCGATAGCCGTGGAGGTGGAGCCGCTGACGGTGTTCCATCCGGCCGACGAGAGCCACCAGGACTACCTCGACAAGCACCCCGACGGCTACTGCCACCTGCCGCAGGCGCTCTTCGAGGCTGCTCGCCACGCCAATTAATTTTGGCCATTAAGAAAAAAGTTGTATCTTTGCAGTTACAACCATTGACGGCGGTATGGTTTATGTGCCCAACAATCAATGTGTAACGAGAGAAGAAGCGGATATGGCGTAATTGGTAGCCGCGCAAGACTTAGGATCTTGTCCCGCGAGGGGTGGGGGTTCGAGCCCCCCTATCCGCACAGGAAAAACAGAAGTTGACAGGTGAAAGTCGACAATACATACAACGGCATTGCAGCAGCGCTCGGGCGCATGCTGGTGCTGGCATTGTGTGTTTTTTTTGTCGCGCGGGCGCACGCGTCATATATTGTGGTGCCCATGGACGAGGCGCAGAAGAACCACCTGAAGGCTTACGGCGTGGCCTACTGGGCCTTGCAGCGCGAGGCTGAGGTGACGTGGCTGCTCAACTACCGTGGCGGTTCCTTCATGACCAAGTATGCCGAGGGCATAGAGAAGGAGTGCCGCCTGAGGGGGGTGACGTGCGAGGTCATCGCCGACGGGCAGAGCAGCGCCATATTGAGCCACATTGCCGACCCGGGGGTTAACATGGACGCCGTGCGGCTGCACAAGGCCCCGAAGATCGCTGTCTATTCGCCGAAGAACAAGCTGCCGTGGGACGACGCGGTGACGCTGGTGCTGACCTACGCCGAGATACCCTACGATGTGGTGTACGACGAGGAGGTGATGGCCGGCGTGCTGCCCACCTACGACTGGCTGCACCTGCACCACGAGGACTTCACGGGCCAGTACGGCAAGTTCTGGGCCAACTATCGCGGACAGCAGTGGTACATCGAGGATGTGCGCAGCCAGGAGGCCATGGCCAACAAGCTCGGCTACGGCAAGGTGAGCCACCTGAAGCTCGCCGTGGCCCACAAGATACGCGACTTCGTCATGGGCGGAGGGTTCCTCTTCGCCATGTGCTCGGCGCCGGACAGCTACGACGTGGCGCTGGCCGCCGAGGGGGTGGATATCTGCGCCGAGATGTTTGACGGCGACCCCATGGAGCCCCGTGCGCAGGACCGTCTCGACTACAGCAAGTGTTTTGCCTTTAAGGATTTCCGTATAAGCACCAACCCTGCGGAGTATGAGATATCGACCATAGACATCGACGACCGCCAGCGGCAGCGTATGGTGAACGAGAAGAACGATTTCTTCGTGCTCTTCGACTTCTCGGCCAAATGGGACTGGGTGCCCACGATGCTCACGCAGAACCACACGCGTGTGGTGCACGGCTTCATGGGGCAGACGACGGCTTTCCGCAGCCAGTATGTGAAGAGCTCGTGCGTGGTGCTGGGCGACAACAAGGAACTTGGCGAGGTGCGCTACCTGCACGGGGAGTACGGCAAGGGCACGTGGACATTCCTCGGCGGCCACGACCCCGAGGACTACCGCCACTTTGTGGGCGACCCGCCGACAGACCTCTCCCTATACCCCAATTCGCCAGGCTACAGATTGATACTTAACAACATATTGTTCCCGGCGGCAAAGAAGGAGAAGCACAAGACTTGAGGGGGAGGAGGTTGATAGGTTGATAAGTTGATGGGTTGATAAGTTGATAGGGTTGATGGGTTGATAAGTTGATAGGTTGATAGGGTGATAAGCTTTAAAATAACTGGCAATGACTAAACAGACATGACAAGATGAAAAAGATGAAACATACAGCACTGTATTTGTTGATGATGCTGACCGCGATGACGGCGGCGGCACAGGGACGTGCCGGCGGCTCTGCCGACAACGGCGCATGGGTGGTGTACAACACGCGCACGTCGGATATCGGTGGCGACAACGTGTCGGCCTTGGCGGCCGACAATAAGGGCGTCTGGGTGGGTTCCTACCAGGGACTGAGCCGCCTCAACGGAGGCTCGTGGACCGACTACTCGATGTTCAACGAGAAGCTCAAGAACCAGTCGGTCAACTGCCTGATGGTGGACAACCGAGGCGTGGTGTGGATAGGCACCGACGACTATGGCGTCATAGAGTTCGACGGCACCCACTGGACGGAATACACCGACGAGACCCGCCGCCTGAAGATGAAGTTCGTCAAGGAGATAGTGCAGGACAAGGACGGCGTGTTCTGGATAGGGGTGACGCTGGGCGGCATGGTGCGCTTCGACGGCTACACCTGGGAGAAGTACACGCCCGACGACTGCGACTTGCTGAGCGACTTTGTGCTCGACCTGGCCGTGGACCGCGCCAACCGCAAGTGGATAACCACCAACGCGGGCGTGAGCGTGTACAACGACCGCCGCTGGGTGAACTACACGGTGGACAATTCCGGCCTGCCGGACAACATAGTGCCTGCCATAGCCATCGACGCCAACAACGTCAAGTGGTTCGGCACGCTGAACGGCCTCTGCTCGTTTGACGGCGAGGAGTGGCGCACGTGGAACACGAACAACAGTCCGCTGCCGGCCAACCAGGTGAACGACATAGCCATAGACGATGACGGGCTGATGTGGATAGGCACCAGCGGCGGTGTGGCGGTGTTCGACGGCGCCGACGGATGGGTGGTCTTCACCGCCAAGAACAGTCCGCTGCCTGCCGGCAACATCTACAAGGTGGCCAACGACAAGAAGGGCAACCACTGGTTTGGCAACGACAGCAAGGGTGTGGCGCGTCTCAGCGGTTTCACCATGCCTGTCAAGGCTGTGGCTTCGGCCGACCGCCGCAACGAGGAGGACATGGGCCGCGGGCAGCGCGGGACGACGACGGCAAACGTAGGCTCGGAGATGGGGGAGGAGAAGGTGCGCATCAACCCGCACCTGCAGGACGGTTACGTCACCATCACCATGGAAAGCCCACAGGCTGTGGTCACCTTCACCAACAACAAAGGCAAGGTGGTGAAGACCATCAACAACTACAAGAACAACCAGCGCATATCGATAAACAAGATGCCGAGGGGCATGTATATGGTGGGTGTGAAGACGGTGCGCGGCGAGAAGAAGATAAAGTTTAACCTCAAATAAGGACATGAAAAGGATAGCTACGATGCTGCTACTTATGCTTGCCACCCTCATGGTGCAGGCCCAGCAGCTTGACCCGGTAAAGTGGAAATACAGCGTCAAGGAGACCTCGGCGACGGAGGCGGAGCTTGTGTTCACAGCCACGCTCGACGCCGGATGGCACCTGTATTCGCAGTACACCGACCCCAACGGGCCGCTGGCCATAGAGTTCACCTTCGCGGAGAGCGGCGACTATGCCCGCATAGGCAAGGTGCAGGAGCCCAAGCCGCACGAGGAGATGGACGACATCTTCCAGTGTGTGGTCAAGTCGTTCAGCGGCACCGTGACATTCCGCCAGAAGGTGAAGCGCATCAGTGACAAGGACTTCACGGTGAAGGGAACGGTGAGCTACCAGCTCTGCAACGACGGCAGCTGCATAGCCCCCGAGGACCACGATTTCTCGTTCAAGGTGCCGGGCGCCAAGGCCGAGGCGGCGGTGGCGGCAGCCGAGGCGGCAGCGGAGGTGACAGAGGTTGTGGCTGACAGCGTCGCGGAGCCGGCGACGGTGGCTGTGGCAGTCAGCGCCGAGGCCGAAGCCGAGCCCCTGCCGCAAGAAGAGGGCAAGCATCAGAACCTGCTGGTGGTGTTCCTCATCGCCTTGGGCGGCGGCATACTGACGATGTTCACGCCCTGCGTGTTCCCGATGATACCGATGACGGTCAACTTCTTCGTGCGTGGCGCCGAGAACAAACGCAAAGGACGCCGCCAAGCCTGGTTCTTCGGCTTCTCTATTGTGTTCCTTTTTGCCGTGCTGGGCGCCATACTGGCAGCCTTCCTCGGTCCCGAGGCGCTCTATGTCATGGGTACCCACTGGATTCCTAACCTTATCTTCTTCATAATCTTCTTTGTCTTCGCGCTGAGTTTCTTCGGCCTCTTTGAGATAAAGATGCCCGAGAAGTGGATCAACGGCAGCGACGAGCAGGCCGACAAAGGCGGTCTGCTGGCCCCTTTCTTCATAGCCCTCACCACGGTGCTGGTGAGTTTCAGCTGCACAGGCCCCATCCTCGGCGCCGCCCTGGTGGGCCTCACCACCAGTTCTACAGACCGCTGGGTGAGCCTCGTGACGATGCTGGGCTTCGGCATAGGCTTCGCCTTGCCGTTTACGCTGCTGGCTATGTTCCCGCAGATGCTGGGCAACATGAAGAGCGGCTCGTGGCTCAACACGGTGAAGATAGTCTTCGCCTTCCTTGAGCTGGCCTTTGGCCTGAAGTTCCTGCAGCAGGCCGACCTCTACTGCAACTGGGGCCTGTTGCCGCGCGACACCTATCTGGCTCTGTGGATTGTCATCTTCGGCATGCTGGGCTTCTACCTGCTCGGCAAGCTGCGCTTCAAGGGTGACGACGAGGTGAAGGAGATAGGTACCCTGCGCCTCTTCCTCGCCATTGCCGACCTTGCCTTTGTGGTGTACATGATACCCGGCATGTGGGGCGCTCCGCTCAAAGGCATCAGCGGCTTCCTGCCCCCGATGGAGAGCCAGAGCTTCAACATAGAGAAGATCGTCGTGGAGAATAGGCCGGCCATGGGCGCCGGAACTGTGCAGGCGGGCAAGCTGCCGGCAGACCGCAAGTATGCCGACAAGCTGCATGTGCCGCTGGGCTTCGAGGCGTTCTTCGACCTCGACGAGGCCAAGGCTTACGCCCGCCAGACGGGCAAGCCCGTCTTCATAGACTTCACAGGCAAGACCTGCGCCAACTGCCGTGAGATGGAGCACTACGTGTGGAGTGACCCCGAAGTGAAGCGTCTCCTCAACGAGGAGTTCGTCATGTGCTCGCTCTATGCCGACGAGAACACCATAGACCTGCCCGAGGACGAGTGGGTGACGGACGAGAAAGGCAAGGTTTTAAAGACCCTCGGACGCAAGAATCTGAACTTTCAGAAGACTGAATATAATATGAACGCCCAGCCATACTATGTCATCGTGAATGCCGACGGCAAGGTTCTCACCGAAGAGAACTACAAGTACGACCGCGATGTGCAGAAGTTTGTGAACTGGCTTAACGAAGGAATTAATAACAACAAACGATGAAACGTATAATTTTAGGAGCCTTGGCTCTGTCTTTTCTCTTCTCCGGCGCTATGGCACAGACCGTCAGCGTGCAGGAGGCTCAGACCGTTGCGGTGAACTTCTGGAACAGACATCATCCGGCGGAAATCAGTGAGGTGAAAGCCCCGGAAGCCACGCCGGTAAGCTATGGTGAGCTAAGCCACATGTATGTGGTCAATGTCGCAGACCGTGGCTTCGTGATAGTGGCGGGCGACCGCTGCGTACAGCCCGTGCTGGGATACTCGTTCGACAGCCGTTTCCCCGAGCGGATGCATCCGGAGATAAGCTATTGGCTCGGCGGCTACGAAGGCCAGATCGCCGATGCCGTAGCGAGCGGCTATGTGCCCTCGCAGGAGGTCGCGGACATGTGGAACCAGCTGCTTACGCAGACGGCCCCCGATACACCTGTGAGTCTCGTCGTGGTGCCGGTGCTGCTCACCACCCGCTGGGATCAGGGTGCGCCCTACAACAAGTATTGCCCCTATGACTCTGTCAGTCATATCAAGACGGTGGTCGGATGCGTGGCTACGGCAATGGCCCAGATCATGCGCTACTGGAAGCACCCCACCTGTGGCACTGGCAGCCACTCTTACGTCCCTGAACAGCGCACCGACATGCCCTTCGGTACCCTCTCGGCCGACTTTGAGCACACGACATATATCTATGACTATATGCCGAATTCCGTTGACGAGAACTTCTCGCGTGAGAGAGAACGCAACGCTGTGGCCCTGCTGTCATACCACTGCGGTGTCTCCGTGGATATGATGTATGGCAGCTCGAGTGGCGCCTATTCCGAGTGCGGGTACTGGAGCAACGCATGTGCCACCAGCGCCTTCTCCGATTACTTCAAGTACAAGCCCACCCTTGAGTTGAGGAAACGCTACAACTATTCCGACAGCGTATGGCGTAGTATGATAGACACCAACCTCGTGCATGGCCGTCCAATGTATTACTCTGGACACGACAACTCTGGCGGACATGCCTTCGTACTCGACGGTGCCGACGCGCAGGGTCGCTACCATTTCAATTGGGGCTGGGGTGGCTATGCCGACGGCTATTTCTCCGTCTCCAACCTCGCACCCGGTGTCGGTGGTGCCGGTGGCAATTCTACGTATACCTTCAACCAGGGCCAGACCGCCATCTTTGATCTTGAGCCAATACCCACACAGCTCGATACCGTGGATGTCTACGACACAGTATGCTACGACGCATCATCGTATACGTTCTATGAACATACATTCACACCGTCGGCTGGCGAGTATAACCTCGTGCACCTCGACACCATATACCGCCTGCATCTGGAGGTGGCGCGTGTCAAGCTCGTGTACCTCAACGCCAATGGAGCCTCCGGCGCCACGATAACGCAGCGCTACTGCTACCTCAACGGCTTCACGGCACCGGAATGTTCTTTCAGCCGTTCCGGCTACCGTTTCGTGGGCTGGTGCAAGGATCCTGATGGCGCTGACGAGATATACCCTGTCGGAGCCGTTATACCGATACGCCGCAGCATGTCGCTCTATGCCATCTGGGAGCCCTTGCAGGGCATCGAGCAGGTTGCCGAGGCGTCTGTAGACCTGTGGCCCAACCCGACGACCGGCGAGGTGACAGTCTCTGTCGGCGGCGCCCGCCCTGTGAGCATCGCAGTGCTCGACATGGTGGGTCGTACGGTGCTTAGCGAGACGCATGTCAATGCTGTCGGCGGCAAGGCCAAAATATCGCTTGAGAAGCTTCCTGCCGGCACTTATACCGTGCAGGTGGGCACCGACAGCGGTATCTATAATAGGCGAATAATCAAACGATAGTAAAATAATTGTAAGAAAAATTTGGCTATGTGGGGAAAAGTTCGTACCTTTGCACCCGATTTCAGCGATGAAATAAGAGAGTGCGGGGTAGAGCAGTGGTAGCTCGTCGGGCTCATAACCCGGAGGTCGTCGGTTCGAATCCTTCCCCCGCTACCTAAAGCAAAAAGGCAGGTTGCGTCAGCAACCTGTTTTTTTATTGTGCCCGCCGTAGGCAAGCTTGCTTGCATAAAGGTGGGCATAATAAAAAAAACAAGTCCCGCACAGCGGGCTGCTTTTTTTGCTTTAGGTAAAGCCTCCCATCAACGGATGGCGAGCTTTAGCTCGCAATCCTTCCCCCCTTGCTTTCAGGCAAGGGGTATGCATAAAAAAAACAAGAACCGCATAGCGGTGCTCACTTTTTGCTTTAGGTAAAGCTCCTCCCTAACGGATGGCGAGCTTTAGCTCGCAATCCTTCCTCCCCAACCGAAAGCTTGCTTTCCTTTATCTGGCAGTCTCCAGCAGCGACTGCATCTCCTTTATCTCGTCGCGGTATTTTGCTGCTGCCATGAAGTCGAGTTCTTTGGCGGCGGTCTGCATTTTGCGTTGCGTGGCGCTGATCTCCTTCCTCAGCTGCTCTTTGGTCATGGCCATGTAGCGGCTGTTGCCAAGCTCCGTCTGCGGCTCTTCGGCGGCTATGCCGAGGGGCTCTTCATCGTGCTCGCCATAGGGACGTACGGGCGCTCGGCGCTCGCCGTTCTCCACCCGCCGCTCTATGGCTTCGGCTTCCTCGGCGGCACGTTCTATGACGCTGGTGGTGCCCAGTATGGCTTCGGTGCTCTTCACTATCTGTTTTGGCACGATGCCGTGCTCCATGTTATACTTTATCTGCTTGTCGCGATGGCGGTTGGTGATGTCTATGGCACGCTGCATGGAGCCCGTGATGGTGTCGCCGTAGAGGATGGCCTTGCTGTGCACGTTGCGTGCCGCGCGCCCTATGGTCTGTATCAACGCGCGGTCGCTGCGCAGAAAGCCCTCTTTGTCGGCATCGAGGATGGCGACGAGGCTCACCTCCGGCAGGTCCAGACCTTCGCGCAGCAGGTTGACGCCCACCAGCACGTCGAAGACCCCCATGCGCAGGTCGCGCATTATCTCCACGCGTTCCAGCGTGTCGACGTCGCTGTGTATGTATTTGCTCTTGATGCCGAGGTTGGTGAGGTATGATGTCAGCTCCTCGGCCATGCGCTTGGTGAGCGTGGTGACAAGCACGCGCTCCCCCTTGTCGACGGTGTCTTCTATCTCGTCCAGCAGGTCGTCGACCTGGCTCACGGCTGGCCTCACCTCCACCACGGGGTCCAGCAGGCCCGTGGGGCGTATCACCTGCTCCACCACGACACCCTCGGCCTCGCTCAGCTCGTAGTCCGCTGGCGTGGCGCTGATGTATATCGTCTGCCCCGTGAGCTTGTAGAACTCTTCGTAAGTCAGTGGCCTGTTGTCCAACGCCGACGGCAGGCGGAAGCCGTATTCCACCAGCGAGGTCTTGCGGCTGCGGTCGCCGCCGTACATGGCGCCTATCTGCGGCACCGTGACGTGGCTCTCGTCCACCACCAGCAGGAAGTCGTCTGGGAAGTAGTCTATCAGGCAGAAGGGGCGGCTGCCTGGCTGGCGGCCGTCGAAGTAGCGGCTGTAATTCTCGATGCCGGAGCAGTAGCCCAGCTCCTGTATCATCTCCACGTCATAGTTCACCCTCTCCTCGAGGCGTTTGGCCTCCAGGTGCTTGCCTATGCTGTTGAGGTAGTCGCGCCGCTCGTACATGTCGTGCTGTATCTGCAGCAGCGCCTCTCCCATGTGCTCTTTGTTGGTGAGGAAGTTGCTGGCGGGGTATATCACCACCTCGTCGAAACGCTCCATCCGCTGTCCGCTGATGGGGTCGAAGCTCTCGAGACTCTCTATCTCGTCGTCCCAGAAGCTGACGCGGTAACAGAAGTCGGCGAAGGAGGGAAAGATGTCCACCGTGTCGCCCTTCACGCGGAAGCGCCCGTTGGTGAACTCAATCTCGTTCCTCACATACTGTCCTTCGAGGAGCTGCATGAGCAGCGTGTCGCGCTGCAGCCGGTCGCCGACGCGCAGCGTCACCGTGCCGCGCTTGAACTCCTCGGGGTTGCCGATGCCATAGATGCAGCTCACGCTGGAGACGACGATCACGTCCCTGCGGCCGCTGAGCAGCGCCGAGCTGGCGCGCAGACGCAGCTTGTCGAGCTCGTCGTTGATGGCCAGGTCTTTCTCAATGTATGTGTTGGTGGCCGGGATGTAGGCTTCCGGCTGGTAGTAGTCGTAGTAGCTCACGAAGTACTCCACCGCGTTGTCGGGGAAGAACTGGCGGAACTCGCCGTAGAGCTGTGCCGCCAGCGTCTTGTTGTGGCTCAGCACAAGGGTGGGGCGCCCCAGCTCCTTGATGACGTTGGCCACGGTGAAGGTCTTGCCGCTACCCGTGACGCCTTGCAGCACCTGCGCCCGCTGTCCGGCGCGCACGCCCTCCACCAGCTGCCTGATGGCCTCCGGCTGGTCGCCCATGGGTGCAAACTCTGATTTCAGCTTAAACTCCACAATCCTTTAATCTATAACCAATAAACCTTGAACTTTAAACTTTGAACTTTGAACTTTATGCCGTAGGCTGCGAACACCGCTGAATAAATTAAATGAAGTGAGTCAACTTTAAACTTTGAACTTTGAACTTTGAACTTTATGCCGTAGGCTGCGAACACCGCTGAATAAATTAAATGAAGTGAGTCAACTTTGAACTTTGAACTTTGAACTTTAAACTTTGAACTTTGAACTAGTCACTATCCACTGTCCACTAACCACTAACTCATAACTCATAACTCATAACTCATAACTCATAACTCTCAACTGACCCCCTCTCACCTGCACTCCGTTGTGTGGTCGAGCAGCATCTGCTGGCTCTTCTGCGTCATGCCGAAGGCGTAGCGGCGCATGGCCGCGGCGCTGTCGGGCAGCTGGCCTATGATGTCCTCCTGCGAGCCCAGGCGGTAGAGGCTCTCGCGCTCCTCCTTCACACGCCACAGGTAGAACAGTCCGCCGGGGCTCACCACGCCGATCTTGTCGTCGGCGCTGAAGTAGGCGTAGGGGCGGCGGTAGCGCTGCAGGTCGATGCCCAGCGTGTGGTTCGCCGGCTGCTCAGCCATCATGCCCTGCACCGTGGCGGCGATGTCGAGCTGCAGCACGGGCCAGTCAATGCGCTCGGGGGCTATGCGTCCGGGGGCGTAGAAGAGCAGCGGCACGTGGTTGTAAGGCAGCGACATGTCGTAGAGACAGGGGCGCGCGGCTCCGTGGTCGGCCACGAAGACGAACAGCGTGTTCTCGAACCACGGCTCCTTGGCGGCGAGGTTCATGAAGTGGCCGATGCTCCAGTCGGCATACTCCACTATGGCGCTGTCCATGTCGGCGTGCTTGGCCTCGAAGGGTATGCCGCCGGGTATGACGTAGGGGCTGTGGTCGCTGCAGGTCATCACGGTGGTGAAGAAAGGCTCGCCGTCGGCGTAGGCCTTGTTGCAGTGCTCCAGCGCATATTCAAAGAGCGTGTGGTCTGGAATGCCCCATGTGCCTACCACCTTGTCGGGGTCGTACTCGCTTTGTCCGTACACTTCGGTGTAGCCGTTGTTGTAGAGGAAACCGCGCATGTTGTCGAAGTCGGCGTCGTGCGGCATGAAGTAGGCCGTCTGGTAGCCCATGCCCTGGAGGGTCTGCGGCAGTCCGCACATGCGGAATATCGTGGCCTGCTTCATGGCATGGCGCGCCAGGATGGCGGGGTGGCCGTAGAGCGACGAGTAGATGCCGTTGTAGGTGTGCATGCCCGCCGACCAGGCGTTGGTGTAGAGGCGTCCGCCAGCCATCAGGCTGTCGAGGTGGCGCGTCAGCGTCACGCCGCTGGCCGAGAGGCAGGTCTTCTCGGTGGTCATGCTCTCCATTATCACAAGTATCACGTTGGTGCCCTCGGGCATCACCACGGCGCTCTGCGCCAGCAGGCTGTCGACAGGCAGCGCCAGCTGCTCGCCATAAACCTTCTCGGCTTCCTCCACGGGCACCAGCTCCACGGGCTGGTTGCGGCTCTTGCTCAGCTCCTCGACGCTCTTCATGAAGGTGAAGGCCGGGTTGAGGCCTATCTGGTTGAGGAACGGCACGTCGCAGAACGACGCCGACCCCACACGCAGCGGGCTCTTGCGCGTCAGGCGGCCACGCATGCCGGTGAAGACGAGGAAGATGAGCAGCAGCGCCAGCGGTATCGACACATACAGCGGCAGGAACTGCATCGGCGTGTCGTCGCCCTTCTTGCCGCCCAGCGTGCGGCGGAACGCAGCCCCCGTGGCAAACCACCACGACACCGCCACGCCGACGAAGGCCAGCAGCGCCAGCACATACTCCCATTCGCCCAGTATCATGCTCACCACCATGTCGGGCGTGTCGCCCCAGGTGAGCGACACCACGTCGAGGCGCGAGTAGAAGTAGCAGAAATACGGAATGTCGGCCGCGCAGGCGAAGAAGGCTGCCGTGTAGCACACGTTGATGAAGTAGTGCGGCACCCTGTAGTAGGCGCGGGCGCGTATGTGCGCAAACTCGCCGATGAGCATCATCAGCGCCGGCAGGGCCAGTATGTAGCAACTCGCCAGCGTGTCGAAACGCCATCCCGTGTAGAGGGCATAGCCGAAGAGTCCCTTCAGGTCTACGGGCTCCGTGGTGCCCGACAGGAACACCCACGACTCGACGAGGCGGAAGACGGTGAAATAAGCAATGCCTAACAAGTAGACAATCAGTAGATAGCTGAAACGTGAGTATTTTTTCATAATCTGCAAAGGTACGAAAAAAAGATAATGTACAAAAATAAAATACAACGCCACGCCCGTCGGGGCAGCGATGCCGCCAACGGACTCCGTGGCCGTTGGTTCCGTCAGCTCGTCCCGCTACCGCCCCTCCTCGCCCTTCCTACGGCTTTTCTACGGCTTTTCTATGGCTTTTCAATGGCCGTAAGTCGCTGCAAGTCAGTATGCCGGCCGAGGAGGGGCCGAGGAGGGTCCGAAGGGGGGCCGTAGGGGCTCTATTTACACCGCTGTCAATCAGTGCGTTGCGATGTTGCTTTTTTCGGTCTGTTTTTATTTCGTATCTTTGCTGCGTGAAATGAAGGTGGCGGCTGTCGCAAGTGGTTGACCGTCAATGATAACGATGCTATGGAGCCAAGACGCATAGAGTTAGACCTCACACCGGAGGAGTGCATGGTGCCCGCCAAGCTGCGCGGCGCCGTGGCACGCCATTTGCACCAGTCCGAGGAGCGGCTGGGCGCGGTGCGTCTGGTGCGCCGCACCCTCGACTGCCGCCGCCGCAACGTCATCTATCATGCCACAGTGGAGATTGGAAGTCATAACGAAATCGACGACAATGGAATTGTCTTGAACTCCTTGAACTTCTTGAACTCCTTGAACTCCCATAAAACAATCCTCATTGTCGGCGCCGGCCCCGCAGGCCTCTTCGCAGCACTGCGCTGCCTGCAGCTGGGCATGAAACCCGTCATCGTGGAACGCGGCAAGCCCGTGGAGGAGCGCAAATACGACATCGCACGGCTGGCGCGCGAGAAGGTCGTCAACCCCGACAGCAACTGGTGCTTCGGCGAAGGCGGCGCGGGCACCTACAGCGACGGCAAGCTCTACACGCGCTCTACTAAGCGCGGCGACGTGTCGGCAGTGCTGCGCACCTTCGTGGAGCATGGCGCCGACCCCGACATACTCCTTGAGGCTCACGCACATATAGGCACCGACCGCCTCAGCGGCATCATCGCCAACATGCGCCGCACGATAGTGGATGCCGGTGGGGAATACCACTTCAACACACGTGTCACCGACCTCGTTGTCAAGGATGGTCGTGTATATGGCGTCATTACAGAAGATGGAGAAATATTTGGTGACGCCGTGATTCTTGCTACAGGCCATTCGGCACGCGATATATACTATATGTTCCAGCGGCACGGCTGGCTGCTCGAAGCCAAGCCCTTCGCCCTCGGCGTGCGCGTGGAGCACCCGCAGGAGCTCATCAACGAGATTCAGTATCACGGCAAGGACTATTCCCGTTATCTGCCGCCGGCTGCCTATAGTCTTACAACGCAAGTCTGCGGACATGGGGTGTTCAGCTTCTGCATGTGCCCGGGCGGCGTCATAGTGCCCGCCGCCACAGCCGACGGACAGCAGGTGGTCAACGGCATGAGCAACTCGCGCCGCAACTCGCCGTTTGCCAACAGCGGCATCGCCGTCACTGTTGACTTGAAGGATGTTGCCACTGCCCACTCAACCTTGAACCTTGAACCTGAAACCTTGAACCAATTCCTGACCACTAACCACTATCCACTGTCCACTAACCACTCTCCCTTGAACCTTGAACCTGAAACCTGGAACCAATCACTGTCCACTCTCGCATTTCAGATGCAGGTGGAGCAGATCATGTTCCACGCCGGCGGCGACGCCATCAACGCACCGTCGCAGCGGCTGGTGGACTTTCTGCGCCGCAAGGCGTCGTCGACACTCGGCAAGACGGGTTACATGGGCGACGTGGTCAGCGCGCCGCTGCACGAGCTGCTGCCGCCGTTTGTCGTCGACAGTCTGATACAGGGGTTCCGCGATTTCGACCGCAAGATGCACGGCTTCATCACCGAAGACGCCACGCTGCTGGCTGTGGAGAGCCGCACCTCGTCGCCGGTGCGCATACCCCGCGACAAAGAAACCCTGCAGCATCCACAGCTGCAGGGCCTGTATCCTTGCGGCGAAGGCGCCGGCTACGCCGGCGGCATCGTCTCCTCCGCCCTCGACGGCATCCGCTGCGTCGAGGCTATCCCTCAAAAGTGAAACTCAGCATGAAGGTGCGGCTGTTGAGGTTGTCGAAAGAGCGTATGTAGACGTCGGGGTCCTGCACTTTGAGGTCGAGGAGCCCGAAGGCCATCTTGAACTCTATGGCGAACTTGACGTAGCGCAGGAAGACGTCGAAGCCCACGCCCATGCTGTAGCGCAGGTCGTGTGGTTGCAGGCGCACGATGGCCTGGTTGGTCTGGTTGCGGTTCTTGCGCAGCGAGGCGAAGTCGAAGCCATAGCTGGCTCCGGCGGTGAGGTAGGGGCGGAAGTTGTTCCAGCGCACGGCGCGGAACTTGAGCTCCAGCGGTATGTCGCCGTAGACGGACTCCACGTTGCGCGAGCGCTCGGCGAGGCGGTGCGTAGTCAGGTAGCCGTTCTCCCACGAGTAGGAGATGGTGCGCGTGACGAGGGTCACGCCTGGGAGCAGGCGCAGGTTGAACCACGAGCCGAGGCGCAGGTCGCCGATGATGGCGATGTGGAAGCCTGGGGCGTAATAGGATGTCACACCCTGTAGCGTCTGCCGCAGCGTGTCGTTCTCGCTGAAGGCAAGGTCGAATTTGGACTGGGTGTAGCCCACCTGTATGCCGTAGTGCAGCGGGCGTCGGTCGAACTGCCCGAGGTTGCCGATGGCGCTCTGTCCTCTCAGAGCAAGAGGCGACAAGACAAGGACAAACAAAAGCAGGGCAGGGTAGAGCCTCCCGAAGGTTCTTCCATCATCCATCATACCTCTTCCATCTTCCATCATACCTCTTCCATCTACACTCTTCCCTCTCACATTAACCAGTATCTTCCTCATCATATATTTATTATTTATATAAATTCATCATATATTTATATAAAATTGTCCTTCAATAATACCGTTGCGCAAAGCGAGAGCAGAGAAAGCTCGCTTTCTATGCCGAGCAAAGACCGCCTGCTCTGCAGGCTTTGAGCACCGCTGAATAGAACTCATTTCGCGAATAACTTTAAACTTTAAACTTTAAACTTTGAACTTTGAACTTTGTGCCGTAGGCCATGAGCACCTATGAATAGATTATATTTGGCGAATAACCTTGAACCTTGAACCAATCACTGACCACTAACCACTAACCACTGACCACTAACCACTGTCCACTAACCACTATCCACTTTTCGAGTAATTCGCCGTTAAACCTTAAACTTTAAACTTTAAACTTTGAACTTGGAACCTTGAACCTGGAACATGGAACCTTGAACTTTGAACTTTAAACTTTAAACTTTGAACTAGTCACTATCCACTAACTCCTAACTCCTAACTCTTAACTCACTCTGTAATCTCCCCCCTCAGCGATTGGCTGAGACGCTGTTTTACATGCTCTTTGTCGTTGGGGTACTGGCCGAGGAGGCACATCATCTTGGTGATGGCGGCCTCTATTGTGATGTCGCCGGCGCCGATGACACCTATGCGGTCGAGGTCGCAGGAGGCTGCATACTGGCGCATCTTCACGGCGCCGGCCTTGCACTGGGTGACGTTGAGCACTATGATGCCGCGGCCGATGGCTTCTTCTATGGCCGAGATGAACCACTTCTCCGTGGGCGCGTTGCCGGAGCCGTAGGTCTCTATCACTACGCCCTGCAGGTCGGGGGTGTTGAGCACCGCCCCCACCACGTCGGGGCCGATGCCGGGGAAGAGCTTGAGGATGGCCACGCGCGTGTCGAAACGCTTGCGCACCTGCAGCTTCTCGGTGGGCATGGGCAGGAAGAGATGTTCGCGGAAGCTTATGTTGATGCCCACACGTGCCAGCGACGGCAGGTTGTAGGAGGCGAAGGCGTCGAAGTTCTCGGCGTTCATCTTGGTGCTGCGGTTGCCGCGGTAGAGATGGCTCTCGAAGAATATGCACACCTCGGGGATCACCGCCAGACGTGTGGAGGCTATCTCGAGTGCGCAGATGATGTTCTCGCGGCCGTCGCTGCGCAGCATGCCCAGCGGCAGCTGGCTGCCGGTGAGGATGATGGGCTTGGAGAGGTTCTTGAACATGAAGCTCAGCGCCGATGCCGTATAGGCCATGGTGTCGGTGCCGTGGAGCACCACGAAGCCGTCATAGTCGTCGTAGTTGCGCTCTATGATCTCGGCGATGTTCACCCACAGTGACGGCGTCATGTTCGATGAGTCGATGATGTTGTCGAGGGTGACGGAGTCGATGCCGTAGCTGCAGTTCTTCAGCTGAGGCACAGCATCGTAGATGCGGTCGAGGGCGAAGGGGTGCAGCGAACCGTTGTCGTCCTGCACCATACCGATGGTGCCGCCGGTATACACTATAAGCACTTTGTTTTTCATACCTCCAATAACGCCCTTTGTGGCAATTTATTGTGCCCTTGGCCTCGTCGCCGCCCATTTTTTTGTGTCTGATAATAAGCATGGAACAAAATAAATTTTGCCACATGCCGAAAAAGTGTTACTTTTGCACCCGTTTTTAAAGAAAGGTTATCAAAACTTAACACTCAAAACTTAAAACTCAAAACATAAAACATAAAACATAAAACTCAAAACTCAAAACTCAAAACTTAAAATTTAAAACTTAACACTTAACACTTAAAACTTAAAACTCAAAACTCAAAACTAAAGGAATTGTCCCATGGTGTAATGGTAGCACATCAGATTTTGGTTCTGCTTGCCCAGGTTCGAGTCCTGGTGGGACAACCAAAAACGCCTCCCCCGAGGCGTTTTGAGTAATTCGCCAGCAATTGACCGGCTCCCGCCCTTAATTCGTCTAATTTGCATAATTCGCCGTTCCACTATCCACTGACCACTAGCCCCAACCAACTAATTTCCAGTGCGGACGAAAATAAATTTTGCCATTCGCCGAAAAGTTAGTACTTTTGCACCCGTTTTTAAAGAAAGGTTATCAAAACTTAACACTTAAAACTTAAAACTCAAAACTCAAAACTCAAAACTCAAAACTCAAAACTAATAGAATTGTCCCATGGTGTAATGGTAGCACATCAGATTTTGGTTCTGCTTGCCCAGGTTCGAGTCCTGGTGGGACAACCAAAAACGCCTCCCCCGAGGCGTATCACTATCCACTATCCACTGGCCACTAGTCACTAGTCACTGAGTAAATTTTCTTGAGATTTTGAGGCCGGCGGCCGACCCATACCCCACGCCAGGCACCGCCTCTGGCGAAAAATTCGAGTAATTATTCGCTAGATTTGATTTTATTCAGCGGTGCTCATCACCCTTTCAGGGGTCGCCAGCAATTGACCGGCTCCCGCCCCAATTCGAGTAATTCGCTAGTAATAAAATTCGAGTCGATTCGCATAATTCGCCGTTAAACTTTGAACTTTGAGAACCAATCACTATCCACTGACCACTATCCACTGGCCACTTTTCGTAAAATTCGCAAAATTCGCCGTTAAACTTTGAACTTTGAACCTTGAACCTTGAACCAATCACTATCCACTGTCCACTGCCCCCTGTCCACTTAAAACTATCTTTTTTAAACTTTTTTTCAATATATAAAATTATTTCGTATCTTTGCACATTGAAAAAAGAAGCCTGAGAAGCCTCGATAAACAGCGAAAAATGCGATGTGGCAAATGGGGTAACTGTCACGAAATCTGCATAATAGTCTGTTTTTGGGGATGCCTTCGCATTGGAATGATGTACTGTCTCTCCTCTATAATTTAAGATATAAAACTAATTTATATTTATATTTTTGCCCTCGTTTTAGCTCCCATTCCCACATTCCCGCATCAACACATTCTAATGTCCACTTCACTATACACCACCCACTACTCACTATCCACTGACCACTATCCACTATCCACTGACCACTTCTCGCGTAATTCGCCGTTTCACCAATAAACCCAAAATCAACGATGACCCGTCTTGACGAAAAAGGACATCAGGCCCAGATGGACGACATGCGGTCCTTTGATGAGCCCATGCCTTCTGTCGGCATCTTCTGGTACGACCCAGAGGAACATGTTCTCTTTGGAGTCCGCAAGAAAGAACTCACCCCTCGTGAGGTCGAGGAGGCTGCGGAGAAGGGTGTTCGTTACATTGATTATAGCGAAGAATGGGCAAAGGCTGCGAGTGAGCGAGAGGAGAACCAATCTGATTTGAGTTATCCCGAGCGTGAGCAGTCTCGAGCGAAGCTCAAAGAGTATTTCAGGGCGCAGGCTAAGCATATTCAGACGAAGTTTACTGGCGACTATACGCAGATTCCTCGTGGACGTGTAGCATGGAGTGTTGACAAATTCATCGTTCTTGTAGGTCATTGGGCAGAGCCCATACAGGAAGAGTTGACAGTATTGATAGAAGAAGCCTTTGCATTGCCGTATTTCGAGTTTGTTTACGACTACCATTGGGATCTCGGTCACGGCTGGTCCGGCGACATGCCCGGTAGCCGATGATGATTCGCCGTTCCACTGTCCACTATCCACTATCCACTGGCCACTTCTCGTGTAATTCGCCGTTAAAAAAACTCTTAACTCATAACTCATAACTCTTAACTTCCACTGCCCACTAGTCACTAGTCACTGACCACTAACCACTTATCAAATAACATTTTTTAATTCTCATTTTATGCGTATTTCCGTAGCAGGTACCGGCTATGTCGGTCTCAGTATCGCCACCTTGTTGGCGCAGCACAACGACGTCACCGCCGTGGACGTCGTCCCTGCACGGGTTGACCTTGTCAATAACAAGAAATCCCCCATAAGGGATGAATACATAGAAGACTACCTCGCCAACAAGCCATTGTCGCTCAAAGCGACTCTAGACCAAGAGGCTGGCTACCGCGACGCCGACTTTGTCGTCATCGCGGCCCCCACCAACTACGACAGCCAGAAGAACTTCTTCGACACCAGTGCCGTGGAGTCCGTCATCGATGCGGTCCTCAAGGTCAACCCCGACGCCGTGATGGTCATCAAAAGCACCATCCCCGTAGGTTATACGCGTGGCCTCTATGTGAAATACCAGAAGTTGGGTGTCAAGAAGTTTAATTTGTTGTTCAGCCCCGAGTTCCTGCGCGAGAGCAAGGCCCTCTACGACAACCTCTATCCAAGTCGTATCATCGTCGGCATTCCCAACATAATGAAAGGCGACGAGTATCAGGAGGAGAACGAAGCCATCAAGGCCTTGACCGACATCGACTGGCTCACCGAAAAAGCCCACCAGTTCGCCGACCTCCTCGTCGAAGGCGCTATCGGACCCAGCAAAGACGCGTCAGCCAATTCTCAATTCTCAATTCTCAATTCTCAATTTGAGAAAGGCATCCCTTGTTTGTTCGTCGGCATGAAAGAGGCCGAGGCCGTGAAGCTCTTCGCCAACACCTATCTGGCCCTGCGCGTCAGCTACTTCAACGAACTCGACACCTACGCCGAGATGAAGGGCCTCGACACCCAGGCCATCATCGACGGCATCGGTCTTGACCCCCGCATCGGCACCCATTACAACAACCCCAGCTTCGGCTATGGAGGTTACTGCCTGCCCAAGGACACCAAGCAGCTTCTGGCCAACTACGAAGACGTTCCGCAGAACATGATGACCGCCATCGTTGAAAGCAACCGCACGAGGAAAGACTTCATCGCCGACCAGGTCCTCAAGATGGCCGGCTACTACGCCTACACTACTAATAACGAGTATAATGCGTCTATAACCCATAACCCATCACCTATAACCATTCCAGTCATCGGAGTGTACCGTTTAACGATGAAATCCAATAGTGACAACTTCCGCCAGAGCGCCATCCAGGGCGTCATGAAGCGCATCAAAGCCAAAGGCGCCCAGATTATTATTTTCGAGCCCACGCTGGAAGACGGCACCGCCTTCTTCGGCAGCCTGGTGGTAAACGACCTGAAGAAATTCAAGGAAATGTCGCAGGCCATCATAGCAAACCGATATGATTCAGTTCTCGATGATGTAAGGTCGAAAGTGTATACGAGAGACATCTTTAGGAGAGACTGATTTTGATTACAGAAGCATTACAGAAAAGACAGAAAAAGACGGAAATTATTGTAATGTAGTAAAGGGCGCAGCCGAGAAGTTTCTGTAAATATTCTGACATTTCCGATTATTTCTGTAATAAAACAAATATGACCGCGTTA
>OMXC01000020.1 GCA_900314925.1 uncultured Bacteroidales bacterium
GAATCTCCGCCCAAGAAAACTTTTGAACTTCTCCTCCCCGAAACAAAAATTCTTCCTATCTTTGCACAACGGTGTTGCACTTGATTGTTGAGTCTACGTTTATCGTTTTTGCGAAAGGTGCACAATAATACAGCCGTCATTGCGTTAAATAGGAAAAACAAACCTAAAATCATACTGACATGAGAAAACATATTGTTGCCGGCAACTGGAAGATGAACCTCACCTTCACGGAGGCCGATGAACTGCTCGACGACCTGATGAGCGAGCTTGAGAAAGTTGAACTGCCGCGTGACACACAGGTGATTGTGTGCCCGCCGTTCCCCTACATCGAGATGGCCAGCGACTACGCCAACGACAGCTACTTCGCCGTGGGCGCGCAGAATGTGAGCGACCAGGAGAAGGGCGCCTACACCGGCGAGGTGAGCGCCGCCATGCTGGAGAGCTGCGAGATAGACTACTGCATCGTGGGCCACTCGGAGCGCCGCGCCTACTACGGCGAGACCGACGCCCTGGTGGCCGCCAAGGTGGACCAGCTGCTGAAGCACGGCCTGAAGCCCATCGTCTGCGTCGGCGAGGTGCTTGAGGAGCGCGAAGGCGGCCGTCAGCTGGAGGTGGTGAAGAAGCAGGTCGAAGGCGGCCTCTTCCACCTTGACGCCGAGAACATCAAGAAGGTTGTCATCGCCTACGAGCCTGTGTGGGCCATAGGCACCGGCAAGACCGCCACGCCCGAGCAGGCGCAGGAGATACACGCCTACATCCGCTCGCTGCTGGCCGGGAAATACGGCAAAGAGGTGGCCGACGAGATCAGCATCCTCTACGGCGGCAGCTGCAAGCCCACCAATGCCAAGGAGCTCTTCGGCTGTCCCGACATCGACGGCGGACTCATCGGCGGCGCCTCGCTGAAGGCTCAGGACTTCATGGGCATCGTCACGGCGTTCTAACCTTAAGTCAAAGGCTGTGAGCTGCAGGTGGCCGCGCGGACGCGTTCCGGGCGCTCGCCGCCTGCAGCTTGCAGTTGATGTTTATGCTGTTTGAACGGTTCATAGCCCAACGGTTCATGCCCCGGAGCGGCGGCGGCTTTTCGGGGCCGCTGTCGGCCATCGCCGTGGCCGGCATAGCCCTCGGCGTGGTGGTCATGGTGATGGCCGTGAGCATTCTGCGCGGCTTCCAGGCCGACATCGGGGGCAAGGTGGCGGGCTTCGGCAGCCACATGACGGTCACGGGCTTCGCCACCAGCGACGCCTACGCCGACACGCCGGTGGCTGTAGACAGCACGCTGATGGAGGCCATGAGCGCCGTGCCCGGCGTGCGCCATGTGCAGTGCTACGCCACCAAGGGCGCCATGGTGAAGACCGCCGACCAGATATACGGCATCATGTTCCGTGGCCTCGGGCGCGGCTACGACACGTCGTTCTACCGCTCGTGTCTCGTCGAGGGACGCCTCCCCCAGCCTTCCGCCGACAGTCTGGCGTCCAACGACGTGCTCATCTCCAGCACTATAAGTGCCAAGCTGGGCCTCGCCGTGGGCGACAAGATGAGGACCTACTTCTGGCATGGCGACAGTTACCGCTCGCGGGCCTTCAAGGTGTGCGGCATCTACAACACCGACCTGGCCGAGATGGACGAGCTCTATGTGGTGGGCGACCTGCGGCAGGTGCAGCGCATCGAGGGCTGGGGCGACGGCATGGTGGGCGGCTACGAGCTGCTGGTGGATGACTTCGACGCCCTCGACGCCACGGCGCGCCGTGTGGCGGCGGTGCTGCCCTATGACCTGGCGCTGCACACCATCGTCAGCCAGCATCCGGCGCTGTTCTCGTGGCTCGACCTGCTGAACGCCAACATAACGCTGATACTCATCATTATGTGTCTGGTGAGCGCTGTGGCCATCGTCTCGGCGCTGCTGATAATGATCTTCGAGAAGAGCGCCACCATAGGGTTGCTCAAGGCCCTCGGCGCCTGCAACGCGGCGGTGCGCCGCATCTTCGCCATCAAGGCCGGCGGCCTGATAGCGGCGGGCATCGTCATAGGCGACGCTGTGGCGCTGGCGCTGAGCGTGGTGCAGAGCCGCTGGCGCCTGCTGACACTCGACCCCGAGAGCTACTCCATGGCCTATGTGCCGGTGGAGATTAACCTGTGGGTGTACCTCCTTATCAGCCTCGGCACGGCGGCGGTGTGCGCGGCGGCGCTGATGCTGCCGGCGGCATACATCAGCAAGGTGAGCCCGGCGAAGACGATGAGAGTTGAGGGTTAGGAGTTGGGAGTTATGAGTTATGAGTTAGGAGTTATGAGTTAGGAGTTTTTTTATATGAAACAGAGACTGAAACTGATAGTGCTGACATTGACCATAGGGCTGGCGTTGCTGGCTTTGTGGCAGGTGCAGCGCATCGCCGACCAGGTGAGACAGAGCGAGGAGGCCAAGGTGCGCCTCTGGGCTTCCGCCATAGGCCAGCGCAACCAGATGGCTGCCGCCACGGCACACTTCTTCCAGCAGGCCACCCTCGACGAGCACCGCAAGATGCAGCTCTACACCGACATACTGCAGTCGTTCAACGACCCCGACCTGGGCATGGACCTCAAGTTCAGTCTCGCATACGTCAACTATATTGTCGACAGCAGCCACACGCCTATCATCATCACCAAGTCGCGCGACTCTGTCATCACCGTGCCGCAGGAGCTGGCGGGACAGAAGCTTGAAGGCAGCCTGCTGGAGGAATACTCGCAGAACCCGCCTTTCAGCTACCGTATCTGGGGTATGCCGATGACGCTGTACTACAAGGAGTCGGAGTACTACACGCAGCTGCGCGAGGTGCTGGCGGGCTTCACCATGTCGTTCCTGACGGACATTACGCAGAACTCGGTGCTGGTGCCGGTGGTCATCGTCGACAGCAGCCGCACCACGGTGCTGGCGCACGGCAACATAGACTCGGCGGCGGTGGCGCACCTCGACCTTGAGAAAGGCTTCAACGACGAGCCTGTAAAGATAACCATGCCCGACGGCCGGACGGCTTATGTCTACTACTCCTCCACTCCCCTGCTGCGCTCGCTGCGATGGATGCCGCTGTTCTACTTCTTCATAGCCATAGTGCTGCTGGTGGTGAGCTACAACCTCTTCCGCACGGCGCGCACTGCCGAGCAGAACCGCATCTGGGTGGGCCTGGCCAAGGAGACGGCGCACCAGCTGGGCACGCCGCTCTCGTCGCTCAGCGGATGGGTGGAATACCTGCGCGGCAAGGAGCTGACGGACCAGTACGCCGCCGAGGTGGAGAAGGATATCAAACGCCTCGACACCATCACGCACCGTTTCTCCAAGATAGGCTCGGTGCCCGAACTGAAGGACGAGGACGTGAGGGAAGCCACGATGGCGGCGGTGGAGTACCTGCAGAGCCGTGCGCCGCGACGCGTGAAGTTCAACGTCACGTTCCCCGACGGCGAGTCGTTCGTGACGCCGCTCAACAGCTACCTCTTCCAGTGGGTGGTGGAGAACCTGTGCAAGAACGCCATCGACGCCACCGAGGGCGAAGGGGTGATAAGCATTGTGGGCTCCCAGGACGCACGCCGCATTTACATAGACATCAGCGACAACGGGCGCGGAATGTCGCCATCGGTGCAGAAACGCATCTTCGACAGCGGCTTCACAACCAAGACGCGCGGCTGGGGGCTCGGACTGCCGCTGGCCCGGCGCATAGTGAACCAGTACCATCGCGGCCGTCTCTACCTCAAATACAGCGTTCCCGGACAAGGGAGTTGCTTCCGCATTGAGCTGAGGAAGAAGAGTTAAGAGTTATGAGTTAAGAGTTATGAGTAAGAAGATAACGATATTATTATTGATTCTGTTGACTGTTGCGGCGAGAGGTCAGGACACCGTGAGGATTACTCTTGACAGCTGCTTGCGGTATGCCTACAGCCACAATCCGGCGGTGAGGACTGCCGAGCTTAGCCGTGAGGCGGCGGCAGCAGCCCTCGAGCAGGCGTGGTGGAACCTCACCCCCAGCCTCTCGGCATCGGCGGGTGCCGATATGGCTTTCTTCCAAGGCACGACGACCACCAACACCAGCTACGGAGCCGGTGCCAGCTGGACGCTGTTCGACGGTCTCAACAATGTGTACCGCGTGCGAAGCAGCAAAGCCGAGCAGCAGCGCAGCGACATAGGCGTCGAGAAGAGTCGCAACGACGTGGCCACACAGATCATCAACACCTACCTTGAGGTGCTTGCCAACCAGGAACGCAGCCGCTACCTCGGCGAGCTTAACGCGTCGGCCCGCCGTCAGGCAGAGGAGGCCGAGGCCCGCTACAACGCCGGCCGCCTGCTTGAGAGCGACTACCTCCTGCTCAAAGCCAACTGGAAACGCACGGAGAGCGATATGCTCAACAGCGACTTTGTAATTGAGAACGGCATCGGACGGTTGCGCAACCTCATGGGACTTGGCGACAGCATGGCCATAGCTGTGGTGCCGATGGACGACTGGCAGCCGGAGGATGGCGACTGGCAGGTGACGGTGGACTCGCTGCCAGAGATGCAGATGAGCCGCCTTGAGCTGAAGAAAGCGGAGTACCAGCTGAATATGGCCAAGGGGACGCACATGCCGCAACTTGGTCTCAACGCATACGCCACCTACTATGGCGGCGAGCATGTGCGCACCGACGCCGGCGGTATGCTCGTCACCTCGGGCGGCATCAACACCACCATAAGCCTCGGTCTCACGTTGCCCATACTCAACCGTGGTGCCACCCGCCTGCAGGTGAAGCAGGCCCGCCTTGCGAAACAGCAGGCGGAGTTGCAGCTGCACCAGACACACGACGAGCTGCAGCAGACCCTCAACGAGCGCCTGCGCACCCTGAAGCAAGCTCGCAACACCCTTGAGGCCTGCGAGGCAATGCTGCAGGCCACACAGGCCTCGCTGCAGACCTACCAGGCCAAATACGAGGCTGGCACCGTCTCGGCCTCCGAACTGCTGCAGCAACAGGAGCGCTACCTGTCGGCGCTGAACGATTACGTGCAGAACAAATACACATACATCATATCCGAGAAGGTGCTGCGCATCTACCTCGGCAAGAATTAACACACCATGGAAAAGAAAAACAAGCGCCGCCGCTGGCTCTGGATCATACCGATTGTCGTCATCCTCATCATCGTTGTGTCGACTCTCGGCAAGAAGCGCACCGGAGGCTTTGAGATCAACAGCGTGCCTGTTGCCGAAGAGCAGCTGAGCGAGACCGTCACCGCCACCGGCGTTGTGCAGCCCGTATACAAAGTGACCGTCGGCACACAGGTGAGCGGCATCGTGAAGAAAATCTATGTCGACTATAACAGCAGCGTGAAGCAAGGGCAGCTGCTGGCCGAGCTCGACAAGTCCCTCCTGCAGGAAAACGTCAACCTCAACCGCGCCAACCTCTCGGTAGCCACGAGCCAGAAAAACCTTGCGCAGAAAGACTTTGAGCGTGTGAAGCAACTCTTTGCGCAAAAGGCTTCCACGCAGGAAGAATATGACCAGGCCGAAGCCCGTCTGGAGCAGGCCACCAACCAACTGGAGACCGCCAAAGCCAACTACGACAACGCGCTGACCCAGCTGCGCTACGCCGAAATCCACTCGCCCATCGACGGCGTGGTCATCAGCAAGCAGGTGGAGGAAGGTCAGACGGTGCAGGGCGCCTACAGTGTGCCCAACCTCTTCACCATCGCCAAGAACCTCACCGAGATACAAGTGGAGGCCAAAGTCGACGAGGCCGACATAGGCCTTGTACACGACAGCCAGTCGGTGACCTTCAAGGTCGACGCATACCCCGGCGAGGAGTTTCTCGGCACCGTCAGCCAGATACGCATGGAGCCGCAGACGAACAACAACGTCGTCACCTATGTGGTGATAATCACCGCCAGCAACCCCGACGAGAAACTCTTCCCCGGCATGACGGCCTCCGTCTCCATCATCGTCAAGAGCGACACAGGCCTCTGCCTGCCGCTCTATGCCACCCAGCTACAGCCCGACGAGGCCACCATTGCCAACCTCGTGCGTCAGGGTTACACCCTTGACACCACCGCCGCCGGCAAGAATCCCTGCGTGTGGCTCAAAAACGGCCGACAGCTGACACGCCGTCCCGTGACCCTCGGCTCCAAGACCAAGGTGAAGGTTATTGTCAGCGAGGGCATTGCCGAGGGCGACACCGTAGTCACCTCCATCGTCAACTACGCCCAGCAGAAGGCCCAGCGCCAGTCAGCAATGTTCGAGTAAGATGAACACCATCGAGATACAACACCTGCAGCGCCACTTCACCGTAGGTGACGAAACGGTACGGGCCCTCGACGACGTGAGCTTCAGCATAGCTCCCGGCGAGTTTGTGAGCATCATGGGTACCAGCGGAAGTGGCAAAAGCACCCTGCTTAACATACTCGGCTGTCTGGACACCCCCACCTCGGGCTCCTACCGTCTCGACGGCGAGGACGTGCAGACAATGGACGACAACCAGCTGGCCTCCATCCGCAACCGCAAGATAGGCTTCGTCTTCCAGAGCTACAACCTGCTGCCGCGCACCACAGCCCTCGAGAACGTGGAGCTGCCGTTGTTCTACAACCGCCACGTGTCGCCGCGCGAACGCACGGAACGCGCCAAGGAAGCCCTCCGCCTTGTGGGGCTTGAGAGCCGCATGCAGCACACGTCGGCCCAGCTCAGCGGCGGCCAGCAGCAGCGCGTGGCCATAGCCCGCGCCTTGGTCAACGACCCCGTGCTCATCCTCGCCGACGAGGCCACAGGCAACCTCGACACACGCACCTCGTACGAAATCATGGCCCTCTTCCAGGACCTTCATGCACAGGGCAAGACGATAGCCTTCGTCACCCATGAGCCCGACATCGCCGCCTTCACCACACGCATCATCCGCCTCCGCGACGGCCACATCGTCGAAGACGTGTCCAACACACCCATCTCAGCCACACAAACGCTACAGGCCCTATGATTATTCTCGACACATTGAAGCTTGCCCTGCGGGCGTTGCTGCGCAACCGTATGCGCACCTTCCTCACCATGCTCGGCATCATCATAGGCATCTCGTCGGTCATCATAATGATGAGCCTCGGCTCAAGCCTCACATCGGTGATGAGCGACACCTTCTCGTCGATGGGCACCAACAGCATCTCGGTCTCCGGCAAGTGGGAACGCGAAGGCGGCTACTGGCGCCAGCTCCACGAGATGGACGTCGCCGACCTTGCTGCCCTGCGCGAAGGCTGCAGCCGGGTGGCATTCATCACCCCCGTCGTCGTCACCTCCTCCCCTCTCGTCTTTGGCAACAACAGTCACAGCGGCCGTATCGAAGGCGGTAGCGAAGAACACCTGAAGATAAACAACATAGCCATCGAGCGAGGCACGATGTTCGACTCGGCAGACGTGATGTCGTTCGCCAAAGTATGCGTCATAGGGCAGACGGTGGCCGAGCACCTCTTCACCGACGGCGAAGACCCTATAGGACAGACCGTTCGCTGCGGCAACGTGCCCGTCACCGTCATCGGCGTGCTGCAACACCGCGAGAAGAAATTCGGCTACGACTTCGACGACCTTGTCGTCATGCCCTACACCACCGTGATGAAACGCTTCACCGGCAACGACTACTTTGACTACATAAACATAATCTGCAACAACCCCGCCGACATCGACTACACGGCCATAGAGATAGAGCAGATAATGCACATCACGCACGGCCTCACCCCCGAGGAGCCCGTCGACGTGAGCATCGACATACAGAGCGAGACAATGGAGCAGCTGAGCAACATACTCTCCATCGTCGTGCTGGTGCTCTCCATCATCGCCGGCATCTCGCTCCTCGTTGGCGGCATCGGCATCATGAACATCATGTATGTCACCGTCACCGAGCGCACCCGCGAGATAGGCCTGCGCAAAGCCATCGGCGCCAGACGTTCCAACATCATGCTGCAGTTCCTCACCGAGAGCGTCGTCCTCTCGCTCACCGGCGGCCTGCTTGGCATCCTCCTGGGCCTCGGCATCTATTCCCTTGCCGCCGCCCTCATCGAGCAGCTGCCCTTCGCCCTCAACGTGGGCGCCATCCTTACCTCCTTCGCGGTATGCACCGCCGTGGGGCTCTTCTTCGGCTGGTATCCGGCACGCCGCGCCGCCGACCTCGACCCCATCCAAGCCCTCCGTTACGAGTGACCACATCCCGCTGCGACAGCGTCCGGGAGGCGGCATAGTGTCTTGATATATCGTTGAAGTTAGATTGTAACACCTGGTTATGTGCGGGTTGCAAAAGCGCTTTTTCGTTGCCGTTTTTTTACAAATTATTACAGCTGCAGCACAATAATTCAGCCGGTTTGCAGTTATTAAATGTTAAACAACAATAAAAAGGAAGGCCTGCCAGGCACGGATTGGCCGGTCAGAAAACACAGAAAATATGGCAAATCAAGACGAATTCTTCAAGAAAGTGGTGGCTCACGCCAAGGAATACGGTTTCATCTTCCCCAGCTCTGAAATCTACGACGGCCTCGCCGCTGTCTACGACTACGGCCAGCTCGGCGTGGAACTGAAAAACAACATCAAACAGGCATGGTGGAAAGCCATGGTGCAGATGCACGAGAACATCGTGGGTCTGGACAGCGCCATCTTCATGCACCCCCGCATCTGGAAGGCCAGCGGCCACGTGGACGCTTTCAACGACCCCCTCATCGACAACAAGGACAGCAAGAAACGCTACCGCGCCGACGTGCTCATAGAGGACCATATCGCCAAGATTGAGGAGAAGATAGAGAAAGAGGTGGAGAAGGCCCGCAAGCGTTTCGGCGAGAGCTTCGACCGCCAGCAGTTTGTCACCACCAACGCCCGCGTGCTGGAGCACCAGAAGCAGATTGACGAGATACACGAGAAGTACGCCGAGCTGATGAACGCCAACGACCTCGTAGGCCTGAAGCAGCTTATCCTCGACCTCGGCATCGTGTGCCCCATCAGCGGCACGCGCAACTGGACCGACGTGCGCCAGTTTAACCTGATGTTCGCCACCAAGATGGGTTCTGTCATCGACGACAGCGACACCCTCTATCTGCGTCCGGAGACGGCACAGGGCATCTTCGTCAACTTCCTCAACGTGCAGAAAAGCGGCCGCATGAAGATACCCTTCGGCATAGCACAGATAGGTAAGGCCTTCCGCAACGAGATTGTGGCGCGCCAGTTCATCTTCCGCATGCGCGAGTTTGAGCAGATGGAGATGCAGTTCTTCGTGCGCCCCGGAACCGAGCTCGAGTGGTTCAAGCATTGGAAAGAGGAGCGCCTGCAGTGGCACCTCAGCTTCGGCATACCGGCCGACTGCTACCGCTACCACGACCATGAGAAGCTGGCCCACTACGCCAATGCGGCCACGGACATTGAGTTCAAGTTCCCCTTTGGCTTCAAGGAGCTGGAAGGCATTCACAGTCGCACCGACTTCGACCTCTCGCGCCACAGCGAGTTCAGCGGCAAGAAGCTGCAGTATTTTGACCCCGAGCTCAACGAGAGCTACACGCCCTATGTCATTGAGACCTCCATCGGCGTCGACCGCACGGTGCTCGCCATCTTCAGCCACGCACTGAAGGAGGAGACCCTTGAAGACGGCAGCACCCGCACGGTGCTCAGCCTGCCCACCAAGCTGGCCCCCTACAAAGCCGCCGTGCTGCCCCTGGTGAAGAAGGACGGGCTGCCCGAGAAGGCTCGCGAGGTGCTGCACCTGCTCATGCCCGACATGATGGTGCAGTATGACGAGAAGGACGCCATCGGTCGCCGCTACCGCCGTCAGGACGCTATCGGTACCCCCTTCTGCATAACCGTGGATAGCGACACGCTGAACGACAACGCCGTCACCGTGCGCCACCGCGACACCATGCAGCAGGAGCGCGTCAGCATCGAGCAGCTGCCTGCATACCTCAAGGCCAAATTATAAAAAGTACAAACCACCACGCATCATCTATTTATTACAACAATTAAAACATTCAACGAGGCCAAAGAAATGCGGCCTCGTATTTTTTATTTGGTTGGTTCAAAAACATTTCGTATCTTTGCACTCGAATTGAAACAGAAATATTAACGAACATTAATGCCAATGAAGCATAGCGCATAGTTTTTGTGTGCACATCATAGAATAGAAAAAAGCGAATAGCTGAAATCTGGTTTTCTGAAAACTTCGACACTTTTTAGATGTTCTCCAGACCCAAGCGACGGCTTTCACGTTTCGGCGTGGACTTGTACGTTGTAATTGGAGAACATAGGTAGTCGAAGACCTCAGAAAACCGATGAAGACATAAAGGTTCCACGCTCTTTTTTATGTGCATTCTCCAACGGAACTACTATAACATTATACTTCAACCCAAAACCGACGTGCCAATGGTATATAATAGGCAGAAAAAAATGAAAAGAACCATATTTTTGTTAGTGATAGCATGCATTGTTTCTTTGTTGGCATTTGAGGGATGCAAAAAAGAGAAACAGATGTATACTATTACTGTAGCCTCAAACATCTCTTCATGTTCCGTTAGCGGCGGCGGAACTTTTGAGGATGGTACAACAACAACCATTACGGCCATTCCCGCAGATGGATATACTTTTGTAAAATGGAACGACGAGATCACTACTAATCCAAGAACAATTACCGTAACAGGAAATGCTGCATACATTGCGATGTTTGAAGAAACAGGCAATGGTGGTGGCAATGGTGGTGGAAGCAGTTCCATACCAACTCCCACAGGAGTCACTGCCTCTATAGAAACCGAAAATGGGACAGATTATATATTAATTGAGTGGAACAGCGTATCGTCTGCTGTCCAATACAAAGTTTATTACAGCACATCAAGCAGTGGCTCCTACGAATACTTAGGATACACTACACAGAATTATGGATACATTGTGGCCTCAAATACATACAATTACTTTAAGGTTTCTGCTGTTGATGCAGATGGTAATGAAAGCGGGCTCAGTTCTTATGCATACTGTTACTACTCCGGTAACGGCGGTGGTGGCGGCGGTGGCGGAGTATCTGTCCCCAATGCGCCGACCGGTGTTACCGCATCAAATGTAGGAAGTTCTTCATCACCACAAATCAAAATATCCTGGTCCTCTGTTTCCAACGCAACGGGATATAAGGTATATAGAAGCTCCTCTGCAAGTGGCACGTATTCACAAATTGGTTCAGAAACATCCAATACATATCTGTATGATTATTCTCCAATGTCTGGATACAATTACTATAAAGTCAAAGCCGTAAACAGTGCAGGTGAGAGCTCTTACAGTTCTTATACTTATTACAACAACAATGGTGGCGGCGGTGGAGGCACGTCATATTCACCCTGTCCACCAACAATAAGTGTAAGCGGAACCTCATCACAGTCTGTTACATGGACAATTTCAACAAGTACAGGTTGCGGAACGCCCACTTCCTATGAAGTCTATCATTACAATCCATGTTCAGAAGAATGGGATTTAATGACAACAACAACTTCAAGATCATATTCTTGTCCTTCGTCTGCCGTACATCCCGGTATTAACAAGTATACCGTTAAAGCCATTAATAGTCAAGGAAGTGCATATAATACAGCAACAAGTCAGTCTGTGCCATTGGCAAAACCCTCATCATTTTCTGTTCAAAAATTAGGGAATGACGGAATAAAATTCACATGGGCCTCTGTTGCCAAAGCCACAGGATACCAAATCTTCATGAGTTCAACAGCAAATGGTACATACACAATATATCAAGACTTGAACAACTATACTGGAACCGAGCAAATATGCAGCTTTCCTGGCACATCGGGGACTACATATTACTTTAAAATCAAAGCCGTCTTTTATTGCGGATATATCAACGAATACAGTGATTTGACCACTTACAAAAGTGTGACATTCTAACACATTTTTATTAATTACCATGGCTTTCTCTAAACAGACCGTCTCATAGATAGACGGTCTGTTTTTTTTTCATTCATAACGAGAGACAATACGTCATCCGGGGTCATGTAGTGTTTTGATTGATATGCGGGCGATGTCGAGAGAGTAGAAGGCCATCTGCCCATCGCGGATGATGCTGTCCTTCACGGCGGGCTCTGTTGAAGTCAAGCGTCAACATATCATTGCAACCATATACATCCATGAATGTGTCGAGCAGCACCGGCACGATGCTATCCGCCGTAATGGCGGAATTCTACTATCTAAGGTTGATAACACGGCTCTTCACCGAACTGACATCGTACTTTTGTAGCTTGGCGGGCTTGGACTTTAGGTAGAACTGTAGGTTCTCCATGTGCCTTTTATCAGTATGGTGCCGTGGTACAGGTCTTGATATTTCCAAGTTCGCCACCTAAACTAACACCGCGACACCATGCAGCAGGAGCGCGTCAGCATCGAGCAGCTGCCTGCATACCTCAAGGCAAAGCTCTGACCGCTATACATCAGAAATTACAATAAAAGAGAGGGCGCTCGCGGTGAGCGCCCTCTCTTGTTTGTATCTGCAACGGTTTAGTGCAGGAAAGCCAGCAGAATACCGGCTGCGACGGCAGAGCCTACGACACCGGCCACATTGGGACCCATGGCGTGCTGCAGCAGGTAGTTGGTCTTGTCGTACTCGAGGCCCACATTGTTGGACACGCGGGCGGCATCGGGAACGGCGCTGACACCGGAGTTGCCGATGAGGGGGTTGATCTTGTTGCCTTCCTTGAGGAAGAGGTTCATGATCTTCACGAAGAGAACGCCGCAGAAGGTGGCGACGATGAAGCTGCCGGCACCGAGGCCGAAGATCATCACCGACTTGCCGGTGAGGAACACCGATGCCTGGGTGGAGGCACCGACGGTGATGCCGATGAGCAGCGTGCAGATGTTGACGACGGCGTTGGAGGCCACATCGGAGAGGCGCTTGGTGACCCCGCACTCTTTGAGCAGGTTACCGAAGAAGAGCATACCCAGCAGAGGCAGGCCGCTCGGCACGATGAAGGCGCAGAAGAGCAGGCCGATGATGGGGAAGGAGATCTTCTCCAGTTTGGAGACCTGGCGAGGCGGTTTCATGCGGATGGTGCGCTCTTTGGAGGTGGTCAACAGACGCATGATGGGCGGCTGGATGACGGGCACGAGGGCCATGTAGGAGTAGGCCGACACGGCGATGGCACCCATCAGGTCAGGAGCCAGCTGCGAAGAGATGAAGATGGCCGTGGGACCGTCGGCACCACCGATGATGCCGATGGCACCAGCTTCGTTGGGCATGAAGCCCAGAGCCAGAGCACCCATATAGGCTGCGAAAATACCCACCTGTGCGGCGGCGCCGATAAGCATCAGCTTGGGGTTGGAGAGCAACGCCGAGAAGTCGGTCATTGCTCCTATACCAAGGAAGATCAGCGGTGGGTACCAGCCGTTTTGCACGCCGTGGTAGAGGATGTTCAACACAGAGCCTTGCTCGTAGATGCCTATCTTCAGTCCGGGATAGAACGGTATATTGCCGATGAGCATACCAAATCCGATAGGGACAAGGAGCAGCGGTTCAAACTCATACTTGATGCCAAGGAATATGAACACCAAGCCTATAACAATCATTGCTATGTGACCCCATGTCACGTTGGCGAAGCCGGTGTATTCGAGGAACTGTACCAGCTGCGTCGACATGAAATCCATGAAGCCACCTGTTGCTAAACTAATCATTTTCTACAGGTTTTATCCGATAACAACTAAGACATCGCCTTCGAGGACACTGTCGCCCTTGCGGACTTTCACTTCTTTGACAGTACCGGCAGTATCGGCCTCGATGTTGTTTTCCATCTTCATGGCCTCGAGCAGGACTACGGTCTGACCTTCCTTGACGGTGTCGCCGACATTGACGAACACGTCGAGGATAGTGCCGGGCAGCGGGGTGGTCACCTTGTTGCCTGCGGCGGGAGCGTTGCCTTTTTGTACGCTTCCGCTGGCGGCAGGAGCTATCTGTGAAGCGGCTGCGGGGCGTGCCATCGGTTTGCGCTGCTGTTTGATTTCCTGGTCGACGGTGACGACGTAGCTAGTGCCGTTGACGTCGAGTTTTATCTCCTGGCCTTCTACCTCGTTGATGTCAACGTTGTATTCATTGCCGTTTATCTTGAGCTTGTAATTCTTCATAGCTTATCTTCTATTATTAAAGTATTGATTCATATTGTAGTATTTGGCGTTCCACGGAGTCCACTCGCGCTCCACCTTCTGTATGGTGATGACGGTGTCCTCTTCGTCGTGCAGCTCGTCGTTGTACAGATGTATGGCGGCGGCGATGGCGGCGTAAAACTCTTCGTCGGCGGCGCTACCTTCGGAGACGGGCTTGATGGCGGGAGCTTTCTTGCCCTTGTTCTTGCTCTTCTCTTCGGAGCGGGCTATCAGTCGGCCCGAACCGCTGATGAGGAGGGCGATGCAGATGAGGGCGATGAACACGACGGAGACGGCGACAGCTGTGAGGCCGATGCCGATGGGGTCGCTCTGTTTGATTTTCTCGGCCTGCTTGGCCACGCGGTAGTGGCGGCTCAGTATCTCGCCGTTGGCGAACTGCTCAAAGTCGAGACGGTGCAGCGGCAGGATGTTGATGTCGTAGCCATAGGGGTTGCTACCCACGACTGTGAGGGCACCGCCGTCGCGACGCATGGCGTACATAGGGCTCTGGAAAGAGCGGCGGGCGATTTCCTTGAGGTTTTTGTCGAGGATGGCGACGTAGGCGGTGTCGTTCACTGCCGAGGCGAGGATGATGACATACTCACCCATGGCGCTGACGCTGACAGGGCGAAGGATGTTCTTGAGGTCGTGGCGTTTGTAGGTGTTGTCGGTCTTGAAGCTGGCCACGGTGTCCATGGTTTCCACCGACACGAGGTGCACGCAGCACTCCACACTGTCAATGGCGACGAAGGCGCCCAGGTCTGGGGCGTAGCAGATTTTGACGCTGTTGAAGTCCATCGACGGTGTCAGCGAGTGCATGGGGCAACCGGCGTGCGGCGGTTCCTGCTTGGCCTGGCCGGCAGCCTGAGTGGCGCCTGCCACTGCATCGGCCGGCTGAGCCGTCGCTGCCAGCATCAGCATGCTGAACAGACCTGCCAATAGCATTTTATTAAATGTTTTCATTCTTTCTTTTCTGTTGGTTTTACATCAAAACAGATGAAGTTGATGTGGCCGGCGGCCTGGGCCGCCGGCCATCTCAACGTTTTACTGGGCTTTCTCGCACTTTTTCTCGCAAGCTTTCTGGCACTCCTGGCCTTCAGCTTTCTGGCATTTGTGCTCGCAAGCACCCTCGACGGCAGCACCCTCGACGGCGGCTTTGGCCTTGCAGCAGTTCTCGGTGCCGTGGTTGGGGCAGCCTTCGCACTTGGCGGCGGCGCACTCCTCACCGCACATGCAGGTGTCGGCGCAAGCCATGTCGCAGGTCTGCTCGGTCTGCTCGATGACGGTGGTGTCCTCGGTGGCCTCAGCGGCTTTGTTGTTGTTGCAGGCAACCATGGCGAACATAGCCACAGCGGCCATAGCGGTAAACAGAACTTTTTTCATTGTTTTGATGTTTTTTGGGTTATTAATAATGTTGATTGAATGAAATTTACAACGGTAAATTGCAGTGCTTCTTCATCGGCAGGCTGTCCTTCTTGGTCTGCAGGGCCTGGAGGGCACGGATGACGCGGAAGCGTGTGTTGCGCGGCTCGATGACGTCGTCGATGTAGCCGTACTTGGCGGCGTTGTAGGGGTTGGCGAAGAGGTCGTTGTACTCTTTCTCCTTCTCGGCGATGAACTTGGCTTTCTCCTCGGGGTCGGTGATCTCTTTGAGTGCGCGACCGTGGAGCACCTCGGTGGCACCGCTGGCGCCCATGACGGCGATCTGAGCGGTGGGCCATGCGTAGTTGATGTCGCTGCGGAGCTGTTTGCAGCTCATGACGATGTGTGCGCCGCCGTAGCTCTTGCGGAGGGTGACGGTGACTTTGGGCACTGTGGCCTCGCCGTAGGCGAAGAGGAACTTGGCGCCGTGGTTGATGACGCCGTTGTATTCCTGGCCGGTGCCGGGCAGGAAGCCGGGCACGTCGACGAGGGTGACGAGCGGTATGTTGAAGGCGTCGCAGAAGCGCACGAAGCGGGCGCCCTTGCGGCTGGAGTTGCAGTCGAGCACGCCGGCCATGGCTTTGGGCTGGTTGGCGACGATGCCGACGCTCATGCCGCCCATGTGGGCGAAGCCGACGACGAGGTTCTTGGCCCAGTTCTCATGCACCTCGAGGAACTGGCCGTCGTCGACGATGGCGTGGATGACGTCTTTCACGTCGTAGGCCTCGTTGGGGTTCTCGGGGATGATGGTGTTGAGGTGGTCCTCAAGTCGGTCGATGGGGTCTTCGGTGGCAGCCATGGGAGCTTCCTCGAAGTTGTTGCTGGGTATGTAGCCCACCAGTTCGCGGATTGTCTGGATGGTGCTTTCCTCGGTGTCGCCCACGAAGTGCGCCACGCCGCTCTTGGTGGCGTGCACCATGGCGCCGCCGAGTTTGTCGACGGTGACGTCTTCGCCGGTGACGGTCTTCACCACCTTGGGACCGGTGAGGAACATGTAGCTGTTCTCTTTGGACATGAAGATGAAGTCGGTGAGCGCGGGGCTGTAGACAGAGCCGCCGGCGCAGGGGCCGAAGATGGCGCTGATCTGGGGCACGACGCCGCTGGCGAGGATGTTGCGCTCGAAGATCTCGGCGTATCCGGCGAGTGCGTTGATGCCTTCCTGGATGCGTGCTCCGCCCGAGTCGTTAAGTCCGATGACCGGTGCGCCGACCTTCATGGCCTGGTCCATGACTTTGCAAATCTTGAGGGCCATGGTCTCGCTGAGCGAGCCGCCGAGGACGGTGAAGTCCTGGGCAAAGACGTACACCTGGCGGCCGTTGATGGTGCCGTAGCCTGTCACGACGCCGTCGCCGAGGTAGGACTTTTTCTGCATGTCGAAGTTGGTGCAGCGGTGGGTGACGAACATGTCGAATTCCTCGAACGAGCCTTCGTCGAGCAGCAGTGCTATGCGCTCGCGGGCCGTCAGCTTGCCTTGTTCGTGCTGTTTGTCGATGCCTTTTTGGCCGCCGCCCATGCGGGCTTCGCCACGCTTGTCGAGCAGCTCTTTAATCTTCTGTTCAAAAGCCATAATCTATTTTTGTTGAGAGGTTTATACGATGAAATGTTTTTTTTATTTGCAGCAGAATTCGGTGAGGACGCCGAGGGTGCTCTTGGGGTGCAGGAAGCCTATGTGGAGGCCTTCGGCGCCGGGGCGGCTCTGCTGGTCGATGAGGCGGACGCCTTTGTCCTTGGCCTCGTTGAGGGCCTTGTCGGTGTCTTCCATGGCGAAGGCGATGTGGTGCATGCCGCCTTTGCCGCCGTTCTTCTCTATGAAGGACGCTATCGTGCTCTCGGGGCAGGTGGGCTCGAGGAGCTCTATCTTGACGTCGCCGCAGCGGAAGAAGGCTGTTTTGACTTTCTGGTCTTTGACTTCCTCGATGGCGTAGCACTTGAGGCCCATAATGTCTTCCCAGTAGCGGATGGCTTCGTCGAGGTTGGTGACGGCGATGCCGATGTGTTCAATGTGTGAAGGTGTCATATTTTACAATCTTTTATATTTATTATTAATATTTAATTCACAGGCCATTGCATGAATAATGACCGTTGTATGAGATTGCAAATATACAAATTATTTTTGATATGGGGACAAAAATATTTGCAACGGCTGCATTGCCACGTCTCCCCTACGGCTTTTCTATGGCTTTCCTACGGCCTTGCTACGGCTTTTCTATGGCTTTTCTATGATTTTTCAATGGCCGTAAGTCAATGATTTCCAATGCCGCGGCCGAAGGGGGGCCGAGGAGGGTCCGAAGGGGGTCCGTAGGGGCTCTATTCAAACTACTGGCAGCCAGCGTGTTGCTGTTCGCGGTGTTTTACGACGATTTCGACGTCGGGGTAGCGCGAGAGGAGAGCTGCGGCGAGTTGTTCGGCGCAGTAGACGGAGCGGTGCTGGCCGCCGGTGCAGCCGAAGCTGACGGAGAGGTGCGTGAAGTGGCGTTCGAGGTATTTGTCGACGCTTTGCGTGACTATGGCGAGGGCGTGGTCGAGGAAGATGGCTACGGGTTGTTTGTCGCGCAGGAATTCTATGACGGGGGCGTCCTTGCCTGTGTATGCTTTGTATTCGGGGTAGCGGCCGGGATTGGGGAGCGCGCGGCAGTCGAAGACATGTCCGCCGCCGTTGCCGGAGGGGTCTTCCGGCAGGCCTTGTTTGTAGGAGAAGCTCATCACCGTGACGGTGAGTTGAGAGTTGAGGGTTGAGAGTTGAGAGTTGAGAGTGGTGGCATTTTCAACTCCTGCCCCATGGCTCCTGTCTCCTAAATCGTCGCTTTTGACTACCGATTCCAGATTGCCTACAATGGATTGCAGCTCGGGGAGGTCGGCGAGGAGGTCGGGGTGGTCTTCGACGAGGCGTCGCAGGTTGTTGTGCGCCAAGGGGATGCTCTCGATGAAGTAGGGTTTGCGCTCGAAGAGGCCGCGGTAGCCGTAGGCGCCGAGGGTCTGGAGTATGCGCAGGAGGACGTAGTGCCAGAAATGGTCCATGAAATGCGGGTCGCCGTGGAGGGCGACGTAGTGCTGCAGCAGCTCGTTGCGTATGGCTTGGGGGAGGTCGCTCTTGGCGCTGAAGAGGAGCGAGGCGACATCGTACTGCGCCGCGCCGCGCCGTCCGCCCTGGTAGTCGATGTAGTAGAGAGCGGGGGGTGTGAAGTGTGAAGTGTGAAGTGATAAGTGTGAAGTGTGAAGTGATAAGTGTGAAGTGTGAAGTGCACACTTCTCACTCTCCGCTACCATGATGTTGCGGGGGTTGAAGTCGCGGTAGAGGAAGTAGTTGGTGTCGGCTGAGAGGAGTGTGTCGGCGAGGTGCTGGAAGTCATCTTCGAGGCGGTTCTCGTCGAAGGGTATGTGCTGCAGTTTGAGGTAGTTGTATTTGAAGTAGTTGAGGTCCCAGAGTATGCTGCGGGTGTCGAACGCCGGTCGCGGATAGGCGATGCTGAAGTCCATGTCGCGCCCCGCCACCTGTATGTCGTGGAGGTCGGCGAGAGCCTGGCGGTAGAGCGCCAGCATCTGTGCGTCGAAGCCCCCACCCTTCTGTTTTTTCTCGTAGAGGAGTCCGTAGAGGGTCTGGTCGCCGAGGTCTTGCTGCAGGTAGTGGATGCGGTCGTCGTCGACGGCATAGAGCTCGGGGACGCGGATGCCGCGGGCGAGGAGGTGGCGCGAGTAGGCGAAGAAGGCCTCGTTTTCGCGCACGTCGGAGGCTATGGCGCCTATGCAGCGGTGTGTGTCGCCGACGAGGCGGTAATAGCGCCGCGACGAGCCGTTGGCGCCGAGTGCGAGGCACTTGGTGCACGGCTCTCCGGCCCACCGGCGGAAGAGGACTTTGAGTTGTTCCATTTATTTAGTTTTAAGTTTTAAGCTTTAAGTTTTAAGTTGCTTGCGCAGCCGGCGTCAGCCCACTTACAGCTTACAGTTTAAAACTCACAGCTTACAGCTACTCGTGCGGCTGTTCCTCGGCGGGTTGGGCGTCGTGCTGGGCTTTGACTTCGTCGATCATGCGGCATTTGCCGGAGAAGATGGCGCCGGGCTCTATGGAGAGTTTGTTGATGAGTATGTCGCCGCGGACGCGGGCGGTGCTGTGGAGCGAGAGGAGTTCTTTGACGGAGAGGTTGCCGTTGACGGTGCCTATGATGTTGGCGTTCTGGCAGAGGACGTTGCCCGTGACGACGCCGGTGTCGCCGACGACGAGCTTGCCGTTGAGCTGTATGTTGCCCTGGAGGGTGCCGTCGAGGCGGAAGTCGCCTGTGGCGACGATGTCTCCTTTGATAACTGTGCCGTCGGTGATGATGTTGATGGCGGTGGTTTCCATTTCCATTGTCTTTGCCATGGTGGTATGTTTTTTAAGGGTTATTGTCTGTGATAAGTGTGAAGTGATAAGTGTGAAGTGATAAGTGTGAAGTGATAAGTGTTAAGTGTTAAGTGTTAAGTGTTCAGTTGTTGTTGAGGTGGTATTTGCGGAAGTAGGCGAGGTAGGCGGGTATGTTCTTGCGGTTGTATAAGGTGGCGTAGTTCTGCGTTGAGATGAAGAAGAGCGTGTAGTCGTTGGCGCTGAGGTTGGCGAGGGGGCTTTCGTCCGAGCCGAGGTGGCGGTAGTATTTGAGCGCTTCCTGGTCGTCGACGAAGCGGTGCACGGTGATGAGCTGTGTGGTGTCTGTGAAGAGCGAGGCGTTGACTTTGTAGCCTGAGTTGGAGTAGTACTTCGTGTTGAAGTCGGAGAGGCGGTACTGCAGTTCGGTGGCTTGCACGCGGCGGTCGTCAACGATGATGACGACGTAGTACTGCTGCCGTTCGCGGAAGCGGAAGATGCGGGCTTCGGGGGGCAGCTCTTCTGAGTCTTGTTGTTTGAGTTCCGGGTTTTGAGAGTTCTGGCGTCTGGCGCGTTGTTCGTCGGCCGGGGTGATGTCCTCGCTGGCGGCGTTGGCGAGCCGTGTGCTGTCGCTGTTCAGCAGGTCGAGGTAGGCTTGCGCTATGGGTACGATGGAGTCGTTGTCGGCGGCGGATTGTATGATGTCCTGGAGCTGCCGCGTTGCCGAGGGGGTGTCGCCGAGGTTGGCGGTGGCGAGGGCGCGCCAGAGGCGGAAGCGCTGCAGTTTGGGGTTGGCCGGGTAGAGCTCTTCGGCTTGTTCGGCGAGGGTTATTGTCTGGCGGTAGCGGTGTGCGTTGTAGAGGTTGTAGACCTGCAGGTAGTCGTCTTCGATGCGCTGGTCGCGGGCTATGAGCTGGCGGTAGTATTCGTTGTCGCGTATGAGGTTGGCGAAGTCGGAGTCGGGGAAGCCGCGGAGGACCATGTCGCGATAGTAGTTGGCCTGCGGTGTGTTGCCCTGGCGGTCGTAGATGCGGTAGAGCATGTAGAACGCCTGCACGATGTCGTCGTGGTGGGTGTAGTCGCGGGCCAGGCGCAGGTAGCATTCGAGGGCGCGTGGCGTGTTGTTGATGCCGTCGTGGTAGATGTAGGCGGCGCCGAGGAGAGCGGTGGCCGTGAGCGAGTCGAGCGAGTCGAGCTGCTGCTGCGTCGTGGGGAGGTCTTTGAGGTAGTAGGCCACGTCGTGTGGGTCGTCGGGGTTGCCGTACTTGGAGTTAGGAGTTAGGAGTTTGGAGTTAAGAGTGTCGGTGGCGGTGGTGTCGGATTCAGACATATCGTCCTTCTCTTCCTCGTGTGGATTGTCGAGGACGAGCATAGTGTTTTTGTTGGAGAGGAACCAGAGGTCTTCGAGAGGGCGCAGGCCCCAGCGCTGGCGGAAGGTCTCTTTGCCTTTGGCGACGGTGTTGGCGTTGTAGAAGTACCAGTCGCCGGTGAGGGTGTTCTGCTGGGCTTTGGCGTCGGCGGCCATTTCGGCGAGCAGCTCGCGCTCGCGCTGTTCCTGCTCGCGTTTGCGCAGGGTGTCTATCTTGGCGTTGATGAGGTCTATGCGTTGTTGTTCGGGGAGTGCGGCGACGGCGAGGAGGCTGTCGTTGCGGGTGTAGACGGAGGTGTAGGATACCAGTTCTGTGAGTATGTCGTGCCGGTTTTTGATGGCGCGGTAGTGGGGGTAGTCGGGGGCGATGATCTGCATGGCGGTGTCGTAGTATATCTTGGCGAGGGTGTAGTTCTCGTATTGTTCGTAGAGGACTTGCCCGAGGCGTATGGCCGAGCGTGCTTTGCAGGCGGGATTGCTGCGCGACACAGCCACGGAGAGGCGGTAGTTGTCGCATGCTCGCTGAGCGTCCTTGAGGCCGAGGTACATCTCGCCTTTGGCATAGTATATCTGGTCGCGGTATTCCTCGTTTTTGCCGTCGCGGAGCATGTTGTCGAGCTGCCGCTCGAGCTTGGCGATGTCGGCCGGGCTGAGTGTCGCCATGTCGGCGCAGGAGGCCTCGCCGAGGCGGGCGTTGAACTCCATGACGTACTCGGGGTTGTAGGAGAGCACTTTGTGGTAGTATTTGGCCGCCACCGGACGTTTGTCGAGCTGCTGATAGATCTGTGCGAGGAGGAACGTGAGACGGGCCTTTGCACGCGAAGAGCGCGAGGCGTCGATGGCAAGCCGTATGTTCTCGGCGGCCTTCTTGTATTTCTCCTGCGGGAGTGTGGCTTCGACGAGGGCTGTGTAGAGTTTGTCGCGCTGCGAGCGTGAGAAGTTGCCCCGGGCGAGGTTGTCTGCCAACTGGTCGAGGGCCGCTTCGGCTTCGGCGTAGCGCTTCTCGCGGATGAGGCAACGGGCGAGGAGTATGGCGCCTTCGTCGCCGGCACGTGTGCCCTGGAACTGCGAGACGAGGATGTTGGCGGTGTTGGCGGTGGAGACGAAGTCTTGTTTGTAGAATGTGGCGTAGGCCGAGAGGAGGTAGCACTCTTTGATGTAGGGTACATGTTCCTCGCCTTTGAGGAAGATGCTGTGTTTCTTGATGCCTTTGACGCTTTTCTCGATGGCGCGGTCCATCTCGGGGTTGACGGTGCTGGCTGTCTGCTCGGTGCCGAGATTCTCTGGGGGTATGAGGCGTGTATAGTCGTCGACGGCGGTTTTGTAGAGCTTCTCGCGGCCGGCCTTGAGGCTCTCGTTGCCGTTCCACCAGACGTTGTAGTGGCAGGTGATGTTGTGGTACTGTACATTGGGCCATGTGGCCTTCTGAGTGGAGCAGGAGGCCAAGAGCGCTAATGCAGCGATGGATAGTATGAGCTTAAGGCGCTTGATAGGCTTGTCGGTTAAACATTAAACCTGAAGTGCATGATGTCGCCGTCCTGAACGACGTAGTCTTTGCCTTCCACGGCTATCTTGCCGGCCTCGCGGCATTTGGCCTCGGAGCCGAGGGCGACGTAGTCGTCATATTTGATGACTTCGGCACGGATGAAGCCGCGCTCGAAGTCGGAGTGGATGATGCCGGCGGTCTGCGGGGCTTTCATGCCCTTCTTGAAGGTCCAGGCGCGGCATTCTTTTGGGCCTGCCGTGAGGAAGGTCTGCAGGCCGAGAAGGCGGTAGGCTGCTTTGATGAGACGGTTGACGCCGCTTTCTTTGAGGCCGAGGTCTTCGAGGAACATCTGTTTCTCTTCGTAGGTCTCAAGTTCGGCGATGTCGGCCTCGATGCCTGCTCCTATGAGAAGCACTTCGGCGTTCTCGTCCTTAACGGCCTCGGCTACAGCTTGCGAGTATTTGTTGCCGCTTACGACGGCGTTTTCGTCGACATTGCAAACGTAGATGACAGGCTTTGTGGTCAGGAGCATGAGGTCGCGTGCCACTTCTGCCTGGTTTTCGTCGAGCTGTACGGTGCGTGCGCTTTTGCCGGCGAGGAGAGCGTCGCGGTAGAGGTCCATGACTTCGACGAGCTTCTTGGCACGGGCGTCGCCGCCGGCCTTACCCTTTTTGACTTCTTTGTCGTAGCGGTTCTCTATGGTCTCAAGGTCTTTGAACTGCAACTCGGTGTCTATGGTGAGCTTGTCGCGCACAGGGTCAACGGTGCCGTCGACGTGTGTGATGTTGTCGTCGTCGAAGCAGCGCAGGACATGGATGATGGCGTCGCAGTTGCGTATGTCGGCGAGGAACTTGTTGCCGAGACCTTCGCCTTTGGAGGCGCCACGGACGAGGCCTGCGATGTCAACAATCTCGACGGTGGCAGGCACCACGCTTGCGGGACGCTCTATCTCGACGAGTTTGGCAAGGCGTTCGTCGGGGACGGTGATGACGCCGACGTTGGGCTCTATGGTGCAGAAGGGGAAATTGGCGGCTTGGGCTTTAGCGTTGCTCAAGCAGTTGAAGAGTGTCGACTTGCCCACGTTGGGGAGTCCTACTATACCACATTGGAGGCTCATTTCAGTTAAGAGTTAAAAGTTAAAAGTTAAGAGTTAAGAGGTAAGAGGTAAGGGGTTAAAGTTCTTTTTCTATTAAGTATTGGTTGCGTGTGGAGGAGTTGCGGCAGACGAGTTCGCCGAGGAAGCCTGCGAGGAAGAGCATGGTGCCCATGAGGATGAAGAGTATGGAGACGTAGAACCAGACGCTGTTGGTCAACGAGATGTGGTTGCAGAGCTTCATCACGCAGAGGACGACGAAGGCCACGAAGCCGAGCAGGAATGCGCCGCTGCCTATGAGCCCGAAGAAGTGCATGGGCTGTTTGCCGAAGCGGCTCATGAACATAATGCTCATAAGGTCGAGGTATCCGTTGACGAAGCGGTTCATGCCGAATTTGGTGACACCGAACTCGCGCTTGCGGTGCTGGACGACCTTCTCCCCTATTTTCCCGAAACCGGCCCACTTGGCGATGACAGGGATGTAGCGGTGCATCTCGCCGTATACCTCAATGCTTTTGACCACATCGTGGCGGTATGCTTTGAGGCCGCAGTTGAAGTCGTGGAGATGTATGCCGCTCATGCGCCGGGTTGTCCAGTTGAAGAACTTGGATGGTATGTTTTTGGCTATCTTGCTGTCGTAGCGTTTCTTCTTCCAGCCTGACACGAGGTCGTAGCCGTCTTCCTTGATCATGCGGTAGAGCTCTGGCACCTCGTCGGGGCTGTCCTGAAGGTCGGCGTCCATGGTGATGACGACATCGCCCTGTGCGGCGGCGAAGCCTGTGTTGAGGGCTGCCGACTTGCCGTAGTTGCGGCGGAACTTGATGCCACGGTATGCGGGGTTGGCGGCGTGGAGTTGTTCGGCCACCTGCCATGTGCCGTCGTTGGAGCCGTCGTCTACGATGACGACTTCATAGCTGATACCCCGTTCCGGGGACACGGTGCCTCCGAAGTCGGCGACGCGCTCTTTCATCACACGGTCAATCCACTCGGCCAGATGCGGCAGCGATTCTGCTTCGTTGTACGAGGGTACTATTATTGATATATCCATAATGTATTATGCTTTATTTTTTCGGTTCTTGATGTCTGATTTCTCGTTGCGGAAGAAGATGGCGGCCACGAAAGCGCCGAAGCTCCCGAGCAACGCCATCATCACAGTTGAGTAGATAGCCCACCAGGCGGCCCAGTAGTGCAGCTGCGGGTCTTGGGTTGTCACCTCGTTGCCTGTCATGGTGGTGGAGAAAAGTGCTGTCTGCTGCGGGAAGGCGACGCCCACGGCCCATAGCATCAAGCCATAGAAGATGGCGGCGATGACAGCTGTGCCGATGCCGAAGAGCATAGCTTCCTTAAGCGTGATTTTCTTGTCGGGCAGCGAGTTGCGATAGAATGCCATGAAGAGAAACACCGCCACCAGCATCACGGCGTCGCTGACATAGGACGTCGGGCTCTCAAGCGGTTTGCCCATAAGGAGCCGCGAGAAGAGGTATGCTGCCAGAAGCACGCCGGTGATAAGCCCGCTGCGCAGGTATGCCTTGCGGTAGTTGCCGTGTATGGTGCTGCTGTATCGGTGGAATATACTCATTTATCTCACAGTTTTTTCGAGTGCTTGTTTGAGGCGGCGCTTGATGGAGAGCGTCTGTTTCTCCACAACGCCCTGCTTGTCGGGGCGGTAGTAGTCGGCGTAGCGCACCTGTCCGAGAGAAATCTTCGGTGACGAGAGGTCGCCGGAGATGTCGATGCCAACTTTGGCCATGAGGGGGTTCTTCAGGAGCTCCAGATGGTAGCCGCATTTGTTGTCGAGGGAGTGTTTGCCCGAGGCGCAGATCTGATATTTGCCCACATTGATAAGGAAGGGGTAAACCTCTATGGTCTTGCGGAAACAGGTAAGCTCTACGTCGAGGCTGTCTATGAGAAGCTTGTTGTCCTTCTCTCGCCAGCTCTTGAACTGCATGAGCTTGGCAATCTGCGCCACCGACTTGTTGTCCATGACAGTAAGCTCGCGGCCGTCGATGGCGGCAGCGCCGATGAGGGTGCTCATCTTGGGCTGGTAGTTGGCGTTGAGGAAGGTTTCGGCGGCGAGGTGGAAGTTGGCTCTACCGTTGAAGTCTTTGAGCATCGGCACGAGGGTGTCGATGGACGGTATCATGTCGATGAGCTCGTCAATCTGTATGTCGAGCAGATGGAAGTCGAGAGCCACGAAGAGGTTGCTGGGTCTTGGCGACTCGTAGACGGCCGTGAGCTGCATGGTGGCGGCCTTGCAGACGAAGCCTATCTGGTCGAGCACCGCCGAGCCGTCCTTGACGGTGACGGCGCCGGCCACGTCGTTGAGGTCGTTGTCGAAGGCTATGCAGCGTTTGATATGTGTGTGCAGCGTCACGTCGACATCCTTGGGCACTATGAACGGGTTGGCGTCCTTGGGTACGTTGTCTTCCTGGCGCATCTGCTCGACGGAGTCTTTGTCGGTGCCGATGCCGCTGACGAGGTCGAGGAGCTGGTCGACGTCGGCGTAGCCTGATGTGAAGTTGAGGTCGGCTTTGAGTATCTCTTTCTTGTCGAGCCACTGCTCGAGGTTGTCTACCGTGCCGTAGAGCTGGAAGTCGCTGTGGCCGAGCTTCACTTCCGCCGTGCGCAGGTTGGCGCCACGGGGGCTGTAGTCGACGGCGAGCTGCGAGAGGCGGACGGCGTCGGGCAGCTCGGGCATGTAGAGAACGGCGCCGTTGAGGGCGAGGTCTACGTCGGGGTTGTACTGCCGTATGATGTTCTTCTGCGTGCTGTCAAGGCGCACAGAGCCTTTGAGGGTCAGAGCTTCGAGCGACACCATCATGGAGTCTATATTGGCCTCGGTCTCCCCCACCTTGATGTCGAAGGCGGCGGCTATCTGCTCTTTCATGGGGTTGTTGACGCCGGCCCCTATGTCGGCTTTCTCCAGCGTGGCGTTTATTTGCTTGCCGTATTTCACCTTCAGCTCGCCGCTGTTGACGTAGGCGTCGGCCATCTTGCCCGCATGCTCTGTGGCTGGCATGCGCAGCTTGATGCCGAGGTCGGGCGATGTGGCGTGTATGGTGTCGAACGTAAGGTCGAGGGCCTTGATCTTTATGTCGGCGTCGGCCTTGATCTTCTCGTAGGCCTTCGCGTTGATGTCGCTCATGCGGAAAACGGCGGCGATGTCAATATCGGCCTTGCCGTCGGCCTCCAGCTTGAGGCTGTCGGGGACCATGGGCATGGCGTCCTGCAGCGGGAGAGCGGCTTTGACGGTGGCGTCCACCCGCATGTCGCCCAGCAGGTCGTCCACCCTGCCCTTGACGCTCACATCGGTGCTGCGGGTATGGGCTTTCAGGCTGTTTATCTTCACGTTGCTGACGCCGCCTTTGCCGAGGTTGAGGTTGGCGGCGAGGTCGCCGTTGATGCGGCTGATGTTGTAAGGCAGGCTTTTGGGCATGTAGAAGCGGCCGTCGGCGAGTTTCACCTGAGCGTCGATGAGCGGCATGGTGCTGTCGGTGACGGTGCCTTTGGCTGTGGCGGCGAGCTCCACCTTGCCGTCCAGCTCTTTCATGTCCTTCCTGAAGCTTACATACTGTGCCGGCAGCAGGTCGAGCAGCGGGGCCACCTGCCACTGTCCGTCGGTGTGCAGCTCCACATCCACGGCCATGGGCTCGTCGGCGTTCTTCAGCTGCACGTCGCCCTGCAGGCCGAGGGCGTAGTCGTCGAGCTGCAGTTCGCTCTCGCCAAGCACGATGTGCATCTTCTGCAAGTCGGCTTTGAAGGGCACTTTGAGGTGGAGCAGGTCTTTCTTGGAGGCGCGCAGGGTCTCGTTGATCATCTCGGTGCCGCCGGTGTTCAGCGTGCCGCCTTCGACGGTGAGCTTGAGCCGGCCGTCGACGTTGTCGAGGTTGCCCTCGCCTTTGAGGGCCACCTCGAGGCCTTCGAGGACAGCCGCCAGGGTTGTGGCGCCGGTGCTGTCGCGCATGTCGACGGCTATCTGCTTGCCGTCGATGTCAAGCTTGGCGTCTATCTGACCTTCCGTCAGGGTGCCTGTCACACCGAGGCACAGCTGCTCGATGGCGGCGTCCATGCCGTCCTTCTCGTCGAGCAGCCGCGCGTTGAGGTCGTCAATCCTTATCTTGCGGAGGTCCATCTGCGGCAGGCTGTCGAGGCTGAAGCTGCTCGACGTGGTGTCGTCGCTCTTGGGGAAGACGTCGTAGTTGCCCTTGCCCTCTTTGTCCATGTAGAGGTTGGCCGCCACGTCGTCGACGAGCACCTGGTGCACGATGACCTTGTTCTCCTTGAGGAAAGCCTTCACGTCGACGCCCAGCGTCAGGCTCCCTATGCGTGCCACGGTGTCGTTGGGTGCGCCGTCCATGGGGTTGACGATGTAGACGTTGTCAATCTTCAGGCCTGCGTCGGGGAAGGTCTTGAAGAGCGTCAGGTCCACACGGTCGAAGTGCGTCTCCGCCAGCACGTAGTTGGCAGCGACGCGGTTCACTATCTTTGTCAGCTGGCTCGGTGTGAACACCAGCCACAGCGCCACGGCCGCCACGACTATCACAAGCCCCAGCAGCGACCCCAGCGAGATGAGAAGTATCTTCCAGCCTTTCTTCATGATGCGCCTCCTGCTTTATTCCGACATTTTGACCAGCGTGTACTCGCCGGTGCCTTCGTCCCAGCGCATGGTGCTGGAGGTTATCTCCCTGATGTAGTTGCGCACGGCCACGGTGACATATTCGTTGCGGTGCATCTTCATCTCGTGGCACAAGAGGTTGCCGTCGGTGATGTACCACGTGTACCTGAAGCTGCCGCTGTCGCCCTCGTGCAAGCCGTCGGCCACATCCCATGTGTTGCCCGTGCCGTCGGAGTAGTAGTGCCAGTATTCCTGCGTGCCGCTCTTCTGCCAGAGGCCGACGACCTGGTCGGTGCTGACGTTGAGCTGCTCCTTGTCTTTCTTGCAGCCTGCCAGCAGCACCGCTGCCAGCGCCGCCATCATAAAAAGCTTGTAGTTTCTGTTTTTCATTATTGTACTCAAAAAACTCAAAAACTCATAACTCCTAACTCTTAACTCCAACTCTCACAACTTCCGCCAGCGTGCGTCCCTGTTCGTCGTAGTCCATGCCGTAGCCGGCTATGAAGTCGTTGCCTATCTCGCGGCCTACGTAGTCGACCTTGTAGCCGCCCTTGAAGGCCTCGGGCTTGTAGAAGAGGGCGCACACCCTGACGCTCCTGGGCTTCAGGGCGCTGAGCTCGCCGAGCAGATGGCCTACGGAGAGGCCGCTGTCTATCACGTCCTCCACTATCAGCACGTCGCGGCCTGCTACACTCGGCGGGAAGGGCAGCTGGCAGCTCACCGTGCCCGTGCTGCTCATGCCCTCGTAGGAGGAGTACTTCACGAAGCGCACCTCGCAGGGCACCGTGAGGCGGCGCAGCAGGTCGGCGGCGAACATGTAGGCGCCGGTGAGCACCGGGCAGGCCACCAGGTCGCCCCCGGCGTAGTCGCGGCTCACCGCGGCGGCGAGCCGCCGCACCGTGGCGTCGAGCTCGGCCTCGTCTATGAAGGTCTCGAAATCCCTGTCTTTTATCCTCATTGCCGTTGACGTTTTGCTCCGCGCGGAGCGTCGATGCTCTTTTCCGGGGCTTCCGGGAGGGGCCTCTTGAGCTCCTGCTGCTCCCCGGCCCACTCGTCGTCGCCAGCCTCGTCGGGTTCCATGACCACGCGGAGTCCGTAGTACTCGGTCTTGCCGGTGGGCACATACCATCCGCGGTCGAACACAGCGCATCCCGGCGATGTGCTGTTGTAGTGGCCGCCGCGCAGCACGCGGCTGTCGCCCTCCCTGGGGCCGCGGGGGTCGCTGAGCGCCGCCTCGCTGTAGGGGGCCATCCAGTCGGAGCACCACTCGGCGACGTTGCCGCTCATGTCGTGGAGCCCCTTCGCGTTGGACTTCAGCCGCCCCACGGGGTGCGTGTGCCCTTCGCTGTTGACGCAGAACCACGCATACTCCGGCAGGTGGTTGCGGTCGCAGCCCGCATAGGGCTGTCCGTCGGCGCTGTTGCCGCCGCGGGCGGCGTACTCCCACTCCGCCTCCGTGGGCAGGCGGAAACGGTGCCCCGTCATCTGGCTGAGCATCGCGGCGAAGCGCTGTGCGTCGGTCCACGTCACCATCTCGACGGGCAGCGAGTCGTTGCCCGAGAAGTGCGACGGGTTCTCGCCCATCACGGCGCGCCACTGTGCCTGCGTCACCTCGTAGCGCCCCATGTAGCAGCCCTTTACGGTCACCGTGTGCTCGGGCCGTGTGCTCTCGTAGCGCTTGTCGACGCCCCGGGCTTCGTTGCTGCCCATGGTGAACGTGCCGCCCTCCACCCACACCAGCTCCATGCGCTGGCCTTCGGGCATGTCGATGCGCAGCACGCTGTCCTGCGCCTGCAGGCCGGAGTGCGGCAGGTGGACGGTGATGGCCATGGCCGTCGCCAGCAACGCTATATGTCGCCTGGCAACCATTTACTCGCCGTGATCCTTACTCCACTGCTCCGGGTTCACGCGCCAGGCGGCGAGGCTTTCCAATGCCTCGGGCTGGATGAACTGCTTGTCCTTGGCCACGCCGATGAGTGTGTCGTAGTCCGTCAGCGTCACCAGCTCGACGTTCTGCTCGTTGAAGTTGTCGGCGGCAACCTGGAGGCCGTAGGTGAAGATGGCGGCCATGCCCTTCACCACGCAGCCCTTCTCGCGCAGCGCCTTGACGGCGATGAGCGAGCTCTTGCCGGTCGACACGAGGTCCTCTATGACCACCACCGACTGACCGGCGTGGATCTCGCCCTCAATCTGGTTGGTGAGGCCGTGGCTCTTCTGCTCGGAGCGCACATACACAAAGGGTTTGCCCAGCTCCTGGGCCACCAGGGCGCCCTGGGCGATGCCGCCCGTGGCCACGCCGGCTATCACGTCGACGTCACCCCACATGTCCTTGATGACATCCGTGAAGCGCTGACGGATAAAAGTGCGTATCTCGGGGTAGGAAAGTGTCACCCTGTTGTCGCAATAAATGGGCGATTTGCGGCCCGACGCCCATGTGAACGGGTGCTCGTTGTTGAGCTTTACCGCTTTCACTGTCAGTAAGAATTCGGCTGTCTGTGCAGCCATGTCGTTGTTGATAATCATGGTGCAAAAATACAAATAAATTTCAATATAATAAAAAAAAGTTTCAAACACCCGTTTTTTGCCCGTTTTTCGCAGCCCGGATTGAGCCCTTTTTCCTTCGGCCGCGGTACGGAGTCCCTACGGACCCCCTACGGCCGTTCTTCAGTAGTTCTTCAGTAGTTCTTCAGTGCCGCACTGAAGAACTACTGAAGAACTACTGAAGAAATGCCGTACCGGCTCCGTCGGGGGCCGAAGGGGATGCCTTGGGGTCTTGCTGCCGTTTAGTAGCCGTCTTGTAGCCGTTTAGTACGGGTTAAGGACGGATGAAACGGGCCGTGCGGCGAGAGTTGGCGACGGGCAGGGAGCCGACATGTGCCGAAGGGACGGCAGCGGCGTGGGTGAAATGTTAAAATTGTATTTTTTTTTCGCCGTTTGTGTAAAAAAAATTATATTTGTACTTCGTTTCAGAAAAGTGAAATTAACAAAAAAAACTATATATGAAGAAATTAGCAACAACTATCATCGCGCTGGCGGCACCATTTTTGGCCTTCGCCAGCGAGGCAGACCTCGAAATGCCGCAAGGTTTCGCTTCTTCGTCAGACGCCGGTATCCTCTACTGGGGCTTCGCCGTCGTCGTCCTCGGCCTTCTCTTTGGCTTCTGGCAGTTCAGCAAGGTGCGCAAACTCAAGGCACACAAGTCGATGCTTGAAATCGGCAACGTCATCTTCAAGACGTGCTCCACTTATCTGAAGCAGCAGGGCAAGTTCCTCCTGCTCCTCTTCCTCTTCATCGGTGCAGCCATAGCGCTGTACTTCGGCGTCCTCAGCCACATGAGCGGCGGCGCCGTGCTCCTCATCCTCGGATGGACGGTCATCGGCATCCTCGGCTCCTACGGTGTGGCATGGTTCGGCGTGCGCATGAACACCTACGCCAACGCCCGCATGGCTTTCGCCTCGCTGCGCCGCAAGCCCCTCGACCTGCTCAACATACCGCTGCGTGCCGGCATGAGCATCGGCATCGTGCTCATCTGCGTGGAGCTCGTCCTGATGCTCGTCATCCTGCTCTTCATGCCCGAGAACCTGGCAGGCAGCTGCTTCATAGGTTTCGCCATCGGTGAGAGCCTCGGCGCCAGCGCCTTGCGTATTGCCGGCGGCATCTTCACCAAGATTGCCGACATCGGAAGCGACCTGATGAAGGTGGTCTTCAAGATTGGCGAGGACGACCCGCGCAACCCCGGCGTCATCGCCGACTGCACCGGCGACAACGCCGGCGACAGCATCGGACCCACCGCCGACGGTTTCGAGACCTACGGCGTCACCGGCGTGGCCCTCGTGAGCTTCATCCTCCTCGCTGTCCCCGACCCCTCGATGCAGGTTAAGCTGCTGGTGTGGATCTTCGTCATGCGTATACTCGGCATCGTCGCCTCCGTGCTTTCCTATTATATTAATGGCGCCATCGCCAAGGCCAAGTACGGCAAGGCCGACGACATCAACTTTGAGCAGCCCCTGACCTCCCTGGTGTGGATTACCTCCATACTCAGCATCATCGGCACTTTCTGCGCTTCGTGGTTCATCCTCGGCGACGTTGAAGGCATGCCCAACCTGTGGCTCGCCCTGAGCATCATCATCAGCTGCGGCACCCTCGGCGCTGCCCTCATCCCCGAGTTCACCAAGCTCTTCACCTCCCCCACCTCGAAGCACGTCAAAGAGGTCGTCAAGGCCTCCGAGCAGGGCGGCGCTTCGCTGAACATCCTCAGCGGCCTGGTGGCCGGCAACATGGGCGGCTTCTGGACCGGCATGGTGTTCTTCGTGCTGATGCTTATCGCCTACTTCGCCTCCTCCTTCTTCGGCATAGAGCCCGTCTTCGGCCCCTACTACAGCATCTTCGCCTTCGGCCTCGTGGCTTTCGGCATGCTCGGCATGGGCCCCGTGACCATCGCCGTCGACAGCTACGGTCCCGTGACCGACAACGCACAGAGCGTCTACGAGCTGTCGCTCATCGAGGACGACATCAAGAAGACCACCGAGGATGTGGAGAGCGAGTTCGGCTTCACGCCCGACTTTGAGAAAGCCAAATACTACCTCGAGGCCAACGACGGCGCCGGCAACACCTTCAAGGCCACGGCCAAGCCCGTGCTCATAGGCACCGCCGTGGTGGGCGCCACCACGATGATCTTCAGCCTCATCCTGATGATCCAGAAGACCCTCGGCATAGAGCCCGAGAGCATCCTCAACATGCTCAACCCCTACAGCATCCTCGGCTTCATCCTCGGCGGCTGCGTCATCTACTGGTTCACCGGCGCCTCCATGCAGGCCGTGACCACCGGCGCCAACCGTGCCGTGGAGTACATCAAGGACAACATCAAGCTCGACCCCAACGCCCCCAAGAAGGCCGACATAGAGAAGAGCCAGGAAGTGGTCAAGATATGCACCAACTACGCACAGAAGGGCATGATCAACATCTTCATCGCCATCTTCTGCTTCGCGCTGGCCTTCGCCTGCCTCTCGAGCCCAGAGAGCATCGGCGGCCAGAACGCCGTCTGCCTCTTCATCAGCTACCTCATCAGCATCGCCGTCTTCGGCCTCTTCCAGGCCGTCTTCATGGCCAACGCCGGCGGCGCCTGGGACAACGCCAAGAAGGTTGTCGAGGTTGACATGCAGGCCAAGGGCACCCCGCTGCACGACGCCAGCGTCGTGGGCGACACCGTGGGCGACCCCTTCAAGGACACCTCCTCCGTGGCCCTGAACCCCATCATCAAGTTCACCACCCTCTTCGGTGTGCTGGCCATGGAGATAGCCATCAGCGAAGGCTTCCGCGGCATGGCCCCGTGGTTCGGCGTGGCCTTCCTCGTCATCGCCCTTGTCTTCGTCTACCGCTCGTTCTACAAGATGCGCATCAAATAGCCTCAGATACAGAACGGCATGATAGCATGTTTGCCTCCGTCCGGCATGGGTGGAGGCAAACTTTTTTTTTGTCAGTTAAAAAAAAGTGTGTATCTTTGCACCGCTTTTTGTATGGTCAAAATAGTATATACAAGTATATGGAACTGAAAGGTAAAATATCGCAAATCATTGGCGCTGTGGTGGACGTGACGTTCCCCGACGGCGAAGCCCTCCCCGACATCTACACCGCTCTGAGCGTCTCGCGCCCCGACGGCACCGCCATTATCCTCGAATGTCAGCAGGACATCGGCGAGAACACCATGCGCTGCATTGCCATGGACTCCACCGACGGCCTGGAGCGCGGCATGGAGGTCGTCTCACTCGGCGGCCCCATCTCTATGCCCGTGGGCGAGGACATCAACGGACGCCTGTTCAACGTCATCGGCGAGACCATCGACGGTATGCCCGCCCCCAAGACCGAGAAGCGCTACAGCATACACCGCGATCCGCCCAAGTTCGAGAACCTCAGCACCAGTCAGGAGATACTCTATACCGGTATCAAGGTCATCGACCTCATCCAGCCTTTCCTCAAGGGCGGTAAGATCGGCCTCTTCGGCGGTGCCGGCGTCGGCAAGACGGTGCTCATCCAGGAGCTTATCAACAACATCGCCAAGAAGTACTCCGGCATGTCGGTATTCACCGGTGTCGGCGAGCGTACCCGCGAGGGTAACGACCTGCTGCGCGAGATGATAGAAGCCGGCGTCATCAAGTACGGCGACGAGTTCAAGAAGAGCATGGAAGAAGGCAGCTGGGACCTCAGCAAGATCGACAAGGAGGCCCTGAAGGACTCCAAGTGCACCATGGTCTTCGGCCAGATGAACGAGACGCCCGGCGCCCGTGCCCGCGTGGCTCTGGCAGGCTTGACCCTCGCCGAATACTACCGCGACGGCGACGAGAAGACCGGCGGTCGCGACATCCTTCTGTTCATAGACAATATCTTCCGTTTCACGCAGGCCGGTTCCGAGGTGTCGGCCCTGCTGGGCCGCATGCCGTCGGCTGTGGGTTACCAGCCCACGCTGGCCACGGAGATGGGCCTCATGCAGGAGCGCATCACCTCGACCAACCGCGGCTCCATCACATCGGTGCAGGCCGTCTATGTGCCCGCCGACGACTTGACGGACCCCGCCCCCGCAACCACTTTCGCGCACCTCGACGCACAGACGGTGCTCTCGCGTAAGATCTCTGAGCTCGGCATCTACCCTGCCGTCGACCCGCTTGACTCCACTTCGCGTATCCTTTCGCCCGACATCGTCGGCGAGGAGCACTACCAGACCGCCCAGCGTGTGAAGCAGATGCTGCAGCGCTACAATGAGTTGCAGGATATCATCGCCATCCTCGGCATGGAGGAGCTTGGCGAACAGGACAAGCTCGTCGTCAGCCGCGCCCGCCGCGTGCAGCGCTTCCTCTCGCAGCCGTTCTTCGTGGCCGAGGCCTTCACCGGCTTGGAGGGCAAGTTCGTCAACATCGAAGACACCATCAAGGGCTTCAAGATGATACTCGACGGCGAGGTGGACTACCTGCCCGAACAGGCCTTCCTGATGGTCGGCACCATAGAGGAAGCCATCGAAAAAGGCGAGAAGATTCTGGCAGAGACCAAGCAGTAAAGTTTTAAGTTGTGAGCTGTGAGTATTGAGTGGTTGCACACAGCCCTCTCACAACGTAAAACATGCAGTCTAAAACTGAATATGATGAAAGTCAAGATAACCAAACCCGACTCCACGCTCTTTGACGGCGAAGCCAAGCTGGTGCAGCTGCCCGGCACAGGCGGCAAGTTCGAGATTCTCGACAACCACGCACCCATCATCTCGTCGCTCGCCAAAGGCATCGTCCGCATCGTCACCGACGAGGGCGAGCAGACCTTCGACATACGCGGCGGCGTGGTGAAGAGCCAGCAGAACGACCTGATGATACTGGTGCAGTGAAGGCTACAACGCCATTGAACGATGGCGTACGTTCCTTTGCTGTTGCGTGTTACAGCCCGTGCCTGCCGTTTGCCGGTATGCACGGGTTTTCGTTTATGGCATGTGTCTGAAAAAGACCGTGTTTACCTAAATTCCAGTTACAAGTGCAACACTGAGTAGAAAAAAGAGCACCAAAAATTTGGTACTCTCAGGTAAAGTGACTACTTTTGTGTTGCATATGAAAA
>OMXC01000014.1 GCA_900314925.1 uncultured Bacteroidales bacterium
GTACGTCAAGGCGCGCTGCCGTTTTGCGCGCGACGAGTGGACGCCGTGGGCTGGGCCGTTCAGCTTCAGCATGTCGGAGATAGGCATCGAGGATGGGCCAGCCACGGTGGAGTTCAGCGTGACGCCTAACCCGGCGCATGGCAACGCTATTGTGCGCTGCGAGGCGGGGCTGCAGACGGTGGAGTTGCTCGGGGTGAAGGGCGATGTGTTGCAGCGCCGCGAGGAGGCGGGGTCGGAGGCTTGTGTGCTCGACCTCACAGGCCTTGCCAAGGGCATATACGTGGTGCGCATAGCCACGCCGCAGGGCACCGCCGCGCAGAAGCTGGTGGTGGATTGACGACGGAAAAAAATATTTTGCAGATACGGGAAAAATGTGTATCTTTGTAGTCTTCAATTCCGTCAAGGAAGGGTAAAAATAATTAATAACCAAAAAGATAAACAACAAGTATTATGCAGAAAAAAGGCAACAAGTACGGTACCCACCGCGTCATCGAGCCCAAAGGTGTGCTGCCCCAGCCCGCCAACAAGCTTGACAACAACATGGACGAAATCTACGACAACGAGATCCTCATCGACGTCCAGACCCTGAACATCGACTCCGCCAGCTTCACGGACATCCACAACTACGCCAAGCAGCAGGCCGGCGAAGGCGCCAGCCAGGAGAAGATCATGGAAGAGGTGAAGAAGGAGATGCTCCTCAACGTGGAGCTCCAGGGCAAGCACCGCAACCGTCGCACCGGCTCGGGCGGCATGCTCCTCGGCAAGGTGGAGAAGATCGGCGACGCCCTGAAGGGCAAGATAGACCTCAAGGAAGGCGACCGCATCGCCACACTCGTCAGCCTCTCGCTGACCCCGCTGCGCATCGACGAGATCCTGGAGATCCGTCCCGATGTGGACCAGGTGGACATCAAGGGCAAGGCCATCCTCTTCGAGAGCGGCATCTACGCCAAGATTCCGACCGACATGCCTGAGAAGCTCGCCCTGAGCGCCCTCGATGTGGCCGGCGCTCCCGCCCAGACCGCCAAGTTGTGCCAGTACGGCCAGACCGTCGTCATCCTCGGCGCCGGCGGCAAGAGCGGCATGCTCTGTGCCTACGAGGCCAAGAAGCGCGTCGGCGTCACCGGCTGCGTCATCGGCATCGCCAACAGCCCCAAGAGCACCCAGCGCATCAAGGACCTCGGCTTCTGCGACATCGTGGAGTCTGCCGCCGGCATGACCCCCGTCCAGGTCTATGAGCTTATCGAGCGCCTCACCAATGGCAAGATGGCCGACGTCACCATCAACTGCGTCAATGTGCCCGACCAGGAGATGACCGCTGTGCTCTGCACCAAGGACGACGGTATCGTGTACTTCTTCAGCATGGCTACCAGCTTCACCAAGGCCAGCCTCGGTGCCGAGGGCATCGGTGCCGACGTGAACATGATCATGGGCAACGGCTACACCAAAGGCCACGCCGAGTTCACCCTGCAGGAGCTCCGCGAGTGCCCGAAGCTGCGCAAGATCTTCGAAGAACTCTATGCCTAACCGCTAACGCAGCATACAGCAAAAGGGGCGCTTCGACGAAGCGCCCCCTTTTCTTATGGGCACGGCAAAAGAAAAGCCCCTCGCTTCCGCGAGGGGCTTTTTGCTTTTAGGCGTCGCCCTTAGTTGCTCTTACGGTTGCCTTTGCTGGCATTGTAGAAGATCTTGAGGGCACCGGCCTGGCGCAGCTCCTGCTTGATGTCCGAGATCATGCCCATGCGCACCTGCTTGTCGGCCTTGATGGCGGTGGTCAGGAACGGACGGTCGGCTTCGGGACGGGCAGAACGCTCCAGCTCGCAGAAGGTGATGATGTCGGAGACTTCCGATATCTGGTCGTTGAGCTGTATACGGGGTTCGGTACCGTATTTGCGCTGCTGGTCGGCCAAAGGCACACCCACGTTGATATAGCTGACGAGGCTCTTCTTCTCAAGCTTGGTTACTTCGCTGCCCTGCGGCGGGATGATCTTCACGTAGAGTGAACTCTCGCGCATGGTGGTGATGACCATGAAGAAGAACAGCAGCATGAAGATAATGTCACTCATGGAGCCCATGTTGAGCTCAGGTGTGGATTTTGCTTTCTTTCCTGTAAAACGTGCCATTATTTCCCTCCTATCTTTGTGGGTTCTGCCTCAGAGATGGCCACGGGGATGGCCTGCTCTATGGCTTCGCGCTGTTGTTCGGTGATGTCGGCAAACTTCTTGCCGAAATGAGCTGTCGATAGGTCGTCGCGCATCTCTTTGATGGCTGCCGTCAACTCGTTCTGCACCTGTAGGTACATGTCGTAGGACGTGCCGCGGTCGTTGCGCAGCGAGATGACGCCCTTGGAGACGTCCACCGTTCCCAGCAGGGGTATCTCGGTGGCCACCTTTTCGGGCAGGTTGGGGAGGTTGTTGGGGTTGCCGAGGAATTCCTTGGCACGGTCCTTCAAGTCCTCAATGCGGCCATACTCGTTGTTGTAGAGCAACCGGTCGTCCTTGTTGACCAGCACTACGAAGATATTGCGCTCACGAACATCGGGGGCTTCCGCATCCTCCGGCAGGGGAGGGGGAAGCTTACGGGCTATACCCATATCTGTGTTGATGTTGGAGACCATCAGGAAGAAGGCCAGCAACAGGAACGAGATATCGGACATTGAGCCAGTGTTGAGTCCGGGAGTCTTTCTTGCCATAGTGTGTTACTTTTTAAAAGATTTGGCAATGGCGGTGTAGATGATGGAGACTGCGGCGGCAATGACCAGGATGTACACCATGTAGCAGGCGGCTCCAATGAGCTTGGAGGTGCCTTCAGAGATGTCGAATTTCTCCATGACAGCGGGGCTTACGTCGGTGCCGCTGGAAAGGACATAGCTAAGCACGCAGACCACCACGACGGCGGCAACGATGCCGAGGAATCTCTTCCAGTAGCCTTTGTCCTCGCTGAATTTCTTGCCAAGACCGACGCATACAAACACCAGAATGGCGATGATGGAGACGGCGATGAGGCAGAGGAGGATATAGAAGGTGGCGTCGAAGAGGCCGTTGGCCTGCACGGCCGAGAGCTCTTTGACATCACCGTTCTTCATGGCGAAGACGATGCTCAGCACGGTGCAGATGCCCGCGATGATCAATCCCGCCCAGGTGATGAGTTTTCTTGTTGATTCTTTCATAATGGTTGTTCTTTTTTAGGTTTAGTACTTATTATTTACCGTCCAAAAGAGTAGACCATTATTTGTGGTACTTCACGAGGATATCCATGAAGCTGATGCTGCCGTCTTCCATCTGGTCGACGAGGCTCTCGATTTTGGTGAGGATGTAGTTGTAGAATATCTGAAGGATGATAGCGGTGATGAGACCGAAGATGGTCGTCAACAGAGCAACCTTCATACCACCAGCCACAACGGTCGGGCTGATATCACCGGCGGTCTCGATGTCATCGAAGGCCTGGACCATACCGACGACGGTGCCGAGGAAACCGAAGGAAGGAGCAAGGGCGATGAACAGACCAATCCAGGTCATGTTGTTCTCGAGGCGGGCCATCTGCACGCCACCGTAGCTGGTGACGGCTTTCTCGACGTTGTCGAGACCCTGGTCGATACGGTCGAGACCCTGCACGAAGATGCTGGCCACGGGGCCGCGAGTGTTGGCGCAAAGCTCACGGGCACCTTTCCAGTCACCTTTCTTGGCGTTCTCCTCAATGCCTTCGAGGAGCTTCTTGACGTTGGTGGTAGCCATGTTCAGGTAGAGGATGCGCTCGATGATGAGAGCCATACCGAAGATAAGGCAGAGGAGCACGGGGGTCATCCAGCCGGCACCACCCTGAATGTACTTCTCTTTCAGCATCTGGTGGAACGACTTGGTGTCGTCGGCAGGAGCGGCGGCAACGGTCTCTTCCTCGGCAGCGGGTTCGGCTACGGCGGCGTCGGCAGCGGGAGCCTCATCGTTGGCGGCTACTTGTTCGGTTCCTTCAGCGGGGGTGGCATCCTGGGCCATCACATTGTTGAAGTTGGCAAATGTCAACAGTCCTACTATTGACATCAAGGCAAATACTTTTTTCATGATGTTGTTAGTGTGTTGATTATTAATTTAATGTTATTACTCTTCTATTATTGTTTCAGAATGCAAATATACACATTTTTTCTAATACGGCCAAAAAAATCATTTTTTTCTGCCGTTTAGTGTGTCCATAAGCTCTCGGAATGGGGTCTTGAGTGTCTCGTCGGCATGGATGTCGTCAAGACTTTTTTTCGCCAGGGCAAACTCGTCGGCAATGCTTCTCTCCACTTTCTCTCGCAGGCCGATGGTGTTGTATATCTCCATCACACGGCACACTTTCTCTTCTTCGTCCATGTTGTCTTTGGAGGAGAATAGTTGTGAGAGCTCTTTTTGCTGGCCCTGCGACGACACAGTCAGGGCGAGGAGGGGCAGGTAGGACTTCTTGTTGTCGCGGATGTCCTGGCCGGTTTTCTTGCCGAAAACAGCACTGTCGCCATAGCCGTCGAGGAGGTCGTCCTGCAGCTGGAATGCAAGGCCGAGGTGTATTCCGAAGGCATATAGCTTTTCCACCTCTTTTTCCGGAGCTCCGGCATACAGGGCGCCAATCTTGAGCGCTCCTGCAAGGAGTACGGCGGTTTTCTGGCGTATCATCTCCATATATTCGGTAATGGAGACCGACTCCAGCGCCATGGTTTCGAAGTTCATGTCTTTTTGCTGACCTTCGCATACTTCTATGGCTGTCTCGTTGAAGCATTGCAGTATCTCCTGCAGCCGTGGTGTCGGTTGCCGCAGGAAGTAGCGCCATGCGAGGGCGAACATGGTGTCGCCACTCAATATTGCGGCGTTGTCGCCCCACTTGGTGTATACGGTGGGTTGCCCTCGCCGCAGGGGCGAGCGGTCCATCAAGTCGTCGTGTAGCAGGGTGAAGTTGTGGAATGTCTCAATGCCGAGTGCCGCCCCTCTTACCAGGCTTGGTGTGCCTCCAAAGAGGGCGTTGGCGGCCAGCAGCAGGGTAGGACGTATGCGTTTGCCGCCAAGCCTCAGGGTGTAGTCTATGGGTTCATAGAGCTCATGCGGCTCGGCGATAAATTGTTCGTTGGCGAAGATGTCCTCAACTTCCCTGAGATAGTGTTTCAGGTCGTTCATATTTAAATATGTTAGTAGGTTATCCCGTTTTTTGTACACCACGCTTGCGCCTGTGCATTGCCGAGTTTGGCGGCGCGGCGGTAGTTGTTGCGTTCTTTTGTCGGTTGCTTCTGCCTCCCATATAGTTCAGCTATGCGGCAGTAGGTCTCTGAGTCGTTCTTGTCAATCTCCACGGCTTTCTGGTAGTTGCGTATGGCTTTGCCGAAGTCGTCCATCTCGGCATACGTGCGTCCTATCAGCCGGTAGCCTTCTGTCAGGCGGGGCGCAAAGTGGATGGCCTTGCGGTATTGTTCTATGGCGTTGCTGTACTCCGCCCTGGCGAAGTAAATGTCTCCCATGCGGTTGTAGGCGTTGATGTAGCATGAATCGAAGCCCGTGACGGTCTTCAGGCACTCTATTGCTTTGGTGTTGTCGCCTTTGAGCATGTATGCCCAACCGAGGCAGTAGTATAGCTTCACGGAGGTGCGGTTCTCCTTAAGGCCTTTGCGCAGTATGTTTATTGCGTTGTCGTAGTTGTTGTGGTAGCAGTAGATAGTGCCTATGTTGAAGTGGGCGTCAACGTTGTCTTGGTCATGTTTGAGGGCCTCGCGGAAGGCGTTGAGTGCTTCTATGTCGTTGCCTTTGTGGAAGAGTATCACCCCGGTGACGTTATGCGCACGTGCAGACTTTGGGGCAGCCTTGGTGGCTTTGTGGGCCCATGTTAAGGCGTTGGTGTAGTTCTTTTCTTCGCAGTAAACCAGTGCCAGGGTGCTCATGGCCGAGGCCAGCGTCTCGGCATCGTCATCCCCGGCGGCTTCGATGGCTTTCTCGGCGGAGCGCTTGGCTTCGGCCCAGTCTTTAAGCTCGGCGTGGCATTCGGCCAGATGCGCCATCGCCACAGCTCCGCTGTCGGCCTGCATAAGCCATTGGCGTGCCTCGGTGTAGTGCTCTTTCTTCATCAGCAGTATGCCGAGCCGTAGGCGTGCAGCGGCACTGGTGTCGGTAGCCTTGCGGTAGTAGCTTTCTGCCAAGTCGCCAAGGTTTTTGGCTTCTGCTGCAAGGCCTTTGTCAAGCATTCCTTGCCCCATAGCCCCATAGGCAACGCCGAGAATCATTAGCAATATTGCAATCCTTTTCATCGCATCAATTAACGTGGATGCCTTTTTTTTATTGTGCAGATGTAATATTTGGTTGCTTTTGCCGTTAAATTACACATGCACAACAATGATAAGTTTCAGTCGCTGCGGCGGCAGTATCCTTCGTTCGAGTATGTGGCCTACCATCACGAGGAGACTCCTGAGGGGTTGCGCCTGTGGTTCGACTTCCGCATGGGTGACATAGAGTTCCACCCTACAGCCGTTGTTGAGCGGCGCCCGTTCCTCGACTTCGAAGCCGCCATCGACGACATCGTCTTCAATATCGGTATGGTAGAACTGGTGAGCTACTGGAAGTGTGCCTGTCCGCCTGCCGTCAAGGTGCTCTGCGGCAGCCTCTCCGACAGTCAGATAGCTTTCTGGCGCAAGCTCTACTGGCATGGCCTCGGCGAGTTCTTCTATACAAATGGCATAGATGCGTCCTTCGATGATTATATGCACCTAAACGGCTACAAGACGGCAGGAGAACAGCATCAAATACTACCCACTATACCCACTATCCACTATCCACTATCCACTCACTACCTTGTCCCTATCGGCGGCGGCAAGGACAGCGTGGTCACCCTTGAGCTGCTGCGCAGGGCGGGCAGGTCGGTGCGGCCGCTCATCATGAACCCGCGTGGCGCCACCGTGGAGTGTGCTGCCAAGGCAGGTTTCGCTATCGACGATGTGCTTGTCATCCGCCGCACTATCGACCCTGTGCTGCTTGACCTTAATAAGCAGGGGTACCTCAACGGCCACACGCCTTTCAGCGCCATGTTGGCTTTCTACACCCATCTGGCCTCCGTCCTCAGCGGCATCCCCAATGTGGCTCTCAGCAACGAGAGCTCCGCCAACGAACCCACTGTTCTCGTGCGCGACCGAAGTGGAGCGAACGAGAATAAGTGGGACAGCGTCAACCATCAGTACAGCAAGAGCCTCGAGTTTGAGGACGACTTCCGCGCCTATTCGCCCAGCTTCAACTACTTCTCTTTCCTGCGTCCGCTTACCGAGTTGCAGATAGCCATGCTCTTCAGCCGCTTCACGGCCTACCACGACGTGTTCCGCTCCTGCAACGTCGGCAGCAAGCAGGACATCTGGTGCGGCCATTGCGCCAAGTGCCTCTTCGCCTACATCATCCTCTCGCCGTTCATCGCCCCCGAACGCCTCAACGCCATCTTCGGCAAATCTATGCTCGACGATATGTCGTTGCGTACTGAATTCCTGCAGCTCACAGGCCATGCCGAGACAAAGCCATTCGAGTGCGTCGGTACCGTCAGCGAGGTCAATGCCGCGCTGTCTATGGCGATAGAGCGCTGGTATCCAGCCTCTCGGCCGGCATTGCTTAAAGATTTAGCTGTCGGTCCCATACCTCCTGCCGACACGCTCCATTCCGTCGCCGCTATAGGCAACCTCACAGCCGAAGAGCGTCAAATACTACAAGCAGCATGTACAGAGAAGACCAACTGAAAGCCTGTCTCGCCGGCAAGACGATACTCATCGCCGGCTACGGCCGCGAAGGGCAGAGCGCCGAGCGCCTCGTCAAGCGTCTCGTCCCCGAAGCGCAATACACCATAGCCACAAAGGTGGAGAACAGCAGATGGAGAGGCTCTGATGAACAGTGGCACGACGAATGGCCGTTCGATATGGTCATCAAGTCGCCCGGCATCCCTACCTTTCATCTTCCATCCGCTTCCTTCAGCCTTACCAGCCTGACAGACCTCTTCCTGCAGGTCTATGGCGACCTTACCGTCGGCGTCACAGGCACTAAGGGCAAGTCCACCACCGCCAGCCTCATCCACCATCTGCTCCCGGGCAGCATCCTCGCCGGCAACATCGGCATCCCCCTCTTCGACATCCTCGACGACATACGTGACGACAGCATCGTGGTGGCCGAACTCTCTTGCCATCAGCTGGAGAATATACACCGCGCACCTCATATTTCTGTGCTTCTCAATCTCTTCCAGGAGCATCTCGACCACTACGAGGACTACATGGGCTACAAGATGGCCAAGTTCCAGATTGCCCTCCGTCAGCATCGCGGCGACCATTTCTTCTACTGCACCGACAATCAAGAGCTTCACAATCTGGTGCGTGACAACGAGGCCGCCGTCGCGAGCACCGTGCATCCCTACAGCCTTGGCGACGCCACCGACGAAGAGCGCCGTCTTCTCGACGCCTGCCCCCTCAGCGGCGACCACAACCGCAGCAACGCCCTCGTGGCATGCCGTGTGGCAAGCCTGGTGACGCGCCAGCCACTTGCAGCTTTCAGCTCACAGCTCTCCACCTTCCAAGGCCTCCGCCACCGCTTGGAGAAGGTCGGCACCTATTGTGGCATTACGTGGTACGACGACAGCATCTCCACCATCCCTGCCGCCGCCATCGCCGCCATGCGCGCCCTCGGCCGCGTCGACACCCTCATCCTCGGCGGCTTCGACCGCGGCATCGACTACTCGCCGCTGGTCGCCTTCCTGAAGGTGACGCCTTTGAAGAATGTCGTATTTGTCGGAAAGGCCGGTAGGAGGATATACGAAGAACTTTCCACTTGCCACTTGCCACTTTCCACTTTAATAGAGGACGACTACACCAAGATAGTGCCCTGGTGCGCCGCGCACACGCCGCAGGGTGGGGTGGTGCTCCTCTCGCCGGCGGCAGCCAGCTACGACGCTTTCCGCAACTTCGAGCATCGCGGCGACTTCTTCCGCGAACAGATTTTAAAACTGAATCCCAATCAGAACTAAAAGAACAATCAGAAACTATTATTCTTTCATTCTTTTTATTCTGATTGAAACAAAAAAAATCTATGATTGATTACAAGGGCATACGCCATCAACTCCACGAGCATCCGCAGACCGCCGGCAACGAGCAGTTCGCCCACGATACCATCATCCGTCACCTCCAGCAGCTGCACCCCGACAAGGTCTACGCCAATGTCGGCGGCTACGGCGTCATCGCCGTCTGGGGCAAAGACCCGCAGGCACCCACCGTCGCCTTCCGCGCCGACACCGACGCCCTGCCCATAGGCCACCGCTGCGGCCACGACGGCCACACCACCATCCTACTCCGCTTGGCAGAGCTCGTGGATAGTGGTGGGTGTGTAGTGGATAGCACTCGAGGACAAGCGCTACCCACAACCCACCCACAACCCACTCACAACATCCTTCTCCTCTGGCAGCCCGCCGAGGAGACCGGCACAGGCTCGCGCGCCATCCTTGACAGCGGCATCCTGCAGCAGTACAACATCGTGCGCTTTTATGGCCTGCACAACATCCCCGGCTATCCGCTCGGCACCGTGGTCCTCTGTCCGCGTACTTTTGCCGCCGCATCCACGGGCGTCGTCTACCACCTCGACGGTCGCGAGACCCATGCCTCCACCCCCGAGCTGGGCGTCAACCCCGGCCTCGCCGTGGCCGAGATAATGCAGCGTTTCGCAAGTTTCAACAACAGTAAAGGCGAATTCCGCCAGAGCACACTCATCTGCGTCCATGTCGGGCAGCCCGCTTTCGGCACCTCAGCCGGACACGGCGAGGTGATGTTTACCCTCCGCGCATTCACCAACGACGAGATGGAACGCCTGATTCATGACGCCAACAGCGCCGTCGACGAGATTGCCGCCCGCCACAAACTGACAGTCAGCCGCACATTAGTCGAACCTTTCCGCGCCACCGAGAACAACGGCGATTGCGTGGAAGCAATAGAAAAAGCGGCAGAGGATGTGCCGCTTCGTGTCCGTTATCAGATGGAGCCCAACCGCTGGAGCGAAGACTTCGCCGAGTATCTGCTCGAGTTCCCTGGAGCCATGTTCGGCATCGGCAGCGGTGAACATCAGCCCGAGCTGCACCATCCCTCCTACGACTTCCCCGACGCCCTCATCGAGCCCGCCGCCCAGCTCTTCTTCCGCCTGGCAGTCGGCTATAACCAATAACCAATAACCTATAACCTAATCTCGTAGGTGTTCACGATGCCCGAAGCCTCTTCGAGCACCATCTTCAGCAGCTTGCCGTCTTTGCTGCGGTAGGTGAGCACCACCGAGGCGTAGCCTCCGCGCTTCACCTTGCCGGTGGCCGTGAGGGTCACCGTGCGCGTGCCTTTGCCGTTCACCGTCTCGCTCTTGGCGTTGTTGGCTTTGGCGGCCTCCTCCCAGTTGCCGGCGAGGCAGTTGAGCAGTGTGGCGCGCTGCAGGCCCACGGCCTTCACCTTGTCGGCGTTCACCTCGCCTTTCTTGCCGTTGAGGTTCATCCTCACGGTCTTGCCCTCCACGGTGAAATATTCCCCTTCGGGGTCGCTGTAGTCCATGTTGAGACTCTCTTTGCCGTCGAAGACCATGTGGCCTTTCTTGACGATGCTCTTGCCCGAGGCCTTGATGACGCGTGTGTGGGTGAAGTCGTCGTCGTAGGTTGTCTGCTGTGCCGCCGCGGTCAGCGCCATCAGCATAGCTGCAATCAGTATGGTTAAATGTTTCATAATATCTCTTTTGGTACTCTGTAAAACTCAAAACTTGCAACTCATAACTCATAACTCCTAACTCCTAACTCAAAACTCAAAACCCTCTTCCTGTACGCCGGAATCTTCATCAGCTGCCTGAAGGCGAAGGGCTGCAGCGAGTAGGAGATCATTATCGTCGAGGCCATCCCTATCAGGGTGATGAGGCCTATGGAGCGTATGGCGGGGTGCACGGCGAATATCAGCGAGGCCACCACTATGACCAGTATCGACGCCGAGAAGAAGATGGCTACCTTGTGCCATGTCAGCATCTCGCTGCTGCCTGTGCGTGCCTTCGCCAGCAGGCCTTCGGTGATGAAGATGCTGTAGTCTACCCCCACACCGAAGACGAAGGTGGAGATGACTATGTTGATCAGGTTGAACTCCAGCCCGAACAAAGCCATGTAGCCCTGCACCATGAACCAGCTCAGCACCATCGGCAGGAACGACAGCAGTGCGGTGACGATGTTGTGGAACGACAGCAGGAGTATTACCAGCACGAAGAGCGACGATATCCAGACTGCCACGTTGAAGTCGTCGTTTATGACCTCCACCAGGCTCTTGCAGTAGTAGAAGGGTTCCAGCACCATGGTCTTGGGGTTGGCGAGGGCGGCCTCGGTGACGGCGTCCTTGTCCTCCGGCAGCATGGCCACGTCGGTGAACACCATGTAGAGGCTCTCGGCCTCCGCTGCGGTGTCGACGCCGTTGTTGAGCTCTATGAAGTTGGCCAGCATGTTCTTCGGTACCACGCCGCTCTCCACCAGCGAGGCGGCCTCGTAGTCGGCCTCTATCAGCCCCACGAAGTCACCGAACATTTCGGGGTCTATGCCGCAGGCCTTGGCGCTGCGGCGCACCGTGGCCATGGTCTCGGCCCTGCGCTGTGGTGTCCAGTAGGCGTTCCAGGCGTCGATGCGGCGCTGCTGCTCGTCGAGGCCCACGAAGATGCGCGGCACGGCGTCGCTGTAGCTGTGCACCAGCCCCTCCTTGCGCAGCGAGTCGAGGATGGGCATCAGCCCTTTGTCGGCCGCAAGGGCGGCGTCGAGGTCGGCATCCACGGTGGCATAGTACAGGTGGCTGTAGCCGTCGTTGTTCTTGGCGTTGAAGAGCGCCTCAGCCTCCTTGAGTTGGGCGTCCTTGTAGTTCAGGTGGCGCAAGTCGCTGTCGAAGCCCACGCGGTGGGCGAAGGCCACTCCAACCACCACTATTGCTGCCATCAGAATCAGGAACCAGCGCTTGCGGTCGAAGGGCATGTTGTTGAGCCTCAGCACGCGGCGGAACTGGCGGCTGTCGGTCTCCACGCGCCGCTTGGGCATGAAGTGGGGCAGGAAGACCAGGGCGAAGAAGGTGGTGCCTACGAGCGCCAGCGAGGCGAAGAGGCCGAAGTCGCGCAGCAGACTGCTGTCGGTGAACAGCAGGCTGCAGAAGGCTCCCACGGTGGTGATGCACCCCAAGGTCACCGGCGTGGCCTCGTCGAGCAGCATCTTCTCCGGGTCGCCCGTTGAGAAATGGTGTATGGTGACGTGCAGGCAGTAGCTCAACGCTACCCCAAGCACTATAGCGCTGATGCCCAGCGCCATGAGTGACATTGATCCCTGTATCCACCAGATGCAGGCCAAAGCGAAGACCATGCCGTAGCCTATGGGCAGCAGCTGCTTGAGCAGGAAGCCCGCGCTGCGGAAGAAGAAGCCTATCAGGATGAGTATCAGCACCAGCGAGACGCCTACGGTGAGCACCAGGTCGGCCTTGATTCTGCTGGCGTTGGCTACACTCGCCAATGGGGCGCCGTGGGCGAGGATGTGCACCTCGGGATGTTCGGCCTCGAAGGCGGCGGTCGTCTTGGCCAGCTGTTTGGCGAAGCGGTGCGCCGTCTTGGAGTCCGACGAGGCGAAGGCTGGTGCCAGCCATGCCAGCGCCACGCTGCTGTCGGGGCAGAAGAAGTGGCCACCCACGAGGGTGCGGCCTGCCGTGGCCCCCGCCATCAGGTCGCCTGCGATGACACGGCGCAGCCCCAGGGGGTCGGCGGCCACCATCTGCGTGGCTCCGCCGGTCTCGTCGGCCAGGAGCAGCTCCTGGTTCTTCTCCATCTGCGCCAGGGCGGCCTCGGGCCGCAAGGCCGAGTCGATGGCGGCATAGGCCGCCGTGTCCACGAACGTGGGCAGGTGCTCCAGCACGAAGTCCAGCGCCGCCAGACCCGTCTCGGCGTCGATGTGCGCCAGTATGTTGTCTATGTAGCCCGTGGCCGAGTCGTCGGCCAGCAGCCGCTCCTCCAGCTCGTCCATCAGCTCGCCGAGCTCCTCGGGCTCCATCTTCCCGTCGGTGGGCGCCATCTGCAGGTACACCTTGTCCTTGAGTCCTATTGAGCTGAATGCCAGCTGGCTTTCCACACTCTGCTGCGGCATCAGCGAGAAGATGTCCTCCTCATACTGCACCTTCAGCCCGAAACAGAGGAACACCACGAACGACAGCCCCATGGCGATGTACATCAGCGCCTTGTGGTTGTGGAAGAAACGGTATACCGGTAGGAAAATCCTGCTCATAAAAGTCTTTCGGCCAGGCTGTTTGCAGCCTTCCTCTCTATAACCAATAACCTATAACCAATAACCTATACCCGCCTCAGCTGCGGCCCGTCTTCTTCTCGAGCTTTATGTAGTTGGGGAAAGGCACCTGTGTGCCGCCGACGTTGATGCTGGGCTTCACGCGCAGGCCCACCTTCGACGAGGTGCCCTCCTTGGTGAACGAGCTGGCGAAGCTCTTGAGCTTCTCCACGCCCTCCTTCGAGAAGAGGTTGCCAAGGTCGGTGTTCACACCCAGCGGCACGGTCGTCGTCGCACTCGGCATGATGCTGTAGCGCTGCGAGTTGACGCCGCTGGCCATGTCCTTGCCCTCGATGGCCAGGATCCAGTCCAGCGCCGTCATGGCGGCCTGCTGCGTCGTCGGGTTCTTCACGTCCACGTTGACGTTCATCGCCAGCGGCACCTTCTTGGTCTGGTAGGCGGCCACGAGCTTCACCACGTCGGTGGCCGACAGCTGACCCTGCGTCAGGTTCTTCACGTTGACGCCCGCCACGCTCACATTGTTGACGTTTTTAAGGTTGAATTCGCAGTTACGGAGGTTCGCCACGCTGGCAACGTCGTTGGCCAACTGGGTGAATACATCGCACGAACTGAGCATCATAGCCCCTGCGGCTATCAGTGCAAGTGTTGTCTTTTTCATGGTGCAAAAGTACAAAAAATAATTCACACGGCCGAAAAATCTTTTCCACACCCCGCCCCGGCTCCTGCCGCTCGCCCCGCTCCGCCACCCCGCCGTTGTTCCACTTCAATATCTACCCCGCCACCCGAATACCCCGTAGGTTTTTCCTTTTAATAGCCAGCACCTTGCAACTGAATATAAACGCCCCCCGTCGTGGTTCCCTCGCAATCGTCATCCCCGCCACCCAAATACCCCGTAGGGGTTTCATTTTAATAGCCAGCACCTTGCAACTGAATATAAACGCCCCTCGTCGTGCTTCCCTCGCAATCGCCATCCCCGCCACCCAAATACCCCGTAGGGGTTTCATTTTAATAGCCAGCACCTTACAGCTAAATACAAAAGAACCCCGTCGGGGTTCCATCACAATCGCCATCCCCGCCACCAGAATACCCCGTAGGGGTTTCATTTTAATAGCCAGCACATTACAGCTATATATAAAAGAACCCCGTCGGGGTTCCATCAACCATTGCGGTATGTCGCACCCTCTACGGCCCCCCTACGGACCCGGTACGGCATTTCTTCAGTAGTTCTTCAGTGCTGCACTGAAGAACTACTGAAGAACTACTGAAGAACGGCCGTAGGGACTCCGTACCGGAGTGGTAGGGAGTAGGGGGAAATGTGGTGTAAAATACACAATGATTCTAATAGGATGCATGGTATGGTTTATTGGATATTTTTTGTGTTTTCTTTGGCCAATAAAAAAAAATATGTATATTTGCAACTGAAATAGAAAATGGATAAGATATGTAGACTTGAACATAAATAGGACATAATAAAGCATTTAGCTTGTATAAGTAGCACTCGTGAATCTGCAAAATTTAAAGCGTACTACACTTAGAAGCGGAAATGCTTACGGGAAACCGTGAGCTTTCTATGTTTGTAGTACAGGTATTGCAGAACCGCGAGTGCAACAAGAAGCCCGCGGTTCTTTTTTATGTTCTGTCACAAATGTGTTTTTTTGACGAATAATGGTTTTAAAATATAAAAATATGAAAAAGATTGTATTGCTTATTTGGACGCTGATTGCAGCGACACAGTGGTGCTTGGCACAGGATTTCATTATCACGCGTGACGCCAAACGCATTGAGGCCAAGGTTACGGAAATATCGGATGAGGAAGTCCGATACAAAAAGTTTAATAATCCAGATGGCCCGGTTTATGTCATCAAAGCGTCGCAGATCTCTTCTATAATGTTTGCCAACGGGGAGGTTCAGTTATTTTCTGAAAAGACAGAAAATGATGAAGCAAAAGAACCCGAACAGAAATCGCAGATGGAAGTGGGCTCGGGCTACCGGCCTTTTGTGGTGAATTCCGGCAGGGTGGTCGCTTACACCCCCGGGCTGAAGATGGATTTGTCGGCTGGCACATTCTCATACGGTGGTATTCCTTTGAAGGACGATGTGTATGAGGAGTTTCTGAAGGAGACCTGCGCCGAAGCGTCAGGACAGTATCAGGCGGCTAAAGCTATGAATGTGCTTGGCGACGTGTTCCTGTACGCTGGTTCTTTCTGTGTGGGTTGGGGTCTTGGCGATTATATATGGGGTTATGAAGATTCGGGAACCTCGTGGATTGCATGGGGTGTGGTGTTGTCATTGAGTTGTATACCGTTCTATATTGTCAAGGGGGTCATGAAGCACAAGAGTGTGGCTACGTTCAACGAGCGCTGTTCTTCCAAGCCGCTTGCCGCTGTTGAACCGGAAGTGTCGTTCCGTGTGTCGCCTATGGGCGTGGGCCTTGCCTTGAACTTCTGATTGTTAGTAGTATGCGTGGGGGTTTTTATAGGCGCAGAGTTGCCGTGGCGCGTGTGCTTGGGGGCTTGACGGGCTTGATAATGCTGGCGGCTGCCGTCGGTAAGATGGGTGATGTCGGCGGTTTCGGGGAGTTGATTGTCAAGTACGGCCTGCCGGCGTTGTCGATATTGGCTCCTGTCGTGGTGGCTGCCGAGGTATTGTGCGGCACAATGTTGTTGCTGTGGGTGTGGCCGCGAGTGGCAGCAGTGGTCACGGCGGCGATGCTTACGGCTTTCACGGCGGCGTTCTTCTATGCCAACACATGGCAGGGAGTGACAGACTGCGGCTGTTTCGGTAGCCTTGGCCCGTCGGCTCCAGCATGGCTTGTCTATGGGCGCAATGCGCTGCTTGTAGCAGCGTGTGTGCTTGTGGCGCTGTGGGGAAGGGGAGGCTCCGGCATGTGGCGCTGGGTCGCTGTGGCTTGCATCATGGTGGCTGCGGCGTTCTGCATAGGAATGTCGTTCAAGGTGCCGTCGTACTATAGCGGCCTCTTTGCCAGACATCACCCGATGATAGGGCTTTCCTCGGCGGATGCAGGGCTGGACCGATATGTTGACATCAGCGCCGACTCTTCCTATGTGTTCTATGTGTTCTCCTACGACTGTCCGGCCTGCATAGACAATTTGGCCAACGCCATGCGGTATGACAACCGCTCGGTGGCTGACCGGTTCTACGGGCTGGCGGTGAACGAGGACCGCGACAGTGCCGTTCACAAGGATTACGGCATAGGCTTCGAGGAGGTGTTCATAGGCGACGGCCTGCAGGGGAAGGTGGAGGAGATACCGGCTTTGCTGTATGTGGTGCACGACACGGTGAAGTATATAATAGAGGGCGTTGTGCCGTCGGAACTGTCTTTTAAGAGGTTCTATCTTGAAAAGTAATAATGTTTAACCAAAAAATATAGTTATGAAGAAAACTACAAGTAAGTTTTTCACGGCATTTGTCGTGATGGCGTGCGTGGCGATGTTTGTGTCGTGCGAGAAGGATATAAAGCATTGTACGGCGGACAAGCCGTATTACTGCAAGAACAGTAGCGACAAAGGGTGCTGTGCTTATCAGTGGACCGACAACCACGGCTCATGTTACAATACTCTTGAGTATTGCCGCCAGACAGGCTGGAATTGTACCGCCTGTTATAAGGAAGATTAGAGGAAGAGTAAACGGTGCCAATGGTCCCCTGCGGCAGCGCTTCCGCGTTGCCGCAGGGGGTGTGTTGTCCGTACGGTTTATTTACGGATGTTGCAGAGTGTTGAAAAAAATATTTTGCCATGTCGGTGGAATTGTGTATCTTTGTTATTTGGTTTGATACATAGTAATAGGTATAAAAAATAAATATTCAGTTTGTTATGGAAGAGACCAACACCTCTGAGAAGCAACTTAATTTTCTGGAAGAGATTATTGAACAGGGCCTCAGTGAGGGCAAGTACACTGCCATCCAGACCCGTTTTCCACCCGAGCCCAACGGCTACCTGCACATCGGCCACGCCAAGTCGATATGCATTAATTTCGGACTGGCGAAGAAGTACGGCGGCAAGACGAACCTGCGCTTCGACGACACCAACCCCGTCAAGGAGGACACCGAGTACGTCGACTCCATACAGGAGGACATCCACTGGCTGGGCTTCGACTGGGCGGAGAAACATTATGCCTCCGACTACTTCGAGCAGCTCTATGAGTGGGCTGAACTTTTGATACAGAAAGGCTTGGCTTACGTCGACGACCAGACCCTCGACGAGATCCGCGAGGGGCGCGGCACCGTGACCACCCCCGGCAAGAACAGCCCCTACCGCGACCGCAGCGTCGAGGAGAACCTCGACCTGTTCCGCCGCATGCGCGCCGGCGAGTTCCCCGACGGCGCCAAGGTGCTGCGCGCCAAGATCGACATGGCGCACCCCAACATGATGTTCCGCGACCCCATCATGTACCGCATCCTCCATGCCCACCACCACCGCACGGGCGACAAGTGGTGCATCTACCCGATGTACGACTATGCCCACGGCCAGAGCGACAGCATCGAGCATATCACCCACAGTATCTGCACGCTGGAGTTCGACATCCACCGTCCGCTCTACGACTGGTTCATCGAGCAGCTGGGCATCTGGCCGAGCCACCAGTACGAGTTCGCCCGCCTGAACATTAACTACACGGTGATGAGCAAGCGCAAGCTGCTGCAGTTGGTCAAGGAAGGCTATGTCAGCGGCTGGGACGACCCGCGCATGCCCACCATCTGCGGCTTCCGCCGCCGCGGCTACACGCCCGAGAGCATCAAGGCTTTCTGCGACCGCATCGGCGTGGCCAAGCGCGACAACATCATCGACTACAGCCTGCTGGAGTTCTCGCTGCGCGAGCACCTCAACAAGGTGGCCCAGCGCCGCATGGCGGTGCTCGACCCGGTGAAGGTCATCATCGACAACTATCCCGAGGGGCAGACCGAGATGCTGACGGCCGTCAACAACCCCGAGTGCGAGGCCGACGGCACGCGCCAGGTGCCTTTCGGACGCGAGCTGTGGATTGAGCGCGAGGACTTTATGGAGGTGGCACCCAAGAAGTACTTCCGCATGGCCATCGGCCAGGAGGTGCGTTTGCGCTACGCCTACTTCGTCACCGCGCAGAGCGTCGAGAAGGACGCCGAGGGCAACATCACCTGCATCCACTGCACCTACGACCCCGCCACACGCGGCGGCGACGCCCCCGACGGGCGCAAGGTGAAGGGCACCATCCACTGGGTGGCGGCACACAGCGCCGTGGACGCCGAGGTGCGCCTCTTCGACCGTCTCTTTGCCGTCGAGGCCCCGGACGATGTGGAAGAAGGCCACACCTTCCTGGAGAACCTCAACCCCAACAGCCTCAAGGTGGTGACGGCCAAATGCGAGCCCGCCCTCGCCAATACGGACAATAGTCAGTTCCCCGACGGCATCGCCCGCTACCAGTTCGAGCGCATGGGCTACTTCTGCACCGACCGCGACAGCACTCCCGACCACCTGGTATTCAACCGCACCTGCACGCTGAAGGACAGCTGGGCGAAGATTAAATAAGCTGTGAGCTGTAAGCTGTAAGTTTTAAGTGGCTGCCGCAGCATGGACTGCGTAGCCACTTAAAACTTACAGCTTAAAACTTAATACTAAATGAAATACTGGCCATACCTGTTCGTCGTGGGGTTGTTCGGGCTCTTCGCCTGCAACAACCTGCTTACGCGCGGCATGTTCATGGACGGCCTGATATACACGTCGGTGGCCGCCAACATGGCCGAGGGCGTGGGGTCGTTCTGGCACCCCGTCTACACGGTCACGCAGTTCCCTCAGTTCTACGAGCACCCGCCGCTGATGATGTGGCTGCTGAGCCTGTGGATGAGACTCTTCGGCACCTCGATGATGGCCGCCAAGGGCTACTCCGTGGCCGTGGTGCTGCTAACGGCGGCGCTGACGGTGGGGGTGTGGAAGCAGCTATTGTCAAGTGTGAAGTGTGAAGTGATAAGTGGTAAGTATGAAGGGTTTGCTATTGACGGATGTCGGATTCACACTTCACACTTAACACTTCACACTTGCACTAATGCATGGCTGCCGCTGCTGATGCTGACGCTGATACCCGACGTGGCGCTGGCGGCGCACAACAACTACTTAGAGAGCACGATGGCGCTCTTTGTGCTGGCCGCTGTGTGGCTGGTGCTGCGCGGCAAGGGGGTGGGGTGGCACCTGCTGGCGGGCGTGATGCTCGCTGCGGCGTTCCTCACCAAAGGGCCTACGGGACTCTTCCCGCTGGCGCTGCCGGCGCTACTGTGGCTCTTCGGCACGCGCAAGGGCTTCGGCCAGGCCGCAGTGGGCACGCTGGCGATGGCGGCAGGACTGGCGGCACCGATGGCGCTGCTGTGGTTCTGTGTGCCCGACGCACAGGAGTTCCTGCACAAATACTTTGAGAACCAGGTGATAGGTGGCAGCCAGGTACTGGTGACCAGCCGTACCTATATCGTCAAGACTCTCTTCTCGCACACCGCCGTAGTGTTGGTCGTCGCCCTGGCAGTGGTGCTGTTTGGCATACTGCGCAAGAGTGCCCCGTGGCGCCCCACGCGCGACAGCTGGCGCCGCTTTGGCCTGGTGTTCGCCCTGGCGCTATGCGGCACGCTGCCGATGATGGTGAGCACCAAGCAGCGGGCGTTCTACCTGCTCACGGTGTTCCCCTTCGTGGCGCTGGCGGTGGCGGCACTGCTCGAGCCCCTGGCGCGCCACATGGAGAAGCAGCTGCAGCGGCCGGCGATGACGGTGGCGACAGTTGCTGTACTGATGGCAGCGGTGATAACCAACGCCTTGCACTATGGCAAGCCCGGACGCGACAAAGCCATGCTGCACGATATGGACGTGATGGCCGCGGAGGTGCATGACGGCGAGCTGGTGGCCCTGGCCCCTGAGCTGGCGTCGAACAACAGCCTCCACGGCTACTGGTACTTCTACCACCGCGTAACCCTCGACGCCAACGCGCAGCACCGCCACCTGATAGCAGCCGATGACGTCGCCGACACCACCTACATCGAGGTGCCCCTCCCGACAGAGGAATACCGCCTCTACCGCCTTTTGGAGGAATAATTTTGCCAGTTAAAATAATATTCGTATCTTTGCAGCCGAAAACAAAAACAAAACAATGATATAAAACAGAGTATAACTACAGGGACATAATAATTAAGCGTATTCGCTTTTCTGTGCTAACGGAAATTCTGGTAAAATTTCATCTGACTGCACTTGAAAGGGGGAAACGCTCACGACACCGTGAGCTTTCTTGTTTGCAGTCAAGGTTTACCAGAGCCTCCGTTAGAACAAAGAAGATTAAGTTCACGGCTTTTTTGTACGCTCTTGTAAGAATCAGGGGTATAAAATAAACTAATAGTAAACTACACAATAATGAAGAAAAGAAACTACACAATGAAGAAACGATTCTTCTTGGTGACTATGTTTGCTTTGAATTGCGGGATGGCGACGGCACAGAGCCTCGCCATCCACGGCACGCTGCGCGACGCAAAGAGCGGCGAGCCGATGGCTTTTACCAACTGTGTATTGCTGCGGACGGCGGACAGCACGTTTGTGGCGGGCAGCACCACCAATGACCGCGGCGCGATGCGCTTCGAGGCGGTGGCGGCGGGCGAGTACCTGCTGCGCATCTCGGCGGTGGGCTACGACACCTACTGGCAGCGCCTCAACGTTCCGCCCGACACGGCATTGGGCGTGATAGACATCTTCCAAAGCAGCACCACGCTGCAGGCCGTGAGCGTCACCGCCCAGCGTCCGCTCTACAGCGCCGACGGCGAAAAGGTGTTCTACCACGTGGAGGACGACCCCAGCGTGCAGACAGGCACGATGGCCGACGCGTTGCAGAACGCGCCGGGCGTGGAGGTCGACCCCGAGGGCAACATCACCCTGCGCGGCGGCAGCGACGTGACCATCTGGCTCAACGACAAGCCGTCGAACCTCAGCGGCGAGGCGCTGAAGCAATACATCAAGACGATGCCTGCCAGCAGTGTGAAGCGCGTCGAAGTGTTGAGCAATCCCTCGGCCCGATATGGTTCGACGGGAGCCATCATCAATATTATCACCGACCAGCGCGTGCAGCTCAACTCGCTGCTCTCCGTGGGTCTCAACGCCAGCACCACGCCCTACCTCCAGCCGTGGCTCTCCTACGTGTGGGCCAACGAGAAGGTGAGCGTCACGGCGTGGGCCAACGGCAACATCAGCAGTTTCGACGTCAGCACGGAGAACCACGAGCAACTCTACGACTCCATCGGTCGTCTCTCTACCGAATACTCCTATGCCGGCACGGAGCGGCAACGCAAGGTGAGCGGCAACGCAGGTGCTTCGGTGGACTGGCAGATAGACAGCGTGACAAGTCTCAATGCGTGGCTTAATATTTCCCCCGGTCGGAGGAAGGTGGAGAGCCACTACGACATCGCCCGGCAAGAATATATCTTCAACCCAGGCGACCATTCCTACCGCTCCGACATTCTTGTCCCCAACAACTGGATTGGTGTTTTCGGTGGCGTCGGTCTTGACCGCAAGCTTGACAGCCTTGGACAGAAAATACAACTCTATATAGGTGTCAACTATAACCCCGACCGCACCATCCGCGACAAGGAACGCCAATACACCGTCATGCAGCAATACAATATGCGCAACCGTCGCACAGAGGACTATCTATCGCAATGGAATTACATCGACCTCGACTACACAAAGCCTTTTGGCCAGAACACCACTATGGAGGCCGGTATTGGGGCTGTGCTGGGGCGCAATTTACAGTCTGTGCAGTGGGACACGATGAGTTTTGCTACTGGCCAATGGATGCGCGATGCCGACCGCACCTACACTACTCGAATGGTGGACAACGAGCTGAACGCCTATGTGGCCGTGCAACAGAAGATCAAGCACCTCACCCTCAAGGGCGGTGCCCGGGTGTATCGCAAGTGGAAGCAGGCAACCTTCACCGACCTGCCCGTGGAGACCACGCAATATGACGTCGACAAGGCCTTCTGGGACTTCATTCCCTCGTTCCACGCCAGCTACAGCACCGACGGCGGCCACAACTTCACCCTCAGCTACACACGCCGCTTCACTTCGCCCGGCAGCAAACTGTGGAGCACATACACCTGGCTCGGTACTGAGGACTACGAACTCGGCGACCCCGACCTGCGTTTCAGCCACACCCACAACCTCGAGGGCGGTTGGACGATGTACAAGAACTGGGGCAGCGTGGGTCTGACGGGCTACCTCCGCGCTAACACCGACGAGATACAGCAGCTCGGCGACGTGGCTTACCACCCCTACTACGGACGCATCGTCAGTTTCAGCCAGTGGGCCAACATCGGCGACAGCCGCACCCTCGGCGCCGAGGCCAACGTCACGTGGCGGCCCAGGCCCTTTATGAACATCCGCTTCTACGCCAATGTCTGGGACTATTACTACAATATGGAGTTCCGCCCCGGCGAATGGGACGAGCGGCATCTGCCCACCTTCAGCGGACGGCTCAACGTGACGGGCAAGCTGTGGAAGGTGCTGCAAATCTATGCCAACGCTCACTATTCTACCGCTGCCCTGTCGCTGATGAGCAAGAGCCAGCCCTCGTTCCAGCTCGACCTCGGGGCGAGTGCCGACCTCCTCAAAGGACGCCTCTCGCTCTTCCTCAACTGGCAGGACATCCTCGCCACCGCAAAGAGCGGCGATGTCGGCCTCAACCCCTACTACCAGACCAACTACAGCTACACTTGGGGCAGCCGTTCCGTCGCATTCGGCCTAACCTGGCGCATCGGCAAGATGGAGCTCCAAAGCCGTGCCCGCGAAGGCGTCAGCGCCCCGACACTATAGACTGTGCGAAGACTGTAGACACACCGTCGAGAGTTTGTTGTTTGGTAGTAGTTAATATATGGTTGTTGCAATAAGAATCGGAGATTTTTCTCGGAAGATTTGAAGATTTTTTGTTGGAGATTTGAAGATTTTATGATGAAGATTTGAAGATTTTCTGTTGGAGAATCGGAGATTTTTTTTTGAAGATTTGAAGATTTTTTGTTGGAGATTTGAAGATTTTTTGTATCTTTGCAATCGGAAATACAGATGGTTATGATAGTAAGAGGACAAATAAACGAGTTGATTTCCAGGTTGCAAGAGCCGAGGAAGACAATCCAAGTGGTTGCGGGTCCCCGTCAAATTGGGAAGACAACAGTGGTAAAGCAACTCATAGAGAAGGTCTCGATGCCGTCACTTTACTTCAACGCCGACGCTGTCACTCCTGATGATAACGAGTGGATTGCCGCTCGGTGGGAGGAAGCTCGGTCGAGTATGCGGTTCTCTGGTAGCAAAGAGTTTCTACTCGCTATCGACGAGGTGCATAAGATTGACAACTGGAGCGAGCAAGTAAAGAAAGAATGGGATGCGGATACCTTTAACGATGTGAATTTGAAAGTGATCTTGCTTGGCTCATCAAGGCTGCTGCTGAAAAAAGGTCTGACAGAGTCATTGGCAGGACGCTTCGAGTTGATACCGATGGGACATTGGTCGTTTAAGGAGATGCAAGATGCTTTCGGCTGGGACATCAACCAGTATGTCTATTTCGGTGGTTATCCTGGGAGTGCTGGCTACCTGCCCAACGAGAGCCGTTGGCGGAGGTATATGCGAGAAGCCATTGTGGCACCGGCCATCGAGAAAGATGTGTTACAGACAACTTATATCTATAAACCCGCGTTGATGCACCAACTGTTTAGGCTGGGTTGTGGCTATTCTGGAGAGTTGCTTGCGTATAACAAGATGTTGGGTATGCTTCAGGATGCCGGAAATGCAACTACACTGGCGAGTTATATGGAGGTGCTTGGTGAAAGCAAACTGCTCACAGGGTTGCAAAAATATACGGTTGGCATGTCGCGTAAATACAAGTCTATTCCCAAATTGCAGGTGTACAACAATGCATTGTTGACGGTGATGAGTGATGGTATGACATTTGAGAAAGCCTACACCAATCCGCAATTATGGGGGAGATGGGTGGAGTCGGCTGTGGGATGTCACCTGCTTGACAAGGCAGATGAACTGGAATACCAATTGTACTATTGGCGTGAGAACAACGAGGAAGTGGACTTTGTGATTACTCGTGGAGACAAGACAGTGGCTATCGAAGTGAAGAGCGGTAACCGCCAGATGAATAGTGGCCTGGCTACCTTCAGAGAACGCTTTCATCCGACACATTCCCTTGTTGTGGGAGGTTCTGCTATGCCTTTGGAGGTGTTCTTCAACGGTGATTTGGAAAACCTATTGTGATTTATCTTTGCTGGTTACAGAAAAAGTTGTATTTTTGCAGTTTGAATACTAAAACTATATATTATTGATAATAAACTGATACATATATGAATATTTCTTTCGATTGGCTTAAAGAGTATGTGGATATTGAGGATATGACTCCTCAGGAACTGGACGACCTGCTGACTTTCTCCGGCTTGGAGGTGGACAGCATGGAGAAGGTGGAGACCATCAAGGGTGGTCTGGAGCATGTGGTGATAGCGCAGGTGCTGACCTGCGAGCCGCACCCCGACAGCGACCATCTGCACCTGACCACCGTCGACGTGGGCGGCGAGCGTCCGCTGAATATCGTCTGCGGCGCCCCCAACGTGGCCGCCGGCCAGAAGGTGGTCTGCGCCCAGATTGGCACCAAGATTTACACCTCGGACACTGAATATTATGAAATTAAGAAAGGAAAACTGCGCGGCGCCGTCAGCGAGGGTATGCTCTGCGCTGCCGACGAGCTGCAGCTCGGCACCGACCACGCCGGTATCATGGTGCTGCCCGACGACGCCCCCGTGGGAATGCCCGCCAAGGAGTATTTCCACGTGAAGGACGACTGCCTGCTGGAGGTGGCCATCACGGCCAACCGCATGGACGCCATCTCGCACATCGGCGTGGCCCGCGACGTGGTGGCTGTCCGCAATACCCGCGAGGGTAAGAATCTGGCCATCAAGTGGCCGGAAGTGGAAAGTGGAGAGTGGAAAGTGGAGAGTGACAAGGCCATCCGCGTCACCGTGGAGGAGCCGGAGCTCTGCCCGCGCTACACGGGCATCACGCTGCGCAATGTGAAGGTAGGGGAGAGCCCCGAGTGGCTGCAGAACCGTCTGCGCACCGTGGGCCTGCGTCCCATCAACAATATCGTCGACGTCACCAACTTCGTCATGATGGAGGTGGGTCAGCCGCTCCATGCCTTCGATGCCGACAAGATCGGCGGCGGCCACGTCGTCGTGAAGCGCCTGCCGCAGGGCACCAAGTTCGTCACCCTCGACGGCGTGGAGCGCACGCTCGACGCCCGCGACCTGATGATCTGCGACGAGAACGAGGGTATTTGCATCGCCGGTGTCTTCGGCGGACAGAAGAGCGGCGTGAGCATGGAGACTACGAACGTCTTCCTGGAGAGCGCTTTCTTCAACCCCGTGAGCATCCGCAAGACCAGCCAGCGCCACACGCTGAAGACCGACGCCAGCTACCGCTACGAGCGCACCTGCGACCCCAACATCACCGAGTGGGCCCTGCGCCGCGCCGTGAAGCTCATCCGCGAGCTGGCCGGCGGCGACATCTGCGGCCAGATGGTGGACCTCTACCCCAACAAGATTGAGCGCCCGACGGTTGAGGTGAACTTCCGCCGCATGTTCGACCTCGTGGGGCAGGACATCCCGCTGGAGGCCGTCCGTACGGCTCTCACGTCGCTCGACATCGAGATTGTGCGCGAGGACGCTGAGGGCATGACCCTCAAGGTGCCCACCTGCAAGGCCGACGTCACCCGCGAGTGCGACATCGTGGAGGAAATCATGCGCATCTACGGCTACAACAATATCCACATCGGCACCACGGTCAACAGCTGCCTGAGCTACGGCAAGAAGCCCGACCCGCGCAAGCTGAAGAACGCCGTGAGCGACTACCTCACCGACAACGGCTTCAGCGAGATTATGAACAACTCGCTCACCAAGAGCGAATATTACGACGAGTGCTATGGCGTCGGCTCTGCCGACAATCCCGACTTCCCGGCCGACCGCTGCATCCCCATCATCAACCCCCTCTCCAAGGAACTCAACGTCATGCGCCAGACGCTGCTCTACAGCGGCTTGGAGTGCATCGCGCGTAACATTAATTATAAAATCCATGACCAGAAGCTCTACGAGTTCGGCCGCAGCTACGTGAAGACCGACGAGGCCGCCAACCAGGAGCTGCCCGTCACCAAGCGCTTCAACGAGACCGAGCACGTCAGCATCTTCCTCACCGGCAACATGACGCCCGAGAGCTGGAAGATGAAACCCGCCGAGGCCGACGTCTTCTACCTCAAGGCCTACGTCATTGACATCCTGCATCGCATGCGCGTCAATATGGGCCGCGTGGAGATGGTTCCGACGCAGTACAAGTTCTTCGCCGAAGGCCTCGACATCGTGCTGAAGGACAGCAAAAAGCTGCTGGGCACCATCGGCCGCATCGGTCGCGAGACGCTGAAGCGGATGGACATCAAGCAGCCAGTCTACTATGCCGACCTCAACTGGACGTTGCTTCTCAAGCAGTATCCCACCAAGGAGGTGCTCTACCAGGAGGTGGCCAAGTTCCCCGAAGTGCGCCGCGACCTGGCTCTCATCCTGAAGAAGGATGTCACCTTCGCCGCCATCGAGCAGGCCGCCATGCAGTGCGAGAAGAAACTGCTCAAGCGAGTCAGCCTCTTCGATGTCTACGAGGGCAAGGGCATCGCCGACGGCTTCAAGTCCTACGCCGTCAGCTTCATCCTGCAGGACAAGGACAAGACCCTCAACGACAAACAGATCGAGGCTACCATGGCCAAGATACAGAAGACCCTCGAGACCCAGCTGGGCGCGAAGATCCGCGGATGAATAAGTAGCCTAATAAAAAAGGAAAGCGCAACCATACCAAGTATGGTTGCGCTTTTCTTTTAGGTTTGATTACTTGTTCAATTTTGAATAACTGATGGCGGTCCAGAGCCTTTTTGTGCCCAAATGAATACCCTCGTGGCCGAAAATAAGGTGTCCCCATCCTGAATCCATACCGTTGCACCCCTCCTCCAGACTTCGCCAGTCGGCTTTATGTCGTTGAATATCTATCATATCCAACGTCCAAAGCGCCACTCATCCCCCAACCAGCGTTACAGCGTAACAGCGTAACAGTTCCCATTCCCCTATTTCCTCTACCCAAAATCAGGCCTTATATCTATATATCTATATATCTATATAGATATATAGATATAAGAATTGATTTTTGACTTTTGGAATACCGTATTTCGAACTGTTACGCTGTTACGCTGTTACGCCTCAACCACATATCACAGCGTCATCATTCCGTAACCGCCTGTCATACAGCTATTACCAAACACATCTACCCATCCGTACTCCATTTCTACTGACAAAACACCCTCTAAAAGGCTACTAAACGGCTACAAGACGGCTACTAAACGGCATCTGCTCCCCATCACCGGGGCGTGACTTGCGGAGCAACCCCTAAACCAAGACCCCTTAATCCTTAATCCTTAATCCTTAACCCTTAACCATTCCAGGACGCCCCTTGCGACACTCATTTTAGCCGTTTTCAAAATCGTTTGGAGCTAATGAGACTTATTTTTTGCCCTTGGCTAAAGTCTCTTTTATCTCAAATAAATTGCGTGAGATATTTACCATCAGTTTTAGACTCGCCCAAGAGACAAGAGTCGGTAAGTATAAAACAATACTTGCACCCATAAGAATTAGTCCAAGTGTGCGGTCTTCTTTTCCTCTCCAGCTATCAATGTTTGCCAACCAATTATATATGCCGACGATGAAGACGATGCAACATACTATTGTTCCAACCCAAAAGATGATTGATGCGATTGTCCCAAGTACTTTTTCGGCGTTGTCGTTCTGCACTTTGTTATTAATCGTATTATCTTTTGATCCGTCTTGATATACTCTATATACTTGTTCTGATGTTTTTGTGGATTGTGGCTTTTTTACACCTACAGTGGACTTGCCATTTGACCAATCAAGTTCTGCGTCGCAAAAAGGGCATTTGGTTTCTTGGTCGCTAATCTCGTATCCACATTCTGGGCAATATACAGTTCCCATATTCATAACCCTATTTTGTGTCGGGTGCAACTTCTTTGCCCTCCCGCGCCCCGTTGAGCATTAATAATAAAAGAAGCGTGGCGCCGTATGCCGCTTCCTGTAAAGAGGTCCTGAGAATTACCTTGTGCTGAGAAGATGCAATAAGCCCACGCTATAACAGCGAAAGCCATTACACTAATTCTGTAGCACTATGGAGTTTCTCAGGTTCCTTTACACAGAACGCGTATAACGCTTCACGATTTCACTGTTGAAATCGAGTGCAAAGATACGACAATTCTGCGAGGTGGCAAAATTTATTTTTAGGCTGCAAAAAAAAAGCCTCCGGCGGGGTGGCCCGTCGGAGGCTGGTAGGGAATCTGTTCTTCTTAGAATATGTCTGAATGGGTGCCAGTGTCGAGCATCAACAGGGTGAGTTGCATGTCGTTCTGCTCCCACACCAGCAGCCAGTCGGGCTGTATATGGCATTCCCACGTGTTGTTGCCGGGGATGTTCTTCAGCTTATGCGGTTTGTATTGTCGAGGCAGGGTGCCGTTTTCGGCCAACATGTTTACAACATCAAGCAGACGCTGCATGGGATAGTTACGGCGTTTGCAGAGGTCAAAGGCGCGCTCGAACCTCTTGGTGGTCAGGACGGTGTACTTCATTGTGCCATCAGTGTGTCGAACATCTGCTGCGGGCTGTCCCAAGTGGTCACACGTCCGGCAGCCTTGTCCTCCATAGCCAGTTCTATGCCGCTCTTGCGGGCCGGAGTCTCTACGACATGGAAGATGTCCAACGATCGAAGCATCTCCACGATGCTGCGGGCCGTTTTGTTACGTCCGTCGTATTGTATTGTCAGTGTTGCCATGATTATGTTCTTTTTTGATTGTATAACGCGACAGAATTGCATTTATTGTGCCATTGATGCAATAATTAATAGACGCTTGCGTTAATATATGTGCATGAAAGGCTTGGAGCAATATGATGTGAAGCACCTGCTGGCGCTGGTGAAGTGCGTGGAGGGGCGGACGGATTTCTTCCGCGTGCTCGTGGAGGGGCCGCACCCCGAGCTGGCGGCCTTCAGCAACGCCATCCGCGGCGATGACGACGCCATGGTGTGGCTCTTCAAGCACAACTTCGCTTGGCTGGCCATCCTCAGCAACGCCTGCGACGGCGACGAGAAGGCCATGGCGTGGGTGCAGCGCAACCTCACCAAGGTGAACATGATGTACGCCCTCGCCGCGCGGCGCAACATACCGGCCGTCAAGTGGCTCCTCTCGCACCGCCTCGAGATATTCCTCATGCTGGCGCGCGAGACGGAGAAGTTCCTCGACTACCAGGACAAGGAGTACACCTGGCCTTACGTGATGCACTTCGGCGGACACGTGCGCGCCGCCGAGGAATTGACCGAATGGAAAAAACAGCAAGAACATGATAAAGAAAGACAACAGCAAGACGCCGCGGAGTGCTAAGGCTCCCGCCTCCGGCGCAATCCAGAAGTCCAGGAAGCCTGCGACCACAGAATCCCGCGAACCGGCAAGAAAGAAGACTCCCGCCTCCGGCGCAATCCGTAAAGCCGCAAAACCAGGCACCGCGGACTCGCGCAGGGCAGGGGAGTGGAGAAGCGGCTCCATGGATTCCCGCGCAGCGGGAAGGAAGAGAACTGCCGCTCCGCAAAAACCTAAGCAGGAGCACCCCGAGGGTGCCATGCGCCTGAACAAGTACATTGCCCATGCCGGCATCTGCTCGCGCCGTGAGGCCGACGAGCTGATCGCCGCCGGCAGCGTGAAGGTCAACGGCAAGGTGGTCACCGAGATGGGCTACCAAGTGATGCCCGGCGACGAGGTGCAGTATGGCGGCGAGAAGCTCCGCAGCGAGCGCCACCGCTACTTCCTGCTCAACAAGCCCAAGGGCTTCATCACCACCACCGACGACCCGCAGGAGCGCCGCACGGTGATGATGCTCATGGACGGCTGCTGCGCCGAGCGCATCTACCCCGTCGGCCGCCTCGACCGCGCCACCACCGGCCTGCTGCTCTTCACCAACGACGGCGAGCTGGCCAAGAAGCTCACGCACCCCTCCACGCAGGTTTACAAAATCTACCAGGTGGAGCTCAACAAGCCCGTCACCAAGGAGGACATGAAGAAGCTCCTGGACGGCATCGAGCTGGAGGACGGCCCCATGCATGTCGACGACATACAGTATGCCGCCACCGGAGGCACCATCGACAAGCGCGTCGTGGGCGTCGAGCTGCACAGCGGCCGCAACCGCATCGTGCGCCGCCTCTTCGAAGCCCTCGGCTACGAGGTGCACAAGCTGGACCGTACCGTCTTCGCCGGCCTCACCAAGAAGGATCTCCCCCGCGGCCGCTGGCGCGAACTGACAGAGAAGGAAGTCGGCTTTCTCAAGATGATCTGAGAAAGCCAGCTGCCTGCCAGGTGGGCTTCCTGAAGATGATATGAGGATTAAGCGGATACTGCTGATTACATTGGTATCGTTGCTCCTGTTTGGGGTGACGGTTTCTATCGTCGCCAATGTTCTGGTGAACCGTTCCGCGGAAGGACTTTGTTACAGCAGTACCGACGATATGCCATACCGCCGAGTGGCCTTGCTGCTTGGCACCACGAGGCTTGGACGTACGGGCAAGCCTAATCCCTATTTCAACAACCGTATCGCCGCCTGTGCCGAGCTGTACCGTGCCGGCAAGGTGGGCAAGGTGCTGGTGAGCGGCGACAACAGCCGCAAGGGATACAACGAGCCGGAAGACATGCGGCAGGCGCTGGTTGAGGCTGGCATCCCCGACAGCTGCATTGTGCTTGACTTCGCAGGCTTCCGCACGTATGACTCCATGGTGCGCGCCAAGCGGGTCTTCGGGCAGGACAGCCTCACCGTCATATCGCAGCAGTGGCACAACAAACGTGCACTCTACATCGCCAACCGTATTGGTGTCGACGCCGTGGCCTACAATGCCGCCGACATCGATATCCGTGCCACCAAACTGCGGCTGGCAGTCCGCGAATGGCTGGCACGCACCAAGATGGTCTTCGACTTGCTCTTTATGCATGACCCACATTTCCTCGGAGAACAGATAACGATATGACTACACGCGAACGATTATCGTACAAAAAGCCTACTTTGCTCACAAGCGCAATGAAAATGACAATACGAAGCAACACCATAAATATGAACAGGACAAAGTTATTCATCGCCATGGTCGTTTGTGCCGTGAATGCGAACGCCCAATTGGGCATCCCGGTCAACTCACAAAAGGACACATTCTTCATCCAGCGGGTTTTGTATAACGGCACGGAACTCAACGTGGCGGACTGGCCCTCGCCGTTCATTGTGGAAGATGCCGTTAATATCTATGTTGCACAGTTTACATACGAGAAAGGGCGCATGGTTTATTCTGCATTCGATGGCTATGGTGATTGCAATGGGCACACTCCGCATCTTGTCAGGTATGACTATCGGGCCCGGTGCAATGGTACCATGCATAATGTGAGTGTTGTAAAATCCGAGGATGGCAAGTATGACTGTAGCCGTAAGTACACCATCGGCGACTATGTGTTCGATGTGTATGGCAGCAGCGCAGAAATGAAGAAGTCGCCATCGGTAGAAATAGAAGAAGTATATCAGGTGGTGGAGATAGACCCGATGTTTCCGGGGGGAATAGAGGCTATGTATGAGTTTTTGGCCCAAAATATTAGATATCCGCAGTCAGCACGCGAAAACAAGATATCAGGAAGGGTGTTTTTGACGTTTGTTGTCATGGATGACGGCTCGCTTGCCAATGTGAGGGTGATTCGCGGCATTGGTGGAGGTTGCGATGAAGAAGCTGTGCGTGTAGTGAAGTCCATGCCCAGGTGGATCCCAGGAAAAAGCAGAGGAAAAGCCGTTAACGTGCAGTACAATTTACCTGTAAATTTCTCATTACGGTGAGTCGTCCCATTGATTTTTGTGTACTTGCCTTCGCCGGCCTCACCAAGAAAGACTCCCCTGCGGCCGCTGGCGCGAACTGACTGAGAAGGAAGTCGGCTTTCTCAAGATGATCTGAGAAAGCCAGCTGCTTGCCTGGTGGGCTTCCTGAAGATGATATAACCTACCACCAAATAATTATGAAAAAACTGTTTGCCATCATGGCCTTTGTGGTCGCTTTCGCTGCGGTCAGGGGGCAGGGTGTCTCGTGGGGCGGCGACGTCGTGCGTCGGGTCTCCTGCGTCGACAACGACACCCTCAGCGTCGAGCGTCTTGCCGTAGTCAACCCCGTAGAGGATGCTCCCCGCTATCAGCAGGAGTGGCTTTCCTTCACAAACAAGACGGCCGACACGCTGACGGTCACCTACCGCGTCCAGGCCACCCTCACGCGCTACGGCAAGCGCTTCACCTACGACTACACCCTCACGGTAGACCCTCGCAGCGTCATTGGCGACAACGTCTACAGCCACTTCCATACCGGCCACTTCATCCAGCCCGACCGTTACCGCGACACCGACTGCCGTGTCGACGCGGTCGAGCTGCTCCGCTTGCCGGCAGCCAAGGGTGAATAACAAAGGCTATTGATTTCCAGATATCTCTGCTGCGCCACCATGGTCGGGTGCGGGCTCAGGGCGAGAATGGCCGAGCGGCCCGGCTTAGGGTGCCGCCAGCCTGATGCTCATTCCCCTATCAGGAACACGGTGTTGCGCTTGTGGAGGTTCCATTTCTCGCGCTCTTTCTGCCATTTGGCGGCTGAGAGGGAGCGTATCTGCTGCGTTGGCATGGTGAGGTCGCAGGCTACACAGATCATGGTCTGCGGCTGTAGGACAGTGCTCAATGTTTCGAGCATCTGGTTGTTGCGGTAGGGGGCCTCGATGAAAATCTGCGTCTGGTGCTCGCGGTGGAGCCGCTCTTCGAGGTGACGGATGGCGGCGGCGCGTTTCGACTTGTCGACAGGCAGGTAGCCCGCGAAGGCGAACGACTGTCCGTTGAAGCCGCTGGCCATCAGCGCCAACATCAGTGACGACGGTCCGACGAGCGGAACCACCTCGATGCCACGGCGTTGCGCCACGCGGGTTATCATGGCTCCCGGGTCGGCCACGCAGGGCAGCCCGGCCTCGCTGAGCAGGCCTATGTTCTCGCCGCGCTCGATAGCATCAAGGTAGTGGCCCACGGCATCGTGGGTGGTGTGTTCGTTAAGTTCCAGAAACACAGTGTCGTCGATAGGGTAGGGATAGCCTGCCCGCTTCAGGAAGCGTCGCGCCGAGCGCAGCTCCTCGACGATGAAAGTGCGGCATGTGGCCAGCAGTTCCATATTGTTGGCGGGCAGCGAGATGCCGATGTCGTCGGCTCCGATGGGTACGGGAAACAGTATCAGGCGTCCTTTCATATATCTTGGATAACGAGGCGCCGTTTTTTTTATTGTGTGACGCCACCGCTGACACCCTTTTTTGGTGCTTTTTTGGTACGGAGTCCCTACGGACCCCCTACGGACCCCCTTCGGCCGTTCTTCAGTGGAAGGCCGTAGAGGGGCCGAAGGAAGGCCGAAGGGACTCCGTGTTGGCACGTTTTGTGCAGGAGATATTTGGCGATGGTAGGCAATAAAATCGCCAATTGTTTGTTATTGGTTATAAATAAAAGGACATGAGAAAGACATTTTTTTTGCTGTTCGCGGGTGTCAGCATGATGATGCAGGCCTGCGCCCAGCAGCCGGAAGAGACCGTCAAGAGTGTTGAAGCGGCACATCAACAGACTGCTGTCAACAGACTTAAGATTAATGATTTCACTGATGTCGCTGCTGCGACGATAGACGGCGTGGTGCACATCAAGACCGAGATGACGCAGATGACGCCGCTCTACCAGTCGTTCTTCGGCTTCATCATCCCGCAGGGGGTGCAGAAGCAGGTGTACAGCGCCTACGGTTCGGGGGTGATCATCACCAGCGACGGCTACATATTGACCAACAACCACGTGGTGCAGGATGCCGAGCGTATCAGCGTGACACTCAACGACCGGCGTGAGCTTCCGGCGACGCTCGTGGGCAACGACCCCGCCACCGACCTGGCCGTCATCAAGGTCGAGGCCGAGGGGCTGACCTACATCCCCTTCGGCAACAGCGACCTGGTGAAGGTCGGCGAGCCTGTGCTCGCCATCGGCAACCCCTTCAACCTCACCTCCACGGTCACCAGCGGCATCATCAGCGCCAAGGCGCGCAACATGCACATTATAGACAATCCGCGCAGCAATGAGACGCCGTTGGAGTCTTTCTTGCAGACAGATGCAGCTGTCAATTCAGGTAATAGTGGAGGTGCTTTGGTCAACTCGCAGGCCGAGCTCGTCGGCATCGTCACGGCCATCGCGTCGGGCAACGGCAACTATATCGGCTATTCGTTTGCCATCCCCTCTAATCTGGCTGTCAAAGTGGCAGGCGACCTGCAGCGCTACGGCTACGTGCAGCGTGGCTATCTTGGAGTGCAAGTTGTTGAAGTCGATGCCAATATAGCTCGTCAGGCCAATGCCCGCGACATCAAGGGTCTGTATGTCGTCAAGGTGGTGAAGGACTGTGCCGCCGACAATGCCGGCATCCGTCAGGGCGACATTGTGTTGCGGGTTGCCGGCAAGGACGTCAACACCTTTGCCGAGATGATGGAAGAGCTCGGTCTGTTTACCCCCGGCGACGAGGTCGATGTGGACTTCGAGCGTGACGGGCATACGAAGACTGTTAGGGTGAAACTGCTTAATTCAAAGGGTAATACGGATATTATCCGCAAGTGACACTTGAGGATAAATACGAGGAGATGACGCAGCGGCCGGTGAAGCTGCTAGTGTGCAAGATGGCAGTGCCCACGATCATCGCCATGGTGACCACGGCGCTGTACAATGTCGTCGATGCCGCCTTCATCGGGCGCCTCTCCACCGAGGGCACTGCCGGTATCGGCATCTCGTTTGCCTACATGACGTTCATTCAGGCTCTTGGCTTCTTCTTCGGCCACGGGTCGGGCAACTATATATCAAGGGCCCTTGGCGCCAAAGACACATCGTCGGCCTCTGTCGTGGCGAGTGTGGGTTTTGTTACTCCGTTCCTCATCGGATTGCTGGCGGCAGTTGTCTGTCTGCCAAATCTTTCGGCCTTGAGCCGACTGCTTGGAGCCCCCGAGGCTGTGGTGCCCTACGCCAACGACTACCTGCGCTATATCGTCATGGCCACTCCCTTCATGATGTCGGCCCTGACGCTTAACAACCAGCTGCGTCTGCAGGGCAACGCCGCCTTCGGCATGGTGGGCATCGTCAGCGGCGCGGTGCTCAACATAGCCCTCGACCCGCTGTTTATCTTCACCCTCGGCATGGGTGTCAGCGGTGCGTCGCTGGCCACTGCCCTCAGCCAGCTATTCGCCTGGGGCTTATTGCTTTACGGCACCTTCAAACCACAGTGTGTGCATATCCGTCTGAGTCACTTCAAGCCCTCGTGGCGTGTCTATTACGAGATATTCCGTGGCGGATTGCCGTCGCTTTTCAGGCAGGTCTTCAACTGTGCCGCCGCCGTGAGCCTCAACTATTGCGCCGCCCTCTATGCCGCCCCGGGGCAGGAGGCGAGCGCCGTGGCCGCCTTCGCCGTGGTGACGCGCATCATGATGTTCGCTTTCAGCGTGGTGCTGGGCTTCTGCCAAGGGTTTCAGCCGGTATGCGGCTACAACTACGGGGCGAGGCTCTACGGGCGTGTGCGCGAGGCGTGGCTCTTCACCGTCAGCGTGGGCACGGCATTCCTGCTGGTCATCTCGACGGTAGGGTTAGTCTTTGCACCACAGATAGTTGCGCTGTTCCGCGCCGAGGATGCGGCGCTCATCGAGATAGGTGCTGTCACGCTGCGTTGGCAGTGTGTGGCATTCCCGTTGGTGGGCCTCTTTACCGCCACGGGCATGCTTTTCCAGAACATACGCATGACCTTCCCTGCGACGCTGCTAAGTATCTGTCGCAACGGTCTTTTCTTTATTCCGGTCATTCTCCTGCTGCCTGTGTGGTTAGGGATGCAGGGGGTTCAGACGGCCCAGGCTGTGGCCGACGTGCTTACGTTTATAATCGCGGTGCCTTACTCGGTGTGGATTGGCAGGCGGTTGAAAAAAATGTGGCTCGAGGAAGAGGGAAAAAATGTATCTTTGCAGCAGCATGGCAATTGTGACTAAACCTATAACACGCTGAACATGAGAAATAAGTATCTTGTTTTGGCTTTCTGTGGCGCCATGGCGTCGCTTTGGCCGTCCGCTGCAGGCGCCGCCCCCGTGACCGTTGGCGACGCCGGCACCGTGGCTGCCAATTTCTGGAATCTGCACCGCGACGGGAATGTGGCTGGTGTTGAAGGCGCGATGCAATGTGTGAAGGTGCCGTGGGATGCCTTCTTTATTTTCGAGCCTCACGATATGCCGGGGTTTGTCATCGTGGCGGCCGACGATCGTGTGCAGCCGGTGCTTGCCTACTCGTTTGCCAACCCCATCGGTGCTTCGCGTATGAGTCCGGAGCTGGTGTGGTGGCTCGACGGGTGGCAGCAGCAGGTTGACCTTTGCCGTTCAAAGGATTACGAAGCCCCCGGCGATGTGGCTGACCAGTGGCGTGACCTTCTGGCCGGCGGGGGCGAGCCGCGACGGCTGACAGTTGTGGCGCCCATGCTGACCACCAAGTGGGATCAGGAAGCGCCCTACAACAACGCCTGTCCGACCCTCAGCCTTTTCGGCAGTCCGGTGCATGCCGCCACGGGTTGCGTGGCCACCGCCATGGCGCAGGTGATGAAGTATTGGAACTACCCGCAGCGCGGCACGGGTACGCACAGCTACTACTCATATTCCATGACCGGCTACGGACAGGAGGCCGGCCGGCAGACCGTGGACTTCGGCGCCACGGTATACGACTGGCAGAACATGCCCAACGTCCTGACGTCGGCATCGAGCACGGTACAGAAGAACGCCGTGGCCACGCTGATGTACCACTGCGGTGTGGCGTGCGAAATGCAGTACGGCACATCCTATGATGGCGGCAGCGGCGCTTGGGCGCACAATATTCCGCTGCTTAGCATGGGCAGCGCGCTGAGCGGCATGGTGCGGTACTTCGGCTACTCGTCGGCCGCCGGCGGCGTGTACCGCGAGAAGTACGGCGACAGTGCCTGGACGGCAATGGTTCGCGCCGAGCTGGATGCGCAGCGCCCCGTCATCTATGTCGGCGGCGACGAGACGTCGGGGGCCCATTGCTTTGTGTGCGACGGCTACGACGACCAAGGGCGCTTCGACTTCAACTGGGGCTGGAGCGGCATTGGCGACGGCTACTACACGCTCGACAATCTGGCTCCCGGGGATGGCGGCGTTGGCGGCGGCACAGGCTTATACGACTTCACCAACAAACAGCAGATGCTTGTCGGCATACGTCCGCACACTGGCGACGATTCGCTGTGTGTGATACGCCATTTTCCTTACACAGAGGCTTTTGAGGACGCTCCCACTTGCTGGAGCGCCACAATGACAGACGATAACAGCTATTCGTGGATGGTGTATGACACCACCGGCACTGACGGCAACTACTCTGTCTATGCAGGGACACCATACAGTGGCAGTGGGGACAACCACTTGCTGTCGCCAGCCATTGTCGAGGCCGGCACATACACTGTGACGTGGAAGGTGCGGGCCATGAACGAGGGAGTTGCGGCATACTACACGCTGAACGCCGGCCAGGCAGCGATGAGCGACACGGTGTCGGTATCGGCATGGGTGCAACGCGAACTGGCGTTTACCGTGGATAATGGTGATACTGTGATGCTTGACTTCGGCTATACAGGCCGTCCAGGCGTTGGCGGGTTGTTGCTGGACAGCGTGGTGGTCAGTTCAACCATGGTGTTGGGCGTGGAAGGTGTGCCGGATGTGAGAATCTCGGTATGGCCCAACCCCGCCAATGGTATTGTGAACGTCGAGGCATCTCAGCCAGTGCGACTTGTCGAGGTCATCGACCTTGCCGGCCGCAAGGTCTGCTCGGCAAATGGTGCAGCCGTGGACCTTGGCGGCATGCCTGCAGGTGTTTATATATTGCGCTGCACGACAGACGGCGGTGTGGCTACAAGCCGCGTCGTGAAGCGTTGAAATACAAGCCGAAAACAAGGCGTGGGGCGCAGCGTTGGCAGTCGACGCTGCGCCCTGTCGCTTTTCGCTGTCTGTTGGTAAAAAACAGCTTGTATGTCGTACTTTTTTCGTATCTTTGCATTGCCAAATTGTATATAAAAAAGCAATGGAAGATACAGAGAAAGATATTATTCAGGAAGTTACCAGCGAAGAATACAAATGGGGCTTCACCACGGATATCGATACGGAGACCATCCGCAAGGGGTTGGACGAGGATGTGGTGCGCCTTATCTCAAAGAAGAAAAACGAACCGGAGTGGCTGCTGGAGTTCCGTCTTGAGGCTTTCCGCCGCTGGCAGAAGATGAAGGAGCCGGACTGGGCGCATCTGGAATACGAGACGCCCAACTACCAGGACATCATCTACTTCGCTGCCCCTAAACAGGAGAAGAAAAAGAGTATGGACGAGGTGGACCCGGAGCTGCTGGCCACCTTCGACAAGCTGGGCATACCGCTACGCGAGCGCGAGGCACTGGCGGGCGTGGCCTACGACGCCATCATGGACTCCGTCAGCGTGAAGACCACGAGCCAGAAGGCGCTGGAAGAGAAGGGCATCATCTTCATGCCCATCAGCGAGGCCGTGCAGAAGCATCCTGACCTCGTGCGTAAGTACCTGGGCAGCGTGGTGCCGAGCACCGACAACTTCTTTGCCGCGCTTAACAGCGCCGTCTTCAGCGACGGCTCCTTCTGCTACATCCCCAAGGGGGTGCGCTGCCCGATGGAGCTCTCGTCGTACTTCCGCATCAACGCCAAGGGTACAGGCCAGTTCGAGCGCACACTCATCGTGGCCGACGAGGGTGCCTACGTGAGCTACATGGAAGGCTGTACGGCTCCGCAACGCGATGAGAACCAGCTGCATGCGGCTATCGTGGAGATAGTCGTCATGAAGGACGCCGAGGTGAAGTACAGCACGGTGCAGAACTGGTATCCTGGCGACAAGAACGGCAAGGGCGGCATCTATAACTTCGTCACCAAGCGCGGCATCTGCAAGGGCTCGCACAGCAAGCTGAGCTGGACGCAGGTGGAGACCGGCAGCGCCGTGACGTGGAAGTACCCGAGCTGCATCCTGCAGGGCGACGACAGCACGGCGGAGTTCTACTCCGTGGCCGTCACCAACAACTACCAGCAGGCCGACACGGGCACGAAGATGATACACGTGGGCAAGAACACGCGTTCGACCATCATGAGCAAGGGCATCAGTGCCGGACGGAGCCACAACAGCTACCGTGGCCTGGTGCAGATAGGCCGCGGGGCCGACAACGCCCGCAACTACTCGCAGTGCGACAGCCTGCTGCTCGGCGACCAATGCGGTGCGCACACTTGGCCCTATATCAAGGCCGACAACCACACCGCCATCCTGGAGCACGAAGCCACGACGAGCAAAATATCTGAAGACCAGCTCTTCTACTGCCAGCAGCGCGGCATCAGCCCGGAGAGCGCCGTGGGCCTCATAGTCAACGGCTACGCCAAAGACGTCCTCAAAAAGCTCCCCATGGAGTTCGCCGTAGAGGCGCAGAAGCTGCTGTCGGTGTCGCTTGAGGGTAGTGTAGGATGATGAAGAAGCTGACCACCGAGGAGATACACCGGCTGACGGTGGAGGAGTTTCGCGAGAGCGAGAAGCTGCCGCTGACGGTGGTGCTGGACAATGTGCGCTCGCAGAACAACATAGGCTCCGTGTTCCGCACGGCGGACGCCTTCCGCGTGGAGCATATCGCGCTCTGCGGCATCTGCTCCACGCCACCGCACCGCGAGATACACAAGACCGCCCTCGGCGCCGAGGAGAGCGTCGCTTGGAGCTACCACGAAGACACGGTGTCATGCGTCCGCGATCTGAAAGAACGCGGCTATAAAGTCTACGCCGTCGAGATAGCCCACGACAGCATTTCACTCGACGACATGAAGGCCGTCGCACTTGACAAGGTGGCCATCGTCTTCGGCAACGAGATTGAGGGGGTGCAGGAGGAGGTGATGGAGCTCTGCGACGGGGCACTGGAGATACCGCAGGAGGGGACGAAGCACTCGCTGAATGTGAGCTGCGCCGCCGCCATCGTGATGTGGGAGATGTATAAACAGTTAAGAGTTAGGAGTTAAGAGTTAGGAGTTTAGCTACACGTTATGACAAAAGAAGAAAGAATAGAGCATGCAAAAGCTCTGCACAAGCAGGGCTGCAACTGCTGCCAGGCGGTGCTGATGGCCTATGCCGACAGGCTGCCGATAAAAGGTGAGGACGCTATGAATGTGGCCGCTCCCTTCGGTCGCGGCCTGGCTGGCACACGCGAGGTCTGCGGCTGCGTCAGCGGCATGGCCATGGCATGCGGCCTCACGGGACACACCGCCGACACCCGCGCGCTGATAGAGCGCTTCCGCGAGGAGGAGGGCGACATCGTCTGCGGCCGTCTGCTGGCTGCTGGCAAGAAGCCATGCAACACCATGATAGGCGACGCCGCCGGCCTGCTGGCTGGTGTGATCGACGTATAACACAGACAAGACCTATGACCAACCTGGAGAAATGCAACGCAGGGGTGGCGTACTCGTTTGCCGACGACGAGCTGATAGCGCGCAAGACGCGGGCCATCGTGGAATGCGAACGCTTCAACGCCATCGACGGCACCGACTACGAGGCTCAGTATGAGCAGCTGAAGAGGATGCTGGGCTCGGTGGGCGAGAGGGTGTGGATAGCCAAGACGTTCAACTGCGACTGCGGCAAGAACATACACATTGGCAACGACTTCACGGGCAACCACAACCTCACCGTCCTCGACATCCGCGAGGTGCGCATCGGAGACCACGTGATGATAGGCCCCGGCACGCTCATCACCACCGTCACCCATCCGCTCGACTACCGCCAGCGGCGCCAGTATATGGCCGAAGCCCAGCCCGTTGTCATAGAAGACGACGTGTGGATCGGCGGCAACGTCACCGTGCTGCCGGGAGTGACCATAGGGCAGGGCGCCGTGGTTGCCGCCGGTGCCGTGGTGACGCGCGACGTGCCGCCGCGGACGCTGGTGGGCGGTGTGCCGGCCAAGGTGATAAAAACTTTGTGATGATGACTAAACGCAAGATAATCAACGACCCCGTGTATGACGGGTTCCTCTCTGTCGAAGACCCTGTGATACTGCAGGTCATCGAGCATCCCTACTTCCAGCGCCAGCGTCGCATCAAGCAGCTGGGGCTGACCTATCTGGTGTACCCCGGCGCCATGCACACGCGCTTCAGCCACATGCTCGGCGCTCTTAATCTGATGAAACGTGCGCTGGAGACGCTGAAGCAGAAAGGCGTGGATATCAGCGATGAGGAGTGCCGCGGCGCCAAGCTGGCCATCCTGCTGCACGACATAGGTCACGGGCCTTTCTCGCACACCTCGGAGCGCGTGCTGGTGGACGTGCCGCACGAGGAGATAACGCTGCTTATGATGCGGCGCATCAACGAGGAGATGGGCGAACGCGACCGAAGTGGAGCGAACGAGGCCTCCAGGCCTCTGGATACCGCCATCGCCATATTCTCAAACACTTACCACAAGCACTTCCTGCACCAGCTGGTGAGCAGCCAGCTCGACATGGACCGCCTCGACTACCTGGGGCGCGACTCCTTCTTCACCGGCGTCAGCGAAGGCATCGTGGGCACCGACCGCATCATCTCGATGCTCAATGTGCATGAGGATGAGCTGGTGGTCGACGAGAAGGGCATCTACAGCGTAGAGAAGTTCATCATCAGCCGCCGCCTGATGTACTGGCAGGTGTACATGCACAAGACCGTCATCGCCGCCGACCAGCTGCTGCTCAGCATCCTGCGCCGCGCCCGCGAGCTTAACCTGTCGCCCTTCACGTTCAGCCTTTCGCCGCTGGACCTCGACCGGTTTGCCGAGGTGGACGACGACGACATCATGGTGGCCGTGAAGCATTGGCAACACTCTGATGACGAGATACTCAGCACCCTCTGCCGCAACCTGGTGAACCGCCGCCTGCCTGCCATCCGCATCAGCAACGACCCCTTCACCGATGTCGTGTGCGACTACTTCCACGGCACCGGCGAGCTGCACAACCGTTCATACGACTTCAACGACCAGGAAATCAAGGTCCTCTACAAGGACGGCCGCTGTCTGCCCATCAGCGAGGCCAGCGACCAGCTCGACCGCCACTTCCTTGAAAAGCAGGTGACTAAGTATTACCGCTTCTTCCCCAAAGAGAACGCGTAGTTTTTAGCGTGCCGCACGGCTGCAATGCAGCGTGCCGAGCACGCTATTTTTATGCCCTTTGGAATACCATTTCAACGATATTTCAACGATACATCAACGATACTTTAACGATAGCTATCGTCGAAATATCGTTGATGTATCGTTGAAGTATCGTTGAAGTGATGATTAGAGTGCAGGTCTGCAGAGTGTTATGGAAATGGGGGCGGAGAGGGTTCTGGTTCTCCTGTTTTTCGCGTGCGTACATAATAAATATGTTTTTTTGCCGTTAAATATGGCAAAAAGACAGAACCATGAAAGTCCATTTTATAGCCATCGGTGGCTCGGCGATGCACAACCTCGCCATCGCCCTCTGCCAGAAAGGGATTACCGTCACGGGGAGTGACGACGAGATTTTCGACCCGGCGCGGGGACGGCTGGAGAAGTACGGCCTGCTGCCTGCGGAGGAAGGCTGGCATCCGGAGAGAATTACTAAAGACCTCGACGCCGTAGTGCTGGGCATGCATGCTCGCATCGACAACCCCGAGCTGCTGCGGGCCCAGGAACTGGGGCTGAAGATCTACAGCTATCCGGAGTACCTCTACGAGCAGAGCAAGGACAAGCTGCGCATCGTCGTCGGCGGCAGCCACGGCAAGACGACGACGACGGCCATGATACTCCACGTGCTGGCCCACTGCGGCATCGAGGCCGACTACATGGTGGGCGCCCAGCTCAAGGGCTTCGACGTCATGGTGCGACTCTCGCATACCGCCAAGGTGATGGTCATCGAGGGCGACGAGTACCTGACCTCGCCCATCGACCGTCGGCCCAAGTTCCACCTCTATCACCCCAATGTGGGCATCATCACCGGCATCGAATGGGACCACATCAATGTCTTCCCGACGTTCGACATCTACCGCGAGCAGTTCGCGAAGTTCATCGACCTCATCGAGCCCGATGGCACGCTGGTGTACTGCGACGAGGACAAGGAGGTGCACCGCATGGCGATGGAGAACCGGCGCACCGACATACAGAAGCTGCCGTATGTCTGCCCGGAGCACAAGGTGGTTGATGGTGTGACCGAAATCGGTCACACCAAGCTGCGCATCTTCGGTCACCACAACCTGCTCAACCTCACCGCCGCCCGTCTGGCTTGCCGCCAGGTGGGGGTGACGGACGAGCAGTTTGATGAGGCCATCGCCACCTTCGAAGGAGCCTCGAAGCGGCTGGAGCTGGTGAAGAAGAACGACACCTGCGCGGTGTACAAGGACTTCGCCCACGCGCCCTCGAAGCTGCGCGCCACCATCCACGCCATGCGCGAGCAGTACCCCGACCGGCGGCTGGTGGCCTGCATGGAGCTGCACACCTTCAGCTCGCTGACGCAGGAGTTCCTGCAGCAGTACGCCCACTCGATGGACGAGGCCGACGTGCGCTACGTCTATTTCAGCCAGCACGCCCTGCAGCTCAAAAAGCTGCCGCCGCTGGACCCCGAGGAGGTAAAAAAGGCATTCGGTGGAAACATCGAGGTCTTCACCGACAGCGCCGCCATGGTGGCCAAGGTGAAGGCGATGGAGTGGCAGCGTGCCAATCTGCTGATGATGAGCAGCGGCAACTTCGACGGCATTGACTTCAACCAACTTGCAGACGAGGTTTTGGTATGAAACGTATATTGATGACTGTGGCCGCCGCGCTGGCGTTGACGGCCTGCGTGGGACCGATGCACGTGACGTCGGTGCCAATGTACAACAGCTCCGTGGATGAGGTTGTCGCCGGAATCGAGAGCAAAGGCTACATGTTTGTCGGCATGAGCCACGACACCCGCAACGAGCGTCGCCACGCGGTCCCTCACATGGAGGGCGACAACACCTATTCCGCATGGATTCCCAACGATATTGTCAACGTAGACACCTACAACTTCGCCGACAGCGCGGGCAACACGATGAGCTTCACGGTGCAGTTCAGCGGCGGAATCGACCCTAAAGACAAAGCGTTCTATTACAACGACGTGTCGGTCGTCGGCTGCAGCACGTCGGACAAGCGGGACTCCGAGCGCCTCTGCGGCGAGCAGTCGCCCGTGTGGACGCTCGACACGATAAAGAAAGACATGACAGTAAAACCATAAACTATGGCACAATTTGAGATAGGAGACAAAGTGAAGTTCCTCAACGCCGTGGGCGGGGGAATCGTGAAAAAGATACAGGGCGGCATGGTCTACGTCGAGGACGAGACGGGCTTCGACATGCCCTTCGCGCCCAGCCAGCTCATCCGCATGGCCGACCAGGCCGGCGTGGGCAAGGTCTTTAATGACGAGACCATCGGCCAGAGCGTGGAGAAGAAGGCCAAGGAGGAGCACCGCGAGCCCACGCAGCTGGAGCTCATCGAGGAGAACCGCCGCCTGCGCAGCCAGAACGCCAACCTGCAGGACCAGATAAAGCAGCTCAAGAGCCAGGTCCTCAGCCTGCAGCGCACCATCGCCCGCATATCGTAAAACAATCAGTCGGTGACAATTTGTCACCAGTTGAAAAAAAGATATACCTATGACACAGAGATCAGGCATCACGCTATTTGAAGACAAGCGTATACGCGTTGCATGGGACGACGAAGAGGAGAAGTATTATTTCTCCATAGTGGACATTGTGCAGGTACTGACCGATAGTGCCGATGGGCGTAAGTATTGGAACAAGCTGAAACAAAGACTCAAGGATGAAGGATTTGAGTTGGTGACAAATTGTCACCAACTGAAGTTACCTGCTGCCGACGGCAAAAGTTACAAGACCGATGTGGCTGATTTGGAGCAACTACTGCGCATCATCCAGTCCATACCGTCGAAGAAGGCCGAGCCTGTGAAGCGGTGGCTGGCCGAGGTGGGGGCGCAGCGCGTGGACCAGATGATAGACCCCGAGCTGACATTCCAGATGGCCGTCGACGACTACCGCCGCCAGGGCTACAGCGACCGCTGGATCAACGAGCGCATGCGCAGCATCGAGATGCGCAAGGAGCTGACCGACGAGTGGCACCGCTCCGGCATCCACGAGCCCAAGGACTTCGCCATCCTCACCAACGTCCTCACCAAGGCGTGGAGCGGCATGACCACCGGCGAGTACAAGCGCTACAAAGGACTCACCAAGCAGAACCTGCGCGACAACATGACCAACATCGAGCTCGCGCTCAACACCCTTGCCGAGGTGGCCACCACCGAGTACTCACGTCAGTCGAACCCGCAGACGATGGCCGAAAGCCAGCGCATAGCGCAGGAGGGCGGCGACGTGGCCCGCGACGCCCGCCGCACCATGGAGAAGCGCCTCGGTCGCAGCGTCGTCTCATCGAAGAAAGCCGCCGACTACCTGGCATCCTCCGAAGCGACCAAGGCCCTGCCCGACGCCGACAAGACGAAGAGCCGCAAGAAAACTGACAAATAGCTGCTTATTCAAAGTGTGACTGCAATGAATTGTACAACGACAACAAACAGATACAGACGGTGGAAAAGACAATGATGCTATGCGCGGCGACGGCACTGCTGCTCCTTGTAGGCTGTTCAAGTTATGAACCTGTCGTTTATCCCTTCGGCAAGACTTACACTTACGAGGTGAGTTTTGCCGATGGCTGTGCGGTACCCGACACCTCTTTCGAGATTAAGATGACGACATCAAAAAACAAATTCTTCGGGCAGTTCGGTCTAAAATATGAGTACTTCACCCATGACGGCACGCCGGTTTATGTGGAGAAGACGGGGTACACTGAAGACAAAGGCCGCGTGGAGTTGCACCCACCACGCATGGGGATGATGGCCTTCACAGAGGTGGTCCCCTTCCCAACCTATGGGCTTCCTGTTGGGTGTTATGTCTCGTCCAATGGCAGTATAAAAGTCGCCAAATCCACCTTCACAGCCGCCAATGGAAAGACCATAGAATATGCATACAAACAGGGTGACGTCGACACTCTCAATCTTTGGGACGAAGAGATGGAATGTTTTGTTGTCACCGGGGAGAACACCAACCATTATGACGACATTGGACATTACCGTGTCACTTACTGGTTCCACCCGCAGTACGGCTTCGTGCTGTGGAAGTATGAGCTACCCGAGGGAAAATGTGTGTGGATGACTTTACAGAAATAAATAAACTATGAGCAGACAGATACATATAGGCAAGCTGACGCTGGGCGGGGGAGCGCCCGTGCGCGTGCAGAGCATGACGAACACCGACACGATGGACACCCGCGCCACCGTGGAGCAGGCGCTCCGCATGGTGGAGGCGGGCTGCGAGCTGGTGCGCATCACGGCGCCCGATGTGAAGGCCGCCGAGAACCTCGGCCGCATCAAGGAGGAGCTGCTGAAGCGCGGCTGCGACGTGCCACTCGTCGCCGACATACACTTCAACCCCAAGGCCGCCGAGGTGGCCGCCACGCTCGTGGAGAAGGTGCGCGTCAACCCCGGCAACTATACCGACCGCAATACCGGCAAGCTGGAGTTCACCGAGCAGGAATACAACGACGAGCTAAAGAGGATAGGGGAGAGGATGGCCTCGCTCATCGACATCTGCAAGCGCCACCACACCGCCATGCGCATCGGCACCAACCACGGCTCGCTCTCCGAGCGCATCATGTCCCGCTACGGCAACACGCCCGAGGGCATGGCGCAGAGCGCGCTGGAGTTCGCGCAGGTGTGCGAGGCGCAGGACTACCACGACCTCGTCTTCTCCATGAAAGCCAGCAACGTCAAGGTGATGGTGGACAGCACACGCCTCTTCGTGCAGAAGATGCACGCCCTAGGCATGGACTACCCCATCCACCTCGGCGTCACCGAGGCGGGCGACGGCATGCAGGGCCGCCTCAAGTCCGCTGCCGGCATCGGCGCCCTGCTGCTTGACGGCATCGGCGACACCATCCGCGTCTCGCTCACCGAAGACCCCGAGGCCGAAATGCCCATCGCCTACGACATCCTCCAGGCCGTGGGCGCCCGCATCACGCAGACCGAATACATCGCCTGCCCCAGCTGCGGCCGCACGCAGTACGACATACAGCGCGCCCTGAAAGAAATCAAAGCCAAGACCAAGCACCTCGTCGGCGTGAAGATAGGCGTCATGGGCTGCATCGTCAACGGCCCCGGCGAGATGGCCGACGCCGACTACGGCTACGTAGGCTCCGGCGCTGGCAAGATTACCCTGTATAAAGGCAAAGAGGTCGTCAAGCGCGACATAGACCAGAAGGACGCCGTCGACGAGCTGGTCCGCTTCATCGAAGCCGACCGCCATAACCAATAACCTATAACCAATAACCCATGAAGTGGAGTTTTATACTTTTCCTGCCGGCGGTAGTGTCCATGTGTTGGGCCTTGGCCACCATCGCCTTCAAGCGTAGACTCACCCACGCGCAGGTCATCCTGAGCCTCACCCAGGTGATGGTGGCCCTCGGCATCACGATGCTCATCGTCCTCTTCCGCGGCCGCGCGGGCTCGCTCTTCATCTACGACTTCGTCTTCGAGGTGCTGGCGGTGTTCTGCATGCCGATGTACTATATCGGCATCTGTTCCCTCACCGAAGCCCGCGGCGCCACTCTGGGGCAGCGGCAGGTCTTCTGGCTGCCGTTCCTCTTCGTCATCGGTCTCACCGCCAGTGCCTACTGGCTCGGCCCGCGCCGCTACGAGGAGATGTGCCACGCCATCGTTGCCAACACCGACGGCTGGATTGCCGGCGACACCGCATGGAACTTACTCTACTTCTGGGATCACCACCTCTTCCCCGTGTTCACGCTGGTCATGATTGCCGTCCTGGCGCTGATCAGCTTCCGCAAAGTACACCTCTATCAGCGCCGCTTCAACAGCTACTATGCCGAGGACATGAACGTGCCCTTCATCGACAGCCGCACGCTGTCGGTCTTCACATGGCTCTTCATCCCGCTGGGAATCATCGTTACCGGCCTGATAGACTTCCGCCCATATATGTACAAGTACTGGCTCATCTTGTGTGCGGTGCTGTTGAGCGTCCTGCAGTTCCTCATGGGGCGCTTCGTCTTCCGCCTCGACTATGACGCCCGATACCTTGCCGAATACATACGCACCAAAACCGAAACCAAATGATACCCGTAGCATTAACATACCTCATCCTTGGCCTGGTAACCCTCTTCTGGCCTGTTGCCACGGTACTCTTCAAACGCCGTGTGCTCGACGCGCAGTGGCTCTCGATGACCGCGCTGCTGACGATGTCCATCTCCGTCATCATCTACAGCACCTTCTTCAACACCTTCCTCAAGGGCGAATACCTCCTTGTCTGCATCTTCATGGTGCTGTCGATGATTACGCCGGCGCTCATCCATGCCTTTGTCGCCTCGCTCACCAACACCAACGGCGTGCCCCTCCGCGCGCGCATCCTCATCTCGCCGGCCGTTGTCGTCACACTTCTTATGGCCCTCTCGGTCATTATTGGCGGCGCCGACATGTACCGCCTCTGGATACAGCGCGGTGCCGAGGGCATAGCGCACCGCTTCTTTGCCGGCAGCTGGCGCTACAACCTCATCGTCTCCATCCACTACTACCTCTATTGGTTTGTCATTGTCGCCGAGGTGACCTATGTCGCCTACTACTGCATACGCCACGTCACCCGTTTCAACCGCCAGCTGGGCGAGTACTACACCGTCGACCGTGTGCGCCATGCCGACCTGCGAATGATATACATCACCGTGGCGGCCAACTGCATCTGTGTGGGCCTGAGCTACATATTCTACCCCTTCAACGAGCCGCGGCCTCTCGGTATTCTGATACCGGGCTGCATCGTGCAGGGCGTCATCATGTTCTTCATCGGCTACTATTCCTACCGTCTGCCTGTTGGCGCCGAGGTGCTCGGCGAGCGCGTCCGTCGCGCCCCGCGTCGCAGCAACCGCAACATGGTCAACCTTGCACGCCAGATCACCGACTATGTAGAGAACCAGAAAGCCTGCTTCAACCCCGACCTCTCCGTCTTCATGCTGGCCGACCGCTTCCGTGTGTCGCAGGACGAGGTCATCGACGCCATCCACCGCCTGCATGGCACCTCCTTCAGCGAATATATCGACAACTTACGCATCGAGCACTCGCTACGGATGCTCAACCACCAGGTGCTCGACGACCCCGAGGAGCTCAACCGCCTGGCCCACAGCTGCGGTTACCTCACAAGCGAAGACTACCGCCGCTCGTTTGAGCGCGTCATGCAGACCACAATGAAGGAATGGGCTGGTCAGTAGCCGTATTTGCCGCCCCAGCGCTGGCGCAGGCTGTTGCGCGTCTCCTGCTCGCGCGGCGTGGTGCCTGGTTCGTAGAAGCGCGTGCCCTCAAGCCCCTGCGGCAGGTACTCCTGCTCCGCGAAGCCGCCTAAAGCGTTGTTGGTGTAGTCGTGGGCGTACTTGTAGCCGTCGCCGTAGCCGAGGTTCTTCATCAGCTTGGTGGGGGCGTTGCGAATGTGCAGCGGCACCGGCAGGTCGCCCCACCGCTTCACCGCCGCCTGCGCGTTGGCCAAGGCCATGTAGGTGGCGTTGCTCTTGGCCGAGCAGGCCAGGTAGCAGGCACACTGCGACAGGTTGATGCGGCACTCCGGATAGCCTATCTTGCTCACCGCGTCGAAGGTGGCGTTGGCCAGCAGCAGCGCGTTGGGGTTGGCGTTGCCGATGTCCTCGCTGGCGAAGATGAGCATGCGGCGGGCTATGAAGAGCGGGTCCTCGCCGCTCTCGATCATGCGCGCCAGCCAGTAGACGGCCCCGTTGGGGTCGCTGCCGCGCATGCTCTTGATGAAGGCCGAGATGATGTCGTAGTGCATCTCGCCCTGCTTGTCGTAAAAAGCCAGGTTCTGCTGCACCACGTCGGTAGCCTTCTTGTTGTCGATCACGATGTTGGTGCCGCCCGTGCGGTTCACCACCAGCTCCAGAGCCCCCAGCAGCTTGCGTGCGTCGCCGCCGCTGATGCGCATCAGGGCTTCGGCCTCGCGCACCTCCACGGTGACGCCCTGCGAGGCGTAGTGGCGCACGGCGCTGTCTATCAGCTGCCTCATGTCCTGCTCGTCGAACTCCTTGAGCACGTACACCTGGCAGCGGCTGAGCAGAGCGCTGATGACCTCGAAACTCGGGTTCTCGGTGGTGGCGCCTATCAGCGTGATGGTGCCGCGCTCCACGGCGCCGAGCAGCGAGTCCTGCTGCGCCTTGTTGAAGCGGTGTATCTCGTCGATGAAGAGTATGGCGCCTTCTTCCTCCTGTGCCTTGTTGATTACGTCGCGCACCTCCTTGACGCCACTGCTTATGGCGCTGAGCGTGTGGAACGGACGGTGCAGGGTGTTGCTGATGATCATGGCCAGGGTGGTCTTGCCGATGCCCGGAGGGCCCCAGAAGATCATGCTGGGTATCTGGCCGCTCTCTATGAGTGTGCGAAGAACAGCACCTTGTCCCACAAGGTGCTGCTGTCCTATGTATTCGTCAAGGCTCTTGGGCCTCAGTATCTCGGCTAAGGGGGTCATGTTTCTTTAGTTTTAAGTTTTAAGTTGTGAGTTTTAAGTTTTAAGTTGGGCGGTAGCCGTCGTGGTGCGTCAGCCACTCAAAACTCACAGCTCAAAACTCACAGCTTAAAACTCGCAGCTTAAAACTCGCAGCTCAAAACTCACAGCTTACAGTTCTCAGCTTATATTATCAGCATCGCGTCGCCGTAGGTAGAGAAGCGGTACTTTTCCTTGATGGCTGTCTGGTAGGCTTGCATCATAAGCTCCATGCCGGCGAAGGTGCTCACCATGATGAACTGCGTGCTCATGGAGTGGTGGAAGTTGGTCACCATCATGTCGGCTATGGTGAAGTCGTAGGGCGGGAAGATGAACTTGTTGGTCCATCCGTCGTAGGGGAATATCTTACCCGGCACGGTGACGGCGCTCTCCAGGGCGCGCATCGTCGTGGTGCCCACGGCGCACACGTGCTTGCCGGCGGCCTTGGCCTTGCTGATGGCGTTGCACACGTCCTCGCCGAGGTGCATCTCCTCGGCGTCGGCGCGGTGCTTCGAGAGGTCTTCCACCTCGATGGGCTTGAACTCGCCCATGCCGCAGTGCACGGTCAGCTCTTTCCATATCACGTCCTTGATTTCCATGCGCTTGAGCAGCTCGCGGCTGAAGTGCAGGCCCGCGATGGGAGCCGCGATGGAGCCTTCCACCTTGGCGTAGATGGTCTGGTAGTCGTCGGCGTCCTTCTTCTCTATGTCGCGCAGGCGGCGCAGCTCGTCGGGCAGCGGCGTGCGGCCCATGCCTTTGACAATCTTGATGAACTCCTCGTGCGTGCCGTCGAAGAGGAACCTTATCGTGCGGCCGCGGCTCGTGGTGTTGTCCACCACCTCGGCCACCAGCGCGTCGTTGGTGCCGAAATAGAGCTTGTTGCCGATGCGTATCTTGCGGGCGGGGTCCACTATCACATCCCACAGGCGTGTCTCGGGGTTGAGCTCGCGTATCATCAGCACCTCGATGCGCGCTCCTGTCTTCTCCTTCTCGCCGTCGAGCAGGGCGGGGAAGACCTTGGTGTTGTTGGCCACCACCACGTCGCCTTCGTTCACATAGTCGATAAAGTCCTTGAAGACACGGTGTTCTATCTCGCCGCTGTCGCGGTGCACCACCATCATGCGGGCTTCGTCGCGGTTGCGTACGGGTTTCTCGGCTATTAACTCCTTGGGCAGGTTGAACCTGAATTGCGATAGTTTCATTGTTGCTTCCTCTGTTATTGATAACAGACTTATAACGTATTTTTTCCCGAATATTGTGTGGCGGCGAAAAAAAATATTTTGACCCCCTTTTTCGGACGGAGTCCCTACGGACCCCCTACGGACCCTCTTCGGCCGTTCTTCAGTGGAACGCCGTAGCGGGGCCGTAGGGGGACCGTAGAGGGGCCGTAGGGGGTGGGTGTGGAAAACTTTTTTTCATTCAGTAATAATAATGTCGGCATTTCCGCGTTATGGAAATCATGAAACAAGCACTCAAAGGACTTCTCGTTGTGGCGGCGATGCTCGTCGCTGCCGGCAACGCGGCGGCTCAGACCAACGGCGACGGGCAGCAGGCGCGCGCCGACGCCGAGCTGATGACCAGGCGCTACACCGAGTCGTACGACAGTCTCCTCAACAGCTACTATATGCGTCGCCATGCGCACCGCTCGCTGCGTTCGCATACCGAGTTCTCCACCGAGGCTTTCGACGCTCTGCCCGACAGCGTGCTCATGCACCGCCTGCAGGCCCTGCACACCGTCATCCCCATGACCTACAACACCGAGGTGCGCTCCTTCATACGCTTCTACCTGAGGCACATGTCGACGCGCCTCGACGTGATGCTCACCCTCTGCGAATACTACCACCCGCTCTTCGAGGACGCCCTCAACCGCTACGGCGTGCCCGAGGAGCTGAAATACCTCACCATCGTGGAGAGCGCCATGAACCCGCAGGCCACCTCGCGCGTGGGCGCCGCGGGCCTCTGGCAGTTCATGTACAGCACCGGAAAGCTCTACGACCTGGAAGTCAACTCGGTAGTCGACGAGCGGCGCGACCCCGGCAAGAGCACCGTGGCTGCCGCGCGCCATCTGCGCGACCTCTACCGCGTCTTCGGTGACTGGCAGCTCGCCATAGCGGCCTACAACTGCGGCAGCGGCAACGTCAACAAGGCCATTGCCCGCAGCGGCGGCAAGCGCAACTTCTGGGAGATTTACTACAACCTGCCGCGCGAGACCCGCGGCTATGTGCCGGCATTCATCGCCGTGGTCTACGTGATGAACTACTACGAGCAGCACGGCCTGCGCCCCACGCGCATCAACCTGCCGGTGCGCAGCGACACCGTCATGGTGCACCGCGACATACTGCTCACCTACGTGGCCGAGGCCACGGGGCTGGAGATGGACGAGCTGCGGACTCTCAACCCGCAGTACCGCGCCGACTACATACCCGCCTCCACCACGCCCTACCCGCTGTGCCTGCCGTCGGGCAAGATAGAGTCCTTCCTGCTGGCGCAGGACAGCATCTGCGCCCACAGCGCCGACAGCCTCCAGCGGCGTCCCGTCAAGATTGAGCCGCAGGGCAGGGCCAAAGACAAAGTCGGTGGCGGCTCCAAGGGCGGCAGCGGCAAATACTACACCGTGCGCAGGGGCGACACGCTCTACCGCATAGCCTCCAAGCATGGCATCACGGTGCAGAAACTCAAGAAACTCAACGGAATGAAGAGCGACAATATTCGCGTCGGGCAAAAACTCAAGGTGAGATGAACTGGAAAAAGGTAAAGAAAGTGGTTCTCAACAAGTACTTCATCGCCACGGTGGTTTTCCTCGTGGTGATAGTCTTCTTTGACGACTACAGCCTGCGCGTAAGCTCGCGCCTGCACCGCCAGGTCGACGGCCTGCACGCCGAGGAGCAGGCCCTGAAGGACGCCATCGTCGCCGACAGCGCCGCCAACGCCGAGCTGAAATCGAGTCTCGACGCCAAGGAGCACTACGGGCGCGAGAACTACTATATGAAACGCTCCGACGAGGACATATTCGTCATAAAATGAGAAATGAAAAATGAGAAATGAGAAACAAGAAAGTACATAGATGGAATGCAAGAGATGTGGTTCGCGTCAGCGCCTTTCTCCTTTTTCCTTTCTCCTTTTTCCTTTTAACCTCCTGCGAGAGCGTCAAGTCGTTCATGGCGCGCGACCTTGAGGAGGAGGACTTCATCATAGGGCAGCTGTATGTGGACGAGCTCGTCAACGAGACACCCGTCATTGCCTCGCGCGTCACCCCCAAGCCGCAGCGCGGCAGCGACGGGCGCGAGTGCAACAACGCCCTGGGCCTGCGCTGCAACGACGACGACAACCAGGACCTCTACGAGACGGTCAACTCGTGGCTCGGCGTGCCCTACAAGTACGGCGGCACCGACCGCAACGGCATCGACTGCTCGGCCTTCGTCGGCACGGTGTACAAGAAAGTGTACCGCAAGACCCTCCACCGCACGGCCAACGAGATGCTGCGCGACGTGGAGCTCATCTCCAAAAGCCAGCTGCGCGAGGGCGACCTGCTGTTCTTCACCAACTCGAAAGGCAAGGTGTCGCATGTGGGCATCTACCTAAAGGACGGCCTCTTCGCGCACTCGTCGACCTCGGCGGGCGTCTGCGTGAGCCGCACCGACGACACCTATTGGAGCAAGCACTTCTACAAAGGGGGGCGCGTAAAATAGCCCGCGGCAAAATAAATTTTGCCGGATGCCAAAAAATGTGTATTTTTGCACATTGTTTCAGACCGATGAAAACAAAGATATGAATAAGGGAAATGTATGTCCGATGCTGGCGCGCCTCGTTGGCAATCTGCTTTTTAGCGGAGCCTTGCCCTTCGCCGCGGCGACGGCCTCGCGCCTGGCTGGCGGCATCGCATCGCCCGGGAGAGAGTCTACAGAGAACAAAAAACACAAGAACAAGATATGAAAGTAAACCGCAGAAAAGAACTGTTCCCCAACGTCACCGACGAACAGTGGAACGACTGGAAATGGCAGGTCAAGAACCGCATCGAGACCTACGAAGAGTTGAGCAAATACTTCACCTTTGAGCCCGCTGAGGCCGAGGGCATCAAGAAGGCTCTGGCCAAGTTCCGTATGGCCATCACGCCCTACTACCTGAGCCTCATCGACCCCAACGACCCGTACGACCCCATCCGCCGTCAGGCCATCCCGCAGGGTGCCGAGTGCAACATCGCCCCCGCCGACCTCAACGACCCCCTGCATGAGGACGAGGATTCGCCCGCTCCCGGCCTGACCCACCGCTATCCGGACCGCGTGCTGTTCCTCATCACCGACATGTGCTCCATGTACTGCCGCCATTGCACACGCCGCCGTTTCGCCGGCCAGAAGGACGACGAGAGCCCCAGCGAGCGCATCGAGAAGTGTCTGGCATACATTGAGAAGACCCCGCAGGTGCGCGACGTGCTGCTCAGCGGCGGCGACGCACTGATGGTCAGCGATGCCAAGCTGGAGTACATCATCCAGCGCCTCCGCGCCATCCCGCATGTGGAGATCGTCCGCATCGGCAGCCGCACCCCCGTGGTGTGCCCGCAGCGCATCACCCCCGAGCTGTGCGACATGCTGAAGAAATACCATCCCATCTGGCTCAACACCCACTTCAACCACCCCAACGAGTTCACCCCCGAGGCTGAGCAGGCTCTTGCCCGTCTGGCCAACGCCGGCATCCCGCTGGGCAACCAGACGGTGTTGCTGCGCGGCGTGAACGACTGCGTCCACGTGATGAAGAAACTCATGCATGAGCTGGTGCGCAACCGTGTGCGTCCGTACTATATCTACCAGTGCGACCTGAGCATGGGTCTGGAGCACTTCCGCACCCCCGTCAGCAAGGGCATCGAGATCATCGAGAGCCTGCGCGGACATACCAGCGGCTACGCCGTGCCCACCTTCGTGGTCGACGCTCCCGGCGGCGGCGGCAAGACGCCCGTCATGCCCCAGTACGTCATCTCGCAGAGCCCCGACAAGGTCATCCTGCGCAACTTCGAGGGTGTCATCACCACCTACACCGAGCCGCGCGAATACCACGAGGAGTGCCACTGCGAGGCCTGCGAGGCCAAGCGCCGCGTGGACGAGGGTGTCGCCTCGCTGCTCGAGACCGACCGCATGGCCCTCGAGCCCAGCCACCTCATGCGTCACGAGCGTAACAAAAAGAAATAAGCCAAGATGAACGTGGAGAGCGGAAAGTGGAAAGTGGCAGTGCTGCTTTGTGTCAGCATCGCCTTCCTCTTTCCGCTTTCCCTTTTCCCTTCCGCCAACGCCCAGGTGGCAGGCCTCAACGCCCTGCCTATGCTGCGCCGCAGCAGTATGGCGCACACCAATGCCTTGAGCCTGCGCTATCTGCCGTTATACACGGACAACATCGTTGTGGGCCTTGACAACCCGTCGCTGCTGACACGCGGCATGGGTGGCACGGCGATGCTGAGCTACTACAACATGTTTGTCGGCGGCAATATGGGCTCGCTCGCCTATGCGCACAACTTCAAGCATGTAGGCACGATGCTCTTCGGCTTTCACTTCAACAGCTTCGGCAAGTTTGAGGAGTATGACGAGTACGACACCTACATAGGCGACTTCTATGCCGCCGACTATTCGTTGAGCGTTGGGTGGGGCATGTGGATAGATTCCAATTTCAGCATCGGCACCACGTTCCGGCCGGTGATGTCGCAGTATGCCGAGTACTCCGCCGTGGCGTTGACCGTCGACCTTGCCGGCAGCTATGTCTCCGACAACCGCCGTTTTGCCGCCACGCTGATGGCCAACAATATAGGAGCGCAGATCGTCACCTTTGACAGCAAGGTGGAGAAGGTGCCCTTCGAGCTTTCGGCGGCTTTGTCGTACAAACTCAGCAAGGCTCCCTTCCGCCTCTTTTTTGCCGCCACCGAGCTGCAGCGGTGGAACCTGCGCTATAACGACCGCCTCAACCCCACGTCGCAGACAGACCCTTTCACCGGCGAGGTGACGGAGGAGAAACCTTTTGTGGGCTTCATGGATAACCTCATGAGACACACCGTCTTCGGTGTCGAACTTAACCTCGGCACGGTGCTCTTTGCACGTGTGGGTTACAGCTACCGGCAGGCCGCAGAGATGCGTGCGGCCGATGCCTTCAACATGAGCGGCTTCTCCTTCGGTGTGGGCCTGCACGTCAAGCAGTTCGAGTTCAGCTATGCGCGCCGCAACTACCACCTCGGCCAGGCCCCCAATTATTTCACGTTGAGCTATAAGTTTTAGCAATGCTCCAGTTTGTCGTTTCCGACCAGACCAACCCCTATTGGAACATCGCGGTTGAGAACTACCTCGTCGAACACGCCGAGGCCGTCACGATGTACCTGTGGCGCAACCGCCGCACGGTGGTGATAGGGCAGAACCAGAACCCTTTCAGCGAGGTGAATGTAGAGGCGCTTGAGGCTGACGGCGGCTACCTCATGCGCCGCAAGACCGGTGGCGGCGCCGTGTACCACGACGACGGCAACCTCAATTTCTCCTTTGTCGTGCCCAAGGCGCTCTACGACCAGAGCCGCCAGTTCTCTGTAGTGCAGCGTGCTGTGGAGAGTTTCGGTCTTCACACGGAGCTGTCCGGGCGAAACGATATGCTGGCCGAAGGGCGCAAGTTCAGCGGCAACGCTTTCAGCAAGGGGCGTGTCAACGACCTGCACCACGGCACGTTGCTCATCAACGGCGACATGTCCGACCTTGCCCGCTACCTCAAACCCAAGCCCGCCAAGCTGCAGAAGCACGGCGTCGCGTCTGTCCGCAGCCGTGTGGTCAACCTCGCCGAGCTCAATCCCGGCATAACCGCCGAGAGCATCGCCCCGCGTCTGCGTGAAGCGTTCGAGGCGGAATATGGCGGCGTGGCTGCCGAGCTTGCTTTCGGCGACCTCATGCAGCTGCCGGCGGTACGCACGCTTTACAGCCAGTTCGCTTCCGATGAGTGGAAGTATGGATGCTGGCGCAGCTTCACCGCGCAGCGCAGCGGCCAGTTCGACTGGGGTGGGGTGGAGCTCCAGCTGACTGTCGACGACGGCATCATCCGCGATGTGCAGCTTGCCTCCGATGCCCTCGACCTCGGCGCCCTCGACGAGGCCCGCCGCCTGCTCGCCGGCGCAACGACAAAACAGCGCCCCCTGTCCGGGAACGCTGTCGTCAACGATATCCTCTCGCTTGTTTATTAGCCCTATTCGGCCCAGCGCACGTAGTCGGCCTTGCGCGGCAGGGGTGCCGGTGCATCCTTCGCGGGGAGGCCGATGACGAGGTGGTCGATGCCTTCGTAGTCGCCTTCGATGCCGAGTTCATGCAGTATTGCTTTGCCTTCCTCGCTGTCGAACTCCTCTTTGGCGCGGTGTATCCAGCAGGAGCCGAGGCCCACGGCATTGGCGGCGTTGGCAAGGTTGGCGAGCACGGCGCATCCGTCGTGGAAGTAGGTGGGCACCTTGCGGTCGGCCAGCACTATGAGTACCACGGGGGCGCCGTAGAAGGGGTCGAAGCCTTCGTGGGGTTTCTCGCCGCGCTGAGCCTTGAGCTCGTTCCAGATGCGTGCGTTCATGGCCGACAGGCGGTCGCGCAGCTGCCGGTTGGTCACGGCCACTATCAGCGGGCTCTGTTTGCCGTGCCCCGTCGGGGCCCACGTGCCGGCCTCGCAGACGGCGGCGACGAGCTCCTTGTCGGGCATATCAGGCAAAAAAGCACGGCAGCTGCGCCGTGCTTTCATGTTGTCGAGTGCTGCCTGGTTCATTGGTTGACCACTTTGAGCAGGCTGATGATGGCCGACGCCGTGGCGGCCGTCTGCGCTATGTTCTGGCTGTTGATGTTCGACAAGCCGGCGGTGGCGAGCATCTTGTCGACGAAGGCGCCGGCGTTGCCGTTGGTGATGAGGCCTGCCGAGCTGGCGATGAGGCCTGCGGTGAAGGCCTTGCGGTAGTCGGCGTTGTCCTTGTTCTGCTTCAGGTTGGCATAGCTGGTGGCCAGCGCCAGGGCGTTGTTGAGGGTCGTGGGGTTGCTCAGGTCGATGTTGCCGGTGCCCTTGTAGGTGCCGTAGAGGCCCTGGACGGCGGCGCCGCAGTTCTGGCCCGACGCTTTGGCTACGGTGTTGCTGCTTGCGGCAGCGCTAAAGAGGCTGCACGAGGTCAATGCCAAGGTGGCGAAACATGCTAAAAGAATGCCTAAACGTTTCATAATTAATGCTTATTTTGTTGTTGTTATTTGTTTTTACGAGTGCAAAGATACAAAACATAAGTGAAACGGCAAAGTGAATTTTTCTAAAAAAGCACTTTGCCGTTCTGTCGTGGGCTCAGGCATGCTGCCAGAAGCGCGAGGTGATGTCGTGCAGGGTGCCTCCGACCACCTTGTAGAGGCGCTGGTTGGTGCGCCGGCTCTTGAGTGGGCCGAGGTGCGCCAGGTAGGGGCCGAGCTTGATGTAGTCGAAGTTGCTGAGCTGTACGGCTTTCGACAGCAGGGAGCGTCCGCTCCACCACGCTGTGTGGAGCCGCGGGTGCCGCCGGCGTATGTTGGCGGCTATCTCGTCGACCTCGGCGGGAGCGGCGTCGCCGCCGAAGAGCGCTATGCAGCTCACGCGTCCGCCGTAGGTGTCGAGCATACGGTCTACGGCCTGCTCCGTCAGGGGTTCGCCGCTGTCGCCCCAGAGGTGCTTGCTGTGGCATCCCGGGCAGCGGCAGGGGCATCCGCTGAGGCTGACGGCAAGGGTCACCTCGTCGGGTATCTCCTGAAACACTATGTCGGTGTCTGTATACTTGAGCATGGCTTACATCTTGGCGTAGTAGCGGCGCGAGGCCTCCTCCTGGCGGGGCTTGCTGAAGTTGGAGACGCGGCGCAGGTAGCCGATGACGCGCGTCAGGTAGTCAACGTTGGTCGAGTGGCACTTGGGGCACTCCTTGAGGTAGCGCTTGTCGATGTGGCCGCAGTCGTTGCAGATGGTGTTGGGTATGTTGAAGGTGAAGTAGTTGCAGCCCTCCTTGGCGGCCACGTCGAGGAGCTGGCGGTACTGCTGCTGCGTGAGGTGCTCCTCGAGGTTGCAGTGCAGCGCCGAGCCGCCGGTGAGGTGCTCTATGTAGGGGGCGCCGTGCAGGCGGAACTTGTCGAGCACGGTGAGCGAGGTGTCCTCGACGATGTAGAAGTAGCTGTTGTAGCAGTCGCGCGGCACGAAGTAGCCGTCCTCGCGGTCCCACTTGGCGTGCTTCACGCCCACGTTCTCGGCCGGTATCATCTCGCAGTTGAACATCACCTCCTTGGTGCGGTACTCCTTGTTCTTCTTCTCCACCAGGCCGAGGACCGTCTGCACGAACTCACGGTACTGGGGGTTGTCCGTGATGGGGATGCCCATGAACTCGGCGGCCTCCACGAGGCCGTTGACGCCGATGGTGAGGTACTGGCGCGCTATGTTGATGTAGCCGGCGTCGAAGAGCGGCAGCATGCCGTGGGCCTGCAGGTCCTTGAGGTTCTCGTTGTAGGCCAGCTGCACCTTGTGGCAGAGGTCTATGATGTCGGTCAGGAAGTCGCGGTAGTCCTTGCCGTTGTTGACGGCATACTGTATGCAGCGGTTGAGGTTGATGGTGAGCACGGACTTGGAACCCGTCGAGACGCCGCCGGCGCCGAGGGTGTAGCTGAAGCCGTTGTCGGTGATCTCGTTGCGCAGGCGGCAGCAGCTGCTCAGCGAGTCGGCGTTGTCGGAGATATAGGTGAAGAAGGAATGGCCTTCGGCGTACATCTCTGCCGTGAAGTCGGCCATCTCCTTGTCAACGAACTGCCCGTCCTTGTCGTAGAGCAGCGCCATGGTCTCCACCGGGAAGGTGAGCACGGCCTTCGTGCGCTCGGCGTTGAACCAGCGCATGAAGCGCTTCTGCAGCCATTTCAGCCCCTCCCAGTCGGGCTCCGACCCGTCGGGGAAGCGGAACTCGCCGAAGATGCTCTCGAAGTAGGGGCGGTCATAGTAGGCTATGTTCCAGAACACCGACTGGTAGTTGCGCGCGCCGGTGGGCTGGTTGAGGCTGTAGACGATCTGCTCGAAGCAGTCGGTGATGACCTTGTCCATGGTCTTCTGCCGCAGCGAGAGGTCCACCACGCGGTCGGGGTCCTTCCAGTAGTCCTTGCCGTAGTCCTTGCCGATGAAGTAGTTGAGATACATCAGGAACTCAGGTGTGGCGCAGGCGCCGCTGAGCATGGAGCTCACCATGAAGACCATGTTGATGAAGCCGCCGCAGAACGACTTGAGGTTGCTCGGGGCCGTGCTGTTGCCGCCGATGGAGACCGTGCCGCCGAGCAGCCACGGGTACATGGTGATGGAGGCGCAGTAGTTGGCCAGGCTCGTCTCGTCGTTCTTATATATAAAGTGGTGGGTCAGCAGGTCGATATAGCGGTTGGCAAGTTCCTTGCCGTACATCTGCTTGATGCGGTCGGTGAGCAGGCGCCGGTTGAGGCGTATGAAGCCGCTCTTCGGCAGCTCGCCGATGAGGGTGGCGATGTTCTTGTTCTCGACGTTGGCGTTGGCGTCGTATTTGCTGCCCGTGGCGGCGTTGGCGGCGTCCACATAGTCGGCCAGGAACTTCAGCTTCTCCAGGGTCTCGCGGTCTTCGGTGTGCTGCTGGCGGTAGAGCATGAAGCTCTTGGCCACAGTGTAGTAGCCCTCCTTCATCAGGGCCACCTCCACCTGGTTCTGTATCTCCTCGACGGTGATGCCGTTGTGGATGTCGAGGTGCGACAGTATCTTCGACAGGCTGCCCAGGTCCACGGGCTCCTTCACCGAGTCGAACGCCTTGACGATGGCGTTCATGATCTTGTCAAGCGAAAAGCGCTCGGTGACGCCTTCACGCTTCGTAATCGATAACGTGTTCTCCATATTCCTTGTTTTTCGCGTTTGTTGCCGGCCGTGGCAGGTCTCCTGGCTCTGTCCTCTGCGGGCGCGCCTTCTCAGGGCCGCTTGAGCCCCAATGGCATTGTGCACCCGCCGCTGCCGGACATCACAGTTGCGCGTCAGCCCATGATTTACACATGGTTCCCTATTGTCCGTCTATGGCGTACCATGGCCTTTTCGTGGTTGCAAAATTACAACCTTTCCCGAAACCCCGCAAATTAACTTATCCACACCGGCATGTTGATAATCGCGCCGCCGTAGCGCGTGCAAGGCTCCGCGCCACCTCCGACCCACTGTCTCCCTACGGACCCCCTACGGACCCGGTACGGCCGTTCTTCAGTAGTTCTTCAGTAGTTCTTCAGTGCCGCACTGAAGAACTACTGAAGAACGGCCGTAGGGACTCCGTGGAGGGGCCGTAGAGCAACGGTGCGCGGATGCAATTTTTTTTGCCATATTTTTGCTAATATTATGAAAAATATGTATATTTGCAGGTTGTTACCATAACGGCAAATGGCTGAAAACAATTAAACATCAATAAAATAAACACTATGAACAACAGTATTTTCATGTTCCCCAAGCCCGAGAACGAACCCGTGAAAGGCTACGCTCCCGGCAGTCCTGAAAGAGCGGAAATCCGCAAAGCCCTCGACGAGCTCTACGCCAAGGTGACCGAAATCCCCGCCATCATCGGCGGCAAGGAGGTGAAGACCAAGAATATGGGCGAAGTGGTGATGCCCACGGAGAACCACCACGTCCTGGCCCGCTACCACAAGGTGGGCGAGAAGGAGGTGAAGGCCGCCATCGACGCCGCCATGAAGGCCCGCAAGGAATGGGCCGAGACGCCGTGGATCGACCGCGCCAGCGTGATGATGAAGATCGCCACGCTCATCAGCGGCAAGTACCGCTACCTCATCAACGCCGCCACCATGCTCGGCCAGGGCAAGACCACCATGCAGGCCGAGATCGACAGCGCCTGCGAGCTGGTCGACTTCCTGCGCTACAACACCTACTACGCCAGCCAGATATACAGCGACCAGCCCTGCTCCGACAAGGGCACGCTGAACTACGTGACCTACCGCGCCATGGAGGGCTTCGTCTTCGCCATCACGCCGTTCAACTTCACTTCCATCGCCTCCAACCTCTGCCTCAGCCCCGTGCTGATGGGCAACGTGTGCATCTGGAAGCCTTCGACAACGGCCCTGCTCTCCAACTATATATTAATGAAGATATACAAAGAGGCAGGCCTGCCCGACGGCGTGGTCAACTTCCTCCCCGGCAGCGGCGCGCTCATAGGCAAGGTGGCCTTCGCCGACGAGAACCTCGCCGGCGTCCACTTCACCGGCTCCACCGCCACCTTCAAGGGCTTCTGGAAAGCCATCGGCCAGAACATCGACATCTACAAGACCTACCCGAAGATCGTCGGCGAGACGGGCGGCAAGGACTTCATCATGGTGCACCGCAGCGCCGACCCCGACCAGGTGGCCACGGCCATCGTCCGCGGCGCCTTCGAGTTCCAGGGCCAGAAGTGCTCCGCCGCAAGCCGCGCCTATGTGCCTAAGAGCATGTGGCCCAAGGTGGAGAAGACCGTGGGCAAGATGCTCAAGGAGATCAAGATGGGCGACGTGCGCGACTTCAGCGCCTTCGTCAACGCCGTCATCGACGAGGCCTCCTTCGACAACTGCAAGCGCTACATCGACCATGCCAAGAAGAGCAATGATGCCGAGATAGTCTTCGGCGGCAAGTGCGACAAGAAGAAGGGCTGGTTCGTGGAGCCCACCGTCATCCTGGCCAAGAAGCCCGACTACAAGAGCATGTGCGAGGAGATCTTCGGACCCATCATCACCATCTACGTCTACGACGACAAGGACTACGAGAAGACCTGCCAGCTGTGCGACACAACGTCGCCCTACGCCCTGACGGGTGCCATCTTCGCCACCGACCGCAAGGCCCTGCGCGCCGGCTACGACCTGCTGAAGAATGCCGCCGGCAACATTTATTTCAACGACAAGCCCACAGGTGCTGTCGTCGGCCAGCAGCCCTTCGGCGGCGCCCGCGCCAGCGGCACCAACGACAAGGCTGGCTCCTACCTCAACCTGCTGCGCTGGGTGAGCCCGCAGGCCGTCAAGGAGACCTTCGATCCCGCCAGCGACTACAAATATCCCTTCATCAGCAGCGCCAAATAACGCTGGGAGGCAGCTATACGCTCACCAAGAAGCAGTGATCCGTACTGTACAAAGAAAGGCGGTTCGTGAGAATCGCCTTTCTTTTAAAACACTTGCAGCATGAAGCACAGGCTATTGTTATCGGCGATGCTGTTGGTTGCGGCCGTGGCCGCCGCGCAGGACAGCAGTTATGCGCGCCGCATCATCCGCGATCTGACGTCGGAGGAGATGTTCGGGCGCGGCATGCAGAACCGCGGCGACTCCATCGCCGCCGACTACCTGCGCCGCGAGCTGAGGGCCAACGGCGTGAAGCCTCTCGGCGACGACTACTACCAGTACTTCCGCTTCCCCAAGACGCGCACGCGGCCGCCGATAGTTACCGCCGGCTACCGCTCCCAGAACGTCTGCGGCTACATCCCAGGCGAGACGGACACCATGGTCGTCTTCACCGCCCACTACGAGCATCTGGGCATGAGTGGCGACACCGTCTTCTACGGCGCCCACGACAACGCCAGCGGCACGGCAGCGGTGATGGACCTCGCGCGCATGGCCAACAGGCAGCGTGGCCACTACACCTATGTCTACCTCTTCTTCGGCGGCGAGGAGAGCGGCCTCGTGGGGTCGCGCTGGTTCGCCGAGCATCCGCTGATACAGCTGGGCAAGGTGAAGCTGCTGGTGAACATAGACCTGTTCTGCGGCGGCGACGAGGGCCTCATGGTTGTCAATGCCAACAGCCGCGAGACGGCGCCGTATGTGGAGCTGCTGGAGCGCATCAACGACCTGCAGGGCCTGACGCCCAAGATAGCGCGGCGCGACAATGCCGCCAACAGCGACCACTACTGGTTCACCGGCGAGTGCCCCGCCATCTTCATCTACACCCTCGGCGGTCCCTACGGCGGCTACCACAGCCCCACGGACACCTGCCAAGGCTGCGGCCTCGGCAACTACCACCGCCACATGACCCTCCTCCGCGCCTTCATAGAACAGCTTTGAAGAATTAATAATTAACAATTAAAAATTCACACTTCACACTTATCACTTCACACTTCACACTTAACACTTAACAATAAAACAATGGGTATCATTATCACAATCCTGATCGGTGCACTGGCAGGCTTCCTGGCAGGCAAAATCATGAAAGGGGCTGGCTTTGGCTTCTGGATCAACCTCCTCGTCGGCATCGTCGGCGGCTTCATCGGCGGCAACGTTCTCGGATGGCTCGGCATCCACTGGGGCGGCACCATCGTCGGCCAGATTGTCACCGCCGTCATCGGCGCCGTCATCCTGCTCTGGGTCATCTCCCTGATAAAGAAGAAATGACATGTTATGAGTAAAAAAAAGAAGGCATCAGACCCTCTTTTTTTGTTTGTCTATTGTTTTACAGCACTTTGATGAGCTCGACGGTGAAGATGAGGGCGGCGTAGGGCGGGATGTCGGCGCCAGCGCCGCGCTCGCCGTAGGCGAGGTTGTAGGGGATGTAGAACTTGTAGACGGCGCCTTCTTTCATGAGCTGCACGCCTTCCGTCCAGCCGCTGATGACCTGTCGCAGGCCGAACTCGGCGGGCTGGTTGCGGCGGTAGCTGGAGTCGAAGACGGTGCCGTCGATGAGCGTCCCCTCGTAGTGGCAGCGCACCGTGTCGCTGGCCTTGGGCTGGCGGCCCGTGCCCTCTTTGACGACCTCGTATTGCAGGCCGCTGGCGGTGACGGTCACGCCGGCCTTGCTGGCGTTGGCCTTCAGAAATGCCTCGCCGTCGGCTTTCGCCGTCTTGCCGCGCTCGGCGGCCTCGGCCTGCTGGCGTTCCTCGAGCTCGTTGAAGAAGTGCTCCAGCACCGCGTTGGCTTCCGTGTGGCTCATCATGGGCTGGCGCCCTTCGAGCACGTCGCGTATGGCGGCGGCGTAGTCGTCGATATTCAGGCTCTTCTGGAGCCCCATTCCGATAAGTTGGTGGGCAATGTTGTGGCCCAATGCATAGCTAAGTTTATCCATAATAACCCAATAACGGAATTATCCATAAAATATTGCAATGGAAAAAGATTTTGTCATTTGCCATGTTTTGCGTATCTTTGCAGCACGAAAACAAATAAAAAAACAATAATAAAAAACAACAGTAAAAGTAAGAAACAGAATAGAATAAAGAGAATATAACGAAATGAAGCGTTTTATTGAAAGGGATAGGTGATATTTATGGAAAATGGAAATATAGACAGGCCACATTTTGTCAAATCTCATGATTTTCATGGTGATTCAAGAGCGCATTAAACTACTGGAAGAACAATTGGAAGAGAACGGCGAATTGGGCGAATTACTCGAAAAGTGGATAGTGGTCAGTGGATAGTGGCTAGTGGATAGGGGCGGTTGATGGGGTCTTATGGCCGTCTTGTAGCCGTCTAGTAGCCGTTTAGTAGCCGTATATAGGTTATAGGTTATAGGTTATAGGTTATAGGGGTTCAAGGTTCAAGGTTATTCGCCAAATTTAATCTATTCATAGGTGCTCATGGCCTACGGCACAAGGTTCAAGGTTCAAGGTTATTCGCCAAATTTAATCTATTCATAGGTGCTCATGGCCTACGGCACAGGATTCAAGGTTATTCGCCAAATTTAATCTATTCATAGGTGCTCATGGCCTACGGCACAAGGTTCAAGGTTATGGATTCAAGATTCAGGATTCAAGATTCAGGATTCAAGATTCAGGATTCAAGATTGACTCACTTCCTTTGATTAATATTCATAGGTGTTCGCAGCCTGCGGCACAGGATTCAGGATTGACTCACTTCCTTTGATTAATATTCATAGGTGTTCGCAGCCTGCGGCACAGGATTCAAGATTGACTCACTTCCTTTGATTAATATTCATAGGTGTTCGCAGCCTGCGGCACGGGATTCAAGGTTCAAGACTAGTGGGCGGTGGCCGTCTTGTGGCCGTCTTCAGTAGGTCTACTAGCCGTCTACTAGCCGTCTAGTAGCCGTTTAGAGGTTATAAGGAATCGCGACAGATGGCCTCTACAAGGTTTAAAAATAGCCTTTTTTACCCCCGGATTCGGCCACGAGGTTGGCCATTTGGCCACAAAGTTCCTTCCAACTGAGGTCGGGATAATGAAATTCAGAACCGCTTACATGTGCTCCAAGAGGGGGGGAAAGCATCGGAACGAGGGGTTCACGCATGTCTTTTGAGGCCTATGAGAGGAGAATTTTGATACATTCTGTGCCTTTTCCGAGGGTTGGCATCTTGGGTGCTTGGGGTTTGGTGATATCGTAATTCATTGTTTGTTTGCCTTTTAGGTAAATCTGTTGCTCTTGAATTCTTACAATTACAGTTCTTACAGTTTATTTTTGAGGGGTATCATTTTTTCATTTCACCCCTTTTCTTATTTATATATATCTAATTATTAATTATTTATAAATATTATAAAGAGGGGTTTTTGAAATCAGGGGTACCTTTTTTTTAACTGTAAGAACTGTAATTGTAAGAAATTGGTTGTTTACTTCGTTGTTGACTTCTTCTCTACGAGGCCTTTGCGACCTTTTTGTTTGAGGATGGGGCGTTCCACCTTCTGGGCGATGGAGAGGGCTTGGTGGACGAGGGGTGGGACAGTGGGATAAGAGTTAAGAGTTAGGAGTTAGGAGTTAAGAGTTAAGAGTTAAAAGATAAAAGTTAAGAGTTAAGAGTTAAGAGTTAAGAGTGATAATGGGTCAAGGTTTAGGATGGGGACACTTTAATTTCGGCGGGGAGAGTGGTCGGTTTGTTACAAAAAAGGCTCCGGAATGAGGGATATGGGGTGAGTTTCGGGAGCGCGAAGGTGAGCGCTGAGGAGGGTGAAGGGAGCTGACGGAGGGGTGCGGAGGGTCTTTTACGGCCTTTTAGAGGAGGATTTGGATTCTTTTTGTCACGCTTCCGAGGGATGGCATCATGGGTTCCGAGGGCTTGGCGATGTCGTATTTCATTGTTTTACTGCTTTTTAGGTGAATTTTTGTTTTAGTTGTCCGACAATAGACAGTTACGACAGATGTTTTTTGAGGGGTGTCAATTCCCCTATTCTTTACTTATATTATTAATTATTAATTAGTTATATAGTATAAAGAGAGGTGTCGGGTATCCATTTTTTAATTGTCGGAACTGTCTATTGTCGGATTTTTTGTTTTGTTTACTTGTTCAGGTTGTTCATTCTATGAGGCTTATAGAGTTTACGGTAGGACTTGAGGAAAGAGAGGACGGAGAGGTGTTCGTCGCGCAGCATGCTCACTATGAGGATTTTGCCTAAGCGCTTATGGAACCGGAACTGGAAGATGATGCTTTCGCGGATTACAATAACGCATTGACGCATTTAATTGGATTTTGCCATTCAATAAAAAATGTGTATCTTTGCAAATAATTTGTGCGCAAAAAGATTGCGCGAGGGCCCTGTACTTTTGCGGCCGGAAAACAATATAAAAGAATAATTATGCCAGCAAACAAAAACGCCGAGACACGATACAAGATACTTGACAAGCTCCTTGCCAGGCGGTATGCCAATTATACGATGGAAGACCTTAGGCGACTCGTCAATGAGGAGCTGTTGGATATTTTAGGCGAGGAAAAGTTCAAGCCGGTCAGCATCCGTTCCATCCAATATGACCTCAGCTATATTCAAGGGGAGCCGTTCATGGCCGACATAGAAAAATATCAGTTTAATGACGTAAGCCAGAACAATCCTGACAAGACCGTCAAGAAGACCTGCTATCGATACCGCGACCGTTCCTTCTCCATCTACCAGCAGAAGATGAAAGATGACGAGAAGCAGATCCTCGGCGAAGCCATGAAGCTGCTCGGCCAGTTCGACGGGCTGCCCAACCTGGAGGGGTTGGAGAAGCTGCGTGCCGGACTCAACATCAAGTCCGACAGGCAGATTATCTCATTCTCCAAGAATCCGCTTGAAAACAGCAACCTTCTTGGCGAGCTCTTCACCGCCATCTCGCAGAAGCAGGTGATAGAAATACATTACCATATATTTGCCGCTCCCGAGGAAGACCGGCATACGGTGCTCATTCCCTACCTGCTTAGGGAATACAATCTACGATGGTATATGATTGCCGCTGCAGAGGACACAGGAAAGATACTGAATTTCGCGTTGGATCGTATCGACAACGTCGTTCCCCTTCCCGGTCATCGCTATGTGGAATACAAAGGCGACCTGAATGAGCGCTTTGAGGACATTGTCGGAGTGACGCTCTATGACGACCGCCCCGTGCAGACAATCCTCTTCTGGGTCAGTGACCGATCGAAGGACTATGTGGCCACCAAGCCCATCCACGAGTCGCAGACGCCCTGCCGGGGAGAGAAGGAGGCGGAGTTGCGTTGGCAGTATCCCACATTGGAAGGGGGAGCCTTTTTCACCATCGATTGCATCGAGAACTACGAGCTCATCCGCGAGCTGACCTCATTTGGTGCCGACCTTGTGGTGTTGTCGCCAGAAGAGGTGAGACATAGTGTAATTCAGCAAATTGAAGAAATTTATCAAGCCTATCATGTGTAAGGAAAACAACCATTATGCAATTTGAATTATGTGTTTTTCATAATTTATTTGCATAATGAGAAAAAAGTTGTAATTTTGCAATCGAAATTATCTTAATGCACATTAAATTAATTGACGTTATATGAGATTCTACGACAGGGATAAAGAGCTGAATATTCTCAATACAAATTGGAATCAGACAGCAGAACGGGGTCGATTGACGGTAGTCACAGGACGACGTCGAATCGGCAAAACCACCATGCTGAGGAAGAGTGCCGAAGAGGGCAATCAGCCGCTCCTCTACCTCTATGTTTCGAAAGACA
>OMXC01000015.1 GCA_900314925.1 uncultured Bacteroidales bacterium
TTCATATGCAACACAAAAGTAGTCACTTTACCTGAGAGTACCAAATTTTTGGTGCTCTTTTTTCTACTCAGTGTTGCACTTGTAACTGGAATTTAGGGCCGCCGCCTCCCCATGCCCTTCCGCCGCCCCTCCCATGCCCCCTCGCACCCCCTTCGCACCCCCTTCGCACCTCCTACGGCATTTCTTCAGTAGTTTTTCAGTAGTTCTTCAGTAGTATTTCAGTGTTGCACTGAAGAAGTATCGTTGATGTATCGTTGAAGTATCGTTGAAATGCCGTAGGAAATGCGTCTGGAAACGGGGGGAAACGGCGGCGGCGGCGGGGAAAAATATTTTGCCGTTTGCGAAAGAGTTAGTATCTTTGCAATTTTATATTAAGGAGTATTCAAAAGGTAACACCATGAATATCATAATCGCAGGCGACGGTGAGGTGGGTGTGCACCTCGCCAAGTCGCTGTCGGAACTGGACTACAACATCACCGTCGTCGACCCTCACGCCGAGCTGCTCAGCCGGCTGGAGAGCGAGACGGACCTGCTGACCATCGTCGGCGACGCCACGTCGCCGCAGGTGCTCAAGGACGCCGGCGTGGGCGACTGCGACCTTTTCCTCGCCGTGCTGCACCACGAGAGCGTCAACCTCATGGCCTGCGTGCTGGCCAAGAAGCTCAAGGCCAAGCGCACCGTGGCGCGCATCACCAACGCCGAGCTGCTCAGCCCCAAGCATCGCGAGATGATGCGCGAGCTGGGCGTAGACGAGATGGTGTGCCCCGAGCGCATCGCCGCCAAAGAGATCACCAACCTGCTCAACAACTCGGCGGCCACGGAGTTCTTCAACTTCAGCGGGGGGCTGCTGACGATGTACGTCATACGCCTTGAGGGCGACTCGCCCGTGGTGGACCACGCCGTCAAGGACCTCGTGCATACCCACAGCGACCTGCAGGTCAAGGTGGTGGCGCTGCTGCGCGGGGGCGAGACGATAATACCGCACGGCGACACGGTGTTCCGCGCCGGCGACATAGCCTACATCATAGGCCGCGCCAACCAGGTGGACGCCATCAACAAGGTGGCCGGCAAGCACTCGGTGAGCATCAAGCGCGTGATGATTGCCGGCGGCGGCCGCATAGGACGCTACGCCGCCGACACGCTGCAGGACCGCCTGCGCATCACACTCATAGAGAACGACCGCAAGCGCGCCGAAGAGCTCAGCGCCGTGCTCGGCGACACGCTCGTCATCCACGGCGACGCCACCAACATAGAGCTGCTCAAGGAGGAGGGCCTCGAACAGGCCGACGCTTTCATCGGGGTCACCGACAGCAGCGAGACCAACGTCCTGACCTGCCTGCACGCCAAGCGGCTGGGGGTGAAGCGCACCATAGCCCTGGTGGAGAACACAGGCTTCATCACCATCTCGCAGGATATAGGCATCGACACCATCATCAACAAGAAACTGATCACGGCCAGCTACATAGCGCGCTTCATCGTCAAGGGCGACGCCGTCAGCAGCAAGTGGCTCAGCGGCACCAACGCCGAGGTGCTGGAGCTCATCGTCGGCAAATGGTCGCCCGCCACGCGCAAGCCCATCGGGCAGCTCGAGATACCTGAGGGGGCCACCGTGGGCGGCATCGTGCGCGGCCGCGAGACGCTGCTGCCGAGCCGCGAGCTGCAGCTCAAGCAGGACGACAAGGTGGTCGTCTTCTCGCTGCCCAAAGCCATGGCCAAGATGGCGCGCCTGTTCGATTAGCCGCATACACGACTGAGAGGATGAATACGAGACTGCTCATAACACGCGAGAGTTACCGCTTCACTGCGCTGCTGTGGCTCATAGTGCCGCTGCTGGGGGCTGTGCCCTACCTGGCGGCCGGGGTGGTGCCCTCGTTCACCGACGCCCTGTTTGAGTCGGTGAGCGGCTTCACCACCACGGGCAGCTCGGTGATACTGTCGCCCGAAAGCCTGCCGGCATGGCTGCGCATGTGGCGCGCGCTGACGCAGTGGGTGGGGGGCCTCGGGCTGGTGCTCTTCATCGTGGCCTTCGTGCCCTCGCTGCGCGCCGGCTCGTCGCAGCTCTACGCCGCCGAGTTCTCGGGCACACAGCAGCGCAAGCTGCACCCCCACATGTCGCGCAACGTGGCCCGCATGTGGGGCATATACACCTTGATGACGCTCCTCTGCACAGCGGCGCTCTACGCCACCGACAAGCGGAGTGTCTTCGACAGCGTCTGCCTGGCCATGAGCACCGTGTCGACAGGCGGCTTCATGCCGGCCTCGGGCGGCATGGCGGGCTACGGCACCGGCACCATGATGGTGCTCACGCTCTTCATGTTCCTCAGCGGCGTCAACGTCGCCATGCTCTACAACCTCTTCACCTTCCACTGGCGCCGCCTGCGGCGCAGCAGCGAGTTCGTGGTCTACGCCGTCCTCTTCGTGCTGGCGGCGGCGGTATGCACCGTGGCTTTCGCCGCCAAGGGGGCCCCATGGGACACCGCAGCGCGCTACTCGCTGTTCCACATAGCCTCTACGGTGTCTACCTGCGGCTTTTACACGGCCACGCCGCCGGAGTGGCCCTTCGTGGCGTCGGTGGTCACCTTCATGCTCATACTCAGCGGCGCCATGGCGGGCTCCACGGGCGGTGGCCTCAAGCTGCGCCGACTGATGACGCTCTTCATCTACCTGCGCAACTATTTCTCCCGCATGCTGCACCCCAACGTGGTCTTCGCCATCAAGATAGACAATCAGGTGGTGCCCGCCGAATATGTGAACAAGATATTCGGCTTCGTCTTCCTGTACATACTCTTCATCATCGGCGGCGCCTTCGCGCTGACGCTCACCGGCAGCGACATGGCCGACGCCTTCTGCCTCGCCACGGCCAACATCTCCAACCTCGGCCCCACCCCCATCATAGGGAGCATAGGCGCAGACTTCAGCTACACCCTGCTGCCGTCGGCGGCCAAGTGGGTGCTCATGGTGCTCATGCTCGCCGGCAGGCTTGAGATATTCGCCCTGCTGGCCATCGTTTCACCCTCTTACTGGAGCAGAAGATGAAAGGCAGCGACATAAAGGCTCTGTTGCGGTTCATAGGCATCATGCTTGTGGCCGAGGGCGGGCTGATGTCGCTGTGCCTCGTGCCGGCGCTCCACTTCGCCGACGGCACGGCCGAAGCCATAGGCCTCTGCAGCCTCTTCACCCTCGCGGTGGGGGCGCTGCTGTGGGTGACCTACGGCCGCTACCGCCGCATCGACGACCGGCGCATGTCGTACCTGCTGGTGGTGCTGCTGTGGCTGGTGCTGGCGCTCTTCGCCGTGCTGCCGCTGTTGGCCACAGGAGCCTCCACCGACTTCACGGCCGCCGCCTTCGAGGCCATGAGCGGCCTCACGGCGGTGGGCGCCACGGTGTTCCCCGAGGTGGCCGCGCTGCCGTCGTCGGTACTCCTCTGGCGCAGCATGATGCAGTGGTTCGGCGGCTTCGGCATCGTCCTGTTGGTCTTGGCGCTCTCGCCAAGGCTGGGCATCAACAAATACTCGCTCTACACCGCCGAGGCCTCGGGGGCCGACAACACCGGCAAGACGGCCGTGAGCACCGCCGTCACCGTGCGCCGCACCCTCACCATTTACCTCGCCCTGACGCTTGTCTTCATCGCCGCGCTCTACATTGCGGGCATGCAGATGTGGGATGCCGTCAACCTCACCTTCACCAACATCTCCTCTGGAGGCTTCTCCGTGGCCAGCGACAGCATCGCTTCATGCACGCCGGCGCAGCAGTACATACTCGCCGCGGCGATGCTGCTGAGCGGTGTCAACTTCACGCTGCTCTACCTCTTCTTCACCTTGCGCTGGCGCCAGATAGGGCACAAACTCGACCAGTTCGGCTTCTATATCGGCATCTACGGCGCGGCGGCGCTCTTTGCCGTGGCCTCGCTGCACTGGCGCATGGACTACCCGTGGGCCGACGCGCTGCGCATAGGTGCCGTGCAGACGGCCAGCGCGCTCACCACCACCGGCAGCGTGGTGGCCGACACGACGCAGTGGTGGACGCCCCTGTGCTTCGTCCTGCTCACACTCTCCATCTGCGGCGGCATGGCCGGTTCCACTTCCGGCGGTCTCAAGGCTATGCGCGTAATCATACTCCTCCGCAACGCCCGCGGCATACTCCGCAACCGCCTTCACCCACACGCTGTGGCCCCGCTGCGCCTCAACGGGCGCCCCGTCAGCAGCCATATCGTCAACAACGTCATGGTCATCTTCATGGTCTTTGGCGCCACCCTCCTGCTGGGTATCATGGGCCTCATGCTCTGCGGCATCGACGCCACACAGGCCATAGGAGCCTCCGTGGGGTGCCTCACAGGCTTCGGCCCCGGCCTCGGCCCCTCGGGCGGCTTCGGCTCCTATGCCGCCTTCACGCATCCGGCGATGTGGCTCTGCACCATGCTCATGCTGCTCGGCCGCCTCGAGTGCATGACAGTCCTTGTCGTCTTCCTGCCGCGCTTCTGGCGCAGGTAAGGAGAATTATTTTTCCACATGCGGTAACAAATTCCACCCTTGCGCGTCTACACCAGAAATGAACCTACGGCACATAACAACCCTCCTCCTGATGCTCTTCGTCGGCGCCTTCACCACCCTGGCAGCGCAGAGCATCGTCATGTGTGAAGACTTTGAGGGCTATACCCCAGGCGCGACACCGCCGGAATGGAACAGCAACACCGATGAGGGCGTCTTTATCCCGAATGTCTTCGTTCATACTACAGGAAAAGGGCTCATGGCACAATTGACCCCTGGAGGACTCGGCGTCACAATGCAGCTGCCAGAGGGGATTCCGCTGCAGCAGCACACGCTATCGTTCACGTTTTGTATTTACAATACCGGCAATTTCAACCTCATTATCGGTTCCATGGCCGACGATACGGCTTATTCATCATTCCTCACGATGGATACAATCCCTTTCAGGCAAACCTCATCGCAAACATGGAGACAAGCAACTGTGAGCTTATCCGCATTACCCGTGGACCATACCGTGATTGCCTTCAGATTGGGCACATCAAGCATAATACACAATTACGTCTTTGCCATTGACGATATAGTCATAGCAGACTTCAACCTCTATGACCTGCATATCGTTGAGCTTGCCGGTACAAGCCTCGCCCTCGACTGGTCGCAAGACGGCGCCCCCGTCACCCCATGGATGTATGTCAGCGATGACGACGGCATTGTGGATAGCTTCCCCTGCCACACGCACCCTGTCACCGTCGACAACCTCCGGCGCTGGGAGAGATATACTTTTACCCTGCGCAACATCGGCTTTCCCTGCCAACCATATTCCGACAGCGTCAAGGCTTACATACCTGCCGACCACGGCGGCTGCATAGACTACGACAACTTCTTCACCACCGGCATCACGGCCTATTACGGGTCGTACACAACCCCTTATAGAGATACTGCCTTTGTCGATTACGGCCCGGGCAGCGAAAAATCCAGACATACAATACACTGCAACGCCAACGAGCGCGACCCGCAAACGGGCAACGCCCTGCTCACCGTGCGGCCCGGCGCCACCTCCTCCGTTCGCCTCGGCAACTGGAGAACAGACGGTGAAGCTGAAAGCATCGTGTACACCACCACCGTGGACACCAACAACTACGACCTCATCATCCTCAACTATGCCGCCGTGCTGCAAGACCCCAACCACCTCCCTTTCGCCCAGCCGCACTTCCTCTTCGAGCTCCTCGACGAGAACTACACCCAGATAGACCCTTCCTGCGGGGCGGCGGACTTCGTGGCAAGCCAGAGCCTCGGCTGGAACCGCTACAACATAAACCTTTGGAAAGACTGGACGACGGTGGCGTTCAGCGTCAATGCCTACCACGGACGCACCATCCACGTCCGCCTCACCACCTTCGACTGCAGCCAAGGCGCCCACTTCGGCTACGCCTACTTCGACATCGAATGCGCCAAGAGCGTCATCCGTGTCAGCAGCTGCTCCGGCACCTCGCAAGTCACCCTGTCGGCCCCCGACGGATTCCTCTACCGCTGGTTCCGCCAGTCAGACCCCGCCACCGTCATCTCCACACAGCAGAGCATCACCGTGCCCATCGACGGCAGCATCTACCTCTGCCAGACCACCTTCATCGACAGGCCCGACTGCAGCTTCACCATCGCAGGCCATGCCGTCGCCGCACACAACGTCGCCGCCATCGACACCACCGTCACCTTCGACAGCTGCGCCATGCAGGTGGTCTTCCACAACGCCTCGATGCTTGTCAGCGGCACCGTCGGAGCCTTAGACACCACGGCCTATCCCGGCAACGCCCGCTGGGACTTCGGCGACGGGCATACCTCGACAGACACCGACGTCGTCGTCACCTACACCCAGCCGGGCACCCACACCGTCATACTGACGTCATACTACGCCGACTGCGAGGACGCCGACAGCGTGCAGATCGTCGTCCCCGTGCCCGCATCGACCCACCGCGACACCGTCGCATCGGCCTGCGACAGCCTCCGCTGGCGCGGCCGCACCCTCAGCCGTCAGACCGACGGCAGCCAGCACCTGCAAGCCACCGACACCTTCCACTTCCCCAACCCCTACGGCTGCGACTCCACGCTGACGCTCCACCTCGACCTCCACCCGTCGTACCTCATACACGACACCACGCTCTTCTGCTACGGCGACAGCCTGGCCTATGGCGGCATCACCTACGCGGCCGACACCGTCCTGCCGCTGGCCTACACCACCATCCACGGCTGCGACAGCCTCCGCCCGCTGCTCCTCACCCACCGCAACCCCCTGCCGCCACCGGCCATGACGCTGCGCAACGCCGCCGACACCTTCACCACAGGCCACCCCCTCACGGGCTGCGCCGAGATGCCTTTCGCCGCCGTCGACACCTCGCGCGTCAGCGCCTGGCGCTGGGCCGTCGGCGACAGCCTGCACCGACGCAGCGAAGACCGCAGCGGCGCAGCTGCCGAGTGGTCGCTCGGCGCGGGACGCTGGGCCTTGACGCTGGTGCGCACCGACAGCGTCGGCTGCACCGACAGCCTGCACATCGACACCCTGGCCCTCGTCATGCCGACGCCGCGCGCGGCCTTCACCATAGCCCCCAAGCGCATCCCCACCCTCGGCGACAAGACCACGGCGCTCAACACCTCGGAGCCCGACACCTGCACATGGCTCTGGCGCAACAGCGCCGACAGCGCCGTCACGCGCGACTGGAGCTACCGTTGGCCCGAAGTCAGCACCCCCTCCGACGAACTCGTGACCCTCGTGGCCACCCTCCGGCACACCCTGCTGCTCAACGACACGCTGCACACCCTCTTCTGCACCGACACCGCCGCCGACACCGTCCACATCCTTGTGCCATGGCTCGACTTCCCGAGCCTCGTCACACCCAACGGCGACGGAATCAACGACATCTGGGGCATCGTGGGCCTGCTTGACGAAGGCTGGTTCCCGCAGAACGAACTCTGGATCTTCAACCAGTGGGGCGTGCTGGTCTACCACGTGCGCGACATCAGCTCGCCCGACCAGTTCTGGGACCCCAACGAGCGCCCCTGCCCCGACGGGGCCTACTTCTACCGCTTCGCGGCGCGCAACAAATACGGCATCGTCAGACGCAACGGCGTCATCGAAGTCCTCCGGCACTGAAAAAAGCCGTTTTTAACACTTTCGCAACCCACTGATTTTCAGTACCCGAAACAGAGCCCCTTCGGACCCCCTTCGGACCCTCCTCGGCCCCCCTTCGGCCGCGACACGGAAAATCAACAAGTTACGGCAATAGAAAAGCCGTACAAAAGCCGTAGGAACGCCGTAGGGACTCCGAGGGGGAGACACAGCGATGCCGGCGGCGGAAAGCGGCCTGTGGACGGCGGGGAGCAAAAAAAAATTGCGCGAATCGTTTTTTTCAGTATCTTTGCACCGATAACCGATTGTCTAATCCAAAAGCCTAACACCTGATGGAGAAGCGAATAGGAACAATAACCATACTCATACGCGACCGCGAAGTGTCGCAATCAGTCAACCAATTGTTGTCAGAACATGCCGACATCATACTGTGTCGGCAGGGTTTGCCGCTGCACAACCGCCCGGTGGCAGTCATATCGCTCATCGTCGAGGGGACGGTGAACAGCATCAACGCCCTCACGGTCCGCCTCGGCCGCCTGCCGGGAGTGGAGTGCAAGGCAGTAGTCACCAAGAACGATTAATCCTAAAAATACAGAACCATGAGAAACCAGAATTTTATCGACCGCGACAAGCTCTACGGGATGCTGCAGGACAACGCCCCGACGGAGAGCCAACTGAACGACATCCTCAACAAGGCCCGCAAGCTCAAAGGCCTTAATCTTGAAGATGTGGCCAAACTGCTGAGCGTGGAGGACGAGGCCGGCATACAGAAGATCCTCGACACCGCCGAATACTGCAAAGACGAGATCTACGGCCGCCGCCTTGTGCTCTTCGCTCCCATATACACAGGCAACGCCTGCGTCAACAACTGCGTCTACTGCGGTTTCCGCCGCGACAACAAAGCCCTCAAGCGTAAGGTGCTCACCATGGATGAGATAGAACAGGAAACGCTGCATCTGCTCCGCATGGGCCACAAGAGGGCCCTGCTCATCTGCGGCGAAAGCCCCCGCAACAACACCGACTACATGGTCGAGGCCATCCGCCGCACCTACGCCGCCCGCGACGAGAAAGGCAGCACCATACGCCGTATCAACGTGGAGCTCGCCCCCATGAGCGTCGAAGACTATGCCAAACTCAAAGCCGAGAAGATAGGCACCTACGTGTGCTTCCAGGAGACTTACGACCCCGTGGCCTATGCCAAGTACCACCCCGCAGGAACGCCAAAGGCCGACTACCTCTACCGTCTCACCTGCATGGACCGTGCCCAGGAAGGCGGCATCAACGATGTGGGTATAGGTGCGCTGTTCGGACTGACGGACTACCGCTTCGAGATCCTCGCCATCATGGAGCATGCGCGCCATTTGGAAGAGGACTATGGCTGTGGCCCCCACACGGTGAGCTTCCCCCGCATAGAACCGGCAGAAGGCACACCCTTCAGCCAGCGTGAAAACATACCGCACCCTGTGAGCGACAAGGACTTCATGAAGATTATCGCCATCATCCGCATAGCCATGCCCTACACCGGCATAATCATCAGTACCCGTGAACGGCCCGAGCTGCGCGACCAGCTCGTGCGCTACGGCGTCAGCCAGATATCTGCGGCCAGCGAGACCAACCCCGGCGGCTACGACGAGGAGGGCGACAAGACTGCCGCCAAACCCTACGAGAAGACAGGCAATACCGGTGCGCAGTTCACGCTCGGCGACCACCGCTCGCTCGACGAGGTCATCAGTATGATGATCGACGGCGGCTACATACCGTCATTCTGTACCGGCTGCTACCGCAAAGGGCGCGTGGGAGCCGACTTCATGGACCTCGCCAAGCCGGGTCTCATCAAGGAATACTGCAAACCCAACGCCATGTTCACCTTCCGCGAGTACCTGGAGGACTATGCCAGCCCTGCCACCAAGGAGAAAGGTCTGCGCCTGCTGAAGGAACTCACCCAGACTTTCCCGAAAGAAGAACTTAAGAAACGCGTGGAAGGCAACCTCTGCAAGATAGGCGACGGCGAGCGCGACCTGTACTTCTAAAGCGCGCTACCGGCAACCGGCAGAAAACGAGGAGACAAGGGAAGACAGGGGGTAGATGGCGGACAATGCCGGAACATCTGCCCCCAATCTTCCGCCATCAGCAACGAGCTCCCGTCTTTTCCACTTGCCAATGCCTCCTCACGACACAAAAAAAATGGAGTCTGACGCGTCAGATTCCATTTTTTTATGTATCTTTGTCGCGGACAATGATTGCATGCCACGCATGCAACATTCTACAATTGTGTATAATATATAATTATAAAACGTATAAAAAATGAAAAAAAGATTATGTCTTGCATTGGGCATCGTGCTGATGGCACTACTGCCCGGAGGAAAGGCACTGGGTCAGAACAAGACTGTTCAGATCACGGTGAAGACACTTGACCACAGAGCGCTTGAGTCTGCGTACATCTACGCGGCCGCTCCCGGAACGAGCTATTTCATTGACACAGCCCACCTGTCGACGAGCTACACAGGGACAGCGCTGCCGATAGACAGCGTGGATGTCCGTGACTCCCTTGCCGTCGGCGAGGACCCCGCCACCGGCGACCCCATTATCTACCGCAGCAATATCGACAGCGCCACGTATGCCTACTCGTTCATCGTGGCCCGCGACGTCAACGGCGGCTACTACGCCTATGGCAACACCACGGGAATAGCCAACGGCATCATAGCCGGAACGCAGCTCTTTGAGGGCACCGGCGACAGCCTGACCGTCACTCTCGGCAGCAGCGAGAGCATGGTGATGAGCGGCGAGAAGGCCGTGATTGCCGACATGATGCGCCTGTATCTCTACACCAGCATTGCCAACGCCATAGCCGACAGCCGCGCAGCGCAGATTGTGTTCCTCGACACCGTGCGCCTGGATTCGTCCATCAACATCAACCGCAGCATCAGCATCAACCAGACTGGGCGCCCCCTCATAAGCCAGACCACCACATCGGGCTATCTCTTCAGCATCGGTGGCAACAACACGGTGCTGTGGAGCAACGGCAAAATCTATGCCGATGCCGGCAACCACTTCCGCGTCGCCGACAACGCCACCCTCAATATCAACGGACTCTACGACTCTGCCGCCACGTCGGTGGTGGCCGTCAGCGGCAATGGCACCCTGACAGCGGCCAACAGCATCTTCCATAACGAAGGCGCTGCCGCCGTCGTCACACTGAGCGACAACAGCCATGCCACCCTCTCGCAGATGACCATCGAAGGCGGCGCCTTCGGAGTGACGATACCGCAGGCCTCGATGGCCCGGCTTGACATCGACGCGCAGAGCGTGACCACCGGCATGCCGGGCTACGCACGCCCCGTGAACGCCGACTGCTACGTGAAGGATGCGGCAAACGCCGACAACAGAATCTACCTCCGCGGCCTCAATCGTGCATCTGCACTGATAGACAACCTTGACACCCTCTTCGTGGTCAGCGACCTCGCCGCCGGCGAGGACACCGTGAGCAAAGCCTCCGTCGTCGACCTCGGTGGTTTCACCGCCACACGCAACATCGCCGCCACAAACACTGACGGCATCGTGACGGTCACCAACGGCACTGTAAATGGAAACATCGCCTCAAGCGGCGCCTCCATCGCCACACTGGACCTTGCGGATGTCAACTTCAACGGCACCCTGTCAGCAGACATACTGCGCACGACCAGAATACAGAGCGGTCGCTACAACCCCGCAACCCCCTTCAGCGGCACGAACATAGTTATCAACGGCGGCAAATTCGCTGACACCGTCGGCTACACCAACATGCTTGCCGCACGCCACCTGTTTATCGACAACACCGAGACCGATGCTGCCGAGTACCCCTATATGGTTGCCGAAGGCTATGGCGTTACGTACATAAACTACGACTGCAAGGGCCATGACACCGTCATCGTCTACAACACCCCCGACAACAGAATCACCCCGGTGCTCTCCGAGCCCCGCTATCCCGGCACCGACACCGTCTTCCTGGCCTTCGTCCGCGAGGACGGCAACCTGCAGACGGCCTGGCAGAACGATGTCGACGTGCTCTCTTCCGACACCACGCTCTATGCCATGTGGCTCATCAACGGCATCACCTACACCTACAAGACCCGCCACTTCCACATATCGCTCGAAAACGACACCGTCGCCGTTGACAGCGTGAGCAATGTCGCCCCCGAGGGAAGCGCCCTCAGAATACGTCCGCGCTACTATCCCGGCCGTGTACCCAACGTCGACATAGTAAACATCAGCTCACTCACACAGGACACAGTCATCGACTTCTACTACAGCCTTGTGAAATACGAACTGGCATGGGACGCTCAGGGTGGCCAGTTTGCCGACGGCAGCCCCGTGAAGATCGACTCGCTTTACTACGGTGAAACCATCGTCCTCCCGGAAGAGCCGATAAAGAGAGGCTACACCTTCGCCGAGTGGAATCCCAACGACGTCACGACGATGCCTGATGGCAACCTCACAATAAACGCCACTTACGACCAGGCCACCTACACCCTTACCTGGACCGGTGCCGACACCACCGTGGTATACAACGCCGCCGCTGTCGAGGCCATCAGCGCTGTGCTCATAGACACAGCCTTTGGCGACACCATCGCCACCACGCTTTACTACGTCGACACCGTGACCAACAACGAGGTCAATCCTGTTGTCAACGTTGGTGCTTACAGAGTCACCGCCCGCCTGTCCGACTATCAGGATGTGTATGTGCTGACCGACAGCGTTTCCATGATCACCGTCGAGCCCGCACCGCTTACCTTCAACACCATTGAGGTCGCCACCGAGAAGCCTTATGACGGCACCACCATCGCCGTTATCACCGGCGACCTGAGCCAGATCCTCAACGGCGTGCTCGCCAACGACGACGTGCAGATTGTGAGCGCCAGCGCTGCATACGACACGCCCGACACAGGCAGCAACAAGACCATCAACGTGCACATGGTAGTCGGCGGCGCCGATGCAGCCAACTACACTCCGCTGGAGAAGGACTCCGCCATCGCCAACTGTATTATCTTCATGCCCGTAGAAATCAACACCGATGTGGCCGACAGCGGCATCGCCGTTGACGCCAGCGGCTACTGCGCCGGTACCGGTGCCATCAACATCATCGTCCGCAGCGGCAGCCCTGACGAGTATGTGCTCTACTTCGAGGACGACAACTTCACCGACATCGACTCCTGGACGACAATCAGCAACATCGACAACGATACACTCACTCTTGACATTGTTGTGCCCGAGGGCGTGAACAACGGCATCTATACCGCATGGCTGCGTCTGCGCAACAGCAACCACAGCGCCTATGTGAGCGACAGTGTCCGCATCCAGTTCCGCGTCAATCTGCCCCGCACCTACACCATGCCGCTCTTCGACGACGTCATTGCATTGGTCGACACCTGCCACTGCTTCACCAACATCCAGTGGTATCGCGACGGTGTGGCCATACCCGGTGCCAACGGCTACTACTACCAGGAACAAGGCGGTCTGGCCGGCCATACCTACTACGTCACAGCCCTCATGAACGGACAGGCCACCACCACCTGCGAGCAGGATGACATGAACACGCTCCTCCACAACGACGCCCAGCAGGCTCAGACCACGGTGTCGGCTTACCCCAACCCCACCACACAAGCTGTCAACGTAACCATTGCCAATAGCAACGCTTCCGTGCACACCGTGCGCGTGATGAACGTGATGGGTGTCACCGTGGAGAACACGACCTTCGACGGCGACAGCACAACCATCGACATGAGCAACATGGCCAACGGCAGCTACACTGTCAGCGTCGACGGCATCGTGGTTCGCGTAATTAAAAAATAATGTTAACCGGTAAAGATTAAACATACAATGAAACGTACATTTGTTATTATAAGTTTGCTGGCCTTCGGTTTAGGGCTGCATGCACAGCAGAACCAGCACAGCAATTACATCGGTTTTGACCTCGGTGGTGGACTCAACACCATCACATACAAAACTGTTGACGGCAAGTATTCCTTAGGTCTGGGATTCCAAAGCAGCCTGCGCTACGCGCACTTCTTCGGCAAGCATTTCGGTATAGGCTTCGGTGCCCAGTACACCCGCAACAATGCCTTTGTGCTGTACGACTTCACCGAGGTGTCGACAGGTCTCACACATGACGACAACACCAACCTGACCTACGACCTCCGCACGTCGTATAACGGCTGGCGCGAGCGTCAGACCCTCTCCTATCTCAGCATCCCCATCGAGCTGTACTGGCGCGCCAAGCTTAGCGACAAATGGGCATTCATCTTCGGCCTCGGAGCTTCAGTCGACCTGCCCCTCAGCGGCAAGTATCGCGCCAACGAGGGTTCCTACGAGAACGCCGGCCAGTTCTATGTCAACGGCCTGCCCCTGTCATACACCGTACAAGACCTTCCCAACCACGGCTTCCGCACCTACGACGCCGACTTTGAGGAGAATGTAAAGCTCAAGAAAATCGGTGTCAGCGTAATTGCCGACCTCGGCTTCAACTATGCCCTTTGCAACAACTGGGGTCTTTATATTGGCCTCTATGGCGGTTACAGCGTAACCAACCTCCTCGACAGCACCAGCACCAAGCCGGTGCTCAGCATCAACACCGAAGATGCCTCCAAGATCGACTACAACGGTACGCTTGCCTCCAACCAGATTGACTTCCTGCGCCTCCTCAACGCTGGCGTAAAGATCGGCATCAACCTCGGCTGGGATTGCCACACTTCCGCCCGTGCCGCCAAGGGTGACAGCGACGACGACAACGCCGACATCACCTACTATGACAACAGCAACAGCAATAGCAACGCCACCGACAAGCAGCGCAAGCAAGACGGCGAGAAACCCGCCAAGATTGAGGATAACGCCAGCGAAGAGCAGACTCCTGCCGCCGACAGCTACCTGGGCACTGGCAACAACGCTTTCGGCAACAACGACTATGACGCTGAAGAAGCCGCAGCCCGCGAGGCTCGCTGCAACGCACGCCGCATGAACAATCCCGACATGGCACAGGCCAACACCGACATTGACAGCGATATCGCCGAAGCCGAGCAGATGGCAGAGGCTTCTGGCAATGCTGCCGCCAAGGAGGCCGTTGCCGATGCCAAGGCGAAAGCCGCCGACGCCAAGAATGCCTACAAGAACGGTCAGTACTGCAAGGCCTACGACCTCTTCAACGAAGCCTATGGCGACATTGCCAACAGCTATGCTGACGACGCTGCAACCTATGCCGAGAACACGAACACGCCCGAGGCCCAGAAGGCTGCTACCGACGCCGACCTCTATGCCGATGCCGCCCACAAGGATGGCCTCGACTGCGCCATGGCCGCATCGCGCAATGCCCGCATCAATGCTGAGATAGCACGCGATGCCGATGGCACGCAGCGCAAGGATGCCGCCTACAACGATCCCACCTATGCCGACAACCTGGCTGGCGAAGCCCTCGCCATGGCCGAGGATGCCAACAGCAAGTCTGCCAAGACCGACGCCAAGGATGCCTCGGGCAAGGCCTACCGCGGCAAGCTCGCCGACAGTTATGCGGCTTCCGCCAAGAGCTTTGCTGGCAGCGCCGCCGCCTACGCCGCCAAGAGCAACAATCCTGACGCCAAGGCCGCTGCCGATGAGGCCAAGCGCTATGCCGCCGATGCCGCTGAGGCTGCCCGCATGGGCGATGTCGCCGGTGCCTACCGCGCTGCACGTGCTGCACAGCAGGCCGCCGAGCGCGCCCGTCGTCTTGCCAACGGTGGCGATGGCAAACCCGCCAACGACGACAACAATGGCAATGCGAACCAGAAGCCTGCCAACAACAGCCCCGCAGACCGCGCACAGCTCCAGAAATACCTTGACCAGATCAACGCCACAGTCCACTTTGACTTCAGCAGCACCGAGCCCAAGTTCGACAACAAGACCGACCTTGCCATCCGTGCCCTCTGCGCTGCCATGAAAGCTGACAGCCGTGTCAAAGTGCTCATCACCGGCCATACCGACAACGTAGGTAGCGCCGAGAGCAACATGAACTACGGCAAAAAGCGCGCTGAAGCCCTCAAGCAGCTCATGGTCAAACTTGGCGCTCCCGCTTCGAGCATCGCCACCGCCTCCCGCGGCCAGGAAGAGCCTGTCGTCGACAACGACACCGACGAGCACCGCCACCAGAACCGCCGTGCCGTCATCACGTTGAGATAAAGACACCTTTATCGGGACATATCTTGCGTCCGGCCAGCCATTATGGGTTGGCCGGACGCTTTTTATACAATCGCAAAACAGCTTCGCCGCGGACCACGACAGCACCATGCAGCTGACTGCCTCAGGCAATCATGGGACCGTGAAGATCGCCCAGGTAGAATCTGAGAACCAGATAGGGGAATACGGAAAACCCGTGAAGAACACCTTCATCATCCTTGAAGACTCCGTCCCCGCTGGCAAAAGCATAACCCTGCAACGTGGCGGCCTGTCCTATACTGGCGGAAAGCCAGAGTTTATCCATAACAATACCATCGGCAGCGACGATATGGTCGAGCTCCGCGTGCTCGGAACCGATACCTACACCCTCTATTCCATCCGTGACAATATGTTCTACGACCCCTACGATGCCCAGTCCTTCACCATCCCCGGCGGCCACCGCTTCTCCGTCGTCCTCCCCATCATTACCGAAGAGATGTATCCCAAGTTCACGGAAAACCACAGTATCCGCATTAGGTTCGAGAAATGAGGAAAAATGACAATACTAAAAGAGGGCACCCGGTTGGGTGCCCTCTTTGCTGTTAAGTCAACGATGACTTATTTGTACTCGGCGATGATGCCGGGGACCTTGTCTGGGGTGAGGCGGCCGTAGACCTTCTCGCCGATCATGGCCACGGGGGCCAGACCGCAAGCACCCACGCAACGGAGGGTGTTGAGACTGAACTTGCCGTCGGCGGTGCACTTGCCCACCTGGACGTTCAGCTCGCGCTGGAAGGCATCCAGCACCTTCTCGGCGCCGCGCACGTAGCAAGCCGTGCCGAGGCAGACATCGATGGGGTGCTCGCCCTTGGGCTCCATGGTGAAGAAGCTGTAGAAGGAGACGATACCATAGACCTTAGCCACGGGGATGTTCAACTCGTGGGCGACGACTTCCTGGACCTCGGCGGGCAGGTAGCCGAACTTGCCCTGCACCTGGTGCAGCACGTTGATGACCTCGCCGCTATTGTTACCAAAGCTCTTGCAGATGTCTTTGATAATGTTTATTTTCTCTTCAGAAATTTTTACGTTAGCCATTTTACTTCAGTTTTAAGCTGTGAGTTTTAAGTTTTAAGTAGCTACGCAGGTCGTCAACCGTACTTACAGCTTAAAGCTTAAAACTCACAACTGATTATTTTATTTCGTTACTTCCAGTTTGTCGCTCTTGTCGAAGTAGTGGGTGTGGAGCTGCTCGTGGCTGAGGTGGCCGCAGGGTTCACCGTAGTACTCCTTGTAGATGGCGATGATGTCGGGGTTCTCGTGGCTCTTGCGGATGGGCTTGCCAGCGTCCTCGCGGTAGATGGCGTCCATACGCTTCTTGATGATGTCGCTCTTGCCGTGGTGGTAGGGCTGGCCGGCGCCGCCGATGCAGCCGCCCGGGCAGGCCATGACCTCAATGAAGTGGTAGCCGTTGGGGTTGCCGTCGCGGACCTCTTCCATGAGCTTGCGGGCATTCGAGAGACCGTAGCAGATGGCGATCTTCACGGGCAGGCCGTCGAAGTCGACGGTGGCCTCGCGCACGCTGTCGCCGAAGATGCCGCGGCACTCCTCGAAGTCAATCTTCGGGAGGGTCTTGCCGGTATGCACCTCGTAAGCGGTACGGAGGGCAGCCTCCATCACGCCGCCAGTGGCGCCGAAGATGACGGCGGCACCAGTCGACTGGCCGAGAGGGCTGTCGAAGTCCTCTTCAGGCAGGCTGTTGAGGTCGATGTTGCTCTGCTTGAGCATGTGGGCCAGCTCACGGGTGGTGAGGCTGAAGTTGACATCCTGGTCGGTGCCGTTGCCGAGCTCCGGACGGGCGCACTCGCTCTTCTTGGCCAGGCAGGGCATGATGGACACGCAGACGACATCCTCGCGCTTCACGCCGATCTTCGGGGCGAAGTAGTTCTTGGTGACGGCGCCGAACATGCCCTGGGGCGACTTGGCGGTCGAGGGATGGCCGAGCAGGTCGGGGAAGTTCTTCTCGTAGAAGGTGACCCAGGCGGGGCAGCAGCTGGTAAACATAGGCATCTTGACATCCTTGTCGCCAGCGAGGAGCTGCTTGACGCGGCCGAGGAGCTCGGTGCCTTCCTCCATGATGGTGAGGTCGGCGCTCCAGTCGGTGTCGAAGACATAGTCGAAGCCGAGACGGCGCAGGGCAGCGGCCATCTTGCCGGTGACGATGGTGCCGGGTTCCATGCCGAACTCTTCGCCGAGGGCGACGCGGACGGCGGGAGCGGTCTGCACGACGACCTTCTTGGTGGGGTCGGCGAGGGCCTTACGCACGTCGTTGATGTTGTCGACGAGGGTGAGGGCACCCACGGGGCAGACCTGGACGCACTGGCCGCAGTTGACGCACGAGCTGTCGCCGAGCTTCTGCTCGAAGGCGGGAGCCACCACCGAAGGGAAGCCGCGGTTGACGCCGCTCAGGGCGCCCACGCTCTGGAACTTGTTGCACATCTCTTCGCAGCGGCGGCAGTAGACGCACTTGTCCATGTCGCGGTAGACGCTGAGGGTGGTGTCTTTCTCATAGTGGCTCTGCTCGCCCTTGAAGGGGATCTCGCGGATGCCCATGCGGACGGCGAGGCTCTGCAGCTCGCAGTCGCCGCTCTTCTCGCACTGGAGACAGTCGTTCGGGTGGTCGCTGAGGATCAGCTCGAGGACGGTCTTGCGGGCGTTGAGGGCGCGGGGTGAGGCGGTGAGCACCTCCATGCCTTCCACGCAGTCGGTGGCGCAGGCGGGAGCCAGGTTGCGGCGGGGCTTGCCGTTGAAGTCCTTGGTCACCTCGACCATGCAGACGCGGCATCCGCCAGGTTTGTTTTCAAATTTCATTCCGTCGAGCTCGAAGTAGCAGAGCGTCGGGATGTCGATACCGGCCATGCGGGCAGCTTTCAGGATAGTGGTGCCTTCGGGGACCTGGATCGCTTTATTATCTATCGTTACGTTGATCATTGTTATCTTTTATTAATTATAGGACTTATAGGGCCTATAGGACTTATAAGACTTATGTTTATTTAATCGAGATGGCACCAAACTTACAGTTCTGGTAGCAGGCACCGCACTTGACGCACTTGTCCTGACCGATGACCATCGAAGCCAGCTTGTGGCCGGGAGCGATGTAGTCGGTGCGGGTGATGGTCTCGGCGGGGCAGTTCTTGGCGCACTTGCCGCAACCGATGCACTTCTCGGGGTCGATGACATACTGCATGAGCTTCTTGCAGACGCCGGCGCGGCACTTCTTGTCCACGACGTGCTCCACATACTCATCCCAGAAGTTGTCGAGGGTGGAGAGGACGGGGTTCGGCGAGGTCTGGCCGAGGCCGCAGAGGGCGCTGTCCTTGATGACGGCGGCCAGGTTGCGCAGGGCGTACAGGTCGTCCATCGTGCCGTTGCCGTTGGTGATCTTCTCAAGCAGCTCGCAGAGGCGCTTGTTACCGATGCGGCAGGGGCTGCACTTGCCGCAGCTCTCCTCGCAGGTGAACTCCAGATAGAACTTGGCGATAGCAGGCATGCAAGAGGTCTCGTCCATGACGACCATACCGCCGGAGCCCATCATCGAGCCGGCAGCCACGAGGCTGTCGTAGTCGATCTCGGTGTCGAGGTGCTTGGCAGTGAGGCAGCCGCCGGAGGGACCGCCGGTCTGCACGGCCTTGAACTCGCGGCCGTCCTTGATGCCGCCGCCGATCTCGTAGATGATCTCACGCAGGGTGATGCCCATCGGGACCTCGATAAGACCCACGTTGTTGATCTGGCCGGCCAGGGCGAACACCTTCGTTCCGGGGCTCTTCTCGGTACCGATGGTGCGGAACCAGTCGGCGCCCTTGGTGATGATGACGGGGATGTTGGCCAGGGTCTCGACGTTGTTCACGTTCGAGGGCTTGTCCATATAGCCGCGCACAGCGGGGAATGGGGGCTTCAGGGTGGGCTCGCCGCGCTTGCCTTCCATGGAGTGGATGAGGGCGGTCTCTTCGCCGCAGACGAAAGCACCGGCACCGTAGCGGAGCTCGATGTCGAAGTTGAAGCCAGTGCCGAGGATGTCCTCACCGAGGAGGCCGTACTCGCGAGCCTGGTTGATGGCGATCTTCAGACGGTCGATGGCCAGGGGATACTCGGCACGGATGTACACAAGACCCTTGCTGGCGCCGATGGCGTAGCCACCGATGGCCATAGCCTCGACGATGCTGTTGGGGTCACCCTCGAGGATGGAACGATCCATGAAGGCACCGGGGTCGCCCTCATCGGCGTTGCAGATGATGTACTTCTGGTCGGCCTGGTTCTTGGCGCAGAGACCCCACTTCACACCGGTGGGGAAGCCGGCGCCACCACGGCCGCGGAGACCGCTCTTGGTGATCACGTCGATAACCTGCTGCGGGGTCATCTCGGTCAAGCACTTGGCCAGGGCCTCGTAGCCGCCACGGGAGATGCTCTCCTCGATGTTCTCGGGATCCACAAAGCCGCAGTTGCGCAGGGCGATACGGATCTGCTTGCGGTAGAAGTCCATGTGCTTGGAGTCGCTGACGTGCTCCTTGTTCTCGGGGTTGGTGTAGAGCAGCTCGGGAACCTTACGGCCCTTGATGATGTGCTCGTTGACGATGCGCTCCACGTCCTCGGGCTTCACCTGGGTGTAGAACGTGTTGTCGGGCATGATCTTCACGATGGGGCCCTTCTCGCAGAAACCGAAGCAGCCGGTCTTGATGACCTGCACGTCGTCGGCCAGGCCTTTTTCGGCGAGAATCTTATGGAAATTGTCGATGATCTTGAGGCTGTTGCTGGATTTGCATCCGGTACCGCCGCAGATCAGGATATGCATTTTGTATTTTGCCATAATCTATTTTGTTGATAGGTTGATAAGTTTATATGTTGATACGTTGCCGGGGCTGGGCGAATGGTTCGCCACCCTATCAACTTCTCAACATATCAACATATCAACGGATATTACTTGTCAATCGTTTCGTAGTTCACGGGGATGATGCCCTCGACGAGTTCGCCCTGCTGGACGTACTTGGTGAGGATCTCGTCGGCGCGGTTGTTGTCGACGTGGCCGAAGACGATGGGGTCCTTGCCCGGCACGCGCACCTCGAGGGTGGGCTCGGCGTGGCAGTAGCCCATGCAGCCGGTCTGTGTGAAGACGGCGGGGATGTGGAGCTCATCGGCTTTCTGCATCATGTGTTCCATAACCTGCTTGGCACCGGCGGCGATACCGCAAGTGGCCATAGCGACCTTGATCTGCACCAGGCTCTCGGGGTGCTCAGCCTTCTCGCGCACGTCGAGGTTGGACTGCAGCTTCTCGCGCATGGCTTTCAGGTCAGCCAAAGATTTTACTTTTGTCATAATAGACTTTGTTTAGGATTAATATTATATTATTTAACTAATTATCAACACCATACACAGAACACGGCTCCATGTATGACAAGGCAAATATACGAAATAATTTTTACACGAAAGCACTTTTAACAAAATTTTATCACCATTTATGGTGAGCCTCCTTCCCTACCCCTTCGGCACGAGCCCTCTACGAACTCCTGTCCGCCCCGAAACGCCCTTCTCACGCCCCCCCAAAGCCACACTTTCAAGCCCCCGACGACTCACTTTCAAGCCCCCGAAGCGCCCACCCGGACACCCTTTTCGGGCGGCAAAACCTATTTAACATAACACGAAAAAGCACCCCTGTAAATCAGCCTTTTACCGCACTTCCTCTTATATTGGTCTTATATTGCTCTTTAGTTACTCCTTACCAAAACCTTCTTTTGAAAGGGAAATATAGTATAAACCAATGTGTGACAAACTATTATATGCATTGGCAGAGCCTGTGACAAAAAAGAAGACCTCCCCGGTTGTCCGGGAAGGCCTCCAACGATACGGATAACAATATAAAAACTAACCCGAGGGGTTACTTTTTCACAATCTTGCTCACGGCGCCGTCGACGCGGAGCATGTACACGCCGTTCTGGAAGGCGGTGAGGTCGAGCACGTTGGTGCCTGCATTGAGGCTGTAGACGGCCACGCTGCGGCCCGAGATGTCGAAGAGAGTGGCTTCGGCGGAACGGCGGGTGCTGACGGTGATGCGTCCGGTCGTGGGGTTGGGGTATATATTCTCGACCACGACGGTGGCGTCGGCGATGCCGACAGAGGGCGTGAGCTCGTGGATGACGCCGACACCCGTGAGGTCGAAGCCGCTGCTCTCGAAGGGTGTGGGCCACGGGTCGTTGATGATGTTGCCGTACTGGTCGCGCGTGGCATAGGCAGGGTCAATGCAGCCCACGACGTCGACGATGCGTACATAGACGATGCTGTCGATGTCGATACCGGTGCTGTCGCGGAGCTCTTCGAGGTCGAATGGGGTGCCGTAGCCGATGCGGAACTTACCGGCAAGGTTGTTGAGGTTGGTGGGGTCGGTCTGGCCGGCGTTGCCCAGCTGGGTGGTGTTCTGCGTGAGGCAGGTGGCGGGGAAGCGCACGAAGCGCTGTCCGTCGGTGCTCACCTCGACGAAGGCCAGTTCGAGGCTGTTGTCGCTAAAACCGTTCTCGAAGACGGCAAAGTCTGGGCCTTCGCCGTTGCGTATGGGGCGTGCGAAGGTGGCCAGGGCCGAGCCGCCGTCGCCGAGGCTGACGACAGAGTAGACATTGTTCGGCGTTGCCGGGCCGATGGCGTTGCTCTCGGAGCCCGTAGAGGCGAGGCCGAGGCTGGGGTTGGCGATGTTGCGCGGTCCGCGGGTGACGCTGACGCCTGTGGCCCAGGCCACGAAGGCCGAGCTGTCGGCTTTGATGGCGTTGCAGCCCTCGGTGCCCACGGCGCCGCAGAAAGCGCCGGGTTGCGGAGGCGTGGGAGGCTCGGGCGTGGAGCCCGTGGTGTCGGGCACGCTGACGGCGTGGATGGCCATAGGCCACACATAGGTGTACTCCCAGTAGCTGTAGTCGGCAATCCAGGTGCTGTCGACCTTGACGGCGGCATAAGTGTCGGCGAACTTCACGAAGTCGCCGTTGACGACCTTGTGCTGTCCGGCGCCGAGCATGGAGGCCACGTGGTTGACGCTCATGCTGAAGTAGATGCTGTAGTCGGCGGGATCGTGGGGCGTGAGGCGCAGGGTGTCGGTGATGAGGGAGTCGGCATAGAGGAAGTCGCTGATATAGGCGGGGGAGCCGACGTAGCTGAGGCGCGGGTCGGCGGTGGCGATGGCGTCTACGATGTTGCCCACCAGCATGCTGTCCGACTGGAAGCGGTAGCCCCAAGCCAGCGCGGTGTCGGCCCAGTTGACGGCGAAGACCACCTCGTTCTGGCCCTCGCCAACCCAGTAGAGGATGTCGGCGGCGGCTATTGTGGCGTCTTCAGGAGCGGGTGTCACAGGGGCGGCGGTGGTGTCGAGGGCCACCGTCAGGTTGTCGATGCCGCAGTAGCGGTTGCCGGGCCCTGTGGTGCTGGCGGTGGTGCTGGTGACCTGCCAGAGGAAGGCAAGACGGGCATCGTCAGGCATCCCTGCGTAGTCGGCGAAGCGGACGGTGTCGTGGTGCAGCACGCGGTTGTCGGCAAGCATTGTGTCGAGGCCCACGAAGGACGCTGTGTCGGCGATGACATAACCCACAACGAGCTGGGCGCCGTTGCCGCTGGTGCGGTGGTCGAAGGTGAGGACCGTCTGCGACAGCGGCTGCTCAAAGGAGGGCAGCATGGCGTAACGGCGTGTGCCTGTGGCGTTCATGTCGGCGATGTGGCTGCTGTTGGTGCCGGTATATATCTGGCTGGCGATAAGGCAGAAGTAGGCGTCGTTGGCGCTCACGGCACCAAAGCTGTTGGTGCTGGTGGAATAGGCCACGCCGCCGAAATAGACAGAGTTAGTGGAGTTGGGGGAGTCGACATACTGGGTGGTGCCGTTGCCGACCATTGTCCAGCAGTCGGGCATCCGGGCGCCGGCCATGTGGGCGCGGATGCTTTGGTTGCTGACATAGCCGGAGAAGTCGTCGCTGTAAGGCAGCGGCAGGGAGTCGCAAACCACGGGGTCGGGTATGACCTGCGGCACAGGTACGGGGGTTGGTGTTGTGGGCCAAGCCTCCTGCATATAATAGCCGCTCTGGAAGTCCCAGCCGTGGGCGGAGTTAAGGTCGCCATACTTGAAGACATCGCCGTTGTGCAATGTGCTGGATGCACCGGCATCGGCGCTGACGCCGTTGAGGTTGGTCCACCAGAAGTTGTAACCCATGGCGGGGTCGACGGGCGAAAGGCCGAGAGTGTCGCCCTCGTCGGTAACAAAGTGCAGGTCGCCACCCATGGAGGGCGAGCCGACAACCTCGAAGCGGGGGTCGGCGGCGGCGATTGCGTTGACCATAGCCTCGGCCGTCGTGCTGCCGTTGAAGAGGTAGCCCCAAGCGAAGGCTGTGTCGGGCTGTGCATAGTTGACGATGAAGGCGGCGCTGTCGGTGCCGCTGCCCACCCAGTAGAGGATGTCGCCGAAGGCGATGGTGGCGTCGACGGTGTCGGCCGGCGTGGTGCCGGGATCGGAGTTCGGGTTGGTGGCGGCGGTGGCGGTGGTGAGGCTGAAATAGCAGCTGCTACTGATTTCCATCACGTCGCCGTCAGCCATAGCCTGAGAGCCATAGGCGCCAGCATAGCCGCCGTTGATAGTGTAGCACCAGTAGCTGGCTGACGAGCCGGAGACGAGGGTGCCGTCATCGTAGTAGAAGCCGTTCATCCAGCCAGAGCTGATGCCGGGATAACTTGTACGCGAGTCGTAGGTGGCTATGGTGTCGAGCATGTTGGCGGCTGTGGCGCTGCCGTTCCAATGCACACCCCAGGCGAGTGCGAAGTTGTTGCCGGAGGGGTTGTCGTCCCAGCCGATGATGACGACAGCGGAGTTGCTGCCGGTGCCCACCCAGTACTGGATGTCAGAGGCTGGGAAGGTCACCGACTTGCGCTGCGGCAACAGATGACCGTCGTTGTTGTTTTGGCCGTTCATAGTCAGCGGCAGCAGCATGGCCAGTGCCAGCACCGCGTTGCGTAATTTTTTGTTCATTCCTTTATAGCGTTATATTATAGTTTATACTTTTTTTCATACCCACATACGTGCCGATGGCCGACGAAACAAACGCCGAAGCAACCGGCAGGCAGAGCCTTCGGTCATGGGATGGATAGAAAAAGAATGTCTTGCCGTGAAGAACATTAGTTTCGACAAACCGCCTTTGACGCGAAAGCATTGCCAAAAAGGCTTCAAGGCAGGTACTCTGGCTTGTCCCGTTGCTACCGGGACTTACAGTTGCGCGACAGCTCGCGATTTTCACGCGATTCCCCTCTTTGCCTCCGCTGTCAGGCGGAGAGACCTTGACACCATTATCAACTCAAAGCACTGACGCAATGGTCGTTGTGCAACATCATCACATATCCATTGCGCTGCAAAGATACAAAATAAAATCAATACACCAAACGGAAACGCATTTTTCTCTATGTGCGGTGCTCAACGCCTGCGGCGCAGACGGAGCCGCAGCGGCAGGTGGTCGCTGAGGCCGCCCTCGTAGCGAGGTCCCTGGTTGGTGCGTCGCGGACGCATACCGGGCTTGTTCTTCTCGTCGGTGAGCAGGTGGTCGTAGCGCAGCAGCTTCAGGTCGCCCACCATCCAGCCTTCGCCGGCCAGCAAGAGCACCTGGTCTATGTAGTCCCACTGCCCCTGGAATTTGTGCGACCCCCATTCGCGCGGCAGGCGCCAAGTGAGGTTGCGTATGCCGTCGGCGTTGGTGCTGTCGTCGCCGAAGCCCATGCCCACGGCCATCGGGGCCTCGTCGGCGGTGCTGTTCATGTCGCCCATGGCGATGACGGCCCCCTCCGGATGCTCGGCGTGCAGCTCGTTCATCAGGCGCCGCAGCGTGTCGGCTATGGCCATGCGGTGCGCCTCTGCCTCGTCCCCACCCCTCTTCGAGGGCCAGTGGTTGAGCACAAGGCTGACGGTGTCGCCCTGTGCCGTAACCCCTTCCACGACGAGGATATCCCTCGTAAAGAAGCCCTCGGCGCTGTCGCTCACCCGCACCACGCTGTCTTTAAGCACACGGAAGCGGTCTGTGCGGTATAGCAGCGCGCAGTCGATGCCGCGCCGGTCGGGCGAATTGCGGTGCACATAGCGGTAGCCCGCCCTCGCAAGCGGCGTGCCCTGGCAGAGCTCGCGCAGCACGTAGCTGTTCTCCACCTCGGCGAGGCCCACGACATCAGGCAGGTCGGCCATAGCCAGGGTCTTGGCGATGCCCTGCAGCTTGGCCTGCAGCTTGCGCCGCGTCCAGTGCATGTCGCCCTGCGGCGTGAACTCGTCGTCGTTGGTATGCGGGTCGTCGCGGGTGTCGAAGAGGTTCTCCACGTTCCACCACACGGCGCTGAAAACGCTGTCTTCCTGTGCCATCGTGCTCTCACCAATAAACAAGGCAAGAGCCATGGCGCACATCCTGACGTACCTCATAGACTCTTGCCTGTTTGTCCATTGATTGTTTATTCGGCCGGGGCTTCTTCGGCCTGAGCCTCCACGGTCACCGTGTCAGCCGTCGCCTGCACGGCCTCAGCCTCCGGCGCCACGCTGTCCACGACTTCGGCCACAGGCTCCACGGGCTTGGGCTGCCACACCCAGCGGTGCTGCGTCAGGCGGAAGACGAGCAGGAAGAGCACGGCCAGCACACCGAGCCAGATGAGGCATTTCTGCCACCACGGCATCTTCTTGTCGGCGAAGGGGTCTTTGGCGACCACTTTCGGATACTTGGCCATCGAGGTCAGCGTCTTGCCGAAGGTGGTGTTGATCTTCACGTCGCTGTTGATTGCCCAGCCGTTGGCGTTGAGCACGGGGCCCAGGTTGCGCTTGCGCAGCTTGAGCCATGCCAGCAGCATCGACGGGCCGCTGATGAGGAGCACCACGGCAGCCACGAGGATGATGACATTGTACCACTTGGCCACTATGAAACCGCCCAGCATGCCGAGGGCGGCACCTATGGCGCCGAAGGCCAAGCCGATGGCGGCGAAGATACCGGCGAACTTGGCTATGTCGAACGGCGCTGCAGGCTTCTTCTCCGCGGCGGCGTCTTCGGGCTTGGCGGTGAGGTTGGTGCTGGCGCTGTCGGCCTTCGTGGTCATCTCGTCAAACTGCTTGCTCTCCTTCTCGCTGGCGCTCTTGGTGATCTTTTCTGTAACCCAGTTGCCGAACTTGCGGTAGGGGCTCCAGAAGGCCTGGCGCACGCTGATAGGGTTGTCCACGATCTTGGTGATGGTGGCGTCCCAGTCGTTGCCCGCGCGGTCGTAGAAGATGGCGTTTTTGCCCTCGTGCAGGCCGCCGATCTCGCCGTCGGTGAGGGCCGCCACGATGTCCATCTGCGCGCCGCCGCTCTTGGCCACACAGTGGCAGTAGAGCAGGTAGATGCCGCTCTTGCCGGCCGTGCCGGTGCTGCGTGGCATGTCCGTCACCTTGACGCAGAGGTCGCAGCAGCGCTGGTCGATGTACAGCTTGCCGGCCTGGAAGACGGCCAGGAACTTGTCGTCGCGGCGGTAGAAGTCTTTGAAGACGACATAGTTGTGCAGCAGGCGGAAGTAGTCGCGGCAGTAGCGCAGCAGGCGCTCCACCGGCTCGATGGCGGCGGCATGCTCGCCCAGCTTGGCGGCGATGGCCTCGTTCATGGCCGTCTCGCCGGCGGCCTTCCACGCTGTGTAGGCGTCGATCTTGGCCACCACGGCGTTCCATTCCTCCTCGCTGACGCTGTCCTTGCCCTGCAACTCGGGCACGGCGGCCACCACGGCAGCCATCGGGGCCTGCCAGGCGGGGTTGAGGCCCTCGGCCAGCGGCAGCATGCCCTCTTTGCGCGGGCGCGCAAGGGGGTAGGCGGAGATCTCGCCAACGCTGTCGTTGAGGTTGCCGGCGCTGATGGCGGCAATCTTCTCCACCTGCACGTCGAGGGCGCCGGCGGCGTCCTCGTCGAACTGCACAAGCTTGCAGCGCATGAACCAGTCGGCAATCTTCTGGCGCACGGCGTTGACGGCGGCCTCGGCGGCGTCGCTGCCCTCGCCGTAGGGCGGCTCGTAGGGCTCGGTCTCGCCGGCGCTGTATTCGGCCTTGCACTTCTCCTCATACACATCCATATAGGCCTTCACGTCGGCCAGGCTTATCTCGTCCTTGTTGACGTCGAGCTTGCCGAGAATCATCTTGGCGGCCTCGACGACCTGCTTGCCCTCGTCGGTGTCGTGGCGGATGGCGCCGAAGGTGATGCTGTCGCGGCCCTCGACCAGGTAGTCCATGTCGGCCAGCACCTTGCAGAGCCACTGCGAGGCTGCGACGACCTCGTGCACACGCAGCTTGCCGTCGTGGTCGCTATCCAGAAGCGCCAGTGTGCGCTCGTCAAACTCAAGACCTTTCACCGGGCAGCTAAGCACCGTCCACAGCTTCTGGTCAAGCTCGGACAGATGCGCAATGTCCTGCCCGTTCTCAATGTTAACACGGGTCACACCGCCAACGGTGCTGAACTTCCAGTCATAACCCTGTTTGGAGATTAGATTTTCTATCTTTGCCATATCATTATATATTTATTTCAAACATACTTCGGTGAAGCACAACACGTTGCGCGCCTGCGCAGCACATTGTGCCTGTCTGCAAATATAGCAACTTTTTTCACATCTTGCAACATTTTTTTTCTTTTCCCCGATTATTTTCTTGCCCTCCCCTCCCCCGGCGAGCATTTCCACCCCCCTGCCGCCACTCCGCTCCCCCTTCGGCCCCCCTACGGAGTCCCTACGGCCGTTCTTCAGTAGTTCTTCAGTAGTTCTTCAGTGCTGCACTGAAGAACTACTGAAGAACTACTGAAGAAATGCCGTACCGGCATCGCGCAGCACAACACGGTGTATAACAGCACAATACAGCAGAATAGAAAACTTTTTTATGCAAAAACAATAATATATTGCAAAAACTTCGTATATTTGCACTTTGGCAAATAATCTAAAAACGTCATAACATGAAGAAAATCATTAACACACCCAAAGCCCCTGCAGCCATCGGACCCTACAGCCAGGCTGTGCAGGCCGGCAACACGCTCTACATCTCGGGCCAGATACCCATCAACCCCGAAACCAAGACCGTGCCCGAGGGCATCACCGCTCAGACCGAGCAGGTTATGCAGAACATCAAGGCCATCCTCGACGAGGCCGGCTTCAGCTTCCAGGACGTGGTGAAGAGCACCTGCCTGCTGGCCGACATGGAGTATTTCAAACCCATGAACGAGGTCTACGCCAAGTATTACAGCACCGACTGCCCCGCCCGCGCCGCCTTTGCCGTCAAGGGCCTTCCGATGGGCGTGCTGGTCGAGATAGAGACGATAGCAGTGAAATAACACATAGCTGTAAGCTGTGAGCTGTGAGTTTTAAGCGGGCTGACGCCGTCCGCGCAGTCACTTAAAACTTAAAACTTAAGACTTAAAACTAAACGAAATATGGATTTCAGCTACACCAAACAAGAAGAACTCTTCCTGCAGATGATACGCGAGTTTGCAGAGAAGGAAGTGAAACCCCTCGCCGCCGAAGTCGACGAGGAGGAGCGTTTCCCCATGGAGACCGTCCAGAAGATGGCCAAGATAGGCCTCATGGGCATCCCCATCCCCACGCAGTACGGCGGCGCCGGCGGCACCAACATCATGTACGGCATGGCCGTCGAGGAGCTCAGCCGCGTCTGCGCCACCACGGGCGTCATCCTCTCCGCCCACACCAGCCTCTGCTGCGCCCCCATCCTTGAGGCCGGCACCGAGGAGCAGAAGCAGAAGTACCTGCCCAAGCTCGCCAGCGGCGAGTGGATCGGCGCCTTCGGCCTCACCGAGCCCAACGCCGGCACCGACGCAGCAGGCCAGCAGACCATCGCCGTCGAGGACGGCGACAGCTGGGTGCTCAACGGCAGCAAGATATTCATCACCAACGGCAGCTACGCCAACGTGTTCATCATCATCGCCATGACCGACAAGAGCCTCGGCACCAAGGGCATCAGCGCCTTTATCGTCGAGAAGACCGACCCCGGCTTCAGCATCGGCAAGAAGGAGAAGAAGATGGGTATCCGCGGCAGCGCCACCACCGAGCTCATCTTCGAGGATTGCCGCATACCGAAAGACCGCCAGCTGGGCCAGCTGGGCAAAGGCTTCGGCCTGGCCATGAAGACCCTCGACGGCGGCCGTATCGGCATCGCCTGCCAGGCCCTCGGCATCGCCCAAGGCGCCATGGACGAGACCGTCAAGTACACCAAGGAGCGCAAGCAGTTCGGCCGCAGCATCTCGCAGTTCCAGAACACGCAGTTCCAGATGGCCGACCTCGAGACCAAGGTGCAGGCCGCCCGTCTGCTCTGCCGCTCGGCCCACTACAAGAAAGACCACGGCATACCCTACAGCGCCGACGCCGCCATGGCCAAGCTCTTCAGCGCCGAGACCGCCATGGAGGTGACCACCAAGGCCGTCCAGTTCCACGGCGGCTACGGCTACACCCGCGAGTACCCTGTGGAGCGCATGATGCGCGACGCCAAGATCACCGAGATCTACGAAGGCACCAGCGAGGTCCAGCGTATGGTTATCGCCGGAAAACTTTTCAAATAATTAGCTGTAAGCTGTGAGCTGTAAGTGGGCTGACGCGGCCACGACGGCCACCGCCCCACTTAAAACTTAAAGCTTAAAACTTAAAACTTAAAGAAGAATGAACATAGTAGTTTGCATAAAGCAAGTGCCGGACACCACCGAGGTGAAGATCAATCCCGTGACCGGTACGCTCATCCGCGAGGGCGTTCCCTCGATCATGAACCCCGACGACAAGGGCGGTCTTGAGTACGCCCTTCAGCTGAAGGACAAGTACGGTGCCCACGTCACCGTCATCACCATGGGTCTTCCCCAGGCCGAGGCCATCCTGCGCGAGGCCCTCGCCATGGGTGTCGACCGCGCCATCCTTTTGACCGACCGCAAGCTCGGCGGCGCCGATACGCTGGCCACCAGCAGCGCCCTCGCCGGCGCCTTGCGCACCATGGATGTCGACCTCATCATCACCGGCCGCCAGGCCATCGACGGCGACACCGCCCAGGTGGGTCCCCAGATTGCCGAACACCTCGACCTGCCGCAGGTCTCCTACATGGAAGACCTCCAGTACGACGAGGCCACCAAGACCTTCACCATCAAGAAGCAGCTCGAGGACGGCTACCAGGTGCTCGAGATGCAGGCCCCCTGCGTCGTCACCGCCCTGGCCAGCAGCGTGCAGCCCCGCTACATGACCGTCAACGGCATCGTCACCGCCTTCGACAAAGAAATCGAAGTCTGGGGTGCCGACCGCATCAACGTCCCCGAGGAGCACATCGGCAAGGCCGGCTCGCCCACGAGCGTCTTCAAGTCGTTCCCCAAGCAGCTGAAGCCCGCCGGCCAGACCTTCGAGGTCAGCCCCGAGGAAGCTGTCGAACTGATTGTCAACAAGCTCAAAGAGAAACACATAATTTAATTTATGAATTATGAATTCTGATTTTTGAGTTCGCGGTAGCGACAACATGACGCACCAGCCACTCAGAATTCAGGAATCAAAAATCAGAAATCGAACATGAACTTAGCAGATTATAAAGACGTATACGTGTTTGCCGAACAGCGCAACGGCAAACTGCAGAATGTGGCCCTCGAGCTGCTGGGCAAAGCCCGCGAGCTGGCCGACGCCAACCAGGAGAAGGTCGTCGCCATGCTCCTCGGCAAGGACATCAAACCCCTCGCACAGACCCTCATAGAGCACGGTGCCGACAAGGTCATGGTTGTCGACAACGACCTGCTGAAGGACTACATGACCGAACCCTACACCGAGGCCATCACCGCCATCATCGAGAGCGAGAAGCCGAGCATCATGCTCATCGGCGCCACCACCATCGGCCGCGACCTCGGCCCCCGCGTCAGCGCCCGCAACCGCACCGGCCTCACCGCCGACGCCACCAAGCTTGAGATCAGCGACGACGAAGCCCACGAGTTCCGCATGACCCGTCCGGCCTTCGGCGGCAACCTCATGGCCACCATCCTCTGCAAGAACAACCGCCCGCAGATGAGCACCGTCCGCCCCGGCGTCATGCAGAAAATGGCCGCCGACAAGAGCCGCAAGGGCGAGGTCGTCGACTTCAAGGTCAACTTCGACGAGAAGAAGATCGCCCGCGTGAAGCTCGTCAAGACCGTCAAGGAAGAGAAGACCGTCACCGACATCAGCGAGGCCAAGGTCCTCGTCAGCGGTGGCCGCGGCGTAGGCACCAAGGACGGCTTCGCCAAGCTCGAGGCCCTGGCCAAAGAGCTCGGCGGCGAGGTCAGCAGCAGCCGCGCCATGGTCGACGCCGGCGTCATGGACGCCAGCCGCCAGGTGGGCCAGACCGGCAAGACCGTGCGCCCCGCCCTCTACATGGCCTGCGGCATCAGCGGCGCCATCCAGCACCTCGCCGGCATGGAGGAGAGCGAGCTCATCATCGCCATCAACAAGGACAAGTTTGCCCCCATCTTCCAGGTTGCCGACCTCGGCATCGTGGGCGACCTCCACAAGATCGTCCCCATGCTCACCGAGCGCCTGAAGACCATGCAGAAATAACATGGGACCGCGGACCTACCTGTCCGTCCCAAACAAAACAAATAATTGGCCAGAGTTCTCTCTGGCCAATTATTTTTTGCCATGTCAGAAAAAGTTTGTATTTTTGCATTTTGAAATGAGCACAAAAGAGATATCTCAAGCCCTCGCCGAATACTTCGCCACACAACCGGTGACGAAAGCTTGGCTTTTTGGCTCCTATGCACGTGGTGAACAACGTGAGGACAGCGACGTGGATATTCTTGTCGAGTTTGACCGTAAGAATACAAAAGTTGGATTGCTGAAATATGCAGCCATCATCATCGACCTTGAAAAAATCCTTAACCGCAATGTTGACTTGGTGGAGAACGGTGCCCTGATGCCCTGGGCGGAGGAAACTGCCAACCACGATAAAAAACTAATCTATGAGAGAGCCAGCGCGTGACCCAAGTCGTATCGAGCACATCATGCTTGCTATCGGTAAAATCGAAGAGTATACCGACGGCATCACCTTCGAGCAACTGACGGCCGACAGCATGCGCATGCATGCCACCATATACAATATTCAAATCATTGGAGAGGCATCCTATAAACTAACCAAAGAATTCAAGGAAGGCCATCCCGAGGTGCCGTGGACGCTGATGGAGAAGATGCGCCATGTGCTTGTCCATGACTATTACAGGATACTCCCCGAAGCACTTTGGGATGTTGTCACTTCTGACATTCCCGCTCTGAAGCAAATGATGGAAAAACTCCAGCAATCTCTTTAATTAATCTAATTGAAAGCAAAAAATCCTTTATGAGACGCACCAGCAAAATCATCGGGGGCATCGCCCTTGTGGCCTTCGGCATCGTGTGGGCCTTGGAGCTCCTCGACGTCATCAGCATCAGCCTCGAAGGCTGGTGGGCGCTCTTCGTCATCGTGCCCTGCTTTGTCAATATCTTCAGCGACCGTCACAAGGCCGGCGCCATCATAGGCTTCGGCATCGGCATCCTGCTGCTCCTCGCGGCACGCGGCATCATCCCCTGGAACGACATCTGGAAGTATATGCTCTGCATCGCCGCCGTCGTGTGGGGTGTGTCGCTGCTGTTCTTCAACAGCAAGAAGGGCTGCTGCCACAGCCACAACGGCGAGTCGGCAACGCCCGTCGTCCTCGACGGCGGCAAGCAGCACAAGATCGACGTGAGCTTCGGCAAGCAGGAATACAGCTACGACGGCCAGCCTTTCGAGGGAGCCGACGTGCACGTCAGCTTCGGCTTCGCGGGCCTCGACCTGCGTGATGCCGACCTCCGCGACGGTGCCGTCATCAGCGTCGACTGCAGTTTCGGCGGCATGGAGATACGTGTCCCCAAGGGTGTCTGCGTCAAGAACGGCATCGACGCCGCCTTCGCCGGCGTCGACTGCGACTGCTGCACGCAGCCCTCCGACGGATGTAAGACCCTCCACCTCAAAGGACGCTGCAACTTCGGCGGGATAGAGATCAAGTAGACGCGTCAGTGGGCAGTGGATAGTGGATAGTGGACAGTGGCTAGTGGATAGTGGATAGTGGGCGGTGGCCGTCTTCAGTAGGTCTACTAGCCGTCTAGTAGCCGTTTAGTAGCCGTTTAGTAGCCGTTTTGGTGGGGTTCAAGGTTCAAGGTTCAAGGTTCAAGGTTCAAGATTCATGGTTCAAGATTAGTTCACTTCGTTCACTCACATTGCTTGGGCTCGGCATAGCAAGCGAGCTTGCTCTGCTCTCGCTTTGCGCAATGGTCATGGTTAATGGTTGTTGGGGGTGGAGTTGGAGGTAGAGGTCGGAGTGGCCTTTGCGCGAGGGGGGTGGTCTTCATCTGGCGCTGCCACTCGACGAGCTTCTTGAGTTCCTCCTCGTCGTGGTGACGAAAGTCGCGACAGACGGCCTCGACAAGGAGTGGAAATTGGCCCTTGTCAACCCATTTTTCGGCCACGAGGGTATTCATTTTGCCACAAAAACCCTCCCAAATGAGGTATTGATGGTGAGTTTCGGGAGTGCGAAGGTGAGTGCTGAGGAGGGTGAAGGGTGCTGGACGGAGGGGTGCGGAGGGTGTTTTATGGCCTTTTAGCGGAGGATTTGGATGCTTTTTGTCACACTTCCGAGGGTCGGAATCTTGGGTGCCTTGGGTTTGGTGATGTCGTAATTTATTGTCTGTTTGCTTTTTAGGTGAAACTTGGCGTGAGTTTTCTATCAGTTATCAGTTCTATCAGTTTTTTTTTAGAGGGGTGTCATTTTCTTGTTTTCACCCTCTTTCTTATTTATATATATCTAATTATTAATTAGTTATAAGTATTATAAGAAGGGTTTTTGAAATTGAGGGGTGTCATTTTTTAATTGATAGAACTGATAACTGATAGATTTTAATTATTCATTATTTCTCTACGAGGCTCTTGCGACCTTTTGGGTTGAGAATTGTGCGTTCCACCTTCTGTGCGATGGACAGGGCTTGGTGGACAAGGGGAGGGACGGAGGGATAAGAGTTAAGAGTTAAGAGTGATAATGGGTCAAGGTTTAGGATGGGGACACCTTAATTTCGGCGGGGAGAGTGGTCTGATTGGCACAAAAGAGGCTCAGGAATGAGGGATTAGGGGTGAGTTTCGAGAGTGCGAAGGTGAGTGCTGAGGAGGGTGAAGGGTGCTGGAAGGAGGGGTGCAGAGGGTGTTTTATGGCCTTTTAGAGGAGGATTTGGATTCATTCTGTCACGCTTCCGAGGGATGGCATCATGGGTGCATTGGGTTTGATGATGTCGTATTTCATTGAATAATTGCTTTTTAGGTAAAAAGTGATTGTTAATTTATGTCTTTTCCGTTCCAGTTCCAGTTGTTCCAGTTGTTTTTTGAGGGGTATCAGTTCCCTTTATTCTTATATATAATATTAATTATTAATTAGTTATATATTATAAGAAGGGGTTTTGGTACACCATTTTTTAATTGGAACAACTGGAACTGGAACGCATGGTTTTGTTTAGATAGCTGATAATGATTTCATTCTACGAGGCTTATAGAGTTTGCGGTAGGATTTGAGGGAAGAGAGGATGGCAAGGTGTTCGTTGCGGAGCATGCTCACTATGAGGATTTTGCCTAAGCGCTTAGGGAAATGGAACTGGAAGATGATACTGTCCTGGGTTTCCTTGACCTCGCCGTGAGGTGTGAGGAGGAAGTCAATTACTAATATTTTTATTTTGCCATATAAGAAAAAAAGCGTATCTTTGCAGATTAAAACATGCATTTAAAGGATACTAAAAAAACTTGTAACGTTACAAAGAATATGGGAATGGCGACATTGATAATCACAAGTGTATCATTGGTGGTGATGATACTGACGCTATATGCGACATATAGAATGCTTCGCTATATGAAAGATAGTGATATCATAAAGAGCAAAGAAAGCGAGAATAGAAGACGGGAGAAGATATTATCCCGTATAAAATGCAAGGAAGAACAACTGGAAAGACAGAACTTATTGGCAAACCTTAGTGGAAGTGGCGCCCAAGCCAAAGTTGATGCACTAAAAGATGAAATCGACGAATTAAGGAGCCAACTATAATCACGTCGTAAATTATGCCCCAAAAGAAAAACACAGTAGAGGAAATCGGCAGCAGCAGGGAGCTTTACAACTTCCTGTATGAGGCTTGCAACATACTCCGTGGACCGGTGTCGCAGGATGCTTTCAAGGAATATATCACGCCGCTGCTCTATTTCAAGCGCATCAGCGATGTGTATGACGAGGAGTCGAAGGCGGCTCTGGAGCTGTCTGGTGGCGATGAGGAATTTGCTTTGCTTCCCGAGCAGCACCGCTTCGTCATTCCCGAAGGGTGCCATTGGGAGGATGTGCGTCAGCGCACGACAGACATCGGTAGCGCCATCATCGGCGCTATGCGTCAGATTGAGCTAGCTAACCCCATGACGCTGTATGGCGTGCTCAGCGTCTTCTCCACCGCCAACTGGAGCAACAAGAACGTCTTCAGCGACGAGAAGCTGCGCGACCTCATCGAGCATATGAGCAAGCGCCGCTTGGGCAACAACGACTACGCCGCCGACCTGATGGGCGACGCCTACGAGATGCTGCTGAAGAAGTTCGCCGACCTCTCGAAAGCCAAAGCAGGCGAGTTCTACACCCCGCGTCCCGTGGTGCGGCTGCTGGTGCGCATCCTCGACCCCCAACCGGGCGAAACCGTCTATGACCCCGCCTGCGGATCGGGCGGTATGCTGATAGAGGCCGTCCACCACATGAAGAACGACGCACAATGCTGCGGCGCCATCTTCGGACAGGAGAAGAACGTCACCAACGCCGCTGTTGCCAAGATGAACCTCTTCCTGCACGGCGCCAACGATTTCAACATCATGTGTGGCGACACCCTGCGCGACCCCAAGATATTGCAGAACGAACACATCGCCCATTTCGACTGTGTGATAGCCAATCCACCATTCTCGTTGGAGAACTGGGGTGCCGAAGCCTGGAAGACCGACCGCTTCGGGCGCAACCTGTGGGGCACCCCGTCGGACAAGAACGGCGACTACGCTTGGCTTCAGCATATGGTGAGCAGTATGCGCAGCCTCACGGGCCGTATGGCCGTTGTGCTACCGCAGGGAGTGCTGTTCCGCGGCAACGAAGAGGGCCGTATGCGCGAAAGCCTGGTGAAGAGCGACTGCCTGGAGGCCGTCGTCACCCTCGGCGACAAACTCTTCTACGGCACAGGCCTCTCGCCCTGCTTTCTCGTGATACGCAGCCAGAAACCCGAAGCCCACAAAGGCAAGGTGCTGATGATTGACGGCACCAAGATCCTCACCCAGCAGCGCGCGCAGAACATCCTCAGCGACGCCGATGTGGACGAACTCTACCGCCTCTACAGCGCCTACGGCGACGAGGAGGACAAGAGCATCGTCGTCACCCTCGACCAGATTGCCGAGAAAGGTTACGACCTCTCGCCCAACAAATATGTGAACTACCACAAGGAAACGGTGCGTCCCTATGCCGAAGTGCTGGCTGAGTTCAAGGCCGCCTATCGGCAGATGGTCGCTGCCGAGGAGAACCTCCGTACCATCCTAAACCGTGAAGCCGTATGACGAAACAGATCACTCTCGACGAACTGGAAAGCTATCTCTGGCAAGCGGCTGTCGACCTGCGCGGCCAGATAGATGCGGCTGCCTACAAAGACTATATCTTCCCGCTGGTCTTCTTCAAGCGCATCTGCGATGTGCGCGACGAGGAGTATGCCGGCTACGAGAAAGAAGGTGGCAAAGAATATGCCGATATGATGATACAGGAGTCGGCCATCCAGATACCCGCCGACGCCCATTGGCAGGTGGTCTTCAACAAGACCGAGAATATCGGTCAGGCTTTGGTGGATGCCTTCCTCAGCATCGAGCAGGCCAATCCCGGCAAGAAAATCGACGACCGCGTGGTGGGTGGTTTGGACGGCATCTTTGGCGACAAAGCCATCTGGACGAACAAGAACAAGATGCCCGATGCCGTCATCCGCAACCTGCTAAACAGCTTCAACAAGCTCACGCTGAGTTTGGCCGCCTGTCCTGCCGACGAGATGGGCACGGGATATGAATACCTCATCGGCAAGTTTGCCGACGATGCCGGCCACACGGCGCAGGAATTCTACACCAACCGCACGGTGGTGGAGCTGATGGCCGAGATACTGCAGCTGAAGCCCCACGAGAGCATCTACGACCCCACCTGCGGCAGCGGCGGTATGTTGATCAAAAGCCTAACCCACTTGAAGGACAAAGGCGAGGAATGGCGCGATGTGAAAGTCTTTGGCCAGGAGATCAATGCCGGCACCGCCGCCATTGCCCGTATGAACCTGTATCTGCATGGCATACATGATTTCTCTATTGTGAATGACGATACCCTTGAACGTCCGGCATTCACCAATGGAGGCCGGGTGCAACAGTTCGATGTAGTGCTGGCCAATCCGCCATATAGCATCAAAACTTGGAACAGAGAGATGTTTGCTCATGATAAGTATGGAAGAAACTTCTTAGGTGTTCCACCACAGGCGAGAGCTGACTATGCTTTTATCCAACATATTCTTGCTTCGATGGATGAAAAAAATGGTCGTTGTGCTGTTCTCCTTCCTCATGGAGTGCTTAATAGGGATGAAGAGGTAGAAATGCGAAAAAGACATATAGAGTCCGATAATATTGATGCAATTATTGGTTTAGGACGTAATTTGTTCTTTAATTCAGGCTTAGAATCCTTCATCCTCTTATGTAGTAACAGGAAACCTAAAGAAAGAAAGGGTAAAATATTATTTATCGAAGCAGAGAATTATACCCATAAGGAAGGAAAACAAGCCTATCTATGGCCAGAAGATATTGCCAAGATAGTTCATGCATATAACAATCTTGATGATGAAGAAGGCTTCTCAAAATGGGTTAGAATTGAAGATGTTGAAGATGGTAACTTGAACATTAAGAGTTATGTAAAATCTGTATCAAACAAAGAAAAATCTTCTTTTAAAGCAGATGTTACGGAATACGTAGATCAACAACATTTGCTTGCAGACGCATTGAAAGATTTTGAACTTTTGGATTCTGAGATTTTCAAAATAGACATAAATCCAAACACCTCTTATAATAAAACAAATTGGAAACGGGTGAAACTTGGCGATGTGGCTTATGAGTATTCTTCAAGAGTTGATAATCCTTCTGAATCGCAATACGACTACTACATAGGTTCTGATTGCATTGGTCAATATGATTTTAGAATAAACAAGAAAAGCCCAGCAGGTTTAGTTACTTCGGCACAAAAAGAGTTTAAAAGTGGAGATTATCTTTTGGTAAGAAGGAGTCTCTATGGTAGCGATTTTCGTGAAAGGGCGCCTCGTGCAGACTTCGACGGCTGCTGCTCTGCTGATATTCTTACAATTAGAGAAAATCCTGAATATATAAGTGATGGCTATTTAATCAATGTTCTTTATAGTAAAGAATTGTGGGATTTTATTGTTGCAAATTCAGCTGGAGGTTTAACACGTCGTATTAAGTGGAAGCAGATTGCTGACTTTGAATTTGACCTTCCATCCCTTGCAGAGCAAAAAGTTTTGGCAGAGAAGCTTTGGGCAGCATACGAAGTGAAGCTGTCATATCTGAAAATGATTGAGGCTACACAAGAGATGGTTAAATCGCAATTTATCGAGATGTTTGGAGATATATCTATAAACTCCAAAGCCTGGCCTGTTGAGAAATTAGCAAATGTAGCAAACATCAAAATTGGTCCCTTTGGTTCCTTGATACATCAACGTGATTATCAGGAGGGTGGCCATTGCTTAATAAATCCCTCGCAGATTATAAATAACAAGATAGTTCCAGATAGCAAAGTTGCTGTTACAGAATACAAATACCAAGAATTGTTGTCTTATACAGTTTCGATTGGAGATATAATTCTTGGTAGAAGAGGCGAAATGGGTAGAGCAGGTATTATAGAGGAGGAAGGAATGCTATGCGGCACTGGAAGTATGGTAATAAAGCCAAAAGACAAGGGTGATTCTCTATTTCTGCATCTTTTTATAACTTCTCCACACAGCAAGGAATGGCTTGAAAACAATTCGGTTGGCACAACTATGACGAACCTTAACACTCAGATTGTCGCGAATATGGAAATACCAATCCTCCCTGCTAATCTAAAGCAGCAGTTTGTCGCCATCACTAATCAGGCCGATAAATCAGTATTTGAATTGCGTAAATCGATAGACGCAATAGATAAAGTCATCAAGTCACTCATCAACGAAAACCTGTAAAGATATGGAAAGTTATCACGACATATTAAAACATCTGCTTGCTCATTCGGAAAACGAAGTGGTCGAGTTTAAGTCCGCACGAAATAGTTATGATATAGATGATCTGGGGAAATATTTCTCGGCATTGAGCAATGAGGCGAATCTTCGTGAGCACGAATATGCATGGATTGTTTTCGGTATAGACAATAAAACTCACGAAATAACAGGTACACACTTCAAAGATGGCGAGGATGCACTCAACAGGTTGAAACAAGATATGTCGCAACATACAACCGACAATCTTATATTTCGCGAGATTACTCCTATCATTCTCGATAGTAAGCGAGTGTTGATGTTCAAAATACCTGCCACACCTCGCAATATCGTAATGCATTGGAAGGGGATAGCATGGTCCCGAGACGGAGAAAGCCTGAAACCACTGAACCAAACAAAACGCGATGAGATTCGGAATCAGTCGCCAATACCAGATTGGACAGCACAACTTGTGCCTCACGCCACCATTGCAGACCTTGACGAGTTGGCTCTTGCAACAGCCAGAGTAATGTATAAGAAGGTGCATGGATCAAATATCTCGGGAGAGGAAGTGGATGGTTGGAATATGGAAGAATTTCTGAGCAACAGCAATATGATGCGTGATGGACAGCTTACGCGAGCTGCGATATTACTTCTTGGTAAACCATTGTCGTTGAATAAAATCCACCCAGCCGTAGCACAAATCACATGGACACTGCAAGATGAAGAAGAGATAGTGGAGGATTATGAGCACTTCTCAATACCTTTTTTGTTGACGGTAGATAAAGTATTGGCAAAGATTCGTAACAGAACTATGCGAGAGTTGCCCGGAGGGACACTGTTTCCAGATACTATGAAGCAGTATGATGACTACACAATACGAGAGGCTTTGCATAATGCCATAGCACATCAGGACTATACATTACAGCAACGAATTGTATTTGTGGAAAGTCCAAGCTGGTTGTATTATGGCAATGGCGGTACTTTTATACCCGGTACGATAGAAAATGCTCTCGAGCACAAAGGTCCACAACTGCATTATCGCAACGAGTGTCTATGCAAAGGCATGGTGCATTTCAATATGATTGACACCGTGGGACGTGGAATTAAGAAGATATACACAGAGCAGCGAAACCGATTTTTCCCGATGCCAGACTATGACATAGATAACGAGAACAAGACGGTCGGTGTAACCATATACGGCAAGATGCTTGATGAGAAATATTCGGAACTGCTGAAGAGCGGTAACCAACTCACATTGAAGGAATGCATCTGGCTTGATGCCGTTCAAAAACACCGTCCCATCACAAAAGACGCAATAGAACACTTGAAGAGTCGAAAATTAATAGAAGGACGAGGGGCAAACGTAACAATTTCATTAGGTGTGGCAAGACTCACTCACCAAGTTGCCCAATACACAAAAAATAAAGGTTTGGCATACGATGCGTTGAAAAAGTTGATTTTGCAATTGGCCCATAATGCTGGAGAAGGTGGCTTTAAACGCTCAGAGGCATTTGAGGCTTTGGAAAATAGTTTGCCACAGAACAAATCCCACAATGCAAAACTTGTTTATTTGGGACGAGTGCTTGTTAAGATGAGTGAAGAAGGTTTATTAATACCGAACGGAAGAAAATGGAATATTACAGCTGAGGGATCAAAGGATTTTCGGTTATAATTCGTTTATAAACCAAGTATCAAATCGAGTATAATAAAACCCAGTAAATTTACAAGGTATTAATATACAGATATTAGCAACACTAATCACTATCAAATTCGTTTATAAATTCGTTTATAAATTAAAAATAAGGAAAGGCCACTATGGCATACTTCAACGAAGACAACGTAACTGAGCAGATGTGCATAGGCATAGCGCAGAAAGCGGGCTACACCTATTGCGAGGCCGACACCTTGCGCGAGGATAAGTCTACGGTCATCGTGGACAAGCTGCTGCTGGAGGCCCTGAAGAGAATCAACAAGATCAGCGACGAGGAGGCACAGATAGTGGTGCAGAAGGTGAAAGCCCGCATCGCCGGCGGCATGGGCGGCGACATCATAACAGCCAACCAGAACCTGCGCAAGCTCTTCTTCGACGAGAACAGTTTTCCTTTTGGCAAGAAGGGCGAATATGTGACGATAAACTTCTTCGACACCAATCCCAAGACGCACAAGCAGAACAACAGCTATGTGGTGACCAACCAATGGGAATACCCCAAGAGCTCGTATGCCGGAGGAAAGAGGCTCGATGTGGTGCTGCTCATCAACGGCATCCCGATGGTGATTGTGGAGGCCAAGACGGCCGTCAACGCCAGCGTCACCTGGGCCGACGGAGCAAAAGACATAGTCGACTACCAGAAGTCGTTGCCCGAGATGTTCGTGCCCAATATCCTCAGCATAGCCACCGAGGGCAAGGAGCTCTACTACGGCAGCATCGGCGCCCCGCTGACGAAATGGGGTCCTTGGTTCGCCAACGAGCAACGCGAACACGGCGACCTGAAGAGTGTGCAGAAGAACCTCGCCAGCTTGATAGACCCCCTGCGGCTGCTGGACATCTACCGCTTCTTCTCGGTTTTCACCACCGACAAGAAGTCGTCGAGGAAAATCAAGGTGGTGTGCCGCTATCAGCAATACTACGGTGGAATGGCCATCGTGAACCGCGTGATGGCCCGCACCAAGACGGGTATAGGCCCCAAGAAAGGTCTCATATGGCACTTCCAGGGGTCGGGCAAATCGTGGCTGATGGTGTTCGCCTCGCAGATGCTGATGAAGAAACAGGAGCTGAACGCCCCCACGGTGGTCATCGTCGACGACCGTCGCGACCTGCGGGCACAGATTACGGGCGACTTCACCCGCGCCGAGATACCCAACCTCGACTTCGCCTACACCAAAGAAGAGCTGAAGACCTTCTTCCAGCAAGACCAGCGCAAGATTCTCATCACCACCATCTTCCTCTTTGGCGACGTGAGAGAAGCGCTGAACATGCGCGAGAACATCATCCTACTGGTCGACGAAGCCCATCGTACACAGGAGGGCGACCTGGGCGAATGTATGCGCGTGGCACTCCCCAACGCCTTCTTCTTCGGATTGACGGGCACGCCCATCAACAAGCGCGACCACAATACCTTCAACTGCTTCGGTGCCGAAGAGGATCATGGCGGATACATGTCGAAATACACCTTCCAAGACTCCATCGACGATGGCGCCACCTTGGAGCTGAACTTCCGCGAAGTCCCCGTGGAGATGCACCTCGACGATGCCAACCTGCAGGCCTCCTTCGACGAGATGGCTCGCGAGAACAACCTCACCGACGAGGAGAAAGACCAACTCACCAAAGGTACTAAGGTAGAAGCTTTCTTCACCGCCCCGAAACGCATACACGAGGTGTGTATGCACATCGTGGAGCACTACCGCAAATACATCCGTCCCACCGGCTTGAAATGCCAGGTGGTGGTGTACAACCGCGCCTGCTGTGTAGCCTACAAGAAAGAACTCGACACGTTGCTAAAGGACAGCGGCGACGAGACAGCCATCGTGATGCACACCAGCGGCGACAAGAGCAACGAGTATGCCGAATACAAACTTTCCGAATTCGAGCAGGAAAGACTGCTGGACAAATTCCGCGACCCTCTGTCGCCGTTGAAGTTTGTCATCGTCACCAGCAAACTGCTGACGGGATTCGATGCTCCCATCCTGCAATGCATGTACCTCGACAAGCCGATGAAGGACCACACGCTGCTGCAAGCCGTATGCCGCACCAACCGCGTATACGAGGCCAAGAAGAAATGCGGAATGATAGTGGATTATGTGGGTGTGTTCGACAACTATGCAAAGGCGCTGAACTTCGACGAAGAGTCGGTAAAGACCGTCATTACCAACATCAACGAAGTGAAAGACAAGATTCCCGGATGGCTACAAGACTGTCTGGATTTCTTCCCCGGAGTGGACAGAAGCATTGGAGGCTTCCAAGGGCTGGAGGATGCGCAAGAAAAACTGCGTGACGAAAACGTGAAGACACAGTTCGGCGCCAACTTCCAGCGGCTGCATAAAGCGTGGGAGGTGGTGTCGCCCGACAACGACATCTTGCAATACAAGAACGACTACATCTGGCTGAGTCAGGTGTACGAGAGCGTGCGTCCCGTGAACCCGTCAGGCAGCCTGATATGGACCATTCTCGGTCCAAAGACCATAGAGCTGATACACGAGAACGTGACCTCTATCGACATCGGAGAGAGCATCGAAGACCTTGTGGTGGACAGCAAGATTTTGGACGAGTGCATCAAGGACAACAACAAGCGCAACCGCACCATCATCGAGATTCAGAAGATGCTGAAGCTGCGATTGGGCAACCCTAAGCACAACAACTCAAAAGAATTCAAGCGACTGACGGAGAAACTTAAAGAACTGCAAGAGCGCTTGCGACAGCAACAGATAGACAGCATTCAGTTCCTGAAAGACCTGCTGGCGTTGGCCAAAGAGACTCTGGAAGTGGAACAGAAGTTGGAACAGCCGCAGGATCGCCGCCAACAAGCTCGCGCCGCGCTGACGGAACTTTTCGAGAGCATCAAGACCCCGCAGACCCCCATCGTGGTGGAGAATGTGGTCAACGACATCGACTCCAATGTGGTGGATATCGTGCGACGCTTCAACAATGCCTTCAAGACCGTCTCCGGGCAGCAGGAGGTACGCAAGATGCTGCGCACAATACTCTGGCTGAAATACAAAATCAAAGACAGCGATGTGTTTGAGAAGGCGTACAAATATGTGGAGATGTACTATTACCCAGGCGGCAACGGCCCAACGATAATTCCGATGCCAACATCAGAGACCTCTTTACATGAGCACAAGACCATACCGTATGCAAATTGCGACGAAAACACTATACTGAAAGCAGCAGAAGACACCAACTGAAGGCTGTTTTCTCCACTCCGTCAACAGAATATATGAGAAATATGGAACAAGTAAATAAATGCGTGAATGTGTAAATCTTGAACAATTGATTGCTTAAACTGAGGTCGGCGGTATGGTTAAGGGTTCATGGTTAAGGGTTAAGGGGACAAATAGAATGCGTAAATGCAATATAAATGTGTGAATGCGTGTGCCGAAGGCTGCGAGCCGGAGGCCATGAGTACCTTGAAAATAGATATAATGCAGCGAATAACACCTTTGAAATTAATTAATGAAGTGAGTCAATGTGTAAATGTGTAAGTGAAAATTGAATATTTATTTTAAATAAAACCCGTATCTTTGCATAGTGTTTTCTATAGATATTTAAGATAAAAAAACATGAGAGAACCAATAACAATTATTGATAAGGATTACACTCAATGGGTGAAGGATCTTGTCATAAGGTATAGAAAATGCCAGATAAAAGCAGCCATACAAGTGAACACAGAACAACTGCATTTTAATTGGCTTTTAGGACATGATATCGTTGAAATGAAAGTAGAAGAAAGGTGGGGCGAAGGAGTCATTGCACAGTTGAGCAATGACCTAAGGAAAGCAATGCCACATGTGGAAGGTCTTTCTGTGACAAATCTTCGGTACTGCAGACGATTCTATCTGCTCTACTCCCCTCTTGAATCAATTCAACCCCAACTTGGGGGCGAAACCACTTCAGATACCAATAATACAATTCACCCCCAAGCTGAGGGCGAATTGCAAGTACCTGATCATCAAAATGGAACCTCCAACATCTTCAATATCCCGTGGGGACATCACAAACTCATACTAGACCGAGTCAAAGGAGATGTGAACAAAGCTTTGTTTTTTGTGAATCAAACTGTAGAAAACGGCTGGAGCAGGGCGATGCTTCTCAACTGGATTGACACGGGATTGTTTGAACGGACAGGGAAAGCCCTGACCAACTTCAAGAACACCATTCCGGATACAACAAGTGACTTGGCACAGGAATTGACAAAGGATCCCTACAATTTTGCATTTGCAGGTGTAACGAAACAATATAACGAAAGGCAACTGAAAGATGCTTTATTGAGCAATATCACCAAATTTCTAATAGAACTCGGGACGGGCTTTGCATACGTCGGAAAAGAATATCGGCTACAGATTGGAGAAACCGAAAAATTCATTGATTTGTTGTTCTACAACATTAGGTTGCGCTGTTACGTTGTGGTAGAAGTCAAGATTGACAAATTTGACTCTAAAGACATCGGACAATTGGGAACTTATGTGACAGCTGCAAATCATCTTCTACGCGAAGACGGAAAAGACAACCCTACAATTGGACTACTGATTTGTAAAAGCAAAGACAACACACTTGCCCAATATGCATTGGAGTCTAGCAACCAACCAATCGGCATCTCCGAATATGATCTGGAAAAGGTATATCCTGAAAAAATTGAGGGTACAATACCTACAATCAAAGAGATAGAAGAACATATCGGAGAGTAATCGGTTTTCGTTATCGAACATGTAACTGAAACAAACCCCGTATCTCTTTGCAGCAGAAAATAATGGTTATAGGTTATGCGTCGTCCGATGAACTTGGACTCGAAAATGTCACCAAAGATGTCACCAAAGAACTATCTGAACGTCAAAATATAATACTTGATTTAATCAAGAAAAACCCATTGGTGACAATCCCAGAAATGTCACTAAAGATTGGTGTCGTGATAAGAACAGTCAAACGAGACATCGAATACTTACAGTCAAACGGGTTTATCATCCGCGAAGGTGGACGCAAAGAAGGCCATTGGAAGATATTGAAGAATGAATGATTAACTATCTATATATTAAGTGAGGATATGCGAACATGGAATTGCTTTAACATGTAACTAAAATAAAACCCTGTATCTTTTTGCAGCAGGAAGAATATTATAGATAATTATGAATAACAAAGACATGGCGAAAACCGCAACAACAATTGTGGAGGATATAAAAAACATCATCGACAATTGGCGTACTGCCGCATATGCTGCGGTGAAGACCACGATGATTCTTACTTATAACAACTAAATAATGAGGCGTTCTTTTTTCATATATCTTCCAATCATTATCCTTATGGCTATCGGTTGCACAAGGGATGACAGCATAAATTCACCTGACCAATCGACAACAGACGGTACACCCAATGGTATAGCCGGGGAGAATCTACTTTTGAACAATAGTGTGGAAGAATGGGATTATAATGGTTGTGAACATCCTCTATATTGGCTTATCCCCTCTGGCGACTGCGACAAAGTGACTCGGAACAATAGGGTTGTATTCAAAGACCGATATTCCGCCAAGATGAATGCGCCAAAATCAGGTGTTACGGCCAGAATTGCCCAACTGATTAAGGTGACTCCTGGATGTAAAATCCGGATACGCTTCAACTATTATGTAGAAAAATGGGGATCAAATGGGGCACGAACTTATTGTTATTTCCGGACAGGTCATCAAGAAGCCACTAGCATTTCCATTGCAGATTTACGTTCGATATATTCAAACGACGAATATTATGTATTCCGAGGAGGGGGATACGGTAAAGCATACCTTCCTCATACAGAAAACACATGGTTGGTATTTGACGAAATCATAACGGTTCCACCGACAGCAAATTATTTTGAGTTTGGCATCAACAGTTACTATGGGACAATAATATATGTTGACGATTGCTATATTGGTGAAGAAGTAGGAGCTTAGCAATTTTTGAGATGGCCGACTCACCATAGCCCGTCCGTTCATGTAAAAACAACTGACACTTCACCATTAACGACAATGTCATGACCGAATACGAGAAAATGCTCAACAACATGCCGTATGACTATACGGACCCAGAGATACAGACACGCATCAAGCATACCTACGAGGCGATGCGGGCTTTTAACCAGTGCGGTGCATGGGACATGGATGAGTTTCACCGCTGCAAGCATGCCCTGCTACCCAACGCCCACCCGTCGGCGCTCGTCATACCGCCTTTCCATTGCGACCACGGAGAACGGATCACCCTTGGCGAAGGGGTTGTCATAAACTTCAACGGAGTCTTTCTGGACGGCGGTGGCATCACCATAGGGAACCACACATTGATAGGTCCCAACTGCCAGCTGCTGACTCCCGACCATCCGCACGATTACGTGGAGCGTCGTAAAACCATCGAGACCGGGCTGTCCATCCGCATCGGCGACGACTGCTGGCTGGGTGGCGGCGTGACGGTATGTCCGGGAGTGACCATCGGCAACCGGGTGATTGTGGGCGCCGGCAGTGTAGTGACACACGACATACCGGACGATGTTGTTGTGGCCGGCAATCCTGCAAAAATAATCAAGAACAACGCTGTGTAAAACGACAAACGAATGGAATACATTACCGAAAAGAACAGGATATACGCCGTCGAGGGCGGCGAGGAGGTTGGCGAGGTGACGTTCCCCGAGAGGGACGGCGTCTACGTCATCAACCACACGTATGTCGACGACCGCCTGCGTGGACAGGGCATCGCCTCGGAGCTGGTGCGGCGCGCCGTGGAGGAGATAGAGCGCCGCGGCGGGCAATACAAGGCCACCTGCAGCTACGCCCAGCTGTGGCTGGCACGCAACCGCGGCTGCGAGATCGCCAGTCCGCTGAGCTGTCCTATCAACTGAACGACAATGGCAACGATGCGGATTGACGAGGTCAAGGCTATGGCGCGGCGGGCGCATGACGACGCGGGAGTGCTCGAGGGGCTGTTCGAGGCCATGCTTGGCAGCGAACGCGACGAGGCGGTACATGCCGCCTGGGCGCTGACACACCTGCCAAAGCAGGACAACGGCAGCATAGCAAAGCATCGCGAGGAATTGGTAGCGCTGGCCACAACGACAGCAGACACCTCGCTGCGCCGCATCACGCTCTCGCTGCTCGAGCGCATAGAGTGGACGGTGACCGACCCCGACGATGTGCCGCAATACTATGTGGAGCTGTTGGACTTCTGCATGGAGCACCTGACGAGAGCAGAAGAAACATACGGCGTGAGGGCGTTATGCATGAAGCTTGCCTACCGGTTGAGCCTCCCCTACCCCGAGTTGCTCGAAGAACTGCGACAAAGCCTGCTGCTGACAGATGCCACAGAGCTGAGCGCCGGAGTGAGGCATACCCGCAACAAGATACTGGGGAAAGTGGTTAGTGGATAGTGGATAGTGGTCAGTGGATAGTGGACAGTGGTCAGTGGGTCGCCCTATGGGTTCAAAATCTCAAGAAAATCCACTCGAAAAATCTAAAAAAATATCCAGATAATAGTTGACTGATTTTAAAACTAATTTTTTAATGATTTTGAGCGAAGCGACCATTAGCGGGTAATTGATAATTGAAAATTGAAAGTTGAGACGAATATAAAGGAGCAGCTTTTTGCCTTGCAGGACACGCGGTACCGCGACTTCCACCGCAGCCTTGTGCCGGGAATGCCGGAAGGCTACATCATCGGTGTGCGCATGCCCGCCCTGAGGCGGCTGGCCAAAGAGATAGACACCGGGCTGCTGCTCGCCGCCCTGCCCCACCGCTACTACGAGGAGAACCAGCTGCACGCCATCATCCTCAGCGGCATGAAAGACTACAGCCGCTGCCTGGCGGAGGTGGAGCGCTTCCTGCCGTATGTCGACAACTGGGCCACCTGCGACGGCCTCCGTCCGCGCTGTTTTGCCAAGCATACCGGAGACCTGCTGCCGCACATCAAGGACTGGCTCCACGCCGAGCACGAGTACACGGTACGTTTCGGCATAGGCTTACTGGAAGCCTTCTTCCTTGACGATGCCTTCGAGGAGGGACATCTGCAATGGGTGGCGGCCATACGCCGCGAGGAATACTACATACGCATGATGCAGGCCTGGTACTTCGCCACAGCCCTGGCCAAGCAGTGGGACGCCGCGCTACCTGTCATACCGTCCTTGCCGGAATGGGTGCGGCGCAAGGCGATACAGAAAGCCTGCGATAGCTTCCGCGTCAGCGACGAACACAAAGCCATTATAAGGACACTAAAATAGAGACGATGAAACAATACAACTTCGACACACAGATAGAGCGCCGCGGGACGGACTGCTTCAAGTGGGACGCCCTGCCCGCCATGTACGGCCGCGACGACCTGCTGCCGATGTGGGTGGCGGACAACGACTGGGCGGCGCCCGACTTCGTGGTGGAGGCCATGCGCCGGCGCCTGGAGCATCCCGTGCTGGGCTACACGATGCCCTCGGCGGGCTACTGGCAGGCTGTCACCGCCTGGCTCTCGAAGCACTACGGCATCCACACCGACAAGGACACGCTGCACTTCATACCCGGCATCGTGGCGGGCATCAGCTACGCCCTGCTGGCGCTGACGGAGCCCGGCGACCGCGTGCTGGTCACCACGCCCGTCTACCCGCCCTTCCTCAACGTGCCCAAGGGCTGCGGCCGCGAGGTGGTGTGCAGCCAGCTGAAGATTGCCGGCGGACGGTTCACGATAGATTTCGACGACCTCGAGCGCCAGGCCGAGGGCTGCAAGGTCTTCATCATGAGCAACCCCCACAACCCCGCAGGCACCCTCTGGGGCACGGAGACGCTTCTCCGCATCGCCGACATCTGCGAGCGCAAAGGGCTCCTCGTCATCAGCGACGAGATACACGCCGACCTCACCCTGCCGGGCGGCCGCCACGTGAGCTACAGCACCGTCAGCCCCGCCGCCGCGCGCCACAGCATCACCTTCATGGCTCCCAGCAAGACCTTCAACATCGCCGGTCTCGGCAGCTCCATCTGCCACATCAGCGACGAGCCCCTAAGGAAACGCTTCTTCGGCTGGCTCGACGCTCTGGGCGTGGCCGGAGGCAACATCTTCGCCTTCACCGCCGCCGAGGCAGCCTTCGCGCAAGGCGAGGAGTGGCAGCGCCAGATGCTGGAATATCTGAACGTGAACGTTCAGACACTCGACCAATACCTCCAAGAGCGCCTGCCCAAAGTCAAAGCCGTGCTGCCCGAGGCCTCCTACCTGGCATGGCTCGACTTCTCAGCCTACGGCATCCCCCACAACGTACTGGCCGACCGCTTCATCAACGAGGCCCGCGTGGTCATGAACGACGGCACAACATTTGGTGGCAAGGAATACGAGGGCTGCTTCCGGCTCAACATCGGCTGCCCCCGCGCCCAGCTCCTCGACGCTCTCGAACGGATCGCCGCCACATTAGACGCAACAGACAGATGAAACGCCTGGCTCTCGCCATACTGGCCACGGCCATCGGCCTCTGCGCCAACGCCCAGCAGCAGACCATCCTGCAAGGGCGCATCACCGACAGCGAACGCCACGAAGCCATGGCGGGCGTGACCGTCTACGCCGAAGACGGCAGCGCATACACCTCGTCCAACGGCGAAGGGCGCTATGTGCTGAAGCTGAACGCAGAGCAGGCCAGTGGCAACATCGTCTTCTCCATGGTGGGCTACCGCCGCGACACCGTGAGTGTGGCCGCCCTGCTGCGCAAGCCTGACCGCCGGCTGGCGCCCAATATCGTCAAGCTGCGGGAAGTATCGGTGGAGGAATACAAGAAGATACCCGACCTGGTGCAGGCCGCCGTGGCGCGCATACCGCGCAACTTCCACTGCGACACCACCATCGGCACCTTCTTCTTCCGCGACTGCCGTCTCCTCAACAACGACATATTCCTCTTCGACGAGATGGTCTTCGACGCCCTGCGCGTGGGCTACGAAAAACACCACAAGACCAAGAAGCTCAAAAAGGGCAGCGACGGGCGCTACATAGGCAGCAACTACAAGGCCATCCGCTACGACCGCCTGCTGGTGCTCGACACCGCCTACGTCAACAGCCTCACCGTAGGCCTCGGCGACGCCTACTCCACATACTTCGACGAGGGGGTAGTACAGGACGACCTCGAGATGCCGTATATCCACGAGATGTTCGCCAAGCCCGGCAACTGGACCTACAGCGCCAAGGAAATCACCGACGCCGAAGGACACTCCTACTACCTCGTCACCATGCGCAGAAAGAAGGAAAAGGAGAATGTGGGCGCCGGCATCAAGGCCAACGTCAGAATGACGGTGCGCCTCACCATAGAATACGGCACCCTCGCCATCACAAAGATAGAGACGAATGCCACGGAAGGCATCAACAAATTCCCTCTCATCCTGCGGCCCATCATGCGCAAGGTAGGGCTCGACTCCGTGAGGGCCGTCACGCACAGCGTGCAGCACTTCGGCGAAGTCGGCGGCCGCCACACCCTCACCTCCTACAACGACCGCAACGAGCTGACGCTCTACTGCGCCGCAGGCAGCCGCATGGGGGCTCCCGTGCAGCACCTCGTGCTCATGCAGCAAGGCTACCTCACGCGGCTGCGGTCTGGCAACAGAAGCTTCCTGCGCCGCAACAACATACAGCCTGCCAAAGCCGTCTCCATCACCGACCGCAACGTCGGCGAGGTGCGCTACGACGACTCCTTCTGGCAGCAATACAACTATGTGCCGCTGGAGAGCGACTTGAAGCAGAAGCTGGAACGCCGCCTGAAGAGAGGCAAACAATAACCGCTGCCGCAACCGCGGCGGCCAGAGCCTACGCCTTTGGACAACAAAAAAAGCCCCTGCATATACAGGGGCTTTTCTGTCCTTTGACAATCCTTATTTTTCGGGCTGTTTGCCGGCGGGCTTTGCACCGGCCGGTGTGGCTATGCTGGCACGCATATCCGTGTCGGCCTGTATGTTCTTCATACGGTAGTAATCCATGATCCCGAGGTTGCCGCTACGGAAAGCCTCAGCCATTGCCAGCGGTACCTCAGCCTCGGCCTCAATGACCTTGGCGCGGGCTTCCTGAGCCTTGGCCTTCATCTCCTGCTCCTGGGCCACGGCCATTGCACGGCGCTCCTCGGCCTTGGCCTGCGCTATGTTCTTGTCGGCGTTGGCCTGGTCCATCTGCAGCTGGGCGCCGATGTTCTTGCCAACGTCAATGTCAGCGATGTCGATGGAGAGTATCTCGAAGGCGGTGCCGCTGTCGAGACCCTTGGTAAGCACCAGCTTCGAGATACTGTCGGGGTTCTCGAGCACCTGCTTGTGGCTGGTGGCCGAACCGATAGATGTCACGATGCCTTCGCCGACACGGGCAAGTATTGTCTCCTCGCCGGCGCCGCCGACAAGCTGCTTGATGTTGGTACGCACGGTGACGCGGGCCTTGGCGATAAGCTGGATACCGTCTTTGGCAACGGCTGCCACCGGCGGCGTGTCAATGACCTTGGGGTTGACAGATGTCTGCACAGCCTTGAGCACGTCGCGGCCGGCGAGGTCGATAGCCGTGGCGGTCTTGAAGTCAAGGTTCATGTTAGCCTTGTCGGCACTGATAAGGGCGTTGACGACACTGCCGACATGGCCGCCTGCCAGATAGTGGGCCTCAAGGTCGTTCTGCTTCAGCTTCAGACCAGCCTTGCTGGCGGAAATCATGTTGCCTACGATGATTGTTGGCGGCACCTTACGGAAGCGCATGAAAATAAGCTGCACGAGCGACACATAGACACCGGACACGAGTGCCTGGAACCATATTCCCACCGGCACAAAATAGAGGAACAGTATGAGTGCAACGACACATACAGCGATAATAATAACAGTACCCATAATAATGTGTTTTTAATTTATTGGTTTTCCTTAAAACGGTCGTCGCTGATCTCAACGACGTCGATGCGATAGCCCTCAATATCCACAACCTCTATCGCGTGGTCAGGGTCAATGAACTTGTTGACGGCATGCACTTCCATCTGCTGTCCGTCAATGAGGGCCTTGCCTGTAGGCGCCAGCCGCGATATTGTGGTGCCACGGCTGCCCACCTTGACGGCAGGCTCTATCTCGTTGACGCGGCTCGCCACTTCTTCGTTGAGGCTGAAGCGCTGCCACGTGCGCTTGCGCATGAAGAGAACCAGCGTCAGCGTACACAGCGCTATGGCACACAGCAGCACTATAGTGCCCGTGGTGTCGCCGAAGAGCGCGTAGGTCTGCCACACGCCGAAGCCGATAAGCAGCACACCGAAAGCCCCGGCAATGCCTCCAGGCAGCACGACAATCTCCATGGCGAGCAGCAACACGCCAAGGATCAGCACAATGATGAGAAGTATTGTATTCATGGTCTATTCTTGTATTTCCGTTGTCAGTTGCTTGTCGAGCAGGGCGCTATGCATTGGCAGCAGGTCGCTGTAGGCGCCGTGCTTCACAGCGCACTTCCCATGACAGTGCACTATGATGGCGCACTGCTCGGCCTGTTCCTCCGTATGGCGGCAGATATCCACCAGCGCCTTGATGACATAGTCAAACGAATGCACATCGTCGTTATACAGCACCAACGTGCATCCGCTGTCCTCCAGCGTGTCCACATCCTCGTTCGTCTCCGGGCTTACGTATGGTTTCTGCTCGTTCATGATTCTATGAGTGTTACAGCCTGTGCCGATATGCCTTCCATGCGTCCCTCAAACCCAAGGTGCTCCGTAGTGGTTGCCTTTACTGACACCCGCCCCACCTCTATGCCAAGAGCGTCGGCGATATTCTGTCTCATCTGCGGTATGTGCGGGGCCAGCTTAGGACGTTGTGCCGCCACCGTGCTGTCGATATTCTCCACGCGGTATCCATGCTCTTTGAGCAACCTCCCCACATGCGCCAACAGCTTCAGGCTGCTGATGCCCTTGTATTGGGGATCAGTGTCGGGGAAATGCTTTCCTATGTCGCCAAGAGCCGCAGCGCCAAGCAGCGCGTCACAGATGGCGTGCAGCAACACATCGGCGTCGCTGTGTCCCACCAACCCGTGCGTATGTGGCACCAACACACCACCCAGCCACAGGGGCAACCCCTCGGCAAGCTGGTGAACATCATATCCTGTGCCTATACGCATGGCTCATTTCTTTTCGGGCGACATCTCTATCATCAACCCTATGCGTATGGTGTGCGCCAATGGGTTGGTGGAGATTTTGGTGGTAGGTATAAGGTACGAAAGGTCGAACTTGAAGATATTGTAGCGCAAGCCAACACCCACGGTGGCATACTGTCGTCCGCCTTTGTTCTCGTGCTCGAAGAAATAACCGGCACGGGCGGCAAAGGTCTCGGCATACCAATACTCCACGCCGCCGGAGAGCTGGATCTCCTGCATCTCCTCGCTGAAGCCGCCGGGAGCGTCGGCGAAACTCTGGAAGGCTCCGGCTATGACACCAATATTGTTGTACTCGGCAAGGTTCTTGGCATAGCGAGTCTCGTAGGTGACGCCGTCGCGCGTGTACGGACGCGTAGGCACCAACAGCTTGTTGGCATCCACCAGCACGCTGATCTTGTTGTATTCGTCTATGCGGTTGGTGTAGCGGCCACCGATGCGGAGGTTCGACGGCAGGAACTCCTTCTTGGTGTCGTCGTCCTCATATGAGAGCTTGGCGCCAAGGTTGGAGATATGCAGACCGAGGGCAAAGTCCTGCGTCTTGTCGATCTCACCCTGGTAGTAGAGACCGATGTCGGCAGCCAGCGAGTTGGCGGCATGCGTCGAGGTGTGCTCGCCGCTGCTGCTGATGACGGCGCCGTTGGTGAGGTCGCTGCGTATGAAGCGGCCGCTGGCACCCAGCGACAGCTGGTCGGTGATCTTCAGCGCATAGGTCAGATCAAAGGCAAACTCGTTGGGGTGTATGGTCTGCAGCGTCTGGCCGTCCTCGTCGGTGTTGTCGATGTCGCCGAGCGTAAAATAGGTGAGGCCCGCGGCAGCGGTGCTGTTTTTGTTGATACGGTAGTATCCGCTCAGATAGAACAGGTTCATGTCGCCGACCTTAAGGTTGCGAAGCCACGGAGTGTACGTGAGCCCCACACCCATATTGCCGTCAACGAAAGCCAGCTTGGCGTTGTTCCAGTGGGCCGAATAGAGGTCGGGCGCCGAGGCGGCACCCACGTCGCCCATACCGCTGCTCACAGCGTCGGGGGCGATAAGCAATATCGGCATACCGGTGGATATGTAGTTCTTGTTGTTGACGTTCTGTCCTGTCCAGTTTGTGCTGGTGCCGCTCTGAGCCACTGTCGTGGCAGCAAGCGAGATAAGTACGGCTGCTATTGCCAGTCTTTTCATGTTTTCTGTCGTTTGTATCTGTTAATAACGAGTGTCGTATGTTTTTATTGTGTCAATGCACTATAACTTTTCTTGTCGACTGGTGCGTCTCGCCGTCGGCGGTGGTGACGAGCATACGCGCCAGATACATGCCGGGGCTTACCTGCGAGAGGTCCCACCGCACGGGGCCCACCACATAGCTGCCCTCGCTGACCGTGGGTTTGACGCTGAGCATCAGGCCGCCCTGAGGCGAGTAGACCTGCAGCACCGCCGACGTGATGCTGGCGCTGTTGTTGGTCTCGTAGCGGAACACGGCGCAGTCCGTCGCGGGGTTAGGCGCCACGGTGAGAGCCTCGAAGCTGGCCGTGTCGGCTCCGCGCACCCTGAACGTTATGGTCGCCGAGTTCGAGAAGCCCCAGATATTCCACGCCTTGAGGGTCAGCGTGTGCGTGCCTGCCGCTATGCCGCTCAGCGGATAGCGCACGGTGCCGCGTCGCGAGTCTGTGACGTCGGCGTCGTAGAAGTTATTGAGCACCACCAACGTGCCGGCGTTGTTGTCTATCATCGCCGTGATGTCGTGCCCCAAGCCCGAGCCGAAGGCGTTGATGCCCACCGAGTCGAAGAGGTAGGCCACGAGCACCGGGTTCTCATCGGTGAGGCCGCCGCTGCGGAAATTCTCGTCGCCGAGGTAAAGCTCTATCTCGGGCCGTGTCTCGCGGATGACGACCTCCTCGTTGAGGCCGCCGAAATAGAGGCGGCGGTAGCTGCCGGAGGCATGCTCGTAACCGCTCACGGCGTAGTGGCTCAGCTTGCCGGGGGCATACTGGAAGGCCACGTCGCGCGGCACGGTGAAGGTATACTCGAAGCGCCCACCGCTGACAGGCACGGCGCCGCGGTAGAGCACATCCTTCTGCTGCACAAAGGACACCTCGGTGCCCGGGTTGTCGTTGGCGAGGGTCTTGCTCTGTTTCTCGCGGTCGTAGACCACAGGGTATACCATGCCGTCGAAGTCCTCGACGAGCTGTCCCTCGACGTCGCGCACCTCGCCGCGCACCGTCACCTGCGACAGCACCATGGCGGTGTCACAGGTCAGCGAGTCCACGTCGTGGCCGTCGATATTGGTCACCGTCACCACGTTGCGCGGCACGCTGAGATGCAGCGCCGGGTCGCCCAGCAGGCCTATGCAGGGCGACACCGCGGTGCGGTTCTTGGCCTTGCGCAGGGCGTCGCCTATCGTGTTGGCGGTATCGAGAGCATAGAGTATGACGTCAGTATTGAAGCGTTCCACATGGCTTATCGGCCTTGTGGCGCTCACCACGCCTATGGCGCCGCCCGTGGCGAGCAAGAATGCCTCGGCGCCGCTCTCCTCCTCCACCAGGTCATGGAAACCGTAGGAGCAGGTACTCGTGACCAGCAGCGGCCAGCGCCCGTCGTTGGCGTAGCCCGCTATGTCGCTCGGCTCTATGTAGCGCTCGGTGCCTATGTAGTGCACCGACCCGTGGCCTATGTAGTTGAGCAGCAGGCATCCGTTGCCTATCCGCTTGGTGAGGGCGTTCTTCAGCTCGGGGTAGAACGAACCTATGGCGTTGTTCTGCTGATGGTAGGCGTCGGCATAGAGGCGGTCGACGTTTATCGCCGGGTATTGTGCGCCTATCTTGTTGGCCGTAATCTCGGAGGAGTGCACGAAGATCGTGTCGCCGGGGCGCGACGGGTCGGCGTCGTCGGCGAGCAGCGCCACAAAGCTGCGCCAGCTGCCGCGGGCGGCGTCGGTGCCGAGGTCGGAGCGCATCATGTAGCGCTCTATCTTGTCAACCATGTGCGCGGCCTCGGCCTCGGTCTTGGCGGGCAGGCGGCCCACGCTGACGTCGAGGCTCTCGCTGGAGGCGCCCGTCTCGTTGCTGTCGAGGTAACCCATCACATCGTCGCTGCAATAGGAGACGCCGTCGTTGTCAAACGAGTAAGTCGTCTCGTATGTCGTCACCATCGGCAGGTTGTGACCGGTGAGGTTGCGCGGGTCGAAGGTGGCTTTGCCGAAGAGGAGCAGGTAGCGCGGCGCCTTTTCGGGGTGCCGGCTGCGCAGGTGGCGCAGCAGCGAGCGTATGGCCATGGGGTCTTGCTTGCCCGACGAGAACTCGTTGTACACCTGCCGGTCGGTGACCACGAGGGTCTCCAGCCCGTCCATGACGGCATGCAGCGAGGCCAGCCGCTGCGCCTGGGCCATGAAGCGCGGGTGCGTCACAACGACGAATTCCGCGGCCGCGGCGCCGTGCAGGTCCTGGTGCGCCACTGCCTCGACGGCGTCGGGCGACAGGAACGACGAACCGCCGAAGGCCACATACTGGCGCGCCTCGGTGGTCGAGTCGGTCCACCGGCCGGAGCTCAGCGTCATCTCGCGCTCGGCGCCCGGGGTGGTCACCTCCCACACCCTAAGGGCGTCGCCGCCTCCGCTATAGCGGAAAGCGGCCGTCGAGCCCAGATGGCTGCCGTTGCGCACCAGCGTCTGGCCGCTGCCAAAGGCCAAGGGCACAAGGCCCGTCATCTCTATATAGTCGAGGTACCCTTCGCCGGTATTCTCGCCGGGGCGGTATGTCAGTGAGAAGGTGAGGCTCTGCGCCGTGCCGCTCACGGTCTCAAGCACCGTGGTGTACACGCCGGCGCTGGAGATGTAGTGCGTGCGGTCGTAGCCCGTCGTGCGCACACTGAAGCTGCCCGTCGCGGCGCTCTTGTTGGCCAGGGCGTAGCGCAGCTTGATGTTTCTCGCCGTGGCCGGCAGCGCGAGGGTGAACGAGCGGGTGGCCGTGGTCACGGAGAACTTCTCCCCCATCCACACCTGCCCGGTGTTGAAGAGGTTGACGCGGTCGTTGTTGACCACCGCCACTGCGGTGTAGGTGTCCGTCACCGTGTCGGCCTCCACCTCCGGGGCCAGTGCCACGCGCCGCGGCTCGGGGGCCGTGGTGGTGAGGAAATAGTAGTTCTCGGAGGCATAGGCATGGCGGCGCATCTCCCAGCGGCGGTCGCCGCTGCTGTAGCGCCACACGTCGGTGCCTTCGCCGAAGAAGAGCAGCCAGTCGCCGCTGCCGAAGCGCCCGTCGCCGTCGGCGTCGTGCACCTCGATAGCCAACGGCCGCAGGTCGTCCGTGGATGTCACCCTGTTGTTGAGACTCAGCATCTCGCCGCCGGCGCCGTAGAGCCCTATGCGCGCCACGTCGGCCCCCTGGAGGCCCGGCACATCGGCGACGGTGACGCGGTACATGCCGGCCGTGCGCACCGTCAGCCGCCACCAGTCGCCGCCGGCAAGGACCGACGACCCCTGACCAACGGCCGTTGCGGCGAGGCACAGAGCCATGCAGACTATGCCCATCAGTTTTTTCACGCCATACATAACGCCGACTTGAATATTTTATTGTATATTTGCATTGCAAATTTTATGCCATCCGAAGCATGAACATCGAACTGTCAGGCCATTACACCTATCGGCGCATAGTAAAATCTGTGCTCCCGAGCATCGCCATGGTGCTCATCACGTCGGTCTACAGCATCGTCGACGGCTTTTTCATAGCCAACTTCGCCGGCAAGAGCGGCTTCGCCGCCATCAACCTCATGTGGCCCGCGCTGATGATCATGGGCTCGCTGGGCCTGATGGTGGGCAGCGGCGGCGGCGCCCTGGTGGCCAAGGTCAAGGGCGAAGGCTACACCGAGAAAGCCAACCGCATCTTCACCATGCTCGTGCGCTTCACCGGGCAGTTAGGCCTCGTGCTGGCCGTCCTGTTTGCGCTGTTCACCCCCGCCATAGCCCGCTGGCTGGGCGCCGACGAGGGCATGATGCACGAGTGTGTGGTCTACAGCCGCATCTGCATGATAGGCCTGCCGGGCTTCGTGCTGCAGATGGCCTTCCAGTCGTTCTACATGGCTGCCGAACGGCCACAACTCGGCACCGTGATGTCGGTGGTCAGCGGCGTGGTCAACATCGTCCTCGACGCCCTCCTCGTCTGGCTCCTCGGCTGGGGCGTGGCGGGCGCCGCCATAGCCACCGCCGTAGCGCAGCTCGTCGGCGGCCTCTTCCCCGTGGTGTACTTCAGCACGCGGCGCCTCAACCGCGGCAGCCTCAAGATGCTGCGCCACACCCGCGTCATCTGGCCCTACATCGGCAAAGCCTGCTCCAACGGCCTCTCCGAATATGTGGGCAACATAGCCATGAACATCGTCAGCATCTGCTACAACCTGCAGCTCATGCGACACCTCGGCGAAGACGGCGTGGCAGCCTACGGCGTGGTCATGTACATAGCCTTCGTCTACGCGGCGGTCTTCATAGGCTACAACATAGCCATCACACCCGTCATAGGCTTCCACTACGGCGCACGCAACCTCGGAGAGCAGCGCTCGCTCTTCCGCAAGTCGCTGGCAGTGATAGGCCTGACTGGCGTCGCCATGACCATCCTCTCCGAGCTCTTCAGCAGCGGCCTGGCACAGCTCTTCGTGGGCTACGACGCCTCGCTGACTGCGCTGACAACCAAGGCCATACGCATCTACATGCTGTGCTTCCTCATCTGCGGCTGGAGCATGTTCGTCTCCGCACTCTTCACCGCCATGCAGAACGGCGTGGTCAGCGCCGTGGCCGCCTTCGCGCGGTCGCTGGTCTTCGAGCTCGCCGCCGTCTGGGTGCTGCCGGCCCTCTTCGGCATCGACGGCATCTGGTGGTCCGTCAACGTCGCCGAGGCGCTCACCCTCATCCTCTGCGCCTTCCTCGTCTGGCGCTACGCCCCGCAGCTCCTCGACCGCCGCAGAGCGTGACAGCGGCCGTCCGGTCCACTCCCCTTTTCTCCCCCGCCACCCCTTCGGCATACCGCTGCCGGCACAGCGGCCCCACCCCCTTTTCACCCACTTTTCACCCCCGACCCTCCTCGGACCTCCTACGGACCCGGTACGGCCGTTCTTCAGTAGTTCTTCAGTAGTTCTTCAGTAGTTCTTCAGTGCGGCACTGAAGAACTACTGAAGAACTACTGAAGAAATGCCGAAGGGACTCCGTAGAGGGGCCGTAGGGGATGGGTGCAAATTTTTTTTCGCCGCCACACAATATTTTTCCATGTTTGCTGTTTTATCTGTGCATTGGCCCCGTAGTTCAGCTGAATAGAACGTCGGATTCCGGTTCCGAAAGTCGTGGGTTTGAATCCCGCCGGGGTCACTAAGACAAGGTGCGTGCGCAGTGCGGTGAGAGAGGAAAGACATTAAATCCTACACATTTTATGAAAAAATCAAGCAACCCGTTTATGCAGCTGCTTGTGCTGGTAGCGGTGGCTCTCCTTATGTTCATAGTCGTCGGGGCGCTTTCGGCAGCCGCCGGCCTGGCCGACGTCCCCCTGATGCAGATTCCGTACCTCTACGCCGTGCAGGCTGTCACCCAGGTGCTCACCATGGCGGTGCCCACGGTGGTGATCGCGGCCGTATACTTCCGCGGACGGCAGCGGGCGTTCTACCGCATGGACTTCGGCGGCCGCCGGTGGCTGATGGCGCTGGCGGGCATGGTGGTCATGCTGCTCATCGTGCCCCTGGACGAGGCGCTGACGCGCTGGAACGAGGCCTGGGACCTCGGCGCCCTGGGCGAGAGCCTGCGCGCCATGCAGGAGACGACCGAAGGGCTGGTGAACGACATGTTCGCGCAGACGAGCGTCGGCGGGCTGCTGGTCAACCTGCTGGTGATCGGCCTGGTGCCGGCGGTGTGCGAGGAACTGTTCTTCCGCACAGGCATACAGAACCTGCTTGAGCGGTGGTTCACAGGCAACTACGAGGGCGCCGCGCCGCGCCGCGGCAGGGGCTTCGGCATGCACGCGGCCGTGTGGGTGACGGCGGCGGTGTTCAGCCTCTTCCACGGCGAGATGTTCTCCTTCATGCCGCGCCTGCTGATGGGCGCCGTGCTCGGCTATCTGTACGTCTACGGCGGCTCGCTGCTGGTGAACATGGCGGCCCACTTCATCAACAACGCCACCCTCGTGGTGCTCTACTGGCTCTACAGCAACGGCCTGTCGCCGGTGGACCCGACGGGGGACCTGATGATAGGGTGGCCGGTGACGGTGTGCTGCACGCTGGCGGCGCTGACGCTGTTCTACACCACCTTCATCATGAAGCGCGACCCGGGCGCAGGAAAAAACAAATGAATAAAAGGCTTAAAATTAGCCGTTAGACCCCCTCAAAGGGTGCTTTTGCGCCGTCGCCGCGCCTGTTAACAACAAAAGCGGCAAAATCGGCAGACACCTGACAACAAGATACTTGTCACAAGGACAAATGTTAAAAAAGAGCAAAAAAGAAAAAATTTAGCTTCGGATTGAAAAAAAAGTACTATTTTTGCAGTCCGATTTGGGTTGAAAAACAAATTATTAATAACACAAAAATCATTACGCAAAATGACAAAGGCAGAAATCGTAGCTGAAATAGCTCAGAAAACCGGTATCGAGAAAGTCGCCATCCAGGCCACTGTCGAGGAGTTCATGACCGTGATCAAAGAGAGCCTTTCCGAGGGCGAGAACGTGTACCTGCGTGGCTTCGGCAGCTTCATCGTGAAGAAACGCGCTGAGAAGACTGGCCGCAACATCAGCAAGAACACCACCATCATCATCCCGGCTCACAACATCCCCGCTTTCAAGCCCGCCAAGACTTTCATGCAGGATGTGAAAAAGAAAGTGAAATAAGTTAAAAACCTCAGACAATGCCTAACGGAAAGAAACATAAACGCCACAAAATGTCTACGCACAAGCGTAAAAAACGCCTGCGCAAGAACAGACACAAGAAGAAATAAAGGCTGACGGGCATCGACCCGCAGCGCCGGAGCCGCCTTGGCGGCACCGGGATTTCTTCAAAAGAACAAGACTAAAACAAATTACACACCACCCGTAAAAGGGCTGGTATGTAGTTTGTTTTTATGTATATCCAACATATAACAACACTGACACATTGGATAAAGACCTGATAGTATCGCGCACTCCCGAAGGTGTGCAGATAGCCCTGCTCGAGGACAAGCGCCTCGTGGAGCTGCACCGCGAACAACCCGGCGGCCAGTATGCCGTGGGCGACATATACTTCGGCAAGGTGCGCAAAATAATGCAAGGCCTCAACGCCGCCTTCATAGACGTGGGCGGCGACAAGGAAGGCTTCATGCACTACCTCGACCTCGGCCCCGACTACAACTCTGTGGACAAATACCTGCGCCTGGCCATGAACGGCGACAAAGGGGCGCAGACTCTCGCCAACTTCAAGATAGAGCCTACATTGGCCAAAGTCGGCAACTTCGACAACACCCTCAAGGTGGGACAGCCCATCCTTGTACAGGTGACCAAGGAGCCCATCTCCACCAAAGGGCCCAAGGTGACAGGCGACATAAGCATCGCCGGACACTACCTGGTGCTCACACCGTTCTCCAACAAGATCTCCATCTCGCAGAAAATCAAAGGCTCGGAGGAGCGCAACCGGCTGCGCCGCCTGATGCAGAGCATACGCCCGCAGAACTTTGGCGTCATAGTGCGCACCGTGGCCGAAGGGAAGAGCGTGGCCGAACTGGACGCCGACCTGCGCCAGCTCATGGAGAACTGGAAGGAGATGACGGAGAAGCTGAAGCACGTCAGCGCCCCCTGCAAGGTGCACGCCGAACTCGACACCACGACGGCCCTGCTGCGCGACATACTGAGCGACGATTTCAACTCGGTGCAGGTGGACGACCAGGCGCTGTACGACGAGGCGCGCCGCTTCGTCAGCGTCATGTCGCCGGGCAAGGAGGACATCGTCAAGCTGTACAAGATGGAGACCCCCATCTTCGAGCAGTTCGGCGTGCAACGCGACATACGCAAGGCCTTCGGGCGCATAGTGACGATACGCTCGGGCGTGTACCTCTACGTGGAGCACACCGAGGCCATGCACGTCATCGACGTGAACAGCGGCAACCACATCAAGGCCGGCAGCGGCCAGGAGGACACGGCGCTGCAGGTGAACATAGAGAGCGGCCTGGAGATAGCCCGCCAGATGCGCCTGCGCGACATGGGCGGCATCATCATCGTAGACTTCATCGACATGGACAAGGCCGAGAACCGCAAGAAGCTCTTCGACGTGATGACCGAGGCCATGAAGCCCGACAAGGCACGCCATACCATACTGCCGCTGAGCAAGTTCGGCTTGATGCAGATCACCCGCCAGCGGGTGCGCCCGGCAGTGGAGGTCGACGTGCAGGAGAAGTGCCCCATGTGCGACGGCACGGGACACATAAAACAGAGCCTGGTGGTGGTGGACGAGATCGAGTCGAACATCAAATATCTCACCACCTCGCAGAACGAGCACCGCTATACCATAGTGACGCACCCCTACATCAACGCCTACCTTACGCGCGGCGGCCTGCGGAGTTTCCGCTGGCGCTGGATGCGTCGCCACCGTGTGTGGCTGACACTGAAGCAGTCGGAGCAATACGGCCTGCTTGAGTACCACTTCTTCAACGCTAACGGCGATGAGATACAGATGTGACAAGGCGGGAGGTGAAAGGTCAAGGACGAGAGGCTTGTGGCGCCTGGCGGTACTGCTGGCGCTGACGCTGGCCTTCCACCTCTCCCCTGCCGTCACTCAAGGCCAGGTGCGCCACAGGGGCATAGATGTGTCGAAGTTCCAGGGCAACATCAACTGGAAGAAGGTGGCCAAGGACTCTACAATCCGCTTCGTGTACATACGCAGCACGGAAGGGACCTCGATACAGGACCCCTACTACCGCAACAACATCAAGAACGCCCGCAAGGCGGGGCTGCTGGCCGGCAGCTACCATGTGTACAGCAGCAAGACCACGGCCTACCAGCAGATGGCCAACATGCGCAAGATGGTGAAGAAGAGCGAGCAGGACCTGGCACCGGTGCTCGACATTGAGGGGCACCATTCGGGGCGCCTCAACATGGAACGCGTAGACAAGTTGCTGGAGCTCATGCAGAAAGAATACGGGGTGAGGCCGGTGATATACACCTCGGAGAGGGTGTACAAGCTGCACTTCTCAGGCAAGAAATACGCCAAGTACCACATCTTCATAGCCAACTACCGCGGCTACCCGACCACACGCTTCACCCTGTGGCAGTATACCGAGACGGGACACTGCCAAGGCATCAGCGGCTATGTGGACTTTATACGCATACACCGCAACCACAGCCTCAGCGACATCAAGATGCCCAAGCCGAAGAAGAAGGCCGCCACGGAAAAAGCCGACACCACGGCGAAGCAGTAGACAGACTGCCCCACAGCACAATACACCACAGAGTATGAGACCGTTACCAGACGGTCTCTGCTCTTTTGCGCATTTACAGAAAGGGCTGTTCTTCAGCGTCTGATAAAAATATTTTTACTATGTAAAAAAAAAGTCGTATCTTTGCAGTCCAAATTGTAGTGCAAAACAATAAACCAAACAATATAACAACAATGCAGAAAAGTAAAGTAGGACTTGATTTTACAGAGGTTGAGCACGCACGTGACGTGGCCCGCCGCATAGCGGGACAGGTGCAGGATTTCGTCGAGGACTACACCACCGTGGCAGTGGAGCGCACCCTTTGCCGCTTCCTTGGCATCGACGGTGTAGACAAGAACGACGTGCCCATGCCCAACGTGGTGGTGGAAGAGCTGAAGAGCAAAGGTGTGCTCGGCCAGGGCGTGATGTTCTATATGGGCAACGCCATGGTGGAGACCGGCAAGACCCCGCAGGAGATTGCCGAGGCCATCAGCGACGGCAAGCTTGACATCACCCAGATGCCTGTGCACACGAAAGCCGAGATTGACAAGGCCCTGGAGCCCGTCATCAACAAGACCATCGAGAAGGTGCGCGGCAACCGTCTGCGCCGCGAGAAGTACATCGAGACGATTGGCGAGGGCAGCAAGCCCTATCTGTACATCATCGTCGCCACAGGCAACATCTACGAGGATGTGGTGCAGGCCCAGGCCGGTGCCCGCCAAGGCGCCGACATCATAGCCGTCATCCGCACCACAGGCCAGTCGCTGCTGGACTACGTGCCCTACGGCGCCACGACAGAAGGCTTCGGCGGCACCTTCGCCACCCAGGAGAACTTCCGCATCATGCGCAAGGCGCTCGACGAGGTCGGCGAAGAAGTGGGCCGCTACATACGTCTCTGCAACTACTGCTCGGGCCTCTGCATGCCGGAGATCGCCGCCATGGGCGCCCTCGAAGGGCTGGACGTGATGCTCAACGACGCACTGTACGGCATCCTGTTCCGCGACATCAACATGCAGCGCACGCTGATCGACCAGTACTTCAGCCGTATAATCAACGGCTTTGCCGGCGTCATCATCAATACCGGCGAGGACAACTACCTGACCACCGCCGACGCCTACGAAGAGGCCCATACCGTGCTGGCATCAGACTTCATCAACGAGCAGCTTGCTTTCATGGCCGGCCTGCCCAGCGAACAGCAGGGTCTCGGCCATGCTTTCGAGATGGACCCCATGCTTGAGAACGGTTTCCTCTACGAGCTGGCACAGGCTCAGATGCTGCGCGAGATATTCCCCAACGCGCCGCTCAAGTACATGCCCCCGACCAAGTTCATGACCGGAAACATCTTCCGCGGACACATACAGGACGCCCTGTTCAACATCATCGGCCAGTGGACGCACCAGGGCCTTCAGCTGCTGGGCATGCCGACAGAGGCCATCCACACACCTTTCATGAGCGACCGCTACCTCTCTATCGAGAACGCCAAGTATATCTTCAACAACATGAAGGATATCGGCGAGGAGGTGGAGTTCAAAGAAGGCGGCATCATACGCCAGCGCGCACAGAAGGTGCTGCACGACGCCACCAAGCTGCTGGAGACCATGGAGAGCGAAGGCCTCTTCACCGCTCTGGAGAAGGGCATCTTCGCCAACGTGAAGCGTCCGAAGAACGGCGGCAAAGGCCTGGACGGTGTCACCCTGAAGGGCGAGCACTACTTTAACCCGTTTGTTGAACTGATGAAAGGAAAGAAATAAGCTATGAGCGAAGGATTGTATTCGATGGAGGCAAAGGATTACGACAAAACCCTTGACCTCACCAAGATAAAGCCATACGGCGACACGATGAACGACGGCAAGGTGCAGCTGAGCTTCACCCTGCCAGTGCCTGCCGGCGCAGAGGCCGAAGAGGCCGCCAAGCAGCTGCTGAAGAAGATGGGCTTCGAGAACCCCCTGGTTGTCTACCAGAAGGAGCTTACCGAAGGCTTCTGCTTCATGAACTGCTACGGCTCGCTGACCCACACGGTGGACTATACCAGCATCCACGTGCCCAAGGTGGAAAGCACCACGATGGACATGCACGAGTGCGACGAGTATATCCGCGAACATATCGGCCGCAAGATTGTCATCGTCGGCGCATCGACAGGTACTGACGCCCACACCGTCGGCATCGACGCCATCATGAACATGAAAGGCTACGCCGGCCACTACGGCCTGGAGCGCTACGACATGATTGAGGCCTACAACCTCGGCAGCCAGGTGCCCAACGAGGAGTTCATAGCCAAAGGCATTGAGCTCCACGCCGACGCCCTCATCGTGAGCCAAACGGTCACCCAGAAAGACGTGCACATCAAGAACCTCACCGAGCTGGTGGAGATGCTCGAGGCCGAAGGTCTGCGCGACAAGGTGATACTCATCTGCGGCGGCCCGCGTATCAGCCACGAACTGGCCAAAGAGCTTGGCTACGACGCCGGCTTCGGCCCCAACACCTACGCTGACGACGAGGCTTCGTACATCGCCCAGGAGATGGTGGCCAGAGGATGGAAGTAAACAAAACTAAATAACTATAACAATGGAAAAAGAACAGATTAAACCCTTTATCGCCAAACGCGCTGCCAAAGAGCTGCACGACGGCGATGTCGTAAACCTTGGTATCGGTCTGCCGACCCTGATTCCCAACTTCCTGCCCGAAGGCGTACACGTCATCCTGCAGAGCGAGAACGGTATGATTGGCATGGGTCCCACCCCCGAAGAGGGCAAGGAAGATCCTTGGTTCATCAACGCAGGCGGCGGCTTCGTGACCCCCGTCAAAGGCGCCTGCACCTTCGACAGCGCTACCTCCTTCGGCATCATACGTGGCGGCCATGTGGACGTGAGTGTCCTCGGTGCCATGCAGGTGGATGAGGAAGGCGATCTGGCCAACTGGATGATCCCTGGCAAGAAGACCCCCGGCATGGGTGGTGCCATGGACCTCCTTGTGGGTGCCAAGAAGGTTATCCTCGCCATGGAGCACACCGCCAAAGGCAACCCCAAGATTCTGAAGAAGTGCACCCTGCCGCTCACCGCCAAGGGCCAAGTGAACATGATCATCACCGAGATGGGCGTCATGGAGATAACCCCCAAGGGTATCGTTCTGACGGAGATCAACCCCGAGTTCACCGTCGAGCAGGTTCAGGCTGCCACCGAGGCCACCCTCATCGTAAGCCCCGACCTCAAGCCGATGAATGCATAATGCACAAATGATAATTATGAAAAAGATTGTCATCGTCGCTGTATCGCTGCTGTGCCTCTGTGGCACAGCAGCCGCACAGCGGCACATTGAATACAAGTGGCGTGGTTTCTATGCCATCATCGACGGCTCCTACGTCATGAACATCAACCGTACACCCGGTGCCGCCCGCGACGCAATTGCAGACACCCTGTCGGGCTTCGGGCTCGGCTTCTCGGGAGGATTCCAGTTCCGCAAGGAAGCCGGCGTCGGCCTTGGCGTCACCTATCTGTACGATCCCACGGGTGCCTTCACGCAGATGCCTGTCTACGTGGAGTTACGCAGCCACCTCATGCGTTCGAGGCTCACACCTTTCGCCGTCTTGCAGCTTGGCTACACCCTTCCCCTGGGCGCATCAAGCCCCACGACGAAGATAGAGACCGGCGGCATCTATTTCGGTGCACAGGCCGGCGGCCGTTTCGCAATAGACCGTGGCTTTGCCATAGGCCTGCATGTGGGCTACAAATTGCTGAACCTGGCCCAGGTGTCGCGCTTCGACGCCAACCACAACGCCCTTCTTGCCGACGTACGCACCCTGCATGTCCTTGAAGGCGGCCTGACATTACATTTTTAGTCAGACAGTGTCATGCGCCGTATTGTAGCGTTGCTCGTTGTACTCCTGTCACTGCCCATTGTGGCAGCGGCACAGTCGCCGATGTCCCCGCGTGCCAACATGGTGGCATACGATGATGACGGTGGTATAGAGAAACTTGCCTATCGCGAGTCCCCTTATTTCATGGAGCTTACAGGCAGCTGGAAACAACGTCGCACCGACACATCAATCATCTACACGCGCCAGATAGAAGCAGACCGTATATGGAAAGACTATCTTGTCTACCTCAACGTGCGCTGTGGCCGTGCCTGCCGCGTGTATATCAACAACAAAGAGGTGGGCTACGGCGACGACTCGCGCCACTGGAACGAGTTTCTGCTCAACAAACACCTCAAGTACGGCAAATTCAACACCCTCGCCATCGAGGCCATCAAACACCCCAAAGGAGCTCTGCTTGAAGACACCTCCATCGCCGTTGGGCTCAACGGCGAGCCTTACATCCTCTTCAAAACCGACCCCTGCGTGGCCGACATGGCGCTCACAGCCGACTACGACGCCTTCACCTCTACCGGCACACTCAGCGTCGACGCCCGTATCTTCAACAGCCGGCACCGCGGCCGCTACTATGTAGAGGTGGAGCTATGGACACCGCAGGGGCGCCAGCTTGACCGCATGGGCCGCTGGGTAGTCTTCGACAAGAACAGCGAAGAGACCGCGGAAATCAGCCGTTCGTGGGCCGACATAGAGCCGTGGAGTGCCGAAAGCCCGTCGCTGTACACCGTCATCGTGCGCCTCCGCGACGAGAACATGGAGGAGGAAGAGACTGTCGGCGCACGCATAGGCTTCCGCCGGGTGGAGATAAAAGACGGCCAGCTGACCGTCAACGGCAAAGCCATCACCATCAAGGGCATCACCTACGGCATAGAGCACACAGAGGGCTACGCCTCGCGCGAACAGATGAGGCAGGACATCATCGCCATGAAGCGCACCAACATCAACGCCGTGCGCACCTCGCGGTATTCGCCCATGGACCCTTTCTTCTATGAGCTCTGCGACAGCTACGGCCTCTACGTGGTTGCCGACGCCAACCTCATGCCCGTCTCGTCGCAACACCAAGCCGTAGCCACAGACCAGGACTACGCCCCGCTTTTTGAGCGGCGCGTAGAAAACCTCTACGGCAAATACAAGAACCATACCAGCATCATAGCGTGGGGCCTCGGCAACACCCGCGACAACGGCGTCTGCATGGCTGCCGCCTACCGCCGCCTCAAAGCCTTAGAGAAGCAACGCCCCGTCATCTTCCCCGGGGCCGACTTCGCCGACGTCACCGACATAGTGGCGCCAAGCCTGCCGACGCCCGCAGCCATGCGCCAGACCCTTTCCAAAACCAGCGAACGCCCCTTCCTGATGTTTCCCTCGGCCAATGCCGAGACCTTCGCCTCACTTGCCGACCTGTGGCAGCTCACCACGTCGCAACGCCAGCTGCAAGGCGGCTTTGTCGACATCTGGCCTCTGGGCAGCGTAGTGCGCGCCGACATCAAACAGCTATACAGCCCCTTCTCCATAAGCCAGTCAAAAGTGACCCGCGACGAAGGCGAGTTCCTGGTGCACAACAACAACGACTTCACCTCTTTCGGGGCCTACTCCCTTGAATACACCATATACACCAACCTGCGCCCCAACATCGTTGCCGGCGACCTGCCCGTAGCCATGGGCGGCGGCGAAAGCGACAAGGTAAGCATGCGCATCCCTGACCTTGACCTGCAGCCCGGCGAGGAGCTCTTCGTCCGCTTCGACGTCAACCGCCGCACCGGCAGCCGCCTGTCGTGGGCAGGCAACACCAAGGCCGACCGCGCCGTAGGCTCGGTGGTCTTCCCGCTGCAGGCGCGCTGCGCTCCGCTCCACCAGCTCGACACCGCAGGCACCCGCCTCAACGCAAACGGCATAGGCACCGACACCGTCACGGCGACAACCCTCAACGGCACTCCTCTGAGAATACGCTTCACAGCCCCCGACGGCACACTGCTCGTCACCGACACCCTCGGCAACACCCTGGCAGCCCCTGCCGTGGCCTTCGACGGTCACAGCGAATGGCAAGCCTCGACGCTCGCCGTGGCCAGCCGCCAACCCGACAGCCGCACGCTGTGCATCGACGCCTTGCGGCAATACCGTTCGCTGACCGGCACACCCATGTGCGACGTACGACTCTCATACACCATACATGCCACCGGCGACATCGTGACCGACTGCCACGTCTCGCCCTCCGACCGTGTGCGCGGCGCCCTCACGCCCGTGTTCATCGTCAACCCCGCGTGCAGCAACGGCGACACCCTGCAGTGGTTTGGCACCGACCGCGAGACTGCCCTGTCTCGCTCCATGGGCATCATAGGGGTCAACAGCCAGCCCGTCAAAGCCTTCAGCGGCAGCCGCAACGACGTGCGCTGGTGCGCCGTAGGCACCGGCAGAGGCCTCTTCTGCCAACTGCCCGGAACCCAGGCACGACTCACCCTCGCCAACGGCACACTGAGCCTGGCGCCGCAGCAACCCACGCAGCACGTCAGCCTGCGCCTCAGCACCTACGACGACGGCCGCCTGCCGGAAGACTGCCACGCCGTCACCTGCCCGGCCATAAACTCGGGCATCCTGGAGCCGCCGACCATAGCAGCCTCAGAGGCGCGCTTCTCGCAGCCGCTCACCGTCACCATCACCTCGCCCGACGCGGTGCCTGCCAAGCCCGTCGCCAAGCATAAGACGACACGCAAAGGCAAGACGCCGGAGCAGGAAGCCCCCGTCATACGCTACACCATCGACGGCAGCGACCCCACAGAGACGTCGCCGCTCTACACCGGCCCCATAACGATAACCACCACCACCGTGGTCAAAGCACGGGTCTTCAGCGACGGCATGCCGCCGTCGTTCACGGCCACACGCAAGTTCAACTACGACTATATTATCAAGACCGCCTTCTCGCGCCACGCCAACACGCCCTACAACGTAGGCACCGACACCATACTCTACGACGGCGAGCACGCCTCGGTCGACGACCTCTCGCGCGGCTGGCTCGGCTTCTCGGGCAAGGCGCCCACCGTCACCGTCACCCTCGCCAAAGCCGTCGACATAGACTACGTCACCCTGCGCTACGCCCATGCCCCTGCAGTGTGGGCCTTCGCGCCGCGCAGCGTCACCGTTGCCTTCTCGGCCGACGGCACCACATGGGGCGACACCGTCACCCTCGCCCTGCCCTTCGACCCCGCCGCCCAGGAGAACAGCACAGACCAGCTCGTGGAGCTCCGCATACCCGCCGACCGCAGCGGCGTAGGCTTCTTGCGCATCGTGCCCGAAGACATAGGCCGCATACCGGCGTGGCACCGCGCCAAAGGACTGAAACCGTGGCTCATGATGGACGAGATAGAAATCAGCGAAAAACTATGAAACCAGTAAAAATCATAATGGCGGCAGCCATGCTGCTGCTCACCTCGTGCGAGGTGGAATTCTCCCCCAACGCCGAATGGAAAGAAATCCCCGTGGTCTACTGCCTCCTCGACCAGGACGACGACACCACGTGGGCTCGCGTGGAGCGCTGCTACCTCGGCGAAGGCAGCATATACAGCTACAGCGGCAACACCGACTCCATCAACTACCCGGCAGGCTACATCGAGGTGCAGCTCGTCAGACTGTACAACGGTGAAGAGCAGGCCGTCTACACCTTCCAGCCCACCACCGTCGACCGCCACACCGGCGACTTCGCCAGCACCGGCCAGCCCATGTACTTCCTCGCCGGCAGCTCACACTTCGACGAAAACTGCACCTACGACATACGCGTGCGCCGCACCTCCGACGGCTCTATAATAGCCCACAACAAGCAGCCCATCTCACTCATAATCAAAGATCCGGAAGAGAAGGTCTTCACACGCCCCAACTACTCCTTCAACCAGGCGCTCAACCGCTACACAGGCACCATCTTCCAGTTCAAGGAAGCCAACAACACCTGCACCCTGGAGTGGCCGGCACTCAAAAACGCACGCCTCTACCAGCCCTTTGTGCGCTTCTACTATTCCGTCGACGGCGACACCACGCACATCGACATCCGCACGCCGTCGCTCCTGGCGCGCGACCGCTACGACCGCTACACAATGTCATACCAAGCCTCAAGCTTCCTTTCCAACATAAAGGCACAGCTCAAAGACGATCCGCGGCCCAAGAAACTGGTCCCGAAAGTAGAGCTCTACCTGACAGCCTGCAGCGAAGACCTCAACGCCTACATGTCGAACATTGCCGACGCCGGCAACCTCGACCAGAGCCGCGAACTGTATTCCAACATCGAAGGCGGTCGCGGCATCTTCGCCGCCCGTCGCACCAAACTCTATCGCTGGTTCCCGGCCGACAGCTCCATCCTCCCCAACCCACCGGGACTTGCCTACCAGCTCAAGCAACTGCAAATAGGCTTCTAACAGACAGCTAGCATATCAGCAAGGCTGTAACACACTGTGTTGCAGCCCTTTTTAGTGAGTCCCTTCGGCCCCCCTTCGGCCCCTCTTCGGCCTTCCTTCGGCCGTCCATCGGCCGGATGCGATACCGCGGCCGTAGAAAGTCCGTAGGGACAGCGAAGGGAATCCGATTAGACCCTGAGACAGTGCTTTTTTCGCAAATATGTGTTAATATATAAAAAAATATGCTCCGATTTAAGAAAAATGTGTAACTTTGCAGAACGGTTTGAAATATAAACAAATTAAAAATCAATAAAATAAACTAATCAGATGAACATTACAAGAGAGAAATTGAGCGATTTGGAACTCCGTATCAAGGTTGATATCGAGGAAAAAGACTACAACGAAAACGTAACGAAGGAGCTCAAAGACTACCAGAAGAAAGCCACCATCCCCGGCTTCCGCAAAGGCATGGCCCCCATGGGTCTCATACAGCGCATGTACAAGGCAGCCATCGTCGGCGACGCTGTGCAGAACACCCTGAACACAAGCCTCTTCAAGTACATCGACGACGAGAAGCTCCACATCCTCGGCATGCCCATGAGCGACGACGAGAAGACCGGCGCCATAGACTTTGGCAAGCAGCAGGACTTCACCTTCTACTTCAACGTGGCCCTCGCACCCGAGTTCAGCATCGACTGGAGCAAGGTGGATGTGAAATACAACCAGATAAAGGTCACCGCCAAAGACGTGGAAGCCGAGATAAACAACGCCGTCAACCGCTACGGCAAGTTCGAGACCCCCGAGACCGTCGGCAAAGGCGACATCATGTACGGCAAAGTCGTCGAGCTTGACAAGAAAGGCGCCGTCAAAGAAGGTGGCGTGAGCACCTTCGTGAGCCTCAACCTGCTCAACATCAAAGACGAAGAGATGCTACCCCTCTTCGAAGGCAAGAAAGCCGAAGACAAGATAGTCTTCAACATGGCCAAAGCCTTCCCCGTGGCCGACATCGAGCGCGCCCTCCACATGGACAACGCCACCGCCAAGAAGTTCAAAGCCGACGTGGAGCTGACCCTCAGCGGCATCTCGCGCATCATCCCCCACGAAATCAATGACGAACTCTTCGAGATGGTCTTCCCCGGCCAGAAAATCAAAGACGCCGACGCCTTCAGCAAAGCCATGAAGAAAGAAATCGAGAAGGCCAACGGCGAACAGAGCGACTACCTCTTCGTCAATCAGGTGCGCAAAGCCCTCCTCGACCAGTTCACCGCCCCTCTGCCCGAAGACTTCCTGAAACGCTGGTTCGCAAGCCGCGGCGAGAAAGACATGACCCCCGAAAGCATCGAGGCCGACTGGCAGGAGAAATACGTCCCCTCGCTCAAGTGGGAGCTCATCGAGGCTAAGCTCGAAGAGATACAGCCCGTGGAGCCCACCAGCAACCAGATAGTGGACTACATCAAAGACATACTGCGCCGCAACGACCAGAAGGTCGAGGGCGAGACAAAAGAGAAGACCGAGGAGCGCCTGGAGCAGGCCGCCCGCAGCATCGCCGCCGACCGCCAGAACACACGCCAGATTGTGGACCGCCTCTACGCCGACAACCTGGCCAAAATCTTCAAAGACCAGGTGAAACCCGAGGTCGAGAAGGTCTCCGCCAAAGAGTTTGGCGAGCGCGCAAAAGCTTAAGACAAACAAACTGTTGTGATATGAAGAAGATAGCATTGACGCTGCTGCTTGCCCTCTGCTGTCTGGGCGCCGAAGCCCAGCCGGCAGTGATGCCGGGCTCACTCTATGCCTCGATCAACGCCGGCGGCTTCGCTTACAAGCACACCGGCGGCATGAACATGGGCGCCCCGTCGTTCGGCGTGGAGATTGGCAGCTGGATAATGAAACCTCTGGCCTTCCAGTTGGCATACGAAGGAGCCCTGGCCCCGAGCTACTACCAGCGCGAGGCGGGCGGCAATGCACTCTTCTCCTTCGTCAGCGCGGAGTTCAAGTGGGACTTCAACGCCACCTTCTTCCACGTATATAACAAGACTATCCAGTACCCGCTGCCGGTATACCCGATGATAGGTCTCGGCCTCCTGATGCGCAACAAGATCGCCGTCAACGGCATCGAGCACCATGCCGACAACGAGTTCCACGCCATGCTCGGTCTGCAGTTCCCCGTGAGGCTCACCGACAGGCTCAGCGCCAAGCTTGACTACAAATGCTTCTTCCTGCCGCAGGGCTTCGACGGCTCCAAGGGCGACAACTACATGCACATGCTTGGCTTGGGCCTGCTGTGGCGCGCCACAGACGACCCCTACCACCGCAAAACAGCCTTTGAAGCCCGCAACACCAGCGAAGACTGGTTCGTGGGCTACGGTGTCGGCGCCCTGTTCAACTCCTTCGAGTTTGAAGGATTCCTGGGCGACAATGCCAAGAACAAGCTGTGGAACATCACCGGCGACATGATGGTGGGCCGCAACTACAGCGACATCTGGACCATCCGCTTCGAGCTGTCTGGCTTCTTTGCACGCCACCGCTACAACGTCAAGACCGAGCAGCCTGGCAACTGGTACATCTTCAACATGCTGCACACCGACTTCATGGTCAATCTGGCCCACCTCTTCAGCTTCAAGCGCGGCGACCGCCTCAGCGTGCTGCCCTACCTTGGAGCCGGCCCCGTGTGGACCTACAAGCACCCCCTGTTCAATGTCGGAGCCGACTTCGGCCTGATGGCCCGCTACTACATAGACAACGCCGGCGACATCTTCTTCGACGCCAAATACATGATGGTGCCGCCGCGTGTCGCTGGCGGCTCCGGCCCTTCGGGCAACATCCTCGGTGTCGGTTACCTGACGCTGACGGTCGGCTACATACACAATTTCGGACACTCCACAGTGCGCTACCGCATGCCTGTGAACCATTGCACCGACTAACGCTCATTTAACATCGACGTTATGAAGAGAATAATCATATCATTACTGCTGATAACCGCATGCCTCACCGGGCGCGCCCAGATAGGCTCAGACTTCGGTGTCAACATGTTCATGAACATGGGCGGCGGTGTTAGCATGTACAAGAACAGCGACAGTCCGCTGCTTAACGGGTTCTCCGGCGGCATCAGCGTGGGCAAATGGATACTCAGCCCCCTGGCGGCGCGCATCACACTGGACTTTCAGACCCTCTCGAAGATAGAGGACATGGAGGAGAACGCCGCCTTCGCATCCACCGGCGTGGAGTTCCTTTGGGATTTCACGTCCACATTCATGCGCATCCGCAACTGGCGCGTCAACGTCTACCCCATGATAGGCCTCGGCGTGTTCTTCAGGACGTCGCACGTCATTGACGGACGGGTGCACGGCACCGACCGCGAGGTGCACGGCCTCCTCGGCCTGCACGTGCCCGTGCGCATCAGCGGTGGCTGGAGCGCCTTTGCGCAATACAAGTGCTACTTCCTGCCCACACACAGCGTCGACGTCGACTACGCAGCGATGATGCACTCCATCACCGGCGGCTTCACCTACAACTTCACGGAGACCCCCTTCCACCGCCGCACAGAGCACGAGTCGCGCAGCACCGACGAAGACTGGTTCGCAGGCTTCGGCCTCGGCGCCAACTATTCGTCGTTCGACCTCTTCACCAACCCCAACCACGGCGGGCTCGCCATGCTCGGCGTCACCCCGGAGATCATGTTCGGCCGCAACTTCAGCAACTTCTGGACCATCCGCTTCGAGGCCACCGGCCTTACGGCCCACGAGAAATACGACACCGTGCTCGGCGAGGCCGGCAAAGGCTACACCTTCACCATGGTGCACGCCGACCTGATGACCAACCTCAGCCACCTCTTCAACTTCAAGCGCGGCGCCTACTGGAGCATCATGCCCTACCTCGGCGCCGGCGCCATCTGGCGCTACGACGACGTCAAGTTCGACATGGCCGCCGACTTCGGCCTGTTCCTCCGTCGCTATATCAGCCGCGAGGGCGACCTCTTCGTGGACCTCAAGTACATCATGATGGCGCCCCGCATAGGTGGCAGCGCAGGCCCTTCGGGCAGCATCTACGGCGTCGGCCTGCCGTCGATAACCGTGGGCTACATACACAACTTCGGCCACTCGTCGACGCGTTACCGCCAGCCTTACAACTGCGCCGACTAAGACAGACAAAAAGAAGCGGTGCCCATGGGGCACCGCTTCTTTTTTTATTGTCTCTCCAGCTCAGTACTGCTCCTTCTCGTTGGGGAAATCGCCGCTCTTCACGTCCTGTATGTAGTGGCGTATGGCGTTGGCGATATCCTCGCCGATGTTGCCGTAGGTGCGCAGGTAGCGCGGCTGGAACTGGCGTGTGATGCCCAGCATGTCCTGCAGCACGAGCACCTGCCCGTCGGTGGCGCCGCCGGCGCCGATGCCTATCGTGGGTATTTTCAGCTCCGAAGTGACCTCGTCGGCCAGCTTGGCCGGAATCTTCTCGAGCACTATGGCGAAGCAGCCCGTCTCCTGCAGCAGCAGGGCATCCTTCTTCAGGCGGTCGGCCTCCTCCTGCTCGGTGGCGCGCACGGCGTATGTGCCGAACTTGTTGATGCTCTGCGGCGTGAGTCCGAGATGCCCCATGACGGGGATGCCGGCCGAAAGGATGCGCTGTATGCTCTCCAGGATCTCCTCGCCGCCCTCCATCTTAATGGCGTCGGCGCCGGTTTCCTTCATGATGCGTATGGCGCTGGCCAGGGCCTGCTTGGAGTTGCCCTGGTAGGTGCCGAAGGGCATGTCGACCACCACCAGGGCGCGCTTGATGGCACGCACCACGCTGGTGGCGTAGACGATCATCTCGTCGAGGGTGATGGGGAGGGTGGTCTTATGGCCTTCCATGACGTTGGCGGCGCTGTCGCCCACCAGCACCACGTCTATCTTGGTGCTCTCGAGCAGCGAAGCCATCGAGTAGTCATAGGCCGTCAGCATGGCAATCTTCTCGCCATGCAGCTTCATGTTCTGCAACACACGCGTCGTGACCTTGGTCACGTCAGTCTGTAAATAAGCCATTGTATCAGTCTATTATCTCTTCAGGATTGATTTTCTTGTCGCTGGAGGTCTCCGGCAGTTCCTCCTCCTCCTGTTCGGGCACCACGCGGAACAGCTCCATGAGGTGTTTCTTGAGCTCATACTGTCCGCCCTTGCCCACACGGTAGGCCACCCAGTAGCGGTCGCCGACCTTGAAAGCTGCGGCCTCGGTGGGGCCGTCGACGCTGTAGAAATACCTGCCGAGCTCGCCCTCCTGTATGCGCTTGCCGACATAAATGGTGTCGAACTGCGTCGCGTTGATGGGAGCCTGCAGCATCAGCTCCGCCCGTCCCGGGAGCTTGCGCGTGGGCAGCTGCCGGTATTCCTCGCCGCGCTTCCCCTTCACCTTGGCAAAGAACTTGAGCTTGGCGGCCACCTGCTCGGGAGTGGCGGGTATGCGCACAAAGATGCTGTCCTTCTGCGGCTGCGTGCAGCTGTCTATAGCCTGCGCCCAGTTGCTCTTGATGACGATATATCCGGCCTGCACTATCAGCTGCTTGCGGTGAGGCACAAGGGAATACTGCTCCACCACCTTGCGGTAGTCGAGGTGGTCTTCGACCGTTATTTCAAGTCCCGAAGGGCAGGTGTCCTTGGTGTTGTCCACGGCGCGCACCGACCCTTTGGCCAGCGACAGCGAGGCGTAGTAGCCGCGCACGATGCTGTCCTCGGCGGGCACATAGCAGCCGCGGGCCGTGCCCACACACTCGTCGGGGTCGTTGCGGAAGGTGACGAGGACACAGTTCTGCAGCGCTATGCTCTTGTTCAGCAGCCGGCGGCTCTCAGGCAGCTCGGCGGCGTTGTAGACCGCCGTGGCCACCGGCACCTCGAAGCGCAGCGTCTCCACGGTGTCGCCCATGCAGGAGCAGTGGATATTGTTGCGCGCCACACGCACGGGGAACCGCTGGCCGCCGCGCATGGCGAAGTAGCGGTAAACGCCGTCGACGCGCTCCTTGCCGAGGGCCTCGTTGCCGTCGCCGTAGGCCTCCACGGCCATGGTGTAGTACATCGGGTTGTCGACATCGAAAGCTATGCGGTAGGCCGAGTCGAGCAAGTCGAGGTCGCTGACGCTGTAGGTCGGCGCCGAGCCCTCGTAGCATAGCAGCAGGTAGAACACCTCGGGGTTGTGCAGAGCCTTCTGCATGTTGCGCACAGGCCCTTTGGCCGGCACATAGAGGCCCGTCTGCGCCACCGCACAAGGTGCCGCCACAGCCGCCATGACTGCCACAACAAGCGCCACAGCCTTATTTCTCAGTCTATTAACTCCGTTGCCAGACATATCCATGCCCTCACAATCAAGATGCAAATGTACACAAAAAAAACAATATAGAGCCAAAAAGCTCAAAAAAAAGCCCCCGACAGCACCTCTCCCCTACGGCTCCGGTACGGACCCGGTACGGCCGTTCTTCAGTAGTTCTTCAGTAGTTCTTCAGTGCGGCACTGAAGAACTACTGAAGAACTACTGAAGAAATGCCGTAGGGACCGCGTATGGGATTTATTTTGTATCTTTGCAGTTTTGAAAGCAACGCTTTGAACAAGTAACAATCAATAAATAAACAACATGGAGAAACTGATAATCACCGCCGCCATCTGCGGCGCGGAAGTAACGAAAGAGCAGAACCCCAATGTGCCCTACACTGTTGAAGAGATAGTGCGCGAGGCCAAGAGCGCCGTCGACGCCGGCGCCGCCATCGTGCACCTGCACGTGCGCGAGGACGACGGCACGCCGACGCAGAGCCATGTGCGCTTCCAGGAGTGCACGGAGGCCATCCTGAAGGAGTGCCCCAACGTGATCCTGATACCGAGCACCGGCGGCGCCGTGGGCATGACCCCGGACGAGCGCCTGGACAGCACCAACACCACGCCGACGCCCGAGATGGCGACGCTTGACTGCGGCACCTGCAACTTCGGCGACGACATCTTCGACAACACGATGCCCACCATGCGCGCCTTCGGCAAACGCATGATAGAGAAGGGCATCAAGCCCGAGTATGAGTGCTTCGAGATGGGCCACTTGGAGACCATCGTGCACATGGCCAAGAAGGGCCAGGTGCCGAGCGCCTTCGGCGTGGCGGGTCCCGACGGCAAGCCGCTGCCCTTGGTGCCCATGCAGTTCAACTTCGTGCTCGGCGTGCTGGGCTGCGCCTCGGCCACGGTGGACAACCTGGTGTGGATGGTGAAGAACATACCCGCCGGCAGCACATGGACGGCCACCGGCATAGGCCGCAACGCCTTCACGCTGGCGGCTCCCGCCATAGTGATGGGCGGCAACGTGCGCGTGGGCTTCGAGGACAACCTCTACCTGGAGCGCGGCGTGCTGGCCAAGAGCAACGGCGAGCTGGTCGACAAGGTGGTGCGCATGGCCAAGATGCTGGGCCGCCAGGTGGCCACGAGCGACGAGGCCCGCGAGATACTGAGCCTCCGCAAGAGATAAACAACAGAGACAAAGAACACACGACAAAGATGAAGAAAATCATTACACTGTCGCTGACGGCGCTGCTCTGCGTTGCCGCAGCGGCACAGACCGACAACAAACTGAGCCGTGAGCACATGAACAAGCTCGCCGCCCGCGCCGAGATGCAGAAGCAGCAGCGTATGCGCCAGGCCCCGAAGCTGGACGCCTCCAAGTTCATGCACGACGGCAGCGCCACGCTGCAGATGCCTGCCCCCAAGGGCGCCAAGGCGGCTGGCGACACCGTGTGGGCCTCGCAGATGCCCGAACAGCGCTGGTTCCCCGGCGAGTGGGAGGAGGTGCAGGCCATCGTCGTCACCTGGCCCTACACCGTCTACCCCGCAGGCCATGTAGGCGACGACAACTACGCGGCCGACATGTACGTGCCGGGCTACGGCGCACAGTACCAATACAACAGCAGCAACCCCTACAACCCCTGGACCTACATCGGCTGGGGTCCCGTGGTGGGCGTGCCCGACACGACGGACTATGCCGACCAGATTGCCTACTACCGCCAGTTCCTCAACTACCCGCAGTATGCCAGCCAGGCTCAGGAGTACATCGACTACCTCCAGGGCCAGTGGGACTTCCGCAATGTGTTTGTCAACCTCATCGACGCCATACAGCACGGCACGAAGGTGTGGATCACCGTGCAGCAGCTGTCGGACAGCACGCTCATCAAAGACGTGATGGCCGCCGAGGGCAAGCCGCTGACCGACTACCGCTTCATCGAGAACTACACCGACGCCTTCTGGTATCGCGACTGCGGCCCCATCTGCTTCTACTACGGCCCGCAGGACAGCGTGGCGATGCTGAACTTCGAGTACAGCGGCCGCGCCTGCGACGACCTGCTGCCCGACTCCATCAGCAGCCAGACGGGCATACCCAACTTCACCACGAGCATCGAGTGGGAAGGCGGCAACTGCATGGTGGACGGCGTGGGCAACCTCTTCACGAGCGACGCCACCTATGACGAGAACGCCGACACCGTGGGGCAGACCTACTACACTGGCAACGTGAACAACCCCGTGGCCTACCGCTACAAGGCCCCGCTGACGAGCGCCCAGGTGCTCGACTCGATGAACCGCATGATGGGCAACACCCGCGTGCTGCCGCGCTTCCGCTACGACGGCGGCACGGGCCATGTGGACCTCTACGCCGACATGCTGGACGAGAACCGCTTTGTCTTCTCGAAGTTCCCCTCGCAGTACAGCGCATGGTACGACTACACCGTTGCCGCGCGCAACATCGACAGCCTGACGAGCTGGCAGAGCTTCGCCGGGGTGAACTACACCAACGCCTACATACCCTTCCCGCGCAAGGACGACGGCAGCTACTTCAGCAGCCAGAACGAGTACAACGGCACGCAGAGCACCCAGGGCTACACCCGCAGCTACAGCAACCACACCTTCATCAACGACATCATCGTGCAGCCCTGCTTCTCGGAGGTGGTCAACGGCGAGCCCACGGCCTCGTGGGACCGCGCCAACATGGACAGCCTGCGCGCAGCCTATCCGGGCTACACCTTCTACCCCATCGACATACGCTCCTTCGACGGCTACGGCGGAGCCATCCACTGCATCACCAAGCAGATACCCGCCGAGAGCCCCATACGCATACTGCACAGCCCCATCACGGGCCCCCAGGGCGACACCTACAACAGCCAGGACGCCACCCTCAGCGCCCGCATCACCAACAACACCGGCATAGCGCAGGCACAGGTGGTGTACCGCGTTGACGGCGGCGAGTGGCAGACGGTGGCCATGACCGCCGGCGCCGACAGCATGTACAGCGCCGCCCTGCCCACCACCACCTTCGGCAGCGAGGGCGTGAACGTGGAGTACTACATCAGCGCCACCAGCAACGGCGGCAAGACTATCACCAAGCCCTTCACGGCAGCCCACGGCGCTTACTTCTGCTTCGGCACCAACGGCCAGCTCAGCATCGCCGACGCCAACAGCACCGAGGAGCGCTTCGGCCAGTTCTTCCCCAACCCCGCCACCGAGAAGGCCAGCATGGTCATCGACATGCAGGGCGGCAAGAACTACAGCGTGAACATCTACGACCTCAGCGGCCGCGAGGTGCACGCCAGCAGGCTGCAGGCCGAGGGCACGATAGTGTACAGCGTCAACGCCGACCGCATGGCCAGCGGACAGTACACCGTGGTGTTCAGCAACGGCAGCGAGCGCGTGGTGCGCAAGCTAATCGTGAAGTAACGAATTGTAAAGGTCCAGCATCTGCTGGGCAAGGACTTCGGGGGAGAATCTGGTGCGCCAGGCTCTCCCCTTCTTTATGCACTCCCGGCGGAAGGCCTCGTCGCCAAGCAGGCGCAGGAGGTGCGCGGCCACGGCGGCATGGTCGTCGGGGGCGGCATAGAGGGCGGCGTCGCCGCCGGCCTCGGGCATGGAGGAGACGTTGGACGTCACCACGGGGCAGTCGCAGCAGATGCTCTCAAGCACCGGTATGCCGAACCCCTCGAAGCGCGACATGTAGACCGACGCCACAGCCCCTGCATAGAGCGCCGGGAAATCGGCGAAAGCCACGCCGCTGAGCACACGCACGCGGCGCCCGGCGGCGGCCACGACACGCTTGCCATAGGCTCCGCGGGGGCGGCCTATGACGACGAGGACCACGTCGGCAGGCAGCTGTTTCACGGCCTCGATGGCGCAGAGCTGGTTCTTGCGCTCCTCCACGGTGCCGATGCTGACGACGTAGCGCTGCGGCAGGCCGTATTTCTCGCGGACGGCGTCCACCTGGGCGTCGCTCACCGGCTGCCAGAACTGCGGCTCGCACGACTGGTAGACGACGCGGATCTTCTCCTCCGGCACGTGCATGAGGTCTATCAGGTCTCGCTTGGTCTGCTCGCTGATAGCCACCACAACGTCGGCCACACGGCAGGCATGTCTCTGCTTGACGCGGTGTATGATGCGGTCGAAGAGCGAGAAATAATGCGGATAGCGGCGCACGATAAGGTCGTGCATGGTGACCACACGCCGCACACCGGCCGGCAGGAAGAGCGGCAGCTCGTGGCTGAGGCCATGGTAGAGCTGCACGTCGTCAAGACCCACATGCTGGGCCGGAGCCAGCGTGCGCCATGTGTTGGGCATGCAACGCCACAGCCCCTGCGGCTTGCGCACCTCGGCCTGCGGCACAGCGGAGAAATAATCGGAGAAGGCGGGTTTTACATACGGGGTGTAGAGCAGTGCCCGCATGTCTTTGCCGCGCGAAGCACGCAGCACGCCGGCGATGACGCCGCGGCTGTAGTTGCCTAATCCTGTGCGGTTGCAGAAGGCTCTTTTGGCATCGTATCCTATGACCATAGCAGACATTTCAGATTGCAAAAATACAACTTTTTCCGCAATAATGGAAAAAAATGTGTACCTTTGCACCCCGAAAGACAATAGGACATGGACAAGATAACAGCGGTAATCATCACTCAGGACGAGGAGCGCAACATAGGACGCTGCCTGGAGTCGCTGCGCGAGGTGGCCGACGAAGTGGTGGTGGTAGACAGCGGCTCCACCGACAAAACGGAGGAGATATGCCATGGCTACGGTGTGCGCTTCGAGCATCACGAGTGGGCCGGCTACTCGGGGCAGAAGAACTATGCCAACAGCCTGGCCACGCATCCCTGGCTGCTGAGCATAGACGCCGACGAAGCCCTGTCGCCAGAGCTGCGTTCACGCCTGTTGCAAATGAAGGAGGCGGGGTTTGACACGGGCACGGTGTACTCGTTCAACCGTCTGGCCAACTACTGCGGCCGCTGGATACGGAATTGCGGCTGGTACCCCGACAGGTGTGTGAGGCTTTGGCACGCTGGCACAGCCACGTGGGACGGCCTCGTGCACGAGGAGTTGCGTTACTCGAAAGAGGTGCGGCATGCCGTCGTCGAAGGCGACATGTGGCACTACTCATACTACACCGTCGACGAGCACGCTCGCCGCACCGTGAAATATGCCGCCATGGCGGGCGAGAAGGCTTACGGGCAGGGGCGGCGCTTTAACGGAAGCATCGGCATGAAAGTGGCGTGGACATTCCTGCGCAACTACCTCTTCCGACTGGGCTTTATGGATGGCAAGACAGGATATGTGGTGTGCAAGATGTCGGCATTCTACACACTGATAAAATATGCTAAACTTCGGGAATTAAGTGAAGATACTCATTGACCTCAGCATCCTGCGGCACCCGTGGTGCGGGCTGGGCCAGATAGCCATGAGCTACGGACAGTGGTATGCCGCACATCCCGAGACGATAGTTGAGGGCTGCGAGGTCACGTTGCTGGTGCCAAAGGCTTTTGTCGGCGCTTTCGGCGACAAGGTAGGCTACCTCGAGGCTCGCGACATATACCGCTTGCTGCCTTGCCTTATGCCACGCTATGACCTGTGGCACTCCATACACCAGATGTCGCCGTTCAGGCCGTCCAGCCGCTCTACACGCCGCATAGTCACCATCCACGACGTAAACTTCATCTATGAGAAGCGGGGCGCCAAGCGGCAGAAGTACACACACCGGCTGCAGCGCGAATGCGACAGCGCCGATGTGATATGCTTCATCTCACGCTTTGCACAGAACGACACCGCCAAGCATATAAATATCGGCGGCAAGCCACAGCATGTCATCTACAACGGTGTAGCCACACTGACAGAGGGCCCACAGGAGCCCGTGGCACAAGCCTCTGACGGCACACCTTTCATGCTCAGCATCGGCGTGCTCAAGGCCAAGAAAAACCTGCACACCCTGCTGCCGATGATGGACCTGATGCCGGGATTCCGCCTCATCATAGCAGGCGACGACAGCGACACCTATGCACAGCAGCTGCGCGACCAGTTGCAGCAGCACCCGAACGTGAGCATCGTCGGCACCGTCAGCAATGAGCAGCGCCGATGGCTCTACGCCCACTGCTCCGCGCTGCTGTTCCCGTCGCTCTCCGAAGGCTTTGGCCTGCCGATAATAGAGGCCATGCAGTGGGGCAAACCCGTGTTTTGCTCCGACCGCACAAGCCTGCCGGAGATTGGCTCCACTCATGCCTTTTATTTCACGGACTTCAAGCCTGAAAGCATGGCTGCCGTCGTCAAGCGGGGGCTCGCAGCATTTGACGCAACAGCGGCCTTGGCTGAACAGAAATATGCTGCCGCATACAGCTACGAGAGCCATATGCGGCAGTATTGGTCTATCTACACTAATAAGTAATCAGCGTTTCATACCTGCCAGGGTCTGGTAGAGCTCAAAATACTGCTCCACCATGCGGTCTGTGAGTTCGTACGGGGTCTTGCCTCCTATGACGACTATCTTCTCCGCAGTGACACCCATCGCCACCAAGTCATCTTTCACCTTCTGACTCACGGCCACAATAACATCCGCGGCGCTGAACGAATACTCCATACGTTTCTTCCACGTCAGCGAGTCCATGACCGACGTGCGGTGATGCTCATTCACGCCGTAGCATGTGATAACGGTCTTTATGTCACGGTCTATATGGTAAGGCAGTTCCTCATTGAGGCCATGGAATATCTTGACCTTTTCGAGCTTCAGCCACGGATTGAGCCTGTAGCGCAGCCACAGCGACGGCATGAGGCGCGACATACCGAAGGGGACAAAAGTGCCGACATTGGAGAAACCGCTGAAATACGACCGGTAGTCTTTCTTGATGCGTGAAGCGAAAAGCAGTGCACGGTAACTGTTAATCCGCCCCGTGGCAAGACGCTCGATAAGATTGCGGCCGAATTCACCTATCTCATGGCTGTTGCGTAAAACATTATTAGCCTCGTATCCTACTAACATTGCTATCTATCTTATTGATATGACGATATGTTATTCTGTTAATAAACAATATGAATATCTGTGCAAAGATACTAAAAAAAATCGTATCTTTGCAAAAAAATTAACAACAATATTATGCCAGAACGCCACCCCGACTCAGCATCACCTTTCTCTGCCCTCAGCACAGAGCAGAAAGCCGAACTCTACAAACGCGCCGCCGAGCTCTTCAGCGACAACAAACGCGCACTCTTCGACCGCCTTGCGCCGATGCGCACACGCCATATCAGCGTGGTGCTCGAGGACATATACCAGAGCCACAACGCCGCCGCCGTCTTGCGTTCCTGTGACTGCTTCGGCGTACAGGATGTGCATGTGGTGGAAGCCAACAACCCGTTTAACCCCGCCGGCGACGTCGCCGTAGGCTCTTCCAAGTGGGTTGACTACTACCGCTACAACAGTATCGGCGAGGTCTACCGCCACCTCCACGCCAAAGGTTACCGCATCGTGGCCACACTGCCGCACGAGAACGACACCATGATTGGCGACCTCGACATCAGCCAGCCTACAGCGCTAGTCTTTGGCACCGAGCTCACCGGTCTGACGCAGGAAGCCATCGCCGGCGCCGACGCCTACGTCAAGATACCCATGTACGGCTTCACCGAGAGCTTCAACATCAGCGTCTGCGCCGCCCTCTCGCTCTTCTCGCTGACCGAGCGCATGCGCCGCGACCAGTCTCTCCAATGGCAGCTCCCCGACGACGACCTCCTTGACCTCAAACTGCACTGGGCCATGCAGGCCATCCGCGACGGAGAAAAAGTGGTGCAAAATATCATGCAGAATATGTAATACAAAATATTTTCGTATATTTGCAACCTGAAGGAAACAACCATATTAACATATTAATATCCACAATATGAAAAAGATACTCGCTTTCACAGCAGCACTCATGCTCCTCCATGGAGCCCTCTTTGCACAGAATATTAAGTCTGTGCCCGAGAAAGACGTCAAGGTAAACTACGTAAAAGACTTCCAGCGCCAGGTGAAAGATGCCTCCAACGTGGAGTGGTACCAGATTGACGAACACGCCTTCAAGGTCGTCTATCTTGACGTCGATAAGAGCCGCCAGGCCATGGTGTTCTCCAACAAAGGCACCGAGACCCACTACTACATCGACAAACAGTACTACCCCGCCGCCGTGCGCGACAGTGTGAGCCACCTTTTCAAAGGCTATGAAATCACCGACGTGTGGGTGCGCAAGATGCGCGGCAAGATGACCTACCAGGCCCGTATAGCCCAGAAAAAAGGCTTCCTCTGGTGGAAGAAAGAAGTTGACGTCAAGACCATCAACTGGGAGGTCGACGGCAAGTACATCGGCGAATAAGCCGCCAGCCATATAAACGAGAGAGGCCCCGCGCTGCGCGCGGGGCCTCTGCTTATTTGTGTGTTAGAAACTTTTGGTAAACATACCGACAAGTTCATCACCAGTTTCCTCCCAACCAGATATGCGGTATACGCTGTCTCTGTAATCTCCGGTGACATACATGATAGCATTTGTCGCCGATGTGGTGACACTATCTACAGTGAACTTCATTTTAAAACGCGGGAAGTTGCCTGTACCACGAGCCTTAAAGACCGGTCCCTCGGTATTCCAATTGCTGGTATAGTTGTAATTCCAAATGCAGGTATGGTCGTCTGACACTTGCAACGGCCATCCGCTTCCAAGAGTGCCGGAAAACACCCAGTCTCCTACAACAAGGTCATCCGGCAAACTCGAGAGAACCTCCGTCACTGTTTTGACAACAGTCCCCGTCATATTCTTTTCTATGTACCATTCCTGACTGCTTCCATTATAGCGCTTGGACCCTCCGCTTATATCCATGCTCTTGGCATTGATGGCGTTAATAGTAAACTCAATCTTGAAATAGTTTCCCGCATTGGCGACAAAGTGATTGCCTGTGAGCGTCCAGTTGTAGGTTTTCCCATCGAATGTAGACGTATGGTCACTCTTTATCGTCAACTCATTGCCAGTCAACGCATGGGTACTTCTGTAACCCCATGTTCCAATAATACTGGATTCAGTGATGGCTGGTGTGGCTGTGCCCCCGGCAGAGCCACCGCCATTAGCTTCCGGTTCGGTGTCGTCCTTGCCACAAGAAACAGCAAGCAGGGTTGTCGCTGCAAGCAGCAATGTCATTGTTTTGATGCTTTTGAACATTTTGTTTGTTTGTTTTTTATTCTCCCGTCCGTACCGCAACAGGCAATCAATAACAAAAGCGTGGCACTGTATGTTCCTCTCGCTGATGAAGGTCCTAGGAAAACCATAATAAACAAAGATGGATTGACAGTCCACGCCATACGCGCGAACCATTATACCGACCCTGTTTATTGCTGTTGAAAGTTTCCTAGGTTCTCATCAGCAGATCGAGCATAACGCTTCATGATTCCTTCTCCGGAATCAAGTGCAAAAGTACATAAAAAAAACAGACTGGCAAAATAAATATTTTTCCAGTCTGGTAAAACACTGACTGCTTTGTAGATTATTCGGCGTCGCGGCCGTGGCAGTTCTTGTACTTCTTGCCGCTGCCGCAGGGACACGGGTCGTTGCGGCCGACCTTCTTCTCCACATGCACCGGCATCACCTTCTGCGGCTGCTGGCTACTGTTGTCGATGGCCTGCTGCTGTTGCTGCGCGGCACGGTCAAAGTCGTTTTGGCGGCCGGCACGCAGGCCCTTCTGCGGAGCCTGGGGCTGACGCGCCTCGCGCACCTGGTTCTCGTCGGGCAGGGGCAGGGTGGCACGGCTCAGGAAGCTGGTGATCTCGCGGTTGACGTTTAGCAGCATCTGCTCGAAGAGCTTGAAACTCTCAAACTTGTAGATAAGCAGCGGGTCCTTCTGCTCGTAGGCGGCGTTCTGCACGCTCTGGCGCAGGTCGTCGAGCTGGCGCAGGTGCTCTTTCCACAGGTCGTCGATGATGGCCAGCGTGATACCCTTCTCGATACTCAGCTGCAGCTCGCGGCCGTGGGTGTCGTAAGCCTTCTTCACTGGCACCACAACGTTGAGCACCTTCTTGCCGTCGGTGATGGGGAAAGCCACATTTATGTAACGGGTGTTCTCCGCAATGTTCTTGATGAACGGCCAGGCGTTCTCGCAGAGCTTCTGCATGCGCTCCTTGTAGGCCGAGAAGCACTGGTCGTAGAGCAACTGAATGGCCTCCTTGCGGTTCAGCGAGAGGAACTCCTTCTCGCTCATCGGCACCTCGTGCGCGAACACCTTGATGACCTCAAGCTTGAAGTCCTCCCAGTCGCTGCCTTCGGTGTAGAGCAGCTCGCAGGTGTCGAAGAACATGTTGCTGATGTCTATCGACAGGCGGTCGCCGTAGAGTGCGTTGCGGCGCTTGTTGTAGATGACGGTGCGCTGGTTGTTCATCACGTCGTCATACTCCAGCAGACGCTTGCGCATGCCGAAGTTGTTCTCCTCGACCTTCTTCTGCGAGCGCTCGATCTGCTTGGTAATCATGCTGTGCTGTATGACCTCGCCCTCCTTCAGGCCCATGCGGTCCATGACGGCTGCTATACGCTCGCTGCCGAAGAGGCGCATCAGGTCGTCCTCCAGGCTGACGAAGAACAGCGACGACCCGGGGTCGCCCTGACGGCCTGCGCGGCCGCGCAGCTGGCGGTCCACACGGCGGCTCTCGTGGCGCTCGGTGCCTATGATGGCCAGACCGCCGCGCTCCTTCACGTCGCCCTTGAGCTTGATGTCCGTACCACGGCCGGCCATGTTGGTGGCTATAGTCACACGGCCCGGCTCGCCGGCCTGCGCCACAATTTCGGCCTCCTTCTGGTGAAGCTTGGCGTTCAGCACATTGTGCGGTATCTTTTTCATCTTGAGCATCTTCGAGAGCAACTCAGAGGTCTCCACACTCGTGGTGCCCACCAGCACGGGCCTCCCCTCGCCTATCAGGCGCTCCACCTCGTCGATGACAGCCTTGAACTTCTCGCGCTTGGTCTTGTAGATCATGTCGTCCATATCCACGCGGGCTACGGGCTTGTTGGTGGGTATCTCCACCACGTCGAGCTTGTAGATGTTCCAGAACTCGCCGGCCTCCGTCGAGGCGGTACCCGTCATGCCGGCCAGCTTCTTGTACATGCGGAAGTAGTTCTGCAGCGTGATGGTGGCGTAGGTCTGCGTGGCAGCCTCCACCTTGGCGTTCTCCTTGGCCTCCACGGCCTGGTGCAGACCGTCGCTCCAGCGGCGTCCTTCCATGATGCGGCCCGTCTGCTCGTCCACGATCTTCACCTGGTTGTCCTCGGTGAGGATGTAGTCCACATCGCGCACAAACAGCGTGTAGGCCTTCAGCAGCTGGTCCACGGTGTGCACGCGCTCGCTCTGCACGGCGAAGTCACTGTATATCTTGTCCTTGGCCTCAGCCTTCTGCTCAGGCGTCAGGCTGGCGTTGTTCTCCACCTCGGCGATGGCCGAGCCTATGTCGGGCAGCTGGTAGAAGTTGGGGTCCTCGCCCAGCGAGGTGAGGTACTCCATACCCTTGTCCGTCAGCTCCACCTGGCGGTTCTTCTCGTCGATGACGAAGTACAGCTCATCGTCGATGATGTGCATGTACTTGTTCTGCTCCTGCATGTAGAAGTTCTCGGTCTTGAGCAGTATGCTCTTGATGCCCGTCTCGGAGAGGTACTTGATGAGGGCGTTGCTCTTGGGCAGGCCGCGGTAGGCGCGCAGCAGCTGCTTGGCGCACTCGTCCTCGGGCTTGGGGTCGGGGTTGGCGCTGATGCCCTTCTTGGCCTCGGCCAGTATGTTCGTCACCAGCTGTCGCTGGGCGTTGTAGAGCTTCTCTATGGTGGGCTTGAAGCGGTAGAACTCCTGCTCGTCGTCGTCCTTGCCCGTGGGGCCGCTGATGATGAGCGGCGTACGGGCGTCGTCGATGAGCACCGAGTCCACCTCGTCCACTATGGCGTAGTTGTGGCCGCGCTGCACCAGCTCCTCGGGGTTGCGGCTCATGTTGTCGCGCAGGTAGTCAAAGCCGAACTCGTTGTTCGTGCCGTAGGTGATGTCGCAGTTGTAGGCGCGCTTGCGCTCGTCGCTGTGGGGCTCGTGCTTGTCGATGCAGTCCACCGTGAGACCGTGGAACTCGAAGAGCATGCCCATCCACTCGCTGTCGCGCTTGGCCAGGTAGTCGTTCACCGTCACCACATGCACCCCCTTGCCGGGCAGGGCGTTGAGGTAGACGGGCAGCGTGGCCACCAGCGTCTTGCCCTCGCCCGTGGCCATCTCGGCGATCTTGCCACTGTGCAGCACCACGCCGCCGATGATCTGCACGTCGTAGTGCACCATGTCCCAGGTGATCTCGTTGCCGCCGGCCATCCAGTGGTTCTGGTACACGGCCTTGTCGCCCTCTATGGTGATGCTGGGGTGCGTGGCCGCCAGGTCGCGGTCGTGGTCGGTGGCGGTGACCGTCACCGTCTCGTTCTGCGCGAAGCGGCGCGCCGTCTCCTTCACCACGGCGAAGGCCTCGGGCAGTATCTCGTCCAGCACCTTCTGCGTCTTGTCGTAGCTCTGCTTCTCCAGCTCGTCGATGCGCTTGTAGAGCTGCTCCTTCTCGTCCACCGGCATGTCGTACTCCGCGTCTATGCGGTCGCGCATCTGCTTCAGCTCCGTCTCCTCGGCCTCTATGGCCTTGGCTATACGCTCCTTGAACTCCACGGTCTTGGCACGCAGGCCGTCGTTGTCGAGGGCCTGTATGGCGGGATAGGCTGCCAGGGTGGCGTCGAGGTACGGCTTCACCGTCTTCAGGTCGCGCTGACTCTTGTCACCGAACAGCTTGGTCAAAAAATTTGCCATATTCTAATCTTCTATTTTGTTTCCAATATAATAACACACAACATCTTGCGGCACACAACGCACCGCACGACGCACCGCAAAGATACAAAAAATCCTGCACATGCGTAATCTATTTTCAACAAAAAGCGTGCCAACGGCCTTTGCCGTTCCTACAGCACCACCACCTGTTTTGTGGCCGTGCCCTGCGCTGTGCGCACCACCGCGGTGTAGGTGCCGGCCGGCAGGTGCTGCACCTGTAGCGTCGCCATGCGCGGCTCGCCGCTTGCCGTTCCCACCTCGCCATTTGCCACGCAGCGGCCCTGCATGTCGTAGAGCTCCACGGCCTTGATTTCCGCCTCGCAGCGCACCGTCAGCATGCCGCTCGTCGGGTTGGGTCCGATCTCGGCCTCCACGGCGTCGGCACCGTCTATGCCAATCTCCGCCAAGCATAGGTCGAAGGGACCTGCCCACGGGCTGTATTCGCTGCGGTCGAACTGGCAGCGAGCCTTCACGTAGACGTCGTAGTGCGCCGTTGCTGAGAGACCGGTCAGCGCACGCTGTGGCACCCGTATTGTCGTGGCCTCGGCCCCATCGGGGTCGAAGCCCGGCGTGCCATAGCACAGCTGCCAGTCTCTGTGGTTGGCGCCGGCGTCCCATTGCACGATGGCTGCGCTGTTGCCCACCTTGGTGTAGCGTAGTTCGTGCACCTCGGGGCAGCTGTCGCAGTCGCGCCGTATGATGGGGAACAGCAGCAAGTAGGCAGGAGTCTCACCATATGTCCATGATGCATCTTCTCCGGCTTCGTTCTTCAAACGATAGCTCTGCATGGGGAAAATATAATTATTTACGTTATTGGGTGAGTGCCATTCCTCCCAGGCTTGAGTATAGTCCTTGTTTCTACCATAAATAGAATCAATCCACGTGTATTTCACTGATAGATACATTGAATCAGAAATGTCAATTTCTGTGTCGAAGTATACTTCATATAAAGGACGAGTCAAATCCTCATATATAATTACATGGTCATTAATTGGCCATCCTCGTTTACAATCTATAACTTTATCATATGTAAAAGTGTCACGTGTTATTTTCTTCCACATAATGGCAGACATATGATTTCCATTATTTTGGAATAATTTTATATCTATGGTGTCCCATGAGTTAATTGCAGAGAGCCCATTCCCATTTATATATCCTGTTGAGGCATACCATGCGACTCCTTTTACATGTAAAGTGCTGTCTGGGTAAAACCCCCATGCCAAATCTCCATCAATAGAATATGGCATTATTGTTACCAAATTGTGATTATGTTGTCCAGGGGCGCCTGTCAAAATTGACCATACTGGTGGTGATACTACAGGATTACAATATACACCGTCATGTTGTGTGTTATGCATCGAATCAAGTGGGTGATTCATGAAATAGTTGGGTATGCCGATATTGTAGGGCAATGTGTCATACTGCGCGTTAGCGGCGATAACCAATGATATGCATATTATAAAGATTATTTTTTTCATCTCACGGATAGCATTATGACAATAATATTTCCGGCTGCAAAATTACATCTTTTTTCTGTTGTTTGCAAATTTTTTTTTCGTGGGGTAAAAAAGGGGCTAAAAGATGCTTGATGACAGAGGTTGGTGACAAGAAAATTTTAACATTTGCAAAAGAGGTTCTATTTAACATAACCCGAAAAAAGCAGGTCTGTAAATCAATATCTTAAGCTACTATGTCTTATATTACTCTTATATTACTCCTTAATTACTCTATATAATAACCTAAGAATGTAAGAGTTATATATGATTTAATTATGTGTTAATTAAATTTATTTAAGAAAAGCAGTGCTACACGTGTCCTATGGAATTTTAACATTTGGGGGGACGTCTTGGGGGGCGTTTCCGCCACCTACCAATAAGGCGGGCAAGAAGGTGTCTTGGATATGGCACAAACTGCGTCGGAAAGTATTATTTTGAGGGCATGGGCCAATATATAGAAATATTTATTATATTTGCATTGGCGTAAAGAAACGCTGACCACCAACAACGAATTGAAAAACAAACAACTATGAAGAATATCACCTTTGGCGAGATAGAGAAAATGCTCTTTGGCGGTGCCGAGATGCAGGTGAGCGAGGAACAACTGGCAGGCATGGAGCGCTGCTATGAGTTCCTGAAGGAGTTTGCCGCCGAGAAGGTCATCTACGGCATCAACACGGGTTTCGGCCCGATGGCGCAGTGGCGCGTGGATGACCGCTACCTGAGCGATTTGCAATACAACATCATCCGCAGCCACTCCACGGGCGCCGGCGAGCCGCTGGGCGACCTGTATGTGAAGGGGGCCATGATAGCGCGCCTGACGAACCTGCTGCAGGGTCGCAGCGGCGTGCATCCGAGCGTGGCGCTGTTGCTGCAGGAGTTCATCAACCGAGGCATCCATCCCTACATCCCCGAGCACGGCTCGGTGGGCGCGAGCGGCGACCTGGTGCAGCTGGCGCACATAGCGCTGACGCTCATCGGCGAGGGCAAGGTGCACTATCGCGGCGAGTGGCGCGAGACGAAGGATGTGATGCGCGAGTGCGGCCTTGAGCCGTTGAAGATATACATCCGCGAGGGCTTGAGCATCACCAACGGCACGTCGGTGATGACGGGCATCTCGGCCGTGAACCAGCACTACGCCGAGCGGCTGCTCGAGCTGAGCCTGCTGACGGCGGTGTGGATGAACGAGGTGGCGGCGAGCTACGACGACTGGATGGCCGACGAGCTGAACAGCGTGCGCCGCCACGAGGGGCAGCGCTACACGGCGCAGCGCATGCGCGAGCTGGCCAAAGGCAGCCAATGCCTGAGCAAACGCGAGCACCACTTATACAGCGAGGAGCAGAAGGGTAAGAGCTATTTCGAGCACAAGGTGCAGGCCTACTACTCGCTGCGCTGCACGCCGCAGATACTGGGTCCGGTGTGGGAGACGCTGCAGAACAGCCGCCGCGTGATAGAGGAGGAGTTCAACTCGGCCAGCGACAACCCGATAGTGGATCCCGACAGCAAGAACGTGTATCACGGCGGCAACTTCCACGGCGACTACATATCGCTGGAGGCCGACAAGGTGAAGATAGCCGTCACACGACTGGCACAAACCGCCGAGCGGCAGATGAACTACCTGTTCCACGACCGCATCAACGGCATCCTGCCGCCGTTCCTGAACATGGGCACCCTGGGCCTGAACTACGGCATGCAGGCCTGCCAGTTCACGGCAACGAGCACAACAGCCGAGTGCCAGACGCTGTCGATGCCCAACTACGTGCACACCATTCCCAACAACAACGACAACCAGGACATCGTGAGCATGGGCACCAACAGCGCCCTGCTGTGCCGCAAGGTGATAGACAACGCCTACCAGGTGATGGCCATCCACATGATAGCCCTGCGCCAGGCGACGGACATCCTGAAGAAGGCCGACATGCTGGCCCCCGCCACCAAGGCCATGTACGACAAGGTGAACGCCATCATCCCGGCATTCGTGGACGACACGCCGTTCTACGACGAGATTGCGAAAGTGGAGGAGATGTTGAGAAACTGAGAGCTGTAAGCTGTAAGTTTTAAGTGTCCACGCATGCCGCGTCAGACCACTTAAAGCTTAAAACTTAAAACTTAAAACCAAACAATGGAGTACGCATTAGTGACAGGAGGTTCGCGCGGCATAGGCAGGGCTGTGGCTCTGCGGCTGGCCGCCGACGGGATGCCTGTGATCGTCAACTATAAGAGCAACACCGCAGCGGCCGAGGAGACCAAGGCCGCCATCGAGGCCGCCGGCGGGGTGTGCGAGCTGCTGCCTTTCGACACCGCCGACCCCAAGGCCATAGAGGCCGCCATGGAGCAGTGGGAGGCACGGCACGCGGACGACTACATAGCCACGCTGGTGAACAACGCCGGCATACGGCAGGACAACATCATGGTGTTCATGACCGACGAGCAGTGGCACTCGGTGCTCGACACCACCCTCAACGGGTTCTTCTACCTGACGCGCCGCGTGGTGAAAGGCATGATGACCAAGCGCTACGGGCGGATAGTGAACGTGGTGTCGCTGAGCGGCATCAAAGGGATGCCGGGCCAGACGAACTACAGCGCCGCCAAGGCGGCGGTGATAGGCGCCACCAAGGCGCTGGCGCAGGAGGTGGCCCCGCGGAAGGTGACGGTGAACGCCGTGGCGCCGGGCTTCGTGGCCACGGACATGACCAAGGACCTCGACGAGGGCGAGCTGAAGAAGCTCATACCCGCAGGCCGCTTCGGCAAGCCCGAAGAGGTGGCGGCACTGGTGGCCTTCCTCGCCTCGAAGGAGGCGGCATACATCACCGGCGAGGTGGTGAACATCAACGGAGGGCTGTATACCTAAGTTTTGAGTTATGAGTTATGAGTTTTAAATTATGAGACGAGTAGTAATTACGGGAATAGGAATCTGGTCGTGCCTCGGCAACAATGTGGACGAGGTGCGCCAGTCGCTATATGAGGGCCGCTCGGGCATAGGCATCGACGAGGCCCGCAAGGACTACGGCTACCAGAGCACGCTGACAGGCATCGTGGAGAAGCCTGTGCTCAAAGGGCTGCTGGACCGCCGCCTGCGCGCCGGCATGAGCGAGGAGGCTGAGTACGCCTTCATGGCCTCGCGCGAGGCTTTCGCCATGGCGGGCGTCGACGACGACTACCTGCAGCAGAACGAGGTGGGCGTGCTGATGGGCAACGACTCGTCGGCCAAGGCCACCGTGGAGAGCCACATGCTGATGCTGGAGAAGCACGACTCGGCCCTGCTGGGCAGCGGCTGGATATTCCAGAGCATGAACTCGACGGTGAACATGAACCTCAGCACCATCTTCCACCTGAGGGGCATCAACTTCAGCGTCAGCGCGGCCTGCGCCAGCGGCAGCCACGCCATAGGGCTGGGTGCGATGTTCATACGCCAGGGGCTGCAGGACATGGTGCTCTGCGGCGGCGCGCAGGAGACCAACCTCTACAGCATGGCCTCCTTCGACGCCCTGGGGGCTTTCAGCAAGCGCATGGACGAGCCCACGAGAGCGTCGCGCCCCTTCGACCGCGACCGCGACGGCCTGATACCGAGCGGCGGCGCCGCGGCGCTGGTGCTGGAAGATTATGAGCACGCCGTCAGGCGCGGTGCCCAGATACTGGGCGAGGTGTGCGGCTACGGCTTCTCGAGCAACGGCGGCGGCATATCGCAGGCCAGCGAGGACGGCAGCGCCATGGCCATGCAGCGGGCCCTGGCAGAGGCCGGCATGGGGGTGGCGGACATCGACTACGTGAACGCCCACGCCACGAGCACCCCGCAGGGCGACCTGCACGAGGCTATGGCCCTGGGCCGCCTCTTCGAGGGGCAGCGCGCCTGGATAAGCTCCACCAAGAGCATGACGGGACACGAATGCTGGATGGCCGGCGCCAGCGAGGCGGTATACTGCCTGCTGATGATGCACGGCGGCTTCGTGGCACCGAACATAAACTTCGAGAACCCCGACGAAGCCAGCGCACACCTGAAGCTGGCCACCAAGACCATAGAGACCCGCGTGGACACCGTGCTGAGCAACAGCTTCGGCTTCGGCGGCACCAACTCGGCGCTGGTTCTGAAGAAGATATAGTGGGTTGGAGAAGTTAAGAAGTTAGAGGAGTTAAGAAGTTAAAGAAGTTAAGAAGACAAGAAGTTAAAGAAGTTAAAGAAGTTAAGTTTAAGATACATGTACCTGAATCCGAAACTAAAAGAAGCCTACAGCAAGGAGAGGCTGACAGCCCGCGAGGCACAGGAGAAGGCTGAATGGATTGCCTGGGGACCAGTGGTGTTCCAGGTGAGCCGCCTGATGAAGAAGTTCGGCATACTGGAGATGCTGCGCAACAGCGACAACGGCATGACGGAGGCCGAGGTGGCCGAAGCCGCCGGGCTGAGCCGCTATGCCGCCAAGGTGATGCTCGAGGCGAGCCTCTGCATAGGCACCGTGCTGATAGACCCCGAGACCGACCGCTACACGCTGAGCAAGACAGGCTGGTGCTTCATCACCGACCCAGCCACCAACGTGAACATAGACTTCAACCACGACGTGAACTACGAGGGATGGTTCCGGCTGGAGGAGAGCCTCAAGGAAGGGCGCCCCGCAGGTCTGGAGCACTTCGGGCCGTGGCCGACGGTGTACGAAGGTCTGTCGCAGCTGCCGCCGCAGGTGCAGAAGAGCTGGTTCGGCTTTGACCACTTCTACAGCGACAGCTCGTTCCAGCAGGCGCTGGAGATAGTCTTCGCCGCCAAGCCGCGGACGCTGCTCGACGTGGGCGGCAACACGGGCCGCTGGGCCCTACAGTGCGTGGGGCACGACAAGGACGTCAACGTCACCATAGTGGACCTGCCGCAGCAGCTGGAGATGATGCGCCGCGACACCAAGGGCAAGCCCGGCGCGGAGCGCATAGACGGCTACGGCATGAACCTGCTGGACGAAAGCCAGGCATTCCCGACGGACAAGCACTATGACGCCATCTGGATGAGCCAGTTCCTCGACTGCTTCGGCGAGGAGGAGATAGTGAGCATCGTGAGCCGCGCGGCCAAGATCATGGACGCCGACAGCCGCCTGTACATCATGGAGACCTTCTGGGACCGCCAGCGCTTTGAGCCGGCGGCATTCTGCCTCACCATGACGAGCCTCTACTTCACAGCCATAGCCAACGGCAACAGCAAGATGTACCACAGCGAAGACATGGAACGGCTGGTGAAACAGGCCGGTCTGGAGGTGGAGACCATACACGACAACCTGGGCCAGGGGCACAGCATCATGGTGTGCAAAAAAGCCAATAGTTGAAAACTAACAAACAAGACAATATGACAAGACAAGAAATTGAAAAGAAAGTAAAGAACTTCCTCGTCGAGGAGTTGGAGTTTGACGAAGAGAAGATCAAGCCCGAGGCACGCCTGAAAGAAGACATCGGCGTGGACAGCCTTGACTTCGTCGACATAGTGGTGTTAGTGGAGAAGACCTTCGGCTTCAAGATAGTGGCCGAGGACATGAAGACCATAAAGACCTTCGGCCAGTTCTGCGACTACATCGAAGAGAAAACCAAGTAAGTGCAGGAGCCGGTACATAGCGAATGGAGTGGCCGCACCGACGGCACGCCCTTCATGCAGAAGGCACTGATAGCAGTGTTCAAAGTGGTGCCCCTGGAGGTCATCTACGGAGTGATGGCCTTGGTGGTGCCGTTCTACATGCTGTTCAACCACAAGGGCTACACATCCATGTACCACTTCTTCCGCCGACGGCTTGGCAAGAAGCCGCTGAGCGCTTTCTGGCATGTATACCTCAACCACTTCGCCTTCGGGCAAGTGGTGCTTGACCGCTTCGCCACCTACGCCGGACGGCGTTTCAAGCTGGAGATTGACGGCAACGAGAACTTCCTGCGGCTCTGCGAAGGCGAGAAGGGGTTTGTCATGCTGTCGTCACACGTTGGCAACTATGAGCAGGCGGGCTATATGCTGCGTTCGGACCGCAAGAGTTTCAACGCGCTGGTCTATGCCGGCGAGTCGGCGACAGTGATGAGCGAACGCAACAAACAGTTTGCCGGCAGCAACATCCACATGATACCGGTACAGGCCGACATGTCGCACCTGTTCATCATCAACAAGAGCCTCGACGAGGGCAACATTGTGAGCATGCCCGCCGACCGCTGCTTCGGCTCGACAAAGAGCGTGCCGTGCCAGTTCTTCGGCGCCACGGCCCAGTTTCCCCTGGGGCCTTTCGCCACAGCGGTGCAGAAAGAGGTGCCGGCGCTGGCGGTGATGGTGATGAAAGAAGGCGCCCACCGCTATCGCGCTTTTGTACGCCAGCTGCCGGTGGACACCACCCTGCCCCACCGCAAACAGATGGCGGCGCTGGCGCAGAGCTTCGCCACGACGCTGGAGGAGATTGTGCGCCGATACCCGCACCAATGGTACAACTACTATGAATTCTGGGATGGAGAATGAATATGACATACTGACCCTGCTGCCGCAGCGGCCACCGGTAGTGATGGTGGACCGCCTGCTGCATTGCGACCCCGTGGTGACGGAGACGGAACTGACAATACGTCCAGACAACATCATGGTGGAAGAGGGGCATCTGGCAGAGATAGGACTGCTGGAGAATGTGGCACAAACCTGCGCGGCGCGCATGGGCTACATAAACCTCACCAGCGGCAAGGAGGTGCGGGTAGGTGTCATCGGCGCCTTGCGCGACATGGAGATACATTCATTGCCAGAAGTAGGCAGGACGATAAAGACAAAGATAGAGGTGAGCGACGAAGTGTTCGGCATGACAATGGCGCAAGCCGAAAGCCGCTGCGGAGACACACTACTGGCTTCGGGAACGATAAAGATAGCAATACTGTGAACACCTTAAGCATAAAGAAGAAACTCGACATACGCTTCAGCGAGGTAGACTCCATGGGGGTGGCCTGGCACGGGAGCTATATGATGTACCTTGAAGACGCACGCGAGGCCTTTGGCGAGAAGTACGATCTGGGTTACCTGCGCTTCTTCGGTGAAGGCTATTATGCACCGCTGGTAGACGTGCAGCTGAAATACAAGCAGCCCATCATCTACGGCATGCACCCTGAGATTGAGATTACATACACGCCCACAGAGGCAGCAAAGATAGTGTTCGACTACAAGATTACGGACGGCGACAAGATATTGGCAACAGCACACACCGTGCAAGTATTCATGGACAAGGAGTACAAACTGGTGCTGGGCAACCCGCCGTTCTTTGAAGAATGGAAGAAACGATGGTTATAAAACTGGCTGATAACATATATTCCCCGCTTGGGGCAACGACACACGCCAACTATGACGCTGTGATGTCTGGCCAGTGTGCCTTGAAGCAATACAGCCTGCCCGACGGCTCGCGGTATACAGCATCGCTGTTTCCCGAAGAGGAACGACATGACGACGGGGAACACACATTCTTTGAGCACCTGTGCATTGCTTCGGCGAGCGACGCCATTGCCCGTGCAGGTATAGACCCATGTTCACCCCGCTGCCGCTTCTTCCTCTCCACCACCAAAGGCAATGTGCACCTGTTAGCCAAGGGGGAGACAGAAAGAGCCCTGCTGGGGACATCTGCTGCCATCATCTGCCGCCATTTCGGCAATCCAAACCCGCCAGTGGTGGTGAGCAATGCGTGCATCAGCGGCCTCAGCGCACAGATAGCGGCCATGCGCAGCATAGAAGCAGGCCTCTGCGACACCGCCGTGGTGATAGGCTGCGACGTACAGAGTGAGTTTATCATCAGCGGCTTCCAGTGCCTGCACGCCCTCTCGCCCGACCAGTGCCGCCCCTTTGACAGCGACCGCTGCGGGCTGAACCTTGGCGAGGCTGCTGCTACAATTATATATAGTAACAGTGGGAATGGCGAATGGGTGGCCGAAGGGGGTGCCATGTGCAACGATGCCAACCACATCAGCGGACCGTCACGCACCGGCGAGGGCTCATACCGCTGTTTGCAAGCCCTCGATGTCAACAAAGACGAATTAGCATTCATCAGCGTGCATGGTACATCGACACTCTACAACGACGAGATGGAGAGCATAGCCATAGACCGTGCCGGCCTTGCCGACGTGCCGCTCTTCAGCCTCAAAGGCGTCTATGGTCACACCATGGGCGCCGCAGGAGTGCTGGAGACCATCCTCTCCATGCAGGCCGTGGAGCACGGCGTTGTTTTCGGCACCCGAGGCTTTAAAAATCTTGGCGTAAGCCGTCATGTCAGCATCAGCGCCGAAACACGCACCACCGACAAACAAAGCTTTGTCAAACTGCTCTCAGGCTTCGGCGGATGCAACGCTGCAATGACATTCTGCCATAAAACAGGCGCCATAACGCCATCCATACCCCCAACCCCATCAACCAGCACAATACACTCCATCCGCTTGACACCTACCGCAGAAGAGCTGGTGGATCTCTACCGTACACATATAGGCGACTACCCCAAGTTCTTCAAGATGGACCCGCTAAGCCGCCTGGGCTTCGTGGCAAGCGAGATGTTGCTGCAAGAGTGCCCCAAAGACGACTATGGCGTACTCCTGTTCAACCGCAGTTCGTCGATGGCCGACGACACAGCGTTCCAGGCCACCATACAGGATCGCGGCAATTGGTTTCCCTCCCCCGCACTATTCGTATACACGCTGCCGAATATCGTCACCGGCGAGATAGCCATACGCAATCACTTCCTGACAGAGACAAACTTCATGGTACTTGACGCCCCCAGCGCCGACGTCATGGCAGAACAGATTGCCCTCTCCACAGAGCGCGGTCCCCAAATAACCGGATGGTGCGAGGTAGACGCCCACGGCAACTATCTGGCCGCCCTCATGGCTGTACCTCAGCACACACACAAAGACATTATAGAACAAGAATTATCAAAAATCTTAAAATAATAAGGAAATATGGAAGAACTCATCCTCAAACTGAAGAAAGAAATTATCGAGGTGCTCAACCTTGAAGACATCAAGCCCGAAGACATCGACGAGAACGCCCCTCTGTTTGGCGGCGAAGGCCTGGGCCTCGACAGCATTGACGCCCTTGAACTCATCGTCCTCATGGAGAAGAACTATGGCATCAAGCTTCAAGACCCCAACCAAGGCAAAGAGATCTTCAAGTCCATCAACGTGATGGCCGACTACATCAGCAAGAACCGCACAAAGTAGTGATTGGCGACAGTGAATGGTGAATAGAGACATTGTAATCACCGGCGCCGGCATTGTGTCGGCCATCGGCATAGGCAAAGCCGAGACACTTACCTCGCTACAAGAAGAGCGCAGTGGCATACGTCCTTTGCGCTACCTGAAGACAGAGCACCACGAGTTTCCTGTTGGCGAAGTGCAGTTGAGCAATGACGAGATGTGCGATATGCTCGGCATTGACCCCGACACACAACCAACCACCCGCACGGCTCTCATGGGTATGATAGCGCTGCAGGAAGCGCTGCAACAAGCCAGCATAACTGCCGACATGATGCCCCAGATACCTCTTATCTCCGGCACCACCGTTGGCGGCATGGACAAAAGCGAGCTCTACTACCTCGACTTCTTGGAGAACGACAGCCGCAACGAGTACATACGCACCCACGACTGCGGTGCATGTACAGAGATGATAGCCGGACATTTTGGCCGTTTCCGCATGCTTACCACACTGTCTACGGCCTGTTCCTCGGCAGCCAACGCCGTCATAACCGGAGCAGAGCTGATACGTGCAGGGCATGCCGAATGTGTCGTCGTAGGCGGTAGCGAGTGCATCACCAAGTTCCACCTCAACGGCTTCAACTCCCTGATGATCCTCGACCACGAGCCCTGCCGCCCCTTCGACGAGAGCCGGTCAGGCCTCAACCTGGGCGAAGGGGCCGCATGGCTGGTTCTTGAAAGCGCCGGACACGCCGCTCGGCGCGGTGCTACGTCACTTGCACGTCTGGCCGGCTACGGCAACGCCTGCGACGCCTTCCACCAGACCGCCACATCGCCTGACGGCGAAGGCCCCTATCTGGCCATGCAACAGGCTGTGGCCATGGCAGGCATAACTCCCGGGCAGGTGGACTACATCAATGCTCACGGCACCGGCACCGGCAACAACGACATCAGCGAGAGCACCGCCATACGCCGCCTGTTCGGCGTGCAGGTGCCGCCAGTGTCGTCTACAAAAGCCTTCACAGGCCACACCACCAGCGCCTCGGGCACAATAGAGGCCGTTATTTGCCTGCTGGCAATGCAGCACAGCTTCCTGCCTGTCAATCTGCGCTTCCACAATGCCGGCGAATGCCTTACACCCGTCCACATTCCCACCACAAAGCGTCTTCGCTATGTGCTGAGCAATGCATTCGGTTTCGGCGGCAACGACAGCGCACTGCTTCTTGAAAGAATAGACGAGGCAAAGACCGCCACAGAGACAACAGAGACAGCGGACAACCGCATATACCTGATGTCGGCCGCACAAATCTCAGCCCAAGAGCCACTCTCCGAAGCCTGGAAAGACAACCCGGAGCCGTTAAACGATGAGCTCACCCGCAGCCGTGAGGCTGACTACAAGCAGTTTATACCGCCTCTGGAAGCACGCCGTATGGGCCGCATACTCAAGCGAGCCATAGCCACCGCCAGGACCGCAACCGCGCAGGCGGGGATAGGAATACCAGAGGCCATCGTCACAGGCACAGGCCTCGGCTGCATAGAGAACACCGAGATATTCCTCGACGCCCTCTGCCGCGAAGGCGAAGACCAGATGATGCCGACACGCTTCATGCAGTCCACCCACAACACCATATCCTCCATTGTCGCCATCAACCTCAAAGCCCACGGCTACAACACCACCTACGCCCACAACACCGTCTCGTTCCAGAGCGCGTTGATGGACGCCATGATGCAGCTTCGCCGTGGCAAGATCGCCAACGCCATGGTCTGCGCCCACGACGAGATGACACCCTCCTACCACGCCCTGCTCTGCAAAGGTGGCTACCTCAAAGGCAAACATGCCGCCGAATGCGCAGTAAGCATGGTTCTCGCCACAGCCAACCCGGGCAACGCCCTCTGCGAGGTGGCCGGCATGCGCATGCTCCACCGCCCCACCGAGGCCGAGAAGCAACAAGCCCTCGACAGCCTCCTCGCCGAGACACATACCACACAGTACACCTTCTCTACCGACCACACCGCACTCTTCGGCACCTCCTACACGGCACCGGCCCTCGACCTTTACGCCGAGGCTCAGCTTATAAGAGACACACCCGTCGTGGTCAGGTATAGCGATGACACACATTATACATTAATACTCCTGAAACCATGTGGCGACTGCTGATATTAGTCTGCATACAGACCGCCTTCCTCAGCGGCGGACAGGTGCTGCTCAAGCTGGCCATGGCCCAGCTGCCCAAGTTCAGCTGGTCGTGGAGCTATTTCCGCGCCGTGCTCACCGACTGGTGGCTGCTGGCCTGCGGCGTCAGCTTCGGCGCCGCCACGGTGCTCTGGCTCTACATCCTCAAGCACTTCCCCTTCTCGCAGGCCTACCCCCTCACAGCCCTCGGCTACATCTTCGGCATGGTGGCGGCCATCGTCGTCTTCGGCGAGAGCGTCCCGCTCACACGCTGGATAGGCGTGGTGCTCATCGTGGCAGGCTGCATGTTCATTATGAGGTGAAGAAGAAAAGAAGTTAAGACAAAACCGCAAACTATGGCAAAAAAACTCACACCGCTGCTCCTCGCACTCTGCCTGGCCTTCTGCGCCGTGGCGCAAAAGGCTGTGGCCGACCGCGACGCCGTGCTGGCGCGCATCGAGGCCTCGCTGGCTCCGCAACACGGCAAGACCATACACTACACCTTCACGCAGACCAAGCACAGCCCCCTGCTGGTGCACGACATCGTCTCGCATGGCGACGTCACCCTCAACGGCCAGACCTATATGCGCTGGCACTACAGCGACCCGCACAACTACGCCGTCGTCGTGGACGGCGACAGCATCTTCGCCGAGACAGAAAGCAAACGCCACGCGCTGGCAGGCCCCGCAGGCTCCATCATGCGCAGCATGACGGGCACCATCATGTCCCTCACCGCCAAAGGAGCCCTCGCCTCGGAGAAACTCTTTGCCGTCGAGCTCACCGAGGACGCCACCTCATACCACGCCGTCCTCACACCCAAGCGCCGCGACATGCGCCGCTTGATGCAGCAACTCTCCGCCACCTTCGACAAGAAAGACTGCCGTCTCCGCAGCGCCAAGCTCACCGAACGGCACGACAGCTACACCATCATAGAATTCCGCGACCGATGAAAGTACTGGAAGAGATCATCAAGGTGGAGCGCGCCGCCTGGGAGCACACCGACGGCGCCCTGCGTGTAGCCGCCACCCTCGCAGCGCGCCGCGACAGCGCCGTCTATGCCGGCCACTTCCCCGGCAGACCCGTCACACCCGGCGTGTGCATGATAGGCGCCGTAGTAGAGCTGCTATCGCAAGCTGCCGGCCACCCTCTGCGGCTCGCCAAGGTCAACAACACCAAATACCTCTCCATGATGACGCCCGACGACATCGACGGCGCCACTCTCGCCGCCACACTGGACGGCGACACAGCCACCGCCACCTACACCAAAGGCGACACCGTCTACGCCAAAATGAAACTCACACTGAACACTAAGCTCTGAACATGTCCTTCTGCACCGTCATACCCACCTACAACAACGCCCGCACCGTGGCCGACATCGTGCGACGCACCATGGCGGTATGCAAAGACGTCATAGTGGTCAACGACGGCAGCACCGACAGCACCATGCACGAGCTACAGCCTTTCGGCGACACCATAACACTCATCAGCTACAGCCGCAACCGCGGCAAAGGCTATGCCCTGCGTCGCGGCCTGGAGGCAGCGCGCAAGGCAGGCTTCCACTATGCCGTCACCATCGACAGCGACGGCCAGCACAGCCCCGAAGAGATACCCACGCTCATCGACGCACTGCCGTCCGGCGGCACCCCGCGGCCCACACTCATCGTGGGCAGCCGCTGGCAGGACGTCGGCAACGCTGACAACCTGCCGCAAGGCATGCCGGCAGGCAACACCTTCGCCAACCGCTTCAGCAACTTCTGGTTCCACGTGCAGACCGGTCGCCGCCTGCCCGACACGCAGACAGGCTTCCGTGCATACCCCCTGCGCCATCTCCCGTGCCTCAGCCTCCTCACCTACCGCTATGAAAGCGAGCTCGAGCTCCTTGTCCTCTCGGCCTGGCGTGGTGTAAACATCAAGCCTGTTCCCGTCAGCGTCAGCTACCCCGACGACCGCGTCAGCCACTTCCGCCCCTTCCGCGACTTCTTCCGCATCTCCCTGCTCAACACCCTCTTCTGCCTGCTGGCCATCGTCTACGGCTACCCACGCATGATAATAACCAAACTCTTAACTCATAACTCTTAACTCCCCATGTCCCGCCTCCTGCTACGCCTGCACGACTACCTTGCCAGCCACCGCCCCTTCGCCGTGGTGCTCCTCGTCGTGCTGCTTGCCGCAGGAGCACTCCTCGCGCTGCAGCTGCACTACAAGGAGAACATAGCGGACTTCCTGCCACGCACTGCCGACAACGCCAAGCAGGCCGACCTGTACAACAGCCTCGGCGACCAGGGCCAGATCACCGTCATCTTCCGTCCTGCCGAGGAGGCCACCGACGACGACGTCATGGACGCCATCGACGCCTTCGCCGGGGCATTCACCGCCTTGCCGGTACAGGCACGTGCCGACGGCAGCGACGCCATGCAGGCCATCGGCCTGGTGAGCAACAACATACCACTCTACCTCACACCCGCCGACTACCGTCGCATCGACACGCTCCTGGCCCAGCCGGGCTATGTGGCGCAACGCCTGGCCGACGCCCGCCAGACCCTCGCCATGCCCCTGCCGCCCATGGCCACCGACATGATTGCCGCCGACCCCCTCGGACTCTTCGCGCCCGCCCTGCAGCGCCTGCAAGCCCTCAGCCCCAGCAGCCGCTACCGCATGGTCGACGACTACATCTTCGACGACGACGGCAACGGCTTCGCCTTCATCACCAGCCCCTACGCTGCCAGCGACACGCGCAACAACGGACTTGTAGCCAAAGCGATAGACAACGCCATCGACAGCGTGCAGACACCCCTCGTAGCCATCACGGCCGTAGGGGCGACGCTCATAGCAGTGACCAACGCCACGCAGATCAAGCACGACAGCCTCCTGGCCATAGCCCTCGCCGTGGTGCTCATAGCCCTCATCCTGTGGCGCACCATGGGGCGCAAGCGCAACATACTGTGGATGGGCTTCTCCATAGCCGCCGGATGGCTCTTCGCACTGGCGGCGATAGCCATCTTCAAGACAGAGATTTCCATCATCGTCGTCGGCATAGGCTCTGTGCTCGTGGGCATCGCCGTCAACTACCCGCTGCACTACCTCGAGCACCTGAAAAACCACCCCGACCGCCGCGAGACACTGCGCGAGATGATAGAGCCCCTGGTCACCGGCAACATCACCACCGTCGCAGCCTTCGCCTGCCTCGTCTTCGTCAAGGCCGAAGCCATGCGCGACCTGGGCCTCTTCGGCTCGCTCATGCTCGTCGGCACCATAGGCTTCACCCTCGTCTTTTTGCCCCTCTGGGCCAAGGCAGGCGGCAAAAACAGTCAACCAGCTGAAAATAAACACAATACAGAACAGACTGAAAAACAGGCTTCAGACGGAGCCCCTACGGAGCCCCTACGGAGTCCCTTCGGCCGTTCTTCAGTGGAAGGCCGTCCGGAGGCCGTAGGGAAGCCGAAGAGGGGCCGTTGGGGAGCCGTGGCGTTCTGGCTGATGGTGCTGACCACCGTCGTCCTCGGTTACTTCAGCACACGCGTGGAATTCGACGCCGACCTGCACAATATCAACTACATGACCGCCCAGCAGCGGACCGACCTCGACCTGCTGGCCGGCAGCGTTGACGAGGGCGGCCTCAGCTACGTGGTGGCCGAAGGCGCCACTCTGGAAGAGGCCCTGCAGCGCAACGACTCGCTCGGGCTTGACGGCGTAGCGGCGCTCATGCCGTCGCTACAGCGGCAGGAAGAGGCTCTAGCTCAGTGGAATGACCTGCTGGCCAGACATCCCGGACTGGCCGACGAAGTGCGTCGCGAAGCTCGACGCGCCGGCTTCACCGACGAAGCCTTCCGACCCTTCACCGACCGCCTTGCCGCCACCTACACACCGGCGCCCTGCACCCTCGACGGGCCGCTGGGACAGCTGGCAGCCAACTACATACTGACGTCGGACACCGGTGTAAGCATCGTCAACTTCGTGCACGGCGAGGTTGACATACCCGACGTGGCGCAGACTTACGCCTTCACACAGAGCGACGTGGGCAGCGGCCTGGTGGGTGCCCTCAACGCCGACTTCAACTACATATTGTATGTATGCTCCTTCGTGGTCTTCGCCTTCCTCTGGCTTGCCCTCGGGCGCTTCGAGCTGGCGGTGCTCGCCTTCCTGCCCATGGCCATGGGGTGGCTCTGGATACTCGGCATCATGGCCCTGCTGGGCATCAAGTTCAACATTGTCAACATCATACTAGCCACCTTTATCTTCGGCCAGGGCGACGACTACACCATCTTCATCACCGAGGGGCTGCTCTACGAGAACGCTACCGGACGGCGGCGCCTGAAGGAGTACCGCCGCAGCGTGATGATATCCGCGGCGCTGATGTTCGTGGGCATCGGCACACTGATTGTGGCGCGCCATCCCGCCATGCGGAGCCTGGCCGAAGTAGCCATGATAGGCATGGGCTGCGTGGTGCTCATGGCCTGCGTCGTACCGCCGACGGTCTTCCGCTGGCTCACCCGGCGGCACGGCGTGAAGCGCGAGGTGCCCATAACCCTCGGACGCATAGTCATCACCGTGGTGCCGCTGCTGGTCTTCGCCGTCTTCGCGCTGGTTGTGGCCACGCCGGTGACACTGCTGTTCTTCGTCGCACCGGCACCGCGCAACCGCAAACGCGACGCCTACCACCGCTTCATCTGCGGCGTGGCGCGCCTCGGCGCACGGCTGATGCCGCGCGTGGCCTTCAAGACGGAGAACCCGCACGGCGAAGACTTCGCCACGCCGGCAGTGATAGTGGCCAACCACGCCTCGCACCTCGACCTGCTGTGCATGCTGGCGCTGACACCGAAACTCGTCATCATGACCAAGAACTGGGTGTGGCGCAACCCGATATACGCCCACATAATACGCTACGCCGAATACCTGCCCGCCGAGGCAGGCTACAACACGCTGATGCCCAAGCTGAAAGACTTGGTGGCGCGCGGCTATTCGGTGATGATATTCCCCGAGGGCACACGAACCCATGACGGCAACGTGGGCCGCTTCCACAAAGGGGCCTTCATGCTTGCCGACGAGCTGGGACTGCCCATACTGCCCGTATACATTCACGGCGCCTACGACGTGTGGCCGCGCCACGAGGCGCTGCTGCGCGAAGGCACGGTGACGGTGGCCGTGGGCCAACGGTGCCAGACCGACAACCACAAGGCACGCAAGATGTTCATCGACGAGCTCGGCACCATGAGCCAACGCATAGAGACTCCGGAATACAGGCAGCGGCTGGAGCGTTACCAATACCTGTACAAGGGACGTGAGGTGTGGCGCACAAGGCCACGGAAAGGAGGTCGGCAATGAAGACTGTCTGCATCATGGGCGGAGGACTGGGCGGACTGATGACCGGGGCCCTGCTGGCAAAGGAGGGCTACCGCGTCACCGTGCTGGAGAAGAACCGCATCATCGGCGGCGGCTTGCAGAGTTTCCGCCGCGGGCCTTACACCTTCGACACCGGCATGCACGTGTTCGGCGGCATGGGCACCGACGGACAGGTGCGGCACATCTGCCGCCACCTGGGCATAGAAGACAGGCTGGAGACAGATCCCTGCTACGACACTATCATGGACGCCGAAAGCGGACGGCGCGTCACGCTGCCTTTCGGCCGCAACGCGTGGACCTACAAATGGAGCCGCAGCCTTGAGTCGATAATGCCTGGTGTCGACGTAAGCCGCGAGATAGACGGCTATCTCGACAAGCTGTACGCCCTGACGCAGCAGGAACCACTGTACAGCCTGCGGCAGACGACGGACGACTACACGCTGCCGGACACAAGCCTTACGGCCAAGAAGCTGATTGAGGACAGCATAAACAATCCGCTGCTGCGCACAGCCATGGCCTACCTCTCCATCTTCTACGGCGGCCGCGAAGACAGCCCGGCGCTGCTGCACGCCCTCATCGGCTGCGCCCACATCAACGGCACATACACCTTCCGCAACGGCAGCATAGGCTTTGCAAACCTGCTGGCGGAGGTCGTCACCGCAAATGGCGGCGAGGTGCGCTGCGGCGAAGAGGTGACTGGTATTGCAACCGAGGGAAGAGCCGTCACAGCTGTGCACACAACAGCAGGCACCTACACCGCCGACCACTACATAAACGACATGCCGATAGCACGGCTGCTGGAGCTGATGCCCACAGAAGCCTTCTCGCCGGCATTCCGCCGACGCATAGGCTCGGCGCCATACACAATATCGGCATTGACACTGTTCATAGGCCTCAAACCGCGAATCTTGTGCTACAACCGCGAGGCCTACTTCTCGGGGCGGATGGACATGGACATGTGGCAGACCGACGCTTGCAGCGAGGCCGACTGGCCCAACATAGTGTTCGCGCTGCCTTGCGAGGACAAGGAAAACCCAGGCTTCGCCAGCACCATTACCGCCGTATGCCCGATGAGCTACGACTTCGTCAGAAAGTGGGAGGACAGCCGCACAGGGCGCAGGCCAGACGAATACTACCGCTGGAAGGAGCGCATGACACAGCAGGCCCTGAAGATGTTGGAGCCCATAGGCTTCGAGGTGCCGATGAAAGAGGCCATAGCCTTTATCGACGCCGGCACACCGCTCACCATACGCGACTACTACGGCACGCCGCGCGGCGCCATGTACGGCATACACCGCAGCAGCGACAACCCGCTGCAGTCGTCTCTGTCGCCACACACGCGCATCGGCAACCTCCTGCTAACCGGCCAGGACGTGAACTTCCACGGCATGGTGGGCACCTCGCTCACTGCCATACTCACAGCCGAAGCCATAGTGGGCCGCAACATCATTGTGGAACAAATCAACAAGGAATAACAAAAAGAAACAATATACGATATGGAAACAATCAAGATGAAACTCATCTACCCCAGGTGGAAGAAACTTCCGGGACAGACGACATTCAACCTGCCACCGCACGGTCCTGTGGCTTTCGCCGCCACACTGCCCGAGTATGTGGACATCGACTTCGTGGATGAGAACGTTGAAGAGCTGAACTTTGACGACCCCTGCGACATTGTGGCGCTCTCCACAATGCTTTCCACACAGGTAAAGCGCGCCTGGGAGATTGCCGCCGAATACCACAAACGGGGCAAGACGGTGCTCGCCGGCGGCATCAGCGCCATGCTGCACGCCGAAGAGTACGTCAACCACGTCGACAGTCTCTTCCTCGGCGAAAGCGAAGGGCGCTCGGAGCAGGTGCTTCTCGACTGGAAAGAAGGCAAGCTGAAGAAAGTGTACAACTTCCTCGGCAAACAGCCTCCGATAGAAAGCGTAGGCCCCTGCCGTCGCGACCTCTACAAGCGCGAGCTGTACAACCACAAGGGTGTGCAGATGGTAGACCTCTTCCACGCCTCGCGCGGATGCCGCTTCAGCTGCTACCCCTGCGCGGTGAGCTACCTTGGAGGCCGCAAGTTCCGGCCGCGCCCCATCGACAAGGTGGTGGAAGACATGGCAGCCATAGACAACAACCGCCTCTTCATCGTCGACAACTCTCTCGCCCAGGACAAAGAGTGGGAGAAAGAGCTCTTCCGCGCCATTGCGCCGCTGAAGAAGAAATGGATAAGCCACACCATCGAAGACGACCCCGAGGTGCTCGACCTCGCCGGCAAAGCAGGTGCATGGTACGTCTACCAGGCCGTCTATGACACCTCAGACTATATCAAGGAACGCGTAAAACGCTACCACGACAACGGCATCGGCGTCGAGGGCACCATCCTGCTCGGTCTCGACAACCAGACCGTCGACGACTGCAAGCGGCTCATAGACTTCCTCGGCCAGATAGACCTCGACCTGGCAGAGTTCACCATAATGACACCGTTCCCGCACACCAAAGCCTACGACGACTATCTGCGCCAAGGCCGTATCTTCGACTTTGACTGGAACCACTACAACGCCGGCCAGGTGGTCTTCAAACCCGCCAAAATGACTCCCGACGAGCTACAGGATGTCTACGAGTATGCCTGGAAGAGCTTCTACGCCGACGAGACGCAGGAGTCCAAGATGTTCCGCCTGTTCTGCAACGTCGCCCTGCGCGAGATGAACGAGGGCACCTACCGCCCCCGCAACCGCGCCCTGGCCAACAAGAGCTTTGGCAAAGACGTGGACCGCAGCATAAAGACACACCAAAACGCATTCTAACCATGAAAGTATCTCCAACATACTACGACGAACAATTCCCCTTCCGCGGCCAGTGGGACATGGAGTCCCTCTGCGGCCTGAAGATACGCAAGGTCGACGGCAAGACCTACGTCATCGTCACGGAGCTGTACCAGGAAAACCCCGGCACCTCGGTGACATACGCCGGCCAGTCGCTCCGCGACCAGATCTGCGAGGCCAAAGGGCTCAACCCGGCAGATGTCGTCTACCTTGAGTGCAACCCTGACACCAACTCAAAGCTCTCGTTCTATGACGAAGAATACTTCGAGGTGGACTTCAGCGCCGACCAGCAGCACCGCTACCGCCAGCTCGACAAGGAAGAGATAAAGCATATCGTCGACTGATGCAACGCCTTCTGAGCATACTGTTTACACTATCCCTCTGCCTCTCCGCCGCGGGACAGACAGTGGTGCAGCTGCCCGGCACCAAGGCGACACTTGAGTGCTACGGCACAACGGACAAGCCCATGGCCGCTGTGGTGGTGTGCCCCGGCGGCAGCTACAGCTGGCTCGACTACCAGGTGGAAGGCGTAGAGGTGGCACAATGGCTTCAGGCCCACGGCATAGCAGCCTACGTGCTGCGCTACCGTGTGCAAGGCTGGTGGGCATGGGCCACTCACTACCGCCTTATATTCCGCGGCCACCGCTACCCCGACCCGCTGCGCGACGCCGAGGCAGCCCTCGACTGGCTCCACGACAATGCCGACAGCCTTGTCATAGACCCCTCGCGCATAGGCATCATGGGCTTCTCGGCCGGCGGACACCTGTCGATGCTGAGCACCTACACCCGCCGCCCCGCCTTCGTGGCCCCCATCTACCCCGTCGTCACCATGCGGCAGGACTGCTGCCACAAACGTTCGCGCCGCGCCCTGCTGGGCGAATACGGCCAGCACCGGCAAGCAATGCGCGACTCCCTGTCTCTCGAAGAGCATGTGCGCACAGACTGTCCGCCGGTGTTCCTCGTCAACTGCGTCGACGACCCCATCGTAGACTACCGCAACTCCGAGCTCCTCGACAGCGCCCTCACCGCCAACGGCATCGCACACCGCTACATACAGTACCGCACCGGCGGCCACGGCTTCGGCATGAGCGACACAAAAGGGACGCCGGAGTGCCGCCCTTGGAAAGAAGAATTCCTCAAATGGCTAAAAACAATATTATGACAGATATCGAATACCAGAAACCCGAAGAGATAAAAGCCTTTCAGGAAGGCAAGCTCCACGAGGCGCTGCAATACCTGAAACAGCACTCGCCGTACTACCAGCGCATGTTCGCCAGCTACGGCATCGACACCGACAAGATACAGCATCTTGAGGACCTGGTAAAGATTCCCTTCACCGAGAAGAAAGACCTGCAGCTCTTCAACGACGACTTCCTCTGCTGCCCGCGCGAGAAAATCATAGACTACATAACCACCAGCGGCACCCTGGGCGACCCCGTCACCTTCAGCTGCACGGAGAAAGACCTGCAGCGCCTGGCCTACAACGAGAAGAAAAGCTTCGAGTGCGCCGGTCTCAAACCCGGCAACATCGTGCAGCTCATGACCACCATGGACAAGCGCTTCATGGCCGGTCTGGCCTACTTCCTCGGCATCCGCGAGATGGGCGCCTCGGTGATACGTGTCGGCAACGGCATCCCCGAACTGCAGTGGGACACCATACGCCGCATACACCCCGACACCATCATGTGCGTGCCGTCGTTCATCCTCAAGCTCATCGACTACGCCGAGCAGCACGGCATAGACTACCGAGGCTCCTCCATCCGCCGCATCATAGGCATCGGCGAGGGGCTCCGCGAGCAGGACTTCAGCCTCAACCTCCTCGGGCGCCGCATCAAGGAGAAGTGGGACGTCGACCTCTTCGCCACCTACTCCAGCACCGAGATGGGCGCCACCTTCAGCGAGTGCCCCTACGGCTGCGGCGGCCATGTGCACCCCGAGCTCATCATCGTAGAGATCATCGGCGACGACGACCTCCCCGTGCCCGACGGCCAGCCCGGCGAGATAGTGGTCACCACCCTCGGCGTCGAAGGCATGCCCCTGCTGCGTTTCCGCACGGGCGACATAGCGTCCAAGATCACCGACCGCTGCCAGTGCGGCCGCTACAGCTACCGCCTCACGCCCCTCATCGGCCGCAAGAACAACATGATAAAGCTCAAGGGCACCACCCTCTATCCGCCAGCCATCAACGACGTGCTCGACAACACCGACTACGTGGCCAACTACGTCATCGAGGTGTCCACCAACAACGCCGGCACCGACGACGTGAAGGTGAAGATAGGCCTGCGCGACGGCTACACCGACGCCGTCGTCAAGGAGCTCAAAGACTCGTTCCGCTCGCGCATCCGCGTGGCCCCCGAAGTCGTGGTGCTGCCTGTCGAAGAGATACAGCGCATCAACTTCCCCGCCAAGAGCCGCAAGCCCATCAAGTTCATAGACCTGCGGGCAAAACACTGACACAATAACACATTAACGCATTGACAATGTTCGATAACATCCGCCCCCTGACCGACGCCGAGCTGCCACAGGCCCTCGACGCCATAGCCGCCTCGCCGCTGATGACGCCCATTGCGCGCTTCATACACCCCGGCGCCGACCCCGAGGACCTTGCCCGCCAGCTACGCTCCATCGGCGACATACACACCCTGCAGGACACTGTCATGCGCGACGCCATAGGACGCATTGTCGGACAGACCATCACCGACTTCACCCACACCGGCACCGACCTCGTCGTTCCGGGCCGCCCCTACCTCTTCATCTCCAACCACCGCGACATCACCCTCGACGCCTTCCTGCTACAGTACCTCCTCTTCGAGTACAACGACCTCTACATCACCTTCGGCGCCAACCTCATGCAAGACCCCGTCATCACCCTCATAGGGCGCGCCAACCGCATGTTCCGCGTCGAGCGCGGCGGCACCCCCAAGGAGTTCTACCACAACATGCTGCAGGTGTCGCAATACATCCGCCAGGTCACCGTCGGCGACCACCACTCGGTGTGGATAGCCCAGCGCAACGGCCGCACCAAAGACGGCCTCGACCGCACCGAGGTGTCGCTCCTCAAGATGCTCGCCCTCAGCGGCCGCGCCACCCGCGAGGCTCCCCTCATGCCGCTCAAGGCGCTCAACATAGTGCCCGTAAGCATCAGCTACGAATGGGAGCCCTGCGACCTGCTCAAAGCCCACGAGCTGCACATGCGCTCCATAGGCCCCTACCGCAAAGCCAGAGGCGAGGACATGAACAGCGTCCTCACAGGCATCATGCAGCCCAAGGGGCATGTGCACCTGAGCATCACCGCGCCGCTCACCGACGAGGAGATAGACCGCTGCTCGGCCACCGACAGCCCCTTCGAGAACCTCGCCGCGCTCATCGACCGGCGCATCGTCACCGGCTACCGCCTGCACCCCACCAACTACCTGGCCTACGACCTCGTGCACCACACCTCACACTTCGCCGACCACTACTCGCCAGCCCTCAGCCAGCATTTCCAGCAGCGCCTCGACAGCATCCCCGACGCCGAGAAGACCCTGCTCCTCGACATCTACTCCAACCCCGTCGAGCAGCAATACCCGACGCTGATCTGACGAACGATACATGCTGTAAAAACCAAAAAAGGAGCCATCTCGGCTCCTTATCTTCTCAGCGGAGAGACAGGGATTCGAACCCTGGGACCAGCAAGCTGGTCAACGGTTTTCGAGACCGCCCCGATCGACCACTCCGGCATCTCTCCTCGAACTTTTGAGGGTGCAAAATTACTACTTTTTGCCGACATGGCAAAATTAATTTTCAAGCAAGAATACAAGTAACTACACAACAGCATGTTACGGATACGCATTTTATCGCATCCCTTGCTATTCCTGCATCTGTACGGAGCCCCTACGGCCCCCCTACGGAGTCCCTTCGGCCGTTCTTCAGTGGAAGGCCGTAGCGGGGCCGTAGGAGGGCCGAAGGGAGGCCGTAGGGGATGGGGCGGCAGGCGGGCAAACAGGGCCTACGATGCAGAAACTGTTAAATTTAGCAAAGCATTTGGCCATGTCGCAATAAAAAGCTATTTTTGCAGTTAGTACCACAAACCGCCACAGCGGGCACAAACACACACAACAGACAGAATATCAACAAACAGCATAAACAAAATGAAGACAAAGACCCTCCGCGTTTTAGCACTGGCCGCATTGCTGGCCACTCCTTTTGCCCTCGCGGCGCAGCAGTCGCTGCCCTACAGCTACGGCTTCGAGGAGGCCGCCGAGATGAACAACTGGACGACGCAGAGCATGAACACCGAGAACGCCGCCAACATGACGCGCGTCACGACGCAGCACAACACCGGAGCTTGGTGCTTCCAGTTCGCTTCGAACACCTCCGCCTCCAACGGCAACTACAACCAGTACCTGATAAGTCCGGAGCTGAACTGCCCCAACGGCATGCACCTGAACTTCAAATACAGGAAGCACAGCAACTGGGTGAACGAGCGCTTCCGCGTGGGCTACTCGGCCACCACGGCCGACGTGAGCAGCTTCACCTGGCTCGGCTACACGACCACGACCTCGGGCTCCAACACAACGGTGTGGACCGACTATGACATCAACCTGCCCGCCGGCACTAAATATGTGGCCATCAACTACGACAGCTATCTGGGCACCGGCACTTCCAACTATCTCTATATCGACGACATCGAGATGGCCGCCGACGCCAGTTGCATGCCCGTGACCAACCTGCAAGTAATCTCGTCGACGATTGGAAGCCTGCAGCTGAGCTGGACAGACAACCAGAATGGTAGCGGTACGACCTATACGGTTTTTGACATGAGCGACACGACGGTGATGGCCGACAGTGTGACCGGAACGACATACGTCGTCACAGGGTTGGAGAGCAACTCGGAATACACCTTCGGTGTTGTGGCCAGCTGCGGCAGCGGACAGTATTCGACGCGTGTGTCGGTGACGGGACATACGGCCTGCGGCATCGTGGGCGACGACGAGATGCCGTGGGGCGACAATTTCGACAGCTATAGCGACGGCTCAGTATCGGACCTGCCATGCTACAAGAGCCTCAACTATGGCTACAGCAGCAATACTGACTATCCGAAGATTGGTGTCACCGATGGAGTTGACGGTGTGAACAGCAAGGCGATGGTGTTCCGTGTGCGCGGCACGTCGCAGTACGAGCTGGCCATACTGCCCGAGTTTGAGAGTCTCTACGACAAATCGGTGGTCTTCGACGTAAAGGACAACGGTACATACTATAACGGCGACGTGCTGTACACCGAGGTGCTGGAAGTTGGTGTAATGACCGACCCCACAAATCAAGCGACTTTCACCACCGTGCAGACTTTCTCGGGCATGAACGCCACATGGGTGGAGAAGACCGTCGACCTGAGTACCTATTCGGGCAATGGCTATTACATCGCCTTCCGCTGCCACAATACACAAGCCAACACCAACGGCACGCTCTACATCGACAACCTCTACGTGCTTGAGTCGCCCAGCTGCCCGCGTCTGACGGGTGTCACCGTCGACAACATCACGGGCAACGACGCCACGGTGCACATCGGCGACACCGCAGCGGCAAGCCACATCTCATACCGCATCACCTTCACCCCCGACAACGGCGACGACCCCATCGTCATCACCGACATCGACACGACCAACTACACCGCCACGGGCCTGACGCCCAACACGGCTTACACCGTCAGCGCCGAAGCTGAATGCAGCGACGGCAGCTTCACGGCTCCCGTGACGGTCTCGATACGCACCGGCTGCGGCCTCATTCCCGAGGAGGCCATGCCCTTCAGCGAGAACTTCGACAGCTACCAGAACAACGCCCAGGCCGCCATGCCCTGCTGGACCATCCTCAACGCCACGGGAGGCTACCCCAAGTACGCCTCCTACCGCAACCACGGCAACGGCTCCGGCAACGGCCTGCTCTGGACCGGCGCCACGAGCCAGAACACCCTGTGCGTGCTGCCGGCCTTCGACGTGCCGCTCGACCAGCTGATAGTGAACCTCTGGTTCTACACCACCTCCTCGACCGACGGCATACAGCTGGGCTATGTCACCGACAACGACAACGCCGGCAGCTATGTGGCGCTGGCATCTTACGTCGGCACGGCCTACGCCTACAGCACCACCGGATGGAGCAATGTGGAGCTCACCGTGCCCTCGGTGCCTGCCGAAGCCTCCAACCTGGCCATCAAGTTCGTCGGCACAGGCCAGACGGTTGTCGTCGACGACATCGTGGTGAGCGTGGCGCCCAACTGCCCGCAGCCCACGACCGTGGTGGTGAGCGACATCACCAACACCTCGGCGCACCTGCACGTGGCCGACAGCAACGACAGCCCCAACTACACGGTGCGCGTCTACGGCGGCGGCAACACGGTGATAGACAACGTCACATACACCACCACCGAGATACCGCTCACCGGCCTCGCCGCCAGCACCGTCTACACCGTCGAGGTGGTGGCCAACTGCCCCGACGGCGGCAGCTACAGCCCCGTGACCATGCAGTTCCGCACACAGTGTGCCGCCATCGGCGAGAACGACCTGCCGTGGAACGAGAACTTCGACAACTACCCCGGCACGTCGGGATCCCTCGAGTCGCAGTACGCGCTGAACATAACCTGCTGGACTGTGGCCTGCCGCTACTCCGGCTACTACCCCTTCTTCAACAGCGCTGTGCACTACAACGGCAGCAACAGCCTCTACTGCTACGGCACCGCAGCACAGCCCACGGTCTTCGCCCTGCCCTGGTTCGACAACAACCTGAGCGACCTTCAGCTCACCTTTGCCGTGCGCAGAACCGACGCACAGGCCAACATTGAAGTGGGTGTGATGAGCAACCCCATGGACACCAACACCTTCGTGCATGTGCAGACCTGCTCCCCGTCGACAAGCGGCTCGTGGCAGATGTTCACCGTCACCTTTGCGGGCTTCACCACCGGCAACATAGCCTTCCGCAGCACCAGCCTGGTGAACATCGACGCCATCACAGTGAACACGACAAGCCTCTGCACGGCCCCCGTCGTCACGCTGAGCGACACCACGACAGAAGGCGTCACCGTGGCACTCAACGATGTGCACAACACGGCGCACTACATGCTCTACCTTGACGGCAGCACCACCGGCATCGAGGTGAACGGCAACACGTACACCATCGAAGGCCTCGCCCCCGGCACCATACACAGCCTCACGGCACGCACCGTCTGCGGAACAGGCAGCATGTCGGACAACAGCCCGGCCGTGGGCTTCCACACCCTCTGCGAACCTGTAAGCACCCCGTCGTGGAGTGAAGACTTCGAGACCTGGGCCACGGGCGACAGCACCTACAACCCCTGCTGGGTGAGCGTCACCGACGGTACCACGCCGACCCCATACGCCGAAAACACCAACGGCAACAAGTCGCTGTACTTCCTCGCCAGCTCCGGTGCCTACAACGCCTGCTACTCCATGGCCAAGCTGCCGCAGTTCGCCGCTGCCGTAAACACCCTCACCCTTTCGTTCCGCTACAAGGTTAGCATCAACGCCAGCGACAGCCGCATCATCGTCGGCGTCGCCGGCGACGGCAACGACACCGCGGGCTTCACACGCATAGCATCCTTCACTCCCGCCAACACCAACTGGCACGAATACGACGTCGACCTGGCCGCCTACAACGGCACCAACAACCGCATAGCCGTCATGCTTGTCGCCGGCGGCGACAACCGCGTGGCCTACGGCTACATGGACGACGTCGAGGTCTACGTCACCGGCGACTGCCTCCGCCCCGCCCCCATAGTGGTCTCGAACGTGGGCGCCGACAGCGTGCATCTCGACTGGAGCGCAGGCAGCACCCTGGGCGACTTCAGCATCAAGTGGACCGACGAAGACTCCACAACCGTATATGACCAGCTGGGCTACACGCTTGAGAACCTCCAGCCCTACACCACATACACCGTTACCGTGCGCCGCGAATGCGACGGAGAACTCAGCCGTCCGCGCACCGTCACCTTCACCACCCATGCCCTGCCGGCAAGCCTGCCTTACAACACCGGCTTCGAGACAACGAATGACACTCTCTGGAACTATGCGCAGGCCGAGAACAACCAATGGCACATAGGCAACGCCGTCAACAACGGCGGCAGCCGCTCGCTGTACATCAGCACCGACGGCGGCGTCAGCAACACCTACGTCAGCGACGCCACACACGCCTACGCCTACCGCATTCTCAACATCACCGAGAGCGGCAACTACGACATCAGCTTCGACTGGAAAGCCAAAGGCGAGCCCACCACCATAGACTGCGACTACCTGCGCGCCTACATCGCACCCGAGGCCAACGCGCCCGTGACAGACATCACCTCGATACCATCTTCGTGGCAGAGCATCACCGACCCACTGAGCATGGAGGAGGACTGGCAGTCGATATACACCGTGGCCAACGTTGAGGCCGCCGGCAACTACGCCCTCATCTTCTGCTGGAAGGTCGACGCGCTCACTGTCACCAACCCGCCGGCAGCCATTGACAACATCATCGTGGCACGCCAGTCTTGCACACCGCCCACCGACCTCACCTACGGCCAGGCCACCGCAACGACTATCAGCTTCAGCTGGACCGCCGGCAGCAACGAGACAGCCTGGGATGTCAACATCAACAACAGCGGCTGGCAGCGCGTCAGCGTCACCAACTACACCGCCACGGGCCTGACCCCTGACACCGACAACGACATCGCCGTACGCGCCGTTTGCGGCGACGGTGGCAACAGCTTTGCCATCACAGGCACCATGCATACCGGCACCCTCGGCATCGCCGACAATGACGCCTTGATTGTGGCCATCACCCCCAACCCCGCCACCAACATCATCACCGTCAGCGCCGGCGCCATGCACCAGGCCGCCATCATCGACCTCAACGGACGAACCGTGACGACCGCCCCAATGACCGACGGCAGCGCCACCTTCGACGTAAGCACCCTTGCACGTGGAGCCTATTTCGTCCGCATCACCGGCGACCAAGCCACCATCGTGCGCAAACTCATAGTGCGCTGACATACATACCCTACACAAAGAGCGGGCGTCTTGGCAGCAAGACGCCCGCTATTATATTACAGCCTCACGATGGTCACACATCTATACGCATAGAGTCACTCGCCACGACGCAGTTGGCAAACTCCGCACTGGCTTGCTCCAGCAACAGGTCTGGCTCACGGTAGCGCGCACTGATATGCGTCAGCAACAGCTTCTCCACATGGGCTTTTGCCGCCAACCGTCCGGCCTGGCCCGCGGTGAGGTGGCACCGCGTTGTGGCAAGCTCCACCAACTCGTCGGCGAAGGTGCACTCCAGGCACAGCAGATTAGAGCCCTCGATATAAGGCAATATATCCTCCGTATAAGCCGTGTCGCAGCAGTAGCTGTAGACGCGCGGAGCATTGCTGCCACGCGGCACCTCGGTGATGCGGAAGCCATAGGTGGGCACCGAGTGCACCAGCGGAAATGCATCCACCGTGCATCGCTTGCCTTCAAAGACCCTGTGCATCCCCTCGCCGAAGTCCATCTCATGCCACTCTATCGGGAACTCTATATGGTTGCCCGTCAGGGCGAAGGTAGTCTCTATCACCTCGCGCGCCCCCTTTGGTGCCACAATGGTCACCGGCTCTGTGCGACCGCAAAGATGCATAGTGCTCAGCAGTCCAGGCAACCCGAAGAAGTGGTCGCCATGCAGGTGCGAGATAATCACCGTCCCAAGACTCTGCAGTTTCAGATGGTTGTAGCGTATGCGGTCCTGCGTAGCCTCGGCGCAGTCGATGAGCAGCTTGAAGCCATTGGCATTGAGCACCTGGGCGCTGCAGCGCCGCACACCCGTGGGCAGGGCTGCACCCGACCCCAATACCGTTACGTAAAAATTCATGCCCTACCTCCTTTCCCTACCGACGACAGCCACAACAGGCCGAAGGTTATCAGACCGTTGACAAGCAATATCTCGAACCCGAAAGCATAGCCGAACCATACCGGCGACCATACCTTCAACAAATAGCATACCACCGGCGACGCTACAGCTATCAGCGGCACCCAGCGGTCGCGCGCATTCCTCCGAGTGAAGAGGCCGAAGGCATAAAGGCCCAGCAGCGGCCCGTATGTGAAGCCAGCCACGTCGAACACCGTGTCGATGAGCGACTGGCGGTGGAAGGGCCTGAAGGCGACGATCACCAGCAGATAGAGCAACGCAAAGCCCACATGCACCAGCCGGCGCACCCTCAGTTCTTTGTTCTCGTTTCTGTCTTTGCCCTTGCCGAAGCCAAGGAAGTCATAGCAGAAGGTCGTCGTCAGCGCCGTCAGCGTGCCGTCGGCGCTGCTGTAGCCAGCGGCAACCATGCCCAGCACAAAGACCACGGCGGTGAAGCCGCTCAACGAGAAGGCTATCGAGGGGAATATCTTGTCGGGCACCACGGCGCCGACCTCGTTCACAGGCAGCGCGAAGCCCGTCTCGGCCGAGTAGGCCAGCAGCGCGGCGCCGAGCGAGAGGAACAGTATGTTGACCACCACAAACAGCAAACTGCTGGTCATCACGTTCTTCTGCGCGTCGCGCAGGCTCTTGCAGGTAAGGTTCTTCTGCATCATATCCTGGTCAAGGCCAGTCATGGTGATGGTGATGAACATGCCCGCCAGCACCTGCTTCACCCAGAACTTGGGCGCCGTAGGGTCGGTGTCGAACATGCGCGTGTAGCCCTTATCCGCCGACACCTTCATCAGGTCGCCAAAGCTGATGTCCAGATTGTTGAGTATCGCCACCACCGTAGCCACCGCCGCCGCCAGCAGAAAGGTCGTCTGCAGCGTGTCGGTCCACACCACAGTCTTGATGCCCCCACGGAATGTGTAGAGCAGTATGATGGCTATGAACACCACCGCCGGCACCCAGAAGGGTATGCCCCAGGCGCGGAACACGAACTCATAGAGCACGAAGACAACCAGATACATCCTCAGCGCCGAACCCAGCAGGCGGCTCAGTATGAAGAACAAGGCGCCGGTCTTCTCGCTCCTTGCGCCGAAGCGCTGCTCCAGATAGGTGTATATCGACGTCAGGTTGAGTCTGTAGTAGAGCGGCAGCAGCAGCAACGCTATCACCGCGTAGCCCAGCACATAGCCAAAGACCAGCGGCATGTAGGTCCACGCCCCGTTGTATACGCCACCAGGCACCGACATGAAGGTCACGCCGCTCAACGACGCCCCTATCATGCCGTAGGCCACCACGTACCACGGCGACCGCCGACCGGCACGGAAGAAGGCCTCGTTGCCCTTCGCGCCGCGTCGACCAGTGAGCCACATCACAGCGAAAAGCAACACCGTATAGGCGGCAAAACACAATAGTATAGTCAGTTCCATGCTATCTGTCCAATAATTAGAGACTGCAAAGATACAAAAAAAATCTCATCGCAGCACCTCGATGACACCGTTTCTGCGCACCAGGCCGTACTTGTTGCTGGCCTGGAAGCGGAAGTAGTAGGTGCCGTCGGGGCACGGCGGCGTGTTGGGGTCCCAGCATTGGTCGTGGCTCTTGATGTCCTTGGCGTGGAACACCCTCACTCCCCATTGGTTGTATATCCACACCTCGTTCGTCGGGTACTGCCCCATCTCCACCAGGTTCACCACCTCCCACGTGTCGTTCACCCCATCGCCGTTGGGCGTCACCAGGCTTGGGAACTCAAGCCAGCAGGTGACAATCTCCACCTGCCTTGTGGCGGTGTCCATGCAGGTGTGCACGATGCTGTCGTACCTCATGGTGAGCCACGCCTTGAGGGTCACCGCCACCTCGCCCGGCGCCGTATATCCCGGCCAGCGGTAGTAGGGCTCATATCCCGCCACGCTGTCCTCACCTATCAGCCACAGCCACCGGCAACTGTCGGGCACCGTGAGGTTCTGCAGCTGCATCTGCGGCTCCACGTCGACAGGATGCTCCGGCCACCACGCAAAGTCGGCGTCAGGCGCAGGGAAGACCACAACCGGCCACACCACGGTGTCGTGGCAGCCGCCGCTCGTCACGTCGAGCGTCAGCGTCGTGGTCGTCACCGTGTCGCCGTCGGCGAAGGTAAATGTCGCCTCACGCGCATCGCTGCTGTCGCCGCCGCCAAGCGTCCAATGCCATCCGTCGGCGTTCTCCGTCGAGTCCGTCACCCGCAGCTGCTGGTTGGAACACAGCACTATGGGCACCGTGTCTGCCCACGTAAGCCCGTCCACGCTATGGTAGGGCCGAGGCCTGAAAGCGCTGTCGCGCGGCGCAAGGGTCACATGCAGCGTCGAGTCGCAGCCGTCGACGCTGGTCATCCAGATGTCATACGTGCCCGGCCCGCCGTAGTCGATGCCATCATACATAAAGGGGCTCCACGGGCATATCACCACTGTGTCGGCCAGCTCGTAGGCCGGCGCCTCGACGGCAACATACGTCACCACGCTGTCGGCGCCGTGCACGTCGGTATAGGTCACATCCACGCTGTCTACACCCGTGAAGGTATGCCCTTGCCACACTATGGGCCATTTGTCGGGACACACGCGGCGTTCCACGCGCACATGCCGGTTCTCCCACACATGCAGATGCAGCACCAGCGTGGTGTCGCATCCCGTCGCTGCCGGCAGCATCACGCTGCTGTCGCCGCCGGCGGTGAAGGTCACCCCGTACCACGTGTACGGCAGATCGTTCTCCGTCACCGTGTCGCGCAGCTCGACCAGCGGGCCGCCCAACGCGCGGCGGTGGATGGTATGCGTGCAGGAGGGGTTGTGGGGGTCGGCAAGGGTGCAATGCCACAGCGTGCCGTCGGTGGCAACGGTGATGCTCCGCGCGGTGTCGGCGGCGGCCATACCGTCGCGCCACCAGCTGTAGCGGAAGCCGAAGGGAGCCGTGAGGGTGACGCTATCCACATCGCAGCCGCCCACGACATCATGCTGCTTGATGCACTCGGTGTTGTAGTAGGCATAGCACCAGCGGTTGTTGAGGGCACCATCGGTGGCCGTGATGCGGAGCCGCACACGCTGTCCATGATAGGGACGAAGGTCGAAGCCTACAGCCGTGAAGTTGCGGCGGCTGTACGAGTTGTTGCGCTCGTCGAGGGCGTCCCACCCTTCTGTGGACATGCCGTCGAGGGCCACGCGATGGCAGTCGGCGGTGGGCAAAGGCCCAAGGGTGTCGTCGAGCAGTTCGATGCTGAAACGCGGCGGGTGCGTGCTGTCGGCATGCTCCACCGCAGGGCCGCCGCCGATATTCATCCAGATGCCGTCGTTCATGGCCACAGTATATTTCACCACCAGCAGGTCGCTCACGGCGGTATCTACGCTGATGGTGTAAAGCATCGATGCCGACTCCCAGTCGCCGAGGCGGTTGCCGAGCCGCATCACGGCAGCGTCGCCCGGCGGTATGATGCATGGGAAGATCATCTGGCCGGTACCCGCTTCAGCGTTGGGGTTGGTGGTGATGGTGTGCGAGCCGCGATAGACGCCCGTCACACCCGGCCGGTCGGTGCTGCGGGGGCCAAGCTCCAGGTATGGCTCCACAGGGGTGCCTACGTAGGGCAACGCCATCGACGAGTAGCTGTCGGTGACGGCCACACAAGGTCCTTCGCGGTAAGGCGGAACATTAAAATAGCTATCCAGACCTTGGAACCTGCATGGAGATTGGTATTGGATGCCATCGCACGAGTCTATGAATCTCAAGTGATAGTAAGGCGAAGCATAGGATGTCTCGGGGAAAAAGCGAGGCACGGTGATACTGTTTCCTGTAGGGCTGTACGTGTTGCTGCCGATGCCGATGCTCACACTGGGGCTGCCGGCGGCAATCCACTCCAGCCGCACCGAGTCGGCCCAGTTGCCCGTCACACGCAGGCTCATAACCTCCACTTCACACGGCTCCGAGGTAACGAACACGTTGTCAATCCAGAATGTGCCGTCGCCGGCCATGATGTCGCGCGAGCGGAAAGCAACCCTTGCCCCCATAGGCACCGACGAGAGGTCTACCACAGCGTTATAATACCACTCACCCCAATAGTGGACGGTTTTGAGGAGATGGAATGTCGACGTGTCGGACGCATTGGTCAGGTAACCCACCTCTATGCGTGTCGTGTTCATCGCCAGGTAATACCTAAAGCTCATCCACACGTTGTCGCCCGCATAGTCGATGCCCTCGTCGGGCATAAGGGCGTAGCATACATTGCCTTTAATGTGCAGCGAGTGAGCTCCGGAAATAGCCGTATTGTCGTACGCGAGTACACCCACATAGTTAAAGTCAAGGTTCGGCAACGCCCCCCACCCTGCCGGACGGCTGTTGCCGGCGCAATCGTCGAACTGGTAACAGAAGTTCACCTGGCAGCACACGCCTATCGGCGCAGCCAGCAGCATCAGCAGCGACAATATTATCCTCAACCGGTGGGTCATAAAATCTTTATGATATAATAGACGCAAAAAAGACGATTTTGTTACCCCATTAACTTTTTTTAACACCAATTCCCCCTCCCTGCCCCCATTTCCACCCGTCCTTCCATCGCTATTTCGACCATACTTCGACCATCGTTCGACCATCGTTTAACCATCAAGTATGGTCGAAGGATGGTTGAAGGATGGTCGAACGATGGTCGAAGTGCCGGACCAAATACCTGTCGACCCCCTGCTGCAGGCATGCTACCCACGTCGCTTTCAAAAAAAAATCACGGCACACACAATAATAAAAGGCCACACGCGTTATTGAAAGCATATAAAAAGAACGAAAGAAATGAGAATTAGCAAAATACTGGCACTCATGGCCGCCTTGGCCACAACCCTTTGCGCCTCGGCGCAGAGCGGCCAAGACCTGCAGGACGACGGGCTTCACGGTACCGTGAAACGCGTCGACGCCGTCATGTACGAAGCTCACTACGACCTCAACGACAACCTCGCGAAAGGCGACCAGCTGGAGCACCTCGTCACCGAATACAACACCAAGGGCCAACGCCGCCAGCAGGTGTATCTCTCTGTGGCCGAGGACATCATCTTCCGCACTCGCTACAAACACGACGGCTTCGGCCTCACCACCCTCGAGCACATCGTCGACAACCAGGACCGCGTCATTGGCCGCACCTACTACATCTACGACGCCGACCACACCCTCACCGAGACCTATGTCGAAGACGCTGAGCGCCAGATAGAGAGCCGCATGCTCCTCAAGCACGACGGCCTCGGCCGCGTGAGCCAGCGCAGCTACAACGACCACGCAGGCGAAATTTTCAAACGCGAGGTATATACCTACAACCCCGACGGCACGCTCAACAAGGCCGTCGTCTACGACCGCACCAAACACAAGGTGCAGGAGAAACGCTGGGAGTACGACGAGCAGGGTTACCCCACAAGTTACACCCTCTACGATTACACCGAAGAGGAGCCCGAGATGTTCGTAACACTCTACAAACGTGAGTACGACGCCCACGGCAACTGGGTGCGCTGCACCGAGTACGAGGTCCTCGGCGACCGCATGCTCCCCACCTACACCACCACACGCACAATCGATTACTTTTAAACGATGCACCGCGCTGGCTTCGTGAATATTATCGGAAATCCCAATGTAGGGAAATCCACTTTAATGAACGCTCTCGTTGGAGAGCGTTTGAGCATTATAACAAGCAAGGCCCAGACGACGCGCAAACGTGTCATGGGTATAGTCAATGGTGATGACTTCCAGATAGTTTACACCGACACTCCAGGCATCGTCAACCCGCACAACAAGCTGCACGAGCAGATGATGGGCTTCGTGGGTACAGCCCTGCAGGACGCCGACCTGTTCCTCCTCGTCACCGAGGTGGGCGAAAGCCTCAAGAACCGCCACGTGCTGGAGAAGGTCATCAACAGCGACACTCCCGTCATCCTCGTCATCAACAAGATAGATACCTCAGACCAGGCCACGATAAGCGACAAGATAGCCTATTGGCAGGAGCAGATTCCGCGCGCTGTGGTGGTGCCGTGTTCCGCCACCGAAGGGTTCAACGTGGACAAAATCTTCGACCTCATCCTCGAACGGCTGCCCGAACACCCCGCCTACTTCCCCAAGGACGAGCTCACCGACCGCACCATGCGCTTCTTTGTCAGCGAGATAGTGCGCGAGAAGATTCTGCTCTTCTACCAGAAGGAGATACCTTACAGCTGCGAGGTGGCGGTGGAGAGCTACGAGGAGCGCGACGGGATAGACAACATCTCTTGCCTCATCTTCGTCGAACGTGAGAGCCAGAAAGCCATACTCATAGGCCATCAAGGCAAGGCCATCAAGAAGCTCGGCATCGAGGCCCGCAAGGACATCGAGGAGTTCACAGGCAAGCGCTGCTTCCTAAGCCTGCACATTAAAGTGCTGAAAGACTGGCGCAACAGCGACAGGGCCTTGAAAAGTTTCGGCTACAGCCTCGAGGATTGAGTTTTCCCCTCTTCCCACCCACCGGCATGTACCATCCCACGATGATGGATGCTGAATTTATTCTCCCTGAAAAACAGAATGATGTGGCAAGAATGAAAAATATTTTTTGCCATTTGCAGAAATATTCGTAATTTTGTATCCCGTATTTTTTGATTTTGAAATTTATCACACAATATATCAAACATCATTATGAAATACGGTTTCGACAACGAGAAGTATCTTCGGATACAGTCCGAACACATCAAGGAGCGCATCTCCAAGTTCGGCAATAAGCTTTATCTTGAATTTGGCGGTAAACTGTTCGACGACTACCACGCCAGTCGTGTCCTGCCGGGATTTGAGCCCGACAGCAAGCTCAAGATGCTCACCCAGCTGAAGGACGATGCCGAAATCGTCATCGTCATCAGCGCTGTTGATATTGAGAAAAACAAGAAGCGCGGCGACCTCGGCATCACCTACGACGAGGACGTGCTGCGCCTGCGCGAGGCCTTCATGGAGCGCGGCTTCATGGTTTCGGGCGTTGTCATCACCCACTACAGCGGACAAGCCAGCGCCACCGCCTACCACGAGCGCCTCCACCGCATGGGCATCAAGGCCTACTATCATTATATAATCGAGGGCTACCCCACCAACGTGGAGCTCATCGACAGCGACGAAGGCTTCGGCAAGAACGACTACGTCGAGACCACGCGCCCGCTGGTGGTCATCACCGCCCCGGGGCCCGGCAGCGGCAAGATGGCCGTATGCCTCAGCCAGCTCTACCAGGAGAACAAGCGTGGCATCAAGGCCGGCTACGCCAAGTTCGAGACCTTCCCCATCTGGAGCATACCCCTGAAGCACCCCGTCAACATCGCCTACGAGGCCGCCACCGCCGACCTCAACGACGTGAACATGATCGACCCATTCCACCTCGAAGCCTACGGCAAGACGGCCGTCAACTACAACCGCGACATCGAGATATTCCCCGTCTTGAATGCCATATTTGATGGTATCTACGGCGAGAACCCCTACAAGTCGCCCACTGACATGGGTGTCAACATGGCCGGCTTCTGCATCTGCGACGACGACGTCTGCTGCCAGGCCTCAAAGGACGAGATTATCCGCCGCTACTACACAGCCCTCTGCGACTACGCCAACGGCAAGGCCACCGACAGCGAGGTAAGCAAGATAGCCCTGCTCATGAAGCAGGCCAAGATCAGCACCGACGACCGCCGCGCCACCGTCGCCGCCAAGGAGCGCCGCGACCACGAGGGGGCACCCTCGGCAGCCATCGAGCTGGCCGACGGCACCATCATCACAGCCACCACCAGCGACCTCCTCGGCGCCTGCGCAGCCCTGCTGCTCAACGCCCTCAAGCACCTCGCCGGCATCGACCACAGCGTCAAACTCATCTCGCAGAAGATGATAGAGCCCATCCAGCACACAAAGGTCAGCATGCTGCACGGCAGCAACCCGCGCCTGCACACCGACGAGGTGCTGGTAACCCTCTCCATCCTCAGCCTCCTCGACGACAACTGCCGCCGCGCCCTCGACAGCCTCCCAATGCTCGACGGCTGCCAGATGCACACCACCGTCATGGCCAGCGAAGTGGACCGCAAAATCTTCAAGAAACTCGGCGTCGGCCTCACCTCCGAACCTGTTCAAAAGCCGAGCGGAGAGGCAGCTCGCTGATTCTCCCGAGGCGCCATACAGGTGGGCGAAGTCAGCCTATCCGCAAGGACTGATATAACCACTTGCATATACAAACCACCCGCCAGAAAACAATACCTAGCGGGAAATACTTTGTTTTTTAGCAGTATCCGTCAAAGCCGATATTCAGCAACCAATATTAATACCACCATATAGCCATCATCTAAACAATGAGTAATCTAAGATTTAAAGTGTTGCAGGAGGCCTTCGCCAAGAAGGCGGTCGCCGTCCAGCCTCCTGCCGGCATGGTTTCCGATTATTACGGTAGCCACATTTTTGGACGAAAACAAATGGCACGCTACCTCTCGACCGAGACCTACAGGGCGTTCTGCGATGTGCTCGACAACGGGGCTCCGTTCAACCGCGAAATGGCCAACAATGTGGCTGTAGGCATGAAGAACTGGGCGCTGGACATGGGCGCCACGCACTACACCCACTGGTTCCAGCCACTCACCGAGGGCACGGCCGAGAAACATGACGCCTTCATCGAATATGCCGGTCAGCCGGGAAGCGACGTCATCGAGGAGTTCTCGGGCAAACTGCTGGCGCAGCAGGAGGCCGACGGCTCCAGTTTCCCCAACGGCGGCATCCGCAACACCTTCGAAGCTCGTGGCTACACCGCCTGGGACACCTCGTCGCCGGCCTTCATGGTCGACGACACCCTCTGCATCCCCACCGTCTTTGTCTCCTATACCGGCGAGGCTCTCGACTACAAGACGCCGCTGCTCAAGGCGTTGCACGCCGTCGATTGCGCCGCCACCAACGTGTGTCATCTCTTCGACCCCGCCGTGCATAAAGTCTATTCTTATCTGGGTTGGGAACAGGAGTATTTCCTTGTCGACGAATCCATATATTCCGCCCGTCCCGACCTGCTGCTGACTGGTCGCACGCTGCTGGGGCACGAATCAGCCAAGAACCAGCAGCTCGAGGACCACTACTTCGGCGCTATCCCCGCCCGTGTACAATCATTTATGAAGGAGTTGGAGTTCGAGGCATACAAATACGCCATTCCCTGCAAGACCCGCCACAACGAGGTGGCACCCAACCAGTTCGAGCTGGCGCCTATCTATAATGAGACCAACCTGGCCGTCGACCAGAACCTGATACTCATGTCGCTGATGCACAAGGTAGCCAGCCGTCACGGCTTCAAGGTGCTGTTGCACGAGAAGCCTTTCGCCGGCGTCAACGGTTCAGGCAAACATTGCAACTGGTCGCTGGGCACCGACACCGGCGTTGGCCTCCTCACCCCCGGCAAGACTCCCGAGGAGAACCTACGCTTCGTCACCTTCCTGGTCAACGTGATGATGGCCGTCAAGAAGCACAACGCCCTCCTGAAGGCCTCCATTATGACGGCCACCAACGCCCACCGTCTGGGTGCCCAGGAGGCTCCGCCCTCCATCATCAGCGTCTTCCTAGGCAGCCAGCTCTCGGCGGTACTCGACCAACTGGAGAATGCCGACAAGGAGCAGGCCATCGTACTCGACGAGAAACGCCGTATGCAGCTCGGCGTGGCACACATCCCCGAGGTGCTGGTGGACAACACCGACCGCAACCGAACATCACCTTTCGCCTTCACTGGCAACCGCTTCGAGTTCCGCGCCGTAGGTTCCTCAGCCAACTGTGGCTGTGCCATGATAGCCCTCAACACCGCCGTCGCCTCACAGCTGAAGGAGTTCCGCCGCGAGGTGGATGCACGTATGACTTCAGGCGAACAGAAGGAACACGCCATTTTCGAAGTGCTGCGTGAGTATATCCGCGAGTCGAAAGCCATCCGTTTCGACGGCAACGGCTACAGCAACGAGTGGCGGCAGGAGGCGCAGCGGCGCGGCTTGGATTGCGAAAGCAGCGTGCCACTCATCTACGATGCATACATATCGCCTTCGTCGGTGCAGATGTTCGAGGCCACCGGTGTGATGAATCGCACCGAACTGGCCGCACGCAACGAGGTGAAGTGGGACACCTACATCAAAAAAGTGCAGATCGAGGCCCGTGTGCTGGGCGACATCGTCCTCAACCACATCATTCCTGTGGCTACCCGCTATCAGTCGACGCTGCTCGACAACGTATACAAGATGCGGCAGGTCTATGACATCGACAAAGCCCGTACCCTCTCAGCCCACGACGACTCGCTGATAGAAGAACTCTCGGAGCACATCGCCACCATCAAGCAGAATGTGGACAACATGGTAGAAGCCCGCAAGCAGGCCAACCACATCGCCAACGAACGGGAGCGTGCCATCGCCTACCACGACACCGTCCTGCCTTACTTCGACCCCATTCGCTACCACGTCGACAAACTCGAACTCATCGTCGACGACGAGCTGTGGCCGTTGCCAAAATACCGGGAGATTCTCTTCTCGCACTAAAAAATCATGCAATCCAATAATAATATATAATTTTTATCATTTTATGGACACAAAGTACATCTTCGTTACGGGCGGCGTGGTTTCCTCTCTTGGGAAGGGCATCATCTCCGCCAGCATCGGCCGCCTGCTGCAGGCACGCGGCTATAAGGTCACTATTCAGAAATTCGACCCCTACATCAACATCGACCCCGGCACCCTGAACCCCTACGAGCACGGCGAGTGCTACGTGACGGACGACGGTTTTGAGACCGATCTCGACCTCGGGCACTACGAGCGCTTCACGGGTATCCACACCACGCGCAACAACAGCATTACCACCGGCCGCATATACAAGACGGTCATCGACCGCGAGCGCAAGGGCGACTACCTGGGTAAGACCATCCAGGTGGTGCCGCATATCACCGACGAAATCAAGCGTCGCATGTTGCGTGAGGACGAAAAGGACGAGCAACTGGACTTTGTCATCACCGAGGTGGGCGGCACCATCGGCGACATCGAGAGCGCACCCTTTATGGAGGCCATCCGTCAGCTGCGATGGCAGCTGGGTCGCAACGCCGTCTGTGTTCACCTCACCTTTGTGCCTTATTTGAAGGCTGCCGACGAACTGAAAACCAAACCCACCCAGCACAGCGTCAAGGAGCTGCAAGGGATGGGAATCCAACCTGACATCCTTGTGCTCCGCACCGAGCGCCACCTCGACGACCACCTGCGCATGAAGGTGGCGTCGTTCTGCAACGTCGACCTCGAATGCGTGGTGCAGAGCGAAGATATGCCGAGCATCTATGAGGTGCCGGTGAATATGCAGAAGCAGGGATTGGACGCCGCCATCCTGCGCAAGATAGGCATCCCCGTGGGCGAGACACCGGAGATGAAGGCCTGGCACGACTTCCTCGACAAGCAGCGCAACGCCAAACGCGAAGTGCATATCGGGCTGGTGGGCAAGTACGACCTGCAGGATGCCTACAAGAGCATTCGCGAGAGCCTCAACCTGGCCGGCATCTACAACGACATGAAGGCCAAACTGCACTTCGTCAACAGCGAGGAAATCACCCAAGAGAATGTGGGCGAGAAACTCGAAGGATTGGCCGGCATAGTCATCTGCCCGGGATTCGGCACACGCGGCATCGAGGGCAAGATTATCGCAGCCGAATACACCCGCACCCACGACATCCCCACATTTGGCATTTGCCTCGGTATGCAGATGATGGTCATCGAGTTCGCCCGCAACGTGCTGGGCTATAAGGATGCCAACAGCCGCGAGATGGACGAGAAAACACCGCACAATGTCATCGACATCATGGAGGAGCAGAAGAACATCACCCAGATGGGCGGCACGATGCGACTGGGTGCCTACGACTGCCAGCTCAAAGAGGGAAGCCGCGTTCATGAGGCCTACGGCAAAGAAACGCTTATCAAGGAGCGCCACCGTCATCGCTACGAGTTCAACAATGCCTTCAAGAAGGAATATGAGGCAAAGGGTATGAAGTGTGTCGGTATCAACCCCGCCGCCGACCTGGTGGAGATAGTGGAGATACCTGAGAAACGCTGGTATATCGGCACGCAGTTCCACCCCGAATACAGCTCGTCGGTGCTGAATCCACACCCGCTGTTCATGTCGTTCGTCAAAGCCTGCATCTGATATGGAACAGCTGAAGCATGAATGCGGCGTAGCGATGATACGCCTGCTGAAGCCGCTCGACTACTACGTCCGGAAGTACGGCACGTGGGCATACGGATTCAACAAGCTCTATCTGATGATGGAGAAGCAGCACAATCGTGGCCAGGAGGGCGCCGGCATCGCGTCGGTAAGCCTGACCAATAAGCCTGGCACAGAGTATATGTTCCGCGAGAGGGCCGAGGGTAAGGACGCCATCTCGGAGATTTTCTCCCGTGTAACAGAGGAGATGGCCGGCGAATTGCTGATGGGCCATCTGCGCTACTCCACCACAGGCAAGAGCGGATTGCAATATGTGCATCCTTTCCTGCGCCGCAACAACTGGCGTGCCAAGAACCTCTGCCTCTGCGGCAACTTCAACATGACCAACATCGACGAGGTCTTCCAATTCCTCACCGCCCAAGGCCAGTCACCGCGTATCTACGGCGACTCGTACATCACGCTGGAGCTGATGGGACACCGCCTCGACCGCGAGGTGGAACGGCTGTTTGTGGAGGCAAAAGCCAAGGGTCTTGAAGGCATCGACATCACGAATTATATCGACGACCATGTAGAGATGGCAAACGTCCTTCGTACCACGATGGAGCACTACGACGGCGGCTACGTGATGTGCGGCCTCACCGGCAGCGGCGAGATGTTTTCCGTACGCGACCCCTGGGGCATCCGTCCGGCGTTCTACTACCGCAACGACGAGATAGTGGCTGTGGCCAGCGAGCGCCCCGTGCTGCAGACAACCTTCAACCTCCAGTGCGACGATATTCATGAGTTGATGCCTGGCGAGGCCCTCATCGTGCGTCGCAACGGCGAAAGTCATTTGGAACAGATTATGCCCGCCAGGCAACTGAGCGCCTGCAGTTTTGAACGCATATACTTCAGCCGGGGTTCCGACCGCGACATCTACCAAGAGCGTAAACGACTGGGAGAGCAGCTGACTCCAGCCATCCTGCAAGCCATCGACGGAGACATCAAGAACACCGTCTTCTCCTACATCCCCAACACCGCCGAGGTGGCCTACTACGGCATCACCGACGGCTTCCGTAAACTTCACGACGAGGTGAGGACGGAAAAGGTGGTGTGGAAAGACATCAAGATGCGTACCTTCATCGCCGACAACAGCGAGCGCAACGACCTCGCCGCCCATGTTTACGACATCAGCTACGGCTCCCTGCGGCCCTACCGTGACAACCTCGTCATCATCGACGACAGCATCGTACGAGGCACTACGCTGCGCGAGAGCATCTTCAAAATCCTCGACCGCCTGCACCCCAAGAAAATCGTGATGGTCAGCAGTTCTCCGCAGATACGCTACCCCGACTACTACGGCATCGATATGCCGCGTCTGGAGGAATTCTGCGCTTTCCGCGCCACGATGGCCCTCATCGAGGAACGAGGCATGCGGCAGCTGGTAGCCGACACTTACCAAGCCTGCCAACGAGAGTTGATGAAGCCCAAGGAAGAGATGCACAATCGCGTGCGAGCCATCTATGAGCCCTTCACCGTCGAGGATATCAACCGTAAGATTGTGGAGATGCTCCGCCCCGAGGACATGCAGGCTCCCGTCGAGTTGGTTTTCCAAAGCATCGAAGGACTGCACAAGGCCTGCCCTAATCACCCCGGCGACTGGTACTTCACCGGCCATTACCCCACTCCCGGCGGCACCCGCCTCGCCAACCAGGCCTTCGTGAACTATATCGACAAACAGACATAATCAACGAAATCAACCGAAAGATACTCAAGAAACTCAACGTTATTATATAATATGAAATCCACAGTAAAAATAGTGTCGCTTGTCCTCTGCCTGACACTTCTCTCGTCATGCTCCATCGTGCGAGGTTTGAGAGCCGACGGCAAGGACGGCCCCAACATCTTTAGTTTCGATAAGCAGGAACACGACACCATCGCCACTGGCGACATCGTTTTCCACTTCCCTGTTGCACAAAAGCAGGCCGACTGGATTGACACAACGTATTTCTATCCTAAGCCGCATCCATGCGACTCTATGACCTTTGGGGAGGCCTTCGCCAAAGAAAGCAGTACGCAGGGAATCGTCATCATCCACAACGACAGCATCGTCTATGAGCGTTACTGGGGAGACTTCTCGGCCGACCGCATGGCCACCATCTTCTCCATCTCCAAATCCATAACATCACTCCTATGCGGCATTGCCGTCGACGACGGCTACATCCGCAGCATCGACGACCCTGTCACCGATTACCTGCCGGAGCTGAAGAAGAAAGACCCGATGTGGCAGAAGCTGACCATCCGACACTTGCTGGACATGCGGAGCGGAATAGATTTCGACGACACCTACGAGTTCACCACGCTGAAGGACCTGAAGATGATTAATGCGATGGCGAAGCTTAACTACGGAGACAACATCATGCGGCAAATCCGCGGGCTGAAGTTCCGCTGCGAGCCAGGCACCCAACGCCGCTACGAGAGCATGACGTCGGCCATCCTCGGCGCTGTCATCGAGCGGGCCTCGGGAAAGCGCTATGCCGACTACCTCGGCGAGCGTGTGTGGAAGCAGCTCGGTATGGAGCATCCGGCACTGGTCAACATCGACAGCCGCAAGCACGATTTCGCGCACTGCTTCGGCGGCATCACGCTCACCATCCATGACCTTGCCAAGATTGGCCGCCTCTATCTCAACAATGGAATGTGGGATAGCCGTCGCATAGTGAGCGAAGACTGGATACGGCAGACCTCCGACTGCGACACCAGCTATCACGGCTACCATTTCAACTGGTACAACATCAACTACGAAGGCTTCATCCGCCCGGAATATTCAGGCTACTATGCCCTTGGCATCTGCGAGCAGGTGCTCTACGTCAACCCACACAAGAACCTTGTCATCGTGCGTATCGGCATGAGCAACAGCGGCCCCACAAGACTGCCAGTATTATTTGACCAGCTGGGCAGCTCCTGGCACGAATAGAAACACCCACACACATCGCTACACGCGGAACAAAAAAGGAGCCTCCATTAAGGCTCCTTTATCTTTCTTATCAACCAGGTGTCTGGCGGCATATTTATCCAATCATACCGATTTTTATGCACATACAAATTACAGGTTTAGCCATCATATCGTCCTTATCAAGGAACCGGATTCTTTCCGGAGTTCGGTTTTGCCTTTGCTTGTCTGGACGGCGATGTCGTTCCCGACCCAATTGGCGCCGACAGCATCGCCGTTTCCAATGGTACGGACAAGCGAGCCGCTTTCCTTGCGTATCTCCACTTTGCCTTTCACGGTGGTGATCACCACCAACGACTGGTCGGCATTAAAATTGGCGCACACGGCATCCCCGTTCCCGATAGTGCGAATCAAGGAACCGCTCTCTTTCCTCAGTTCCACCTTGCCGTTGTTGATTTTGATGATGTTCATAGAACCGATGTTTTGTAATTAATCGTTTTAAGCGGTATTTCTACGTTGTTGTTTCGTGGTACAAATATTAAGGCTTCGCCAAATGCCGTTGTGACAACAGATGCTGCTCGAAGTCGTAGTCGGCACGTATCTTGTCGAGGATGAGCTTCACGGTGGTGTGTATCTCCGAGCCCTCCGTGTAGTCGGCCTTGCACACGAAATTGACCCTATTCTCCTTTATAAGACGCTCAGCCACCGTCTTCTTCTTGCGGTTGCCATAGACGGCGATGGAGTGGCCGCCCTGCTCCTTGACGACGCTCATGCAGGGAACATCGGTCTCCCCGTCACCCATATATATCATCCGCTCGAAAGGGATGGGCCGGTCCTCTTTGGCCACAAACTCGTTGATCCTCTTGTTGTCGCTTATCTCCCGTATCCCCTTGTTGATCTTGAAGAGAAACTGCGTCTTCGTGGTATAATCCACCGCCACAGCAGGCCAGTAGGCGACGCCATCGACGTTGTAGAGGAACGAGCAGGCGTAGATATTCTCGAAGCGCTTGGCTATCGGGGTGCCCTCAATCATCTCCTTCAACCCCGACGAATTGATGTAGTGCTTGATGTTTATCCCGCGCGCTTTGCCGTACTGGTTGATGAGCGCGAACCACTCCTCTACACCCTTGAACAGCTCCACCATCGAGCCGAACTTGCGGAACGACTCGCGCTTCAGCGAGATGCCACAAGCCTTAGCCTCCTGCAGCATCAGGTACATATAGCACAATATCCCGCTGGCGTCGTTGGTCGTAGCCATCTCTACGGTCTTCTGCCAGAAAGCGTCGGGGTTCTTGCCTATCGCCTGCACAAAGCCGAATTCCTGCATGTTGCCCGGCGAGAGCGTCCCGTCGAAATCGTATATCAACGCCACATCAATCTTCTTCTTGGTAGCCATAATGCAGTCTTTTTATGTTCCAACTTTCGATTTGCAAAGTTACAAATAAATCTTGAAACAACAAAATAATTGTTCTCATATGATAAATATGCCCCTCATATTCCCGCCCGACAACCATCTTCCAACAACTCACTCGCAATTAATAGAAAGACGATTTCCCCGATCATGAACGCCCCATTTTTTAACTGTCCTGACTGTCCCAACTGTCCCACACCAACACCCCTTCATTCCCAATCAATTAATTACTCACACATTACTCACCCACCGTCACTTCCTCCCACTCATAATTCCTAACTCATAACTCTTAACCCTTCAAGTGACTGCTGTGACCACCGACTTCATGGAGGTAACCCTATCCCGTAAAAGAGCAAAAAAATGTCAACCCAAATTGCCAAAAGACAGTCGTATTTTTGCATCCGAATCCCGAACCGCTTGAAGATATGGCACGCAAGAAGAAAGAGGCGGAGAAGTCCACCGAAGTTTTGCAGTTGGAGGCCCGCATCCGCGAGCTTGAGCTGCAGAACCTTGCCTTGAACACGTTGATAGACGTGGCCGAAAGGAACGGCATTGAGATCAGAAAAAAATCTGGGGCCAAGCAGTAGAGGAGCTTCACGGACAGCATGGCCTGACCATAATTGCTGCCTGTGAATTGCTTGGCCGTAGTCGTCAGGCCTTTTACAAGAAGAAGACGGACGGTGTTGAGAAACTTACGACAGAGCGTAAGATTCTTGATACCGTACACGAGATACGAGAGATAGATCCTGGCATCGGAGGCGTGAAACTTTGGCTGATGCTGTCGACGATGTTCGGCAGCGGCCGGATGCTCGGCAGGGATGCGTTCCTGGGCCTGTTGCGCCGCCACCAGCTGATGCAGAAACCCCGCAGGAGCCGCTCCACGACAAACTCCAACCACCGCTACCACAAGTGGAAGAACCTCGTCAAGGATTTTATCCCCACAAGGGCCAACCAACTATGGGTGAGCGACATCACCTATATAGAACTTGATAGTGGGTGCTGTTACCTGCACCTGGTCACGGATGCATACTCGAAGAAGATTGTCGGCTGGTGTCTGGCGGAATCGCTGGCGGCTGTCTTTACGCTCAGGGCGCTCCGCATGGCCATAGAACAAGCCGGTGGCGACGACTTGTCAGGACTCATCCATCACTCCGACCGAGGTGTGCAATACTGCTGCGACCTATACGTGGAGGAACTACAGAAATACGGCATACGGATATCGATGACAGAGGACTACAAACCAACGGACAACGGCATTGCGGAGCGAGTAAACGGTATCATTAAAGGCGAGAGCATCTACCGACAGAAAGGTCGTTTCCCGTCATACGAAAAAGCCTTGGAACAAATAAAGCAATTTATCCTTTTCTATAATGGTCACCGGCCGCACTATAGTATTGGAATGCAGACGCCTGACATCGCCCACAAACAGGCGGGAGAGCAGAAGAAAATGTGGAAAAACAAGATTTATCAGAAAAAAAAGTATGAGTTTGCTAATTAATCGCTATCTTTGCAATCGAAAAAATATGCGGTTGTCAACCTTTTCAGGAATACTGTCAACGATATCAGGAAATTGTCAACTTGTCCAAGAAAACAAGTGACAACCATATCAGGAAAAGGATAAAAAAATGTCAACCAAAATCAGTAAAAGACATTGAACTGTCCCACTGTCCCACTGTCCCACTCCAACCACCATCTGCATCATCCCACGCCGATAACCCCCTGTCATACAGCCACCACCAAATCCGGCGCCTCTCTTTTCCCCATATTTACTGACTAGACACCCTCTAAACGGCTACTAAACGGCTACAAGACGGCTACAAGACGGCTACAAGACAGCCACTATCCACTGGCCACTGACCACTATTCACTTTTCGAGTAATTCGCCTTAAAATTGACCTGCGTAGCTTAGCTCCACAAGGTCGCTGACCATAGTTCGCCTAATTCGCCAAATTCGCCGTTCTTCCAATTCTCAGTTCTCATTTTTCAATTTACACAGCCACCACTATAGCGTAAAGAAAAAAAACGCAACCATTCGTAGACCGCAATCCCGCCGTCGTACTTTTGCATCCGGATTGGGAAGCGTCCTGGCCAGCGCCAACCTCTCCAAACCCCTATAAAAGAGCCCTTTGACATACTGAGCCCCCATTCAAATATGAACCCCCTTAACGACAATCAGCTATCCCCCAGCCACTAACACCCTCTAAACGGCTACAAGACAGCCACCAAAAATAAAAAAAGGAGTCTCATTTCTGAAAATCCTTAAAAAGATTGGCGGCGACCTACTTTTCCACAGGAGTCCCAAAAGTCGAGCGCAGAGCCATGCTTGCATGAGCTATGCCGGGATGAAGGGACGTAGGCGGAGCCAACAAGTGCAGTATCATCGGCGATGTGAGGCTTAACTTCACGTTGTCGGCAGAGCCGACGCCTTCGGCACGGAATGGGAAGAGGTGTGGTATGCCTGCCGAGCTTGACGAGGCAACTGAACCCCATAGCCACCAAAAATAAAAAAAAGGAGTCTCATTTCTGAAACTCCTTAAAAAGATTGGCGGCGACCTACTTTTCCACAAACAAGTGCAGTATCATCGGCGATGTGAGGCTTAACTTCTCTGTTCGGAATGGGAAGAGGTGAATACTGGGACAAGACACATAAGAGAATACAATGTACTTTGAAGTACCAACGGAAAGTCTTCGGGTAATTAGTACCGCTCGGCTTTGACATCGCTGCCTTTACACCTGCGGCCTATCAAGGTCGTAGTCTTCGACCACCCTGTGACGAAGTCTCATCTTGGGGCCGGCTTCGCACTTAGATGCTTTCAGCGCTTATCCGATCCAGACATAGCTACCC
>OMXC01000012.1 GCA_900314925.1 uncultured Bacteroidales bacterium
CCCATCCTCGATGCCTATCTCCGACATGCTGAAGCTGAACGGCCCAGCCCACGGCGTCCACTCGTCGCGCGCAAAACGGCAGCGCGCCTTGACGTACACGTCGTAGCGCCCCGTGGCCGTCAGGCCCGTCAGCGCTCGCTGCGGCACCGTGGTGTTTACAACATCAGCACCCTCGGGATCGAAGCCCTGCGGACCGTAGCACAGCTGCCAGTCGCGGTGGTTCGTGCCGGCATCCCACTGCGCTATCGCCGCGCTGTTGCCCACCCTCGTGTAGCGCACCTCGCGCACCTCGGGACACGTGTCCCCGTCGAGCCTTATGATGGGGAACAGCAGCGGGTAGGCGTGCATCTCGCTGTATGTCCATGAGTCGTCGTCACCTGGAGTATCCTTCATGCGGTAACTTTGAATCGGGAAAACTTTTGGCTCTAGAATACAAGGATTATGTAGTTCTGTCCATCCTGCTGTAAGCTCCCAATTCTTATAGTATAATTGGTTCCACGTGTATTTAACCGATAGATAAAGAGAGTCGCTAATATCTATTTCCCTGTCGAAATACACTTCATACAATGGTGCCGGAACATAATGTATAGCCCAATTTGTAATATCTGATGCATCCCTTCCGCGTCCAAGGTCAAGCACCCTGGAAAAAGAGAATGTATCGCGTGTGATTTTCTTCTTCACAAGCGGCGCCATATAATTACCGCTTGGATGAAACAACTTCACTTCAATTGTATCCCAATCCGGCAGAGGCGTAGGATAAAGATCTGGAATTGAATACCATGCCATACCGATAACGTGTATTAGGCTGTCAGTGTAAAAACCAAAAGCATAATCTCCATTATTTGCATATGGCTGGGTTGGTGGTATTGTAACACCATGACCGCCGTTGACGTTCTCGTCACAACCGAATCGACTTAGGTTATCTGGATGTGGAACGCAAAAAATGTCATCGTGAGAGATGGCGTGCATCGAATCAAACGAGTGGGTCGTGAAATAGTTTGGTATACTTAAATTATACGGTAGCGTATCATATTGTGCCTGTGTGGCAATGCTTGCAAGTAAGCATAGTATTATAAATGTCTTTTTCATAAGAATTTGTTTTTTATCTACATATTGTGTTTAAAATATAGTTTGTTCAGCGATATGTTACCAGACACGACTCACTCCACCACCAGCTTCTGCGCGGCGGTGCCCTGCGGCGTGGTGATGCGCACTATGTAAATGCCCTTGGCCAGACCCGCGAGGTCCAGCACGCAGGCCTGCGCCCCGCCGCCGTCGAGGCTCAGCACCGTGGCACCCGTGGACGAAACCACCTCCACGCCCTGCACCCCCGCCTCGCAGCGCACCGTCGCCGTGCCACGCGCCGGGTTCGGCGTCACGCTCCATGAGACAGTCTCAACATCGTCAATGCCATAGGTAGCCAGAAGGATATGCAGCGCGTCGCTCCACGGGCTCCACTGCGTATGTGCAAAATCACACCGTGCACGTACATAGACATCATAGCGCGTGTTGCGGTCAAGGTTTTGTATGAGATAGTGAGTCAACGCAGTTGTCGCCACCGTACCCTCCCCCGGAGGTGTACCCTCAGGTCCGTAACTTATTTCATAAAAATCATGGTTATCATCTTGCTGCCAATACACAATAGCCGCTGTCGCAGATGACGCCAAACCCGCAGGCTGATACTGTACCTCAGGGGCAACACAACTGTCTTCGTCAAACTCCAATATCGGATATATCAGTGTAGTGTGCCCATATCCGCATGGCTCGTCGTGCCAGCTGTCGCCCAACGAAGTCCTGTATTTGCGGTGTTCGTATGGAATATGGTAATAATAGGGATCCGGATAACTACCGTGCCATGCATGCGTTTCACCAATCACCTCTGTGCTGGAATAGCACAATGTATCCATATGGAACACCTTCATACTTATATAAAATGTCCCTGCGATATCAATGGTATCATTGAAGTATATTTCCCTAAATCTGCCAATAGCATTTGACCATTCGCCCAAAAGCCACATTGGACCACGCAGAAGATCGTCGACTGACGATGAAGCAGTACGCAGCGCATTCATATTCGAGTCAAACAATGTTACCGTATACGAACGGTTCTCGGGCAAAAAAGGTTCATTGGCATACCACCCTCCCCAATAAATAGAATCCTCAATAAACGATATTCCAATGATATGCAACGTATCGTCGCTATGCCTCATGCAAGCAAACTCTTTGCTATAAATATATTTGGGGTGACATACAGACGTGTAAAAATACATTGAATCACCGGCATCGAACACATATTCCGTATGGTATCGGCCAATACTATACTCAACTCCATCAATTATAGGCATACCATTTCGGAAATCCTCGAAAGCATAAGGGTAGTAATAATAACGATACCTTCCATAAATAGTGTCGCCATCGTTTGCCGCGGCGGCTGTCAAACAATGCATCAACAAAAACGCCAATAACAATATCTTTTTCATAACAAAAGGTTTTGAAATGCAAAGATACATATAATTTCCGTTCCGGCAAAATATTTTTTCTTCGGAGTCCCTACGGAGCCGGTACGGAGTCCCTACGGCCGTTCTTCAGTAGTTCTTCAGTAGTTCTTCAGTGCGGCACTGAAGAACTACTGAAGAAATGCCGTACCGGGTCCGAAGAGGGGCCGTAGGGAGTGCGTAGGAAGCCAGGGAGTAATGGAACCCCTACAGGGTTCATTGACAAAAATACGTAAACCATTGGCTATTAAAATGAAACCCCTACGGGGTATGGCTACAGGAGGGATTTCATGTGTTGGTTATCAAACGGGAATCCCTGCGGGGTATGGATATGGTCGGGGTGTTATGGGTTGGCTTTCAAACAGGAACCCCTGCGGGGTATGGATATGGTCGGGGTGTTATGGGTTGGCTATCAAACGGGAACCCCTGCGGGGAATCAATACGGATGGGTTATTATGGGGTTGGTGTTAAACGGAAGTCTCTGCGTGGTAAGTAATTGTATGGCGTTTGGGGGCATGGTGCAGGCGTGACGGCGTGGGCGGAGGGGCGGTGTTGATAAAATTTGTGACGTATATGGAAAAAGTTTCGTATATTTGCACTCGACATATATTTGTGAATAAATATAAAATGCACTGAATATGAAACAATACATCGAACAGAACAAGGATCGTTTTCTTGAAGAACTCTTCAGCCTTATCCGCATTCCGTCCATCAGCAGCGAGCAGGAGCACAAGGGCGACATGGTGCGCTGCGCCGAACGCTGGAAAGAGCTGCTGCTCGAGGCCGGCGCCGACCGCGCCGAGGTGATGCCCACGGAGGGCAACCCCGTGGTGTACGGCGAGAAGACCGTGGACCCGAAGAAGCCTACGGTGCTTGTCTACGGCCACTATGACGTGATGCCCGTGGCGCCGCTGGAGTTGTGGCGCACGGAGCCGTTCGAGCCTGTGGTGAAGGACGGCAAGATCTGGGCCCGCGGCGCCGACGACGACAAGGGTCAGAGCTTCATGCACGCCAAGGCCTTTGAGTACATGGTGCGCACGGGCAACCTGCCCTGCAACGTGAAGTTCATGCTCGAGGGCGAGGAGGAGATAGGCAGCGGCTCGCTCTACGGCTTCTGCGAGAAGAACAAGGAGCTGCTGAAGGCCGACGTCATCCTGGTGAGCGACACCTCGATGATAGCGCCCGACGTGCCGTCGATCACCAGCGGCCTGCGCGGCCTGTGCTACTGGGAGGTGGAGGTCACCGGTGCCAACCACGACCTTCACAGCGGCATCTTCGGCGGCGCGGTGGCCAACCCGATCAATGTGCTGTGCAAGATGATTGCCGACCTGCACGATGCCGACGGGCACATCACCATACCGGGCTTCTACGACGACGTGCTGGTGCTCGGCGCCGAGGAGCGCGCGCTGATGGCGCAGGCCCCCTTCGACGAGGAGGCCTACAAGCGCGAGCTCGGCGTGAAGGCGCTGAAGGGCGAGAAGGGCTACAGCACGAAGGAGCGCACGGGCATCAGGCCGTGCCTCGACGTGTGCGGCATCTGGGGCGGCCACACGGGCGAGGGCACCAAGACGGTGCTGCCCAGCAAGGCCTACGCCAAGATAAGCACGCGCCTGGTGGCCAACCAGGACTTCGAGAAGGTGAGCAAGCAGTTCCAGGAATACTTTGAGAGCGTGGCGCCGGATTATGTGACGGTGAAGGTGACGCCGTGCCACGGCGGCGCGGCCTACGTGGCACCGCTGGAGCTGAAGGCCTACAAGGCCGCCGAGCGCGCCATGCAGGAGACCTACGGCAAGCGCCCGATACCGACGCGCAGCGGCGGCTCGATACCCATAGTGGCGGGCTTCGAGAAGATACTGGGCCTGAAGAGCATCCTGATGGGCTTCGGCCTGGCGAGCGACGACATCCACGCGCCGAACGAGAACTACCCCCTGGAGCAGTTCTTCAAGGGCATAGAGACCATACCGCTGTTCTATAAGTATTTCGCTGAGTAAGAAAACTTTCTGGCATGAAGAAGATACGCTCGCTGTCGCTGAGGCTGAGCCTCAACATACTGCTGTTCGTCTCTGTGCTGTTCATAGGGGCGCTGGCGGTGATGGCTTTTGCCAACTACAAGGAGATTGTGGAAGCCGCCGAGGAGTCCACGAAGAGCAAGCTGCACGCCATGGTGAGGGACATCGAGGCGCCGCTGGTCGGCGTGGAGGTCTCCACACAGAGCGCCGGCAAGTTCGCCGCCGCCATGATCGGCGACGATGAGATGCTGCGTCGCATCACGGAGCAGCTGGTGCGGCAGGACTCCATGGTGTGCGGCAGCGCTGTGGCTTTCGCCCGCGGGCGCCACGGCGACGACCGCTGGTACGCCCCCTACAGCTACCTCGACGCCGACGGCACGCTGCACAGCATACAGCTGGGCCACGAGGGCTACGACTACTACGGCATGGAGTGGTTCCGCGTGCCCGCGGAGACGGGCCAGCCCCACTGGAGCAACCCCTACTACGACGACGGCGGCGGGCAGCGGCTGATGACGACCTACAGCTACCCCATGAAGGATGCCGACGGCGAGTTGATAGCCGTGGTGACGGCCGACGTGCCCGTGGAGTGGCTCCGCGAGGTGCTGGAAAAGAGCAAGCCCTACGAGAAGTCGTTTGTCACCATCCTGTGCACCGACACCACGCTGCTGGCCTACACCAACGAGGTGGTGGCCAAAGGCATCATCGAGAGCATGAAGAGCGACACCACGGTGGCGCGGCTGCTCGGCAACATGCTGCGCGGCATCGACAGCATGGTGCGCAACGGCAAGGGGCGCGACGCCTCGTACACGGTGTACGAGCCCATGCGCACGGGCTGGTCGGCGGCCATCTCGGTGCTGTACAGCGAGGTGGTGAAGGACACCAACCGCATATACAGCGTGCTCTTCTATGTGGGGCTCGTTGGGCTGCTGGTGCTGTTCCTGCTGTGCTACTTCATCGTGCGCCGCGTGACGAGGCCCATCGTGGACCTCAGCGCCGCGGCGCGCAACATGAGCGGCGGCAACCTCGACGTGCCGCTGCCCGAGGTGAAGAGCCGCGACGAGGTGCTGCAGCTGCGCGACTCCTTCGCCTACATGCAGCGGTCGCTGACGGACTACATCAACGAGCTGAAGACCACCACGGCGGCCAACAACCGCATGGAGGGCGAGCTGAGCGTGGCGCGCGACATACAGATGGGCATGCTGCAGAGCGACTTCCCGCCGACGCTGCACGCCAAGCTGGTGCCCGCCAAGGAGGTGGGCGGCGACCTGTACGACTTCATGACGCTCGACGACGGCACGCTGTATTTCGCCATCGGCGACGTGAGCGGCAAGGGAGCCCCGGCGGCGCTGATGATGAGCATCACGCGCGCCGCCCTGCGCTTCGTGGCGGGCCTGGGGCTCGACATGGCGCAGGCCATGAGCCGCGTGAACGACAGCATAGCCGAGGCCAACTCGGGCGATATGTTCGTCACCCTCTTCATCGGGCGGCTGAACCCCGCCACGGGGGTGATGGAATACTGCAACGGCGGCCACAACCCGATAATCGTCATGGGCCCCGACCGCCACGTGCGCTTCCTGAAGGCCAAGCCCAACCTGGCGCTGGGCGTGATGGAGGGCTTCCGCTACGAGGCCGAGCGGATGCAGCTGGAGCACGGCACGCGCCTGCTGCTGTACACCGACGGCGTCACCGAGGCCGAACGCGCCGACAAGGAGCAGTACGGCGAAGGACGCCTGCTGGCGTGGGCCGGCAACCACAGCGGCGAAACCACGGAGGAGGCCTTCGTGGATGGCCTCTACGAGAGCGTCAGGGAATATGCCGGCGACAACCCGCAGAACGACGACATAACAATCATGTCGATAAAATACTGAATCATGAACAAAAGGAAATTCAACCCCATCAAGGACAAGAGCGCCGAGATAATAGAATACATCATGGCCTCGCCCGACATACCCGTCGACGAAGGGCTGCAGTTCAAGATACGCCTGTCGGTGGAGGAGGCCGTGGAGAACGTGGTGCGCTACGCCTACCAGGGCGGCATAGGGTGGCTTGAGGCCGGCACCGAGCTGAGCAACGACGGGCTGGAGCTGGCCATCGTGCTGCGCGACGCCGGCACCCCCTTCAACCCGCTGGAGCGCGAGGACCCCGACGTGACGGCAGCCGCCGAAGACCGCGACATCGGCGGCCTCGGCATCTTCCTCTGCAAGCAGATGATGGACAGCATAGAGTACCGCTACGAAGAAGGGTGCAACATATTAACGATGAAAAAGAGATTGTAAGGACTATGGAAGTAAAGATAAACACCGAGGGGGCGAAGACCCTCGTGGAGCTCAACGGGCGCATAGACACCACCAACGCCGACCAGTTTCAGAAAGACATAGCCCCCCTGATGCAGGGCGACGCCATGGACATAGAGATGGACTGCTCGGGCATGGACTACACGTCGAGCCAGGGACTGCGCATATTCCTCATGCTGCAGAAGAGCGTCGGCAGCCGCAAAGGCAAGCTGGTGCTGAAGAACATGAAGGCGCAGGTGCGCGAGGTGTTTGACATCACGGGATTCTCCAACATCATCTCCATACAATGAACCTCGACCTGCACAGCGAGATGATTCTCGACGAGTACCGCGAGAAGAGGCCTCTCTTTGAGAAGCTGCAGGCCGTGGTGGACGGCGAGATCAGGCGTATAGTGGCCGACAACCACCTATACGTCACGGCCATGGAAAGCCGCATCAAGAAGGAGAAGAGCCTGGCGGGGAAGCTTGAGCTCAAGGGGCACAAATACGCCACGCTGAGCGACATCACGGACATACTGGGATGCCGCATCATCACCTTCTACACCGAAGAGGTCGACAAGATAGCGGCACTGATAGAGAAGAACTTCGAGGTGGACTGGGACAACTCCGTGGACAAGCGCCGGCTGCTCGACCTTGACCGCTTCGGCTACATGTCGCTGCACTATATATGCCGACTGCCGCTGGAACGCTGCGAGGATCCCGAGATGCACGAATACCGCTTCGAGGTGCAGATGCGCACGGCGCTGCAGCACGTGTGGGCCACCATAAACCACGACCTGGGCTACAAGACGGACATCGAGATACCGCGCGAACACCTGCGCAACATGAACCGCATTGCCGGCATGCTGGAGCTGGCCGACGAGCAGTTCAGCCGCATACGCATGGAGATCACCGACTACAGGAGGCAGGTGCAGGCGCTAGTGGCCGACGGCGACTTTGACCGCGTGCCGCTGGACGGCGACACCTTCCGCAGCTACCTGGAGCTCGACCCGTTCCACAAACTCGCCGACCGCATAGCCTCCATCAACCAGGCCGAGATATACCGCGACAACCTGATGCCCTACCTTCAGGTGCTGCTGCGCATGGGCTTCAAGACACTTGGCGACCTGGAACGGCTGCTGCACGACTACAGCGACGACGCCTACCAGCTGGCGCTGCACCAGATTAGCGGCACGGACCTCGACATCATGGCCCTCTCGGTGACGCTGCAGAACCTCTGCTGCGTCTACGCCCTGCGCAAAGGGGCAGGCGTCAACGGGTTGGAGTACATCTTCAACTCCCTCGGCAGCAACAAGGAAGTCAACCACTCGCGTGCCGAAAGGCTGTACCGTCAGGCTAAGAAAATAAACATTGTATAGCATGAACACCGACATAATAGACAAAGCCATAGCCGTGGCCACCGACGCCCACAAGGGACAGACGCGCAAGGGCTCGAACCTGCCGTACATAGTGCACCCGATGGAGGCGATGAGCATCGTGGCCACAGAGAGCGAAGACCAGGAGATGCTGGCCGCCGCCGCGCTGCACGACGTGGTGGAGGACACCGGCATCACCATGGATGAACTGCGCGCGTTGTTTGGCGACCGCGTGGCCGACCTGGTGGGCGCCGACAGCAACCCGCCGCACCGCGAGGGCGACACATGGTACTCCCGCAAGCAGGAGGCCATCGACCGCCTGGCGGCAGCAAGCCGCGACGCGCAGATGGTGGCCATGGGCGACAAGCTGTCAAACCTGCGCTCCATAGCCAACGACTACACGAAGCATGGCGACGACCTGTGGAAACGCTTCAAGGCCCCCAAAGGCAAGGCCGACCTGGCGTGGTACTACAGCGGGCTGGCCAAAGCCCTCAGCCCCCTCGCAGCAACAGCTGCCCACAAGGAGTTCGTCGACCTCCTGGAAAAGACATTCATCAACACAAAAGCATAAAGCCACATGTACGAGATTATCAGCAAGCGGCTGCTCAACAGCCACGAGATATACAGGATGGAGATCCACGCTCCGTGGATATCGCTCAGCGGCAAGCCAGGCCAGTTCGTCATCGTCATACCGCACGAGAACGGCGAACGCATACCGCTCACCATCAGCGACATCGTGTACCAACGCCAGTCGGTGGTCATCGTCTTCCAGGTGGTGGGCGAGACCACACGCCAGCTGGCAGCCATGAACGAGGGCGACGACCTCTACACCATCGTAGGCCCCCTGGGCAGGCCCAGCGAGCTGATAGAGAAACACGAGAAAGGCGAGCTGAAACGACTGCTCTTCGTGGCCGGCGGCGTGGGCATTGCGCCCGTGTTCCCGCAGGTGAAGTGGGCTTTCCGGCATGGCATCCCCACCGACGTCATCATCGGCGCACGCTCGAAAGACCTCCTCTTCTATGAGGACGAGCTGCGCGCCGTGTGCCACAACCTGCACATCATGACCGACGACGGCTCCTATGGCGAGCAGGGGCTGGTGACAGCCAAGGTCGACGAGCTCTGCACCAAGGGCGTGGAATACAGCCACTGCGTGGCCATCGGGCCGCTGCCGATGATGAAGTTCGTAAGCCTCACCACCAAGAAATACAACCTGTCCACCATCGTCAGCCTCAACTGCATGATGGTCGACGGCACCGGCATGTGCGGCGCCTGCCGCGTGCGCGTAGGCGACGAGGTGAAGTTCTGCTGCGTGGACGGCCCGGAGTTCGACGGCCATCTCGTGGACTTCGACGAGGCAGCACGCAAGCTGAAGACCCCCGACGCACGGCGCTACCGCATAGCCACCTCGGAGAGCGGCCACCAGTGCAATCTGGCCCCTGCCGTGGAGGCCGCCGTGGCCGAAGCCAAGCAACGCCAGAAACCGCGCGAGCAAGACCCTGCCGTGCGCGCCCACAACTTCGACGAGGTCTCCTTCGGCCTCACCGAGCACCAGGCCCTCGTCGAGGCCAGCCGCTGCCTGCAGTGCAAGAAGCCGCGCTGCGTCGAGGCCTGCCCCGTGGGTATCAACATACCGCAGTTCATACAGAACATCAAGGAAGAGAACTTCAACCAAGCCTATATCACCATCACCCACGACTCCGCCCTGCCGGCCGTCTGCGGACGCGTCTGCCCGCAGGAGACCCAGTGCGAGGGCAGCTGCGTGATGGGCGTGAAGAACGAGCCCATAGCCATCGGCGCTCTGGAGCGCTTCGTGGCCGACAACCACCGCGCACAAGCCAAGCCGCAGAGCCAGTGTTACCCTGCAGGCCGCAAGGTGGCGGTCATCGGCAGCGGCCCCAGCGGCCTCACCTGCGCCGGCGACCTCGCCAAGCACGGCTACCAGGTCACCGTCTTTGAGGCGCTGCACCATGCCGGCGGCGTGCTCGTCTACGGCATCCCCGAATTCCGCCTGCCCAAGCAGAAGGTGGTGGAACCAGAGATTGAGAACCTGCGCCGCCTGGGCGTGGAGATACGCACCAACGTCATCATCGGCAAGAGCATCACTATCGACCAGCTCTTCAGCGAGATGGAGTACGACGCCGTCTACATAGCCTCCGGCGCCGGCCTGCCCAAGTTCATGGGCGTCAAAGGCGAGACCCTCATCGGCGTCGTCAGCGCCAACGAGCTGCTGACGCGCACCAACCTCATGCACGGCTACGACGAACACTACGACACCCCCATCTATCTGGGCCGCAAGGTTATCGTCGTGGGCGGAGGCAACGTGGCCATGGACGCCGCCCGTACGGCGCTGCGCCTGGGCAGCGAGGTGACGGTGGTATACCGCCGCGGCCAGGAGGACATGCCCGCCCGCCGCGAGGAGGTGCACCACGCTATGGAGGAGGGCGTGCAGTTCCTCTTTCAGACAGCCCCTGTGGAGATCCTCGGCAACGAAGACGGCACCGTGCGCGCCCTGCGTTGCGTCAAGATGGAGATGGGCGAGTCTGACGCCAAGGGACGCCGCTCGTTCAAGCAGATAGAAGGCAGCGAGACCGACGTGGAGGCCGACACCATCGTCGCCGCACTCGGCACGAGCCCCAACCCCCTCATCCGCACCTCGACACCAGGTCTGGAGTGCGAGCCTTGGGGTGGCATCAAGGCCGACGAGAACGGCCAGACAAGCCGCAAGTATATCTTCGCAGGCGGCGACGCCGTGAGCGGCGCCGCCACGGTGATACTGGCCATGGGCGCCGGACGCAAGGCAGCGGCAGCCATCATAAAGGCTCTTGAGCAATAGCACACCATGGAGAGATTCAGCATTGAGAACGCGCCGCGCTTCGAACAGCATTACGACGAAGACGGCTTCCTGAAGAAGCTGCGCCACATAGCCTCACAGGTGGGGCGCAAAGTGCTCTACCCTGCCCTGCAGCTCTACTTCCTGCTGCAGGCCAAGGACGTGCCGGTGAAAGCCAAGACCATCATCATCGGCGCCCTGGGCTACTTGATTCTGCCCACAGACATGGTGCCGGACTTCATCCCCGCCCTCGGCTTCACCGATGACCTCACCGCCCTCATGGTCGCCCTGCGCACTCTCAACAAACACCTCACCCCCGACATCAACGCCCGCGCCAAAGAACAAACCGACAAACTGCTCAAACAATGAAACACACGCTCATTATCCTTTCTGCCATGCTGCTCGGCATGGTCGCCACCGCACAGAAACCATTGCTCGACTCAACACAGATGCCCAACGCCGTCTACTTCCTGCCCGCTCCACCCGACACAGCCAGCGCCGCCTTCATGTATGACAAGGCCCAGTACCGCTGGGGCAAGGAGCAGCGCAAAGACAGCACAAGGCTGGCCATAGCCGTGAACGACGCCGTCTGGAGCATCGACAACATCTGCCACATCTTCAGCGGCGTGCTTGGCTTCGACATATCCGAGCAGAACACCCCGGCCATCTACCGCATGCTCACCCTCGGGCTCCTCACCACCGACCAGGCCGGCAAACTGCCTAAGAACCACTACATGCGCACTCGTCCCTACGTCTACTACGACGAGCCTACCATCTACCCCCAAGACGAGAAGTGGCTCCGCACCAACGGTTCCTACCCCTCGGGCCACACCATCCTTGGCTGGAGCGCCGCACTGCTGCTCACCGAGATGGCTCCCGACAAGGCTGACACCATCCTCGCCCGCGGCTATATGTACGGCCAGAGCCGCGTAATAGCCGGCTACCACTGGCAGAGCGACGTCGACGCCGCACGCCTCGTGGCCAGCGCCGCCGTGGCCCGTCTGCACACCGACAAGTGCTTCATGAAGCTTATGAAGAAAGCCCGCCGGGAATACAAAAGGCTCTCAAAATGATAACCTCATACAACACATACCGCCAATATGTCAAGGCCGACATCGCCGCCCACGGGCTGCAGCGCGTCAGTCTCTACAACTGGCTGCGCATCGACCAGCTGCGCTTCCAGCTGAGGCTGCGCCGGCTCGAATACCTTGTCAACTGCCGCCCTTGGCGCATCGTCTCGCGGGCCGTACTTGAACTGCTGAACCACAACCTTGCCGTCAGACTCGGCGTCACCATCCCCAAAAACGTCTTCGGCCCCGGACTCTGCCTCGTCCATCGGGGCACCGTGGTGGTGAGCCCGCTGGCACATGTGGGCGCCAACTGCCGCATCCACCCCTCCACCTCTATCGGCGACTACAACGGCGCACCCACTCTCGGCGACAACGTATATATAGGCCCCGGCGCCAAGCTCTACGGCCACATAACCATAGGCAGCAACGTGGCCATCGGCGCCAACGCCGTGGTCAACACCTCGTTCCCGGACAACTGCACCATAGGCGGCATCCCCGCACGCATCCTTTCCAACACCGGCGCCATCCAGCAAGGCGTATACCCCAACACTACCTCCATCAATGGCTGACGCACTACTCACCGTAGAAAACCTCACCAAGAGCTTCGGCGACAAGCTCCTCTTCGAAGACATCTCCTTCGGCATCAACGCCGGACAGAAGTCCGCCCTCATCGCCCGCAATGGCTACGGCAAGTCCACCCTGCTCAACATAATAATCACGGCAACAGGACAGAAAGGATACAACACCCTGCAGGACAGCGGCAAGATAACCTTCCGCAGCGACCTCAAGCTGGCCTACCTGCCGCAGAGCCCCGAAGCCTACCCGCACCAGGTTGTGCGCGACTTCGTCTACAACGTCCAGCGCCCGGAGACCGAGGACTCCTGGACCTTCGAGCAGCGCATGGAGGAGATCATCAGCCGCATGAAGGTGGACACCCTGCTCGACCGACCCATGGAGACCCTCAGCGGCGGCGAGCAGAAGAAGGTGGCCCTCTGCCGCCTGCTGATGGACGACTGCAACCTGCTCATCCTCGACGAGCCCACCAACCACCTCGACATCGACATGATAGAGTGGCTCGAGGAATTCCTCTCGCGACAGCGACTGGCACTCCTCATGGTCACCCACGACCGCTACTTCCTCGACAACGTCTGCCAGGACATCTACGAGCTCGACAACGCCCGACTCTATCATTACAAAGGACATTACGACTACTACCTTGAGAAGAAGGCCGAGCGCGAGGCCAACGAACGCGCCGAGGTGGCCAAGGCACGCAGCCTCTATCGCACCGAGCTGGAGTGGATGCGCCGCATGCCGCAGGCCCGCGGCACCAAGGCTCAGGCACGCATCGACGCCTTCTACGAGCTCGAGGCCAAAGCCCACACTCGCTTCGACGACAGCCGCCCTCAGCTCACCGTCAAGACCGAACGCATCGGCGGCAAGATACTCGAGCTGTACAATATCTGCTACCGCGACATCATCGACGACTACTCCTATGTATTCAAACGCGGCGAGAAGATAGGCATCGTGGGCCCCAACGGCGTGGGCAAGAGCACCTTCCTCAACATCATCACCGAGCGGCTGAAGCCCACCAGCGGCCGCGTCGTCGTCGGACAGACCATCCAGTTCGGCTACTACACTCAGGCCGGCATGTCGGCGCCGCCCGACCGCCGCGTCATAGACCTCGTCAAGGACATCGCCGAAGAGATAGAGCTCGACAACGGCAAGAGCATGTCGGCACACCAGTTCCTCACCTACTTCGGCTTCGACGGCACCACGCAGTTCAACTACTTCGGCAACCTCAGCGGTGGCGAGAAACGCCGCCTCTACCTGCTGCAGGTTCTCATGGCCAACCCCAACTTCCTCATCCTCGACGAGCCCACCAACGACCTCGACATCTACACCCTCCAGATCCTCGAGCAGTTCCTCCAGACCTACAAGGGATGCCTCGTCATCGTCAGCCACGACCGCTCCTTCATGGACCACATCGTCGACCACCTGCTGGTCTTCGAGGGCAACGGCAAAATACGCGACTACCACTCCAACTACACCCAGTATCGCCTTGAGCGCCAGCGCCGCGAGCGCGCCGAGATGCTGGAGCAGCGCGAGCGCAAGGCCGCCGACCGACAAGTGAACACCGAACGCCCGACACCGACCACCAAGAAGAAGGCCACCTACAAGGAACAGAAGGAATACGAGGCGCTGACGGCAGAGATAGAGACGCTCACCGCCGAAAAGGCCACGCTGGAGCAGCAGCTGGGCAGCGGCACCCTCACCGACCCTGCGGCCATCACCAACGCCAGCACCCGCATCGGCGAAGTGATAGCCCTCCTCGACGAGAAGGAGATGCGCTGGCTCGAGCTCGACGAGATCATCAACTGAACCTTAAACCTTAAACTTTAAACTTTAAACCTTAAAACATTTTGCCATATCGGGAAAAAACCGTAATTTTGCACCGGATTTAAAACAAACATAGACCATGAAAAAATCACTCTTCCTTATCGCTGTTGCAGCGCTTCTCTGCACCGAAGTGAACGCCCAGGATCTGGCCTGCGCCTTCAACACCGACAACTCATTCCAAACAAGCCTCTCCGAACAACCGCAGACAAACATCAGCAGCATATACTCGCTTCCCATGCCCACCACCGATTTCGCCACCAGCAACCAGTTCAACACCCAACAATACGCTTCGGCAAAGGGCTGGGGCATAGCCAGCATCGTTGCGGGCGGCGTCACCATGCTGGGCGGTGCAACCCTATGGCTGTGGGGCGCACTGTTCTCCACCGCCACCGAACAGGCAGCAACTATGGATGCCAACATGGCAGCCAACATGGCAGCCAACATGGATCCCAACATGGATCCCAACACGGCAGCCGATATGGCAGCCAGCATGGAAAACAACTCGCAGGACCCCAATCTGCAACGGGCAAATAATGTAGGCAAAGGCGTCAAGATTGCAGGCATTATTGGTACTGCTGTAGGTGCCGTTCTTGTAGGCACCGGCATCGTGTTGTTGACCTCCAACAGCGGTGGCTACTCCCGCAGCAAGAGCACCAGACCGCACCGTGTCAGACGCAAAGGCCCCGCCAGAAGCAACCCCAGACACGCAGAACTCTTGCCCGACTACGGCGACATGCAGCCCGACTGGAGTCTGTGCCTCAACGTCGGCCCCACCTCGGCAGGCCTTACCTTCGCCTTCTGAGGGCCTCACCGCTCGCACCAACCAGCCAAACACACTATTCCGACACAGCAGTGTCGGCCCTTGTGCTGTCGGCCTTGACGACACGGTCGGGCACCACCTCCCATATCGGCGGCGACATGAGCAGGGTGCCGAGTTTGCCTGTCATCAGTGCATGGCGTATCTGCCACGGCATCATGGGGTCGAACAATGGCGTGCCTACGGGTCCGTCGCCACCAACCCCACCGTCCTCACCGGCATCCGAGTTGCCATGTGCGTCGGGCGGCAGCGCCACACTGGCATTGGCGTCGCGGTAGCCGCCATTGAAGCCCCACAGACGCAGGTCATGGATTGACGTAATCTGCATGCTGCCAAGCATGTGCTTGGTAGCCACCACGGTGATTGCCTTCAGGGTGATGAGCTTGATAGTATCCACCGCCACTGTGAGGTATGCGTTCTCATGCAGGTCGAGGTCGGCCTGATGGAACAGCAGTCCCTTCAGTTTCACATGCAGCTCCACACGCCCCACAGGCAGCGCCGCCACCACGAACTCACCCACCGTGTCGGTCACGGTCTCGGCCACCGTGCGCCCCTCCTGCACAAAGCGCATGTAGCAGTTGCGGTATATACGGTGGCTGTGGTGATTAACCACCTTGCCCGCCAACATCACGCTGTCCACCTCCGCCGTCTCCTGCTGGGCACCGGCTCCCTGCACCGCGAGCAGAAAGGCCGCCGCCAAAAGAAACATCTTTGTTTTCATAGCCGCTATTGTTTTGTTTTATTCTTGATTTTCATAAGTTTCTCGCGCAGCATGCGCAGGGGCAGCATGTCCACGGGCACACTGTTGTAGCGTCCCCAGTAGTCGCCGTCGTAGTCGCTCGCGCCGAAGGCCTCCGCCAGCGTCTGCTGCCGCACGTAGATGGTGTCGCCATGCACCGAGGGCTCGGTGGTGGTGAAGTCAGTCAGCGTCCAGTCCACACACTGGCGCCACTCCTGGTCGCCGCGGAAGCGGAACCGGTCGCCGTAGCCCAGCACCACGCGCCGCTCGTTGTAGTAGTGCGTCAACGTATAGCGCCCGTCGCGCACATCGTAGCGCCACGACGAGCTGTCAGTGGTCAGTGCCATGCGGTCGTACTTGATGTTGATCCACGAGTCACTGCCAGCCTCCACGTTGGCGCTGTCCACCGCAGCCGTGATGGCCACAATGGCCAGGTCGCTCTTCCGCACCGTGTAGGTGTAGCGCACCTTGATCTTGGCCATACGTCCAGGCCCAACGCTGCGCAGCAGGTAGTATACGTCGTCGCCATCCAGAAACTCCTGTATGGGCTCGAACTTGTGCATCGCCATGGTACTGTGCGACAGCGCAAAGCTGGCCCTCGGCGTCGCCACAGGGTCGTAGAACTCCTCATTGTCGGCATACTGCAGCAGTTCGTCCTCTCCCTGAGGGTCGCCAACCTTGTCGTCGAGCAGCACGCGGTCGTGCACCACCATGCGATGGCGCAACACACTCTTGTAGTTCGACTTCAACTCGCGCCGGTCGCTGTCGAAGCGGTAGGCTTCCTTGTTGGCATTGCTCCCGTAGCTCGCGCGGCGCACACTTATCACGGCCTCGTCGAAGAGGTACAGCTCGCCGTCCACGGCGCGCCAGTCGCGGTAGAAGAATGTGCTCCAAGCCGTCTGCTGACAGTAGTTCTCGGCAAAGCGCTTCTTGGCAGCCTCCAGCAGGTGTTGCGGCGTGCGGTAGCTCTCCACCTTCACCTCGCGCAGCGACACACTCTGCTCCCGCAGCCTCACATCGCCCTTGGCAAGGAGCTGTGCCACAGTGAGCTTGACTGCCACATAGCCCACCGAGCGCACCACAACCGTGTCCTCCTCATGCCCTGCCGGCACTTTCAGCCTGTACTCGCCATCGTCGTTGCAGGCTACGCCGACCGAGGTGCCCTTGAGCTGCAGCGTGGCGTAAGGCACAGCGCGGCCGCCGCAGGTCACGCGCCCCGTCAGCACCGTCACCGCCTCCTGTCCAGCGGCAGCGGTTCCGAAGGCCAAAAAAAGAGCCAAAACACTTATCTTCAGCAGCAACCTCGCCATGACAAAAACTATTGTGCAAAGATAATAGTTTTTTCAAAACAATGCAAATTAAAACATAACACGCTTATTCCCAGCATAAATCACACACAGCAGACACACTTCTACGCCATCTCGTCGACCCCACTTCGCCTTTTCTACGGCTTTCCTATCGCATCCGGTCCATCCATCGCCCACCCACGGCCGAAGGAAGGCCGAAGAGGGGCCGAAGGGGGGCCGAAGGGACTCGCTCAAAAAAATGAAAATCAGCTATTTCCGGCGCACACCATTCCCTAACCCGCTGTTACCGAAGAGTTTGGAAACATACTCCGTGAGGCCTTTGCGGCGGAGCGAGGCGACGATGTCGCGTTGCATTTCGGGCTTGTAGAAGAAGAAGAGGCGCCGCTGGTCGGCCTTGTCGCCAGGTGTGGTGGCCACGTAGACGGGCTTCATCGTCGTGGGGTCGATGCCGGTGTAGTACATCTCGGTGCTGAGCGTCATGGGCGTGGGCGTGAAGTCCTGTATCTGCTCCAGGCGGTAGCCCATGCGTTTCATCTCCAGCGCCAGCTCCGCCATGTCCTGCAGACGGCAGCCGGGGTGACTGCTGATGAAGTACGGTATCAGCTGGTACCGCAGCCCCGCCTGCTTGCATATCTCGTCGAAGCGCCGTTTCGTCTCTTTGAAGAGGCTGAACGATGGCTTGCGCATCAGCGCCAGCACCGCGTCCGACGTGTGTTCCGGCGCCACCTTCAGCCGCCCGCTGGTGTGGTTGACGACCACCTCGCGGAAGTATTGCCAGCCTCCGTTGCACCCGGTGAAGAGGTCGCAGCGGATGCCGCTGCCGACATAGAGATGCTTTACTTTAGGATGCAAAGCCACCTTCTTTAACAATGAAGTCATCGCGCTGTGGTCGCTGTCCAGATTCTTGCACATCGTGGGCATCGAGCAGCTGTAGCGGCTGCACTTGCGGCAGAGTTCTTGGTTCTTGCCCTTCATGCGCCACATGTTCGCCGACGGCCCGCCGAGGTCGGTCAGCACCCCGTGGAACTCCGGGTCCTGTGCAATGAGGTTTACCTCGTTGAGGATAGACTCCTCGCTGCGCGAGGCTATCTGCTTGCCCTGATGGGCGCTGATGGTGCAGAACGAGCAGCCGCCGAAGCAGCCGCGGTGTGTGTTCACGCTCCACCGTATCATCTCGAAGGCCGGTATCGGCCCGCGTTTCTTGTATTTGGGATGCGGCAGCCGCATGTACGGCAGGTCGAAGCTGGCATCGATCTCCTCCGTCGTCATCGGCGGCTCCGGCGGATTCACCACCACCAGGCGGTCGCCGTGACGCTGCACCAGCGTCGCGCACTCTATCTTGTTGCTCTCCCGCTCGATGACTTGGTAGTTCTCCGCCTCCGCCCGCTTGCTCCGCTGGCACTCCTCGAACGAGTGCAGCTCAATGGAATTGCTTTCCACTTTCCACTTTTCACTATCCACTTTAAACGCCACTTGCGGCAGCCCCCTAAGTTCGGCAAGCGTTGCCTCGCTAATCTTTCCACTTTCCACTTTCCACTTTCCACTCTCAATCAGCTTGGCGATTTTCAGCGTCGTCCTCTCCCCCATCCCGTAGAGGAGCAGGTCGGCCGGCGTGTCGATGAGTATGGAGGGAAATAGCTTGTCGTCCCAGTAGTCGTAGTGCGCCAGCCGCCGCATGGAGGCCTCGATGCCCGCGATGATGACCGGCACATCGGGGTATATCTGTTTCAGTATCCGCGTATAGACATATGTCGCCCTGTCGGGTCGGAAGCCGAACTGTCCGCCGGGCGTATAGGCGTCGTCGTGGCGCAGACGCCGCGCCGCCGTGTAGTGGTTCACCATGGAGTCCATCGCCCCGCTCGTCACCCCGAAGAATAGCCTCGGCCGCCCGAACTTGCGGAAATCCCTGAGGTCGTCCCTCCAGTTCGGCTGCGGGATGATCGCCACGCGATAGCCCGCCGCCTCCAGCGTCCGCCCGATCACCGCCGTCCCAAACGACGGATGATCCACATAAGCATCCCCCGTCACCAGCACCACATCCACCTGCTCCCACCCCAACCGCTTCACCTCCTCCAACGTAATCGGCAAAAAATGTCCCATAGTTTTTCAGTTGCTCATAGAATTCACATCAGCATGGTCTACTCTTCTGTGCTGTAGTACACCTTGTAGTATTTTCCGCGTTCGTCTTCGCCTTGTTCGATGTGGTCGCGGTTACCATCGATGATAATCTGGATTTTCTTGTCTAGGCGAATGATGCGCTTATAGCTACGCTGCTGTTTTTTGAAGGCGTGCTGCGAGATGGTGAAACTGTCGTCGATTTCCGTCGCGTGCTCTTCCTCGTAGCTCTTCTTGTAGTTTTTGAAACTTTCTATCACCTCTGGCTGCTCAATCACCTCGTTGGCGAATTCTTCCATATCGAAAGAGTCTTTTTCCTTGAAGAACTGCAGCGAGCGGTTCAGCAGGTCTATCTGGTCAGCCTTGGGCACCTCGAATTCCTTGGGTAGTTCTTTGGTGATGAACTGCTTGGCCATAGCCATAACGTTCTCGGTATTAGCATACTCGTCCTTTCTCTGACGCACATGCAGGAAGTCGTCAATCCAGTATTGCGTGTCCTTATTGTTCTTGTCAATTACAAACACACATGGTTCCCCTTTTGTGAATACAATGAGACATGCTTTGTCAATGTTTTTTGAGAGTATTCCAGAAAGGATTTTCAATGACGAAACATTCTCATCGTTAATATCAACTTCTAAAAAATACTCGGTCTGCTCAATTTTATAAATACCGAGAGCCTCACAATATGTATTCTTTATTTGAACATCTTCAAATTTTGCAAAGACCAAATCCCCATCTTTGATTTTGGGATGTGTGGCTATAGCTTTGAGGTGTTGATATATATCTTTCGATGTGTGCAATAAGTCCTCTTCATTCTGATATTTTTTTACAATCTTTCTGAGAACATTTAAATCAATGTCTATATCATGAACAAATTCATAAGTTACATTTACCGAGATAAATGCCTCCAACAAAATATTTTTCAATATGTCGTTGTCCGAATTGTCAGTGGTCGTTTTTTGCCTTGACATAATATCCCGAGAATTATCAAGGCAAAATCTATGACAAACAACATCACTTATATATGCATCTGTTATATCTATCATATTATTCTTTTTTTAGATTGATGATATTTGTCAAACTTGAAACGGCAAAAAGTGTGTTGTAAAAAATTCTAATCATCCAATAAATGAATAGAAAACGCAACACCAAATTTATACTTATTTTAAAAAATAAAAAAAAGGATTCTATGTCTATTTGATGAGCTATAATGTATTCAAATGGATTATATGATGTTCCGATTTGTATGAGAAAGAAGATTACAATTAAACAGAACACTGACAGTACAGTCGTTCTTCCAATCATAAAACTAAACTGTTTGTAATAATTATACAACTGTATTTGTTTTGTGCGTTCCTTTGCAGAAGTATTTTCGTTATTGGTTTCTTTGTCCGGGATTTTTTCGGACACAAATACTAGGACTGTGATAAAAAGACCAGTCAAGATGGATAATGCAGACACACAATATTCTAACAATCTTTCAGAAAAGCCATTCAATGAAATTAAGAATAATAAAATTGTAATTAGTACAAACAGAACTTGACGAAGAAAAATCTTGGAAGACTTAACTTCATGTCCATTTATGTCTGTTCGATCATATTTATGAGACTTATCTCGTATTATTTTCAAGTATTTAATCAACATAACCAATATTCAAATCGGGTCTAATTTCAGGAAGAATCTGGCCGTTAAATAATTCTATGCAATATCTTTTTAAATCAACAAAATCCGGAGTATTGTTGTCACTCATCTTAACTCTGTTATCAAGATATACAACAGGAGTGAACTCCTTGTCTCTAGAGTTCCATTCAAACGTATTAGAGGATTTCGTTTTCTCATTCTTTGTGCTCACTTTGATTTTGTCAAACTTGTTTAATTCGTTAGTCTCTTTATGTCCGCGAAACGCCCCTTTTGAAAAAAAGGTCATAAGAGTTTTTCCACAATCACCAAAATCCATCTTTTTGTTCTTCGGTGAAATAGTAATGCTTACATCGTATCCATCAAGTTGGAATAGGAAAGGATCATCTCCTGGTATATCATTTACTATCGTGGTCTTAAAGTTAAAATTAGAAATGGTGGCGCCTTTCCGAAATTCATCTTGAAATGATTTGGGACAAAACTTTTCAAAAATTGGTTTTCTATAGTCTCCTCTTTTGAATAGTTTCGCAATATACGTGCGCATTAGATTGGTAATTGTGTCTTCGGAGTTGTTTGAATGAATCATCATAAAACCTTCACTATAGTCAACTGGGATGTAGAGAAAAATATAATAGTATTTGAGAACAGAATTGTCTCGTTTTAGTTTTCTGCTTTGCTTTTTATTTGTGACGTCAGACAGTATTGAGTCATCACTGTAACGTCCTCCGTTAATGACACCTGATATCGTATAAGATGAAGTGTTAATGGATGGTTTTTTGTCATGATGAATATTAATAGACGGATCATCTATCCAAGTAAAAACTTTTTTTAATTGCTCGTTTTTTGCAAAATCTTTCTCTGGTGCATTCATAAAATATTCAAATATTTTCTTGAAAATATCTTTATTAGATGAGGTTGCACTTATGCCAAGATTATCCACCGCAAAATCTCTAAAAGTTTTGTAGCCATCTGCTTTGTGGTCTAATTGAAATCTATAGAATTCCAATTTGGGTTTGTTACTAACTGCCATATTATTATTCTTTGTTATGTTAATCAAGTACATTCTCCATGATTTGTATTGCTTCTTGCTCTTTTGAGTAGGCTTGATAACGGAGTTCGTTTGCTTTTAACAATATATCGCCTATTTTTTTTTGCTTTGATTCATATTCGAAGTTTTATTTCTTATTTATAAGCCGACCACAAATAATTATAATGAATTTCCATGAGCATACAATACTCTATATTCATAACATACATAAATGTCTTCTCTCAATATGATTTCAGCGTTTTTATATTGTTTGTTTACTTTTTCCAATGTTTCGGGCTCTGATCTGACATCAAACTCAATCTTTTGGTATAGTTTCTTCTATTTCAACTGTATATTTCGTTCTTTAGTAAAATGGTCTTCGGCTGTTTTCATAACTCTTCCCAAGAATGTATCTGTGAACGCTCTTTGGAATCTCAGGGTAATCATCTGGTATTTGGGCAGACTTTCAAGGTATTCCAGTTCGAAGACGAATCGAGGCGCTTTAAGGTCTTTCTCACTTTCGTGATGCACCTCGGTTTTGCTTCCCATACGAAGTAACTTTATAAGGTAGATGTCCCGCACCCCTTTGCCTTTGATGTAGGGCATGAAGTAGTATAGTTTATTGAGGGCGATAGTGGACGGGAATTTTCGTATGGAATCAGTATAGTAAAGTTTTGTCGGCTCCTCAGTGAGGAAGTATTCTTCATTGTCCTTCTTCACCAGTCCTACCAAAAGGCGCTTTGAGCTATCCAAAGTGTAGGTTTTCTTGGGCTTGTTATAGAGGAGCTCTTTTGCTTCGGTATTGAACAAGTCGAGAGTCAGTACCGGACGAGAATTACGCTGCATGTGAATGGGGCGGGTAGAAGCGGGCGCCTCGTCGTAGATGAAGCGATACAAGCTTCTACCAATCTCTTGTACAATGCCGCACACCAATGCATTCCCCATCAAGAACGCCCTGCGTCCATCTGACACTTCTGGGTGATACGTGTGATTGTCAGGAAACATATTCAGGCGTTCCATTTCAATAGGAATCAATCGACGGTAGCGTCCGGAAGGCATCTGAACCACATGCTTGAAGCGTGAAGGAGAAGGTCCGCCTTCACCTGTAATCATCGTACGCGATGGCTTATCCAAGTAGTCGGGGAAAGCCATTCCACCCTCGGAAAACACATATTCGTATCCCTCTTTTGACACTCGATTAATCTTCTTGGCACCTTTCTCATATTGCCATTTGGGTAATTCCTCTTCTGAAATAAAAAACTCATCCGGAACAAAGTCTTCATCAACAAGTATGTCTCCCAACATTTGAGCTGTGCCGTCGTATACCGGAATTGCGTCAACAGAGTAAACATGATGGTCAATCATGAGGCCTGCATTCCCGAAAGGACTATCTTTTTTCCCTTTATTAAATTTGGCGGAGACCTCTTGGATGGTGCCTTTGATGTCAAATTCCGACTGAGATCCTTCGTTTACTTTGAAAGGGAATGCCTGTACCATAACACCATCAAATTCCACCCAATTTTCCATACCCTCAATCTTGTTGGCGACAACAGAGTTCTTCAAATAGCCTACGATGTATGTTCTACGTCTGCGTTGAGGCATTCCATAATCGGCAGCATTAATAACACGCCATTCGACAGCATATCCAAGATCAGACAGCGATGCAAGGATGATGGCAAAGTCGCGTCCCCGCTGTGCAGCAGGAGAGTTCAATAATCGGTCAACATTTTCGAAAAAAATGTATTTTGGACGATTTTCTCCCTTTTCCTCAAGAATACGATAAATTTGCCACCAAAGCACACCTTTTTTCCCTTCTATACCTCCCGAACGACTCAGTGTTGCAGCCACTGAATAATCTTGACAAGGGAATCCACCCACAAGTAGGTCGTGGTCAGGTATTTCTTCTGTTTTTATGAGGTTGATGTCCTTGTTTACATGTCCCTTGGAGCCGAACCTCGCTCTATATACCAAAGATGCGTCTTGATGCTGCGTCGATGGTTCCCACTGGTTGTTCCATATGGTTTCGTAGGCATCCGATGCTCCCTCCAATCCGATGCGGAATCCTCCCACACCGGCAAATAATTCAACCACCCTTATACGATGTTTAGGCATTATATTTCTCCTTTCTCCAATTATCTACTATCTCACGCACATAGTCATTATTAAACCAATAGCAGAATTTCTTGGCACCTTTGCCGTCCGGTGTTGGAGCAAGGTCAGCCGCCTTTTGTGCCTTTGGACGTACATGGAACTTCTTCTTGTCCGCACCTTTCCACCAATACTCCTCAGAGATATGACCCGCAAGGATATTGCTTTTAATGTGGTTCCAATATTCTTCTGCCCACGCCAAATCTTTTTGAGGCATCGTCCAAAAGAAGACATCATCTAACACATAATCCTCTTTACCTGCTGTTTGCTCTCTAAAAACAACAAACATGAATCTGCTGGAAAAAAGTTCATACAAACGAGACTCAATCCATTCATCACACTCTGCCACTTCGATGTAGTCAATATTCTCGAACGACATAGCTTCCTTGATAATGCCGTTGGCTTGCAGACGAATCGTCTTCATCGTAAGCCCTGCTTTGAGGAATTCCTCCGAGCGATTTACATTGGCACATTTAGCAGAAGCAGCTATGGCATTCGACACCATCGCAAACTTATTCTTTGGATTGTTTGAAATATTTACTTTCTTTCGTTTCGCAATTGTCTCGAAAGACATGTTTAAGAAAGGTTTAAAACGACCTAGAAGAATATCGTCGAAAGATTGTTTCAGAAGTGCATTAGTACTGACAAGTTCTGATTTTGCACCCACAACATTCGAAACCGCATTTTTCCCACTCTTTACAACATACTCTAAAATGGTGCGCATATAAGCCATTTTGAGACTAAAGGCTCTGCGCGGAGCATCGATGTCGCTGTTTGGCTGCTTCATCAGGCTCTCACCCTTCTGCCCCTTACGACATGCCCCAAGATACATTGTGTCGCCTTCAGAGAGTTCGTGGGCTTTTCCCTGCTTTATTTTGTCAATGATGACTTCGTAATCGTGTTTGATGATTAAAAGGTCTTTTTTTGGCAATTTCCAAAGGACAGAATAGATGAACTCAACGTCGAGGTTATCGCAATTCGATTGATGTAGATAGAAAAGCAACAACATCAATTGACACTTGAGGTAAAAATGGGAACTCTCAAAATCGTTCTTCACAACCTCACTATAGTTAATCATATTACATACCAGACGTTCTTTTATGAGGTAGTCATCTTGTTTGCTTTTCTTCAGCGGAGTGCATTTCAGTTCCATTCCGGCTTCTGAAAAGTCAGCACCAGCGTAATTGTTAGTTTCCAGCAAAAAGAATATGTTTTCCACCATTTGTCCAAGGCTTCCCTTACCTTTCTTTGGCTCATAACCTTCCCACACAAAATCACGCAAAGTTTTACCCAACAAACCTTTGCTGTATTCAAAGATGTTTGTAGCCTTTGTAATGTCGTAAGGGAGTGTGTTTTTCGTATTTGGATTCACTGACATAGAGCCTTTTCTGGATGATTACGTTATATGGTTATTATCCTTTTTTAAATGCGGTTTTTTAATTTGCAAAAATAAGCATTTTTTTTGAATCAGCAAAATCTATTTTTGGGTTCAACAGAGGAGAGTGGATGTGATGGCGGTGAAACCCTATTGTTACCACGAAGGGACGTAGTATTTGAGTAAAGTTTGAGTAAAAGGGGAGTAAAAGGTAAAGAGCGTAAAGGGAGCAATGGGTAAAAGCAAAAAAATACGGGCGCACCGTGGTGCGCCCGACTAACTCATAACTCTTAATTCTTAACTCTTAACTGCTCAGTCCTGGATGGCTTTGATGCCGGGGAGGACTTTGCCTTCGAGGTATTCGAGCATGGCGCCACCGCCGGTGGAGACGTAGCTCATCTGGTCGGCGAGGTGCATCTGCTTGACGGCAGCCACCGAGTCGCCACCGCCCACGGCGGCGAAGCAACCCTGCTTGCAGGCGTCGGCAACGCTCTGGGCGATGTGGTTGGTGCCCTTGGCGAAGGTCTCGAGTTCGAAAACGCCGGCAGGACCGTTCCAGAGGATGGTCTTGCTCTGCATGATGATGTCGCGGATGGCCTTGCAGCTCTCGGGGCCGCAGTCCATGCTCTCCCAGCCGTCGGGAACCTCGCCACTGGGGACAATCTGCGTGTTGGCGTCGTTGCCGAACTTGTCGCCGATGACGCTGTCGACGGGCAGGTAGTACTTCACACCCTTCTCGTCCATGCGGCGCATCAGCTCCTTGGCCAGGTCGAGCTTGTCGTCCTCGCAGATGGAGTTGCCGATCTTGCCGCCGAGGGCCTTGGTAAAGGTGTAGCGCATGCCGCCGATGATAATCATATTGTCGACCTTGTCGAGGAGGTTCTCGAGGATGCCGATCTTGCTGCTGACCTTCGAGCCACCGATGATGGCGGTGAAGGGGCGCGGAGGATTCTGCATCAGCTTTTCGAGGTTGCGCACCTCGTTCTCCATCAGGAAACCGAAGTACTTGTCGTTGGGGAAGAATTTTGCTATCACGGCCGTGGAGGAATGCTCGCGGTGGGCAGCACCGAAAGCGTCGTTGATGTAGCAGTCGCCGAGGGCGGCCAGCTGGCGGGCCAGTTCCTCGTCGCCCTTGGTCTCGCCGGGGTAGAAGCGGATGTTCTCGAGCAGCATCACCTCGCCGCCCTTCAGCTCTTTGGCCATAGCCTCGGGCTTGCCACTGCCGAGGAGTTCCTGCGTGAACTTCACGGGACGGCCCACGAGGGTCTCCAGGTACTTGGCCACAGGCTCGAGGGTCAGCTCAGGCTCGAAGCCACCCTTCTTGGGGCGGCCGAAGTGGGCCATGATGATGACGGCGGCGCCATCCTTCAGCAGCTTCTCGATGGTGGGCATCGACTCGCGCATGCGGGTGTCGTCGGTGATTTCTTTCTTATCGTTCATCGGGACGTTGAAGTCCACGCGCAGCAGAACTTTCTTACCTGCAAAGTTAATGTCTTTAATACTTTTCATGGGGTTTGTCGATTTATTGGGTTTATATTCAAGATTCACTTTCAACCTTCAACTTTTTCATGATGCGGTTCGGCGACGGCCATGCCGATGTAGAGGGCCGTGAGCATGGTGAAGACGAAAGCCTGGATGTATGCCACCAGGCATTCCAGCAGCGAGATGAAGACGCTGAAGAGCACGCTGACCACCGAGACGGCGCCGCCGACGGCCATGCCGAAGAGGTTACTGAGAATGAAGATGATGACGATGAAGCCAAGGATGACGATATGGCCCGCGGTCATATTGGCAAAGAGTCGTATCATCAGCACGATGGGCTTGGTGAAGACACCTACCAACTCTACCACCGGCATCAGGGGGAATATCTTGAGCCATGCCGGCACGCCGGGGGTGTTGAAGATATCGGTCCAATAGTGCTTGTTGCCGCTGATGTTGGTGATGAGGAAGGTGATGACGGCAAGCGTGGCTGTGACGGCTATATTGCCCGTGATGTTGGCGCCTGCCGGAAAGAAAGGAATCAAGCCAAGGATGTTGCAGAAGAAGATGAAGAAGAAGAGCGTGAGCAGGTAAGGCAGATAACGTTCGTAGCGCTTCTCCCCTATCATGGGCTTGGCTATGCTGTCGCGCACGAAGACCACCAGCATCTCGACGAGGCTCTGCAAGCCTTTGGGCGCCTGGTTGGGACGCTTCTTGTAGCCAGCACGGGCTATGAAGACGATGACCAGCAGCAGAACGACGGCAATCATGATGGCCGCCGAGGTCTTGGTGATACTCAGGTCGAGTGGCTTGACGCCAGTGAGGGCGCCGGCCTCGTCCACACAGACAATCTCTTCCTTCTCGGCGCCGCCGCCCACGAGACGATAGCCCTTGTAGTCGGCGTGGCCGTGGTGGAAGCGGCTGGACATAAAGACATCCAGATGGCCGTCGTTCCAGAGGATGACGGGCAGCGGGATGGCCACTGCATGTTCGGCACCGTCGGAGGACTTGTAGTCGAACATATGCCACGAATGGGCGTCGGTGACGTGCCCGATAATCATCGAGCCGGGGTCGAAAGCCTCTTCTTCGGCATGAGTCGCCAACGGGGTCGCCAGCAGCAACGCCGTCACAAGCATATAAAACAGTCTCTTCATTTTTACTCCTTGGTATTAACCTTTGCGGTGTTGTTGAATATGTCTATCTGCACAGAGTCGAACAGCCGCAGTTGCTTCTCGTCGGTATTGTCTATATGGACACCGGCGGCGGCATCCTTAAGCCCGTGGCGCACCAGCCGGGCGAGCGCCGTCGACCTGTCCACCCCGCTCTGTGCGGCATAGACAGACAGGCGGCGCATCTCGCACTCGTTAAGCGAGACCACGTACTTCTTGAGCTTTGGCTTGTCCGGCTTCATAGTGATCAGTACATGTTGTTGAATCGTCCGAGGATATCGTCGACCTGGGCGGCACGGGCGTCATCTCCCAACGTACGTCTTGCCACATCGGCAAGAAGCGACAGGATCTGAAGGCCGTTCTGCAGGTCACCGCGCACACCGGCGGCTTTGTCGCCACGGAATGTGGAAAGGTAGCCGACCTCGTCGTCATAGTACTTGAAGGCGGCATCCCAGAGTTCCTGAGCCTTCTCTATGCCGTACACCTTCTTGTAGAGGTCGACCACGTCGACGCGGGTGTTGCCTGTGACAATGTATACTGCATACACGTCTATCGGGAAGTTGGGGGCCGGGAAGAACTGCTGACCGAGGTCGAGCAGACCCTTGGCTTTATCAACATCACCCGACACATACTCGTCGTAGGCAAGCAGCATCAGCGACTGGCGCTGCACGGTGCCCATGTTGAGGCTTATCGGGTCGACATATATGTCGCTGTTGAGGTTGCCCCACTTCAGCGGCTCTCCATCGACACCATTGAGGAAATAGTCGGCGGAGCGGTCGGTGTAGCGCGGACCACGACGCGGATAAGGCAGTATCTTGTGGTTCATACCGTCTTGTACCGTGTAGCTGTATATCAACGGGAACACATCGCGTATATATCCGGGGTTCATGATGTTAATGTCGCGCATGAAGCGGTTGGTGCCCAGAATGTCGAGTATCATCATCTCGTGGCGGTAGAGGGCCTGCTTGCCGATCTCCCAGCGGATGACGGGGTTCACGCTGTCCGCCATCTCGGCGGGTATGACGCCGGCCTGCACCAGTGCGGGCACGTCGAGCGTTATCTTGAAGCGTTTGGTAGGCAGATACATGAAATCCTGACCGCTGCGCTGGTCGCGTATGGTGAAGCGGTCGGGGTGCTCACGCAGCATGGTCAGCACGTCGGTCACCTCAAGGTAGTCGTTGGAGCGGTCCATGATGTAGTACACATCCTTGCCCAACCCGTAGTACTCCTTGGGCAACGTGAAGGGCAGCGCATCGCCCTCGTAGAGCTTGTTGAAGAGCTGCTCCACATACCAATACATGCCGCTGAGCGTGTAGTTCAGTATACGCACGTCGGTACGGGTGCCCTCCACCTCCTGGGCATACCACAGGGGGAAGGTGTCGTTGTCGCCGAAGGTGATAAGGATGCCGTTCTTATTGATGCTCTTCAGGTAGTTCTGCGCAAAGTCGCGTGCAGCGGTCTTCTGCGAGCGGTCGTGGTCGTCCCAGTTCTCAGCGGCCATCAGGCACGGCACACCGGCCATGCAGGCCACGAAGACCACCGGCAGCACCACCTTGTAGGCTTTCTCGCTGTTCTTCTTGAACAGAGCGCTTATCCACTCCGCCAGGGCCATCACGCCGAAGCCTATCCAGATGGCGTAGAAGCTGAACGAGCCCACGAAGGCATAGTCACGCTCACGCGGCTGCTTGGGCGGCATATTGAGGTATATGGCGATGGCCAGACCCGTCATGAAGAACATGATGAAGACAATGAAGGCGTCTTTCGGATGCTTGCGGATGTGGTATATCAAGCCGATGAGGCCCAGCAGCAGCGGCAACATGTAGTATTTGTTGCGCGCCTTGTTCTGCTCCATGTGTTCCGGCAGGTTGTCCTGCGGGCCGAGACGGCTTTCGTCGATGAACTTGATGCCACTGATCCAGTTGCCGTTCAGGTAGTCGCGCGTGCCGTCGTCGTTAAAGTAGTGGCCCTGCACGTCGTTCTGGCGTCCGGCGAAGTTCCACATGAAGTAGCGCCAGTACATCCAGCCCAGCTGGTAGCGGTTGAAGAACTTGAGGTTCTGTCCGCCCGTGGGGCGCTGTCCGTTGTAGCACTTGCCAGCCCAGTACTCGTAGAAGCGCGGGTGGTCGCGCTTGGTGTCGTCGCTCCACATGCGCGGGAAGAAGCCCGTGTGCTTCTCGTTGTATATATACTTCTGTGCATGGGCGGCCACGATGTAACGGTCTTTGCCCTCGGGGCTCTTGCCGCGTATGTACTTGGTGTAGCCATCCTCCACACCGGTCGGGGCTCCGGCGGTGTAATACTGGCCCGAGAACAGCGGCGTGTCGCCGTACTGCTCGCGGCCCAGGTAGGCACGCATGGCAACGGCGTCCTTCGGCGCGTTCTCGTTGAGCGGCGTGTTGGTGTTGGCGCGGATGACGAGCACGAAGAAAGTGCTGTAGCCTATCACCAGCATGGCGAAGCTGAGTATGGCGGCGTTCAGTATCGGTTTCTGCTTACGCTGCGTATACCACAATCCCCACACCACCAGCGCGGCCATCAGCGTGAAGAACACTATCGTGCCGCTGTTGAACGGCAGACCCAGCGTGTTGACGAAGAAGACGTCGATGGCAGAATCCACGTTCACGATGCCCGGGATGATGCCCCACAGAATGATGCCAAGCGTGATAACACTCAGCACACCAGTAGCTATAAAGCCTTTCCATGTGGTCTTGGGCCACTTCTTGAAGTACACCACATAGAAGATGGCGGGCACCGTCAGCAGGTTGAGCAGGTGGACGCCAATGGCGACACCCACCAGCAGGCTGATAAGTATCAGCCAGCGCATGGCGTGCGGGTCGTCGCTCTGCTCCTCCCACTTCAGTATAGCCCAGAAGACCAGGGCCGTGAAGAACGAGCTCATGGCGTACACCTCGCCCTCGACAGCCGAGAACCAGAAGGTGTCGCTGAAGGTGTAGGCGAGGCTTCCCACCACACCGGCGGCAAAGACACCCCACGTCCTCCAGTCCTTAAGGCTAGGGTTCTTCGGGTCTGGCAGCAGGTGCTTGCCCAGCAGGGTGATGGCCCAGAAGAGGAAGAGTATCGTCAGACCGCTGCATACAGCCGACATGACGTTCACCGCGTGTGCGGCCGTCGCCGGGCTGCTGAACAGCGAGAACAGTCGCCCAACGAGCTGGAAGGTCGGTGCTCCCGGGGGGTGACCCACTTGCAGTTTCACGGCGGTGCTTATGTACTCGCCGCAATCCCACCACGACGCCGTAGCTTCAGCCGTCATGATGTACACAGCGCACGCTATCAAGCCGATAACCCAGCCGATAACGTTGTTTGCCAAATGATATTGCTTCATTGATTAGATAATTAGAGTTTTCTTTGACTACTTAACTCCTTACTGCGCATCACGCAGGATCGGCATGGTCATGCAGCGGGCGCCGCCGCCGGCACGGGGCAGCTCGCTGCCGCGGAAGGCGGCCACGAACTTCTCGTAGCTGTTCATGTCGACTTTGCCGCTCACGATGTCCTCGGCGTTGAGCACGGCGAAGCCGGCCTTGTCGAGAGCATCTATGGTGTGCGTGTTGCGGCGGTAACCGAGCACCTTGCCGTCGCCCAGCGAGAAGAAGTTGGCACCGCTGTGCCACTGCTCGCGCAGCTGCACCCACGGGTCGCTGCCGCCGCCGATGACAGGCTCGATATCCCAACCCAGACCCTGCAGGCCTTTGACGATGTTGGGCACCTTGGTGTAGCTGATGTTGCCTTTCTCGATGGTTATCAGCGTGGTGTCCTTGCCGGCGAAGAGGCCGGTCTTCTTCAGCATCGGCTCGAAGGCCATGCACTGGTGCTTGCCGAGGAAGGTGAAGACCATGTCAAGATGTATGAAGCTCTCCGGGCTCTTCGGCAGCTCCTGCACCAGTATGTGGAAGCGTTCGCGCTCCTTGGCCATGGTCTGCGCCAGGTACTTGATACCCTTGGTGTTGGTCCTTATCCCCTGCCCTATGCACAGCAGGTCGGGGCCGGCAATCTGCACGTCGCCGCCCTCGGTCCTTGCGTCGCGGTCCCACGCCATGGCGTTCAGCGTGTCGACCTTGAAGAAGTGCTTGAAGATGGCTTCGTAGATGAGCGTCTCGCGCTCGCGCACCTCGAAGCTCATCGAGTTGATGAGCACCCGGTCGTAGACGGTGCTGCTCGCGTCGCGGGTGAAGAAGAGGTTGTAGAGCGGCTTGAGCAGGTAGCGGTCGTCCGATGCGCCGTCCCATTCGGGGTCCTCAAAACCCTCGACGAGCACCCTGGCCAGGTCGGCCGATGGCATATCCATCAGCTTCTCGCTGAGGTCGTCGTCGCAGTTGTCCATGTCGCAGCTCTCTTCTACGAGGTGGCGACGTATGTCACTGTCTTTCAACAGTTCTTCAAGCACATCCTCAACATAGTAGACGTCCGTCCACTTCTCCAGCACGCCGCTGAAGGCGGCATACTCCTCGTCCACTATCGGTTTGTTCAAGATATCGCTGTACAGCGCATGCGCTGCATTCAGGGGAGTCATGCGTTCAATCTCCACGCCGGGACGGTGCAGCAGCACAGCACGCAGCCTACCAGTCTCCGACGACACATTCACCCTGCACGGTTTCAGTCTGTTTCTTTCCATATAGTCCTATCAATCATTACACTAACCGCCGACCTCCATCAGCCGACGGCATACAATAGAGAATGCAAATATACGAAGAAAAATCCAATAAAAGACAACAAAACAAAAAAAAATCGTAATTCTGAAACCGGAACACACTATCCACAAGCCATCCCCCCGCGCCCCAACCGCCCCCACTCAAAACTCCTAACTAAAAACTCAAAACTAAAAACTCCTAACTCAAAACTCATAACTCATAACTCAAAATTCAAAACTCCCTCCCCTCCGGAACGGCCCCTCTTCGGCCTCCCTATTGCATCCGGAGCATGGATGGCCGAAGGGGGGCCGAAGAGGGGCCGAAGGGGGGCCGAAGGGGCTCTATCTAACAGACTGTCTATCAGGCCATATTGTGGAACACATTGACGACATCGTCGTCATTTTCAAGGCGTTCCAGCAAGCCGTTGACATCTTCCTGCTGCTCGGGCGTCAGCTCGCGCATGGTGAGCGGGATGCGCTCAAACTTGAAGCTTTTTATCTCCAGACCCTTGTCTTCGAGGAATTTGGAGATGGGGCCGTAGTTCTTGAAGTCGGCGTAGATGAGGATTTCGTCCTCGTCGCGGAAGACCTCGTCGATGTCGCAGTCGATGAGTTCGAGCTCGAGCTCGTCCATGTCGATGCCGTCCTGCCATGCGACGACGAATGAGCATTTGCGCTCGAAGAGGAAGTCGTTCATGCCCATGGTGCCGAGTTCGCCTTTGCCGCGGACGAAGGCGGCGCGGAGGTTGGCGACGGTGCGTGTGGGGTTGTCGGTGGCTGTCTCGACGACGATGGCGGTGCCGTGAGGGCCTTTGCCGTCGTAGACGACCTCTTTGTAGGCCGACTTGTCCTTCTCGGTGGCGCGCTTGATGGCGCGTTCGACGTTGTCCTTGGGCATGGACTCGCTCTTGGCGGTCTGCATGAGGAGTCGGAGTCGGAGGTTGGAGGAGGGATCGGGGCCTCCGGCGATGACTGCGAGTTCAATTTCCTTGCCGATCTTGGTGAAGGTGCGGGCCATGTGGCCCCAACGTTTCAGTTTTCGTGCTTTACGGTATTCAAATGCTCTTCCCATAGTATTATTATTTTTCTAATTGGTTGCGTAAATATTCTGTGCATTCCTCGAAGGTTTTGAAGGTGTGATTTTGCGGTACTACACCGGGGATGACCTTGTGGGTGGTCAGCATGTAGAGGGGCTGAGGCTGGATGATGGTCATGAGGACTTCGATGCCGCGGGCCTGGAGGTCTTTGACGGCTTCTTCCATGGCGTAGAGGCCGCTCTGGTCCATGAAGGAGACGAGGCGCATGCGGATGATGACGATTTTGGCGTCGGAGGGGACGGTGGACATGACCTCCTTGAACTTGTTGATGGTACCGAAGAAGATGGGACCGTTGAGGCGCTGGACGTATATTTTGTGTGCCACGGTGTCGGGCATGCCGTGCTCGTCGTCCCAGGGACTTTCTTTGTCGAAGTTGGTGAGTTCCTGGCTGCTGTAGCCGCCCTCGACAAGGTCGGAGGCGCGCTTCATGAAGAGGACGCAGGCTATGACCATGCCGATGCCGACGGCAGTGAGGAGGTCTACGAGGACGGTGACGAGGAAGACGACGATGAGTACGACAGCGTCGGCGCGTGGTATCTTGGGGAGGTCGCGGAAGCCGCGGAAGTCGATGATGCCGATGCCGACGGTGATGAGGATGCCTGCGAGGACGGAGAGAGGCACATACTGGACTATGGAGCCGATGCCGAGCATGATGGCGAGGAGGAGGAGTGCGTGGACCATGCCGGAGAGCTGTGTGCGGCCGCCGCTCTTGACGTTGACGACGGTGCGCATGGTGGCGCCGGCGCCGGGGAGGCCGCAGAAGAGGCCTGCGACGGCATTGCCTATGCCCTGCCCTATGAGTTCGCGGTTAGAGTTGTGCTTGGTCTTGGTGATGTTGTCGGCAACGACGGAGGTGAGGAGCGTGTCAATGGAGCCGAGGCCTGCGAGGGTGAGGCCTGGGACGATGGCGGCGACGAGGACGGCGCCCCAGTCGATGCCGGCGAGGGAGACGCCCTCTTTGGCGAAGAAGGGCATGGGGATGCCGGAGGGTATCTTGCCGATGGTGGCTACGCCGTCCATATCGATGAAGATGGAGACGACGGTCATCACGATGAGAGCGACGAGGGTTGAGGGCACCTTCTTGGTCAGGAGGGGGAAGAGGTAGATGATGGCCACGGTGCCAAGGCCGAGGAGGAGTGCGGTGATGCTGGTGGAGGCCACCGCTTCGGGGAGGCCCAGGAGGAGGTCTATCATGGAGCCGCCTTTGCTGGCGCCCACAAGGGGATAGAGCTGCTGGATGATGATGATGACGCCGATGCCGGACATGAAGCCGCTGAGGACGGGATAAGGGATGTAGCGGACGTACTTGCCTATCTTGATGAGGCCGAAAAGTATCTGGAAGAGGCCGCAGAAGATGGCAGCGAGGGCCATGGAGAGGAGCACCTGTGAGATGCTGCCGCCGGAGGCCGTCCAGGCGCCGGTGACGAGGGTGGCGGTGACGACGGTCATGGGGCCTGTGGGACCGGAGATCTGGCTGTGGGTGCCGCCGAATAGGGCTGCGAAGAAGCCGAGGAGCATGGCGCCGGTGAGGCCGACATAGGCGCCGATGGAGGCTGCCGAGGGGTCGGAGACGCCGCTGAAGGCCTGTATGCCGAAGGCGAGGGCAAGGGGGAGGGCGACGATGCCGGCGGTGATGCCGCCGAAGAGGTCGCCTTTGAGGTTGCTGAAAAGTTTCATCAGGGTTTGAGGTTTAAGGTTTAAGGTTTAAGGTTTAAAGTTTAAGGTTTAATGGTTATTGTTTATCTCATTTTTCATTTCTCATTTCTCATCTTTACTCGAGGGTCCAGTAGACGAGTGTGACGCTGAGGATGCCGAGACCGGCGCCGGCACATACGTCACCCAGCCAGTGGCGGTTGTTGTAGATGCGCATTAGTGCTACGGTTGTGGCGACGGCATAGCCCGCCACAGCAAGCCAGGGGTACTCTTCACCGTACTCGCGGCGCAGGATTTCGGCGCCGGTGAATGCCGTGAAGGTATGGCCGCTTGGGAAACTGTTAAAGCGTGAGCCGTCGGGGCGTTGGACGGCGAGGCCGTACTTGAAAGCTGTAAGCCATCCGGCGCCAAGTAGGTAAGAACCGCCCTCGAGCATCAAGAGTCTGCCGAACGAGTGTTTGCCTTTGACGCCGCAGAGGTTGAGGGCAAGCGGGACGGCAGCCGGCAGATACTGTATGTAGTCGTCGAAGTGCAGCTTGGGATTGTGCGACGATACCACCTTGTCGCGCAGGGAGAGGGCTACACTGTTGGCGGCGGGGTTATAGGTGAAGATGGTTCCTGTGGCCATAAGCGCTGTCGCCGACAAGGCGGGCACCACCTCTAAACGCTGCAGGCGCAAGCCGGCGGTGTCCCACTGGCCATAGGCGCCGAGGGTGGCAGCGAGCAGAAATATGGTCAGAAGCTTTTTCATAGTGTGAGCATGCCGCCTTTAAGGACCGGGACCACAGGACAGGTGTCCTGCCGGAAGGCGAAGCTTACGTCGGCAGCTGCACCAAGACCGTAGAGCCGGTGCACATGTGTGCAACGCTGGCAGTATTCGTACGGGGCGTCCTTGGCCACTTGCCAGAGGGCGAGGGCCATGTTGGCGGCGTCATTGGCAATCACGAGTTCTGCGGTCAGCGACCTCAGCTTTTCTATTATGGCCCCAGCGACGAGGGTGTCCTCGATGCAGAAGTCGTTCTGCCAGCCCGAACAGAGCAGGACGACGTCCATGTTCTCGCGTGAGAGGCGGTCACAGAGAGCCGAGAGGTTGGCAAAAGAGGCCACGAGGGTGAGGTCGGCATCGGCGGCACGGAGTATGGAGACGGTGCCGTTGGTCGTGCTGTAGGCCAGCTTGATGCCTGTCATATCATTGCGCAGATATTCCGTCGGCGAGTTGCCGTATTCGGCATCGCCGACCTTGCTGCCCCCACGTTCTGCGGCCACAAGGAACCCTTGCCGACGGAATTGGCCGATGCCCTCAAGGGTGTCGAGAGGGAGCACGGAAGAGCAACCGGCTTGAAAGGCCGCACAGACGGCGGTAGTGGCACGCAGGAGGTCTATGGCCACGGTGGCGTGATGTTCCTTGACGGTGCGGAAGGGGTACAAGGCAGGAGACAGGGAGACCTCTATCCTCATAGTTCTTCGTCTTTTAGCTGTTCCACGCTGCCGTCGCGACGGATGCGGAGGTTGAAGTATTCGGGATGCGGTTTGGCATACTGCTCGGCCTCTTGACGACGGGCACGCTTGCCAGAGGGCAGGTCCTTGAGGACGTACTTGTTGAGGATTTCCACCAGACGGCAGCGCTGGGCTGTCTCAAGGTCGCAGCCATACTGCTCGGCGAACTCAAGGTCTGCCTTGAGGGGCTTGGGGTTGCCTTTGAAGTCGGTGGGAAGTATCTTTGTAGCGTTGACGTGCACATGAAACAGCTCCATGCCGTTGTGGGTTGAACGCAACACATATTCAGCCTCCACGCTCCATGAATTGAAGGTGTGCGACCAGTTGAGCAGGTCTATGAAGAGCACGGCATCGATGCCGAGATCGGTGTGCAGGTCTGTAATGTTATCGTTGCGCAACTGCTTGCCGGTACGTGTCTCGGTGGCGGCGACCTGAGCCGATGCCAGAGGGCCAAGCACATAGTACCCGAGGCTTGTCAGCGGGTCGGTGGCGGTGAGGTATAGCTGCCGGGAAGCGATGTTGAGCGATGCGTTGTAGATGGAATCGCTGGTCTCGCGCACGGCACGCCGCATAGAGACGTCGTTGAGCGGAGCGACATAAATGACAGAAGGTTCTTGCTGGTAAAGCTCGTTGTAGCGCGCCAGCCTTTTCTCACCTTTGCATGACAAGAGCAGCATAGGGAGGACAAGCAACAGAAGAATGCGGGTGTTCTTCATTGTTGCGCCTCCTTTCCCTTCTGCTTTTGAGCCTTGCGCTCTTCTGCCCGGCGCTGTTTCTCGGCGTCGCGCTGTTTGGCTTTTTCCTTAGCCAGACGCTTTTTCTCTTTATCGGCTTCTTTCTTGGCCTTCTCTTTCTCCTTCTTGGCTTTCTTCTTGTCGGCTTTTGCCTGCTTGCGGGCATCTATTTTGGCCTGTTTGGCAGCGGCTATGGAGTCGGCTGCGGCCTTGCGCTGCAGTTCGGCTTGGCGCTGCTCCTGGAACAGGAGTTCCCGTTTCTGGTTTGCCGTGAGGCGTATGGGGTACTGGACGGAGTCGACAGGGGTCTGCATCATGACGCGGACGCTGTCGGTGCTGTCGATGACGGAAGCTATATGAGGGAGCGGTTGCAAGGCGGTGACGCTGTCGTAGGCCCACGCCTGCAGCTTGAGGATGTCGGCCGTGTCGTGAGTGCCGGCGAGGGTGTCGCCTACCATGTCCGGGAGGAGGCGTTCCTTGATACGACGCACAAGCAGACGGCTTTCCGGAAAGGCCTTTGCCTCTGCGTTGAGCATGCGGCAGGCCTCGCCGTCGTGGCCCATGAGTGCCAGAGCGACGCCATATTCGGCATACATACCTGGGTGCAGGGTGTCCGCCTTGACGGCTGTGTTGAGGTTAACGGCATGTGCTGAAGCAAGATTGTAGAGGGACTGGTAAGTACTGTTGGTCTGATAGTCGAGCATGGCGGCACGCGGTGTACCGACGAAACGACCGGAGCATGCTGTCAGCACCATGGCTGCGAGCATGCAGCAGCATAACCTGATATGCAGTTTCCTTTGCATTGCTTTGTGCTTCTATAACAAAAATGGCAAGGACCTATAAGCCGGGTTCTGTCGTGTTCTATCATCAATCTACTGCCGCCGTCGCCGACGGCCTCTATCAACCTACCCCCCGATAATGCGGGCGAGCCTGCCCGCTGCCTTGCGGCCTATCGGTATATTTGGTCTTTCAGCCCATGAGGCTTGCCATCGTGCCCGTCGCCGGAACACGTCGTGGGCTCTTACCCCGCGTTTTCACCCTTACCTTTCTGAGGGGGGCAGGTTACTGGTTATGGGTTATGGAGATTGGGCGAGGTTGTTACACACAGTGTTGAACAATCGTCCATAACCAATAACCTATAACCAATAACCTTTCCTCTCTCGAAAGGCGGTATTGTCTCTGTGGCGCTTTCTGTGGCCATTCGGTTACCCTTATGGTCCCTTCCCGTTAGGAAGCATGGTGGCTCGTGCTGCCCGGACTTTCCTCTCGGCACAAAAGGCCCAGCGATAGAACGGTCCATGCCATTATTTCAGATTGCAAAATTACTATTTTTTTTTCATATAGAGCGCAAAATGTGGTAAATAAATAAAGCCGACGATATGCACCGTCGGCTTATTCGCTGAATATATGTCATTTCCGCAAAAACAAATACGGGCTACCAGACGACGGTGACCGTGCCTGCTTGACGGTGGGAAGAGCCATCGGTGCCACGAAATGTGGCAACCCAGACATAGGCGCCCTGCGGTACAGTGGTACCGTCGTGGGTAGCATCCCATACTTCGTTGATGTCGCTGCTCTTGAAAAGGAGACGTCCGCCGCGGTTGTAGATATGAATCCGGAAATCACTGACCGTTGAGGATGCAACGACTTTGAAGACACGGTTTTCGGCCACGTCACCATTTGGTGTTATGATATTAGGGGCCCACAGTATGTTGTCGACTTGGTAGGGAACGGGGTCGGCTCCGCCGACTTTTGCCGAGGATGCGTTCGCGACAGCTTGGGTCTCCTGCACGACATAAGGAGTGTCAGGTTCGGCTGTTATTACAGGAGTGTCCTGCATTGGGTTGACGGGAGTTGCAGCCGGCTGACGAACGGTGTTTTCGGCGGGATTGGCGTCGGTCACAGGTTCGACAACCTCTGGCACAACAGCCTGCGGTTGAAGCAACGGCATTGACTCCTCTGCAACAAGCTTGCCTACGGCTTTTACAGCAGGTTCTGCTTGAAGGGCATCCTCGGGTTCGACAGCGGGTGAGGCTTCTGCGTTGTGTATTGCGTGTTGAGGGGTGACTTGACTGGCAATACGGTCATTGCGCACAGAACTCTGCTCATTGACGGATGGCGACGTAGTATCTTTGACTGTCGACAAGACGACAACAAGAGCCACAGACACTGAGACAAAAGCCACAGTGGCGATGCGTAATATCCGACGCACACGAAGGCGGCGATGTACGGCGTCAAACAGGCCTTCGTCGGGTTTTACTTGATAGTCTTTCCAGTTGTTGTTCATTATAATGTACTTTTATTCTCCAAATAGAGACGCATTTTTTTACGGGCTTTGCATAGTGCCACACGGACAGCCGACTCGCTGCAATTCATTTTGCCGGCAGCTTCGGCAATTGGCAGCTCTTCAACACAGAGGAGGTTGAACGCCATGCGCTGTGCCGGTGAGATGACGGAGAGTGCTTTGACAATATCTTCCATTGTATAGGGCAGCTCGTCATAATCATTGTCGACATAGTCATCCATTTCCTGCAAAACAGTGTGCCGCGAACGACGATAGTATTGTATGCACGTGTTGACCATGATGTTGTATGTCCAGGAGCGAAGCTTCTGAGGATCGCGCAAAGCACCAATACGCTCATAGACCTTGACGAAACCGTCTTGCAGAAGGTCTCTGGCCTCGTCACGGTCAGCAGTGTACCTGTAGCAGACGCCCATGGCCATCGGTGCGAGCTCATCGTAGAGCGCCCGTTGGGCGTTGGCATTGCGACGACGACACCCTTCAACTATCTGTGCATAACTCATGCTCATCGGTGCGTAGACGCAGCAGGTTAGTTATTGTTACCGTGATTAACTTTATTTAACACACAATCCTCAACAACGGCTATACCATCTTCGACACGGAACCTGACCTCCCATCTGTCAAACGGCATTGAGTACAATCGCTGTGGGTCATCTTGATAATGAGGACGTGGATCCAAAGCAATGGTGTCTCGCAGCGGATCATGCAAAGCAGCGGGCAACAGCTTCAGCAGCCGGTCGGGTATACTAACAGCCAAAGACCGCTCTGGTGCCTGCTGCGCAAAGCCGCCACGAGCTTCGGGATGACTGTCGGCATAAGGGATATATGGCTTGATGTCATATATCGGTGTGCCATCAACAATATCGGCACCAGCAATGTAAAGCTGTGGGGCATCGTCTGTTTCTGTGTCGACACGAAGCAGACGCACCGACGAGAGTCCCAATGGGTTAGGGCGGAAAGGGCTTCTTGTGGCGAACACACCCATTCGCTTGTTGCCACCAAGACGCGGAGGCCTGACAGTAGGGCTCCATCTTTCGCGCTCGGCAAGATGGAATCCCCATATCAGCCAAATATAGTCAAACTCCTCCAGGCCACGCACAGTTTCCAATACACGAAACTCTTTCTCGAAGACTATTCTGGCCTCGACATTGACGAGGCCAGCCTGTCGCGGCACACCGAACTTGCTTTTATATACTGACTCTATGTGAGCGATCTGCTTCATAGACCAAGCTCGCCAGCTTGCTTTCTTGCCCATAAATCACGGAAATCGACAAGGTTCTGCCTTAGGAGGTTGGGGGTATCGAGACCATAAGGGCAGTGCTGCACACAATGGTTGCAATGCAAGCAGCCCTCTATTTGCTCCATCTTCTCATGCCATTCTTCTGTGAGATAGACGCTGTAAGGGGCACGGCGGAGGAAGAGCGACATGCGGTTGCAATCCTGTATCTGGATGCCTGCCGGGCAAGGCTGGCAGTAGCCGCAACCACGGCAGAAATTACCACATAACTCACGGCGGTCTTTTTCAATACGCGCGCGCATCTCATCTGTGAGCACCGGAGGGTTTTCTTGATAGGAGAGCCACTCGTCGAGTTCACTCTCTCGCTGTATACCCCAAATGGGAGCCACGTGGTCATACTGAGCCAGCCAGGCATAAGCAGTGGCAGAGTCGCTGATGAGACCGCCACTGAGCCCTTTCATGGCGATAAAACCCATACCATGCTCACGGGTAAGACGAACAATATCCAGATCCTCATCAGAGGCAAGATAGCTGAACGGGTACTGGAGAGTCTCGTAGAGGCCACTCTCAATGGCCTCTATGGCGACTTTCTGTCTGTGGTTGGTTATGCCGATATGGAGAACCTTGCCTTGTCGCACCGCTTCCTGCATTGCCTCATACAATCCACTGCCGTCGCCGGGCTTGGGGCAGAAGGCCGGGTTATGGAACTGGTAAAGATCCACATAATCTGTCCGTAACAGGGTGAGACTCGTCTCAAGGTCTCGCCAAAAACCCTCTGCTGTGGTGGCACCGGTCTTGGTGCTTATAATGACATCGCCACGACGCCCCTCAAGAGCCACACCGAGTTTCTCCTCACTGTCGGTATAGAAACGCGCTGTATCAAAGTAATACATACCTCCATCCAGAGCGCGGCGAACCAGTTTCACGGCATCAGCCTGGCTGATGCGCTGTATCGGCAAAGCGCCGAAACCATTGCGTGGCACCACAAGGCCACTTCTGCCAAGTGTTATTTTCTGCATATTGTTTCTGTTATTCTTTAGGGTAGTGGATAGTGGATAGTGGGTAGTTCTCGTGGTCAAGTGCTACCAACTACCCACTACCAACCAACTACTTATTGCAAGAGTATCACACGATGGACATGGCCGTTGCCGACCTGTACCATATAGACCCCGGCTCCCTCCATCGTCAGACGTACCATATCGTCGGCAGCCTTGGTGCTGATCACCTGGCGCCCAACGGCGTCGAAGACGCGGATGGACTTCTGGGCAGCGCCCTTGACAATGACAGAATGTTCAGCAGCATATACCTGAACGTTGCTCAAATCAGCATCATCAATACCCACATGGGAGAAGATGGCATAGAAGTGCAGGTTCTCGTAGACATAGACCACACGGACGGCGTTGGTGTCGCCGTCGTCCCAACGGATGAAGCTATAACCACTGTCAGGTATGGCGATAATCGTTGCCGGCAAACCATACTCATAATCGCCGGAGCCTTGAACAGTACCACCATGAGAAGCTGACACACTAAGATGCATTATGTCAAGAGCTGTGGCCGCATAGATAGTTGTGTCTCCCTCTACGCGGAACGACCATGGGTTCTCCGTGCTTAGGGTATCGCCATCAGCATTGAGCCAGGCGACGAAATGGCGAAACTCCATGCCCGTAGCTCTTAGCGTCACACTGTCGCCAAAGTGGTACGAGCCATCGCCGTAGACATTCACATAATCGCCCACCACGGTGACATTGTAGGATTCCTTGATACACACTGCATGCGCCTCAGTGTGGGCGGTGATATGCATACCGAGAGGATTGGTGTAGTAGACGCCACCACCGCTTACACGGTTGACAACAACCTCCTCCTCATAGTGATAAAGAGAATCCCATATCTCGTGCTCTACACCGTCAACATCAACATAAGTGGAGTCAATCCATGTTCTGTCGAGAACCAATACAGAATTCACAATAGTGTCAAGTCTGTAGGTATTCACTTCCCAGTAGACGAAACGATAATGGCTGTCAGGCGTAACGGTGAGCGTGATGCTGTCATTATATTCAGCCTGCATAGGCTGCACCTGCACATTTCCAGGAGTGCCCTCTATATCCACAGCCACGGTACCGTCTGTCGCCGAGGTGAAAAGGTCGAGGAATCTACGGCCGAAAGAAGCGGTGATAGTGGTATCGTTGGTGACGACAAACGAGACACTGTCGATATTGTCATTAGCGCCGTTGAAGCCGACAAACACACAGTTGGCATTGGCATAGGCATGGAGTGTAACGGTGTCGCCGTGGCCGTAGACACCGGCACCGGTCACATAGCCCATCGTCGTGGCGTTGACCTGAACGGTGACCGTATGGACATCAGCGATATCCATGGCGTCGCTTGTGCTGACGGCGTCATCGACAGCGCAGAAAGACACTTCCCCAAGACTCCCGAAGCATATCGTCGGCAGCATGACAGCAAACAGACAGCAGCATAACCTGATATATCGTTTCATTTGCATTGCGTTATGTTTATCATTAATAAAAGGCAACGTTTCGGCTGCAAAAATACTACTTTTTTTCCATATAGAGCATAAAATATATTACCACCGGTATTATACAGCAGCTTACACGCTGATTATATGACACTTCCTACCGTAGCAGCACATCTTGCCATACCACAATCACAATGCCTGCCACACAACTGACAACACCCAATATCACTGTGCACCACCTGTTTCATATCATCCTATAAAACACTCCGGGGCGGCCAGAAGGCCGCCCCGGAGCATTATCATGTGTGATGTCGTCTATTAGCGAACCACGACCACGCGCTGGGTCATCACGTTGCCCACGCGGACGAGGTAGGAGCCGGAGAGCGGCACGCTGAAGTAAATCTTCTGGTCGGGGCTGATGCGGCTCTCGAGAGCGCGGCCGGCAACATCGTAGAGCGTCACGGTGTAGTCGCCGGTGTTCTCGACAACGATCTGGTCGTTCTCCACAGACACTTTGATGTTTGATACTATAGCATCGCGGAGTTCAGGCATCCAGCGGTTGGAGACTGTGTCGGCAGTGTAGGGACGGCTGTAATAGTTGTAGTCGTCATCGTTGGAGCACTCCACGCGCTTACTCATCAGGGCGGTGATAACCACGTCGCGGTTCCAGTCGCCGTAGGTGATGGTATAGGGGTTCTCGCGCGAAATAGTGTCGCCGTTCTCGTCGGCCCAACCCATGAAGGCCCATTCAGCGAGAGGCTGGTTGACCACGAGGGTGGCCTGGCTGGTGGGATCGTCGTCGACAGAGGCTATCGGGCGCACCTCGGTGACATCATAAGTGTGGCCGGAGATAGTAGCCTCGCCGACTTTGTAGACAACGCCGTATTCGCCAGAGGCGGGGACGCCGGCTTCTTCGGCACCGTTCTCAAGCAGCACGGTGATGGTCCAGTCGACGGGTATCGGCTCGAAGTAAGCGGTATAATGCGGAGCGTTGCCATAGACGCTGAAGAAGTTCAGCTGACGGTCCTGGTCGGTGTTGCCGTCGTTCCAGCGCACGAAGCGGTAGCCGGTCTCGGGCAGAGCATGAATCCATATCTCGTCAGTATAGCGGAATCCCTCATAGATGGTGTTGGCATGCACAGCTTCCTCTGTCACGGGGAATGACATATTACCCATAGTGTAGTGGGTCTCGTCGCCGGTCCAAGTGTAGGCCTTACCCATAGTGGCATCGTCGGTGGCGACGCTGACGGTGGCGGTGAGGTTGTTCAACTCAGAGGGCTTCGGGGTCATCCAGTTGAAGGTCAGGTTGTCGAGGGCGGCGGCCACAGCGGCGGGGGCATCGTCGGAGTTGAGGTTCCAGAAGATAGCCAGACGGTACCACTTCTCGGCCGGGATCTCGAAGAGACGGTAGGCGTCCTTCCAGGCGCCGTTGCCGTTGAGTTCGTCAATCACCAGCGGATAGGCACCGGCATGGGGGTCGAGATGCATATAGGCATCGTCGGCCTCGCCATCCTCGATGGGGATAAGGGCGATGGTCACGTTGTGATCCTCGATGTCGTTGATGAGGTAGTTGAAGCTGAAGCGGTAGACGCCGTCGTGGAGCTTCATCTCGGTGTAGACGTAAGGCTCGCTGCCGAGGTTATAGTTGCAGTTGGCGCCGTCGTCCTTGGTGACATAGAGGCTGTGGGTACCGTAGCTGGTGTGTGCAACAGCGTCGCCGACTACCCACTCGTTGTCGCCCTCGCCGATGTTGAACCACTCAAGGGCGGCGTTGCCGGCCTCGAAGCTGTAGGTCTTGTCGGTGACAGGCTCGGTGGCGTAGCTGCGGTTGAAGATGGCGCTGAGGGTCATGTCCTCGGTGATGGTGATGTCGCGGTCGGGCGACATAGCGCCGTCGCTCCAGCTCACGAACTGGTAGATACCTGCTGTGGCCTGAGCGGTGATGTGGTAGGTGTATTCGGTGCTGCCGCAGTCGGGGGTGCTGGTGATAGCCACAGTACCGCCGACGCGCTGCACGAGGGTCAGCACGGGCACACCGGCGCCGACGATGTTGGTGAAGCCGTTCCAGTTGGTGGTGGCGGTGTAGGCGCAAGGCACCTCGACCACAACGTTATCCTTGGTTACATTGATGAAGGCATCCTCGTCGACGGTGATGGCGCTGGGGTCACCCTCGAGGACGATGCGGCGCAGGCTGCTCATGCGGCCGAAGGCGGCGCTGTCGATGGTGGTGACGGTGGCGGGGATGGTGATGGACTCAATGTTGGTGTTCTGGTAGAAGGCAAAGGCGTGGACGGTGGTGACGCCGCTGGGGATGACCAGGTTGGTGAGCAGGTTGCCGTTCACGGCGAGGCTGTGCGAGCGTGCGGCGGGGTTGGCCAGCATGTTGGCGAACTCGATGTTCATCCACTGGTCAATCGTGCCGTTGAAGTTCACCTGAGCTATGTTGCTGCTGCTGCGGAAGCAGTCGGTGCCGAAGCTGGTGACGCCGCCGTTAATGGTGACCACGCGGAGGTTGCTGTTGCCCATGAAGGCCTGGTTGCCGACGGTGGTGAGGGCAGCGGGGAGCTCCACGCTGTAGAGGTTGCGGCAGCCGTAGAAGGCGCTGTTGCCGATGGTCTGCACCGTGGCGGGGATATTGATGCTCTGCAGCGAGCTGCAGTTGTAGAACATCTCGTTGGGGATAGCCGTGAGGTTGTTCGAGAGAGTCACACCCTGGAGGGCTGTGCAGCCGTAGAAGGCGTCGGAGCCGAAGGAGGTGACGTTGGAGACGTCGATGTTAGCCAGCGAGGTGCAGCCTGCGAAGGCATAGTCGCCGATAGTGGTGACTGTGGGCACCAGGTTGAGAGTCTCTAGGCTTGTGCAGCCCTGGAAGGCGGCGGGTGCGATCTCCTGGACAGCGCCGTTGTGGAGCACGGGGATGCTGATGGAGGTGACGCGGCGGCGGTAGTCTTCCTTCACGCCGGTGACGATGGTGCTGTCGGTGTTATACTCGAGGTAGTCGACGTTGCCGTCGATGGCGGGAGCGTAGAACCAGGCGTGGACGGTGACGTTGGCCGTCGGGGTGAAGGTCAGGTTGGTCTGGCCCATAGCACCCATAGGAGCGCCGTCGATAATCCAGCCCCAGAACTGGTAGTTGGTGTTAGTCACCGAGGCGGTGAGTGTCAGCGGTGTGCCGGCAGGCCACTCGCCGATGTTGTCGATAGGCGACACCTCGCCGACGGTGTTGTTGGGGTGCTTCACGATGGTGACGGTCACGTTACCCTGCTCGCGGAAGACGGCCTTCACGGTGGTGTTGGAGGTGACGACCCACTCCAGGTGTGTGTCGGTACGCTCCACTGTGCCTGCGCTGGTGGTGATGACCCACTTCTGGAAGGTCCAGTCGCCTGTGCCTTCGGCGTCGAAGGTCACGGTGCGGTTCTCAAGCACGTTCTGGTTGAGGCCTGGGCAGTTGGGGAGGCTCGAGGTCACGAGGCCTGTGCCTTCCTGCTCGATGGTCACGTCGAAGTACTGGGCCATGCGCTGCAGCACGGCGGTGAGGTTCATATTGGCGCTGATGGCGTCGACATGGTAGGGGTTGTCGGTGCTGACGTCGGCGCTCGTGGTGGTGTTAATCCACTTCTCGAAGGTGTAGGCGGCCTGGTCGTAGTTGACCTCGATGTCGAAGGCTTCGCCCTCGACATGTTGGCCGGCACCGGTGAAGGTGACACCCTGGGCCTCGCCGGGGGTGTAGATGAGGGTGACGTTGTAGAGGGGCTTGTACATAGCCTCGATGGTCACGTCGGCGTTGAGGGTGCCCTCATAAGGGACGGTGACGTTGGCGGGGTCCTCGACACCGTCGATGCTCCAGTGCGAGAACACGTAGCCGGAGCGGTCGTTGGGGGTGACACGGTAGAAGGTGCCGTGCTCGTAGCGGCCTGCGTGGGCCGTAGTGTTGGTGTAGCTGAGGGTGGCGTTGGTGAGTGTGATGGTGTGGGTAGCCACGAAGTTGGCCACTATGTCGGTGTAGTTGCGACGAACATTATTAATAGTATAAGGGGTGGTGTTGCCACTCAGGCCCGTGCCGCTCCATCCAGTGAAGAAGAAGCCGGGGTTGGCTGTGGCAGTGAGGGTGATGCTGCCGCCGTCATCCACGGTGGTGGAGGCAGGGCTCACGGAGCCGGCGCCGGTGGGGTTGACGTTGGCGGTGACGGTCCAGGGCTCGTGGCGGAACTTAGCCGTCAGCGTGCGGTCGCGCATCACGGGGTTGACGGTATAGGAGAGCTCGGTGGTGAGCTGGTGGTCGTTCTCGTCGTACCAGCCGAGGAAGTCGTAACCTGCAGCTGCTGTGGTGCTGAAGGTGAACGAAGTGTTCACGCGGGGGTTAGACGTGGGGTTGGGGCTTATGGAGGCGGCGCCAGCTGCGGGGTTGGCGACAGCCGTCATGGTGTAGGTGTTGTTGGCATTCTCGAAGTGAGCGGTGTAGGTGTTGTTGCCCGAGTTGTCGGGGAGGTTAAATGTGTAGGTAGCATCTATACTCAGGAGGTCATCACCAAGGAACCAACCGGTGAAGGTATAGTTCGTGGGGTCGAGTTCTGTGGCGATAAGTGTTAACGGCTGACGCTCCGTGATGGTGAGCGTAGTGCCGGTTTCATCGGCGCCGTTTTTCAACAGCACCGAGCCGTGCGTCGGGTCGTTGGAGGCCACGCTGATGGTACGATCCTGCGGGATATAGGCAAAAACAGCATCAACAGTCACATCGCTGTGCATAGGCTGCAGTGTGTAGTTGTTGGCATTGCCAGCGACAGTGACACCGCCTATTTCCCAATGGTCAATAGTGTAGGGAGACTCATAATGAGCAGTTAGCGTCGGCGACTCATTCTCAAGCTTTATGCCTGCACCCGTTACACTGCAAAAAGCGGAATACTCGACAGGAAGTACATTCACGCTCAAATTATGACGTATTGTTTGGTTACCAAGGAATACATAAACCTCAGTATTTCCGTTTACAACAACATCACATGTGTTTGTTTCGCCGGCAATCATATTAAAGTCACCATCATACCACTCCCTAACCTCTTTACCAGATATGGGGGTAACTGTCAATGTTACTACTGATCCGTTGGCGAAGGTGCCCTCATTTCCTGACACAGTACCCCACAACACATCATTCCACTCCATGTCGTATTGATGGACAGTAATTGTATACTGAGCATCTGCAAAAATGAACGACATTAACGCTATCGCCACCAAATAGAATCGGCGAAGTCCTCTGAGAGATAACAAGTGTTTCATATACTCTTTTTTTAGATTTATGGTCTTTATATTATTTTTTTGACTCAGCTCTAGCCACAAGTCTTACAGCGCAACCATGAGAAAGTGTCTTCGCGATCACCTCCACCGATCCCGCTGTTATTTTCAACGCATAAGATGATCCTGCATTATTTCCTGTCGATGTCCAATAATACCCCTCATCTTGACCAGTGACATTATTACCATTTCGGTAAAATGTCACCGGCAGGAAAACAGCACCAGCATTTTCGAGTGTAGACCACTGGGAAGCATTATAATTATTCAATGTATAGCCGCTAAAGCCAGAAGTAAACGAAGCTCCTTCCGGCATAGACCAACCGTAACCTGTCTCTGTTAAGTCGGGCAGCAGCACCAGGCCTTTGTGAGACATACCGTCAATCGTGATTGTTGCGAGACCAGCTTTATTGTCGCGGCCAATCAGATACTCCCACTCAGCCTTGGTCAATGTGCTCCATGGAATATCAGTCACCGTGGTTGCACCATATATAATTCCGGGATTTGCATAGTTAAATACACCCCAGTCATAGTCGGTACCTGCAATATCGCCATTAACATACTGAGTCGGTACGGTTGATGACATATTAGGATGCTTGGAATTATTACCGCTTGTGCCATAGCCCAACAAATCAACCCAAACACCCAATCCTATGGATGCATTATCACTTTTAAGCGCCGCAATCTGACTTGGCGCAAACTGCCATTTATTACGCTGCGACAGGCCAGCCACATATCTTTGGCCCTGAAGGTTGCCAGCGGAAAAAGCCACAAAATTGCCACTGCCATTCACATAGAAGAGACTCTTGGTGTATCCTTCTGCAGTAAACGGCGTAGACCTTTCTGTACCAACGGTATAGACACGACCTTTCTCCATCGTCACCTGACCTGATGTTCTGTATCTAATTGTTTCGCTGCCGTTATTCCATTCCAGATACAGAGTGGTGGTCACACTGGAGCCTGTTATGGGGATAGCCACATACCAGTAGTCATCTTCACCAGCATCAGTGTTACTATGGCGCATGTAGAGGAACTCACCGGCACCACCGGCGGTAACACCGGTCAGGTAGTCGCTGTTGCCAGAAACCGTAAGTGTGTTGGTGGAGGCATTTATCGTACCTTTCTTGGGAACCCTATCGGCCTCAAAACCAACTTTCACGTAATTGTAGTTATTACCAGCACCCTGCGTGTTAAGGCGGAGGATAGCACATGCCGGAGTGAGCGTGAGAACGGTACGACCAGCGTTGGTTTCGGTGTTACCGGAAAGGATTATCTTATCGTAGGCGTCATCCCCACGAATCGAGTTGATATTAAAAGTGTAGGCGGGACCTGAACCTGAAATAGTGGAGTAATCTTTGAATCCATCGACATAAACTGCATAAAACACACTACCAGTCAACTCTTCATCACATTGTGCATACCAACCATTTTCGGTGACAGCGGGAGACTGGCCGTCGCTGGTAGTCCTATACTTCACAACAAAATCCTTATAAACACCACTCTCATTACAGATTCTCACCTTGTCGCCATCCTCATAAATGAGTTTCGACGGGTCACCGTAGTTGAGATAGACCTTCGAGTTATTGTTGTCGGTAAAAGGCGATGACTTCAACATGAAGAGGTTTGAGGTAACTTCCGGACGCATCAGCTGATCATCCTCTTTGCGGCATGCCGTAATCAAAAGCAGCGCCAGGCAAGCAAATAAAGCAATACGAATGTTCTTCATCAGTATTATCCTTTCTGTTTTACTGTTAGACCTATAGATTAAAACCAACCTCCGTCGGCATACTGCCAGGAACTGCCGCTACCGGCATTAGTATGGTCATCGTTACCACCCATCTCGGCAGCCACGACACGGCCGTCATCAACTATACCCATCTGCTGCTCGGCAACTTGTTGGTCGATGAAACCCTGAATAGCCTGCTGGGAGTTGATGATCAAATTGTCACCCGAATCGGCGTAGCCTCGTTCGGTTTTGAACTCTACAACCGTCAAAAGTGGCGTGATGTAAGTGTTTTTTTCTTTTTTCATATCTTGTAATTGTCTTTTTGTTTCTTATCAAATTTCCATAACCAATTGTACCATAACACATTACGACACAACGCCATACTGTATTGGGCACAATCTTTTACGTGCAAAGATAGCAAAAAAAACTGACGTAAAAGTTAAAAATAAATAAATAAATATAAACACACTATCAACCGCGCCCCCGAACGGCGAACTTAGAAAATTGAGAATTGAGGATAGTGGTCAGTGGATAGTGGTCAGTGGATAGTGACTAGTGGATAGGGGGCGGTTGATGGGGTCTTATGGCCGTCTTGTAGCCGTCTTGTAGCCGTTTAGTAGCCATTTAGAGGGTGTTTAGTCAGTAAAAATGGGCTAAAGCGGATTATCACTATTGGTAATGGCTGTATAACAAGATGTTACGGATGCATAATGTATAGATGGTTGGTATGGAGTGGGACAGTGGACAGTTGGGACAGTTAAAAAATACGGTATGCAAAGGTCAAAAAAAAATTCTATATCTATATATTTATATATATAAATATATAGATATAGAGGTATAATTACGAGTTGTATGGCTTAAAAACCAACTGTCCCAACTGTCCACTGTCCCACTGGGTAGGGCTACTTGTCCATGGTGTAGAGGAACTCCTCGTTGGAGCGGGTGTGCGCCATCTGCTTCTGTAGGAACTCCATAGCCTCGATGGGTGTGAGGTCGGTTAGGTGGTTGCGGAGGACGACGCTGCGTGCCAGTATGTCGGGCTTGACGAGGAGGTCGTCGCGGCGCGTGCTGGAGGCTGTGAGGTCGATGGCGGGGTAGATGCGCTTGTTGGCGAGCTTGCGGTCGAGCTGCAGCTCCATGTTGCCGGTGCCCTTGAACTCCTCGAAGATGACGTCGTCCATCTTGGAGCCGGTGTCGGTGAGGGCTGTGGCTATGATGGTCAGGGAGCCGCCGCCCTCGATGTTGCGCGCCGCGCCGAAGAAGCGCTTGGGTTTCTGCAGGGCGTTGGCCTCGACGCCGCCGCTGAGCACCTTGCCGGAGGCTGGCTGGACGGTGTTGTAGGCGCGCGCCAGGCGGGTGATGGAGTCGAGGACTATCATCACGTCGTGGCCGCACTCGGTGAGGCGTTTGGCCTTCTCGAGGACTATGTTGGCGATGCGCACGTGGCGGTCGGCGGGCTCGTCGAAGGTGGAGGCTATGACCTCGGCCTTGACGGAGCGCTGCATGTCGGTGACCTCCTCGGGGCGCTCGTCGATGAGGAGCACCATGAGGTAGACCTCGGGGTGGTTGTAGGCTATGGCGTTGGCTATCTCCTTGAGGAGCGTCGTCTTGCCGGTCTTGGGCTGGGCCACGATGAGGCCGCGCTGCCCCTTGCCGATGGGTGTGAAGAGGTCTATGATGCGCGTGGAGAGCGTCTCCTGCGGGTGGCCGGTGAGCTTGAACTTCTCGTTGGGGAAGAGCGGCGTCATGGACTCGAAGGGGATGCGGTCACGTATGCGGTCGGGGGCGAGGCCGTTGATCTCAAGGAACTTGACCATAGGGAAGAACTTGTCGCCCTCGCGCGGCGGGCGCACGGTGCCGCGGATGGTGTCGCCGCTCTTGAGGCCGTAGTTGCGGATCTGCTGCGGCGAGATGTAGATGTCGTCGGGCGAGGTGAGGTAGTTGAAGTCCGACGAGCGAAGGAAACCGTAGCCGTCGGGCACCATCTCGAGGACGCCCTCGGCCTCTATGACGCCCTCATACTCAAAGGCGAAACGGCGGTGTTTGCCGTTCTTGTCCTGCTGGTCGGCGGCGGGCTTGGCGTCGGGCTTGGCCTTGGGTTCCTGCGCGGCTTCGCGGACGGGCTCGGCCTTGGCGGGCTGCTGCTCGGCTTTGGCCTCGGCATCCGCCTCAGCCTGCTGGGCTTCGGGCTGCGCCTCGGGCTGGGGCTGCTGGACGGCCTCCTCGGGGAGGGGGTTCTTGCGCGGACGGCCACGCTTGCGCTTGGCAGGCTGCGCGGGTGCTTCGGCCTGCGCTTCGGCGGCGGCAGGAGCTTCGGCGACAGGGGCTTCGGCTTCGGCGGGCTCACCGGCGGCACGCGCGGGCTGCGCCACGGGGCGCAGGAAACGCCCGTCGGGGGTCAGGATGTCGGGTACCGTGGGCACCGTGGGCATCTCAAGGTCGCTGATGTTGAAGGCAGGCGCCTGCGGCTCAGCATGCTCCGGCTGGCGGGGCTGCTGTTCGCGGGGCTGCTGCTTGGCCTGCTGCTCTTTGGTGCGGCGGTCGTTGCGGCGGTGCACCTCGGGGTTGTTCATGGCCGACTCGGCGAGGAGCTGCGGCTTGAGGTGTTGACGGCGTGTCCGCGGGGCTTCGCCACCCTCGGTCTGCTGCTGGTCGGCGGCAGGGGCTGAGGCCTGGCGGTCAAGAATGCGGTAGATAAGGTCTCGGGTGTCAAGATTGACGGCTTTCATGCGGGAAATGCCCAACTGCTCGGCTATACCGATAAGGTCTATTTGGGCTTTTGCCTCCAGTTCTGCTTTACTGTACATTATAAGTTTTTAATAAAAAGTTCTGATTGATTGTCAACACAGACACAATATGTTACGCCATATTGCCCTTAATGGTCGACGATGCAAAGATACACATTTTTATTGAAATGGAAAGAGAAAACTTCAAATAACACGAATAACCACAAACAGCCACGAATTTTCATAAATAAATATTAACGGATAATTCACGGTAATTCATGTGTTTCATAAAAAAAATTGTCGCGATGAGCTATAATTCAAAAAAAAGGTGTATTTTTGCATTTTGAAGTATAAGAGTAATTTTTCACTTAAATAACGTAAGAATATGAACATTCCTGCAAATCTGAAGTACACCCAGGACGACGAATGGGTGCGTGTTGAAGGCGAATTTGCTTTCGTTGGTATCACCGACTACGCTCAGCACGAGCTCGGCGACATTGTGTTTGTCGACGTGACCTGCGAGGGCGACACCGTCGAGGCCGGCGAGGCCTTTGGCAGCGTTGAAGCCGTGAAGACTGTGGCCGACCTGCTTATGCCCGTGAAGGGTGAGGTGGTTGAGTTCAACACCGCCCTCGAGGACGCCAGCGCCATCAATGCCGACCCCTACGGCAACGGCTGGATCATCAAAGTGAAGCCCGCCAACATGGCCGACATCGACGCCCTGATGGACGCCGAGGCCTACAAGGCCAAGATCGGTGCCTAAGCAGTTAGGAGTTAGGAGTTAGGAGTTAAGTAGTTTAGGCTACTAAACTTGACTACGAAGCTTAACAACAACGCTTAACGACAAGCTTAACGACAAGCTTAACGACAAAAAAAGCCGCTCCATACGGGGCGGCTTTTTTTGTGGTATGGGTTACAGGCTATTGGCACATAACCAATAACCCATAACCTATAACCATTAATCCATGATGGTGTTCCAGTTGTGCTTGTCTTCGGCCTCGCCGAGCTGGATGGCGCGGAGGGCGTTGTAGAGCTTGGTGCTGTAGGGACCGGGCTCCTTGCCAAAGACGTAGCTCTTGCCGGTCTCGGGGTCGTCAAGACGCTCGATGGGGCTGATGACGGCGGCGGTGCCGCAAGCGCCGGCCTCCTGGAAGGTGCTGAGCTCCTCGACGTCGATAGGACGACGCTCGACTTTCATGCCCATGTCCTCGGCGAGCTGCATGAGGCTCTTGTTGGTGATGGAGGGCAGGATGCTGGTGCTCTTCGGGGTGATGTAGGCACCGTCCTTGATGCCGAAGAAGTTGGCTGCGCCTGCTTCGTCGACATACTTCTTCTCCTTGGCGTCGAGATAGAACTCGCAGGCGTACTGGCCGCCGTGGCAAGCCTCGACGTGTGCGCGCAGCGAAGCAGCGTAGTTGCCACCGACCTTGTAGATACCGGTGCCGAGAGGGGCGGAACGGTCATACTTGCGGGTGATGACATAGGGGTTGGCCTTGAAGCCGCCCTTGAAGTAAGGTCCGACGGGGGTGACGAAGATGAGGAAGAGGTACTCGTCGGCGGGCTTGACACCCACGGTGATGCCGGTGCCGATGAGCAGCGGACGCAGGTAGAGGCTGGCACCGGTGCCGTAAGGCGGGATGAAGCGCTCGTTGAGTTTGATGACGCGCTTGCACATCTCGACAAACTTCTCGGTGGAGAGCTCGGGCATCATGATGCCGCGGCAGGTGCTCTGCAGACGCTCGGCGTTGGCTTCGGGACGGAAGATGCGGATCTTGCCGTCTTTGCAGCGGTAGGCTTTCAGGCCCTCGAAGGCTTCCTGACCATAGTGCAGGCTGGAGGCCGCCATGTGCATTTCTATGTGCTCGGAGGAAGAAACCTCGATTTCACCCCACTGGCCGTTGCGATACCAGCAGCGTACATTGTAATCCGTTTTCACGTAACCAAACGGAAGGTTTTGCCAATCTATATTCATGTGTTTTAATTTATTATGTAATAAACCTAATGAATTAACGTAGAGGCAAAGATATAAAAAAAATGTAAAATGAGAAAAAAAATTTTGCCATGTCAGAAAATGTGTGTAATTTTGCAGCCGATTTCAGAGACGGAGAGAAAGCACAAAAGTGCCGTAAATCAGCGAGAAATCGGCCGACGGATGGCAGTTCACTCCATGAAGTCGTGCACTGGCCCCTTAGCTCAGTTGGTTAGAGCAGCTGACTCATAATCAGCGGGTCCTTGGTTCGAACCCGAGAGGGGCCACAAAGAAAACTGTATGGGTCGCATAATGGCCATAGATTACGGAAAGATACGAACGGGGTTGGCAGTGACCGACCCCGTTCGTATTATTGCCACCGCCCTGACGACGGTTGACACCCCCACCCTGCCCAAATACCTTAAAGAGTATTGCGGACGCGAGGAGGTGGACATCTTTGTTGTGGGTGAAGCGAGACGGATGGACGGCAGGCCAAGCGAGTCGATGCAGTACATCGAGCCCTTCGTCGAAGAGCTCAAGAAGATGTTCCCCGAAAAAGAGGTGGTGCGAGTGGATGAACGCTTCACCTCGAAGATAGCTTTCCAAACGATGATAGACAGCGGCCTGAAAAAGAAAGACCGCCGCAACAAGGGGACTATAGACCAGATTGCCGCAACAATAATGCTGCAAGACTACATGAGAACAATTAACAATAAAACACATATATGATACTACCCATAGTAGGTTACGGCCACCCTACATTGCGAAAAGTGGCCCAGCCGATAACCAAAGAATATCCGAACCTGAAGGAGCTGGTGGCGAACATGTACGAGACGATGTACGGCGCCGACGGTGTCGGACTGGCCGCTCCACAGGTAGACCTGTCGATACGCGTTGTAGTGATAGGTTTCCGCCCATACGACGAGAAGACTGACAGCTACGGCGAAGTGACAGAGCAGCACACGCTGATAAACCCAGAGATTCTGGCTTTCGGCGACGAGAAAGACTACTTCAACGAGGGATGCCTCAGCGTCCCCGACATACACGAAGACGTGCTGCGTCCCACCACGGTGAAGGTGCACTACTGGGACGAAAACTGGGAAGAACATACCGACGACGCCACCGGTCTCTACGCCCGCGTGGTGCAGCACGAGCTGGACCACCTTGACGGCAAAGTGTTCACCGATCGCCTGAGCAGCCTGCGCAAGACTTTGCTGAAGCGCAAACTCAACGACATAGCGGCTGGCAAGATACGCACACGTTATAAAATGAAAATGAACAACAGAAAATAAAATACCATGAAAAAGATACTGACACTTATAGCCGGGATCGTGCTTTTAGCCGCCTGCAGCGCCCCCGACCGTGAAAAAGAGCTCAACAACATAGCGGAACATGAACAGATGCTCTCGGCGATAGACGTAAGCAGCGACGACGACGCTGCCATAGAGCTGCTCGCCCTTTACCGCAAGTTTGCCGCCGACTTCCCCGAGGACAGCCTGGCCCCCGCTTATATGACCAAGGCTGCAGACCTCTGCATAAACCTTGGCAAGAGCGAAGAGGCCGTGGCTCTGCTCGACAGCGTCATAAACCTCTACCCCGGATATGACGACATTGCAGGATGTTACTTCCTTAAAGGATACGCATACGAGAACGCAGAACAATACGAAGAAGCCAAAGAGGCTTACACATACTTCGTGGAGAACTACCCCGACCACTATCTGGCCACAGACACGAAGGTTATGCTCAACTACATAGGCATGAACCCCGAAGAGATGTTTGACGCCATCATGGCCAACGCCACCGACCAGAACCTGGCGCAAGAATGAAAGTAGAGTCGTTCCGCATAAGAGCCAGCTACCCGAACTACTACATGGTAAACCTCTACGCCAGAGAGGGGCGTGAGATATTCAACCACGACAGCGAGGATCCTGGCAATAAACTGGAGGGCAACAAACCCGGCACTGTAATATACACCCCTGCCGACAAGCCCGACAGTGCGCGAGAACTACCACCCAGATGGTACGACATGTACCGTCTGCTGCGTCTGTCAGGACGCGAGCGCAAACGATACCTTGAGATGCTGCTCGAGGAACATGAGTCGGGGGATGAACCCTCGGCCCTGAAGATGATGCGCGACGAGTTTCGCCACGAATGCCAGCGATACGTGGAACGGCACCCTCTGATTGAGAACGAATACCTTATCACGACCCTCTCAAAAGGCGAATTCACCGATGACGGCATAAGCTACAAAGGCCGCATGCTGCTCGACCTTACGCGTAACTGCTACCCTGTCCCTGACTTCTGCATTCTTACCTCCAAGGCTTTCAATCGTCCGGAAATGATGCCGACATTGGTGGAAGACGCCATGAGCAACCTTGAGACCATGACCAACTGCCGCCTCGGCGACAGCCATACCCCTCTCGTCTTCGCCATCCGTTGCGCCATGCCGCAATACATACCTGGCCTGATGCCGACGCTGTTGAACATAGGTGTTACACGAACCGCCTACGAGGCTCTGCTCAACATGTACGACGACAGCATGGCCAACCGTGTCTACCTCAGCACACTGCACTCCATTGCAGAGATGCTCGGCATAGAACACCGTTACCAACGTTCAGATATCAGCCTGAGCACAAAAGAGCAAGAGGAGCGTATATCCGAATTGGAGCGACGCATCAACAACTTAGACCAAAGACTTCTTATTGACGCACACTACCAAGCTCTGAAGCTGATACTGCATGTCCGCAAATTCTATGAGGAAAACTCAGACCTCATTCTGACCTTCATGCAGGGCAAACAAGCGTTCCCAAGCTTTATCCTTCAACGTATGGTGTGGACTATCGGTAATAACGGAAGCTATCCCGGAGTGCTTTACAGCCGCCACTCTCGTACCGGCAGCGGCAAACAGATTGAGAGTTACCGCAACATCTTCGGCGAAGAGATCATGACCGGTGACGTCACCACGGAAGACTTGGCCTACCAAGACCGCAACGAAATAAGGAACCAGTTCCCCGCCGTATATCACTTCGACCCGCTGCTGAAGAAGCTGGAAGCACGCTACAAAACACCTGTAACCATTGAGTTTGCCGTAGAGACACGGCCCCACCAACTCAGCCTCTTTTCAGTATTGCAGCTCAACGCCTCCGAGATGACTGGACGCGCAGCATTGGTGTCGGCAATAAACCTTAAAAACGAGGGGCTTATAGACGACATCCACGTCATGGATCTCATAAAGCCTTACCATCTAAGACAGATTGTATCGGCATCCATAGACGACAAATCCCTAACCAAGCTGCAGTTTTTCGGCCATGGCCTCAGCGTACTGCCACGCACCGCCATTTCCGCTCGTTTGTGCTTCTCGATAGGCAAAGCCAGAGAGCTTAAAGCCAAGGGACACAATGTATGCCTTTGCCAGGAGCATTTTGTTCCTGAAGACACCATAACACTCAACGAAGTTGACGCCATACTTAGCATGATGCCTGCCGCCATCCATGTGGTTACAGCCTGCCGCGGATACGGCATACCCGCTTTCATGGACCTCCACGCATACGGTATCAGGATAGAAAACAACGCCATCGTCAACAAAAGCGGCGCAAGGATAGAAGAGGGCGACACGATGACCGTCAGCTCTCGCAGACAAAGCCTGTACAAGGGCGAGGCTGACTACCGCCCGGCCCGATTCACCAAATACCTGCAAGGCGCACCCGTTGACCTTTCGCCCGAAGAGAAAGACTTCTTTGAGGAGATGAAGGTGGCTTACCTTCAGTATCAGCGCATCGTCAACTCACAACAGGCGCTTTATATCACCGACATCAATAAACTTGCCCGACTAATCCGCTGCGACCTGCAAGACAAACCGAAGAAGGCTGCAGACATAGTGAACAGCTGGTACGAAGCACGTCCCGGCGACTATGTCGACGGTGTGCTGCAAAGCCGTATGGGCGACCATAACGACCAAAGCCGCCTCTTCAACCTGCTTACAACAGAGCGCAAGACAGACTTCTTCCGTCGTATATACAAGGCATGCGTCGCCAAGGGGATATCCGGCCTTACCGCAGGCAGCTTCATGATTGGACGCTTCACGGCAAGACCCCTGCCCCTCAAGATGTGGGAGACTCTTGAAGACGACGTCGTCGCTTTCCTGCTCAACGAATACGTGCTGTACGAGAAGTACCAACAGGTGCTTCAGGAAGTGGGCGAGATTAAACTGGCACGTGCCCACAGCCGCATTGAGACAGAAGGCATAGACAACATGGTGCTACGCAATTTCGACCTGAGCAACTTTATCCCTCTCCTTTACGCCAACCGCAACTGGGATTTCATCTCATCGGCACTAGAGCGCATTGAGCATCAAGACAACACCCACCTGCTGGTAGAAATGCTCAACAAGCCGATTGACGAGATTTTCGACATGAGCACGCCTTGGAAACGGGCTTTTGTGGAAGAGACTCTGAAAAACGCCGAGAAATAACCTGGCGCTAATCTCCTTTTATTCTTATACCATAGCACAGCTCGATGAACTCTATCATCCCTGCGTGCGCATTCAGGGCAACTCCGACATAGTTGTTGCCGAAATTGTAATACACCCCTACCCTCTCGTAGAAATTAATATATACGCATGGCGAGGCCAACAGCACCGGCCCTATGCCGCCCTTGAGGCTCAACGGCCCCCAGAAGCCTTCGAGGTAAGCCAACGCACTCACATAGCACGGTATCGCATAATCAATCTTATACGCCTTCATAAAGTCCGTATGGGTGCCATTATACCAAAAGTCGAGTGTGCCGCCCACAGCCACCACCGGGTCAAGATAATACTGATAGTTCAGCGACAGGTCATAGCATGGGTGCAGACCATCCACAAGCATATCGCGCGACATCGCCATGCCGCCTTGGAATGCAATATTAAACTCAGTTCTATTGAATTCAGGCATAGGCAGCAGACCCTCCCTCCTACTCTCCTTGGCCATATCGCCAATCAGGTACCCCAGCCCGACCTGCAGGTAGTTGAGCCCTTTGTTTGGTCGGTTCAGGAGGCCGTTGCTTGAGTGAAGAAAAGAGAAATTGGCTGTAAGGCGGTCGGTGATATGGTAGTCTACACCTACGTCTATCAGACAGCTGAGCAGGGTCGTTATGAAGATATTGTCCTCGTCATGTGTGAAATACTTCGACTTTGTATAAAACGAAAAGCCGAAGCCAAAGTGGTAGTCCAGCCTTTTGAAAGCCGGCCCCCGCACAAGGTATTCAAGTCCCAGCCTGTGTCCCGACATACTCTTCGGGATATAGGCAAACGACAGCTTAACACCCATCAAGGGGTTGCGCCTGCGTTGCACCCACCACTTGTCATCGTCGGGATGCTGGAAAACAGCCACGTCACCGCCAACTGTCAAGGCTGAATACTCTGGCATATTGAAGTTGTTGGGGGTCATGTAACCACCGGTCAGCGACGTTTCCCATACCGCCTGTGCCCGCGACGCCTGCGGAACCGCCACCAGCGCGATGCCCGCCGCAACCATGCACAACACCCTAACGACCTTTCCCCCTGTCACTTTATTCCACCATCTTTAAATAGTCGTCTTCCGAAATGATCTTGACGCCAAGCTTTTCGGCTTTTTTCAGCTTCTCCGGACCCATCTTGTCTCCGGCCAGCAGAAAGCTCGTCTTGCCGCTGATGGAGCCAGACACCTTGCCGCCATGCTTTTCGATGTCGGCTTTTATCTCGTCGCGTGAGAACCTGTCGAACACGCCGCTGACGACTATTGTCATGCCGGCGAGCTTGTCATCGCCTTCGTGCACTGTCGCCTCCATCTGAAGGCCCGCAGCACGCAGCCTCTCCACAACCGTTCTGTGCTCCTGCTTGGCGAACCATTCGCTTACGGCACGAGCCGTCACCTCGCCGACATCCTCCACCTGCGCCAGCTCCTCCTCAGGAGCGTTCATCAACGCATCCATGTTCTTGAAGTAGCGTGCCAGCTTCTTGGCACCCACCTCTCCCACATATCTTATACCCAACGCATACACCACACGCTCAAAAGGCACCTGCTTGGAGGCCTCGATGGCGGCCAGCATGTTGTCGGCGCCTTTGTCCTGTATCGATGCTGTGGCGTCAGCGCCAAGCCCGACAAGCTGTTCGCGCCTCAAGTCGTATATGTCTGCAATGTTGCGCACCAGGCCTGCGCTGTACAACAGCTCAAGCCGCTCAGGGCCGAGGGTGTCTATAGCCATAGCCTTGCGGCTGACGAAATGTTCCAGCCGTCCTATTATCTGCGGATGGCATCCGTCACCGTTGGGGCAGTAATGGCCAGCCTCGCCCTCGATGCGCACCAGTTCCGTCCCGCACTCGGGACAGTGTGTGATGTACTGTATAGGCATCGCCCCAGCCATGCGCTTCTCCATATCCACGCCGACCACCTTCGGTATTATCTCGCCACCTTTCTCTATCAGCAGATTGTCACCCTTGCATATACCCATTTTGGCTATGAAGTCGGCATTGACCAGCGTTGCCCTCCTCACCGTCGTGCCGCCCAGCCACACGGGCGTCAGGTTGGCCACCGGCGTAATAACACCCGTGCGCCCCACCTGGTAGCTGATGCTCTCCAGCGGCGTGCTCACACGCTCGGCCTTGAACTTGTAGGCTATAGCCCATCGCGGCGACTTGGCCGTCAGGCCCAGTTTGTCCCACAAAGCCGTCTGGTTAACCTTGATGACGATGCCGTCGATGCCGTAAGGCAGCTCCCAGCGGGCCTGGTCCCAATGGTCGATGAAGGCCTTGATCTCGTCTATATCCTTGCATTCCTTGATGTAGGGCTGCACCTTGAAGCCCATCTGCCGGGCCCATTCCAGGCGCCCGTAGTGTGTCGGCTTGAGCTCCACCCCGTCAGGGGCCATCATGAAATACATGCAGAACATCAGTTTGCGCTTGGCACACTCGGCCGAATCCTGCAGCTTGAGCGAACCGCTGGCGGCATTGCGCGGATTGGCGAAAGGCTCAAAGCCGTCGGCCTCGCGCTGGCGGTTCATGGCCTCAAAGGCGTCGAACGGGTACACCACCTCGCCCCTCGCCTCGAAGTCGTCGGGGAAGTCGCCGTGCAGGCGCAGCGGTATGGTGGGTATGGTCTTGGCGTTAGTCGTTATGTCGTCGCCCACACTGCCGTTGCCGCGTGTCACTGCCTGCACCAGCTGCCCGTGGCGGTAGGTGAGGCCTATGGCCACACCGTCGTACTTCAGCTCGCAGGTGTAGCTGAACTGCTCGCCGTCGAGCAGCTTGCGGGTACGCGCCTCAAACTCCTCTATCTCCTCTATGCTGTAGGTATTGCCCAGCGAGAGCATCGGCAGCCTGTGCGCCACCTGGCGGAAACTCTTGTTCACCTCGCCGCCCACGCGCTTGGTCGGCGACAAAGGCGAGGCCAGCTCTGGGTACTGCCGCTCGAGGTCCTGGAGCTCGCGCATCATGCGGTCAAACTCCTCGTCGCTCACCAGCGAGCGGTCGTTCATATAATACTCGTGGTTGAGCCTGTCGAGTTCCGTCGCCAGCTCTTCCATGTGCTTGCGCACAGGCTCTGTGTCTATTGCGCTGAAAAGGTCCATGTTCCATCAAAATTCAGTGATACCGGCCCTGTGAGGTACACATTGCCGTATGCCGTGCCGTCGTCGGCGAAGTCCACGCTGAAGTCGCCGCCGCGGGCCACGAGCCGGTGATTGCCGCTCACCAGGGCGCAGGCCGTGACACCCGTGCCGCAGGCCCAGGTCTCGTCCTCAACACCGCGCTCGTAGGTGCGCACCGCCAGCCGCCCGTCGGGCCGCTCTTCTATGAAATCCACATTAGTGCCTCGGGGGAAGACATCGCCCATGTTGCGTATACGGCGGCCTTCGCCCACAACATCGTAGTGTTCCAAGTCCTCGACGCGCTGCACATAGTGCGGCGAGCCGGTGTCGAGGAACCAGCCGTCGAGCACACGCCTCACGGCCGACTTCTCCACACTGCGCATGCCGAGCCTCACCACACCCCGCTTCAGCTCCTTGTCCCACTCCACGATCTCGGCGTCGTGCGGGCCGTCGTAGCCGAGGAAATGCAGCCTGTCACCCAGCCCGAGCATGTGGGCAAACGCCGCTATACAGCGACCGCCGTTGCCGCACATAGAGCCCACGCGCCCGTCGCTGTTGCAGTACACCATCTCGAAATCATAGCCAGCAGGGGCGGCATTGAGCAACATCAGCCCGTCGGCGCCCACGCCGAACCGCCGGTGGCATATACGCGCTATCTCCTCCTCGCCGAGCCGGCACTCACCTTTGCGGTTGTCGACAACCACAAAGTCGTTGCCCGCCCCGTCGAACTTGTAGAAATGCATAATCGTCAAAAGTCTATGTTAGGGAACAATTTGCGCATGGCCATCATCGCAGGGTGCTCCTGCAGCATGGCTTTATACTTCTCGTCGGGCGAATAGATCACCTCGTCCTTGTCCACAAACAGCTGGTTCACCTTGCAGTCAAGCATCCTCATCCCCGTTTTGGCGCGCAGCGCCTCGAGGACCTCTGTCTTGTGGGGCTTGAACTCATCGTGGAAGTAGGTGGTCTGGGCGTCGACCTCTATCGTGCCGTGCTGCTCGCCGAGCTTCACGGTGGCGTCCTTCATCAGCTCACCGAGCTGAAGCTCCGTGGCCACCTCGTTCCAATAGCGCTCCAGGTCTTCCTGCGTCAGCTGCCTGACCTCGGCCTGCAGCTTTGGCATGGCCGTCTTCACGGGTGCCGCGGCGGCTATCGATATTGAGCCTGCCAGCAGCGACTTGCCAGCGGCAGGCTGGGCCGTCGGCTTCGGAGCCGCCTTGGCGGTCGGGGCCTCCACCGGCTTCGGGGCCGGGGCGGCGGCGGGTGGCGCCGGAGGCGCGGCGGGAGCCTCAGTAGCGGCCGGCGCGGAGACCTGCGCTGCTGGCTGCGGCGCCTGCGGCTGCGGGCGGGGTTCTATGTCTGCCTTAGAGCCCCTTGCAATCTATGTCTGCGGCAGCGTCACCGACGCCAGACGCATCAGGCACACCTCCACAAAGAGGTTTTTGTTGTTGGCCTCGCGGAAGCGGAACTCATAGTCGCTCGCCGTGCCAAGCCAGCCGAGCAGCATCGGCAGCCCGCACTGCTGGGCCTGCTGGCCGTAGCGCTGGCGCAGGGCGTCGCCGCCCTCTATCAGCTGCAGCGTCTGCGGATCGAGGCTCACCATCAGGTTGCGCAGGTGCTCGCAGAGCCCCGTGAGGAAATGCTGGCCGCCGAAACCCTTGGCGATCACCTCGCGGTAGAGCAGCAGGGCGCCGCTGATATTGCCCGAGCGCATGAAGTCTACCAGGCGGAAATAGTACTCCTCGTCCAGCAGGTTGAGGTTCTCCAGGCAGCCCTGGCGCGTCAGGTTGGCGCCGGTGAAGTTCACCAGCTGGTCGAAAGTGCTCAACGCGTCGCGCATGCCGCCCTCGGCCTTGCGGGCTATCAGCTCCAGAGCGCCCTCCTCATACTTCACCCCCTCGCTGTCGGCCACGTGGCGCAGGTGCCCCACGATGTCAGCCACCTCGATGCGCTTGAAGTCGAACACCTGGCAGCGGCTCAGTATAGTCGGTATAATCTTGTGTTTCTCGGTGGTGGCGAGGATAAACTTGGCGTATGCCGGCGGTTCCTCAAGGGTCTTCAGGAAGGCGTTGAAGGCCGCCTGGCTCAGCATGTGCACCTCGTCGATGATGTACACCTTGTAGCGGCCCGTCTGCGGCGGTATATAGACCTGCTTCACCAGCTCGCGGATGTCGTCGACCGAGTTGTTGCTGGCCGCGTCGAGCTCGAAGATGCTCATCGACGCGCCCTCGTTGAAAGCGCGGCAGCTGTCGCACTCGTTGCAGGCCTCGCCGTCGGCCGTCAGATGCTCGCAGTTGATAGTCTTGGCCAGGATGCGGGCGCAGGTGGTCTTGCCGACACCGCGCGGACCGCAGAAGAGGAACGCCTGCGGCAGCTGGCCGGTGCGGATGGCGTTCTTCAAAGTCTGCGTGATATGCTGCTGCCCCACGACGGTGGCAAACGTCGCCGGACGATACTTACGTGCTGATACAACGAAATTTTCCATTTCTGCCTACTTTTATTTTAAGATGCAAAGATACGAAAAAAAATCAAAACCAGGCACACTAAAGTCCCGATTCGTGGCTTTCGCCGCAGTAGCCGCTGCGGTCTATCTCATCCTCAGGCACATAGAAATATATGCTCACCGTGGTTCCGTCTATCAGCACCCCGTCGACCTTGTACTCCAGAGCCCCGCGGTCGAGGGTCGCGGACACCGTGCCGCTGGCAAAGACCGTGCTTCCGTCGTGGGCCTCGCCACGCAGCGCGCCGTAGAACACACCGCCGACATTGCTGAGACTGAAATCAGGGACGCCAATACCCGAGACCGCAAACTCATAGCTGCCGTCGGGCGCAGCATCGGTGAGGTCGAAACTCTTGCCGATGAAGGCGGGCAGCACCTCGGCCGTGAAGAGATAGAGGGCCTCGCCCTCCGGGCAAAACCCCATCAGGGAGTAGCGGTTGCTGGGAGGCAGGTAGGCGTTGCTCTGTAACGGATACACCGTATCGTTGAGCACCAGCTCGTTGCGGTCAGCCGTGACCGTCGCTGTCCGTCCGGTCTCAACGGGCTGCGGCGCGGCAGCCGCTCCCGTTCCATCAGCCTTGCTGCATGCCGCCGTCACAATCAGCGCCAAAACAGCGAGACACACCATCAGGCCCATTCCGGGTGCCGTCGTCTTTTCCATCGTTCTTTCTTGTTAAATCACAATCAATTAATATATATATCGTGTTTTTTCACGCTGCAAAGATACACAATATTTCGTTTGCGGTACAAAAAAATCTCACCTGCAGCGGCACATTTTTTCCACTCTCCCAGCCCGCCCCCTCCACGGAGCCTCTACGGAGTCCCTACGGCCGTTCTTCAGTAGTTCTTCAGTAGTATTTCAGTGCCACACTGAAGAACTACTGAAGAACTACTGAAGAAATGCCGTACCGGGTCCGTACCGGAGGCGAAGGAAAACGGTCTTAAATGGAAAAAAAATTTTGCCATTTGCGCAAATGTATGTGTTTTTGCCCCGTGAAAACAAAGAGCCGCAGGGCTGGTGACATGGGTTCTGCCCCGCCCAAGCAGCTGATAATTAAGATACAGAACCCACAGTAACAAACAATATACACAGTATCATTATGAAGAAAATGTTCAAGATGTTCGGCATCGCGCTGCTGGCATGCAGCCTGCTGACCGTGGCCTGCAGCAAGGACGAGGACACCACCACAACGACGACCACCAACAACAGTGGCAGCAACAACAACGGCGGCGGCAGCAACCCCGACCCGAATCCCAACCCGAACCCCAACCCCAACCCGAACCCTAATCCTAACCCCAACCCCAATCCCGACCCCAGCGACCCGAACCCCTCTGTACCACAGGGAACCGTTACCATAAAATGGGACAACGTCACCAAGACAATGGGTAACTACATTGTATTGAACAGACTACAGGGCACCACCACGACTCTGCAGATTGACCTCTTCGGCAGCCGTCGCATAGAAGGTGAAAACACCTTTGTGGATCTTCCCCACTACCGTTTATTCCTCTATCAGCCTCAGGGTGGAAGCATGAACGTGTACGGAGACTTCTGCGAAACATACAGCGAGGAAATCAACAGCGATGCTCAGCACCAGGCAATGTTCACCGAGCTCGACCAAAGCGGCGACTTCTACACCTTCACGGAAGCCGACTACGTCTATGTCAGCCACTCCAACGCCAGCTTCACATACAACGAGCAGAACAAGACCGTGTCCGGCAGTGCCAACATTGTGTACAAGAGCGTGTATGACGAGCGCACCGGTGTAGCAAACCCCGCACAGCACACACTCTCCGTCACCTTCAACAACTTCCCAGTCGCCACCATCGGCTGGGGTGACCAAGGGTCCAAAAAGATGATGATGCGCAAATAAGCGAAAAGTCGCAAAAAAGAAGCCACCCATGCATGTGGGTGGCTTCTTTTTTTTGCTATTGTGGCTGTTACGCCAGGGCGTCGGCGATGAGGAAGATGCTGCCGGTGACGAGCACGAGGTCGGCGGGGTCGGCGGCAGCGCGGGCGTCGGCGATGGCCTCTTTGACGTTGGCGAAGGCATTGCCGTCGATGCCCGTCTCGCGGGCGGCGGCCTGGAGGTCGGCCACGGGCAGCCCGCGCGGCACGGAGGGCTGGCTGAAGCGCCAGTCGAAGGGCTTGCCGAGGCGCGCGAACTCGGCATGCAGGTGGGTCAGTATCTTGCGGTAGTCCTTGTCGTTGACGCAGCCGTAGACGACATGCAGGGCGGCGAACGGCATGGTGGCAAGCTTGCCGAGCATGGCGTCGATGCCGGGGGCGTTGTGGGCGGTCTCACAGATGGTGAGTGGCTCGCGCCCTATGGTCTGCCAGCGGCCTTGCAGATGCGTGTTTGTGACCACCCGCGCCATGCCGCGACGCAGGGCGTCGGCGGGGATGGCGAGGGTGCGCGTGGCACACAGCACGTCGACGGCGCCGAGCACCGTGGCTATGTTCTTCTTCTGGTATTCGCCCTCGAGCTCCTCCGTGTAGTCGCCGATGCGCTCCACATGGTGGCGGGCGTCGGCGAAGGTGATGGGGGCGTTGCGCTCGGCGGCGACGCGCTCGAAGACCGGCTTTGTCTCGGGCTGTGTCTCCCCTACCACCACGGGGACGCCGGGCTTGATGATGCCGGCCTTCTCGACGGCTATCTTCTCCAGCGTGTCGCCGAGGAACTGCGTGTGGTCGAGGCCTATGTTGGTGATGACGGAGAGAAGCGGCGTGATGACGTTGGTGCTGTCCAGACGGCCGCCCATGCCCACTTCGACGACGGCGATGTCCACCTTCTCGCGGGCGAAATAGTCAAAGGCGAGGCCGACGGTCATCTCGAAAAAGGAGAGATGGAGGTCGGCGAAAAGCCGGCGGTTGGCCTCGACAAAGTCCACGACGGTCTGCTGCGAAATCATGTCGCCGTTGATGCGGATGCGCTCGCGGAAGTCGACAAGGTGCGGCGAGGTGTAGAGGCCGACCTTGTAGCCCGCCTCCTGCAGGATGGAGGCGAGGAAGTGGCTGACGGAGCCTTTGCCGTTGGTGCCGGCCACATGTATGCTTCTGAACTTGCGCTCAGGGTTGCCGAGGGCGGCCATGAAGTCGATGGTGGGCTGTATGTCTGCCTTATAGGCAGCAGCGCCGATGCGTTGGTACATCGGCAGCTGTGCAAACATGAAGTCAAGTGTCTCTTGATAGGTCATTTGTGCGGTATGGTGTAGGTGAGGCCGAGGATGAAGAGGGCGCGCTGCGAGGGGTAGTTGGCCCAGAGGTAGTAGCGCTGGAAGGCCAGGTTGTCCATGCGCAGGAAGAAGCTGAGGGCGCGGTTGTGGCGGTACTCCACCTCGGCGGCGATGCCGTAGCGCATGGGCAGCGTCAGCTCGGCGTCGGCGTGCATGCTGCCGAGGAGGCGACCCTCGAGGTGGAAGAGCCACTTGTCATGGTAGTTGACGTCGGCGCTGACAAGGGCGTCCCAGTCGGGGCGGTAGAGCGGCGAGCTGAGTTTGGCAAGGGCCGTGTTGACGACGGAGTCGTTGTAGTCGACGGCACCGTAGGCATAGTAATGGCCGCCGGCACGGAGGGTGATCATCTCGTCGTTGACGAAGGTGATGTTGGCGCCTATGGTGAGGCGGTTGTTGTCGACATACAGCGGGCTGTAGACGTTGTTCAGGCTGTAGAGCGGGTCGAGCGTGAAGGTGAGGTCGTCGCGCAGCAGCTGGTATTTGATTTCGGCATCGGCCTCAAGCTTGCGGCTGATGCTCCAGCGTGCGCTGCCGTAGAAGTCGTAGCGGCGCGTGGCGCGCATCTCGCTGCCGGGGGCTATGTACGGGTTCACTGTGCGCATGGCGTTGAGGCTGTTGGCCTCCATGCCGCCGGTGGCGCCGACGCTCAATGCCAGACGGTCGGCAAGCAGCTTCTTGCTGACGACGACGTCGGGGAAGAGGCGGAAGAGGGTGGCGGTGTCGGTGGTGTAGGCGTCCCAGGCGGCCGTCAGACCGGCATGGAACTGCAATCCGCTGAAGATAAAGTCGACGTAGGGGTTGGCTTTCACGATGTTGCTCCAGATGCGCACGGTGTCTTGCACGGCGGGCAACACAAAGCCGAGGGGTATCTTGTCGCCCAGACGCAGGCCGTTGGTGTAGGCGTCCCACTCCATGTGCAGGTAGGCCACACCCTTGTACTGGCGCATCATCTCGAAGCCGTAGCGCACATCGCCGCTGAGGTTAAGGTTGAGCTCGTTCTGCCCCCAGGTGGCCCAGAGGTCGCTGAGATGCACATTGGCTGCGAAGCCAAACTTGTTGGGGTCGAGCTGCATGTTCTTGACACCGAAGTTCCACGATGCTACGTTATACGAAGCGCGGTAGTCCTTGATAGATATGCTGTCGCGCGTGTAGGTGGGGTAAACGGTCGTCAGTGTGCTGTCGTGGAAGCCGTAGTACAGGTTGTGGTCGTGCTCGTAGCCGAGGTCGGTGGAGAGCTGCAGCTTCTCGCCGACGATGTATTTGCCGAAGAGCGTGATACCGGTGTTGCCGAAATGGTTGCGGCCATAGCCGGGCAGGCGGTCCCACGACGAGAGGTGGTTGAGACGCACGCCGTAGGTCTTCTTTTTGTCGCGCGTGGAGCTCCAGTAGAGGTCGGCCATAGGCGTCCAATAGTTGCCGACACCGAGGCGCAGGTAGTTGTTGTAGAGCTTGGTGGCAGGCTCGCCGACGATGCGCGCGGCCTTGATGCGGCTCGGCTCATAGAGTGCCCTGAGGCGCATGGGGGTTATGCTGTAGCGGAAGTCATGCTCCATGCGGCCTATGGTGTCGGTAATCTGGGCAGGGAAATTGATCTTTTCGGCCTGCTCTATGGTCGGGCGGTAGCTGCCTTTGACCACAACACTCTCGTTATAGGTACCTTCCTGCTGCGCGCTCAGCGTGGCGGCAACGGCCAGCAGGGTGGCTATAGTGAATATCTTTTTCATGGTAATCAGTCGTTAATGTCAATAACTATTTCCTCTTCTTCGGGCTGGGGCGCAGGCTGCTCGGCGGCGACTATGGCGTCAAGCTTCTGACGGGCCACGCCGACCAGGTCCTCGCCGTCGTAGTTGTCGATGATGCTCTGCAGCGTCTGCTTGGCCTGAAGGTTGTTGCCGCGGGCGTAGTAGATATCGGCCCAGAGGATGAAGCTGTAAGCAAGCCAGTAGTCGCTGGAGGCGTCGCTGACGATGCCCTCGATCATCTTCTCGGCCTGCTGCAGCTTGCCGCCGAGCATCAGTATCTCGGCATGGCGGCAACGAGCCTCGCCACTGTACTCGCCGTTGGCGGAGCGCACTATGTGACCATAGTAGGTGTAGGCGCTGTCGCGCTGGCTGTTGTCATAGCAGCTGCGTGCCATTGCGAGCCAAGCCTCCTCCTTGAGTTCTGCGGTGGCTTTGTTCTCGTTCACAAGGCGCTGACCGGCCTCCATGATACCGGTGTGCTGCTTCAGCGCAACGGCGCAGCGCAGGCCGCCCACCTCGCCCTGCAGCAGGCTGTTGTCGCTTTCGGCGCCCTCGCTGAGGCGCTGGTAAAGCGTGGCGGCCTTGTTGTAGTCGCCAAGGCTATAGGCTATATTGGCGGCATTGTAGAGCGAGCGCTCGCTGTACTGGTTGGTGCCTGCCGAGGCGACAGCCACATAATGCGGCAGCGCCTTGTCGTTCTGCCCCTGACGGAAGTAGCTGTCGGCGAGCAGATAGTGGGCCTTTACGGCGAAGAGGCCGTTGGGGAACTTGCTGAGGTAGCCCTCCAGCCCTGCGGCGGCATTCTCATAGTCGCCTTCCTGGTAGCGGCCCTCGACGGCGAGGAACGTGGTGCTGTCCTGCTCCACCGTGGAGACGGTCACCTTGGTGGTGCGTTTCACGTAGGCGAAATAGTCATCCACACGGTTCTGCGCAATGTATATGTTCTTCACCGTGCTCAGTGCGTCGCGGGCCTCGTCGGTGCCGGGATACTGCGTCAGCAGGCGGTCGAAGGTCTTGAGGGCCTGGTCGGGACGCTCCGTGTTGTAGTATATAAGGCCTTGGTTGAGCAGCGCGGTCTTGACGTACACACTCTGCGGATACTGCTTGATGAAGTTGTTGTAGTAGGTCATGGCCATCTCGTTGTTGTCGCACATCATGTACGTGTTGGCAATCTCAAGCATGGCCTTCGACTTCAACGGCGAGTTGTCGTACTTCTCAAATATGTAGTTTAGGTACGTGAGCTTCTCGCTGTTCTTGCCTTGAGCGCCGAAAGCGAGGGCTTTCTGGTAGGTGGCATAGTCGGCGTCGCGGCCGTTGGCGGCTATAACCTTGTCATACTGCAAGATGCTTTCGGGGAAGCGGCTCTGCACATACAGACAGTCGCCCATGCGGTTGTGGGCGTCGTCCTTCATCATGCGCTCCTGCTTGTCCTTGGGCTGCGCTATGCGGCCGTCGATGTCGGCGAAGACGTCGTAGGCCTCGTCGTAGCGCTTCTGGCGCATGAGCACGTAGGCGTAGGTGTAGCGTGCCGGCAGGGCGTAGGGCGAGCTGTTGGCGAACGAGGAGAGCAGCAGCTTGTTGAGGCTCTTCTCGGCCGCCGAGGTCTGCCCCTGGCGGTACTGCCATTCGCCAAGCAGGTAGTTGGCGTCGGCTGTGATGCGCGGCACGGCGTTGATCTTGACGGCTTTCTCGTAGAGCTTCACGCCCTCGTCCTCCTTGCCGCTGTTGCAGAGCTCTATGCCGCGGTTGAGGACGGCGCGCTGGTAGGCCTGCTCGAGGGCGGCATTGCGCTGCGGCACCTGCTCCAGCAGGCGGATGGCCTCCTTGTAGTTGTTGGTGGAGCAGTAGAGCTCGGTGAGTATCTCCTCAGCCTCGGTCTTGTGGCGGCCTTTGGGGTATTTCTTCAGGTAACTCTCAAACGACTTGATGCTCTCGCCCATGGCGTTCTGGTTCAGCTCGCAGCTCAGCTTGGCATAGTTGAAGAGTGCGTCCTCCTTGATCTGCTTGCTGAAGTCGAGCTTGCTGGCCTGGAGGAACATGCTGCGGGCGTCCATCTTGCGGCCGAGGCGCACATAGGTGTCGCCCAGCGTGTAGAGGGCGTTCTGCGACACGCTGTCGTTGCACTGCGTCTTGCGCACGAGGTAGGCGGCCGCCGAGTCGTAGTTGCCGAGCATGTAGTGGCTGTAGCCGACCTGATAGTCGATGTCCTGCGGCGTGCAGTTCACCTGCTGCTCGTGCGTCAGCTCGCGCCGCGCGGCGCCATAGTGCTGCAGGGCGTTGGCATACTCGCCGCGGTTAAAATACACCTCGCCCACCATCTGCTCTATCTCGCTGCGCTTGAAGGCATCCTTGTCCTTCAGCAGCGCCGGCGCCATCTGCAGCAGCTCGTCGTCCTTGCCTAGGTAGTAGTAGATGCGGGCAATGTAGCTGGGGGCTATCTTGGCAAACTTGCGGTCGTTCTGCAGCTCGCGGAAGTTGCGCAGCGCCAGGTCGTAGCGTCCGTCCATATACTGTATGTGGGCGTAGTAGTAGAGACTGGAGTTGCGGTATTTGCTCTGCCCCCCCACCTGCTGCGCGAAGAAGTCGGCGGCCTTCTTGGTGTCGCCCTTCTGGAAATGGCAGTAGCCGCGCTTGAAGTTGTACTCGCTGCGATGGTCATACTCCACCTCCTTGGGGTCTACGGCCTTGTAGTAGCCCAGCGCACGGTCGTAGTCGCCGCGTGCATAGTAGAAGTTGCCCAGATAGAAGCGCGCCATGTTCTGGCGTGCGCTCTGGGGGTAAAGGCGGAGAAACTCCTCCAGACGGTAGTAGGCGTCGTCGTTGTCCAGCTTCTCTGAACAGACGCCGGCGTAGTAGCAAGCGTCGGCTTTCTGCCAGGCGCTCTGCCCGGCCTGCCGGCCGCCGGAGGCCACCTCGTCGAAAATCTGCTGCGCAGCGGCGTACTTCTGCTTCTGGTAGAGGTCCATGGCCTGACGGTAGAGGTCGTCCTGCCGCTCGTCGCCGCCCACGCGCTGCGCCCCCGCCGTGGCGGGCAGCAGCAGCATGGCGGCCACCATAGCCGACATCAGTGCTTTCATTGTCTTGTGCTTGTTCATATCGTTGTATGTTATTCGTTTCAAACTATCTGTCCCACATGCTCTCGTCGCGTTTCTCCCAGGGTCCATGCAGCAGTATGCCGCTTGCCGGCGGGGGCGTCAGCTCGCTGTACGGCGTGCCGTCGGGCTTCAGCAGTATGAATGTGGGGTAGCTCACCACCCCGTAGCGCTCCAGCATGCGGTAGTTGCCGTCGTAGTGCAGCCACGTCCAGTTGTAGCGGTGACCGCGGCGGTTGTTCTTCAGGAAGTGGTACATGCGCTGGAACTCGCGGTCGCAGCTGACGCAGACGAACACCACGTCGGGGTTCTTGGCGTAGACGCTGTCGCGGAAGTGCGCCATCGTCTCTATCTCGGAAAGCGAGGCGGGCTCGCCGACGCGCACGAAGCCCATGTACACCCACTTGCCAGCAAAGTCGCTAAGGCTCACCGGGTTGCGGTCAACGTCGGGCAACACAATGTCCACCATCTCGTTCTCCGTCGACATGTCGCCCTTCAGGCTCTGCGCCAGCGACGACGCCAGCTTGCGGTGCTCGGGGAACTTGCTGCTGTTGCCCACGCTCTCCACCATGCGCAGCACGGCGTCGCGGCTGTAGGCACGGTCGTAGAAGCTCTCCTTCAAAGCCTGCAGCATGGCCAGCTCGCGCACCTGCTCGTTGCGCAGCAGGGGGTCGAGGCCTATCGAGTCGGCATAGCGCACCGCGTCGCCGCTCTCCACCCACATCGCCAGACGGTCCTGCCCGATGCGGCGCGTGCCGTGCGAGATGCTGCCGGCATACAGCGCCAGGAAGAGACGCATGTACTGCTCGTCGTAGTAGCGCACGGGCTGGTTCTTGACATAGCGGTCTATCAGCTTGGCGCGGCTCACGGCGCGCATAGCCAGCGACAGCTCCGCCAGCGAGTAGTTCACGTAGCGCCCGAAGAAGTCATCCTCCAAGGGCCCCACGGCCTTGAGCACCTCGCGGCGCAGCGTGTCCATGCGCCGCGGGTCGGGCTTGTAGCGCGGGTCGAAGAAGACACGGTTGGCAACCATGAAACTGTCCACCAACGCCTCGAAACGCCCTATGCGCAGATTCAGCTCATCGGCTTGAAGGCCAATGAATTCCAGCGGCAGCGGCTCGGGGTCGAGGTAGACGTTGCGGCGCTCGTCGACGCTCCAGTCAAACTCCGGCAGCCACACCGTGTAGGTGCGCCCCGGCTCGACAAAGAACGACTGATTGTAGCACTCCACCTCCACGTACACCAGCCGCGGATAGTCGGCAAAGCATCGCAGCTCGAAACGGCCCGAGCTGTCTACAAGAGTCTCGTCGAGCAGCACCTCGTGCATCGACAGCATGTCGCTGTAACCGTAGAGCGCCATCCGCTTGCCGATGGCATTGGCCGACGTGCCGCTTATCAGCACGTTGGTCTGCGCCACAGCGCACATACACGCTGCCAAAGCCATGATTATAAAAGCCAAACGCCTCATAATACCATTATGAACGACGCACCCGTGCTTTTATTGTATAAAGACATAAAAAAATCTCCCCTATAGACTCAACAATCAAGTGCAACACCGTTGTGCAAAGATAGGAAGAATTTTTGTTTCGGGGAGGAGAAGTTCAAAAGTTTTCTTGGGCGGAGATTCAGT
>OMXC01000018.1:0-52992 GCA_900314925.1 uncultured Bacteroidales bacterium
GTTGGTGTATGATTATATAGGCAATCTCATTGACGGCATTGATTATGATTGCGTGTTATCGAATTGTATTACTAATTATCCAGGTCCAATAGTGGCACACGACAGCGTGTTGTATTTGTGCAGTCTATTGGAAACGAGTGCACAGTTCGGGGATATAAGCTTTCCTGTCTATGACGAGACCAACGTCATAGCCAAGTATGTGGACACGGCTTTCATGCACCTGTATGTGCTGCCTACACACGGCATCAGCACCGCGGCGGCTGTCGCACCGCGGGTGTACCCGGTGCCGGCCACCGACAGGCTGCACTTCGACTGCCCGGCAGGCAGCGTCCCGACGGCGGTGGCGGCGATATCGCTCTCAGGCTGGCGGATGCCTCTGACGGCTACAGCCTCTTCGGCGGACGTCTCGTGCCTCGCCCCGGGGGTATACCTCCTCGAAATCACAACGCCAAAGGATAAATACTACACAAAGTTCGTGAAGCAGTGAGTGGAGAGCGGAGAACGAAAAATAAATTTTTGCCAGTCAAATAATTTTTCGTACCTTTGCATTTTTAAAAGTTTATGCCGATGAGCCACAAGACTGCTATAAAGGTTTATGAGATAGCATCATACGCGCTGATACTGGGCGCGACGGTGATCTTCTTCCTGATGAAGGAGAACCCCATGCGCCTGTCGCTGACGATGATCCTCGTGGCGCTGGCCATAGCCATGCGCTGGCTCATGGAACGCCACCGCGCCAAGGCCGCCGACGATGAGATAGACCAGCTGCACGACGACCTGCGCCGCCTCACCCAACTGCTGGCTGAAGAGAAGAAGAAAAACAAGAATGCCTGAATGCGTAAACGCGATAATGTGTGAATACTGCTGGCGCAAGTGAATAACAAATTAGCAAATTAACAAATTAACAAATCATATTATGGCAACAACCACCGATATCAAGAACGGACTTTGCATCAATTTCAACAACGACATCTACACTATCGTTGAGTTCCTGCACGTGAAACCCGGCAAGGGCGCCGCCTTCGTGCGCACCAAGATGCGCAACGTGAAGACGGGCCGCATGCTGGAGAACACTTTCCCCAGCGGTGCCAAGATCGACATCGTGCGCGTGGAGCGCCGCCCCTACACCTACCTGTACAAGGAGGGCGACATGCACGTGTTCATGCACACCGAGACCTACGAGCAGATATACATCCCCGAGCAGATCATCAACGCCCCGCAGTTCCTGCGCGACGGCCAGTATGTGGAAATCACCGTCGACGCCGACACCGAGACCCCCTTGACCTGCGAGCTGCCTCCGTTCATCGAGACCGTGGTGACCTACACCGAACCCGGCTTCGCCGGCAACACCGCCACCAACGCCATGAAGGACGCTACCGTGGAGCCCGGCGTGCAGGTCCGCGTGCCGCTGTTCATCAAGGAGGGCGAGCGCATAAAGGTCGACACCCGCACCTGCGAGTATGCAGAACGCCTCAAATAAGTTAAGAGTTAAGAGTTAAAAGTTAAGAGTTGAAAAGACTTGCAATAATTGCAGCCTGCTTGCTTATGCTGGCAGGCTGCAAACATAAAACGACAGAGCGCCAGACGGCGTCTCAGCCGACGGACTATACCAAGGTGGCCGTGCCGTCATTCTCCACCGACTCGGCCTATGCCTTTGCCGCCGCACAGCTGGCTTTCGGCTACCGCACCCCAGGCTCCAAGGCTTGGGAGAAATGCGCCGAGTATCTCGCCACGCAGATGGGGCGCTGGTGCGACACCGTAATGGTACAACCTTTCAAGGCCACCCTCTGGGACGGCAGTGTGGTGCCGGGCCGCAACATCATAGCTTCGCTGAACCCATCGGCAGACAAACGGGTGCTGCTGGCGGCACATTGGGACAGCCGCCTCTGGGCCGACCACGACCCGGACGATGGCAACACACGCAAGCCGGTGCCAGGGGCCAACGACGGGGCCTCCGGAGTGGCTACACTGATGGAGATGGCACGCACGATGAGCCAGATGCCGCCATCGGTAGGCGTGGACTTCATCTTCTTTGACGTCGAAGACCAAGGGCTGCCGGAATGGTCAGACAGATATGAAGACAACACGTGGTGCAAGGGCTCGCAACATTGGGCCCAGAACCGCCATACACCCGCTTACACGGCCGTCTACGGGGTGCTGTTCGACATGGTGGGCACGGATGCACCGCGCTTTACAAAAGAAGAGGTGAGCCGATACTATGCGCCAGGTCTTACGGACAAGATGTGGAACGTGGCTGCCGCCTTGGGGTTCGGCAACATCTTTGTGGCACAGAACACCGACGCCATTCTTGACGACCATCTGTATGTGAACCAGATTGCAGGCATTCCGATGGTCGACATCGTGCAGAACAGCGGCACCACCAGCTTCTTCCCGCACTGGCACACCACGACCGACAACCTCGACAACCTCAACGCAGAAACCATGAGCAAGGTCGCCACTGTCACCATGAAAACAATCTACGGCGACTACCCGAGCAAATGAGACGATTGCCAATAATCATTGCCCTGCTGTTGCTTGCTGCCTGCAAGCGCGACGTGTGCAACACCCCCATCGGCGAGGTGGGCAGGATCCTCCTGTCGGACTATGCGGAGATTAACAACATTGTAGGTGGGACAGTGGTGCTTAACCGCGGCCACCGCGGCGTGATAGTGCGCTGCGAGAGTTTCGGCCACTATGACGCCTTTGAGTGTGCCTGCCCCAACGACAACGACGTGCACATGCTGCCCGACGACGACCATGCAGCAATGACGCTTACATGTCCTTCCTGCGGCTCCCGCTTCGAGCTGATAAACGGCAATCCTCTTGACGGCTCGGCGACATCATGTCCCCTGCACCGGTACAGCGCAGACCTCGACGGCTACTACCTCTATATATACTGACCGTCGCCGGCGGGGAAATGTTAAATTTTCGCTTGTGCACAATAATTGCGCGTATGATGCAGAACTACGATTATACAAGCACCGACACATTTTCGATTTCTGCAAGCACAGACGTACGACCCTCGGAACAAGTGGTACACAACATCATGAGTTTCGCCCGCAGCTACCAGACTGTGGAAGTGGAGGGGATGCCGATTGACCTCTTCCTGAACTGAAAGGGGTAATCAAAGAAAGCGGGCCACTCAATGAGCGGCCCGCTTTCTCTTTTTGCTTAACCGAGTTTCTCTACCCAGTGTTTTATCTGCTGTTCGTCGTCGAGGCGGCACACCAGAAGTGAATGGTCGCGCAATGCCACCAGACAGTGGTCAAGGCCCTGCACGATGGCCTCATAGCCGTTCTCAATGTTTATCACACTATTGGAGGTGTCGACAACAACAGCATTGCCGCTGACGGCGTTCTGCGCCTCGTCGTGGGCGGCATGGGTGTAGAGCGAGCCCCACGTGCCTATATCGCTCCATCCAAAGTCGGCGGCGACGGTGTAACGGCATTGGCTGCGCTCCATGACGCCATAGTCGATGCTGATGTTCTCACAATGCTCGAACTGAGCATTGATGAAAGACTGTTCCTGCGGAGTGCCAAACGAGTCTTTTCCCCCGTCGAAGAGGCGCACAAGGTCAGGGAGGTATTGGCGGAAAGCACCCATTATGGCATCGGTACTCCATAAGAAGATACCCGAATTCCAGAAGAAATTACCGGCTGCGAGAAAACGCTTTGCTGTAGCCAGGTCGGGCTTCTCCTTGAACGATGCCACAGGAACTATGGCATCGCCAGGCTTGGTGTCCACCTCGATATAACCATAACCTGTCTCAGGACGCGAGGGTTTTATGCCGATAGTCATAAGGGCCTCACGGTTTTGCTCAACAAAGTCCATACCGCGACCTATGATGCGCTGAAACTCCACCTCGTTAGTGACAAGATGGTCGGCAGGAGTGACTGCTATCGACGCTTCGGGGCTCTGACTGAGGATATGATATACGGCGTACGCTATGCATGGCGCGGTATTGCGACGCATGGGTTCGCAGAGCACATTTTCTGCCTTGATCTCAGGAAGCTGCTGAAGCACGAGGTCTTTGTAGGCAGCATTGGTGACGACGACAAAGTTTTCAGGCGGCACAAGTGGCAGGAAACGCTCATAGGTGGAGCGGATAAAGCTCTTGCCTGTGCCAAGGATGTCGAGGAACTGTTTGGGGTAGTTGTTTTTGCTGAGCGGCCAGAAGCGGCTGCCTATGCCGCCAGCCATTATAACACAATAGCGATTCATATCTGTTGGGTTTTTGCACGGCGCAACTCAAAGTCGCGGCCGAGGTATTTCTCTCTAACATCAGGGTCTGCAGCCATCTCCTCCGGGGTCCCGTGGTGCAACACCGTGCCTTCGTAGAGGAGGTAGGCACGATCGGTGATAGCAAGGGTCTCGCGGACGTTGTGATCGGTGATAAGGATGCCGATATTGCGTTCCCTGAGGTGCGCCACAATATCCTGTATATCCTGCACGGCAATAGGGTCGACGCCGGCAAAAGGCTCGTCAAGCAACAGGAACATGGGGTCGTTGGCAAGCGCACGCGCAATCTCCGTGCGGCGTCGTTCGCCACCGCTGAGCTGTATGCCTTTGCTTTTGCGTATGTGCTGCAAGCGGAATTCATCAAGCAGAGATTCCAGCTTCTCGCGCTGCTGCTCTTTGGTGAGGTCCTTACGGAACTCGAGGATGGACCCTATGTTGTCTTCGACAGACATCTGACGGAAGACAGAGGCTTCCTGCGCCAGGTAGCCGACACCCATCTGCGAACGCCGGTACATCGGGAAGCTCGTAATCTCAAGACGCCATGGCTCGCCACCTTCCGGCCGCTCGGCGTTCTTGTTCTCAAAAATGGCGCTCTGCTTGTCAGCATCACAGGTGCTCTCGAAGTACACCTTGCCACTGTTGGCCTTGATGATGCCCACAACCATGTAGAACGTGGTGGTCTTGCCAGCTCCGTTGGGGCCAAGCAAACCTACTATCTCACCCTGACTGACGCCCACCGACACCTCTTTCACTACAGTGCGTGAGCGGTATATCTTTACTACTTTGTCGGTATACAGTCTCATATTATACCTTCTCTTAATATATCATGGATATGTATTATCCCGAGGTAATGTCCGTCGGCATCGACAACAATGAGTTGCGTTATGGAGTTGTTGCGCATGAGCTGCAGGGCATTGACGGCATACTCGGTGTCACGAATGGTTCTGGGATTGGTGTGCATGATGTCGGCAGCCGATTTAGGCTGGTGGAATGTCTGCATCATGCGGCGCAAATCGCCGTCGGTTATGATGCCTTTTATACTGTCGCCCTCTGTCACCACCGTACATCCAAGGCGCTTGGATGTCATCTCAAGGATGGTCTCGTCAATCGTCGCCGTGGGCGGTACGGCAGGACGCTCATTCTGTATATATAGGTCGCTGACGCGAAGATACAGCTGCTTGCCCAATGCTCCACCAGGGTGGAACCGCGCAAAGTCTCGGGCTGAGAAATTGCGGCACTCTATCAGCGCAACAGCAAGCGCGTCACCCATCACCAATTGTGCCGTGGTGCTGCTCGTCGGGGCCAGGTTGTTGGGACAGGCCTCGTGCTCCACGGTGGTGTCAAGCACTATATCAGCCTCGTGAGCAAGGAACGAATCACAGTTGCCGACTATGGCTATCAGCTTGTTGCCAAAGTTCTTGATGAGCGGCACCAGAACCTTTATCTCAGGTGTATTGCCGCTCTTAGAGATACATATCACCACATCGTCGGGCCTCACCATACCGAGATCGCCATGTATGGCGTCGGCGGCATGCAGAAACAGCGCCGGCGTACCAGTGGAATTCATCGTTGAAACAATCTTGGTGGCTATATTGGCACTCTTCCCTATACCCGTGACTACCACACGCCCAGTTGTTGAAAAGAGGGTCTCCACAGCTTCAACAAAGGCATCGTTTATGTGGCTACACAGGTTCTCTACTGCTTTTTTTTCGTCAGTAATAACCTGAATTGCAATCTGTTTTATTTCATCACGGCTCTTCACTGCATTTTTTATTTTGTCGGTTCAACGTTTTTTTGTATCTTTGTAAAAAGAATAATCAAAAAGTGCTGAACGTTAGTTTACTTCAATAACGCTGCTTTATCTGAAATATTGTAGATTGTGATGAAAGATTTACATACATACCTCAAAGAAATTTTCGGCTTTGACAAGTTCAAGGGCGACCAGGAGGCCATCATACAGAGCCTGCTGGATGGCAACGACACCTTTGTCATCATGCCAACAGGCGGCGGCAAAAGCCTTTGCTACCAGCTGCCTGCCATGATACTCGACGGCACAGCCGTCGTGGTGTCACCACTCATAGCACTCATGAAGAACCAGGTCGACGCCGTGCGATACACGTCGGGCAACGACTGCGTGGCCCATTTCCTGAACTCCTCCCTTTCACGCCAACAGGTGGCCGAGGTCAAAGAAGACCTGCTGAAGGGCGACACCAAACTGCTCTATGTGGCTCCGGAAACCCTCTCAAAAGAGGACACCATCGAGCTGCTGAAACAGATTAAGATAACGTTTTTCGCCATCGACGAAGCTCATTGCATCTCCGAGTGGGGCCACGACTTCCGCCCCGAATACCGGCGTCTGCGCGAAGCCATCAAGGCCATACAACCCAATGTACCGATATTGACACTCACTGCTTCGGCCACACCAAAGGTGCAGCAGGACATCATCAAGAACCTCGGCATGGAAAAGGCCAAGACCTTCGTCTCGTCGTTCAACCGCCCCAACCTGTACTACGAGGTACGACCCAAGCCCGCTGACCCGATGCAGCTCCACAAGGAGATCATACGCTTCATCAAAGAGAACCCCAACAAGAGCGGCATCATCTACTGCCTAACGCGCAAGAAGGTGGAAGACCTCGCCGAACTGCTTGTCATCAACGGCATCAAAGCCCTGCCATACCACGCAGGCCTCGACAACAAAGTGCGCGCAGAAAACCAGGACAAGTTCCTCATGGAAGAGGTCGACGTCATCGTGGCTACCATAGCCTTCGGCATGGGCATCGACAAGCCAGACGTGCGCTTCGTCATACACTATGACATCCCCAAGAGCATCGAAGGCTACTACCAGGAGACCGGACGCGCAGGCCGCGACGGCGGCGAAGGACGCTGCATAGCCTTCTACAGCGAGCAGGACGTGGAGAAACTCTACAAGTTTTTCACCGAGAAGAACGTCACCGAGCAGGAGATGGCACGCCAACTGGTGCAGGAGATGGTCTCCTACGCAGAAAGCTCCGCCTGCCGCCGCCTCAACATATTGCGCTACTTCGGCGAAGACTACTCCGAGCCCTATTGCGGCAACTGCGACAACTGCCTCCACCCAAAACCACAGGAAGAGGCCAAGGAAGAGGTGGCACTGGCCATCGAGACCATCATCGCCATGAAGCAAGCCTTCAAGCCCAAAGAGATTGTCGACGTGCTCATGGGACGTCGCAACGCCAGCACAAAGAACTACCACCTCGACGAACTCGAACAGTTTGGCGCCGGCGCCGACAAGAACGACCTCTTCTGGAAGGCAGTGCTGCGCCAGGCTCAGTTCGACGGCCTTCTGCAGAAGGAAATCGAACAATACGGCGTACTGAAAGTAACAGCAGCAGGCACCAAATTCCTCAAAAAACCATACAGCATCCTCGTGGCTTGCGACCACGACTATTCGGCAGCCGCCGAAGAGGACGAGGAAGAGATGGCTGCCAACGCCAGCGGCGCCTCAGCAGCTGGCGATGAAGCCCTGTACGTGCAGCTCAAGAGCCTGCGCCGCAGCATCGCGGCACGCGAGAAGCTACCCGCCTACGTCATCTTCGAGGACACCTCGCTGAAAGACATGACGCTGCAATACCCATGCACCATCGAAGAGCTGGCTCATTGCTCTGGTGTGGGCATCGCCAAGGCTCAAAAACACGGCGCCCCGTTCATAGAACTCATCAAACAGTATGTCGAGGACAACGACATCGAACGTCCGCAAGATATAGTGGTGCGCTCGGCTGTCAACAAATCGGGCCTCAAGGTATACATCATCCAGGCTATCGACCGCCGCAAGAGTCTCGACGACATCGCCGCGGGCAAGGGCATCTCCATGCAGGACCTGCTCACCGAGATGGAACACATCATAGCCAGCGGCGCCAAGCTCAATATCGACTACTACATCGAAGACAACATCGAGGAGGACCACCAGGAGGCACTCCTCGACTACTGGCGCAACTCAGAGAGCGACTCCCTCGACGACGCCTACGAGGAGTTTAGCGACGACCCCGACTACACCGAGGAGGAGATAAGGCTGATGCGCATCAAGTTCATGTCCGACTACGGCCACTAAGGCATACAAGAAAGGTGCCGCCCCACGATGGAGCGGCACCTTTTTCTTCTTTCTACACAGCAAGAATTACCAGCGGTTGTAATGCACACGCGCAGGGTCCCACTTGTCCTTGGGTTGTGTTGTACCGTCGTGGTAGCCGATGGGCACCACAGCATAAGGCACCACCGTCGGGGGCAGCTGCAGGGCTTTCTTGATGGGGTCCATGCGGTCGGGATAGGGGTAGCAGGCCGTCCAGCAGGCACCCAGACCATAGGCTTCGGCAGCCAGCAGCAGGTTCTCGGTGACGGCACCCAGGTCGTCACGCCACATCTGGTTGACCTGCATCACAGCGGGCCCGTCGGGGTTGTCGCGCGTGGGAGCGGTGAAGGTGGTGTCGGCACAGAGGATAATGACGGCACCGCTCTCCATGAACTTCTGCATGTTAAAGTTGCCCTCGAAGACGGTCTCATACTGGCTCTTGTCGGTCATGACCACCATCTGCCAGGGGCGCAGGTCGCGTCCGCTGGGGGCGGCCATGGCGGCACGCAGCAGGTTCTCCATCACCGAGTCGGGGATGGCCTCGCCGTTGTAGGAGCGCACGCTCTTGCGGTTCAGGATGTTCTGCATCACCACGTCGGCGGTGTTGACCTCGGTGGCGGCTTCTTGCTTGTTGCAGCAGGCGGCGAACATCATCGCAGCGGCTGCCATCAGAATAATGCTTTTCTTCATTTTATTGATATATTAAATACTTTTTGCGTATCTCTTTGAATCGCTCCAGCCCCGGCTGCCAGGTGGCGCGTATCTCATTCTCGTCCATGCCGGCCTCTATCTGGTGGCGCAGCTCGGTGGTGCCGGCCAGCTTCTCGAAGAAGTTGCTCTTGAGGAAGAACTTGCCCTGCGGCACACGGCGGTACATCTCCATCAGCGGCCAGAGGTCTATCAGGTCGGGGGCCTCCTCGCCGACGGAATACGACCGCAGGTCGAGGGTGTCGGTGCCGTAGGTGACCCACTCGAAGGGGTGGTCGGTGCCGCGGCCGACGCCGCAGTTGGTGCCCTCGAAGAGGCAGAGCGAGGGGTAGAGGGCGATGGCGTGGGCGTTGCGCAGGTTGGGCGACGGTGGAACAGGCAGCTCGTAGCCCACCGAGTCGCGCTTGTAACCCTGCATAGGCACTACGGTGAGGTTACACTTTTCACCGCTTTGCAGCCAGCCTTCGCCGTTGATCATCTGCGCATACTCGCCGATGGTCATACCATAAACTACCGGCACGGGATGCATGCCGACGAAAGAGCGGTACTTCGCGGTATCCAGCACGGGGCCGTCGACATAGTGGCCGTTGGGGTTGGGGCGGTCGAGGACAACAAGCGGTATGCCCGCTTCGGCGCAGGCCTCCATCACATAGTGCAGCGTGGAGATATAGGTATAGAAGCGGCAGCCGACATCCTGAAGGTCGAAGAGCACGCAATCCACATCCTTCAACTGCTCCGGCGTGGGCTTCTTGTTCTTGCCGTAGAGGCTGATGATGGGCAGACCCGTCTTGGGGTCAGTGCTGTTGTCCACCTTGGCGCCCGCCGCCGCGGTGCCGCGGAAGCCGTGTTCAGGACAGAATATCTTGGTGACGTTCACACCCGCGCGGAGCAAGGTATCCACAAGGTGTGTTGCCCCCACCACCGAGGTCTGGTTTGCCACCACCGCAGTGCGACCCTTATAGCCGCCCTCGCGGAACAAGAACATAGAGGGGAACACCTCATGGCCCCACAGGTTCTCGGCACCTGTGGCAAAAGCGGAATCTGGCGAAAGGGGTTCATACCCGAAATCCTCATTGCTTTGGGCATGGCATGCACTGCATGCTGCCAGAGCCAACAGGATAAATAAATGCTTGCGGAAATTCATGGTCAATTCATGATAATTCGCGTTTATTTATGTCCCGTGTGTCCGAAGCCGCCGGAGCCGCGCTCGGTGTCGCTGAGTTCCTGCACCTCTATGATCTCGGCCTGCTCGTGGCGGGCGATGACCATCTGAGCGATGCGCTCGCCGTCATTGATGACGAAGTCTTCCTGCGAGAGGTTGATGAGGATGACGCATATCTCGCCGCGGTAGTCGGCGTCGATGGTGCCGGGCGAGTTGAGCACCGTGATGCCCTTCTTCAGCGCCAGGCCGCTGCGGGGCCGCACCTGTGCCTCGTAGCCCGCCGGCAGCTCCATGAAGAGCCCCGTCTTCACAAGCCCTCTTTCCATCGGCTTCAACGTAATCGGTCCTTCTGGCAAATAAGCCCGAAGGTCCATGCCCGCCGACTGTGCCGTCTCATACTTCGGCAGCGCATGATGGCTCTTATTGACTATCTTTATCTGCATATATTCTCTGTATATTTCAAGATGCAAAAATACACATTTTCCGCGACATGATGAAAATATTTTACCGATTGATTGTTACAGTCTAATCAAATAGTGTTCGTAGGTCGGCGGTTAGGAAGTCTGTAGCGGGGTGGCCCTCATAGCCAACTACAAAAGCGGCATGAGGCTTGAATTGTTCGCGGTAGGGTTGCAATCGGTGGGAATTGGCTCTTCCAAACGTTCCTTAATCACCTTACAATAAACGCGTTCGAACATATATATATTCTTTGTTAAATCAATTGAGTAATTTTACTCAATACGCTGAGTAATTTTACTCAACTTGATTGCAAAAGTACATATTTTTGTGAAACTGGCAAAATAATTTTTGCTGGTTGGCTATTTGTTCGTACTTTTGCAAAAAAAATAAGAAGGACATGATGAAAAAGACATTGGTATTTCTTATTGGTCTCATTACCGCAGCTGGAGTGTCGGCACAAGTATATAACTACGCAGACACTACTCCGTCAGGTCATGTTTTGTACTACAATATTGCAAATGGCGAGGCGGAAGTAACTTTTAAGAGCTACAATTACCCAAACTATGGCAGTTTGATAGACAGTACCCTGATAATTCCCGACAGTATCGTGTACGACAACGTTACGTATCCTGTAACCGCAATCGGTTACCAAGCGTTTGCGTATGCAGAGATGCAGCATGTAGTCATCCCCAATACAGTGCGTACTATCGGCATGTGGGCATTCGGTCCATGCCAGTATTTGACAGAGGTTGTTATTCCCAATTCTGTAACAGAGATAGGCCAAGGAGCCTTCGGCGGCTGCCATAATATAGTATCTGTGACTCTACCGGATTCAATAACTGCGATAGCCAGTCAGACTTTTGATGCCGACACATCACTTGTTTCAATAGTCATTCCCGACGCAGTAACAACAATAGGAGCTGGCGCCCTTTCGCAATGTTACAGCCTTCGGTCGGTAACATTTGGCCATTCGGTGAATAGTATAGCCAACGGAGCCTTATCCCATGGGAAACATTTAGATTCTCTCATATTTCTATCCGATGTTGCCCCTTGGATCAGCGATATTTTCTATACCGATACACTTCACCTTGTCATAGACATCCCCTGTGGCTCCTACCACTCGTATTATCAAAGATTCGGTTCGAACCACACATATATTGTACCATCGGTCAACTTGTCCATGACAGTTTCTTCTTTGGCGCCTGACTGGGGTACGGCAAATGTCATATTAGATGCCGACCAGCAAGATGTACGATGCGACTCAAGTGCTGTGATACAAGCCATAGCAAACTACGGCTATCATTTCACAGGTTGGAGCAATGGCAGCCTAGTAAATCCAGATACATTGATGATTGACAGGGATAGTGTATTGACTGCCGGTTTTGCGAAGAACAGCTACACGGTGGAAGTGAATAGCTCCGACCCGACTATCGGCTCTGTCAATGGAGGCGGTGTGTTTGACTATCTTGACACTATTGTGCTGACCGCAACCGCAGTAAGCCCATACCACTTTGTACGTTGGAACGATGGAAACACACAAAACCCGCGGCAATATGTTGTAACAAGCAATGCTTTGCAAACTGCAATATTTGGCATTGATACATTTAGCGTGACCCTTAATGTCGATAGCCTCACGCATGGAACCTGCACAGGTTTCGGCAACTACCCATACGGTTCTGCCGCCACAGCGGTAGCTGTCCCATACAGCGGATACCAGTTCTCTCATTGGAGCGACGGTTCAACGTTCAACCCCTATACTTTTGCGGTGGTGAACAACGTCCAACTGACAGCATTCTTCTATGAAAACGGTGCTCCCTACCAGGACACCTTAATAGTGCATGACACTGTCTATATAGACGTTACCGCTCACGATACCACATACATTACATTGACCGACACATTGTATTTAACGGAGACAGACACTCTTTGGCTCCACGACACCATTTACTTGCCTCAATATATCCACGACACCGTCTATATAACCCAGGATGGCATCGACGGCATGGAGGTTATAAACGCTAAGGTGTACTCCAACCAAGGTCAGATAGTTGTCGAAGGCGCCGACGGCAATCGGGTGACGTTGTTTGATATCAATGGGCGCTCGCTTGCCACCAAACAGGACGAGTTCTCCCAACTGCGTTTCGAAGCACCTGTCAGCGGCACCTATATGATTAAGATTGGCAACTACCCCGCTCGCAAGGTGGTGGTGATAAAGTAGACCCCAGATTCTCAAGCGCATGACGTATTGAAATCATGCTCATGATTATACCCCAATCATGAGCATGATTTTTTGCAAAGCTTTTAAATTTAGGAATTTTGCAAATTGTAAAGTTCTTTTTGCTGCTCAATCTCGCGGCGAAGTTCCTCTTCGGTGGGCATAAGGGCCATGTATTTGGCTGCGAAGAGGTGGTCGTTGTCGTGCAGGATTGAATAGCGGGCGATGTCCTTGCTGGTCTCGCTGCAGAGCACAATGCCTATCGTGGGGTTGTCGCCCTCTGTGCGCTGCAGGTCGTCGTACATGCGCACATACATATCCATCTGTCCGATGTCCTGATGGGTAATCTGGCCTTTCTTCAGGTCGATGAGGACAAAACATTTCAGGATGTAGTTGTAGAAGACCAGGTCGATGTAGAAGTCGCCGGCATCGGTGAAGATATGCTTCTGCCGGGCGACAAAAGCAAATCCCCGTCCCATCTCGACGAGGAACTCCTGCAGGTGTGAGATGAGTCCTTTCTCAAGGTCACTCTCCGTGTAGTCGGTGCCTGGGTTGAATCCGAGGAATTCGGCTACGACAGGGCTTTTGAGCACTTCCAGCTTGTCGGTAGGTGGGTTCTTGCGACTGTCTTCAATCAACTGCGGCTGTTTGAAGTGCCGCTCGAAATACTGTGTGCTGATGTTGCGGTCAAGGGTGCGGACACTCCACATCTCCTGCGAGGCAGTCTGCAGATACCACCGCGCCGCGACAGGGTCGTCGACGCGGAGGGTAGTACGAATATGCGACCATGTAAGATTCTGCACACGCGTGTGCAGAATCTCTATGTCATTGAACGTAAGGAAGAATGATTTACAATACCATAAGGTACGTTCACTCCACCCTTCTCCATACTCCTGTGTCAGCTCTTTCGACAGCATCTTGATTATCTGCTTGCCGTACTCGGCGCGCTTCTCGCCCTGCTGCTCTTGCTCCACAATGCGCTGGCCGATATGCCAGTAGGTGTCAATCATGATGGAGTTGACGGCAGCGTATGCCGTACGGCGACTTTGCTCGATGAGCTGTTTGATGTCGCTGACAAAGGAGTTGTTGTCTACGGGAACCATTGGGGGGACTTACTTCTTGGTGAGCACCTCGTCGATCATGCCGTACTGGAGGGCCTCTTCGGCGGTGAACCAGTGGTCGCGGTCGCTGTCTTTCTCCACCTGCTCGAAGGGCTGACCGCTGTGCTTGGCGATGATCTCATAGAGTTCTTTCTTGAGCTTCAGTATCTCGCGGACGGTGATCTCCATGTCGGTGGCCTGACCATCGGCACCGCCCATGGGCTGGTGTATCATGACGCGGGCGTGCGGCAGGGCGCAGCGGCGGCCTTTCTCACCGGCGCAGAGGAGCACGCTGGCCATCGAGGCGGCCAATCCCGTGCAGATGGTGCTCACCTTGGGCTGGATGTACTGCATGGTGTCGTAGATGCCAAGGCCGGCATAGACCGAGCCTCCCGGCGAGTTGAGGTATATCTGTATGTCCTTGGTGGGGTCGACGCTCTCAAGGAAGAGGAGCTGTGCCTGGATGACGTTGGCCGTGTAGTCGTCGATGGCGGTGCCGAGGAAGATGATGCGGTCCATCATCAAACGGCTGAAGACGTCCATCTGGGCCACGTTGAGCTGGCGCTCTTCGACGATATACGGCGTGAGCGAGTTATTGATGGCCGAGGTGTATTTGGCCATGGTGGTGCTGCTGATGCCACGGTGACGGGTGGCGTATTTCTCAAATTCTGTCATTGTTTATGTTATTTTATTCGTTTTATCATTGATATTACCCCATAGGGGTTTCATATTAATAGCATAGTAAATCTTCGTTTCCGTTATCCAAACCCCATAGGGGTTTCATTTCAATAGCATAGTACATTTCCATCCCCGTTTTCCAAACCCCATAAGGGTTTCATATTAATTTGGCTCGCTAAACACATATCTTTCATCAAATTCTATGCCAAAAATCGACAAAAACTCCTTATACTCTTCCTACATCGTCTTTCCTATATGGTGCTGTTTCTGGTTTTGTATATACCCTATCACATTGCTGATTTGCGATTTACCGTATGTAAAAGCACCATAACCCTCCTGCCAAGCAAAGTTACCATCAACGAGGTGTCGCTCTTTTATCCACATCGCCGAAGCCCGCTTCAGGTCTCTGACCATATCCGACACAGATTGTGTCGGACTCATACTGACAAGGATGTGTACGTGGTCTTTCGCCCCACCTATGGCATACACTCTGTGGCCATGGGCTTCCGCAGAGCCTGTCATGTAGCGGTATAGCTCTTGCTGCCAGGATTCCCCGATGAATCCTCCACGGTATTTTACCGCGAAGATGACGTGAACGTATAGTTGGCAGTATGTGTTGGCCATTTCTATTGATATGCGACCCCTACGGGGTCGGTTGCGGTTGTTGCGTTGGTCGTTTCTATTGTTATGCGACCCCTACGGGGTCGGTTGCGGTTGTTGCGTTGGTCGTTTCTATTGTTATGCGCCCCCTACGGGGTCGGTTGCGGTTGTTGTGTTGGTCGTTTCTATTGATATGCGACCCCTACGGGGTCGGTTGCGGTTATTGTGCTGGTCGTTTCCATTGTTATGCGACCCCCCCCCTACGGGGTCGGTTGCGGTTATTGTGCTGGTCGTTTCCATTGTTATGCGACCCCTACGGGGTCGCCGCCACACATGGACCCTTATTGCTTTTCCAGCAGCCCGGGCCTTCTCTCTTTGGTGCGCTGGATGGCCTGCTCCATGCGCCACTGCTCTATCTTCTGGTGGTTGCCGCTGAGGAGCACGTCGGGCACACGCCAGCCGCGGAACTCCGGCGGACGCGTGTATTCCGGCGGAGCCACGAGGCCGTCCTGGAAGGAGTCGCCGAGGGCCGACTGCTCGTCGCCTATCACGCCGGGGATGAGCCTTATCACTGCGTCGCAGATGACCGCCGTGGCCAGCTCGCCGCCCGTGAGCACATAGTCGCCGATGCTTATCTCCTTTGTGATGAAATGCTCGCGCACCCGCTCGTCCACCCCTTTGTAGTGCCCGCAGAGGACCATCAAATTCTGCGCCAGCGACAGCTCGTTGGCCATCGGCTGGCTGAGCATCTCGCCGTCGGGGGCCGTGTAGATGACCTCGTCGTAGCGGCGCTCTTTCTGCAGCCCTTCTATGCAGTTGGCCAGGGGCTCCACGGCCATCACCATGCCGGCGGCGCCCCCGTAGGGGTAGTCGTCCACCGAGCCGTAGCGCGTCAGCGAATAGTCGTGCAGGTCGTGGAACACCACCTCCACAAGCCCCTTCTTCTGGGCCCGCTTGAGGATGCTCTCCTCGAAGAACATCGTCATCATGTTCGGGAACAGCGTCAGTATGTCAATCCTCATAACTGCAATATTAACCCTTCAATTTCCAATAACCTATAACCGATAACCTATAACCAATAACCATCACCCCACCTTCAGCTTCTGCCCCACGCGCAGCTTGGCGTTCTCGCTGATGCCGTTGAGCTGGCAGAGGCGCTTCACCGTGGTGCCGTTGCGCTTGGCGATGCTGTAGAGCGTGTCGCCACGGCGCACGGTGTAGGAGCCCTTGGCGCCCGCCGTCTGCTTCGCGGCGGAGCTCTTGCCGACGCCTTCCTTGGCCGACGCCGTGCTCTTGGCCGTGGCCGACTTGGCCGCCGAGCCGGTGACCTTCAGCCGCTGCCCCACGCGGAGCGTCGAGGTGGTCCTGATGCCGTTGAGCTGGCAGAGGCGCTTCACCGTGGTGCCGTTGCGCCGCGCTATCTTCTCCAGCGTGTCGCCGTTGCGCACACGGTACCAGCCGCTCGACGACACATTGCCGCCGCGCGCACCCTTGCCGCCCTTCGACACCTTGCGGAACGAGTCGGAGGTCAGCGTCAGAGTGTTGTTTATCAGGCCGTGCGTCCCGCAGTCGATGACATTCTCGGGATTGATGGCGTTGCCCATGTAGCGTATCTCGAAGTGCAGATGGCTGCCGAACGAGCGCCCCGTGTTGCCGCAGAGGCCTATCAGGTCGCCGCTCTTCACATGGTCGCCCACCGACACCTCGCGCTTCGACATGTGCGCATAGTAGGTCTCCAGGCCGTTGGCATGGTGTATGATGACCAGGTTGCCGTAGCTGCGGTTGCGCTTCGAGATGCGCACCACACCGTCGAAGGCGGCATAGATGGGCTCACCCGTGGGCTGCGCCAGGTCGAGACCGTAGTGGAAACGGCGGCGCCGCGGACCGAAATGGCTCGTGGGACGCGACGTCACAGGCGTCGGCCACGAGAACTTGGGCAGCGTCAGCATGATGGGGTCCGTGATGCTCGACGGGTCGAGCTTCGGCAGGTGTATGGCCATAGTGTCGAAAGCCTCGAGGATGATGTCCTCCTCGCTGTCGACACCGTCGTCGTCGAGGGTAAAAGGGTGCAGCACACCCTCCTCGTCATCGTCGGCGGGCCTCACGATGAAAGGCGACTGATACATAATCTGTTGCGTCTCCTCCTCCTCGCACTGGTCAATCTTTATCCCCTTGAACTCCTCCTCCTCATAGATGACGTCAAGCTTGCCAACCCTTATTTCCGATTTCTTCTGCGGGTCGTCGGTCTGCGCCAACGCCACGGCAGGCACAGCCAACAGCCCAAATGTCAAAACGATACGTCCTATGTTTTTCATTAGATAGTTTCGCGGTTAGTACTAAAAGAAGATGCAAAGATACTAAAAATCCCCGACACGACAAAGTTATTTTCTGTTAAACCAACCCTAAGCAACTTGCCCACAGCAACATAAACACCCTCCACCGGACCACCCCGGCGCGCTGGTCCCCACGCATCCGGTACGGACCCCCTACGGAGTCCCTTCGACCGTTCTTCAGTAGTTCTTCAGTAGTATTTCAGTGCTGCACTGAAGAACTACTGAAGAACTACTGAAGAACGGCCGTACCGGCTCCGAAGAGGGGCCGAAGGGACACCGAGGGGCGACAGAGGAAAAAAAAATGGTTGCGGAATGGAAAAATGTTGTATCTTTGCGGCGTGGAGAGTTCACAAAGGGGTGCGTTTATGATGCACATCTACAGCGCCGTAGATACATAAACTGCTGAGAATACACCCTCAAAACTTGATCGGGATAATGCCCGCGTAAGGAGAATGAATATGGTAACACACAACAATAGCTGTGGCCGCTATCGCTTTTTTGAGGCCACCAGGATTAGCCGCCGGCAGATGATAGCCTGCTGTGCAGTTTTGGTTTTCAGTTTTAGTTTACAGTTGACGGCCAACGCCCAGGACACCGTGCGCAAGCTCGACGAGGTGCTGATACAGGACGTGCGCGTGAGCAACAAGGCGCCGCTGACCACGAGCACCCTCGACCGCCAGCAGCTCGACGACGCCCGCACGTCGGTGAGCCTGCCCTTCATGCTTGAGACGCAGCCCTCGGTGGTGGCCAGCGGCGAGAACGGCGGCGTGGGCGCCACGGCCCTGCGCATACGCGGCGTCGACGGCTCGCGCATCAACGTCAACATCAACGGCATCACGCTCAACGACGCCGAAAGCCAGGAAGTGTTCTGGTATAACATCCCCAACCTGGGCGGCATGGCGCAGAGTATGCAGATACAGCGCGGCGTGGGCGCCAGCAACGGCGGCAGCCCCGCCTTCGGCGCCGCCATCAACATGCAGACCCTCAACGCCCACAACAGGGCCTACGGCCAGGCAGACCTGGGCTTCGGCTCGTGGAACACACGCCAGTACAGCTTAAGCGCCGGCACCGGCATCCTCAAGAGCGGCCTCTCATTCGACTTCGCCTACAGCGGACTGACCTCCGACGGCTACATACGCTCCTGGGGCACCGACCAGCAGAGCTTCTTCGGCAGCGCCAGCTGGTACGGCGAGCGCACGCTGGTCAAGCTCCTCGCCATCATCGGCAGCCAGACCACCGGCATCACATGGGACGGCGCCTACGACTACCAGCTCGACGACGACCCCACCTACAACCCCTCGGGCGAGTACGAGATGGACGGCCAGACGATGTACTACCCCAACGAGACCGACAACTACTGGCAGCGCCACTACCAGCTCTACGTCAGCCACCTGTTCAACGACCGCTGGAGCGTCAACGCCGCCTTCGACTTCACCCACGGCGACGGCTACTACGAGCAGATGAAATACAAGAAGTACAAGAACTACAACCTCACCGCCCTCGAAGACGGTTCGAAGCACAATTTAGTCACCCGCAAGTACCTCTACAACAACGCCTATACCGCCAACCTCTCAGCTCGCTACACCGGCGAGCGTCTCAGTCTCTCCTTCGGCGACAACTTCCTCTTCTACGACGGCGAACACTACGGCAACATCATCTGGTTCCGCGACACCGCCGTCCACCTCGACACCCCCTACGAGTGGTACCGCAACTACGGCGACAAATACGACAACACCCTCTTCGCCAAGGCCAACTACGACTTCAGCGACGACCTCAACGCCTACGCCGACCTCCAGCTGCGCATGGTCAACTACAAGGTCTACGGCTACGCCGACGACCTCTTCGACATGGACTTCAACGCCAACTACCTCTTCTTCAACCCTAAGGCCGGCGTCAACTACCGCATCAACGACAACCAGCGCACCTACTTCGTGGCCGGCATCAGCAACCGCGAGCCGCGCCGCAGCGACATCAAGGACGCCATCGGCCGTGGCGACACCATACGTCCCGAGACCATGCTCGACCTTGAGCTGGGCTACCAGATTGCCCAGAGCCGCTGGAACGCCAGCGCCAACCTCTACGCCATGCTCTACCGCGACCAGATGACCCCCAACGGCGACGTCAGCAGCAGCGGCTACGCCCTCATGGAAAACGTCGAGAAGAGCTACCGCCTCGGCATAGAACTCCAGGCCGGCTACCAGCCCGCCGACTGGTTCCGCTTCGACGCCAACCTCACGCTGAGCCAGAACAAGGCCGTCGACTTCACATACACCGACTTTGCCGATGGCGACACCGCGCTGCAGACCTTCACGGCCAACACCGACCTCTCGCTGTCGCCCTCCATCGTCGGAGCCGCCATCGCCACCTTCTCCCCCGTCAAGAACGCCAAGCTGCAGATCATCGGCAAGTATGTCGGCAAGCAATATGCCGACAACACCAGCCGCGAGTGCTACGCCATCAACCCCTACTTCCTGCTCAACGCCAAGGCCTCCTACACCTGGAAGCTGAAAGGCACCAACGAAATCGAGGCCCAGCTGCTGGTCAACAACATCCTTGACCACAAGTACCGCCTCAACGCCTGGGTGAGCGACTACTTCAGCGACAAACCCTCGTGGTACGGCTACTACCACGACCGTGCATGGCTCCAGCAGCCCGGCATCAACTTCATGGGCCGCGTCATCTACCGGTTCTGATTGACTAACGCATTAACACGTTAACGCATTAACGCATTGAATATTCTCGACATACTCGGCGCCGCCATCGGCTTGGTCTATGTGTTCAGCGAATACAGGGCAAGCCGATGGTTCTGGCCGTCGAGTCTGCTGATGGCGGCGTTCTACGCGGTGATCAACTTCCGCATCGGATGGTACGCCAATACCGGCATCTGCGTCTACAACTTCGTCATGTCGGTCTACGGCCTGCTGGTGTGGCGCGGCCTGCTGAACACCGGCCACTCGACACAGAACGCAGAACACCAAACACCCAAAACCAAAGAAGAGCGCCCCATCACCTCATGCCCGGCGCGCTACTGGCCGTGGCTCATCGCCGCCACGGCGGCGCTGACGGTGGCTTTCCGCTTCATCCTCGCCCTCCTCGGCGAGACCACCATGCCGTGGCTCGACGGCATCGTGGCGGCACTCGGCATCGTGGGCATGTGGATGCTCGCTCGCAAGTATTGGCAGCAGTGGCTCTTCTGGCTCGTCAGCGAGCCCCTGCTGGTGTATATATACCTCCACACCGGCTACACGGCCTCGGCAGCCATGTACGCCGTCTACGAGGTGTTCTGCATCATGGGAATAATACGATGGAAAAGACTCAGCATATAGTGATTCTGGCCGCGGGCGACTTCCCCACGCACGCCGTGCCCCTCCAGGCTCTCCGCGAGGCGGACTTCGTGGTCTGCTGCGACTCGGCATTCTCCCAACTGAACACTACCCACTATCCACTATCCACTACCCACTATATTGTCATAGGGGACGGGGACTCGCTGTCGGAGGCCGACAAGAGCGCCCTCGGCGAGCGCTGGCTCCAGGTCGACGAGCAGGACTACAACGACCTCCACAAGGCTGTGCAATGGGCTGTTTGCCACTTCCCGCCTCGCACTTCACACTTCACAATCCTCGGCGCCACCGGTCGCCGCGAGGACCACACGCTGGGCAACATCGCCTACCTCGTCACTTTCGCCGAGGAGCACCCCGGCATACGGCTCGAGATGCTCACCGACTACGGCCGCTTCACGGCCATGACAGGCAGCGGCACCTTCGCCACCTTCCCGCGCCAGCAGGTGTCAATCTTCAGCATGGACCCCGACCGGCCTATCTACGGCCAGGGCCTCCGCTGGCCGCTCGACGCCTTCCACGCACGGCGCTGGTGGCAGGCCACACTCAACGAAGCCATCGGCTCAGAGGTCACACTGAGCTCCGACGGCTGGCTCGTGGTCTTCCGCACCTACGAGCCCAAGCAGTAACTAATTTATCCGTAATAAAATAGGTATTCCGTCAATTGCCTGCTCCCCGTCATCGAGCGGACCCAGTTCCGGGCAGAGTTAGACCGGAGCTGGAACGGGGGTACCGCCATTGCACCTGTTGTGTTTCCACTTCATCCCCACCCCCACAACCCTCTACGCTGATAGCCATCGGCGCCCCACCCTCATCGCTTGCCAAGGATATACTCAACCTATCTGCAGCATATATAGAAAGCATATAGATTGTTTTCCCAACATGGCAAAATAAAATATTGCCGCCGCGCGAAATAAACATCCTGCGCGGCGGCATATTGTAGTTGGTTTATGTGCTCTCTTCCTTTGACAGCACGGCGCCGGCGGCTGCCGCCGGCGTGATGTCTCCCAACCTGTTGGCTACTGCATCAGCTTGAGCAGGTCCTGGCCGATGTCGCGGCGGTAGTATTTGCCGTCCCACTGGATGGTGGCGGCACGGTTGTAGCTCTTCAGCAGGGCTTCGGGCAGGGAGCCTGCAAAGGCTGTGGTGCAGATGACGCGGCCGCCGTTGGTGAGGAGCTGGCCGTCGTCGCCGCGTTTGGTGCCGCAATGGAACACGAGCACGTCGTCAGCATCTTGGCCAAGGGTGATTGCCTTGCCTTTCTCATAGCTGCCGGGATAGCCGCCGGCAACCATCATGACGCAGGCCGCGGTGCGGCTGTCTACGGTCAGCGTGCAGCGGTCGAGCGTGCCGTGGGCGGTATTCTCGAAGAGCTCGACGACGTCGCTCTTGAGGCGCGGGAAGACGCTCTCGGTCTCGGGGTCGCCCATGCGCACGTTGTATTCTATCACATACGGGTCGCCGCCGCAGTTCATGAGTCCTATAAAGATGAAGCCGCGGTAGTCTATCTTCTCGTCGCGCAGGCCACGCACGGTGGGCTTGACGATGCGGTCCTCGACTTTCTTCATGAACTCCTTGTCGGCAAAAGGTACCGGGCTTACCGAGCCCATGCCGCCGGTGTTGAGGCCTGTGTCGCCCTCGCCGATGCGCTTGTAATCTTTGGCCGAGGGGAGCAGCAGGTAGTGCTGGCCGTCGGTGAGCGCGAAGACGCTGAGCTCTATGCCGCTGAGGTATTCCTCTATGACCACGCTGGCGCTGGCGGCACCGAACTGGCCGGCCAGCATGTCGCGCAGGTGCGCCTTGGCGGTGTCGAGGTCGTTCTCTATGAGGACGCCCTTGCCGGCCGCCAGCCCGTCGGCCTTCAGGACGTACGGAGCCTTCAGGGTGTCGAGGAAGGCCTCGCCCTCCTTCAGGGTCTCGGCGGTGAAGGTGCGGTATTGCGCGGTGGGTATCTTGTGGCGCGTCATGAAGGCCTTGGCGTAGTCCTTGCTGCCTTCAAGCATGGCCCCCTGGCGGCTCGGGCCCACGACCATGATGTGCTTGAGCGCCGGCGTCTGGGCGAAATGGTCGGCGATGCCGGCCACGAGCGGCGCCTCAGGGCCTACGACGAGCATCTCTATATGGCGTTCGAGGGCGAAGCGTTCCACTTCGGCGAAGTCCTCGGGGTTGAGCTTCACGTTCTCGCCCACCTCCGCGGTGCCGGCGTTGCCGGGGGCTATATACAATCTGGTGCAGCGCTCGCTCTGCGCTATCTTTGCGGCTATGGCGTGCTCGCGGCCGCCTCCGCCAAGGAGAAGAATGTTCACGATAAATGATGTTTTGGGTTGTGGAGTATACGGGAGTCGAACCCGTTGCCTTCAGATTGCGAACCTGACGCTCTACCAAATGAGCTAATACCCCTTGTTTGGTGTCGGTGTGCCACTCGTTGTCTCTTTACTAAAAAAGGGCCGTTGTGTCGACCCTTCTTTCGTGGAGTATATCGGAGTCGAACCGATGACCTCTTGCATGCCATGCAAGCGCTCTAGCCTACTGAGCTAATACCCCTCTCGTTTCTTCCGAAATCGGGTGCAAAAGTACAACCTTTTTTTCAACTGGCAAAATTTTTTTTTCTTTTGCCTGCCGGCATGTCACGCTACACGTTGCTGTACAACATATTGCGCTTTGCAAAAAATTGTCGCCAGCATGAAGAGGCACAAAAGCAAAAGACCCTGCGCCGGTGTGCCGCAGGGTCTTTTGGCGGTGGTCGCAGCCTGTAGCTACGCCTGTTTTTGCTTCCGGAAAGTGAAGAGGTTGTTTGCCATGAAGTTCCACACCATCACGATGCCTGTGGCGACAATCTTGGCGACCCAGAAATCCCAGTCGAGCCCGGTCTCGACAAAGCGCGGGACGATGCTGGTGTCCTTGAGCATGAACACGATGAGCGAGTTGAGCCCCAGGCCTACGAGGGAGACGAAGAAGAACTTGGCATATTCGACGCCGACCTCTTTGGAGGTACTCCTCCACGTCCATACCCGGTTGAGGAAATAGTTGCTTGTGGCGGCGACGGTGAATCCTATCGCGTTAGACAGCAGCTCGGGGATGCCGAAGATCCCCTTGCAGAGGGCCGTAAGGCCAAAGTCGATGACAGCACCGCTGGCACCGACGACAGCAAACTTGACGAACTTGGTGATGAGCGGACGCCACTCCATTAGTTGAAGACCTTTTCCTCAGGGCTGTGGATGATACCGGTCTTGCGCACCTTGACCTTCTTGTTGCTCTTCGACTTGCTGATGCGCGGGGCGGGTTTCTTCATGCGCGGCAGATACTGTATATCGCCGTCCTCGTTGATCTCGAGGCCGTAGATCTTGCGCGTGGCGAGGTTGCACTTGACGTGCCAGAAACGGCCGCAGCCGCCCTTGGTCAGCAGGACGTCGCTGGCCAGCTTGGCGTCTGTCAGGTTGTCGTCCCAGAGGAAGTTGACCCACACGATATGGTCGCCGCGGTCGTTGGTGAAGCCCACATACTGACGGCGGTACATGCGCATGTGCTCGTCGATGACCGGGCACATGCCACCCTGGTTGTAATGCTCGCGGTTAAGGTAGGCTATACGCTTCTGTATAAGCCCCTCCGTCTCGGCGATCTCCTCGTCGGTGGGGGTGAAGCGCCCGTCCTGGTTCTCCACGGTGAAATCCACCTCCCAGTCCTTGTGGTAGCTCCAGCCATGGTAATTGTTGCCCCACACCTCGGCATTTTTCCATTTTTCCGTAGGCTCTATATATTCCTGTGCCGCCGCAAAAGATGCCAGCAACATCAGTCCAACCGTCAAAAACAGCGTCTTATTCATGCTTTTTATTCCTTTGTTTTATGGTGCAAAGATACTCATATTTCGGCATCTGCACAAATTTTTTTTCTAATTTGCAAAAAAGTAGTATATTTGCACTCCGAAACAATAACGGAATATAGATAAAAAAAGTATACGCTATGAACAAATTTGTCACAGTAAAAGAGGCCGCCGACAAGATTCACGACGGCATGACCGTAATGGTTGGCGGTTTCCTCGGCGTAGGTAACCCCATCGCCCTCATCGACGAACTCGTTGCCCGCAACGTGAAAGACCTCACCATCATCTGCAACGATACCGCTTATCCCGAAGTGGGCGTCGGCAAACTCATCACCAACCACCAGGTGAAGGCCCTCATCGCCACACACATCGGCACCAACAACAACACCATCGACCAGATGAACGCCGGCGAGCTGAAGGTCACCCTCCAGCCCCAGGGCACCCTCGCCGAGCAGATCCGCGCCGCCGGCGCAGGCCTCGGCGGTGTGCTGACCCAGACAGGCCTCGGCACCGTCGTTGAGAACGGCAAGCAGAAAATCACCGTCGACGGCAAGGAATACCTCCTCGAGAAGCCCGTCCGCGCCGACGTCGCCATCATCGGCGCCAACATCGCCGACGAAGAGGGCAACCTGGTCTACAAGGGCACCAGCCAGAACTTCAGCCCCATGATGGCCACCGCCGCCGACACCGTCATCGTCGAGCCGCAGGAGATCGTCGCCACCGGCAGCATAGCTCCCGAGAACGTCAAGACCCCCGGCATCTTCGTCGACTACATCATCAAGAAGTAAGGGAACAGCTCTCTCATACCCCCCCCGGGCCGCCAGCGCTATCGCGCTGGCGGCCCGGTCTGTTCTTGTAGCCTTAATCCAATTGATTGACAGGAGATAGAAGTTTATAGGTTTTACTCCCCTTTTACTCAAACTTTAATCATCTTTTGCCTGCCTATATGGTGACAATACTATAGCACCAGCGCTCCTACATCGGCACTCTGTCCCAAAATACATAAGAAGGAGCAACCAATAAGTTGCTCCTTTATTTGTGCCTTCTTTCTGTTTTTGCAATCCATCAGTGGAGTGCCTCTGTCAGGATTGTGGGTAAGACGCAGAAGCCGTCATTTGTCCTCGGTGGTGGAAATATCGAAAGGAAACAAATAATTCAATAAAAATATTCCTCCAAAATACCTTGTGCATTTTTATGGCCTTGTGTAGCTGCTTTCTCAAACCATTCTCTTGCTTTTTCCTTATTTTTCTTTACCCCACTTCCTTTGAAGTAACATATACCAAGATTATTTTGCGCATCGGCATATCCCAGATTTGCTGCTTTCTTAAACCATTTTACGGCCTCCACTTCGTCCAATAACACACCATCCCCTTCATAATAGCATATTCCCAAATTGTTTTGTGCCATAGCATACCCTTGCTCAGCAGACTTTCTGTACCAATACAAAGCTAATTCCACGTTTTGGGGTACTCCTAACCCATTATTATAGCAATAAGCAAGATTGTTTTGCGCTTCCGCATCTCCTTGCTCAGCTGCTTTTTTGTACCACTTGACAGCATTTTTATCACTCTGCCTTACCCCGTATCCTCGCTGATAATAGACTCCCAACTTATTCTGCGCCTTCACATAACCTTGTTTGGCAGCTTTCTTTAACCATTTTACAGCAATACCAAAATCATTTCGTTGGTTTCCAAATCCGTTTGAATAGCATATAGCCAAATCATATTGCGCTGGAGCATAGCCTAATTCCGCTGCTTTTTGCAAATAGCCGTTTGTTGCACTGCCTTGTGCTTTTCCATAATAATCCTTTGCCAGGGTTTCGCTACTGCTTTGTCCAAAAACCGGTTCCTGTGCAAACAACAGGAAACACACTGCTAACAATAGTTTAGTTCTCATATACAATCAGATTATAGTTTACAATTTATTATTCCTCAAGCTGATGCAGTATGCACACACAAGATAATGCCATACATTCGCTCCATTCTTTTCCAATATAATTCCCGTATTCATCATAATAGAATCTATCATATCCCAATGATCTTAATATTAAAGTATTATCCTTTTCACCAAGCTCCAACACAAAATAAGAATATATGGTACAATTACCTATTTCCTGTCCTTTATACCTTTCACCAACCCAATAATCGTCTTTCGCTTTTGTATAGTATTTTATACGACTATCATTGCATTCATCATCCACAAAGTAAATGTCATCACTATTTACAAACAGCGGCCAGCCAGAATCGGCTTCAATGGAATATTTAAACTTTTTAGGACTCTCAATTGTAAATTCTACTTTTACACGATATTGGAGCCCGCTTGGATATTCATCTTTGTATGCTCCACTCCAAACTCCGCATAGCTTACAATCTTGTGCAATGACCGACGTTGCACATATAAGGCACAATACTGCCAATGACATTAACTTTTTCATGATCGACTTTATGTATTTTAACAGTACTACCAATCAGAATCGTCCTTGTATAAGATTATTTCTTTCTTTAAAAATTTTTCGCTCCCAATATTGTCATAAAAGGTTTCCTGCACACCATATTCATTAATAAAACGTCTGGCAGCGAGATACACCCATTCATTCCAGAATTCATATTGTAATTGATTCCCGTCAAGAGTGACCCGGTTGACGTCAAAATAGTTTATTTTCTCATAATAATCACCGTTTTTCATTCCTTTTTCGTACTCAGTGTTATAAAGCGTATACCATCCAATTGCATTAGGCTTTTGTGGATTATAGTCTATTGTATGGTTATCATCATATAATACATCCCCATCAGGATAAATTGTTTTTTCTCTGACACTGTAGCTGTCGCCATTTCGTAATATCCTGACTATTACTTTTATATTGCCATATAATTGATGATCTTGATTTCTTTCATCGAGGTAATAACCATAATACGACCCATGCCAGTCGCCGCATAACTGACAATCCTGAGCGTACGCACAGATTGAAGAACATGCAAAGAGCACCAGAATTAATAATTTCCTCTTCATTTCGGTAATCTGTTTTTAGGGGGAAGGTTATTTGTTATCCTTCCCCTGGTTTGTTAAACATCAGCAGTCGTTGGGCTGTTTGAAACCTTGGTTGCAGTGATCGCAACGGCAGCCGGCAGCCCATTCCACATATATGCCCGTTCCATCACACGTAGTGCATACTTCTTTCTTAACATATTTACCATCTCCTGTATACCCCGTACCATTACATCCAGTACACTTACTACGCTTCTTGACATACGCCTCGGACGTCCACACGACGGGGCCATTGCATACGGCGCATTTAAGGTCGCTGCACGGACAGAGAGCTCCAGTGCTATCCTCAGTCTTATCAGGAAGATTGTTTTCTTGACGCGCAGTCTTCTCCGGTTCGTCAGGATAATCCGTTTGGGGCATGGTGGTGAATGCCATCAATGCAGCAGCGCTCATGGCCATTGCTGCAACCAAAAACATTTTCTTTGTTTTCATCTTGTTTGTATTTAAATTGTTGTACATAAAGGGTTCTTCAGAACATCCAGCCGACGCGGACACCGAACGCCTGTTCACGAAGGAATGAGGGCTGCTCGTTCATGCCTGCACCTATTTTATTCAAGAGGCCTATCATGGTATTATGAGTGTGGTAGTATTCGTAGTAGGCGTTGATCCAGAAATGGTCGCCGATGAAGAGCCGCAGGCCCGCATTAAGGTTGCCGATGACATACCAAGTGCCCTCTTCGCTGATTGTTTCCGGACCATAGAAGCCCACCTGGGTGTACGTTATTTTGCGCTTGGTGAACTGGGCAGCATCCCATCCGGCAGTTATTTCCAGGTGGTCGAACAATGGGATGGTCCATTGCATGGCGCCTGCCAGCAGCCACACCATCATCGACCCCTCGCTTCCTCCACCTCTCAAGACACCAAGAGTGGGGCCAATGAATACCCAGAAAATACCCAAAGGATTGAGCGAGACATAATCCTTGCCAAAACGAGCCGTAACGCGTGAACCTGCAAAGCTGAACAGTACGTCAACATTGAGGTTGTATACCATTTGGGGGTCCATGCCGTCGGAGAAAGGCATCTGATACTGTGCACCGGCCGAGATGAGATAGTTGCTGAACCCGTCGCGATGAACGGGGTCACCGGACCAGATTGACTGGCGACCGCCACGGCCGTCATAGCCTCCGCTCACGTAGGAACCGAATTGTGCCGATGCTGTGGCAGACATCAAAGCAAGAGTAATCAATAATAATAACTTTTTCATTTATCTATTGATATCAGGGCGTTCTATAATAAATACTCTTAGTACTGCGAAACCTTACTTTTCGGACAGATATTGTCAGTGTGATAATCTTCGTCGGATACGTCTCTCAAACTGAACCTATTGTAGCTCCAGAAAATAAAGGTAGCTTTCTTCTTGGTATTTGCCCATTCTGGGACATATCCATACACTGGTACCTTGTTGCCGCCAATATAAACGTTGGCATGTACACAGATGCCCTCCCCTGTTTCGTTAGAGATTTTCAACAAAGTTCTACCCTCATCGTCCTGCTCGACAATAATATAGCCAAAGTTTTCACTCATCGTTTCGGAAGAGACAATATTGCTCTCTTCATTATCAGAATTACGATAAAGCGAGAATCCCATAACCGTAAAGGCAAGCAGTGAAAAAACTGCCAAAGAAATTAGTTTTTGTTTCATGATATGTCTATTTTTAAGGTTTACTAAATCCATTCCAAACAGACATAAAAAAAAAGCGCGGGTTAAGAACTCTTGCTTATCCCGCATGTAAGGCCTTCGCATTGCCCAGGAACTGAATAAGCAATGCCGAAGCCCACGCATATTGGTATACAGAGATAAATGTATGCCAAACCTGTGGACGTTAAACATTGCGTTTTTGCGGTTCCTGTTCGAAGTTGCGAAGTTCTACATGCCGCAGATAAACGCTGTTACACGTCTCTTTTTAATATGTCCTGTCGCTTGACCCTCAGTTTTCACAAGGCTTGCCGGTAGGCGTTCCCCACCGCTTTGCCCCGTTTCGGCTTCGGTTGAAACGACGGTGCAAAATTATACATTTTTCCCGACATGGCAAAATTATTTCTTCTATTTCTGAAAATAATTGGTTCTGCTCCACCCCCCGCGCGGCAGGGCATTTCAACGATACTTCAACGATACTTCAACGATATTTCAACGATGCATTATCGTTAAACTATCGTTGATGTATCGTTAAGATATTGTATATCTGCCGCTGCGCCGACGGGCTTACGGCACGTGGCAGCGCGGGGCGTGCTATTGCGACTCGCGGAAGCGGCGGGGGGAGGTGCCTTTCTGGCGCTGGAAGAACTTGCAGAAGGACGCCGAGTCGGCAAAGTGGAGCCGGTCGGCCACCTGCCGCACGATGCGCGAGAGGTAGACGGGCGAGATGCTGAGCTGCGAGGCATAGAAGCCGATGTCGTGGTGGCGGGCGAAAAGGGCGAGAAGGACCACATGGCCTGGGAGGCACAGTACCTCAACTACATCGACAAGCTCGGCTACGAGAACTTCCTCATCGAGATGATGTAACAGGCGCATTATCTGCACCCTCGCAGATATTTTTTGCTCGCGGGAGGGTTGCGGCTCTCCCGTTTTTTCATGTCCGCCGCAGAACCTGACCGCCATCGCTGGCGGCGGCCTGCGCAGGCATTACGGCACCGCGCCGGGAGGCATGGCAAAAAAGATTTGGCCAGACGGCTGGATTTGTGTATCTTTGCAGGCGTGAAACCCTATGGTTTAAGGTTTACGGTTGAGCGTTTACGGTTGAGAATCAGCGTATAAAATAATACATACAAACAATAAAAAAAGATAAAATTATGGCAGTTACATCAATGCTCCGCGTCCGCATGAGCGCCAAGGACGCACACTACGGCGGCAACCTCGTCGACGGCGCCCACATGGTTCACCTCTTCGGCGACGTGGCCACCGAGCTCCTCATCAAGCAGGACGGCGACGAAGGCCTCTTCTGCGCCTACGACATGGTGGAGTTCAAGGCTCCCGTCTACGCCGGCGACTATATCGAGGCTTACGGCGAAATCACCCACGTCGGCAACACCAGCCGCAAAATGAAGTTCGAGGCTTACAAGGTCATCCGCACCCTGCCCGAGATCAGCGCCAGCGCCGCCGAGGTGCTCGAGGAGCGCATCCTCGTGGCCCGCGCCACCGGCACCTGCGTCACCCCCAAGGAGTGCCAGCGCTACAACAAATAACACCGCTTCCATGAACAAAGCGGCCGGCTGCTTCGGCCGGCCGCTTCATTTTATTTCCCCGCGCCATGAACATAGCTTTCATCTCCGCAGTGCTGCCGGTTCTGCTGCTGCTGTGGTTCATCTACAAGAAAGACAAGTACCAGCCCGAACCGCTGGGCAAGCTTGTGTGGACGTTCTTCGTGGGCTGCTTCAGCGTGGTGCCCGCCGTGCTCATGGAGCAGGCCATCATGCCTCTGGCTCCCGACGCGGCGTCGATGCCTGTGTTCAACGGCATCTTCACGGGCTATGCCGTGGCGGGCTTCAGCGAGGAGCTCTGCAAGCTGCTCCTTCTGCTATGGCTCATCTGGCGCAGCCCCCATTTCGACGAGTACTTCGACGGCATCGTCTATGCCGCCTACCTCTCGCTGGGCTTTGCCTGCGTGGAAAACATCGGCTATGTGCTGCAGGGCGACGACCAGGTGATGACAGCCCTCATGCGCGGCGTGCTCGCCGTGCCGGCGCACTTCCTCTTTGCCGTCACCATGGGCTACTATGTGTCGCTCGCCAAGTTCGACCCCGAACACCGCAGACGTCACCTCTGGCGCGCTTTCCTCTACCCCATGCTGCTGCACGGCACCTACGACGCATTGCTGATGGTCTCCGGCGCCCTCGGCGAGGCCTACGGCGAGGAGAACGCCGTGGTGATGGCCACCTGCGGCGTGCTGTTCATTGTGTTCATCGTCTTTGACGTAAAGCTGTGGCGCTGGGGCCTGAAGCGCATCAAGCATCTTCAGGAGCGCTCCAAGGAGCAGGGCTTCGACCGCCTGCATCCCTTCGACGGCTTCACCTGGAATTTCTGACCTCCGCCTTCAAGGCACGCACCCTCTCCGCCGAGGCGTGTATGCGCTCGGCGCTCACCGTGCCGTCGGCCACCATCCGCTTGATAGTGCGCACCGCCTGCGGCACCAGCTCGCTGTTGTATGTGCCTCCGTTGTTGCTCAGGCACAGCAGGTCGGCACCGGCCTCTATAGCCATGCGCAGCGCCGTCTCAAAGGAATACTCGTTAACTATGGCCCCCATGGCCATGTCGTCGGTCACTATCACGCCTTGGAAGCCCAGCGTGTCGCGCAGGTAGGCTGTGATGCGCGGCGAGAGCGAGGCCGGCAGCCCGTCGGGGTCTAACTGGCGGTTGATGACGTGCGCCGTCATCACCATGGGCACAGTCTTTACCAGCTCACGGTAAGGCTGCAGCTCCTTCTTCTGCCATGTCTTGCTCACGTCCACGAGGCCCTTGTGGGTGTCGCCCGTGGCGCTGCCGTGGCCGGGAAAATGCTTCATGCATGAAGCCACGCCCTTCTTGTCCTGCTCCTCAATCCATATCCTGCAGCAATCGGTCACCCTCTCCGGCGAAGCCGAGAAGCTGCGCTCGAGCTTGCCTATCACCGGACAGTCGGGGTTCACGTCAACGTCGGCCACGGGGGCGAAGTTGAGGTCTATGCCGACATCGTGCAGCATGCTGGCAGTGATGCGCGCACAGCTTCGCACGCTATCGTCGCCCACGGCCGCCGAAGCCTGCGGCGTGCCCACGGCTGGGAAGCCGTAGCGTGGATGCAGGCGGCTCACCCTGCCACCCTCCTGGTCGATGCCTATCAGCAGGTCGGGCCTTATGCTGCGCAGCTGACGGCAGAGGTTCTGCACCTGCTGCCTGTCGGTGATGTTGCGCCCGCGGCGCCCCATGGCGGCGTCGTAGTCGAAGAGTATCACGCTTCCCACGCGGAAATGCGTCAGGTCGCGCCAGATATGGTCTGTGGAATCCACGGCAACGCCGCGGAAGCCCACCAGCAGCATCTCGCCGATGTCGTCTTCCAGCGTGTATGCAGCCGTGGCTTTGCCGCCGTCATGCACCTGCGTGGCCGCCTTGCCCGTACATGACACGATGGCCAGCAGCACGGCAATAGTCGATAAAAGCTTCATCCTTCAAAGGGTATTCTGTGGGCTATGCTGCGCCCAAGGGTTATCTCGTCGGTGTAGTTGAGGCTGTCGCCAACGGCAACGCCGCGCGCCAGGGTCGTCACCTTGACGCCCGTGGGCTGCAGCTGGCGGTGTATGTAGTAGCCCGTGGTGTCGCCCTCCATGGTGGTGGGCAGGGCCAGGATCACCTCCTCCACGGGTGCCGGGTCGCCGGTCTCCACGCGGCGCAGCAGGCTGCCGATCTCTATGTCCTGAACCCCCACGCCGTCGATGGGCGAGATGACGCCGCCCAGCACGTGGTACAGCCCGCGGTACTGCTGTGTGTTCTCTATAGCCATCACGTCCTGCACGTTCTCCACCACGCACACTATGCCCTTCTGGCGCTTCTCGCTGGCGCAGATGGGGCACACCTCGGTGTCGCTCAGGTTGTGGCAGTAGCGGCAGTGGTAGAGATTCGTCTTGAGCCTCACCAGCGCCTCGCCGAAGTCGCGCACGCTCTGCTCGTCGCGCTTCAGCAGGTCCAGCGCATAGCGCAGCGCCGACCGCTTGCCCACGCCCGGCAGCGTGGCCAACTGCTCAACAGCCTCCTGCAGTATCTTCGACGGTAGTTCCACAAGAGAAATCCTCTATTCGTACATATGCAACGTTATAACGTGAGGCGGCACAAGATATTGTGCCGCCTCACAGAAAAAGGGTGTTATGAAACATCAATTGGCGTAGGAAAACGTGTAGCGGTTACGAATAGGGGAACCTTTCCAATCGTCGTTATTGGTCTCAAACAGTTCTGTAGGATAACCATCTGCGCCGAAAGTCCAATTCCAGTCGCAGTTATTGTTGGAAGAAGATGTCATGGCACAATTCTTGCTCCAGAAAGGCATCGCTATTCCCGCTGTAAATCTATTTCTGTCATCCATGCTAATCATGAAATGGATGGGGAAATAAAACGGATTGGGATTGTTTGTGTAGGTATAATTTATACTCACGTATTCAGCACCGATTTGAACCAAATTGTCAGCGGTCCATCTAAGGGAATAGTTGTATGTCCCACTTCCTCTACTCAATGTAAGATTCACCTGATTATTACCAGGGTAGGTGTACGTCACTGTTTCATTGTCTGTAGAAACGTGACGAACAATTCGCCCATTGGCATCATATTCGTAGGTGACCTCATAGCCCTCCTGAAGTTCATCATTTTCATCGGAACTAAGACTGATAACCGAGGCAACTCTATCATTATCATAAGTGAAACGGTAAACAGTTCTGTTTGTTTCTACCTCACCCCCTAGACTATAAGTTGATGTGATTATAATCTCATGCAGCAAATCTCCATCCCATATATAATCAGTCACTGTCTGAGACTCTTGTTCCATTGTTTGCCAATTCAGCCTTTGACAGACAACCTCACTCACATGTTTTTCCGGGAAAGTTGTAGGAATAGGATATGTTGTGGATAATTGAGGTGTCGGGTCTCCGCCAGGATTGTTCGGGTCACCCTGAATAACTGACGATTCATTGGTTGGCGTGGAATTATCCTTCTCACAAGATACTGCAAACATAAGCGGAAGGACTGCAACGCAAAGTGTCAACAACTTTTTAGTAGTATAGTTTAGTTTCATGACCATTGCCCTATTGTGTAACGGGCGCAACATTTGTACTGCGACTCGGCAGGTAGTTCAATTTACACAACGATGAAAGCGAAGCCGTCCATTTGAGCCTCATTCTCTATGTAAGGGGGTAAATCTCTGTAATGTTGTATAAAGCGTCGAGATTCACATAGTCGGAATAAGGCGGAAATGCACTTTCTGTCGACAAACGTTCTCTTTCTGTTTGCAAGTGCAAAGTTACTAACTTTTTTCTGATTTGCAAAGGAAAAAACATAGTGAGCTGGGTATCACGAAGAAAAAAAGAGCCTCACACGAATAGCGAGGCTCTTTATCTCTTTTCTGGGGAAAAAGTCAAACCAGCTTCATGCTCTTTTTGATGCTTTCGATCTTGGCGTCGAGGGCGTTGTTGACGTCGTCGAAGCAGTGGGGGCACGGGAGGTCGGCCTTGACGCTGAAGTAGAACTTTATCTTCGGCTCTGTGCCGCTGGGGCGCACGGTGATCTTGTTGCCCTTGTCGGTGAAGAACTGCAGGACGTTGCTCTTCGGCAGGTCGATCTTGGTCACCGTGCCTGTCAGCAGGTCCTTGCTCTCCAGCACCTGGTAGTCCTTGATGCACACCACGCGCTCGCCGTCGATCTCGGTTGGGGGATTGCTGCGGTAGTCGCGCATCATCTGCTGTATCTCCTCGGCGCCGCTCTTGCCTTTGCGCACCACGCTGACGAGGCCTTCCTTGTAGAAGCCGTACTGGCGGTAGATGTCCACCAGCACGTCGAAGAAGGTCTTGCCCTGCTCCAGGGCCCATGCCGCTATCTCGGCGATCATGGAGCAGGCGCTGACGGCGTCCTTGTCGCGCACGAAGTCGCCTATCATGTAGCCGTAGCTCTCCTCGCCGCCGGCGATGAAGGTCTCCACGCCTTCCAGCTCGCGTATCTTGCCGCCTATGAACTTGAAGCCCGTCAGCACGTCGTAGATCTTGATGCCGGCGCGGGTGGCTATGTCGGCGGGCAACTCGCTGGTGACGATGGTCTTCACCATGTACTCGTTGCCGGTGAGCAGCTGTTTCTCCTGCCACTGTTTGACAATATAGTAGAAGAGCACGCTCATCGTCTGGTTGCCGTTGAGGAGCATCCACTCGCCGTCGGGGCGCTTCACAGCCACACCCACGCGGTCGGCGTCGGGGTCGCTGGCGAAGACGATGTCGGCGTCGATCTTCTTGGCCAGCTCCACGGCCATGCTCATGGCCGCCTTCTCCTCGGGGTTGGGGCTCGGGGTGGTGGGGAAGTTGCCGTCGGGCACAGCCTGCGCCTCCACGATGTTGACGTTGGTGAAGCCCAGCTGCTTCAGCATGCGGGGTATGAGGGTGATGCCGGTGCCGTGCAGCGGCGTGTAGACTATCTTCACGTCGTGGTGACGGCGTATGACTTCGGGGTTGAGGCTGTTCTTCTCCACGCGTGCCAGGTAGACCTTGTCGAGCTCCTCGCCGATGGTCTCTATTGCGCCTTCGGGGGCGTCCATCCTGACGTCGGAGACGTGCTTGATCTTCAGCACCTCGTCGATGACGGCGGTGTCGTGCGGCGCCGTCAGCTGGCAGCCGTCGCTCCAGTAGGCCTTGTAGCCGTTGTATTCCTTGGGGTTGTGGCTGGCGGTGACCATGACGCCGGTGTGGCAGTGGTAGTGGCGCACGGCGAAGCTCAGCTCAGGCGTCGGCCTCATGCCGTCGAAGAGGTAGACATGGAAGCCGTTGGCGGCGAGCACGCGGGCCGTAATCTCGGCAAACTCGCGGCTGTGGTTGCGGCTGTCGTGGCTCACGGCGGCGCGCAACTCCTTCTCGCCGGCGCAGACTTTCTTCACATAGTTGGCCAGTCCCTGCGTGGCCATGGCCACGGTGTAGCGGTTCATGCGGTTGGTGCCCACGCCCATGATGCCGCGCAGGCCGCCGGTACCGAACTCCAGGTGGCGGTAGAAGCTCTCGTTGAGCTCCTGGGGGTTGGAGGCCATGTCGCGGATAGCCTGCTTCGTGGCCTCGTCATATTCGCCTTCGAGCCAAGCCTTTACGTTGATCTTGGCGCTGTCGTCGATGTTGAGGGTATTGATATCCATAGTGGTACGTTTTTTTACTATGTTAACTGCAAAAACCCCTTTTTATTGTGTCGCCGCCCAAATATATTTTGCCGCCACCCCCCTGCCCCAACACCCCGCAGGGGTTTCATTTCAATAGCCACCGCCTTGCAACGAGATGTCACCCCCATGGCCACAATACCCCATAGGGGTTTCATTTCAATAGCCATCGCCTTGCAGCAAGATGCCACCCCCATGGCCACAATACCCCATAGGGGTTTCATTTCAATAGCCATCGCCTTGTAACAAAATGCAAAAGAACCCTGTAGGGGTTCCATCTCAATAGCCACCCCCCTACGCATCCCCTACGAATCCGGTACGGCATTTCTTCAGTAGTTCTTCAGTAGTATTTCAGTGCCACACTGAAGAACTACTGAAGAACTACTGAAGAACGGCCGTAGGGACTCCGTACCGGGTCCGTACCGGAGAGGTATTTTTTTCGACCGAAAGGGCGGAGTTCGGGAAAAAAGTGTATCTTTGCATCCGGATATGAGCAAGCACTTTTTCGCCATTGGCATAATAATGACGCTTTTCTGCGTCGCGGGCGCGCAGGGGCGACCCTACTGGGACAACCTTGAGGTGTACCGCCTCAACAAGGTGCAGCCCCACGACCGCGTGGTGCCCGAGGGGCCTTGGCGCCTTAGCCTCAACGGGCGGTGGGCTTTCCGTATCTACGACACACCGCAGCAGGCCACCCTCGCGCCGCAGCGGTGGGACTCCATCAGCGTGCCTGGCAACATAGAGCTGCAGGGCTACGGCGTGCCCGTCTACGTCAACATGCGCAACGAGTTCCGCAGCGACCCGCCGCGTGCGCCGCGCGACTACAACCCCACGGGGGTCTACCTGCGGCGCTTCACGCTGCCCAGCCACTGGCAGGGGCGGCGCACGGTGGCCAAGATCGGCGCCGCGGGCGGCGGCCTGTACCTCTACATCAACGGGCGCGAGGTGGGCTACAGCCAGGACTCGAAGACGCCGGCCGAGTGGGACATCACGCGCTACCTCGCCGCAGGGACCAACACGATGGCCCTGAAGGTGGTGCGCTGGAGCGACGGCAGCTACCTGGAGTGCCAGGACATGTGGCGCATGAGCGGCATCACGCGCGACGTGGAGCTCTACAGCGTGCCGTGGACCTACATCACGGACCTCAAGATCACCGCCGACGTGGACACCGCCGACTGGCGGACGGGGCGCCTCGACGTGATTGTCGACCTCAGCCGCGAGGTGCAGGGGGGCAGCGTGGAGTGGAGGCTGGAGCGTTGGGAGCCGGGAGTTGGGAGCCGGGAGTTGGGGGATGCGGGCGCCGAGGTGCTGGCCCGCGGGCGCAAGGTGCTGGAGCCGCGCGACTGGTACACCAGCTTCGCTGCCACGGTGCCCAGCGTGCAGCCGTGGTGCGACTCGACGCCCGCGCTCTACCGGCTGCTGGTGCGCCTCCTCGACGCCTCGGGGCGCGAGACAGAGCGCCTCGTCAAGCGCGTGGGCTTCCGCCACATAGACATCCGCGACGGGCAGCTGCGCGTCAACGGCAGACCCGTGGAGATACGCGGCGTCAACCGCCACGAGCACAGCGTTGCCGGCGGCCACTACGTGACGCCCGACGAGATGCGCGAAGACATACGCCTGATGAAGGAGCTGGGCATCAACGCCGTGCGCACCAGCCACTACCCCGACGACGAGCTGTGGTACGACCTCTGCGACTCGGCGGGCATCTACGTGTGGGACGAAGCCAACGTGGAGAGCCACGCCCAGGGCTACGGCGAGGGCTCGCTGGCGCGAAAGAAGGAGTGGCTCAACCCGATACTGGACCGCATATACAACATGTACAAGCGCGACCGCAACCACCCCTGCGTCATAGCGTGGAGCCTCGGCAACGAGTGCGGCAACGGCTACTGCATGGAGGAGGCCTACCGCTTCCTCAAAGGCAAGGACAACACGCGCCCCGTGGTCTACGAGCGCGCCGAGACGGCATGGAACACCGACATCGTGTGCACCATGTACCCCTCGGTGGACGACATCGGCGCCTATGCCCGCAACGGCAGGAACCGCCGCCCCTGGATCATGGCCGAATACTGCCACGCCATGGGCAACTCCATGGGCGGCCTGCAGGACTACTGGGACACCATAGACAAATATCCCCTGCTGCAGGGCGGCTTCATCTGGGACTGGGCCGACCAGGCGTTCCCGATGGAGGGCGGCTGGTGGGCCGCCGGCGGCGACCTCGGCGCGCTGCCGGGGGTGAAGGACGACGACAACTTCTGCGCCAACGGCATCCTCGGCGCCGACCGCACGCCGCATCCCGCCGCCGAGGAGGTGAGGGCTGTCTACACACGCGGACGCGACAACGTCGCGGTGCCGCTGCGCGACGGCACAGAGGGCCGCGGCTCGGGGCTGCGCGACGGCGAGGTGCGTGTGCACCGTGGCCGCGAGACGGCGGCGCTGACGGGCAGCGACTTCGAGGTGCGCATCAGCATGCGCGACGGCGCCATAGAGAGCTACCGCTACCGCGGACACGAACTGCTGGCGGCACCGCTGCGCTGCAACTTCTGGCGCCCGCCGACGGACAACGACCTCGTCGACGTGGCAGGGGCTCGCGCATGGCAAGGCCTCGACAGGCTGAAGGCCGAGGTGGTGTCGGCGAGCACGGCGCAGGGCGAGGTGAACATGCTGCTGCACCTGACAAGCGACGACGGGGCCTCGCTGCGCGTCAAGCAGATAGTGGAGGCCGACAACGAGGGACGCCTGCAGCTGAGCTACATGGTGGTGCCCGGCGGCCAGTACAGCACGCTGCCCAAGGTGGGCGTGCAGCTCGGCCTCGACACTGGCTACACGGCATGCCTCTTCCGCGGCAACCTGCACGAGACCTACCCCGACCGGCGCACGGCGCAGCGCAACGGCACCTGGTACAAGGCCATGGAAGAGCTGGCGCGGCCGCAGTATGTGGTGCCGCAGGAGCAGGGCAACCGCGAGGCCGTGTGGGTGCGCTTCAGCGGCGACGGCAGCGACGGGCGTCCGGCGCTGACCATGATGAGCCCCGACACGGTGCTCAACTTCAGCGTGCGCTGCTGGAGCGACAGCACGCTCACCGCGGCGCGCCGCTGGCGCGGCCTGACGCCGGAGGGTTTCTACACTGTCAGCATAGACCACCGCCAGGCAGGCCTCGGCACCGCTACCTGCGGCCACGGCACGGCACGGCGCCACCAGCTGAGCGGCGACAGCACTTACTACTACCGCTTCGTGGCGGTGCCGGGCGACGTGGAGCGCAGCTGCCCCTTTGCGCCGCACCCCGACATGGGAGGCAGCATGGGGGCTGAGCAGGCACAGACACTCAAGATAAAAGAGATAGCATCGAGCGTGAAGCCCACGGAGCCCTACACGGGCGGCTTCCCGCAGCAGCTGGCCGACGGACGGCGCGCCGTGCCGGGCGACTGGCGCCACGGGTGGGCCGGCTTCCAGGGGGCCGACACCGTGGAGCTGACGCTGACACTGGAGGGTTACGAGACACTCGGCACCGTGGCCGTGGGCGCCAGCCACAGCCCCGGCGACTGGGTGGTGAAGCCGCTGGACGTGCAGGTGCAGTGGAGCATCGACGGCAAGCGCTGGAGCCCCTGGCAGAGCATGGCCCTCGCCAACCCGCCCACCGACCTCTACGGCGACAGCCGCCGCCTGCGCTACACGCTGGCGACGCACAAGGCGCGGAGCGTGCACTTCGTGCGCCTGCGCTTCGTAGGCCGCTGCGAGCTGCCGATATGGCACCCCTATGCCGGACAGCCGGCGTGGCTGATGATTGACGAGATAGACATTACGAAATAACCGCAGATGGAAAAGCAGCGCACATTCATAGCCATAGACCTCAAGTCGTTCTACGCCTCGGTGGAGTGCGTGGAGCGCGGCTTGGACCCGCTGCTTACCAACCTCGTGGTGGCCGACGCCTCAAGGACCGAGAAGACGATATGCCTGGCGGTGACACCGTCGCTGAAGGCCTACGGCATCTCGGGGCGCGCACGCCTGTTCGAGGTGGTGGAGAAGGTGCGGCAGGTGAACATGGAGCGCTTGTGCTTCTCGCCGGAAGGCATCTTCACAGGGCGCTCCACACACGACCCCGACGTGCAGGCCAACGACGGGTGGGAGCTTGACTACATAGTGGCGCCGCCGCGCATGAGGCTCTACATGCAGTATTCGGCGCGCATCTACGGCATCTACCTGCGCTACATAGCGCCGGAGGACATACACGTATACTCGGTGGACGAGGTGTTCATCGACGCCACCAACTACCTCCAGTCGTACCGCATGACGCCGCGCGAGCTGACGGTGAAGCTGATACACGAGGTGTTGCGCGAGACGGGCATCACCGCCACGGCGGGCATAGGCACTAACTTCTACCTGAGCAAGGTGGCCATGGACATCGTGGCCAAGCACATACCCGCCGACAAGGACGGGGTGCGCATTGCCGAGGTGGACGAGATGAGCTACCGCCGCCTGCTGTGGGACCACCGTCCGCTGACGGACTTCTGGCGCGTGGGACGCGGCATCAGCCGCAAGCTGGAGGCCAACGGCATGATGACCATGGGCGATGTGGCGCGGCGCTCGCTCACCAACGAGATGCAGCTCTTCAAGCTCTTCGGCGTCAACGCCGAGCTGCTGATAGACCACGCCTGGGGCTACGAGCCGGTGGGCATGAAGGACGTCAAGGCCTACAAGCCGTCTACGAAGTCGTTCAGCTCCGGCCAGGTGCTGGCGGAGCCCTACACCTTCGACAAGGCCAGGGTGGTGGTGCGCGAGATGGCCGACAGCATGGCGCTGAAGCTGGTGGACAAGGGGCTGGTGACGTCGCACGTGGGCCTCTCGGTGAACTACGACGTGGATAACCTCGCGCAGGAAAAGAACTACGACGGCGAGGTGGCAACGGACTGGTACGGGCGCAAGGTGCCGCGCTTCGCACACGGCGCCGTGGCCCTGGAGCCCACGTCGTCGTCGCGCGCCATCACCAAAGCAATACTGGGCATATACGACGACAACGTCGACCGCAAGCTGCTGGTGCGCCGCCTGACGGTGGTGGTGGGAAGCCTCGTGGCGCGCGACAGCGTGAAACAGGCCAAGGAGGTGCAGCTTGACCTCTTCGCCGACCATGAGGCCGAAGAGCGCCGGCAGAAAGAGCGGAAAGCGAAGGCCGAGCGTGAGAACCGCATGCAGAAGGCGGCCTTGACAATACAGAAACGCTTCGGCAAGAACGCCATACTTCGCGGCACCGACTTCGAGGATGGCGCCACGCTGCGCGACCGCAACAGCCAGGTGGGAGGACACAAGGGATGAAAGACGACTACAAAGACATAATAGACCTGCCCTACAACGGTGTGAAACAGCACAGCCGCATGACGATGTACGAGCGCGCCGCACAGCTGTCGCCTTTCGCGGCCCTCACGGGTCACAACGACATGCTCGACGACACCGCCCGCACAAAGGAAGAGGCCGACCGCGAGAACGACATGCCCAAGGACTTCGAGGAGTGGTACGCCGTGCTCACCCAGATGACAGAACAGCAGATGCTGGACCTCAACGACGAACCGTCAGAACATTAAATCAACACAGATATGACATTTCAGGAAGCCATCGTCGCACGCCATTCGGTGCGACAGTATCAGGAGAAAGCCATCGATACCGCCGTTGTCGGACGTCTCAATGATGAGATAGCCCTCTGCAACCGCGAGGGCGGGCTTCACATACAGCTTGTGCTCAACGAGCCGCAGGCCTTCAACGGCGGCATGGTGAAGTACGGCAACTTCAGGGGTGTGCACAACTATCTGGCCATGGTCGGTCCCAAAGGCGCCGACGAAGCCATCGGCTACTACGGCGAACGCATCGTACTTACGGCGCAGACCTTAGGCCTCAACAGCTGCTGGGTGGGCCTCTCCGTAGGGAAGCAGCCCGACCGCTACACGGTTGCTGCCGGGGAGAAACTCTATTGCGTCATAGCCCTCGGCTACGGCGCCAACCAAGGCGTGCAACACCCCATGCGGCCCATGGAGAGGTACTACAAGGCATCAGGAGAGTTGCCCGACTGGTTCCGCCGTGGCATGGAAGCCGCCATGCTGGCACCCACGGCTGTGCACCAGCAGAAGTTCGAGTTCGAGCTGGTGGACGCCCATACTGTCGCCGCCCGCGCACGCTTCTCGCTGGTAGGCTGGGCGAAGATTGACCTCGGCATCGTCAAGTGCAACTTCGAACTCGCCGCCGGCAAGGAGAACTTCGCTTGGCAATGACACACCTGCTGCTATACTACATCCTTGCTGTCAACCTGCTGACATTCGCCACCTACGGCATTGACAAATACAAGGCGCGCCACGCCCGTTGGCGCGTGCGAGAGGCTTTGCTTCTGCTCCTTGCCGCTCTCGGCGGCAGCATAGGCGCCTTGCTCGGCATGCACCTCTTCTGCCACAAGACGCAGCACAAGAAGTTCCGCTACGGTGTACCGCTCATCCTGCTTGCACAGGTAGCGGTGGCGGTGTTTTGCTATTACCGATACACCTCGATGGTGTAGCTGAAGCTGTACTTGCCTTTCGGCGACAGACGCTGTATGTACCGGCGTGCGGATATGTCGCCGGTAAAGCCCTTGGCGTCGCAGATGCCGCACCAAGGCTCAAGGCAGACGAAGGGACAACCCGGCTTGTGCGGCGCCCAGACGCCGTAGGCTTCGGCTTGCCGGCAGCTTACGCCAAGCACACCGTTGCCTTCCTTGTCGCAGAGCACAGCCTTGGCCACCTGCCCGTTCTCAAACATCAGGGCGTCGCCGGCAAAGGTATCGTTCCCGACGGGCATATCGGCAGGTATGCGGCGCGGCACATCCAGGGGCACACGGTTGCCGTCCTCAAGGGCCGAGACGATGACGGGAGACACCGGCATCCCCTCGCGGTCGTAATAGTGGATGTAGCCATGCAGGGCGTCCCCGGCCTGGTAGCCGGGCAGCATGAAGCCCGGATGGGCGCCTATCTGGAACCAGGCATCGCGCTCGTCGAGGTTCTCCACCGTCCACGTCACCTCCACGGCGCCGCCCTGCAGCCGGTAGCACACCTCAAGTCCCAGACGGAAAGGATAGCCCTCGGCGAGGGGACCTGCCTGCATCCGCAGACGTCCGTCACCGACAACCTCAAACTCGCTGTCGCGTGCATACCCGTGCTGCTTCATGGGATAGACCTTCCCGTCGGCATGCAGCTCGTTTCTGTAAGGCTTCCCGACGGCGGGGAAGAGTATCGGCGCATGGCGGTTCCAGTAGGCAGCGTCGCCGCCCCAGAGGTATTCGCGGCCGTCTTTCACGAGGCTCACCAGCTCGGCGCCGTGTTCCGCCACCTCGATGGCTATGATGTCGTTGCTGATTTTCATAAGGCTTTCAATTCCGGTACTATGGCAAAGAATGTCAGCGGCTCCCTGTCGCTGGCGTTGATGAGTGCGTGCGAATGCCCCACGGGGCAGTAGTGGCACTGGCCGGGCACGAGCCGCTCCTCGCCGTCGTCATACAGGCAGCGGGCCTCGCCGCCGAGTATGAAGATAATCTCGCTGTTGCTCTCGTGCCTGTGGTAGCCGATGGAGCACCCCACGTCGAGCCGCCCGCGCATGATCTTGTTCTGCCCGTCGTTGAACGTACGGAACATCGTGTCGCCCTCGCCGCCCTTGAACCGCGGGTTGGCCACTTCTTCAATACTGCTGAAATCTATTGTCATAGGTCAATGCTTTTCAGTTGTTCTATCAGCTGCAGGTCTGCCGGCAGCCACCTCACGCCGCCGAGCTCCTCTTTCGCAAGCCAGCGCGCAGCCTCGTGCTCGTTGAGCCTGAGGGCCTCCGAGAGCAGCGAACAGAAGTAGCAATGCATGGTGAGGTGAAAGGCGGGGTAGTCGTGCTCCACGGTGCCGAGCAGCCTGCCAACGCTTATCTCCGCCGACAGCTCCTCGCGTATCTCGCGCTTCAGCGCCGCCTCCGGCGTCTCGCCGGCCTCCATCTTGCCACCCGGGAACTCCCACCAGTCTTTCCACTCGCCGTATCCGCGCTGCGTGGCAAAGACACGGCCGCCCTGGCAGATGACGGCAGCCACAACCTCTATCCGTTTCATAGCTTGACGGCCGGCCAGCCGTAGTCCTGATAGTAGCTCACAGCGAGCTTGTTGCGCTTCACATATTCCCGCAACTGCTCCTGGCGCACGGCCTCGCGCACCTGCTCGCTGCTGTGTATGTTCTCGTAGATGTCGTAGTAGCCGCCGAAGATGCGCTTGGCGCTGGCCACGTTGCCCGCGCCGTCCACCGTCTGCTCGAAGCCGGTCACCTTGTATCCGCCGCCGTCCCGGCCGATGGTCATCGCGCCGGCGTGGTTGCCGCCGGAGACGCACTTCAGCGTGTCGCCGGCCACGTTGTACCACAACACCCAGAAGTCGCCCATGACGAGCCCTTCCTCCTCGTGCACCATTATCATCGTCGGTACGCAGAGCTCGCCTTTCAGGTAGTGCTCGCCCACCTCGCGCACCAGATAGTCGCCTATGGCCGCGCGCAGGGCCTGCTCCTCGCGGTTGACGGCTATGTGGCGCATGCAGTCGGCCTTGTGCCCGTCAAAGTCGGCCATCAGCCATTCGCCGGCCACTTTCTCCATCGTGAGTTTATGCTCCTCAACGTCGGCGTCGGGGTCAAACGAGCCATCTTCCCACTTCTGACGCACGCTGATAGTAGCTACAGCATGGGTATTGTCGGTCAGCTCAACGCCAGTCACCGTGTAGTCGGCCATCGTGCCGCCGTTGCCGGTGACGAAATAGTAGAGCCACTCGTGATCCATGGCCTCGAACTCAGGCATCCGGTTGAACATCGTGTCGAGCACGTTGTAGAAGTCCTCGGTCATATACCCGCGCGACTCCTCCCGCAGCTCGTGGTCGGGGATGTAGCGGCACAGCTCCGCAGCCCGCTCCTTCAGCCGCTCCTCACGGTTTGCGCAGGCCGCCAGCATCAGGACGGCCGCCAGCAATAGCATCGTTTTCTTCATGATGTGTCTGTTCTTGGTTCTCAACTCTTAACTCTTGACAGCCTTCAGCCGTTCCAGCGCCCGGCAGAGCTGGTCGGGACACGACGTCGGCTTGCCGCCGCAGCTGATGCCGTCGAGCCTGCCTATCACGTCGTCGATCTTCTGCCCCTGCACCAGCCGGCAGATGCCCTGCAGGTTGCCGTCGCAACCGCCGAGGAACGACACCTGCTGTATGACGTCGGCGTCGTCCGCCGTCACGTCTATCAGCACCGAGCAGGTGCCCTGTGTTTGATACTGTATGTGTTTCATGATTCTTGGTTTTTCTCTTTCTTCAGCAGACGGCAGACGGGGTCTTCCCTGACCACCTTAGGCGCCGCCTTGCCGGCCAGCACCAGCACCTTCTTGCCGTTGCGGTAGACATGCAGCTGGCGCGACCGCACCACGGCCGTCAGCTCAGCGTCACCCTGCACAGCCAGCCAGAGCCCGCGGTACTCGCCGTCCTCGTCCTCCAGCTTCCGCCGCAGGTGCGAGCACATATTGCTTGTGTCTATCTCCATCATCTCCTCCATGCACCGATCACCTCGCCGATGTACACGGTGTGTATGCCGGCCCCGAAGCCGTCATACCACTCCCGCGGCGTCTGGCTGCGGAAATCCTGCTCCGTCTGGTGCCAGGCGGTCATCGTCTCGCACTCTATCACCGTCTTCGCCTCCTCGTAGTAAGGCGTGCCGTGCTCGGTGTAAGCCACATGCAGGCCCAGCGCCGCCGCCTTGTCGCCCTCGCGGCCGCTATGCTTGCCCATATACCGCCACACGGCGGGGTCCTCAAACTCCATGACCGTGAAGCGCGGATAGCGCTCCATGAACTCATAGGTGTAGCGCGCCGGCGCCACATACACCGTCACCGCAGCCCTTTCGTGGCCCAGGTAGTTGCCGATGCCGCCCCACCCTATGGTCATCGCGTTGCTCTCCGTGCTGTCGCCGCAGCAGAGCACGAGGTTCTTGGTGAAGAGCGTGAAGCCGTTGTCGGCAAAATCGCTCCTCACGTCAAAAGCCTTCAGTTCGCTGTTCATTGTCGTTTCCTCCCTGTCGTTGTCCTGTCTGCCGTCGCCGCAGCCGCACATCAAGACCGCCATAGCGGCAACGACCAAAGTGTATACCCTCTTTTTCATCGTTCCGTAGTTTTGCATTGCCGTCGTCCGTCAAGCCTCCTCCGTCAGCCCGCCGTAGCTCTCGGCCGCTGCCGCGAAAGCCTCCTCCGTGGTGAACTGCTGGTAGTAAGTGCTGCGCGTCACCACCCGCTGGCTGCTGCAACGCGACCCGCTGATGTGCACCAAAGCCCAGCCGCACATATCGTCGGCGAACCCGTCGCCGACCAGAGCCAGCCGGCCGCCGACACTCCTGAAGTCGTCGGCGCCAAGATCATCGGCGCTGATGCGCACCACAGGGCGCGAACCCTCTACAACCTGGCGCAGCGTGTAGAGACGCAGCGTGTCGCCGCGGCGCAAGTCGGAAGCCGTCAGCGACGTAAGCAGCGCCGCCGTGCCGTCCACCTCGCCCAGACGCTGCTCCACCACAGGCAGCACACCGTCGCTCACCGGCATCCCCGGCAGCAACAGCACAGCCTTGGCCATACGGCCGCTCACCGGCGTGAAAACCACCGGCGTGCGGCGCATCAACGTACGGAAACGCGCATACGCCGTAGGCGTCTTCTCGAACAGCGGCTCGCCGGCCCACTTCAGCAGGCACCACAGGCGGCAACTGTGCGCCAGCTGCTGGCGCGCCACAAACTGGCCCCTCGACCGGCGCTTCGGCTGCTCGCTGTGCGCCGTCCGCGCAATCATCCGCCCGCCGCGGAAGTAGAACGACACCCCGCTCTTCTTCAAGCTGCCATTGATAAGCAGCCCCGTAGAATTCTGTTTCGCCATAAAACTATTCTCCTATATTGGTTTGTTAATATTCCGTCACCATCCCCCCGCGACCCCCTCTCCCCTACTCCATCACCCATCTGCACCCTCACCGTCACCCCCCTGCCTCCTCACCGCCACCCCCCTGCACCCTCTCTGCCGTCACCCAGCCTCCTCACCGACAGCCTTTTACATCCACACAATCAACTCCTTGCCTCAATACCGTCCGCCGTCTGCCACCACACCGTCTACCCGTCATTCACCCCTCATCCACAACCCGCTGTAAACAAGCCCTTCATCCGCCATTTCAACGATACTTCAACGATACATCAACGATACTTTAACGATACACATCGTCGAAATATTGTACAACTATCGTTAAAATATCGTTAAAAAGTCGCATCCCCACCCCGCATTCCCCTTGCCATCCCCCCCCCCCGGCAATCACCCCTCCCCGGAACCATTAATCGGGCAGGCAGTGGCCGATCACCGACACCACAACACACTATAACCACAGCAAATCAACGCTGTGGCTGTTTTTTTTTGCCCCTATCTGCAAAATATTTTTCCACACTTCGCCAAATATTATTATATTTGTAACCCTATAAATAGCGAGGAAGAAAGAATAATATATTAATCCATAAACGATTAGGCAATTATAGTAAAAGGGAAAAGTTTATGACTCGCGGCACACTTTAGAAAACACCACGCAAAAAGACAGGATTTAAAAAAAGTACGATAACCATGACCAAGATACAGGAAATAAGTGTTAAGGACACTGCCATACGCACGATGAAGGTCGGAGGGGTGGATTATATCTGTATCACCGATATTGCCAGGCAGAGGAACTCGCTGGAACCCAATGCCGTTGTTGGAAACTGGATGCGCAACCGAAACACAATAGAGTACCTTGGGATTTGGGAATCGCTCAACAATCCCGGTTTTAACCCCATCGAATTCGAGGGGTTTAGAAACCAGGCAGGCCTAAACGCATTCACGTTGTCCCCTTCGCGGTGGATTGAAGCCACAAACGCCATCGGTCTTGTCAGCAAGAGCGGACGCTATGGTGGCACCTATGCACAGCGGGATATCGCCTTCAAGTTTGCCAGTTGGGTGTCGGTGGAGTTTGAGCTGTACCTTATCAAGGAGTTCCAACGGCTGAAGGAAGAGGAACAGAAGCAACTGGGCTGGTCGGCCAAGAGGGAACTGTCCAAGATCAACTACCACATACACACCGATGCCGTCCGCGCCAACCTTGTGCCCGACGAGGTGGATGCCTACCACAGCTCGCTTATCTATGCCGAGGAGGCGGATGTCCTCAATGTGGCCCTCTTCGGTATCACCGCCAAGGAGTGGCGCGACGCCAATCCTGGCAAAAAGGGTAATATGCGCGACTACGCCACGATTAATCAACTCATCTGCCTCTCCAATATGGAGAACCTAAATGCCGTATTTATTAATGAGGGCATTCCCCAACGCGACCGCCTGCACAAACTCAACAAGATAGCCATCCAGCAAATGACCGTGCTGGAAGAAGTGGGAAATAGAAAACTGCTGAAATAAAAGGATCAAAATGAATGAAGAAATAATCATAAAGGCAAACGCAGACATCGAAGTCATCAAGCACCGCATCTACGAGGTGCGTGGTTTGCGCGTTATGCTTGACCGTGATTTGGCGGAGTTGTACAATGTAGAAACTCGTGCTTTGAATCAGGCGGTGAGACGTAATATCGACAGATTCCCAGAGGATTTTATGTTTGTGATGACCGATGATGAGATGAATGCTTGGAAATCACAAATTGTGATGTCCAATTCTATCCGTATGGGGATGCGCCGTCCTCCTGTTGTATTTACTGAACTTGGTATTGCGATGCTCAGTTCTGTGTTGCGTTCAGAAACAGCCATACAGGTGAACATCAATATTATGCGAGCGTTTGTGGCCATTCGTCATGCAATAGGTGCCTGGCAGGGAGTCAACTTGAAGGTGGAGCAGCTGTCGCACAAGGTCGACAACCTCAACGCCCGTGTGGATGAGATTCTCCACGAGCAGAATGAGAACAATATGGAGATGGCCGTGCAGATAAGCGCCCTTAACGACGCCCTCGACCAACTGCGCGAGAAACCATCAACACCCCGGAAACGGATAGGGTTTAAACAAGATAGCAAATGACCGTGCTGGAAGAAGTGGGGAATAGGAAACTGATGAAATAAAGAATCATGACGAATACATTCATAACAACAAACCCTGAAACAAAGGTACATAAGACCGTCACGATTCCTAATGGTTGTATCCTAATTGAGATGCAGGAAAAGGATATAAGTAATTTGGTAATGCAGATTACGGCTGATTTCATCTTGAACATGAGTGAACGAGATCAAATATTCCCAGAAGAAATCAAATCATCAAATGAAATTTGGAAATATATTTACCCGATTAGGCGAGGGGTGGTAGGTGTTTTGGTAAATGAAGAGAACTGGAAGAAACGAGTACAGGGCAAAAAACGAGAGGATAAAAAGAATGAAAAAGAAAAGTTATGCTTTGAAGACATCGCAAATATACGAATTAAATATGACGAAGCGCGGATTTTCTATTTGGCTTCAAAAGGCGTTTTGACTTCTGTAGCAATGGATTATATATGTCCAGAATTCAAAAGAGAGGATGAATATGGGGAAAATAAACTTTGCGAAATAATCATACGTAATATTGCAAACGAATGTGATATAGATTTATCTGCCGCGAAAAAAGAATTAATAAAAGCCCGTAGACAATACTTTTTTTACCATCTTGAATTCCCGATTAATGAAGACCAACATAACAAACTATTAAATCATGCAATTTTTGTTCTCCGTGATACTTTGGATAGAAAACCAATTAATAAACAGATAAAAGGTTATCTTGATGCCTTCAAAGGAATAAAGGTTGATTGTTATAAATTGATAGAAAAAATTTATAGAGAAAATGGGGATTTCGACAGTTTAAGGAATGTTAGAAAAGAAGTTATATTTGATTTTGACGCGAGATGCACGTTGAATACTCCATATTCTATTTCCAGGTTTATTGGGAGTAATATCAGAGAATATGGTTATCAACTTGGAGAAGAGGAAAAGGAGAAAGTGAAAAACGAGATACTACAACGTCACCCCAAGGTTGCAGAATACTATTTATGGGGATATGAAAGAACGAAAGAATACGAAAGTACGAAAGAACGAGAAAAAGTTCCATTACTCAAGCAAAAACTGCCTGATTGCTATTTTTCTGCACGGGTGAATAATCGTCTTAAGTCTAGGGGAATAGAAACATTAGGCGATTTGGTGGATTACCAAAGATCTGATTTGATGAAAATTCACGGTCTCGGCAGTAAAGCTCTCAATGAAATCGAAGACTACCTTGCCATATTTGGACTTCAACTTGGACTTGGTATGAATCTTTACGAAGAAGAAAAAGATATTTATGGTACAGATAAGGCTCCGTTGCGCATAACCAACTTGACTAGCATTAATTTGTCTTTACGCACAATAAAATGCCTTAATGATGCTAAGATATTTATTTTGGGAGATTTGATGGCTTATAGTAAAAGTGATTTACTTAAGCTATGCAATATCGGCAAGAAAACAGTCGAAGAAATCGAAACCATCTTGGCATCGAAAGGACTCGAGTTCGGTATGGACATTTCTAGTATTCATTGTTTTACTACAGAAAGTACAAATAATAAAATCACAGGTAATAGTATTGAAAATGCCAGAATGGAGGAATTGTATGGACATACCTCAGAAGCTGCAAAAATATACGAATCACTCATTACAAATGACAACAAAGATATAGAGTCTTACAAGAGGTTAATGGTAATATATAGAAAATGGGAAATGTACGATGATGAAATTCGTGTTATAAAATTAGCATTAGCAAATTGTACAGACAATACGAAACTTATAGAAGAGTGGAAAGAAAGACTAGAAAAAGCAAAAGAACTAAAATACAAAGCATACATCAAAAGTTTACAAGAATTCGAGTAAATCAATTCAATAATTAATCCTTAAACGTTTAAGCAATTATGGCAAAAGAAAAAAAGTTTATGACTTGTGACGGTAAGTACTGTTTAAGGATTATGTGAAATATGATGTCATGACACAGAAGCAGGCAATACAATTATTCGAAGAGAAACGGGTGCGTACCGCTTGGGATACGGATGCAGAAAAATGGTGGTTCTCCATCATTGACTGCATCGCGGTACTGACCGAAAGCGTTGATCCAGCGGCCTATTGGCGCAAACTAAAACAACGACTGAAAGCAGAGGGAAATGAAACCGTGACAAATTGTCACGCTTTGAAAATGCAGGCTCCCGACGGCAAGATGCGACTTACGGACGTGGCGGATACAGAACAGTTGTTCAGGCTCATACAGTCTATTCCTTCGCCGAAGGCGGAGCCGTTCAAGCAATGGATGGCACAGGTGGCGGCGCAGCGTATCGACCAGATGCAGGACCCGGAGCTCTCCATCGAGCAGGCGGTGGCCGACTACCGACGGCTGGGCTACTCCGAGGCTTGGATCAACCAGCGTATGCGCTCCATCGAGGTGCGCAAACACCTGACCGACGAGTGGAAGAGGGCCGGATTGGAAGAGGGACAGCAGTTCGCTTCGCTGACCGACATCATCTATCGCGGTTGGAGCGGCCTGTCGGCCAAGGAATACAAGCAGCTGAAGGGGCTCAAGAAGGAAAATCTGCGCGACAATATGACCGACCTCGAAATCGCCATCAACATGTTGGCCGAAGCCACCACAACACAGATATCGAAGAACGAGAACCCGAAAGGCATGGCCGAGAGCGCAGGTATCGCCCGTCGAGGCGGCGCCACCGCCCGCGTGGCCCGCGAGGCCGCCGAGAAGGAGATTGGCCAGTCGGTGGTCTCACCGATGAACGCTAAACAGATAGCCCAGAGCGACACCCCGCTCATCGCCGACGTCACATCCGACAAAGAGCAGTAAACTACAAATGACCAATAATATGCAGCCACGGGGAATCAACTCGTGGCTGTTTTATTCGTACAAATTTGTGCGAACTTGTACAAATTTGTGCTAATAAAATTTTGCCACTTTGGCAAATATTATTATATTTGTACCCTCGTATTTAGACGAAAGAGAAGAATAATATATTAATCCTTAAACGTTTAAGCAATTATGGCAAAAGAAAAAAAGTTTATGACTTGTGACGGCGTTAGGGGTTTGTTAATTTTTTGATAGAGAGGAAAGAGGAGAGGGCGAGGGGGCGGCGCCAGCCGCCCACGAGAGCGCGGGGGAGAGTGAGGCGGCGCAGCCGCCGAAGAAGCGGAGGAGAAGCGGAAGGGGTAGGGCGGCGCAGCCGCCCGAAAGAAGCGCGAGAGGAGAAGCAAAGAGGAGGGGCGGCGCAGCCGCCCACAAGAGGAGAGAGAAGCGCGGAGAGGGCA
>OMXC01000018.1:53003-76074 GCA_900314925.1 uncultured Bacteroidales bacterium
GAAGAGAGAAAAGAAGCGAGAGAGGAGGGCGGCGCAGCCGCCCGTAAGCAAGCGGAGCCGCAAGCAGCGGTTTCTCTTTTTTTGTTGGGGGCTTTTTTCATAAATCAATCATCGCCATAGGCGATACCTTATTGGGGGCTTTTTCTTTTTTTAATATCATCGCTGCAAGCGATACCGCTTTTTAGATATTACAGCATACGCAACAGGAGTGGGATTTTGTCGCGACAAAATCGCGACACACACTGATGGGACTATGGTTTGAGGTGGCTGAATCCACCTACGCGAGACGGAGGATAGGGGCTGGGCTTAATTTGGGGGAATAATAATTCAATACGTTTTCTTCTTCGGCCAAATCTGTTTGCCTGTGCGGTCAAAATAATGTGTCACGTTGCCATCCCTGAGCCGTAGCAGACCATCTTCAGTATACCAGTAGTAATCAAACGAATTATATTTCGGTGGAACAATGAACCTGCCTGTACGGTCAATGATGCCACTGTTGTCACCGGATTCCGACTCTCCAAAACTTACTAGTGCCAATCCGTGGTCGAAATTGGATGCCCCGTCAAACTGCGGATGGATAACCATTGCCCCCGTCCTGTCTATGAATCCATATTTTCCGTCAACACTCACTACGCAAAGACCCTCATGGAAGTAGCCACAAACCCCGATGCCGTCTTTCAGAGAGATAACCACCTCGCCGTTTGTATCGATAAATTTATACCCCTTGTCCCAACCAAGTTCAGCCACGCAGGCAAGTCCTTCGGAGAAGTCCTCGGCGATTTCATATATTGGCGGAATGACGACATTTCCATCACAGTCTATATATCCGCAATAATATTCCTCATCCTCTTCGTTCCAAACGCAGAAAGGGTGCAGTTGTTTTTCCATTTTTTCACTTCAATTTTTTTATTCTTGTTGATTTATCCAATCAATCAGATTCATTACAATCTCCGGCGTGAGGACTTTTTCGGGGCAACTCGAATTGTGTCTATCATCATACATGGCATAGGGAATAAAGTAGGCACCTTTGATATTTGATATATGATACCTGTCTTGTCCCACGCGGTCGGAAACATTTCGGAAACCGTTATCAGGATTGATGCGGTAAAGTTGTATTTTCATATTTCTTAGACATTCTGGGACATTATCAACTTTTATAAAGTCGTAGCCCAACCATGTTGAGTCGGGTCTAAAGCCCCAATAATAAGCCGCCTTGGCGTTGGCTGCAATAATGAGTCGTGGTCTGATATATTCCTCGATAATTGTTTGTGTTATTTCAAGAACCTTAACCTGAAATTCAATATGAGGTCGAATTGTTTCTTCAATTGTATCCTGACTTGACTCAAAATAGGGGAACAAATCAAGGTAGGCCGTTTTATCAATCAGCTCCTCAATTTTACCAACAATCTGTTTTTTCTTGTGTTCCCAATATCTGGAAGGAGGATCGTCTTTTGCACCTCTGAATGTATAAAACACATTCGCACCACCATTACCGCTTGGGTTTATCCCTGTCAGCAAAACCCCATGCGACGGATTACCGTGACAAAAAGCAATGCCCTTTCTTATGAAATCAACATTGTTACCCAAATCAATGTAGCGTTTGCACATTGCCTGCTCTGCTTCTGTAAGAGTTTTAATATCCATATTGTTTGTTTTTGATGTTGAACCATGTCGAAATGCAAAGGTGAGAAATTTTTTCCATACAACCAAATCTACGCACAACTTTTTTCAAAAAAAGCGTATTTTTAACATAACGCGACAGAAACGGTGGCTGAAGCCACCTACACGGGACGGAGGATAGGAACACGAGGATTGGTCGCGACAGAATCGCGACACACACTATAGAGGCCATTTCTTTAGACGACGGATGAGCTTGATTAAGGGGATGAGGAGAAAGCCGAGTAGGAAAGCTATTGCTACGAGTTTGATGGGCGACTTGGGGTTGATGGGTGTGATGGGGTTAATGGGGTTGATGGGCGTGGTGGTGTTTTCTTTGGTGGTGCTGGCGGTTTCGGATTGGGTGAGGTGGTGGGTGTGGTCGGAAGTGCGGTCGCGAGAGGTTATCTTCTCGCGGTCGCGGGTGGTGGTGAGGCGGGTGGTGTCGCCAGTCTCGTTGGTTTGGATGGTGATTGTGGTGGTCTCACGGATGGTGTCGTGGACGGTGAGAGTAACGGTCTCAATCACGGTGTCGTGGACGGTTTCATTGTGGGTCTGCTGCGTCACGGTCTTGCTGCTTCTGCAACTCGCTAATGACAGGGCAAGTGTCGCTATGAGGGCAGTCGTTAATCTTCTGTATCGCATTTCTTAAATGGGTTATCTCGGTTCTTAATTCCCTGACTTCATGCCGCAGGGGATCGGCAATGTTTTCCTTGAACTCCTCGACGTACATCTTCGACAGGTTCATGTCCTTTTGTCGGTTGTCGGCCTTCAGGCTTTCGACCTCCTGCCGATGGCGGCGGCGGTCGAACAGCCAGCCGCCACCGGCGACGAGGGTTAGGACGGATAGGATGATGTTCCAAAGGTTGTTCATAAATTGAAAGTTGAAAGTTGAAAATTGAGAATTGAAAATTGAAACGGGAGGGGTTAAAGATTGTTTTCGGTGAGCCATTGCTGGACGTCGAAACAGGGGCAGGCGCGGTTGGCGAACTCGTTGTGACCGTGGATGGAGGTGATGGGGTGCTCTTCCATCAGGTCTTGCACCAGCTGGAGGAGGGCGAGGCACTGGGCTTCGGTGCGGGTGTCGGCGGGGCGACCGTCGGCATCGAGGCCGCCGACATAAGCGATGCCGATGCTATGGGCGTTGTGGCCCTCGGTGTGTGCGCCGGGCTGCTCGACAGGGCGACCAGCGTGGACGCTGCCGTCGGGATAGATGACATAATGATAGCCGATGTCGCGCCAGCCGAGGGAACGGTGGTATTTCCTTATGGATTCCACCGTACAGATGGCATTGGGGCGCGTGGCGGTGCAATGGATGATGATTTCGGTGATTGGGCGCATTTTTTCTTCTGGGTTTAATGGGGTGAATGGGCTTAATGGGCGAAATAAAGGGGAGCAAGCCGACTGCCCGCGGTGCGGTCGACTTGCTTGGTTAGGGATTAGGCGGCGGTGAGGTAGAGGATGTTGACGGTGTCGCCCTTGGCGTAGTGGGAGGGGTCTTTGAAGGTGATCTTGCCTTCAGCTACAGTGTAGTCGGTGGGTGGCTGCATCAAGCCGTTGACGAAGACCGCTGGAACACTCTCGCCATAGATGGGTTTAGTGAGGGCGACTTCGCCTGTGAAGTCGACGCTGTCGATGGTGAGGATGGGGGCAGAGGGGAAAGCAATCTCTTTCTCGGTAGCCACGACCTTGCCGCTGGAGAGGGCGAGGCTGACAATGGCCTTGGTGGTGGTGCCAGTACCGGCGGTGTTGGTGGTGTTGACACCTGTGACAGGGAGGGCGGTCTTGGCGACCTTGACGGCGGTGCCTTCCTTGGTGACGGCAGACACATACTTGCCACTCTCGGCACTGCCGCCGGTGACGGACTGGAGTGCGCCGCCTATGGCGTTGCTGACGGCATTGTCGATTTTCTCACTCGTTGAGGCTGCGGTGGCCAGTTGGTCGGTCAGGGTTGACCAGTCGTCGGAGACTGCGGGCGATACTACGCCATCGATTTGTTTTACTTTTAACTTTTGCATGATCTTTTACTTTTTTAATGGGTTTAGTGGGTTTGATGGGGTTAATGGGTTAATGGGATGGCTTTGAGGATGATTTCGTCGTCGCTTTCGATGCCGGGGAGTTCGAAGCCATCGGCGGCATTGTCGTTGACCAGTTCCTTGTAGTCCTTGCCGAGGGTGTAGCGGAGGCCGTTGACATAGACCTCAGAGGTGCCAGGGACGAAAGGCTGACGGGCGATGAAAAGGCCGTTCATGAAGTCAATGCTGGCGGCCTGTATCTGTTGCGGCAGCAAGTCGGAGAGATGGACTTGTACGGCGTTGCCCTCGTCATCATAGCCCAGGGTGCGGAGCTTGGGGAGGTCGCGACGGTCGGCGACAGGCAGGGTGGTAATCTCTAAGTCTTCCATTGGTTGATGTTCATTTTGATGGGTCTAATGGGTTTAATGGGTCTAATGGGCGGTGGCTGAAGCCACCCATACAGGACAACCCTTGTTACATCTTAACTACTGGTGAGGGTTAGCCGGTGGCCACGGAGGACGAGGGAGCGTCCTCCGTGGAGCAGTCGGCGGAGGGTGGGCAGTCAGGGCGTGACAGGATCGAGGCCTACAACTTCGGGCTGGAGATAAACGGCGGCGGAATTGATGCCGCCGTAGCTGTTGGCGGCGGCAGTGAAAGCCGTGCGTCCCTGATAGGTGGCAAGGGCAGAGTTCTCGACAAAGAAGAGCTGGGTGCTGACCTTGAGGGCGCCGTCGGCAGTCTCGCGGCTATGCACCCAGACGGCGGCGCCGTTGGTGATCTGCTGCGAGGTGGCGAGGCAGTTGTCGGTCACAGAGAAGCCAATCCTATCCACGACATCCCACAGCTTGGTGTCCTCGGCGGTGGAGAGCACGACCTTGTAGCCACGGATGGTGGCACGGGGAGTGCGGGTCACGGTGTCGATGGACTGGATGCCGTGGAAGAAGGTGAGCTGGTCGCCCTCGTCGAAAGCGTCGTTGTTGTCGATGACGGCCTGTGAGAACTGGCCAATGGTGGTATTGGCGCCGATGGCGAGGGAACCCAGCCGGATGCCACTTACAAGGATGTTGGAGGCGTTCTTGGCCATACTGATGCTCGGCAGGCTGCCACGCGTAATCTGATAGGGTGCGAGGATAGCACCGCCGTTGAGACGGATGGTCTTGGTGATATAGACCTTGACCACATCGATGTTGGCCTGGATAAAGGCATTGAAGACGGACATCTGCGGCGGCAGGTTCTCATAGCCACGACGAAGCATAGAGTCGAACTGCTTGTAGATGGCGGCGAGATTGCCCCACTGGGTGCGACGGTCCATCTGCCGTGCGCTGCGGCGAGGGATGGCGGGCTTGACAGGCAGCTCGCTGATGACGGTGCCCGTGCGAGTCTGACGGTAGAGGAGCTGGCCTACCTTACCACTGATTTTGGTGTTTGCTCCAAAGATTTTTCCCATTGTTTGTTCCTTTCTGTTTTTTGTTAAACTTTTGATTTCCGTATCTTTCGAAAGACGGCGCAAAAGTACAGGGGTGGGGAAAAACGGGATCGGGCTTTGTCAGCTTCCGGTGGGCGTTGGGGGCGCGTTACGGGTGTGTTCGGGGTGGGATTGTCGCGATAAAAGGGAGGGGGAAGAGGAGCAAAAAGAGGAAATGAGAGGTGGAAAAAGTGGAAATTGAGGGTGAGGAAGACGAGGTTTTTACCGTTGGCAATAATAGATAATGCATTGACAATAAGAGTAAATGAGAAAAATATGTAAAAATTATTTTGTCAAAATGGAAAAAGTGCGTATCTTTGCATCGACAGTTTCCACCACGCTTCCCACTTGAATAGCGAACCAGGGTGGAACTTTTGTTTTAGAACAAGTTACGCCACATAGACAACTTTTGATTTTCACCACACAATAAAAATAAAAGTGTTACGTTAATGAAATGTTATGAATAAGGAAGAAAAGGTTAAATATTGGTTGGATTTGGTTGATTATGACCTTGACACTGCCGAGACACTTTACAATGGTGGGCGGTGGCTTTATGTTGCTTTCATGTGTCATCAGGTCATTGAAAAAGTCCTCAAGGCCTATTGGACGGCCACACAGGATGCCGAGCCTCCGTACACGCATAACCTTGAACGTTTGGCAATGGGTTGTGGGCTTTCCAAAGAGATGAATGAAGACCAACTACATTTCATCGATTTGATGATACCGATGAACATTGAAGCTCGCTATCCTTCTTATAAGGAAGCACTTTCACGAGGGTTGACCCCAGACTATTGCCGCAGTATTATTGACAGAACAAAAGAAATGCAGTCATGGATAAAGAGCAAGCTTTAAGCCTTGTGCGACAGTATAAGCAGACGATATCCGGCATGTTTGACACGTCGAAAGTGTACATGTTCGGCTCCTATAGCAAGGGTTATGCAAACCCAGAAAGTGATATTGATGTGGCCGTTGTAATTCCCGAGTTAAAGGATGATTGGTTCACTGTTGTACCGAAACTATGGCGTGCTACCCGAAGCGTTAGTACTTTGATAGAACCTGTTTTGTTGGAAGAGTGCCATCCGTCACCGTTATATGATGATGTGATGCGGACGGGTATTGCTGTATAAACATAAGCAGACGCTGAAAAATGAAAATTGAGGGCGAGGCCGGGAGGTCTCGCCCTTGGTGTTTAATGTTTTTTGGGAGGGGGAGGCTTATGGCTCACCTAGATAGGAGAAGAGGATTTGGAGTTGGCGGGGGGAGAGGCGTTTTTGGGCGGGGCGGTAGCCGGTGGGACGGAGGGCGTCGAGGAGGCCTGGGGTGAGATTGATTTCGCGGGCGAGGAGGCGGCTCGCGGTTTTCTTGCTACAGCCGTCGAAATAGGCCATGGCGAGGTCTTGCTTGAATTGGTACATAATAATGAAAATTTAAATGAAACAATAGGCCCGAGGGCCGGAATTAGAATCAAAGTAAATTTCATATTATGCACCGAGTCGCCAGCAAGACCATAAAAAGAGAGCCACGGCAGGCACGAAATGCGTCTGCCGTGATAGTGGCTTGGGGGGAAAACTGCGAAAAAGGGGATGTCATCCACACACATTAGGGATGACGTGTTGGCTATCAGGAATTTCCTAGTTCCAACTGGTTCTTCACTAGCTGATAATAGTTGCCTTTGCGTTCCACCAGTTGTTCATGATTCCCCTTTTCTACGATCACTCCATTTTGTAGTACGATAATCTGGTCTGCGTTCTTTACCGTACTCAAACGATGGGCAACAATGACCACCGTCTTGCCATCAAAAAACTGCTGTAGATTATCCATTATGGTACGTTCATTATTGGCATCGAGCGAGTTGGTCGCCTCGTCAAAAAAGAGGTATTCGGGGTTCTTGTAAACTGCGCGGGCAATAAGGATGCGTTGTCGCTGACCTTGGCTTATTCCCTTGCCTTCCGAACCGATCTTGGTATTATATCCCAATGGCAACTCGGAAATCATCTGTTCGATATTGGCTACACGTGCAGCGTGAAGAAGCCTCTCATTGTCAATATGGTCAAATCCTACCGCGATATTGCGGGCAATGGTATCTGAAAAAATAAAACCATCCTGCATCACAGCCCCGCACTGGTTGCGCCAGAAATGATGGTCGATATTCTTCAGTTGGAGGTTGCCAACCCGTATTTGCCCTGACGTGGGTGGGTAGAACCCCAACAGCAACTTGACCAAGGTTGTTTTTCCGCTACCGCTCATGCCCACAATGGCGGTGACCTTTCCTTGCGGAATTGTCAGGTTGACATCTTTGAGCACTGCATCAGAAAGAGGGTCATAGTGGAACGAAAGATTCTCTATTCCGATGCTTCGGCTTTCGGGGAGGATGTTGGTTTTTCCGGACGAGGTCTGTTCCTCGTCCTCTCGGTTGTGAATCTCACCGAGGCGTTCCAAACTTATTTTGGCATCTTGTGCAGATTGGACAAAACCAATCAGTTGATTTATCGGTGAATTTAATTGACCAATGATATATTGTACAGCGGTCATCATACCTAATGTCATGTCCCCATGTATGACCGAAGCAGCCGAAACAAAAGAAATGATGATATTCTTGGTCTCGTTGATGAAGAACGCACCGCTTTGTTGATATTGGCTTAAGGCCAAACCTTTAATGCTGATACGGAATAACTTTGCTTGAATATGCTCCCATTCCCATCGTTTTTGTTTTTCGCAGTTGTTTAGTTTTATTTCCTGCATGCCGGTAATAAGCTGGTAGAGGTTGCTCTGTTCCGCCGAAGCCTGTGCGAAGCGTTTATTGTCTAACTCCTTGCGCTTCTTCAAAAAGAGCACAATCCAAAGCACATATATGATGCTCGCCACGAGAAATACCAAGAAAAGACTGATGTTGTACAATGCCAGCACCACGCTAAAAACAACCAAATTGACCATGCTGAAAAGCGTATTGAGAGTGCTTGATGTCAGGAATGCCTCTATACGACTATGGTCGCCAATACGCTGCATCAAATCGCCTATCATTTTAGTGTCAAAGAAACCGATGGGCAACTTCATCAATTTTATCAGAAAGTCCGATATGATGCTGATATTGATTCGTGTGCTGATGTGAAGCAAAATCCATGAGCGGATGAACTCGACCGAAGTTTGTGCCACATACAGCGTCAATTGGGCGATAAGAATCACCGTGACAAAACCCAGATTATTGTTGCCTATGCCATAATCGACAATGCTTTGTGACAGGAATGGAAAGATGAGTTGCAAAACGGTTCCAACCAGCATACCGAGGAAAAGCTGGACGATGAGCTTCTTAAACGGTCGCAAGTATTGAAAGATAAAAGTAAGTTTTGTTTTGTCGTTTTTCTCATCATCAGCAGTGTAAAAGTCGGGAGTGGTTTCCAATAGTAGAGCCATACCCTCTTCCTTGCCATTATTCACGGTGCTAATCCAATTTGACAAAAATTCCTGGACAGAATATTTGATATTACCACCTGCAGGGTCTGCAACAAGAACAACGCCTTTGCTCGGGTGCCGTTTGTTGGGCTTAATGTCATACACCACCACAAAATGGTTCTGGTTCCAATGCACAATACAAGGTAACGGAGCCTCGCATAACTTTTCGAAGGTGACATGTACTGCAAGGGTGCGGAACCCGATACTTTCCGCTGCCGTACTTATGCCCAACATACTGACACCGTTACGGCTGATAAAACTACGCTGTCGCAACGTGTCGAGTGAGTAGTGCTTCCCGTAATACTTGGCAATCATGCGCAGACACGTAGGGCCACAATCCATGGCACCAAGTTGTTGATATAAAGGAAATCGTTTCATCGTTTCAGGATAGACTTAATAGGGTTGAGGAATTGTTCAATCAGACGACGGTCGGCCGTAATGATTTCGGCAGAGCCAGTCATAGCTTGTGAAAAGGGCAATTCCTTGCCATAAGTGCTGACCAAACGTTCCGGGAGTGAAACTTCAAGCACATACATACTCCCCTCTTGACTTTTTATCGGTACCAATGCGATATTGCGAATGGTGTCTCGAACCATGCCGAACTCCATATAAGGGTAATTGTCGAATTTAATATTGACAGCCTGCCCGACCTGTACTTTACCAGCCCCTTGTGGTGGCAATTCTATCTTGCCAACAATATGGGCTGAGCCGTCAGGTACAACTGTCAAGACCACGTCACCAGCCGAGACATTCTGATTCTTCTGCCAAAATCTGGTCAAAGTCACTTTCCCATTGCAGGGAGCCCGCAGCAGATATGTCTGTTCCCATGTGTCTATTTGCGAGAACAATATATCACGTGACACAGTAAGAGTCTGACTGAGTTGCTGCTTTGTGTCATTGCACTGCTGTTCGAGGTCGAATATGGACTGCTCCAACTGAAGAATGGCAAGCTGTTGATTGTCGATGCTCATCCTTGCCGACTCCAAAGCCTGTACTTGCGACAAATAGCCACTACGTGCAGTTTGGTAGTCGGAAAGGGAAAGAGCCTGCTGAATATATAGCATAGAATCCATTTGAAACAGCCTTTGAGCTGCACTGCATTGAGCCTCTGCCAATGAAAGTTGACGTCTGCTCTTTTGGAGAAGGCTTCGCTGTGCGGCAATCTGCTGCTTGGTTGACACAATCTTTTTATGGTGATAGTCTGCATTGACAAAATAGTCGTAGTCGGCCTTGGCCTTTTGATATGAGGTGAACGCATCTTGCAATTCCCCTATATGCAAAGATTTTCGGTAGAAGAGAGAGTCGGGGCAAGCTTTCAGCATCAATACATCATTAAGGTCTGCTGGATTTTCCAACATAGCCAGTATGTCTCCCGTGGACACCAGTTCGCGCTCCGACACCATTAGTGTATCGATTTTGCCACTAGCACGAGCCACCACATCTGCGGGAAGATTTTCGCTACTGACGGTAATTGATGCCTGTAGCACATCGGGGTATTTGATGAAATAACTCCCAATGGCCAATCCAACCACCAGCAACAGAACAACGGTAATACCCCACCGCACTATGCTGCGGGGTGGGCGGCCAAGTATTTCTTGCACCTCCTCGCTTCGCAGGTTCAAATTGTCATCTGTATTATTCATAATGAAGTTTGCAATAGTTCCAAGAGTTTCATATTTAGGAGGAAAGTGTATTTGCTTTGCAAGTAGTCGTTCAGAGCACCAAGATAACTGTCTTGTTGCTGTAATAGTTCCACAGTCCCTACCTTACCCTCATTGTAGCGTTTTTGGTAATCCCTGTAGTTTGCCCGATAGGCTTGCTCTTGCTGCTGAGCTGACAAATAATTGTTGAGAGCCTGCCGGGTGGCTACATACATTTTCTTTACCTGCTGCCTGAACTCCTGCGATTTTTGCCCAAGCTCAATCTCCGCCTGCTGAAGGTTTATCTTGCTTTGTCGCACTTGCGATTTTGCGCTGCTATAGTTCAGAATGGGGATACTGAGATTAAATCCCATATTGTTGTTAAGTCCCCCTTGGTTAATGATATGGCCAAGCCCGTCTACCAGACCTTGATTGCCACCATAATAGTTGCTACCTATTGACAGACTGAGCGTGGGGAAATATACAGCTCGTGCTGAACGAACTCCTAATCTTGCAATCTCAACGCTAATTTGGGCAATGCTCAAGTCAGGTTGGGTCTCAAGTGCTCGTTGCAATATCAGGTCAATGGGCGGAATAATTGTATCGCAATGACTCAAGTATATTTTGTCAATCTCCAGCACGACCTCATCTGGCAGGTTGAGCAGTACATGCAAATCCAACATAGACTCCTCAATGGAGAGTTTGAGATTGGCAGCTTCCTTTTCTGCCTTTTGCAAATTCGCCAGAAGTAATTGGTATTCGCTATCAATCATTTTTCCAACCTCGTGCCGTAACAGCCCTTCAGAGAGTTGCAGCTGGCAGTTTTCCAACAGATGCTGTTGGTACCCCAATCTCTCACGGGTCATCAGAAACGTCAGATAGGCATTTAACACTTGTTCTCCCACCGTGTGGCGACTATGTTGCATCTGCAACTGGCTCTGCCGAAGCGTTAGTTTGCTTTGCTTATAGTTATTCCAACTGCTCATTCCGTCAAATAATGTCATTGACGCATTAACGCCCATGCTAAAGTCGTGTGAGGGTTGATCATTGCTTTTGCTCCAATATTCTCCAGCAGAGGAATTGATATTCGGCAGAAACTGCCATCGTACACTATGTAATGACACCTCGGCACGGTCAACTGCTAACTGGGCAATCTGCATGGTGCTATTATGTCCATAGGCATATTGCAGACAATTGTTGAGTGACAAATGCAAGGTATCTTGAGCTAAACAGATGCTACATGGCACGAGAATAATTGGGAACAAAAGAAAAGAAAGGCTACTTCTCCACATGACAAAGATTATTTTTGTGCATGACAAATTCATAGTTTGAAGGTGAGGGGCAAAGAAACTGAAACAAGCAGTCGCAGCAAGGGGAATCAGTGCGAGTGTGTCGCCAGAAATTTGTCGAAGACAGCTCCTTCTCAACCATTTTTATCAAATGCTGTTGGTTAATATTTCCCAAGATAGTTCCGTTGATATTACTTTTTACATCCCCATTTGGGAAAATCATCATTTTCCCAAAGAAGTTGGTATTCATTTTCTGTCGGGCAAAGATCAATTGTTGCGTAATCGGGCCCGATAATATGTCGGATTCTTGAACAAAAACCTGCTCATCGAAAAATGTCCTATTGTTTCCCGTGTAAAATGGCACAACGGTAAAGTTGTTGATATTGCATTTCTCAACCAACGGCATTATCTCATTATACTCTTTTGACGATGCAACAGAAAACTGATAGCGCGTATTTGAGGTTTGCAACTTTTCAGCCACATCAGTCATTTTCGTCTTGTCAAAGGGAGCATCGACAAACACAAGCAACGGGAAGTCCTGCAACCTGCCGATGTCCTCACTAGTGATATTTCTGTAATGTATTCCCAATGTCGGGCAAATGCCGTTCTTGGTAAAGAAATGAGAAATTTCTTCCCATCGTGAATGTGCCATGATATTGCCTCCCGTAACAAGCAACCTACGCAGAGGTATACTCATGGTTTGGTTGAAAAGCAATCGGATCGTGTCTAAATGCATTTCTGTGGAGGAATGGTGATTCCCACAATGGGCAAATTGATAGCAATAATTCTTACAACTAGGGCAATTGCAAGTGCAGTCGGAATTAATTATTAGTGTTACATCTGACAGATAACAGAAGACGTCTTCACCCAGACTGCGACCGGGTTCTTGCTTTATTTTGTCAATATCACGCTGAAGATTGAGTATCGGAGCCAATCTCACAGGTCTTTTCTTGCTCTCCGCAAACGGCTCTGAATCGATAAGGCCGTCGGAAATACATTCTTGGATGAATACTGGAACCGACTTGCTGACTGAAGGATAATCGGTCACCAAAATACTCCCTGGATTTTCTCGGCTATAAAGTTTTTCTAAAAAAGCAACTGCCGCACTGTCATCAGATTGTTTACAATCTCCTGTTTCTGTATTATATAACAGAACACGATTCTGTTTTCGAACATAATATACTTCTGGCTTCAAGCAGAGCCAGTAGGAACGTTCATTGGGGGTATTTTCTTCCATTTTACTCTACAATTATTTCTTCCATGATTTTGTAATAGTCTTTGGGATGGCGACGAATAAAGTCGGTTTGAGCCTCTACATATCGTCTCATGTTGTCGGGAGTGGCATATCCATTACAAACAGGATTACTCTCAATATCTTTGAGATTGAAGATACATTGACCACACGACTTGCGAATGGCGCAGGTACTGCAGCGTGTATCAATTTTGGCAAAATAATTGTTGTATCTTTCTGCCACAGCCTCCAAATCCAAGTGGACACCATTTTCATCAACCGTACCCAAAGCAAACTGCTGACCAATTCTCTCACATGGGAGAAGTTTTCCGTTGACTGTAACAAACATTCGCTGACTGAACGGAGGACATGTTCCCGTAATCCAGTTACTCGACTCCGGTTTGCCATACAGGAGTTCGTTATAGTCTCTATAGACAAAACCGCTGTATTGATGTAGATAAGTGCAGACACTTTGGTAGGTTGGAGATTTAATGAAGCGGTCTCGGTCGATTTCCTCATAGTTTTCGGCCTGCATGAGGCTCTCTTTCTGGTTTCGATAGGTTTTGTTGAACAAATCCACTTTGTCTGGCCTAATGCCCATATTGTTCAGTTCCCCAATAGACGGAATTTTGTTATACTGACTTTTAAAGAAACGATGAATCTCGGCCACGGAATTGCGATTGTGGAGAACTGCATTGAAGTTAACCTTTTTCTTGAAATAGTCAGGATATCTATCTCGTAACAAGTTCACATTCCTTGTCACTCGGTCAAAAGAAGGCTTTCCTTGTTGGTCTACACGATAGCTGTCATTGTGTTCATCACCATCCAGACTTAGTAACAAGTTAAATTTTTTTTCGACAAGATAGTCCATACATTTGTCTAACAGCATAGCATTGGTGGTCATCGAGAAGGTGTAGTGCCTGTTCTCTAGGTGTAGCCCTTCCATATAATGCACCACCTGCTGTATCAGTTCCATATTCATTAATGGTTCTCCCCCGTAGAAACTTATGTACACATTCTTGTCGGCCGACATATTTGCAGGTGACTGCCAAAAGGGGACCAGATAGTCTATCACCTGTTTTGCCATGGTAAATGGCATCATCTTGTTAGAACGCCTGTCGTAGTCGTCATAGAACTCACCGTAGCCGCAATACTTGCATCTGAGATTGCAAGCATCTGTCACCTCAAATGTAATTTGCCTAAGGTTGGCCAGCGAGTAATAGATTTGGGCAGGTGTAAGATATCGTTTATTCATTGCTCGTTTCGTTTCAAATATAGCATATTGTTTTTATAATCGAATATGACATTGAAGTGGCGGAGAAAGTCAGTGCCGAGGATGATGTCGGCGTAGAGTTCCGACATATCCATAACATTATTTGGCTCTCTCGCAACAACGCGCCCGTTCTCCCTGCGGATAGCAGGAAAGTTCACACTGTCGATGGACATTCCTATTTCATTCAGGATCAGCCATGCCAGAGAAGAGGTGTCTATTTGGCTAAAGTGCAGGTCAATTCGCTTCAGGAATGATGCCGTGTCGAAAATAGTACAAGGAGCCCCAAGATCCAAGAATACAAATGTTTCTATTGGGCTGCCATCTTTAAGTTTAAATCCATCAACCTTGATGTTTCTTTGTCGGGGACATCCGAGTTTGTCGCTGGTGTAAATTGTCGGTATTGCCACATATTGATCAATTGTTGACGGAAGTCGATTCCCCCATGTCATTAATTCGTGTTGGATATCTACCTCCACAACGTATTTCTCAAAGAAATCACGTCCAATTACCGCCTTCGTGGATTTCTTGGCTGCAATTTGATGCCATGGGGTAATAAAGAATGTGTCTAAATGTAATACTGTGTTTCCTATCTTCATATACAAACTGTTTGTCTTGCCTGTTATACAAGTGTATTCTTGTATAATGTTTCGGGTAACGCTGTCTAACACAGTGTACGATAAATTCAGAATTGGAAGTATTTCTGGAGAGAGGGCAGAATAATAGAAACCATTATCAATCAGCACCGTATCGAGAAATATCCCGTTTATTTCAGCATTGCAATATATTGAACTGTCCCCCCCTACTAACTCAAGAAAGAAAGGATTCATATCACGATCCGAATCATATACTATTTTGACTGTATCGGAGAATGGGACGTCAGATCCACGCGTATCTGAAGAAGAGTGGCAAGAAAGACCCAATAGCAGGAAAGGGGTCAAAAGAAGTTGCTTTTTCATGTTCCTGTTTTTAAGGAATGGTGGGGCATTGTACCCCACCATTCTTAATGAATAGTCTAGAACGATTTGAGATTATGAGCGTCATTAGCAGTGAAGTTTGCTTCCGTAGATGAACCGCCCTGGTTTGCATATACACATCCACAGACACAATAGACTTTTGGTTCAAACTTTGGTGATGTTTTCCCAGAGGGATCGCATACAATTACCTTGTCATACGATATCTTGGCGGGACGTCCATTATACGTTCCCATTTGTGCATATGCACCTTCGCCTCCGGTGATTTGGTTCATCTGTTGTTTGCTGAGCTCGTTCAATTTGAGATTTTTCATTTTTTATCGTTTTAATGATACACTGCTTCTCCCTTTCGCGGAGCACGCTGGCACTTTGCACAGCGTTTTCGGATTGCTTTTGTGTGCTTTATGAGTAAGAAAGCAAACAAATTCTTGTCCCATAAAATAATTCCCCCAATCTCTCGTTATTACAAACAGAGCATATAAATTATGCCTAAGGTGCAGGGAGTGGGGAAAGGCTGTTATGCTTTCCTACGGCGATGGCAGTCTCCCCCACGGCGCACCTTTTCTTGTTTATAGTCCCATTCAACGGCGCACTCTTGAATGAGACTTTATTTTATGATCCGCATAGATTTTTTATTTATCAATTTCTTAACTTCAGTTCCCCTCAGGCTCATTGGATATACCGTAAGGTAATGATCCTTCATTGCTCGTTGCGTTTCAGATATAACATATTATTCTTGTAGTCGAAGATAACATCAAAATGACGGAAGAAATCAAGACCGAGTACGATGTCGCAATTTGGCCAATTGACCATAGTGCCCGGTACATTAAAATAAGAATGATTAATGCCGTCGCAGTGCCTTATTGGAAAATCCACACTATCGACAGCCACTCCAATTTGGTTTAGTATTAGCCATGCCAACGAATTGGTATTTATCTGACTAAAATGTTGATCAACCTTATGAAGAAAAACCGAGTCGAAACCTGTATAACCGCTCCAACCTAAATCCAAAAAAGCACACGCCACGATAGGGCTTCCTGTTTTTAACCTAAAACCTGGCACTTTGATATGTCTATAAAAATGGTCATAATATGGATGTTCTTCTGTATAATGCATGGGAATTGCAAGATACTGATCTATATTTGAAGGCAAGTCATTCCCCCATGTCATTAAGGAATTAATAAAATCAAATTTAACATTATACTTCTCAAAAAAATCACGCCCCAAGACGGCTTCACATGATCTACCTACAATTTGAAACCAATCTGTTATTTGCACGGTATCTACTTTGAACAATGTACTACCACCAAGTTTAAAAAACAAACTATCAGCCATACATGTTTCAAAAATTGTATGTTCAGGAAAACTATACAGAGAAGAAAATGATGTTTTAACTATCTGTTTTATATTGGGAGAAATGGCAGAATAATAGAATCCATTATCAATCAACATACTATCAATCACCACTCCACTTATTTCAGCACTAAAGAAAAGATGACTGATATCCAAAACCTCTGTATGTGGATCAAACATAATTCTGACAGAATCGTAGAAATTGCATGTGTCGTCTATTCCATTGGAACTGTCGAATTGTTTTGATGTGCAGCACCATAAGGTTGGTAGAAACGGCAGAAATATGATAAAACTGAATACTTTCATTTAGAAATTATTAAATAATTGAGAGGGGGATGCGTGATTTCCCCCCCTCTCTAAATAGAATTGATGTCAGAACGATTTTAGATTTTTAGCGTCGTTGGCAGTGAAGTTTGCATCGGTAGAGGAACCGCCTTGGTTTGCATACACACAACCACAAACACAACAATATTCTATAGTTAAAGGAGTTGCTGTTGTTTTAGAATATGTGCAATTATAAGAAACCCTTGCCTCTCTTCCATGATAATTCATTATCTTATTTTCACATCCGTGTCCTCCCGTGATTTGGCTCATCTGTTGTTTGCTAAGCTCATTCAATTTGAGATTTTTCATTTGATGTAATTTTTAGTGATATTATATGATTCTCCCTTTCGCGGAGTACACTGGCACCTTGTACAGCGTTTTCGGATTGCTTTTGTGTGCTTTATGGGCAAGAAGGCAAACAAATTCTTGTCCCATAAAATAATTTCCCTAATCTCTCGTTATTACAAAACAGAGCATATTAATTATGCCTAAGGTGCAGGGAGTGGGGGAAGGCTGTTATGCTTTCCTACGGCGATGGCAGTCTCCCCCACGGCGCACCTTTTCTTGTTTATAGTCCCATTCAACGGCGCACTCTTGAATGAGACTTTGTCAGATGAAATACATACGATTTAACGGTTTTGTGCAAACAGCGCTATCGGGAGTTTGCAGTTACTTCATCTAACGGGTCGCGATACAGGTGTATTCGCCAGTGTCGGTGTTGTGTATCGTTGTGACCTTGTAGCCTTCATGGATTTTTTGGAGAGTCCATGTAGTTGCGTTTGCCTCGCTTGTGGTTGTGTGGACCTGGGTCTCTTTTGTGGCAACAGAATGAGAATAAGCCTCCTCATCGTAAATGCTCACTTCATGCCCCTCACGAGTAAGTGCCATAAGGTACTGCATAAGGGCTTGTTCCTCGGCCTCGTTGTGAATTGTGGCTGAGTGCAGTACGCCGTTGACGGCGTACTGCACCGTGTACACGGTGCTCGCCTCGGACACAGCGGTTTCAGAAACGAAGTCCAAAACGTTTTCCTTTTGACAGCTAACAGCCATCGTTGCCAACACTGCGAAGAGTGCTACAGGAATCATGTTCTTTTTCATTGTCTTGAAGTTTTAATTGTTATTAAATTTCGTTTAACTTATGTATAAATATATCATCAATCGGAGTTTCTTTTTTTAAATGGAAAATGCTTATTGTCTGTGTTTTGCGTGACAAAACAATGGCATCGTTTTTGTGTGGAACGGTATCCATCGGCAATGTATAGTCTTCTTTGGGTGCAAGCCAACTATCGACAGAACTGTAGATTGCAACAAGTTCTCTGTATTCTTCAGGTATTATCGGCACATTGAAATCGGTTTGCAATATAGTCCATGCGGAATCGGTTTTGGCTTCGAGAAGCGTGACATTGAGATGAACACTATCATTGACCTTATAATCTTTTATGAACGTGGCATCAACACCATCCATCTTTGCGTAACGTTTGTACACGTCGCTGCACTGGTCGAAGGGGACGACCTGCGGTAGGAGCAGTACAGCCCCCCCCCCCCCGAGAATGAGGAGGCAGACGAGGATTGTTATGAGCCAGGAGCGTTTCATATCTGTGAAATCATTGAGTCGACATACTCGACGGCGACGGTGCGCGAGGCGCGGTCGGCCTTGGTCATGGCATGTCCGTCGCCGACGGGGGAGCAGGATACGGCGGTGAGGACGACGAGGGCGGCGGCGCTGACGGCGGCAACCTGACGGGCGGAGGAGATGGCGGTGTTTACTGCATTACGGAAATCGACATTGATTATACGCGGGCGACGTTTACGGGGCTGTGGTGCATAGTGTGGTTCCATGTGCATGCGGCGGATGAAGCGCGACATGCGGGCGACGGAGACACGGGCGGGATGGTGACGGCGGATGACAAAATAGAAATAGAGGCTGTGGAGGGCGAGGAAGGCGTTGGTGGAGGCGAGGACAATGCCAGTGATGCGTATGAGGATGTAGGGGTCGGGCAGGAGGGCGAAGAGGGTGTAGATGCCTGCTGCAACGTTGAGAATGACGAGGATGAGGTATTCGGTCATGACGCGACGGCGCCAGGGGCGGCGGTGCCGGAGGTTGAGGCGGGCAGGCCGGGCCTCGGGGTGGGCGGCAAGGATGTGGTCGATGCGACGGGACTGCTCGTCCCATAGGGACTGGAGGTCGGCGAAGGGATCCTCCTGCTTCGCTGCGCTGACTTCGTCTGCGCTGCTTTGCCTCGACAGAGCAAACGAGTTCACTCTGTGCTCGTCTTTCGCAGCTACTGCGAAATCTGGTAAATCTGGTAGGTTTTCGCTTGGTGGATAGATATTCATTTTTTTACTCATAATCAGTATCTTGTTGTTTTATTTCTATCAACTGTTGCCGGATGCGGTAGAGGCGTTGCTTGACGGCGGCTTCGGTGGTGCCTGTGATGTCGGCGATTTCGCGGAGAGGATGACGGTCGATGTAGAGGAAGAGGAGTTTGCGGTCGTAGTCGTCCTGGAGGCTGTCGATGAGACGGTAGAGGGGCTGGTAGCGGAGGTCGGTGGCTTCGTCGGAGAGGATGTCGTGGATGCTTTCGTCGTATTCCACAAAGAGTGGCATGCGTTTGCGCTTGCGTATTTCCTGACCGGCGACGTTGAGGGCGATGCGTGTGACCCAGGTGGCGGGGGCGCTCTCGCCCCGATATTCGGGCCATGATTCCCAGAGGGTACAGATGATTTCCTGGTAGAGGTCGCGGAAGTCGGAGGGGCGACGGCGGGTGAAGTAACGGCATACCTTTATCAGGATGCCTTCGCACTGGCTGAGCATCTGGAGGAATTCTGTCTGTTGGCGCTCGTCGGGTTTCATTCAGTGTCTAGTCCATTTTTTTGTCCTTTCATCTTATGTTTTGTTTCATTATTATGGAGGGCTCTGTCCGGGGGGTGTGTGGGGTGGTCCTCTATTATAATTAGTTGCAAAAATAGGGAAAAAGTAACAAGAAAAATGAAAATTTTTTGAAGATTTTTTTGAGAAGGCTGGGTGTCAGTGAGATGGGGGATTTTTTGTCGCGACTGAATCGCGACACACACTGGAAAGGGGGCGGGGGTAAAGTGCCTGCACGGGGCAAGCCATTGGGGCGGAGACTGGCGGCTGGGGAACGGGACGACGGAGAGTGGATGGCGGGCATGGAATGCCCGGGCAAAGGACGAAGGGGGACGCGATGGCATCGCGGTGACGGAAAGAAGGTGAGGGTATGGTTGCAGCGGTGCTATTGTTCTCCGCTGCGCTATCGAAACAGCCACTGGCAGTTTCTTCAGATACAGGACAGGTTTTTTATGGGTCTAATGGGGTGAATGGGGCTGGATGGGGAAACAAAATGGCAAAAGTTTAAAAAAAATTACCTCAAAAGGTAATTATTCGGGAAAAAGTTGTATCTTTGCATTTGAAAACAAAACATAAAAAGATGACTAAGGTAAAGATAGAAGAGGTGCAAAAGACTGATATTGCAGGGCTTTTCACGATTTGCTTCGAGGGTGACGACGCTACGGAATTCCAGAAATTCATCGAGAAATTCAAGGAAGATGCCACTCGCAAGGAAGATTTGTCGGTGATACTGACGGCCATAAACCGTATGCTCACCGCCAGCGGATTCCTGGAGAGGTACTTCCGTCCCGAGGGCAAGATGGGTGACCACGTTGTGGCCCTGCCGATAGAGCGGACACGGATGCGGCTGTACTGCCTGCGGATGTCGGACAGCGTGTTGATTGTGGGCAACGGCGGTATGAAAAGCACCAAGACCTACGAAGAGGACGAGAGCCTGAACGGATACGTCATCACCTTGCAACGGCTCGACAAACTGCTGGGGCAGGCCATGAAGAGCGGCAAGGTAACGATTGAAGAGACGACAATCACAGGAATAGACAAAACAGAATTCGAACTATGAGCAAGACAGCGGAACTTTTCAACGAGTGTGTCGCTGCCACACCGAAGGACATAAAGCAGCGTGTGGAATGGTCGTTCGAGATTGCCGACAAGATAGACGGCATCTTGAAGGAACGCGGCATGACCCAGAAAGAGTTTGCCCGACAGGTGGGACGGTCGGAAGCCGAAGTGTGCCGATGGGTAGGCGGTACTCACAATTTCACGTTGGCGACACTGGCCAAGATTTCGGAAGCGCTGGGAGTGCCAATGATAAGGGTGTAAGTTCCTGCTGCTTGTGGATAAAGACAGCGACCTCTTGTGCGATATGTAATCGCGCGAGGGGTCGCTGGTGTTTTGGGAAGGATAAGGAGAATGGGGCTAATGGGCGGAATGGGCGTATGTGGCTGATTGATAGTTGGTTGGGATGGGGTGAGGGGTTAGAATTGTAAATGATTGGGAATTAGACGGTTGCAGGGATTTCGCCGAAGGATCGCCGAAGGATCGCCGAAGGGGCGCCGAAAGAGGATTTTGGCGGACATAAATGCCCGCCCACCGGACGAAAGAGAACTAGGGAATTGTCGCGACAGAATCGCGACACACAGTGGAAGGGATGGCGCGAGGCGAGAAAAAAAGAAAAAGCCCCCCCAAGAAAAAAGCCCCCAACAAAAAAAGAGAAACCGCTGCTTGCGGCTCCGCTTGCTTACGGGCGGCTGCGCCGCCCTCCTCTCTCGCTTCTTTTCTCTCTTCTGCTTCTCCTCTCGCGCTTCTTTCGGGCGGCTGCGCCGCCCTACACCTTCCGCTTCTCTTCGCTTCTTCGGCGGCTGCGCCGCCTCACTCTCCCCCGCGCTCTCGTGGGCGGCTGGCGCCGCCCCCTCGCCCTCTACACTATGAAATCGCGTCTCTCCGAGACGCACATGGGGATAGGTATTCCTCTATCCCCAGACTGCGAAAATCAGAGATTTTCTTGTCAGGGGTTATTGAGATTGAGCCTCTCCGAGGCTTGTTTTGTTACCGTCACATGTCATGAACTTTTTTTCTTTTCTCTCTTCCGCTTTATTAACCATTGTGTTGACGTTTTAGGATATACCGCTTTGAATTTTAAAGCATTTGGCCACAAATTTCTTTCCTTCGGAAAGTTTTTCTTGCTAATTCGGAAAAAGTTCGTACCTTTGTAGATTGGCTAAATGCTTTAAAATTAATATAATTAATTATATCCTAAAACGTTAACGCAATGGTTAAAGAAAAAAAGTTTATGACATGTGACGGCAACTGCGCTGCAGCGCATGTGGCCTACATGTTCAGCGAGGTAGCAGCTATCTACCCCATCACCCCGTCCAGCCCTATGGCCGAGTATATCGACGAGTGGTGGGCCGCCGGCGGTCGTAAGAACCTCTTCGGCGAGACCGTGAAGGTCGTCGAGATGCAGAGCGAGGCCGGCGCCGCCGGTGCCGTGCACGGCTCGTTGCAGGCCGGTGCTCTGACCACCACCTACACCGCTTCGCAGGGTCTGCTGCTGATGATCCCCAACATGTACAAGATCGCCGGCGAACTGCTGCCCGGCGTGTTCCACGTGAGCGCCCGCGCCCTGGCCGCCCAGGCCCTCTCCATCTTCGGCGACCACGCCGACGTGATGGCTGCCCGCCAGACCGGCTTCGCCCTGCTGGCTGAAAGCAGCGTGCAGGAGGTGATGGACCTCGCCGCCGTGGCGCACCTCAGCGCCATCAAGGGCCGCGTGCCGTTCCTCAACTTCTTCGACGGCTTCCGCACCAGCCACGAGATTCAGAAAATCGAGGCTTGGGATATGGAAGACCTGCGTCCGCTGGTGGACCAGAAGGCCCTGAAGGCTTTCCGCGAAAACGCCCTCAACCCCGAGCACAACGTGACCCGCGGCACCGCCCAGAACAGCGACGTCTATTTCCAGACCCGCGAGCTGCAGAACAAGTACTACGACGCCCTGCCCGACATCGTGGCCGAGTATATGGCTGAGATCAGCAAGCTGACCGGTCGCCAGTACGCCCCCTTCACCTACTACGGTGCCAAGGATGCCGAGAACGTCATCGTGGCTATGGGTTCGGTGACCGAGACCATCAAGACCGTCGTCGATTACCTGAACGCCCAGGGCAAGAAGACCGGCTGCGTGACCGTCCACCTCTATCGCCCCTTCAGCGTGAAATACCTGATGCAGGCCATGCCCAAGAGCCTGATGGAGCACGTGAAGACCATCACCGTCCTCGACCGCACCAAGGAGCCCGGCGCCAACGGCGACCCCCTGTATCTCGACATCGTCGAGGCCTTCAAGGACTGCCCCTACAAGCCCACCATCCTCGGCGGCCGCTACGGCCTCTCCAGCAAGGACACCACTCCCGCCCAGATCATCAGCGTCTTCAATAACGCCGAGGGCGAGAAGAAGAACCAGTTCACCATCGGCATCGTCGATGACGTGACCTTCCGCTCGCTGCCCATCCTGCCCGAAATCTCCATCCTGCCCAAGGGCACC
>OMXC01000021.1 GCA_900314925.1 uncultured Bacteroidales bacterium
TTCATATGCAACACAAAAGTAGTCACTTTACCTGAGAGTACCAAATTTTTGGTGCTCTTTTTTCTACTCAGTGTTGCACTTGTAACTGGAATTTAGGGCGTGCCGCATGGACGGCGGCACCGACCCGCCACGGAGTCCCTACGACTTTTCTATGGCTTTTGTATCGCAGTTTCTCGCTGATTTTCAGCACCGCGGCCGAAGAGGGGCCGAGGAGGGGCCGAAGGGGGGCCGTAGGGGCTCTATTGAAAGTGCTGACTGTCAACGAAATACATTGCAAAGAAGGATATCAGGACACAATACGCTGTATAACAGCAAAATATGGCAATAACGGCGGTATTTTTGCCTCCTGGCACAATAAAACGGCGGAGGCGGCGTTGATATACAAAATTAAAAACGCAACATGAACATCATCATCACCGGCGGAGCCGGATTTATCGGGAGCCACGTGGTACGGCTGTTTGTCAACAAGTACCCGCAGTACAAGATCATCAACCTCGACAAGCTCACCTACGCCGGCAATCTGGCCAACCTCAAGGACGTGGAGGACAAGCCCAACTACAAATTCGTCAAGATGGACATCTGCGACTTCGAGGGTGTCTACAAACTGATGCAAGACGAGCACGTGGACGGCATCATCCACCTGGCCGCCGAGAGCCATGTGGACCGCTCCATCAAAGACCCCTTCACCTTCGCGCAGACCAACGTCATGGGCACGCTGAGCATGCTGCAGGCCGCCAAGCTCTACTGGGAGAGCCTGCCGGAGAAGTGGGAGGGCAAGCGCTTCTACCACATATCCACCGACGAGGTGTACGGCGCCCTGGAGATGACGCACCCCGAGGGCATCAAGCCGCCGTTCACCACCAAAGCCAGCAGCGGCGAGCACCATCTGGCCTACGGCGAGAAATTCTTCACCGAGGACCTCAAGTACCAGCCCCACAGCCCCTACAGCGCCGCCAAGGCCAGCAGCGACCACTTCGTGCGCGCCTTCCACGACACCTACGGCATGCCCACCATCGTCACCAACTGCTCCAACAACTACGGCCCCTACCAGTTCCCGGAGAAGCTCATACCGCTCTTCATCAACAACATACGCCACCGCAAGCCGCTGCCAGTCTACGGCAAGGGCGAGAACGTGCGCGACTGGCTCTATGTGGAGGACCACGCGCGCGCCATCGACCTCATCTTCCACAAGGGCAAGATTGCGGAGACCTACAACATCGGCGGCTTCAACGAGTGGAAGAACATCGACATCATCAAGGTGGTCATCAACACCGTGGACCGCCTGCTAGGCCGCCCCGAGGGGCAGGACATGGACCTCATCACCTACGTCACCGACCGTGCGGGGCACGACATGCGCTACGCCATCGACAGCAGCAAGCTGCAGCGCGAACTCGGCTGGGAGCCCAGCCTGCAGTTCGAGGAAGGCATAGAGAAGACCGTCCGCTGGTACCTCGACAACCAGGAGTGGATGGACAACGTCACTTCCGGCGACTATCTCAAGTATTACGAGGATATGTACGCCGGTCGCTAAACCACTATAAAACAACGAAATATTAGAGGACGCGAAAGTGTCCTCTAATTTTTTTTTTGCTTTTTGCACAATATACAGATAAGTTCCTCGTTTCTTAACTAAGAAAATAATTACACAACAATACATATAATTATGCACAAGGAACTGACAAAAGCAGAGGAACAGGTGATGCAGGCCATCTGGAAAGTGGGGCAAGGGTTTGCCAACGAGATTGTTACGGCGGTGGAAGGCGGGGCGGCCTACAACACGGTGCTCACGGTGGTGCGCATCCTGGAGCAGAAAGGGTATGTGGCGCATGAGACCTTCAACCGGTCGAACCGCTACTATCCGGTGGTTAGCCGCGAGGAATACATGCAGCAGCAGCTGAACGGTTTCGCGCAGCGCTACTTCGGCTCGTCGGCGAAGGCGCTGGTGAGCTTCCTTGTAGATAAGAATGAGGTCTCGCTCGAAGACCTCGAGTCAATAACCAGAGAACTTGAAAAATGATACACTGGATGTTATTCTCGACCTTGGCGGCAGGGCTGCTGTACGGCCTCTACTGCCTGACGCTGCGGCGCGACCGCTGGCTGCAGCTGAACCTTTGGTATCTGCTGGTGGCAATCGGCTTCAGTATGGTGTTCCCCTTTATCAAGCTACCCGACGGCCTCGGCCAGGCATCGCAGTCGGTGGCCTCGGTGGAGGAGTACCTGGTGACGATGAACGAAGTAGAGATATCGGCCATCACGGCTCCGCGTACCCTCGGAGTGATGGTAGACCTTTACCTCGTCGGCGTTGCGCTGTGCGCAGTTTACCTCCTGTTCCAGCTGGCGGCGCAGGTGGTAATTGTCATCAGGCTCCGGCGCAGGCATAAGGTCTATAGGGCAAGCGACGGCTTTGACATACCACGCGGTGCGGCGCTCGTGCTGCTGGATGACGACACGGCCACGTACTCCTTCTTCAACCATATAGTGGTGGGCACGCGAGGCCTGAACGATGACGAGGTGCGCTGCATACTGGCCCACGAGTCGCTGCACGTGAGGCAGGGCCATTCGGTCGACCTTCTGTTTGCAAGGCTGCTGTGCTGCCTGATGTGGTTCAACCCCTTTGCGTGGCTCATCATGCGCGAGATACGTGCGGTACATGAGTTTTTGGCCGACGCCGCGTCGATCGGTGCCTGCGGCCGCGAGGGGTATCTGCATCTGCTCTACAGGCAGACTACCGGTACAGGATATGGCCATATCACAAATAATTTCAAAAGTATTAACCTTAAAAAACGCATCGTTATGATGAACAAAAGCAAAACGCGCTACGGCGCATGGAAAGCGGTGGCGGCACTCCCCGTGGCGGCATTGCTGCTGCTGGCGGGCTGCAAGCCTACCGAGACAAAAGAAAAAGAGTTCCAGCCCGCCTTACCCACATCAGACGTGTCGTTTACGATTACGGAGACGGCAGACTCGGTGCCCGCGAACATGCAGAACGCGGTGGCCAAAGTATCGACTAAATCGGTAATGATGACAAGTACCAGCAGCAATGGCGGCCCCGTGGCAGACAAAGAGACAACGGAAACGGACCCAGAGTTCCCGGGCGGCATGTGGGAACTGTACAAGTTCATGGCCGAGAATATTCATTATCCGGAGCAGGCCAAGAATGATGGCGTGCAAGGACGTGTGTTTGTGCGCTTTGTGATTGATGCCGACGGCACGGTGAAGGATGCCAAGGTGCTGCGCGGCATTGGCAGCGGATGTGACGAAGAAGCACTCCGCGTGGTCAACGCCATGCCCAAATGGAAGCCCGGAACTGTCGATGGCAAGCCCGTACGCACACAGTACAACCTGCCTATCACCTTCAAGTTGGGCGATAAATAGGTGACTGGAGGCACAATAAGAAGTCAAAGGTGACGTTATTTGTAATATATGAAAAACGTCATCTTTGACTTTGGAAATGTGCTGGTGCAGTGGCACCCCGAAAAGGTGTACGCCGAGCACTTCGGCGACGAGGCGCGTGCGTGGTGGTTCCTGCGGCATGTGTGCGACGCCGCATGGCGCAACCGCATAGACGCCGGCGAGAGCACCGCGGCATGTATCGAGGAGCTCAAAGCCCAGCAGCCTGAGTACGCGGAGGCCATAGAGCTCTACCGCTCGCGGTGGCGCGAGATGCTCACCGACGAGGTGCCGGGCATGAGGGAGGTGATCAACGACCTCCGCAACAGGGGGCATGAGATTTACGGCCTTACCAACTGGAGCATGGAGACATTCCCCGCGGCCAGGGAGCGCTTCGGCATACTGCAGATGATAGACCGCTACGTGGTGAGCGGCGCCGAAGGGCTGGTGAAGCCCGACGCGAGGCTGTTCCGCGTGCTGCTCGACCGCTACCATCTGCAAGCGGAAGAGTGCGTCTTCGTGGACGACAACCCCGACAACGTGGCCGCCGCCAACGCCCTCGGCATGGAGGGCATCGTATTCACCGGCGCCGACAGCCTGCGCAAATACCTGGGAATATGAACGACATGACAGCAAGGGCTCGCACGGTGTTCGCCGCCGACCGCTACGCCACAGAACTGACCGGCATAGAGATTGCCTCTGCCGGAGACCACGAGGCCACCTGCACCCTCACGCTCGCCACCAGGCACTGCAACGCACGCGGCGTGGCCATGGGTGGCGCGCTGTACACGCTGGCCGACTTCGCGGCAGCCATTGCCGCCAACAGCGACTGTCTCGGCAGCGGCGACCTGCACTGGGTGTCGCTCGACGCCACGGCGCACTACCTCTCCCCCGCCCCGCTGGGCGCACGCCTCGCGGCACGCAGCCACGCCCTGAAGCATGGCCGCTCCACAGCCCTTTACCAGACGATAATAGAAAGCCTCGACAATGGCAAGACCGTTGCCATTGTCGAGACCACTATGGTTTACGTGTAGATTTATTCTGACTTGCGCACCGACCGGAAGCCGCTCATCAGGCCCGTGTTGGCGCTGCCTATGAAGGCGAGTATCTGCTTGCCCTCGTCGGTGTTGCCATACTGCTCCTTCACCTGCTCGACGGCGTCGGCCAGCGGTATGCCCTTGACGAAGATGTAGCGGTAGATGTCGCTGATGCGGTTGATGCTCTCCTGCGAGAAGCCGCGGCGCTGGAGGCCGAGGCTGTTGACGCCGCAGTACTGTATCGGGTAGCGCGCACCTTTGACGAAAGGCGGTATGTCCTTGTCGATGAGGGCGCCGCCCTGCGTGATGACGTGCGAGCCGATGTGGATGAACTGCAGGCAGGCCGTCTTGCCGCCGAGGATCACCCAGTCGCCGAGGATGATATGACCGGCAAGGGTGGCGTTGTTGGCCAGCACGCAGTGGTCGCCGACAACGCAGTCGTGGGCTATATGGACGTAGGCCATCAGCAGGTTGCCGTTGCCTATAACCGTCTTGCCGCTGGCGGCGGTGCCGCGGTTGATGGTGCAGCACTCGCGTATCACGTTGTCGTCACCTATCTCCACGGTGGTGTACTCGCCGGCGAACTTCAGGTCCTGCGGCACGGCAGCGATGACCGAACCGGGGAATATCTTGCAGTTCTTGCCTATGCGGGCGCCGGGGTAAATGGTCACATTGGGGCCAATACACGTGCCGTCGCCAATCACGACATCCTCATATATGGTGGTGAAATTGCCCACCGTAACGTTTTTGCCTATCTTGGCATCAGGGTGAATGTCATTCAGTATCATTGTGTAATATATCAGTTATTCTTTCTTATGTATTCCATCAGGTACCGGGCAAAGGCGTTGTTGGCCTTGTGTCCGGGCTTGTAAATGTTGAACTTCGCATTGAGTGGCATGCCCACAAGACGTATGTCGCCCACGAAGTCGAGCAGCTTGTGGCGCGCCGGTTCGTTGGGGAAGTAGATGTCTGTGGTGTTGAGCACACCGTCATGCACCTTGAAGAGGCTCTCGTCCTTGTTGAAGATCTTGGCCAGGCGCTTCAGCTGCCTGGATGTGAGGTCTCTGTTCACGAACACCAGCGCATTGTCAAGCGAGCCCCCCTTGATAAGGTTGAGGTGCAGCAGGGGTTCCACCTCTTGCAGGAAGACGAACGTGCGGCACGGGGCAATGCTTGCGGCGTACTCGCTGAAGTCGTTCATGTCGGCTGTCTGGTGCCCTATGACGGTGTCCTTGAAGTCTATCTCGCAGTGCACGGCGAAGTGGTCGCAAGGCTCCACGTCGAACACTGAGCCAGTCTTCGCGAACTCGAAGTGCAGCGGTTCGCCGATGGTGAAGGTGCTGCGCTCGGCCTGTTGCTGGCGCACACCCACGCGGCTCAGCTGCAGCATCCACGGGCGTGCAGAGCCGTCGATGATGGGCACCTCGCCGCCGTCGAGCTCGATGATGGCGTTGTCTATCTGCGACCCATGCAGGGCCGACATCAGATGCTCGATAGTGGCTATAGAGTTGCGTCCCGAACCGAGGGTGGTGCCGCGCGACGTCTCGCCGACATTGTCGGCCAGAGCGGGCTGCGTCACGATATTGGTGCGGTCGGTGCGGCGGAATGCTATGCCGAAGTTCTCCGGCGCCGGCATCACGGTGACCGTCACCGTGCGGCCGGTATGCAGACCCGGCCCCGTCAGGCGAAACTCTTTCTTTATCGTATTCTGGTATTCCATGCGGTCTTTTCCTTATTTAAACGACACGGGCACGAGGACAAGCTCCTGCATGCGGTATATCATGGCGCGGTCGTTCTCGAGGCCGGCCCCGCTGCGGACGAGGTGTATGGGCTGCGTGAGCCCTTCCGACGCGCCGCCGGGGGCGTTCCAGAAGTCGGCACCTTTGCGGTGCAGGCCGCCGACGATATACATTGTCAGGTCATAGCCCGTGGCTGCCAGGGGCGACGTAGGCTCGTTGCCGTAGAGCGTGCGGAAATCCTTGAGGAACTCCACATGCACGTCGTTGGTCATGTCCCAGCCCGTGGCAAAGGTATGGTAGTTGAGGTTTTGCAGCTGGTTAAAGTCCACGTCGCCGTATTCGCGCGTCCAGTCGCCGAGCGTGTAGAGCACGGGTGTGCCCTGCTTAAGCGACGTGAGGCGGTTGAGCAGGTTGCCCACGAAGACGCGGTTCTGGTCCTTGCCCTGGTCGTAGATGCTCACCACGGCGGCGCCAGGGGTCTTCTTAAGCACCGTGGCCAGCTTGGCGTTCTGGCTCCAGTTGAAGAGGGTGTACCTGATGTCGCCGCGCGCGTCGAGCTGACGCTTCATCTCGTCGAGCACCGGCCTCTCGGCCTTGGCGCCGGAATGTATGATATAAAGGTGAGCCCTCTGGCATTCGGTGCCCACATTGTTGAGCAGACGCGTGACGAGGCCTGCCGTCGACGGCTGCATCTTCACCACGTAGGGGTTCTCGGCGCAGATGTCGCTGCGCGTAGCCATGGGGTTGACGATGTAGATGCCTGCCTCGCGGGCGAGGTCGGCGGCTTTGTCGAAGCACTCGCGCAGCAGCAGGGCTATCAGCACGTCGCTCTCCGCCACGCGGTGCGACACGAAAGCCTCGCTCACCTTGGCGGTGTCGTTGGCGCTCACGTCCACGACGTTAAGCTCCACGCTCACACCCTGGCCCACCAGCTTGTCGAGGGCCATGCGTATGCCTTCGTAGAACTCGATGAACTCAAACTGGCGGTAGCTGCGCTTGCCGCGCTGCTCGATGTCGAACTTCGTGGTGGATATCTCGTCTATCTGGTTCAGATGCAGCGGCATCATGAGGGCCACCTTGAGGGTCCGCCCCACCTTGCGCACCGCGGGAGGCGCCGCAGGCTTGCTCTCCTGCACGGTCACACCCGTGCGCTTGGCATGCTTCGGCGTGGGCTGCTGTGCCGCCGGCTCGTTCTTCGGCGTGGTCTGCCGTGCCGCCGGCTCGCTCTTCGGGGCCGCGGCCTCCTGCTGGTCGTCGCCGAACTGGCCGCGGTAGGGCAGCCACACGGTGTCGCCGGCATGGAGGAAATGAATGTCCACATGCGTCACGGCATCGTAGCTCTGCACCTTGTAGGCCCTCGATATGGAGTACACCGTCTGGCCACGTTCCACTATATGCACATAGTACTTGCGACCATGCAGCATCTGCGTCTCGTTGCTGACCTTGACGGGTGTCGTCCCCGGCGCTTGGCACCAGGCCGCCACCGACGCCACCGTCAGCACTATTGTAAGGACAAAGCGTTTCATGTTACCGATTTTTATTCCCACTCTATGGTTGCCGGCGGCTTGGAGCTGATGTCGTAGCACACGCGGTTGACGCCCTTCACACGGTTGATGATCTCGTTCGAGACCTTGGCCATGAAGTCGTAGGGCAGGTGGCTCCAGTCGGCGGTCATGCCGTCGACGCTCTCCACGGCGCGCAGGGCCACGACGCTCTCGTAGGTGCGCTCGTCGCCCATGACGCCCACGCTCTGCACCGGCAGCAGCATGGCGCCGGCCTGCCACACCTTGTCGTACAGGCCCGCGTCGCGCAGACCCTGTATGAAGATGTCGTCAACCTCCTGCAGGATGCGCACCTTCTCGGGCGTCACGTCGCTCAGTATGCGTATCGCCAGGCCGGGGCCCGGGAAGGGATGGCGCCCGATTAGGCTGTCCTTGATGCCAAGCTGGCGGCCCACGCGGCGCACCTCGTCCTTGAAGAGCGAGCGCAGCGGCTCCACGAGCTTGAGCTTCATATAGTCGGGCAAGCCGCCAACATTGTGGTGGCTCTTGATGGTCTGGCTGGGACCTTTGACGCTGGAGCTCTCGATGACGTCAGGGTAAATGGTGCCCTGGCCGAGCCACTTGGCGTCGGTGATGAGCTTGGCCTCGGCGTCGAAGACGTCGATGAAGGTCTTGCCTATGCCCTTGCGCTTCTTCTCGGGGTCCTTGACGCCGGCCAGCACATCGTAGAAGCGCTGCTTGGCGTCGACGCCCTTCACGTTGAGGCCCATGTCCTTGTAGCTCTCGAGCACGCTCTCGAACTCGTTTTTGCGCAGCAGGCCGTTGTCGACGAAGATGCAGTGCAGCTGGTGGCCTATGGCGCGGTTGAGCAGCACGGCGGCCACGGTGCTGTCCACACCGCCGCTGAGGCCGAGCACCACCTTGTCGCCGCCCACCTTCTCGCGCAGCTCCTTCACCGTGGTCTCGATGAAGCTCTCCGGCGTCCACTCCTGGCGGCAGCCGCAGATGCCCACCACGAAGTTGCGCAGCAGCGTCGGGCCGTCCACCGAGTGGTGCACCTCGGGGTGGAACTGTATGGCGTAGGTCTGTTCGCCCTCGATCTGATAGCCTGCATACTGCACATTCTCAGTGCTGCAGATGGTCTTGTAGCCCGCCGGCAACGCCTCGATGGTGTCGCCGTGGCTCATCCACACCTGGCTGCCCATGGGCACGCCCTTCATCAGCGGGTTGCTGCCGTCGATGAACGACAGGTTGGCGCGGCCATACTCGCGTATCTTGCTCTGCTGCACGCGACCGCCGCCCCACTTGGCCAGATACTGGGCGCCGTAGCACACCGCCAGCAGCGGCAGTTTGCCCTTGATGCCCGTCATGTCGGGCACCGGCGCGTCGGCAGCGTTGCAGCTGTAGGGGCTGCCGCTGAACACTACGCCCTTGACCTCCGGCGTCAGCGCCGGAACCTTGTCGAAGGGGTGGATCTCGCAGTAAACATTAAGCTCGCGTATCTTGCGCGCGATAAGCTGAGTGTACTGACTACCAAAGTCTAATATAATAATCGTATCCATTCCGAACATATATTTTAAAATGCAAAGGTACGATTTTTTTCGGAAACAGAGCGTCATTCCTATGTTAAATTTTTCAAACACCCCCCTCTCCGGTACGGAGCCGGTACGGAGTCCCTACGGCCGTTCTTCAGTAGTTCTTCAGTAGTTCTTCAGTGCGGCACTGAAGAACTACTGAAGAACTACTGAAGAAATGCCGTACCGAGGGGGGACGGTGGCGGCGAGGGGGGCGCGGGGTGCGAAAAAAGCGGCTTTTTTAAATTATTTGCGCGCAATCAAAGAAAAATTTGTATCTTTGCAATTTATGAAAACGGCAAAAAATATCCTCAATATCATTGCAATAAGCTTGTTGCTAACGAGTTGCAACAAGTTTGACAAAATCCTCAAGAGCAACGATTACGACGCCAAATACCAGGCGGCGATGCAATACTACAACGAAAACAGCTACTCGAAGGCCATCCAGCTGTTCGAGAACCTGACGCTGCACTACCGCGGCCGCGACAACGCCGAGGAGATTGCCTGGTACTACGGCCAGTCGCTCTACAAGGAGAAGGACTACTACATGGCGGGCTACCAGTTCAAACGCTTCGCGCGGCAGTTCCCCTACAGCGAGCGCGTCGAGGAGGGCTCCTTCCTCTCGGCTTACTGCAAATACATGGAGTCGCCGAGCTACACGCTCGACCAGAGCCTCACGCGCGAGGCCATAGAGGAGTTTGAGGCCTTCGCCGAGCGGTGGCCGCGCAGCACGCGCATGCCCGAGGTGAACCGCTACCTCGACGAGATGCGCAACAAGCTGATGAAGAAGGATTACGAGCTCGCCTACGGCTACTACTACACCGAGGAGTACCGCGCAGCCTACGAGAGCCTCAAGAACTTCATCAACCTGTACCCCGAGGCGCCGATGCGCGGCGACGCCATGTACTACATGCTCCGCTCGGGCTACCTGTACGCCATCGACAGCCGCGAGGACAAGAAGCAAGAGCGCCTGCAGCAGGTGACGGCCGACTTTGACCGCGTGGTGAGCAGCATCACCGACCCCAAGCAGCTGGCCGACGCGCAGAACATCTACACCAAGACCCGCGAGGAGCTGGCCAAGATGGAGAACAAAGAGAAATAAAAAAAACAACATAAAACAATGGAAGAGAAGAAGAAAATCATCAACACAACCATCACCCGCAACACTGCCGACTTCAGCCGCCAGACCAACAACATCTACGAGACCGTGGCCATGCTCACCAAGCGCGCCAACCAGATTGCCGCCGAGGAGAAGAAGGAGCTGCACAGCCGCATCGACGATTTCCGCACTGGCGGCGACGGCGTGGACGAGATGTTCGAGAACCGCGAGCAGATAGAGATCGTGCGCCGCTACGAGCAGATGCCCAAGCCCACCCTCGAAGCCATTGAAGAATACCTCGATGGCGACATCTACTACCGCAACCCCGCCAAGGAGAACCAGCAGGCCGCCCGCTTCGAGGCCATGGAGGAAGAAGTCATTAAGGAGAACGCCTGACGGCGTCAATGCGATAACGCCATAGCAAGACAATCAGGATGAAGATCATCGTCGGCATCACGGGAGGCATAGCGGCCTACAAGGCGCCGGAGTTGGTGCGCCTGCTGAAGAAGGCAGGGCACGAGGTGCGCTGCGCCGCCACGGAGCACGCGCTGGAGTTCGTCACGAGGGTGACCCTGGAGACGGTCTCCGGGGCGCCGCTTTACAGCGACCTCTTCGCCTCGGGGCGCACGGAGCACATCTCCCTCAAGGACTGGGGCGAGATGCTGGTGGTGGCCCCGGCGACGGCCAACATCATAGGCAAGGTGGCCTCCGGCATAGCCGACGACGCGCTGAGCACGCTGCTGCTGGCCTTCTCGGGCAAGCCCGTGGTCATGGCTCCGGCCATGAACTGCGAGATGTGGGCGCACCCCGCCGTGCAGCGCAACGTAGAGACGCTCAAGTCATGGGGCATCCGCATGGTAGGCCCCGCGGAGGGCGAGCTGGCCTGCGGCGTCAGCGGTGTGGGCCGCATGGCGGAACCGCAGCAGATTGTTGACGCCATCGGCGAAGGCGGACCCCTGAAGCTCAACGGCGAGCGGTGGCTCGTCACGGCAGGGCCCACCTACGAGCGCATCGACAGCGTGCGCTTCATAGGCAACTACAGCAGCGGCAAGATGGGCTTCGCCCTGGCCGAGGCGCTGGCCGGCGCCGGTGCCGAGGTGGAGCTGGTGACAGGGCCCACAAGCCTCAACATATCAACGAGTCAACGTGTCAACGTCCATCGCGTGGAGAGCGCCCGCGAGATGTACGCCGCCGCCACCGAGGTGTTCCCCCGCTGCCACGGGGCCATCCTCTCGGCCGCCGTGGCCGACTACCGTCCGGCGGAGTGCGCCGACCACAAGCTGAAGAAGAACGGCTCCGAGGGCATGACCCTGGAGCTGGTGCAGAACCCCGACATACTGGCCACCCTCGGCGGCATGAAACGCGAGGGGCAGACGCTGGTGGGCTTCGCCCTGGAGACCGACAACGAGGAGGCCAACGCCCAGCGCAAGCTGGAGAAGAAGAACCTCGACTACATAGTCCTCAACTCGCTGCGCGACAAAGGCGCCGGCTTCGGCGTGGACACCAACAAGGTGTACATCATAGGCCGCGACGGCAGCCGCACGGAGAGCCCCCTGCTGAGCAAACAGGAGGTGGCACGCCTGATCATCAATACCGTAACGTCATGAAAAAGCTGTCTATCATAGCTATTATACTGGCTTCGTTGGCTATAGCAGGCGAGGCCTTTATTTTCGCCACCCGCAAGGAGGACAACAGCGACGAGATACTGACCAAGGCCATACGCGCCGGCTACCACGTCTACGCGCCGCCGATGCCAGACACGCTCTATTTCTGCGGCGAACGCGTGCCGCTCAACCTGTGGTATGTGCGCGAAGGGCTTGACCGCGAGCTGGTGAGCAACATGTACTACCAGAGCAACACGCTCTTCAACATAAAGCGTGCCGCGCGCGTCTTCCCCACCATCGAGCGCATACTGAAGGAAGAGCATGTGCCGCAGGACATGAAGTACCTCTGCGTCATAGAGAGCGGCCTGCAGAACGTCACCTCGCCCGCGGGCGCACAAGGCTACTGGCAGTTCATGAAGTCGACAGGGCAGAAATACGGGCTGGAGATAAGCGACGAGATAGACATGCGCAACGACCTCGAGGCCTCGACCCGCGCCGCCTGCCGCTACCTCAAGGAGCTGAAGCGCCGCTTCGGGGGCTGGACGGAGGCCGCGGCGGCCTACAACTGCGGCGAGAACGGACTGGAGAGACGCCTCGCCAACCAGCGGCAGAAAAGCTACTACGAGCTGATGCTCAACCGCGAGACACAGCGCTACGTGTACCGCATACTGGCCCTGAAGCTCATCATGCAGCACCCGCAGGACTACGGCTACACGGTGCGCCGCTGCGACACATACCCCGAGCTGCCCTACGAGGAGGTGACGCTCGGCGGACAGAACGTGGACCTCGTGCAGTTCGCCGCAGACAACGGCACGAGCTACAAAATGGTGCGCACCATGAACCCGTGGCTCACCACCGACAAGCTGAAGAACAAAGGCGGCAATAGCTACAAGGTGCGCATACCCACCAAGAAAGGCACCGAATACAACACAATAGTCAAAGGCAAGCACGACACTACTGTTATAGATGGGTTATAGGTTATTGATTAAAGGGGAAACATGGAAGACGACAAGATAAAGATATTGGGCGCCAGGGAGCACAACCTGCAGAATGTGGACCTGGAGATACCGCGCGGCAAGCTGGTGGTGTTCACCGGGCTGAGCGGCAGCGGCAAATCATCCCTGGCGTTCGACACAATACACGCCGAGGGGCAGCGCCGCTACATGGAGACCTTCTCGGCCTACGCGCGCCACTTCATAGGCAACATGGAGCGGCCCGATGTGGACCTGATAGAGGGCCTGTCGCCCGTCATCGCCATCGAGCAGAAGAGCACGAACAACAACCCGCGCTCCACGGTGGGCACGCTGACCGACACCTACGACCTGCTGCGTCTGCTCTACGCCCGCATCGGCAAAGCCTACAGCATAGAGAGCGGCAAGCCCATGGTGAAGTACAGCGAGGAGAAGATACTGGAGATCATCACCAGCGAGTACGGCAGCCGCGACATCATGGTGCTGGCGCCGCTGGTGAAGGGACGCAAGGGCCACTACCGCGAGCTCTTCGAGCAGGTGGCCAAGAAGGGATTTCTGAAGGTGAGAGTGGACGGCGAGGTGAAGGAGATTACATACAAGATGCAGGTGGACCGCTACAAGGTGCACGACATAGAGCTGGTGGTGGACCGGCTGCGCGCCGACCGCAACGCCAGCCGCCTGCGCGAGGCTGTGCAGACGGCCTTCCGCCAGGGCAAAGGGGTGCTGATGGTGCTCAACAACGAGGACGGCACGGTGCGCCACTTCAGCCGCATGCTGATGGACCCGGACACGGGCCTCTCCTACCCTGAGCCGGAACCCAATACATTCTCGTTCAACTCGCCCTACGGCGCGTGCCCGCACTGCAACGGCCTGGGCGAGGTGGCGCAGATAGACATGCAGAAGCTCATCCCCGACCCCAAGAAGAGTCTGCGCGACGGCGCCATAGAGGTGATGGGCAAGTACTCGCCCACGAACTACGTCTACCGCAAGGTGGAGCTCATGGGGCGCCACTACGGCTTCACGCTCGACACGCCGGTGGCCGAGCTCAGCGACGAGGCCCTGAACGCCATCCTCTACGGCAGCAACCACTTCACCGGCATCGAAGACCCCGAAGACCCGGGCTTCCTCAGCGAGTTTCCCGGCATAGTGACCTATATGTCGAACCTGGCGCTCGACGACGCGTCGTCGAGCCTGCAGAAGTGGGTGGCCTCGTTCATGAACACGGTGCCGTGCCCCGAATGCCACGGCCACAGGCTGAAGCCCGAAAGCCTGGCGTTCCGCATACTGGACAAGAACATCGGCGACCTGGCGGACATGGACCTGCTGGAGCTGCAGGAGTGGCTCGAAGCCCTGGAGCCGCAGCTCGACAAGCGCGACGCCGCCGTGGCCCACGAGGTGCTCAAGGAGGTGCTCAAGCGCCTGTCGTTCCTCAACAACGTGGGCGTGGGCTACCTCTCGATGAACCGCAGCGCCAAGAGCCTCAGCGGCGGCGAGGCGCAGCGCATACGCCTGGCCACGCAGATAGGCTCGCAGCTGACCAACGTGCTCTACATCCTCGACGAGCCGAGCATAGGCCTCCACCAGCGCGACAACCGCCGCCTGATAGACAGTCTGAAACAGCTGCGCGACCTCGGCAACTCGGTCATCGTCGTCGAGCACGACCGCGACATGATGCTCGCCGCCGACTACCTGGTCGACATCGGCCCCGGCGCCGGCGTGCACGGCGGCAAGGTGCTCTTCGCCGGCGAGGTGACCGACAAAGTGCTGGCGAAGCACAAACCAAGCATAACGCTCGACTACCTCTCGCGCCGCCGCGACATAGAGCTGCCCAAACGGCGCAGCGTCAAGGGCCGTGAGCATATAATACTGAAGGGCGCCACGGGCAACAACCTCCGCGGCGTAGACCTCGACCTGCCGCTGGGCCTCTTCGTCTGCGTCACGGGTGTCTCGGGCTCCGGCAAGAGCACCCTCATCAACGACACCTTGCAGCCCATCCTCAGCCAGCACTTCTACCGCTCGCTGCGGGCGCCGCTGCCATACCGCAGCATCGAGGGCATCGACAACATCGACAAGGTCATCCAGATAGACCAGAGCCCCATCGGGCGCACGCCGCGCAGCAACCCCGCCACCTACGCGGGCTTCTTCGACGACATACGGCGCCTCTTCGCCGAGCTGCCGTCGGCGCGCATCCGCGGCTACAAGCCCGGCCGCTTCAGCTTCAACGTCAGCGGCGGCCGCTGCGAGCACTGCAAGGGCGCCGGCCTGCGCACGATAGAGATGAACTTCCTGCCCGACGTGTATGTGCAGTGCGAGGTGTGCGGCGGCAAACGCTACAACCGCGAGACGCTGGAGATACGCTACAAGGGCAAGTCCATCAGCGACGTGCTCGACATGACGGTGGACGAGGCCGTGGAGTTCTTCGACGCCTACCCCAAGCTGCGGCGCAAGCTGCTGGCGCTGCAGGACGTAGGCCTCGGCTACATCACTCTCGGCCAGCAGAGCACCACCCTCAGCGGCGGCGAGGCGCAGCGCGTCAAACTGGCCACCGAGCTCTCGCGCACCGATACCGGCAAGACATTATATATATTGGATGAGCCCACCACAGGCCTCCACTTCGAGGACATCCGCATACTGCTCGGCGTGCTGCAGAAGCTCGTCGACAAGGGCAACACGGTCCTCGTCATCGAGCACAACATGGACGTCATCAAGGTGGCCGACTGGGTCATCGACCTCGGCCCCGACGGCGGCCGCGCCGGCGGTCGCATCACCTTCTGCGGTACGCCAGAAGACCTTGCCATACAGAAAGATAACTTCACCGGCCAATACCTAAAGGCTGAGCTGGCTGCCATGAAGCGTTAAAGAAGTCACACTCACTCCACTGGACTCACTACAATCACTTCGCTTTTGCGAACCTTAATTACTTTTGTAGAGTTCTCTATTTCTGCCTGTGTAGTACCTTTGTACATCTTCAATTGTGCTGTAGAGCCATTAAACTCTATTACATCATATTTATAAAACATACTGCCATTAACGTAGGTAGTAATAGTATTACCGACAGCCTGATAAGTTCCTGTACCATTGCCAAGAACGCCACGCCCAGAATAGGAGCCATCCTCGTAGAATGTTGCGGAAAACATATTTGATACCTCCTGCCAATTATAATCAACCAACACATGAGTGCAGTCCCATGTACCATATAACTGGCTTATTGGATAATTGAAAGCGCTTACAGTACCTCCACCACCAGCATTATCTTTGTTTTTAGTACACGAAACTATTGTAAGAGTCACAGCAATAGCAAACATTATTAATATTAACTTTTTCATCTTTTCATGCCGTTTCATCCTGTCAGCGCATCAGTTTATAATATTTAATACCGTTTTACCGCATCAGCCACTCCCGCACCTCGGGGGGTATCACCTCGGAGCTGCTAGTGCTGCGGCGGTAGCCGGCCATGACAGTGCGGCACTCGACGCAGACCATATCGGTCTCGGTGTTGATAACGCGTTGCATGATGGTGAGGCTCTTGTTGCCGAGCTTCTCCACCTCGGTGGTGACGGCGATGCTGTCGTGGTAGTGTATCTGCGCCCGGAAGTCGACGTCATAGTGCACAACCATGACGGTGAAGTCGCCCTTGGTGGGCGGCACCCCGTGCGAGGAGAAGAAGGCATCTTTGCCCAGGTCGAGGTACTCCATGATGACGGCGTTGTTGACGTGCCCCATCTGGTCCACGTCGTTGAAGCGTATCTGTATCGGTGTTGTATGCATAGTCGTATCTTTTGAGTGTGCAAAAATACAAAAAAATAAGTTACCGAGCACCTATAATACATTTTTTTTGTAATTTTGCACCGTCTAAAACAGACTAAAAGTATGAAAAACGTCCTATCATTCATCGCCGCTATTCTCATTGCCAGCGCAGCCTCGGCGCAGTACAGACCACGACCGGACGCCTTCCCTCCCGTCGAGGAAGACAATGCCGCCAAGGCTATAACCATGGCCACCACACCAGCACAGATGGCCAACTGGGACCGCTACCCGACCTACAGCACCTACGTCACCATGATGCAGCAGTGGGCCACCGACTACCCCACCCTCTGCCGTCTCGACACCATCGGCACCTCTGTCAACGGCCGCCTCATTCTCAGCATGGAGCTCACCGCCAACCCCAGCGATACCACTCTGCGCGAGTTCTTCTACTCATCCACCATCCACGGCGACGAGGTGACGGGCTACGTCATGATGCTCCGTCTCATCGACACCCTACTCCGTGGCTACGGCACCAACCCGCAGTACACCACCCTGATGAACACCACTCTCATCTGCATCAACCCACTGGCCAACCCCGACGGCACCTACCGCTACAGCAACAACACCGTGCAGGGCGCCCGCCGCTACAACGCCAACAACGTAGACCTCAACCGCAACTACCCAAATCCCTTCAGTACCGCAAAAGAACCCCTGCAGCAAGAGAACCAGGCAATGATCAACTACTTCAACCGCCACCGTTTCCGCCTCAGCGCCAACCTCCACGGCGGCAGCGAAGTGATGAACTATCCTTGGGACAGCTTCACATCCTTGCAGAACCCGCACCCCGATGCCGCATGGTGGCAAGCCGTGTGCCACAGGTTCGTGGATACCAGCCACACCTACAATGCCAACCACTTCAACGATGTCTATGAAGCCGACAACGGCGTAGTGGCCGGCGGCGACTGGTACGTCATCACCGGCGGACGGCAAGACTACTTCAACTATTACTACAACTGCCTGGAACTCACCATGGAGATATCCTCCGACAAGACCCTCAGCAGCAACCAGCTGCCGACCTACTGGAACTTCCTCCAGCACCCCTTGGTCAACTATATCGGCGAGATTCACTCCCTGCCCGGCGACACAATCCTCGACACCAACCTCGCCATCACGGCCACCGCCACCAAACCTGCGCTTGTCGTCTATCCCAACCCGGCCACCACCACGCTGCACCTCTCTGCGGCACCCGCAACCATAGACATCTACGACATACAGGGTCGACTGCAACAGACACTGCCACAAGGCACCACGACGGTAGACGTCAGCCGCATGCCGGCAGGTATTTATATCCTGCGATGCAGCGGGACCAACAGCAAGTTCATCGTCCGCCGACAATAATCCAGAAAAGGGAAAACAAAAAGAGACTCGCATGAGTCTCCTTTCTTTTTGTGGTGGCATCGACTGGATTTGAACCAGTGACGCAAGGATTTTCAGTCCTTCGCTCTACCAACTGAGCTACGACGCCATCTCTCGACTTTATGGAGCGAACTGAGCCCCTCGGTCATTCTTTTTTCGGAGTGCAAAATTACTAACTTTTCGCAAACTGGCAAAATATTTTTTTACTTTTCTTCACCATCTTCCACTTTTCTTCCTGATTTAGCGTGCTTTGGCGCGACAAAAAATTGATCTATCATCATCCAGAATATGCCAATTGTAATGGCCGCATCGGCCACATTGAATATCGCATTGAAGAATTCGAAGTGGTTTCCACCCACCACAGGCACCCACATCGGCCAATCAAACTCAAACAGAGGAAAATAGAACATATCCACCACCTTGCCTTGGAACAGTGGAGCATAACCGCCACCCGTCGGGAACATCGTGGCCACACTGTAGTAGCTCTCGTTGAAAATCAGGCCGTAGAAGCAGCTATCAATCAGGTTGCCCATAGCGCCGGCCAATATCAGTCCCAAAGATATCAGCATCGAGTTGCGGACTCCCTTCTTCACCATGTGCGCCATCAGCCACACAATGGCAATCGACGCCACAAGGCGGAACGACGTCAGCACTACCTTGCCTACCGGGCCGCCCATCTTCATGCCGAAGGCAAAGCCCTCGTTCTCTATGAAATGCAGCCTGCACCACTCCCCTATCAACGGTATGTCCTCGCCATACTGCATATTGGTCTTCACCAGTATCTTCACCACCTGGTCCACAACGAGTATTGCCGCCACCATGACGGCCACCAGCGTTGCCTGTCGTTTCTTATCTGTCATTATTCCTTAAGTTAATTTGTTCAACCAGTTCTTCATACCACGCCTCGCCGAAACGGCGTATCAGCGGTTCCTTGAGGTATACATACAGCGGTTCGCCCTTGCCCTTGGCGCATCGGCAGATGTCCCACTGGTGGTAGTTCACCGCCTGAAACTCGCCGTAGTCCTCCACCCTTATCGGGTATAGATGGCAGCTCACAGGCTTGTAGAGTTCCTGCAGGGCACAGAGTGCGCAGCCGTCGGCGCTGTAGGTGATGTAGGCGCAGGCACCGCCGTCGATGAGCGGTGTGCCGAGGTCGCCGTCCTTGTCTCTGACAGCCACACCCTGCGCCTCCACTGCAGCACGCCCCTCGGCGGTCATCAGCGGCAGCGCGTCGGGCAGCACAGCCTCCAGCTTCGCCACCTCCTCCTCCAGCAGTGGTGCACCGCTGTCGCCGTCGACACAGCAGGCCCCTTTGCACACACACAGGTCGCACCCGAAACGACAGTCGGCCACATCGTCACTCACTATACTGTTTCCTACAACAATCATATCAACCTTTCAACGTCTTTATCATCTTGTCGGCCAGCACGGCTGCCAGCTTGTATTTCGACTCTACAGTCCAGCCAGCCACATGCGGTGTCAGCACCGTCAGCGGCGACTGCATCAGGTACTGCATCGACACCGGCACGTCGCCCAGCCCGTCGGCCTGCATGTTCTCGTACTCAAGCACATCGAGCGCCGCACCGCGCACCTTGCCGTTCTCCATACCCTGCACCAAGGCCTCGGTGTCCACCACCGCCCCGCGTGCTGTGTTGACCACAAAGAAGGGCTTGGCCATAGCCTCTATGAAACCGGCGTCGAGGTAGTGGTGCGTCTCATCGGTCAGAGGCACGTGGAAACTAACCACGTCGGCCTCACGCTGCACCTCCTCCAAGGTACCTATCTCCTTGTATTTGTCATATATCACCACACGGCATCCGAAGCCGCTGAGCCGCTTGGCGAACGACTGTCCCATGTTGCCGTAGCCTATGATGCCCACGGTGAGGCTGCCGAGCTCAAGGCCACGGTTGGCTTCGCGGCGCCACAGCCCCTGTCGCACCTCGGCGTCAGCACGCGCAATGTTGTCGAGCAGCGCCAGCAGCAGGCCAACGGCATGCTCGCCAACGGCGTCGCGGTTGCCTTCGGGGCTGTTGAGACAGCTGATGCCCTTGCTTTCGGCATACTCCACGTCGATGGTCTCCATACCGGCACCCACACGTCCTATGCAGCTCAGCGACGGCACACGGTCTATGAACTTGCTGTCTATTATCACCTTGCTGCGCACCACCAGTCCAACGCATCCCTGCGCTGCCGCCACCAGACTCTCGTAGTCGTGGTCGGGCTCCACGCTCACCACGAAGCCTGCCTCGCGCAGCTTATCCTCCAGCACCTCGTGCGTCCTGTCGGCAATCAATATCCTACCCAAACAACTCATAACTCTTAACTGTTTATCGCTTCCTCCTCGTCGTCATAGTCGCGCTGGGCGGCTGTGAGGCGCGGCTTGCCTTTAGGTTTGCGGTACTCGTTGACCACCTCGCCAGCCACGACACCCGTAGGCACGGCTATGATTGAGTAGCCCAGCAGCATCACCAGCACGGCGAGGAAACGGCCGCCGGCGGTCACCGGCGCTATGTCGCCGTAGCCCACCGTGGTGATGGTCACCACAGCCCAGTAGACGCCCGACAGGATGTTCTCGAAGGCCGGGTTCACCTCGCTCTCGAAGCTGAACATGAGGGTGCCGAGGATGACGGCAGCCACCAGCACGAAGAGCATGAAAACCATTATCTTGATGGCGCTGGCGCGCAAGGCCGCCAGCAGGTGGAACACCTCGTTCTGGAAGCGGCTGAGGTGGAAGATGCGGAAGATGCGCATCACCCTCAGCAGCCTCAGCACCGTCAGCGCCTGCGTGGCGGGGAACAGGAGGCTCAGGTAGGCCGGGAAGATGCTTATGAAATCCACCACGCCCCAGAAGGACAGCACGTACTTCATGGGGTGCTTGAGACAGTAGATGCGCAGGTAGTACTCGAAGGTGAACAGGATGGTGAAGCCCCACTCCAGCACCTTGAACACGAAGAACTGCACGCTCATGTGCGCCCCGCTGGTCATGGTGGTCGTGGTGCCCGTCAGACTGTCGACGACCAGCAGCACGATGTTGAGCACGATGAGCACCAGCAGCCACACGTCGAACTTCTTGCCCGCCGGCGTGTCGCTCTTGAAGATTATCTCGAATATCTGCTGCTTCTTCAGGCCGCGGTAGCGCTTGGGCAGCAGCCACCCGAAGAGGATGCCGTGCAGCACACGCCCTATCCACCCCACAATGTTGCGGGCGATGCCGAGCCAGTCGACACCGTCGGCCCACTTGCGCAGGCGCCACCAGGCGTTCACCAAACTATCTTTCAGCTTCATAGTACAATCTGTTTTCACGTTCGTGACGGAACACCTCGCGGGCGGCACGCTGCACGTCGGCAGCCGTCACGCGGCGGTACTCCTGCGGTTCGCGGTCCACCAAGCCGGTGTCGCCGAGCCACGTGTAGTAGCAGAGCGACAGGGCGCGGTCGGCGGCCTTGTATTGGCTGTAGACAAAGGTGTTCTCATACTTGTTCTGCACCTTCTGCAGCTCATAGTCCGTCAGCCCCTCGTCGGCCAGCTGCCGAGCCTCGCTGCGCAGCGCCTCGGCGCCTTGGTCGAGGCTCACGCCGTCGGCCAGCTTGCCGCTGAGCACCATAAGGCCGGGGCCGGCGTCGCCGGTGATGCAGGCGTCGGCCTCGACGAAGAGCCCCTCGCGGCGCACCAGCCGGTCGTGGAGGCGGCTGCTGGTGCCGTTGCCCAGCACATCGCTCACGAGGTCGCAGGCTCTGAACAGCGGGTCGTTGCGGTCGCCCATGGGCCACGCCAGGTAGACCATCGACGACGGCACACTGCGCTTCACATGCAGGTAACGCGGAGCAGTCTGCAAAGGTTCTGTGGCCACTGTCCACTGTCCACTATCCACCGACCTCTGTCCACTGTCCACTGTCCACTGTCCACTGACCACCGCCTTCAGCTGCTCGTCGTGAGCCATCGGCGCCGCAACGGCAAGGATGGCGTTCTGCGGACGGTACCACCGCTCGTGGAAAGCGCGCACATCCTCCAGCGTGGCCTCACCAACATGACGTATGTCAGCACCTATCGTGGGCCAACGGTAGGGGTGCACCTTGTAGCACAACGGCCTGAGCAGCAGCCACACGTCGCCGTAGGGCTGGTTCATATAGCGCTGGTGGTACTCCTCAGTGACCACCTTCTGCTGCACCTCCAGGGCCTTCTGCGTAAGGTCGAGTCCCTGCATGCGGTCGGCCTCGAGCCAGAGGGCCGTCGGCAGGCCGTCGACGGGCACGGTGACATAGTAGTCGGTGTAGTCGCAGTTGGTGAAGGCGTTGTTGTCGCCCCCCAGCGAACTCACCACGCGGTCGTAGTCGGGCACACGCTTCGTGCCGCCGAACATCAGATGCTCGAAGAGATGCGCGAAGCCCGTGCGCCGCGGATCCTCGTTGCGCGAACCGACGCCGTAGAGCACGTTGACCGTGGCCAGCGGCGTGTCCCACGCCTCGTGCGTCAACACCGTCAAACCGTTGTCTAATATGTGTTTCCTGTAGTTAACCATGCCGAAACAAACTGCAAAGATACAAATAATTCTACATACGACAAAAAATAAGCCCGTTTTTCACCCTTTTTGACACCCCCTCCCCTACGGAGCCGTAGGGACTCCGAGGTGACTTGGATTTTTTTTCGAATGGGGTGCAAGTTTTGCAATAAAAGCGATACTTAAACGTTATTAGATAATACATTTATATACACATGAAACTACGCAACATACTGAGAGTAACAGCCCTTGCGGCCATGATTTTGACAATGTGCAGCTATGCTGACGCCCAACCCGGAGGCCCCGGCGGGCGGCCGCCATCGAGCGGCTCGGGACACGGCAGACCCACCGGACGGCGGCCCCCGATGACCGGCGACTGGAACCAGATGCAGGGCAGCCAGCAGGCCCAGCAGGTGAAGCAGAAGAAGAAAGTGAAAGAGGGCGACACCTTCAAGGTGGTGGGCGAGCTGCGCGACTCCGTCAGCGGCGAGTTCCTCTCCTTCGTCAACGTCGCCGTGCTCGACTCGGCCGACAGTAGCTTCGTCAAAGGGGCCGCGACGAACCTCGACGGCCTCTTCGAGATCAGCGGCGTGCCGGCGGGCAGCTACCTGCTGCGCGTGACGGCCATAGGCTACCGCAACCGCCTGGTGCCATTCCGCGTGAGCAACAACACGGCCCTGGGCACGCTGCGCGTGATGCCCGGCGCCACGACGCTGGACGCCGTGGAGATCAGCGCCGAGAAGCCCCTCTACGCCATGGACGGCGAGAAGATGATATACAACGTCAGCGAGGACCCCAGCATACAGACCGGCACCACCGAGGACGCCCTGCAGAACGCACCGGGCGTGGAGGTTGACGTGGAGGGCAATGTGAGCCTGCGCGGTGTGTCGAGTGTCGAGATATGGATCAACGACAAGCCGTCGAAGCTCACCGAGGAGAACCTCAAGACCTACCTGCAGACCCTGCCGGCCAACGCCCTGGCGCGCATAGAGACCATCACCAACCCCTCGGCCAAGTACGCCACCGACGCCGAGGCGGTCATCAACATAGTGACCAACGCCCACATCAAGAGCAACCAGTTCGTGAGTTTCGGCGTCAACGGGAGCAACCAGCCCTTCGTGAGCCCTTGGGTGAGCTACATGTGGGCCAAGGAGAAGCTGAGCTTCAACATTTTCGCCAGTGGGCGCTACAGCCGCCGCGACAACACCACGGAGACACATTCCTACATGCGGCGCGACCACAACGCCACGCCCGACGGCACCTACGACACAACGATGATCGAGTCGGCCAACGACACCTCGTATACCCGTTCGCACAATGCTAACATATTCATGAATGTCAACTACGAGATCGACTCTATGACGGAGCTGAGCGTGGACGCCGGCGGTTTCTACAACTACAACCCGACACTCAACAACAGCCTGCGCCACCAGGAATACCGCGACCACAGCGTGACGCCCTACTCCACAACCTATTTTAACGACACACTGAATTCGCGCAGCAAGGGCAACTCGCTGTTCGCCCACGCTGGTGCCGACTACACCAAGAAGTTCGACCTCGAGGGGCATAACCTGCGCCTGGGCATCAACACGCGCATGAACCGCAACGCCAGCGAGCAGTGGTACAACCGCATGTATGATGTATACACGATGAACGAGCACCGCTACCTGCTCACCGACAACCATAGCTATGGCGGCAGCCTCGACGCACGCTACAACCGTCCCTACAGCAAGGACGGCGAGATGAGCTACGGCTTGCGTGCCGACATCAGCCACACAGACAATACCTACAACCGCTATAACGACACGGTGGGCTCATTGGTTGACAGCCTGCGCACCTACCGCTTCATCGGCGGAGAGGCCAGCGCGGACGCCGACGTGGACTGGACACACCGCTGGGGCGGCTTCACGCTGAGCAGCGGCCTCGGCGTGGGCGTGGAGCGTGTGGACTACACCTACCGCAGCGACATGCCGTTTGCCGACAGCAACACGCTGTATCAGTTTGACTTCCACCCATCGCTGCACATGAGCTACCGCACGGAGGACATGCACAACTTCAAGCTTAACTACACGATGCGCATGGCCAACCCTGGCGAGGAGCAGCTGAGCAAGTTCCGCCGCTACGGCGACGAGAGCTACAGCACCGGCAACCTCGAGGGGCTGAAGCCGTCATTCACCCACAGCGTCGAGGCCGGGTGGCAAAAGTTCTTCGAGCGCTTCGGCAACGTAGGCATAGAAGCCTACGGCCGTTTGAGTACCAACGAAATCAGCTCGCTGACCGACCGCACCAACCTCGACGAGTACATCACAGGCAAGGCCATCAGCTACTCGATACCATACAATATGGGTACCAGCTGGCGCTACGGTGCGAGCCTCAACATGACCTATCGCCCCACGGGCTTCTTCAACGTCAGGCTCTATGCCAACGTCTACGACTACGGCTACCGCATGGAGTACGACCGCAACGGCGTGCACCAGACAAACGAGCAGCACATGGTGTCGTGGAGCGCCCGCGTCAACGCTTGGGCCAAGGTGTTCAACCAGTACCAGATAACCCTCGGTGCGCGCTACAACTCGCCCACGCTGAGCCTTATGAGCACGCGCAAGGCTCGCTACGGCCTTGACTTCGGTGTGCGCAGCGACTTCTTCAAGCGCAAACTGTCGGTGTTCATAAACGTGCAGGACATCTTCAACTGGGGCGGCCGCTTCGGCTCGGGCTCGGAGAACACCAACCCCTACTACCTGAGCGACGCCACCAACAAGATGACCAACAGCCGCTATATCTCGGCAGGCATCACCCTCCGCTTCGGCAAACTGGAGCTCGAAAAGAACGCCAAGGAAGGCTCAAGCGAGGCCGGCGACAGCCTGTGACGGCGACGGTGCTGCGACGGCGCAAACGCCGTCGCAGCACCTCTCCGACAGAGGCCATATTACGGCGAAAAGGCATCGCCGACAGCGGCCGGAAGCAGGCCGGAAGGACTTCGGGACACAAAAATATTGGTCAAATAACACATTGGAGTACAACAAGAAAAGCCGTCCGGACACAGGAAAAGAGAAAAAATATTTTGCCAGTTCGGAAAATGTTTGTACTTTTGCACCCGCTTTCGGAGAGACGGAAGCCCTGTAAAAAGGAGATTGTCCTATGGTGTAACGGTAGCACATCTGACTCTGGATCAGCTTGTCTTGGTTCGAATCCAGGTAGGACAACAAAGAGCACCCAAGAGGTGCTCTTTTGTTTTTCCGCCACTGCGGAAAAATAATTTCCGCCATTCCGTTTTTATTTTGTACTTTTGCCCGCAGTTTTTTCAAGCAAAAACAATATGGATGCACTGAGAGTGATTGAAATAAAGAAGAGTGTCTTCGCCGACAACGACAACGACGCCGACGCCCTGCGTAAGGAGCTCAAAGAGAAAGGAGTGTTTCTGCTGAACCTCATGTCGGCTCCCGGCAGCGGAAAGACCACGACGCTCATACAGACAATCAACCGGATGAAAGAGAGCATGAGCATCGGTGTGATGGAGGCCGACATAGACAGCGATGTCGACGCCCGAAAGATGAGAGAGGCTACAGGAGTGGAGTCGATACAGCTGCACACCGGAGGCATGTGTCACCTCGACGCCGAGATGACCCGCCAAGGACTGGATGCTCTTGACCTGAACGCCACCGACCTCGTGATATTGGAGAATGTGGGCAACCTTGTATGCCCCGCCGAGTTCGACACAGGCGCTGTACGCAACGCCATGATACTCTCCGTGCCTGAAGGTGACGACAAACCTCTCAAATACCCATTGATGTTCTCCGTATGCGACGTGGTGCTTATCAACAAGACAGATGTGATGCCATATTTTGACTTCAGCCTGGAGAGGTGCAAGAAGTACATACATGAGCGTAACCCCAAGGCACAGGTCATACCCATCTGCGCCAAGACTGGCGAAGGTGTGGATGCCTTTGTACAGTGGCTGAAAGATGAGGTTAACAACTGGAAACAAAAATAAACAAAGAATAAAGAGATATGCCAGAGATGTCGAATAAGTTTGTCCCCAAACATTTTGGAGACAAAAACCCCAACCCCAAGCTGATAAAGCTGGTGCGCCACATCACAGACCGCATTCCTGGAAAGATAAAGATGACCACCGAGGCTCCCGAATACTGGGGCTTGGCCTGTATCTTCGAGGATGAGATGGACGCAATAACCCGCGAAGCCTCGCTGGACCTACTGCTGGACATGCTTCCCGGCAATCCGTTCATGGTGCGTAAACACTGGACGCGCAACCAGCTGCATGAACTGAACCGCCAGAAACACTACGCGTCTACGGAAGAAGGCTTCGACGCCTTGCTGGACAAGCTGGCTTACTTCGGCATGCTTGAATACGACTACGGCGACCACTACACCAAGGACGGTCCTGTGCAGGGCACCACCTTCGAGCGTAAAGACCGCGAATACTGGGTGCCGATGTTCGTCCCAGGCAGCGCCGAGTACACCAATATGAACGTGGAGCTGATGGACAAGCATCCAGAGCTGGCGATGTTCTTTGAGCGTATGACTTTCCTGCCGTTGGAGAAGATCACACCCATGGTACCTATGGGCGGCAGCGGCATAGGCATGCATGTCATCCCCGTGGAGAAAGCAATATCCATGGAGAATGAGACTGCCGACATAGAGCATATCTCCTACTGGCTTAAACGCTACGAGGGACATCTTGCCGTCGGCATCTGCTCTTGCCGCTATGGACGCAAGAAACTCGACGAAGGCTGCGCCGACGACTATCGCGACTGGTGTATCGGCGTGGGCGACATGGCCGACTACCTGATAGAGACCAAACGCGGACATGCCATCACCTACGACGAAGCCATCAATATCCTTAAGATTGCCGAGGACAACGGCTTTGTACACCAGGTGACCAATATCGACGGCGAAGGCAAGATATTCGCCATCTGCAACTGCAATGTCAAGATATGCAACGCCCTGCGCACATCGCAGCTCTTCAACACACCCAACATGAGCCGTAGCGCCTATGTGGCCAAAGTAGATCCTAAGAATTGCGTAGCCTGCGGCCGCTGTGTGGAATACTGTCCCGCTGGAGCCGTCCGTCTGGGACAAAAGCTATGCACCAAGCACGGCGAGCAGACTTATCCCAAGCAGGAGCTGCCCGACGCAAAGAAATGGGGTCCGCATAAATGGGACGAGGACTACCGCGACAAGAACCGCATCAACTGCTACCCAACAGGCACTGCGCCATGCAAGACCGCCTGTCCGGCGCATATCGCCGTGCAGGGCTATCTGAAGAAAGCCGCCGAAGGGAAATACCGCGAGGCATTGGAGCTCATCAAACGTGAGGACCCGTTCCCCGCCGTCTGCGGCCGTGTCTGCAACCGCCGCTGTGAGGATGCCTGCACCCGCGGCACCATTGACAAGCCTATTGCCATCGACGCCGTGAAGAAATTCATCGCCGAACAGGACCTGCATGCAGAGCACCGCTTCGTGCCGGAAATCAATATTGCGTCGAGCGTCCTCAAACGTTGGGACGAGAAGATTGCCATTATCGGCGGTGGCCCTGCGGGCTTGAGCTGCGCTTATTATCTCGCCACTATGGGCTATCGTCCCACGGTATTCGAGAAGAACGCCATCCCCGGCGGCATGCTTCAATACGGCATCCCGTCGTACAAACTGGACAAGGCCGTCATCAAGGCCGAGATTGACATCATGCGCGAGATAGGCGTGGAGATACGTACCGGCGTGGAGGTGGGCAAGGATATCACCCTGCAGCAGCTACGCGCGGATGGATATAAAGGCTTCTATGTGGCCATCGGCTGCCAAGGAGGCCGCCTGCCTGGCATCCCGGGAGAGACCCTCACCGGCGTCACCACAGCCATCGACTTCTTGCATGCCGCCAACTGCGGAGACATGAAAGTAAGCGGCAAGGTAGTTGTCGTGGGTGGGGGCAACGTAGCCATCGATGCGGCCCGTGTGGCCAAACGAAGCGGTGCAGCAGAAGTCACCATGCTCTCTCTGGAGACCGAGGACATCATGCCGGCATCGCTGGAAGAGCGCCGCGAAGCCCGTGAGGACGGTGTGTCGATAAACCCCGGCTGGGGTCCCAAAGAGGTACTCGGCGAAGGTAGTGTCAGCGGCATTGTCTTCAAGAAATGCATCTCCGTGTTCGACGAGCAGCACCGCTTCGCGCCAAAGTATGACGAGAACAACACCATCACCATCGATGCCGACATGGTCATCTTCGCCATTGGCCAGACGGTGGTGCTGAACGACCTGCTGAAAGACACCAAGGTAGAGTTTACACGTGGCGTATATCCTGTAGCCGACAAACTCACCTACCAAACGGCCGAACCTGACATCTTCGTGGGTGGCGACTGCTACAGCGGGCCCAAATTCGCCATCGACGCCATAGCCGCCGGCCATGAGGCCGCCGAAAGTCTGCACCGCTACGTGCAGCATGGCCACATGACCATCGGGCGCAACCGCCGCGACTTCATTGAGCTGAACAAGGATGACATACAGGTAGAAAGCTACGACAATGCCTCACGTCAGGAGGAAGGCGTCACCGAGCAGCCCGACAAGTTCCGCGAGTACATGAAGACCCTCACCGAGGAGCAGGTGCGCACCGAGACCTCGCGATGCCTCTCCTGCGGTGCTTCGGTAGTTGACGAGAACCGCTGCATAGGCTGCGGCATCTGCACCACCAAGTGTGCCTTCGATGCCATCCACCTCTTCCGTGAGCATCCTGAAGCCAGCATCATGCGCACCTCAGAGGATAAATTCAGCGGCATACTACCCTACATGATAAAACGCACCGGTAAAATCATCTTCAGCAAGAAAGACTGATGCACGAGTTGGGCATAGTATTCTACATCATACGCGACGTGAAGCAGGTAGCGGAAGCCTACCATGTGGAACATGTGGTCTCCGTGGTTATGGACATCGGCGAAGTATCTACCGTTGTGCCGCACCTGCTCAGCGACTGCTGGCGCTGGGCTGCCGACAAGGAACCCATGCTGCAAGGTTGCGAACTGGAGGTGAACACCATACCCGCCGTCACATGGTGTGACCAATGCAAGAGCGAATATCCCACTGTCGCCCACGGCCGCACATGTCCACATTGCGGCAGCGGCAACACCTGGCTGCTCCGAGGCAACGAAGTGGAGATACGCGAGATAAAAGTATAATCTTTAAACATCAACAACTATGTCTTGTTTTATAGTACCCATGACCCAGGCGATAGCCACCACTGCCTATCGCAAACTTAACGCTAAAAAAATCGAGGCGACAGGGGCTACGACCCTGATGCGTCATGTGCCGGCATTGGAGAAGATGCTCTGGGGCGGCACCGTGATGCTTGTCGTAGACCACATCATAAACGGCGAAGCCACATGGCGCTATCCCTTCTTCACAGCCCTCACCGAAGCCGGCGGCGCAGAAGTGATGCTGCGCGAGATGCTGACCGTCGGCGTCCCCATGTCGCTCGTCCTCACTGCCGTATGGGTAGTGTACGCCTTCGCCAAAGAAAGAAAAACCCAAACAATCAAACAATAACACAATCAAAAAACTAACATTATGTTTTTCCAAGTTTATGGGGCTGACGCCCTCGTACAATGGGGAATGCTGCTTGTCGTACTGGCAGGCTTGATTCTCTGGAATGAATTTGCCCGTCGCACCAAGATGGGCGGAGCCATCACCTTCTTCGTCATCCCGGTACTGCTGACTGTCTACTTCGTGGCCATCGCCATCGGAGCCCGCAGCGGTGCCGAGTGGGCAGTGAACAACCAGACCCACATCTACATGAACGGTTGGTTCCACTACGCCAAGCTGTATGCCGCCCTCACCGGCTGCATCGGCTTCATGATGATCAAGTACAAATGGGGCATCGGCGCCAAGCACTGGTTCAAGCCCTTCCCCTTCGTCATCGTGGCCATCAACATCCTCATCGCCGTCGTCTCCGACTTTGAGAGCGCCGTCATGGGCTGGAACAAATGGTGGCTCAGCAGCGAGGGCGTGTGGCTCTTCGGCGGCTGGCACAACGTCTTCAATGGCCTTGCCGGTATCCTCAACATCTTCTGTATGACCGCCTGGTGGAACGTCTACTCCTCCAAGGACAAGAAGGACATGATCTGGGCCGACATGACGTGGGTCTACATCGTCATCTACGACATCTGGAACTTCGCCTACACCTACAACTGCCTGCCCACCCACAGCTGGTACTGCGGCATCGCCCTGCTGCTGGCTCCGACGGTGGCTGCCCTGCTGTGGAATCGTGGCGGCTGGATCCAGAACCGCGCCAACACACTGGCCATCTGGTGCATGTTCGCACAGGTGTTCCCACTCTTCCAGGAGACCTTCAAGGACGGCAGCCAGTGGTTCAAGTGGGCCGTGCTGCCCGTGCAGTACCCCGACGGCGTGGAGACCATCAAGCACCTCTATGACGTCGCCGGTGGCGAGGCCGCCGCTGTCGGCACCACGGTAGACACCGTGGCTGCCAACCCCACCATGATGACCGTCATCAGCGCGCTGGCTCTGGTGACCAACCTCATCGCTATCATCTACATCATCTGCGTCTCCAAGAAGCGTCACATCAACCCCTACAAGGAGGATGTCTTCGTCAACCAGAAGTACTACAAAGACGCTATGGCCCGCGCCGACGTGGATTAACGGTTGCCCTGCAACACAATAGAAAAGGGTGCCCCGCAATTATATACGGGGCACTCTTTTTTTTATTGACAATTTCCTCTTATATCAGGAAATTTGTGTATATTTGCACAAGAAATAAAACACCGAATATAATGAAGAAAACCTTTGCATTACTCACAATGGCAGGGCTTTTGGCCAGCGCAGCGATGGCTCAGGAGCACGCCATACCGGGCAAATATGCCGGCATGAACACGGTGACGATGTATGACTCCACAGGAGTGTACATGGAAGAGTCGGGCCTGAGCCACGTGCAGACACACAGGCTTATAGAGATGTACTCGCCCAAAGGCTGCTCTCAATGGAGCACCGTGAAGATAGACTACGACCCCCTGTCGGCCTATTGCGACATCACACATGTGCTGGTGCACCGCATCGACGGCGGCACCGACACGCTGGTGTGGCCCGGACGCGAGGGCAACGCCACGGTGTATGACTACGTAGCCCCCGCCCGCATGATATACTGGGGCGCCAGCCAGAAGATGGTGGAGGTGGGCCACATGGACCCTGGCGACAAGCTGGAGGTCTGCACATACAAGAAAGGCTACACCTACGCGCTGCTCACAGACGGTCAGCCGTCACTGAACGGCACCTTCGCCGCACTGCCGGCGGGCGACGATAGGTACGTGCCGCCAATGCGCGGACACTTCTACGACATAGTGCCGTTCTGGAGCGACCAGCCTGTAGAGAGCAAAGTGTATCAGGTAAACATCCTCGACAGCAAGAATCTGCAATACAAGGTGTACAACGGCGAGCTCAAGGTCACGCATACCGCAGCCGAGGAGGAAGGGCGCACGCTCTACACTTTCGAGCGCAAGGACATCATGCCGCTCAAACGCGAGCCTCGCGCACTGGCCAACAACGACATACAGACGAAATTATTGCTGAGCACCAGCCCCGACTGGCAGGCCAAAAGCCGCTGGTTCTTCGGCGTCAACGAGAGCTACGGCAGCTTTAAGCCAACGCCTGCTGTGCAGAAGAAGGTCAACGAGCTGCTGCGCGGCGCCAAGGACGAGATGGACAGCATCAGCCGTTTGACACACTGGGTCGCCGACAACATACGCTATGCCGGTATCTCCATGGGCGAGGGCGAAGGCTTCACGCTGCACAACCAGGAGATGAACATGACAGACCGCTGCGGCGTCTGCAAGGACAAGGCCTCCACGCTGATAGGCTTCCTGCGCGCCGCCGGCTTCAAGGCCTACGCCGCCATGACCATGGCGGGCGAGCGCATCGACCGCATACCGGCCGACCAGTTCAACCACAGCGTCTGCGCCGTACAGCTGCGCGACGGCCGTTTCATCATGCTCGACCCCACATGGGTGCCCAATGTGCGCGAGCTCTGGAGCAGCGCCGAGCAGCAGCAGGGCTACCTCATCGGTACGGCTGAAGGCTGCGACCTGATGGAGACACCTATCTCGCCTGCCGAGAACCACTACATACGCATCAGCGGCGAGAGCAGCATCGACAAGGACGGCACCCTCACGGGCACCATCAGCATCACCGCCGAAGGCCAGAGCGACGCCTCTGTGCGCGGCGTCTTCAATGCACGCCAGAGCGAGTGGCGACGCAACCTCGAGCTGGAGCTCCTCAAGATTGCCCCCACGGCAGAGATTATCGACATACAGCACACCGACCCCGACCGCTACCTCGAGCAGCCTGTCAGCATCACCTATAAGTACCGCATACCGCATTTCGCCGTCGTGGAGAATGACGCCATAGAGTTCATCCCCCTCACCGCACGCAATTTCTACAGCCGCGCCATGAGCCACCTATTCTTCGACTTCAGCAAGGAGACCCGCCAGCAGCCCTTCAGCGACCGCTGCTCACGCCTCATCCAGATCCAGGAGACCATCACGCTGCCCTACGAATACAAGCAGTTCCACTACCCGATGGTCGACGGTATCGCCGACCCCGCGGCCAGCTTCGGCTGCGGCTTCCAGATGGAAGGCAACAAGCTCACTTTCGGCGAGAGCCTGCTCTTCGGCAAGCGCCTCTACGACGCCGACGACTGGATGCCATTCCGCGCCAGCGCCATGAACCAGATAAAAGTGTCACAAACCCCGGTAATCTTAACTAAATAAAGCCATGAAAAAGATACTTTTTGCAGCAATAGCCATCATTATAGGCACCACCGCCACCGCTCAGCAGCCAGACGCCATCTACAAGCTGCTGCGCTATGAGTGGACTGTCAACGCCGACGGCACCACCGACTATCACTACCGCCACGAGGTGCAGATACTGCGCAACCGCGCACTCACAGCCTACGCCGACAAGGGCGAGACCTTCGTGGTATACAATCCCGACCTCGAGGAGCTCACCGTCAACGAGGTGTACACCATTCAGAAAGACGGCACCCGCGTCAACATGCCACAGAACGCCTTTGTCTACCAGCTGCCGTCAGAGTGCGCCGACTGCGGCCGCTTCAACCACATTCGCGAGCTCGCCATGGTACACACCGGCATGGAACTGGGCTGCACCATAATCGTCGACTACACCATCCACCGCCGCAACAACCTCATCCACGAGGACATCCAGCTGATGCGCGACTGCCCCGTGGAGAAGCTCGAGGTCATCGTGAACTACAACCGCGACGACATGAGCCTGATGCACAACATCACCGGCTCCCAGTACCTGCCGGAGAACAGCGCCTCCCTCAGCGAGAACGGCAACCTGCACTACACCTTCAGCAACCTGCCGCAGGCACCCCGCGAGCCTTACATGCCCGCCGACATCATCCCCGTACTGCGCATCTTCAACGGCACACCGCAGTTCAGCGCCGCCGACAGCGGCAAGCCTTTCGACAAAGCCGCCGACGCCATGGGCAAGGTGCAGGGCAAAGGCGGAGCTCAGGAGCAGGTGACCGCCATGCGCAACTACATAGTAGACAACATCCACCTCAACGACCTCGAGCCCGCCACAGTGGGCTACACCGTCGCATCGCCCGCCGAGACGTGGAACACCGGCTGCGGCACCGCCGCCGACAAGGCCGCCCTGTTTGCCGCCATCCTCGCGAACGAGGGCTACCATGCCTCCGTCAGCGGCGAGAACATGGACATGGTGAGCGTCATCATCGACACCCTCGAGTACCGCGTCGACGTGCGCAGCAAGGCACCCATACAGATCTACGGCGAAGCGCACGACGAGGTGGCCACACTCTCAGCCGACAACACCATCGACGCTCAGCTCGACTCCCTGCAAGACGGCTTCTTCCGACTGACGCTGTCGCCAGTACACGGCGCGCCGGCAGTCAACGCCGCCAAACTCGCACTGACACGCACCACACCCCTGCAGAGCAGCGCCTGCGACCTGTCGCAGACCGACACCTACATCCTGCCCAAGGGCGTGAAGCTCATGGGCGGCAGCGTCAACGACAAGCTGTCGTTCGACGGCCTGGGCTCCATGCAGGTGAGCGTGAAACAGAGCGGCAACAAGCTCAAGGTGGTGCGCAAGCTGAAGCTCGACAAGAGCCTGGTGCCGACGAGCGACTACGCTAACTACCGCAAGCTGATAGCCGCCTGGCAGAGCCACGGCAGCGTGACGCTACGAATGAAGGGAATGAAATAGTGGTCAGTGGCTAGTGGCCAGTGATTGGTTCAAGGTTCAAGGTTCAAGGTTCCAAGTTCAAGGTTAGTTCACTTCGTTCACTCACATTGCTTGGGCTCGGCATAGCAAGCGAGCTTGCTCTGCTCTCGCTTTGCGCAATGGTCAAGGTTGTCGGCAGAGCCGACGGCATACCACAAGGTTTAATGGCGAATTACTCGAATTATGGTGCTGGCGTTAGCAAACAAAAAAGCGCCGCGGGGTTGGCCCGCGGCGCTTATTTACATATCTAATAACAATCAGTCGTACCGTATCATGTCGGCAAGCTGCAGGAAATAGTCGTTGCTCCAGATGTCAATATCATGAGCGTTCTTCAGAAAAGGCTTGACGTCGCTCTTCACCTGGGTCATGTCTGCTGAAGCCAACTTCTCTTTGAGCAGTTCGGCAAACTGCTCCCTGCCCATCTCCTTGCCGTTAAATTCTCTGATCCTCACCTGAAGATGATGGAAGTTCAGAGGGACACTGTTACGCACATACCACTCGAAATCGTACCAGTCACGGCCCTTGACGCGGTTCTTCCAAGTGCGGAACACCAAGGCGTGCATCTTGCCGGCAAACAGATTGGGGAGCGTCAGACAGCGTGTCATGAACGAGAAGGGTTGCAGCAGCAGTCGCTCCTCGGTGTCGAACTCCAGCGGAGGCTGCGTGTCCACCTCAATCTTCACCTTTATGCTTTTCTCCGTGCGGAACGAGAGGTCATAGACATCGGTATTGTCCTTCAAGAAGGCCGACTCCTCTTGGCCGAACGACTGCTTGTTCTTGAGGGTAATCTCCACTCCGCGTCCCAGCAGACGGCATTCGTCTATGATGGCGGGGAAATACTTCTCCATCGAGAACGATGGGTCTTTTCTCATCAATGTGAAATCCATGTCTTCCGAGAAACGCTCCAAGCCGTGGAAGATTCTCAGGCAGGTGCCGCCATAGAAAGCGGCCTCGCTAAAAAAGCCTCCGCGGTATAGGCCACTGAGCACCACTTGCTGCAACACCTCGTAAGTGGCGTTGCGACGTGCATCCACGCTGTCCATCGGGTATCGCGACAACATCTGTTCAAATATATCTCTGTTCATCGTACAAGGTTTATCAAATGGGTTATAAGCTCGGCCTTCACCGCAGCGTGTTCGCGGCATTGCTCCAGCAACTTGACATCGAAAGTACCCAATGCATCCATCTCGAACCGCAAATCAGAGGCCAGATACGCCTCCAACTTCTTGGAACTTGACACAGCGATGCCGGCGGTCTTGAGGAGCAGGTCGCACAAGGCCTTCTCAGGAGAGGCGATGAGGTAGGTGTCCTGACCCTCCTGTTCCTGGCGGATGCCGATGGGGAAATAATCCACGCCACAGCTGCGATAGGTGAACCTCCCCAGCGGGGTGTCGAAGCTGCGGTTGTGCTTGATGGTCATCGACTGTGTTTCGTATACCCGTTCAGGGATCAGTCCATAATGTCGCAACGCACTCTGGAAGCTGACATACGACGGACCATATAGATGGTTGGCGATAAGGAATGGCACCGGCATGGCGCCATCTTCCGCACTCCTCACATACAGACCTCTTTTCAGTCTGATGATACGGCCGTCATGTTCCAGATACCGTGCCTTATCGCTGATTTGCTTCGTTTGAGGAAACAAACACAGCAGCACCGACGGAGCAAATGGAATGTTACCTACCTGATTTAAAGCATCTTCCCTCATTATTACATTCTTTTTTCACACTGCAAATATACAAAATTTCGTACAGTTAAACGAAAAAATATCGTTTTACTGTACGAAATTTATTCTTTGTAAACTGTTTGCCGGCCAAAACTACACCCCCAAAAGAAGGGGCTGACCACTGTCCACTAGCCACTGTAAATATTTTCTAGTAGATTTTCTTGAGATTTTGAGGCCTCCGGATGGCGGCCTCTGGGAGTGAGAGGGAGTGATAGGAAGTGAAAGGGAGTGAGAGGACAAATGTTTTGTTGGCGCCAAACTTAACACTATCCACTATCCACTGTCCACTAATGGTCGCTTCGCTCAAAATCATTCAAAAATCAGTTTTAAAATCAGTCAACTATTTTCTGGATATTTTTTTAGATTTTTGAGTGGATTTTTTTGAGATTTTGAGGCCGCAGGCCGACCATTAGTCACTGACCACTAGCCACTGGCCACTGACCACTGGCCACTAGCCACTCTTCTCCCCTACTTAATCAAATTCCCCAGTATATCCCGCGTCAGCGTCCGCGTAAGGCTCGACGTAGTGTTCTTCACAATCTTCTGTCCCACGGAGGTCCTGCTCTTGGTCTTCTTGCCACTCACGGCGTCGCTCACGGCGGTGCCGGCGGCTGTAGCCAAGGTGGCCGTAACGGCGGTGAGGGCCGCCTTCAGCAGTTTGCTGCCGATGCCGCTCTTCTTCTTGGGAGCCGTCTCGACGGGAGCGGCCTTGCCGCCCTTGGGCTGCACCACGGGAGCCTCTTCCTGCTCCACGACGGCATTCTCCTCGGCTTCCTTGATGAGCACCTCGAAGGCACTCTCACGGTCCACCATCGTGTCATACTTGCCATAGATGCGGCTCGAGCGCACGATGGCGCTGCGCTGTTCGGGCGTTATGGCGCCTATCTGACTCAGCGGGAAGAGTATCTTGGCGCGCTGCACCACGCAGGGAGCGCCCTTCTCGTCGAGGAAGCTCACCAGCGCCTCGCCGGTCTCCAGCTCGGTGATGGCCTCGTCGGTCTTGAACGACGGGTTGGCGCGGAAAGTCTCGGCGGCGGAGCGCACAGCCTTCTGGTCCTTGGGGGTGTAGGCGCGCAGCGCATGCTGCACACGGTTGCCCAGCTGCCCCAGTATGTTGTCCGGTATATCGGTCGGGTTCTGTGTGACGAAGTAAATGCCCACGCCCTTGGAGCGTATCAGGCGTATCACCTGCTCAATCTTGTCCACCAGTGCCTTGGGTGTCTCGTCGAAGAGCATGTGGGCCTCGTCGAAGAAGAACACCAGGCGCGGCAGCTCCTGGTCGCCCACCTCGGGCAGCGTGGAGTATAGCTCGCTCATGAGCCACAGCAGGAAGGTGCTGTAGAGCTTGGGCTGCAGCATGAGTTTGTCGGCGGCCAGCACGCTCATCACACCCTTGCCGCCCTCGGTCTGCAGCAGGTCGAAGATATCGAAGCTAGGCTCGCCGAAGAAGCGGTCGGCCCCCTGCCCTTCCAGCTGCAGCAGGGCGCGCTGGATGGCGCCCACGGTGGCGGTGCTTATGTTGCCGTACTGTGTGGTGTATTCCTTGGCGTGCTTGGCCACATAGTCGAGCATGGCGCGCAGGTCCTTCATGTCGAGGATGAGCAGGCCGCGCTCGTCGGCGATGCGGAACACTATGTTCAGCACGCCGTCCTGCGTGTCGTTCAAGCCCAGCAGACGGCTCAGCAGCTGTGGACCCATCTGGCTCACGGTGGCACGTATGGGGTGCCCTTGTTCACCATAGACGTCGTAGAAACGCACCGGGCAGGCCTGGAACTCGGGGTTGGGCACGCCGAACTTATCCTTGCGCTTCTCTATGAAGCCGCTCATCTGTCCGGCCTGGCTGATGCCGCTCAGGTCGCCCTTCATGTCGGCCATGAAGCACGGCACGCCGGCCTGGCAGAACGTCTCGGCCATGACCTGCAGCGTCACCGTCTTGCCGGTACCCGTGGCACCTGCTATCAGGCCGTGGCGGTTGGCCATGCGGCCCACAATGCTCAGCGCCCCGTCGTCGCTGTGGGCTATGTATAATCCTTGTTCTTTAGAATACATACTTTAAGTGGCCAGTGGCTAGTGGCTAGTGGCCAGTGGGCTGGCGCACCAACAACAAAGACCTTTACTGGACTTTATTTATCGTTTGACAATCTACTTACTATCTTTAAGTGGCTAGTGGCTAGTGGCCAGCGGGCTGGCGCACCAACGACAAAGACCTTTGCTGGACTTTATTTATCGTTTGACAATCTACTTACTATCTTTAAGTGGCCAATGGTCAGTGACTAGTGGCCAGTGGCTAGTGGCTAGTGGCCAGCGGGCTGGCGCACCAACAACAAAGGCCTTTGCTGGACTTTATTTATCGTTTGACAATCTACTTACTATCTTTATGTGGCCAATGGTCAGTGACTAGTGTTCAGTGGTTAGTGGCTAGTGATGTTACGCAGTCCAACCGCGGCAGCTCACTGGCCACTGGCCACTATTCACTGACCACTTTTATTATTTGACAATCTACTTACTATCGTATTTAACATTTTGCCAACCTCCTTGAGCAAGCCCAAACACACCTCCGTATCCTCCCTTTTCAGATACCCCACTCTTTCACACAGGAGCAACTGCGTCTCCAATTCCGACCTAGAACCCTGTGCTACTCCTACAAACCTAAGAAAATCCGCCGTAGTATTACGCTCCTGTCCTTCCGCTATGTTTGAGGGTATCGACACCGCACAGCGCCTCATCTGGTCCGACAGTGCAAATAATTCCTCCCTCGGCAGCTTCTTTACCAAGACATAAACCTGTTCGGCAACCATCATCGCCTTTTGCCAAACAATCAGCTCTTTGTAATCTTTAACTGCCATATTCAACCATTATCCACTAGTCACTATCCACTGACCACTATCCACTAGTCACTATCCACTAGTCACTATCCACTATCCACTATCCACTATCCACTAAAACGTATAATTAAATCCCAGGCGCAGCATCGGGCTTTCCCAGCGGAGGGTCTCCATGAGGGTGTTGAGGCCGGCATACATGGTGCTGGTAGTCAGCACATCCTGTTTCTTCTCGCCGTCGACCATGTGGTAGTGCCCGGGGCGGTCGGCGTCGCGGTACTCCTTGTCGACGATATAGCCCACGCTGAGGAAGTCGAGGCTCAGCTCGGCGTTGAAATGCTCCGAGAACTCATAGGTGAGCGTCGGGCGCAGGCTCACGCTCCATGTGAAGTTGCGCACACTGTCGTCGTAGGGGTCGGCCTCTATCAGCTCGCCACCGTTCTTGTAGCCGTTGTAGCTTGTCGTGATATTGGTGTAGCCCATGCTGCGTATCGTGCCCTGCAGCATCAGGTGGAAGTGGATGTTGCCGTACCTGAAGATCTCGTAGCGCACGAAGGGCTGCACCGTCCAGCCATTGCGCTTGGTCAGCGTGTCGAGGTTGGTGAACGTGTGTACCTGACCCACACCGTCAAGGTCGCCGGTGTACGAGGTCAGCATCCCTTCTGCCGAGGTGCTGAGGTAGCCGCCCATGACGCCGACGAAGAGTTTCGGTATGGGCTTGTAGCCGACCTGAAGGCCTGCCAGCCAGGTGGCCGACTTGTGGAAGTCGTCGTTCCACGAGTTGACGCTCTTTTCTCCGTAGTAGCCACCCTGCAGACCGAGGGCGAACTGAGCATTAGCCGCTGCTGCAAACATCACAGCGACAACAATTAAAGCTATTCTTTTCATCATCTTTTTACAAATATTCGTTTTGCAAAGTTACACAATCCGCCCGACATGACAAAATTTTTTTTTCTTCCCCCCTACCCACAAAAGGATTCCGCATCCCCACTAGTCACTATCCGCTAGTCGCTGTCCACTAGTCACTAGTCACTGCCCACTGCCCACTAATGGTCGCTTCGCTCAAAATCATTCAAAAATCAGTGTGAAAATCATACAAAAATAGATATTTAAAGATTTTAGAGTAGATTTTCTACAGATTTTCTAGTAGATTTTCTAAAGATTTTGAGGCCGTAGGCCGACCCCCAGGAGATATGGTCGCTTCGCTCAAAATCATTCAAAAATTAGTGTGAAAATCATACAAAAATAGATATTTAAAGATTTTAGAGTAGATTTTCTAAAAATTTTAGAGTGAATTTTCTAAAGATTTTGAGGCCGTAGGCCGACCCCTATCCCACGCCAGGCAACGCCTCTGGCGAAAAATTCGAGTAATTTGCTAGTAATTGACCGGCCCCCGCCCGCCAGGCGTAGCTCTGGCAAAAGTTGTCCGCGTTGTCTAAGTTGTCGTTAATAAAATTCGCAAAATTCGTATAATTCGCCGTTCCACTAACCACTATCCACTAGTCACTATCCACTGACCACCCAAATGTTAAAATTAACTTTTTTTTTGATAGTGTCGTAGAAAAAGCGTATTTTTGCATTTTTAAAGACAACGAACATGGTAGAGATTACAAGAACCTTCGACCTGCTGGATTTGCTTGTGGAGCAATATCCTAAAGAGGATATCCTGGCGGGTAAAGTGAACGGCGAATGGGTGAAATACTCGTCGCACGACTACTATAAATACGCCCATTATCTTGCCTACGGCCTGTGCGAAATGGGCCTCAAACAGGGCGACCGCGTGGTGACCATGAGCGCCAACTGCCCGGAATGGAACTTCATCGATATGGCGCTGGCCATGAGCGGCATAATACATGTGCCGATATACCCGACGCTGAACACCGAGAGCTATCTGCACATCCTGAAGCACAGCGAGGCCACGGCGATCTTCGTGAGCACCAAGGTGCTGCTGGGACGCCTGCGTCCGGCCCTCGACCAGATGGAGCACAAGCCGCAGGTATACACCCTCATGAGCGTGGACGACGAGCACCGCATGCTCGAGATACTGAAGGCCGGCATCGCCAACCGCGACAAGTGGATGGGCGAGATAGAGCGCCGCAAGCGCGAGATCAAGCCCGACGACTGGATGACCATGATATACACCAGCGGCACCACAGGTCTGCCCAAAGGCGTGATGCTGAGCCACCGCAACCTCTGCAGCAACTTCATGGCCCACGCCCAGGTGAACCCCTGCGACTACCGCCACAAGTTCCTCTCCTTCCTGCCGCTCAACCACATCTACGAGCGCTCGATGAACTACCACTACCAGGCCAAGGGCATAAGCATCTACTATGCCGAGAGCATGGGTACCATACAGCAGAACATGCAGGAGATCGAGGCCGACGGCTTCTGCGCCGTGCCACGCGTGCTCGAGATGGTCTACGACAAGCTCTACGCTGCCGGCAAGGACTTCCGCGGCATTAAAAAGAATATATACGACTGGGCCTTCAGCCACGGTAAACGCTACGACTACACGCTGATAAAGAAGGTGAGCCTCTTCTACCAGCTGGCACAGTGGTTCCTCGACAAGGCCGTGTACAGCAAGTGGCGCGAGAAGTTCGGCGGCAAACGGCTGACGGTCATCACCGGCGGCAGTTCGATACAGCCCGATATGGTGCGTCTCTTCGCCGCAGCTGGCATCAACATCTACGAGGGCTACGGCCTCAGCGAGACCTCGCCCGTGATTGCCGTCAACGACCCGGCACACCACCAGGTGAAGATAGGCACCGTGGGTCCGATACTGGAGGGCGTGGAGGTGATGTTCGACGAGGACAGAGAGATTCTCACCCGCGGACCGCACGTCATGCTGGGCTACTACAAAGACCCCGAATACACGGCGCAGGTCATCGACAAGGACGGATGGTTCCACACCGGCGACATCGGCGAGCTGGTGGGGGGCAAATACCTGAAGATCACCGACCGCAAGAAGGACATCTTCAAGCTCTCGGCAGGCAAATATGTGGCGCCGCAGCTGATAGAGAACATGCTGCGCGGCTCGGAATACATCGAGCAGGTCATGGTCATCGGCGAGAACGAGAAGCAGGTGGCCGCCATCATCAGCCCTAACTTCAACACCCTGCACTACTGGGCGCTGAAGCACAAGCAGCACTACCGCGACAACGTGGAGCTGGTGGCCCTGCCCGAAGTGCAGAAGAAGATGCGCTCGGTGCTCGACGAGTACAACAAGAACCTGGCTCCGCACGAGCAGATCAAGCAGTTCCGCATAGTTGCCGACGAGTGGACGTCGGCCAACAACCTGCTCTCGCCCACCCTGAAACTGCGTCGCGGACCGCTGATGGAGAAGTACAAAGACATCGTTGCCGACATCTACGGCAAGGACAAAGCCTCGTCGTCGGGCCTCTTCTCCGCCTTCAAGAGCGTCGAACTGCCCACCATGCCTTGGGTCAAGAAGTGACCAGTGGTCAGTGGTCAGTGGCCAGTGGTCAGTGGTCAGTGGATAGTGATTAGTGGATAGTGATTAGTGAATAGTGACCAGTGATCAGTGAATTGTGAGAGGTAAAAGGTAAAAAGCAAAAAGTAAATGGATAAGAGATTCTACATGCCGGTATTGTTGGTGACGCTGCTGCTCTGCGCCTGCGGCTCACAGAGGGAGTACGCCTACCTCAAGGACGCCCCCCGCGACGAGGAGATGCCCATCGTCAACAACTACACCACCACCATCTTCGCTGGCGACCGCCTCGTCATACACGTAGACAGCCGCACGCCGCAAAGCACCTACCCCTTCAACGAAGGCACACGCCGCGCAAATACCAGCAAGACGTCGGCCGGCAAGGAGCCCGACGGCTTCCTGGTGGGACAGGACGGCAACATCGTCTACCCCGTCATCGGCAGGATTCCCGCCGCAGGGCTCACCCTCGACGAGCTGGCTCGCTCCATCGAAGGGCGTCTGGTGGAAGGACGCTATGTCAAGGACCCGACGGTCACCGTCACCATGCCCAGCTTCCACGTCACCGTCGTCGGTGAAGTCACGGAGCCGCAGATGATACAGGTTGAAGGCAACCGCATCACCATCTTCGAGGCCCTGGCCATCTGTGGCGACGTCACCATGGACGGCCTGCGCGACAACGTCAAGGTCATACGCTACGAGGCCGGCGAGCCCACCGTCGGCGAGATCGACCTCACCTCGGCAAGCGCCCTCGACTCGCCCTTCTACTACCTCAAGCAGAACGACATCGTCTACATAGAGCCCACACCGCAGAAGAAACGCACCGCCTACCGCAACGAAGACTGGCCGCATTACATATCAATTGGTGCAAACTCAATACGTATGGCCTACTTACTCGTCTACCGATGGATTATACAAGATACATACAATAAATATAATAATTAAACAAGAACAAGGATATCCAACCTGAAATAAAAGACAAGAACAAGGACATCCAACCTGAAATAAAAGGAAAAGCCCTGCGGGATGCAGGGCTTTTTTCGTCAGGCTGACCACTGACCACTGGCCACTGATCACTATCCACTGCCCACTAGCCACTGGCCACTTGTAGTTATCGTTAGCGTTAGCGTTGAAGGCGTAAAACGCCTTCTTCCTCACGCAGCTAAAACTATTGCTTTGAGCTCAGCAGCTCATTAATCTTATTGGGGTCTTGATAGTTGTTCCAGACAGCCAGTATCGTCACCAATGACATTTCGTCAAAGGAATAGAAGATGGTCAGCTGCCGTACATGTATCATGCGCACCTCATATCCGCGATATATAAAGCCATCGCAACGCATCCCGAAGTTAGGGAAAGTGTCAAGCGGGTCAACGGCTTCCTTTATTTTTGTTCTTGCACGTCTGGCGCTGTCCTCACCAAACTCACTATACACATATTCAATCTCAGCATCCAGTTCCCTACGCGCACTTTCAAGCCAAGCTATCTCAAAAGCCATAACGCTTGTCTATTTGTGCAAAGACATCAGTGTTCGAAATCAACTTTTCATCTCCCGTCTCCGCACGACGGATACGCTCCTGAAGAATCTCACGCATCTCCGATGCGCTGTGGGCATTGGGAGAAACGGACTTGTGTTCGTTGGAAGACAAGGTGTCGATAAACTCATCCATACAATACTGCACCCAACGCTCAATGACTTCGTTGCTTTTCAGGTTAGGGTTGATACGACGGACCTTCTCGTTATCGATTTTTATATTGACTGTGCACATGACAACATGACATAATAATAATTCTGTAAGGATAACGTCAGGGAACGACTTTTATTGTGCGAGGGGATAATCACCAGGCATTTTTATACAACTTGTTAATTTTCAATACCGGGACAGGTATCTGTCCCCCGTCCCCTCTTTCAAACTGCAAATATACAAAATTTCGTACAGTTAAACGGAAAATTATCGTTTTACTGTACGAAATTTCACTGAAAAAATTTTAAAATCGATTTTTTTATGATTTTGAGCACAGCGACCACAGAAAAAACAAAAGGCCGATGCGTTAGCATCAGCCCCTTGTTAAGAATGTTGTTTTTTTAGGGAGTGAGAGGGAGTGAGGGAGAAATTGAGAATTGACAATTTAGAATTGGCGGCATTCTTACATCTCTACCTCTATAACCTATAACCCATAACCTCTAACCTATAACCTCTAACCTCTAACCTTTACCCCACATTGCCGGTTCCGATGAAGGCGGAGGGGGAGCCGAGGCCGAGGTTGTCGCGGCCGGCGCCGATGGTGAAGCCGTAGACGTGGACGGTGAGGCCGCTCCAGGTGCTGGGG
>OMXC01000019.1 GCA_900314925.1 uncultured Bacteroidales bacterium
TGCGTCTCCCCAGCACCTGGAGCGGCCTCACCGTCCACGTCTACGGCTTCACCATCGGCGCCGGCCGCGACAACCTCGGCCTCGGCTCCCCCTCCGCCTACGTAGGCACCGGCAACGTGGGGTAAGTGGTCAGTGGCCAGTGGTCAGTGGTCAGAGGTTAGAGATGTTCGTTTGCCGCCAATTCTCAATTTTCAATTTTCAATTTCTCCCTCACTCCCCACTCTTAACTCATAACTCCTAACTCATGACTCTTAACTAACAAGAAGGCCCTCCCCCACCGGAGGCCTTCTTTTTCACCCCCTTGGAAAACATTCTTGCCTTTCTCCCCAAAAGCCTGTTTCTGCATCTGTTACACACTTATTGATACTCGGTTGATAAAAAAATGCAAATGTTCCGTTTTTTTTTCATATCTTTGCACCGACAAATCAATGCAACGATAATATTAACAAAATACAATAATACCAACATGAGCACAAGAAAATACACGCTGGTTATCAATCCCGGAGCCACGTCGACCAAAGCCGCCATCTATGAAGGCGAGACCGAAGTTTTCACCGAGAACCTCTCCCACCCCATAGAGGAAATACAGAAATTCAAGGAAGTTGCCGACCAGTTCGAGTATCGCAAGACTGCCATCCTCGACATGGTGAAGCGCCACGGCGTCGGCACCGACGAGATAGCGGTGGTCATGGGCCGCGGCGGCCTCACCCGTCCCTGCGAGAGCGGCTGCTACCGCGTCAATGACCTGATGAAACAGGAGTGCCACGCCGGCATTCAGGGCAAGCACGCCTGCAACCTCGGCGCCCTCATCTCCGACGCCATAGCCACCGAGATAGGCCTCCCCTGCGCCTACATCGCCGACCCCGGCATCGTGGACGAGCGTCCCGACTTCGCCAAGATCAGCGGCCACCCCGTCTTCGACCTCGACCCCTCGCGCGAGGGCGTTATCTGGCACTGCCTCAACCAGAAGATGACCGGCAAGCTTTACGCCCGCGAGCTCGGCAAGCACTATGAAGACCTCAACCTCATCATCGCCCACATGGGCGGCGGCGTCAGCGTGGGCATCCACAACCACGGCCGCTGCGTGGAGGTCAACCGTGCCCTCTGCGGCCTCGGCGCCTTCTCGCCCACCCGCTGCGGCTCCATCAACGCCTCCAAGCTCATCGAGGTGGCCTGCAGCGGCAAGTATGACGAAGCCAAGCTGAAGAAGATGGTCACCGCCGAAGGCGGCTTCGTGGCCTACCTCGGCACCAACGACGCCTACGACGTCGAGAAACGCGCCCTCGCCGGCGACAAGAAGTGCCAGATGCTTGTCGAGGCTTTCACCTACCAGGTCTCCATGGAAATCAGCCGCCTGGCAGCTGTCGTCAACGGCAAGGTCGACGCCATCATACTCACCGGCGGCATCGCCTACAGCAAGCCCTGGATGGCCATGATCGAGGAGCGCGTCGGCTGGATAGCCCCCGTCAAGATCTACAAGGGCGAGAACGAGATGCTGGCCCTCGCCATCTGCGGCAAGGAAGTGCTCGACGGCGTGGAAGTGAAGGAGTACAAATAATTAGTAGACAGTAGGTAAGGAGATAAGTAGGTAAGGAGATAAGTAGGTAAGGAGATAAGTAGATAAGTAGGTAAGGAGATAAGTAGATTTAGTGGATAAGGAGATAAGTAAACAAGGATACAGGAGAATTATGAAAAAGACTGTCATTGTTATGGTTCTGTGCGCGATTGCTTTTGGAGCAACGGCCCAGGAGGTGAAAATAAAACGAGGCAAAGCCACCATGACCGAAGAGCAGTACAACGCCCTCAAGGCCAAAGCCGACGCCTACGACCGTTCGCAGGCCGAGCTGACCGCCCTGCGCAAGCAGGCAGCCCCGGCACGCCCCGTGAGCTTCAACGACTCGGCGTCCTACGCCATCGGACGCGACATCTACAACCAGTGGGCCAGCCAGAACCTCGGCATCAACGGCGTCATGGCCGGACAAGCCATGATAGACTGCGCCAAAGGCCAGAACCACTGGAGCGACCAGATGTGCCGTCCGTTGCTGCAACGCTTCCAGCAGGACTTTGAACGCCGCCAGCGCGAAGGTGTCCAGGCGAACATCAAGGCCGGCGAGAAATACTTGCAAGAAGTGAGCAACAACAAGTCGGTATACACCACCAAGAGCGGCCTCAAATACCGCTGCTTGAAGGAAGGCAACGGCAAGAAGCCCAAGGTGACCGACCGCGTCAAGGTGCACTACACCGGCAAGCTCATCGACGGCACCACGTTCGACAGCAGCGTGGAGCGCGGCGAGCCCATCACCTTCGCCCTCGGCCAGGTCATACCCGGCTGGACGGAAGGCCTTCAGCTCATGGACGAAGGCTCCAAGTACATGCTCTACATACCCTACAACCTCGGCTACGGCGAACAGCAAGCCGGCGCCATACCGCCGGGATCGACGCTCATCTTCGAGGTGGAGCTGCTTGAAATCAACCCGAAATGAACACCTACGGCGACAGATTCAGATTGACGACCTACGGCGAGTCCCACGGGCTCGCCGTAGGCGCTGTTATAGACGGCTGTCCGGCAGGCGTGGCTATAGACATGGATGCTGTCGACGACGCTTTGGCACGGCGCCGCATCGGTGCCCCGCGTCAGGAGGAGGACAGAATCGAATGGCTCTCTGGTCTCGTGGACGGCATCACCCTCGGCACACCCATTGCCTTCGTCATACGCAACCGCGACGCACGCCCCGAAGACTACGGCCACATGGAACACCTCTTCCGTCCCGGGCATGCCGACTACACATACCACATGAAATACGGCGTGCGCGACCACAACGGCGGCGGACGCGCTTCGGCACGCGAAACGGTGGCTCGCGTGGTGGCGGGCGCCATAGCGCGGCAGCTCATGCCGGAAGTGGCTATCGCCACAGAAGCGATAAGCGACAGTTGCGACACCCGGGACGACACCATTGGCGGCACGGTGCGCTGCATCGTGACAGGCGTGGCGGCAGGCGTGGGCGAACCTCTCTTCGGCAAACTCAACGCCGCCCTGGCATCGGCCATGATGAGCATCCCCTCGGCCATAGGCTTCGAGATGGGCGCTGGATTTGCAACAGCCAGAATGCGCGGCAGCGAGTATATAGACCGCTGGAACAGTGACGGCACGACAAAGACAAACCACTGCGGCGGAATACAGGGCGGCATAAGCAACGGCATGCCGATAGAGTTCACCGTGGCCTTCCACCCCGTGGTCAGCCTTCCGCGACCAGTGGAGTGCCTGCATGAAGACGGGCGCCTGGAGACGGTAAGCATCGGCGGCAGACACGACACACACCACATAGAACGGGCTGCAGCAGTGGTTGAAGCAATGGCAGCTCTCTGTCTGATAAACTACATGTTATGAAAAGACTGATGATAATAGCCTGCATGGCCATCCTCGTCGCAGGTTGCAAACACGACACCTTCACCATCAGCGGCACCATAGATGGCGGTGCCGGCAAGACGCTCTGGCTCGAAGAAATCTCTCCCGAAGGGCCGCTGTTCATCGACAGCATCCCTGTCGACGCCAAAGGCCGCTTCAAGTACACATACAAGATGCCGTATCGCAGCCTCTACAACCTCCACACGACAGAAAACAACTACATAGTGACGCTGCCCGACTACGGCGAGAAGCTCGACGTCACCGGCTCGTGGGACAACCTCTCGATGACCTACGACGTCAGCGGTTCGCCCGAGAGCGCCCTCCTGTGGCAGCTGCAGCAGTACACCAACGACGGCGGCAAGGTGCTCAACGAACTGGTCGACACCTCCGAGCACTATGCCCTTATGCACCAACGCGGCCTCATCGACGCCGACGCTGTGGCGCTCAAAAAGCAGGAGACAGACTCTCTCTACCGCCTCGTCTTCGCCGAACAGCAGGACTACGTCTGCCGTTTCATAGAGGAGAACCAAGGGTCGCTGGCCACGCTGATTGCATTGTACAAGCCCTTCAACAACCGCATGCTCATAGACACCCGCAACCCGCAATGTATCGACTGGTACGACATGGTGCTCGAAGGCCTTGAGCAGCGCTATCCCGACAACCCCCACACGCTGCACTTCAAGAACACCACCGAACATCTGCGCAGCGCTCTGTCCCGGCAATAAAACACAGAAAGCCCTGCACCTCACGATGCAGGGCTTGTTATTTTTGTCTGTCTTCCTCTATTTTGCCTTGCGTGTCTTGTTCTTGGCAGCGTTGCGCACCTCGGTGCGCTGCTCCTTGGTCAGCACCTGGTCAATATGTATCTTGCCCTTGTACATCTCGCGGTTTATAGCTGCCTGCAGCGTTGCTTCGCGCTCAAAGAGCGGATAAAGCGACGCCGACTGGTCGCCGTCACGATCCATGTACATGGCTATGCTGTCGCGCACCGCTTTCTGTGAAGCACGCAGCGCGTTAACCTTCTCTTTCGACTCTTTGCTGATGCTCTCTATCTTGCGTTTCTGCGACGACGAGAGGTCGCTGACGAGCTCCGTTATGTCTTTGTGTTTCTTCTCGTGGTGCGGGCGGTCATGCTGGGCGGCAAGCGGCAAGGCTACTGCCACAAGCATAATGAGTATAATCGTTTTCTTCATATATCTGGATTAATAATCTTCTTCATAGAGAGCCTCCAACGGATTGACGACAGCCTCCTCCACGGTATTCCATGAAGAGTAGTCGTTGAATTGGGATATAGCGTACCCCATGTCTTCATTGGAGAGACTTGTAGGCTTGTAGACGGTGATGTTGACGATGAACAGCGCCACTACAGCGGCAGCGGCGGCAACGCTTATCTGCTTCCATCCGATGCTGCGACGCACAGGACGCAGGTAGGGCTTCTGCTGCACCTGCGCCATCACGCTCCCCAACACGTCGACCTTGTGGGGGTACTCCTGCTGTGACAGTTGTTCCAATCTCTGTTCTAATGTCATTGTCTTATCTCTTTTGCAAGGTTTTTCTTTGCTCTGAATATCAAGCTCTCCACTTTGCTCAGTGTGCATTGCATCACGTCGGCTATGTCCTGGTAGCTGAAGTTCTCAAAGGTGTAGAGCACCAGGGCGGTGCGCTGTTCATCCTTGAGGCGGCCTATGGCGCTGCGCAGCTCCTCCATCTGTTCGTTGTATATCATCTGCTGCTGCGCATTGCGGTCGTCACTCTGCTGCTCCGGAAGGTCCTCGCGGGCATCGGTGGAGATGAACCGCTTGGCCTTCTTCAGCATCTTGCTTACCACGTTGACGGTGATGCGGTATATGAAAGAACTCAGCTTCGAGTCGAACCGGAAGCGTGGCAAAGCCATATACAACTCCACAAAGACTTGCTGTGTCACTTCGTCTATCTCCAGCCGATTGCCGCAGAGCTTGTATGTCAGATTGGCCACAATCTGTTGGTATCGCTCCACTATCACGGCATACTTCTGGGTGTCGCCAGCAAGCACAGCCTCTACTATCTCTTTGTCTTCCACCGGCTCAATCGTTAGTTATGTACCCTGTTAATGACATTTATTGCATCTGGTTGCGTAAAATTCCTCTTTTTTTGCGAAATTTTCCTATTTGTACTTAAACTCCTCTATCTCACGCCGCTCACGCTTGGTGGGGCGGCCCACGCCACGGTCGCGTTTCTCAAAGGCATACTGGCGTGCCATGCGGATGCGCTCGTACTCCTCTTCGGGTGTACGGTCAATCATGAAGCCCTGCACCAGCGGCGCCCCCACCCTGTTGGGCGGCAAGGCCAGCACCTCCACCTCCTTGTGCAGCTGGTCGATGTTGAGGCTGTAGCGTTCGCCCACTTTAACATCGTGCGAGGGCTTGAGTTCACGTCCGTCGCCGTTGGCAAGCTTCACCCTGCCGTTGGCGCAGGCGTCGGCGGCCATCGACCGTGTCTTGTAGAGGCGCACCGCCCAGAGATATTTGTCGAGCCTCATATCTTGAAGATGTAAGTGATGGTGCCTTTCTGTTCGTCGGGAGCGCTGGCATCAGCGTTGAAACGTGCCTTGCGTGCGGCGGCGATGGCTTTCGCCACGAGGTCGCCGTCCGACGTGCTGGACCCCTTGGGCTCATATTCGGCGCGTGTCACGCGGCCCTGCTGGTCAACCCAGATGCGCACTACCACGCGGCCCTGCTGGTTGGAGTTATACTGCGGTTTGGGCAGCGTCACGTTGCTGCGGCCGGCAAGCGAGAAGTCCGACCCGTTGCCACCGCCGTTGCCGCTGTAGTTGTTGCTGTTCGGGTTGCCGTTGGGCTTGCCTTGGTCGCCGGTGCCACCGGCCACCCCCTGGCTGCCGTCGCCGCTCCGCTGGTTGCGGCGCCCGGTGAAGAGGGCGTTCTTGTTAATCTCCGGCTCTTTGTTCTCCACCTTCGGCTGTTCGGCCACAGGCTTTACGGTGTTGCCGTCGTTGGCGTTGGCGCCCACGTTGGGCGTCGGCTCGGCATGCTGTGTGGCCACCCGGTTGGGCGTCGACGGCACCGGTGTGGCTGCCGCCGTGCTTGCCGGCTGGGGGTCTTCGCCCATGCCGTAGTCGCTGTCGCCGAGGTTCACCTCCACACCCTCCTCGGGTATCGGCGGGTCGGGCGGGTCGTAGCCGAAAGCCAACAGCACCATCACAACCACGGCCATGACGGCGGCGGTGACGATGCCTGATATAATCCTGTTGTTCATTCGTCCTTTGTGATTACTTCTTGGGCGAGGTGGCAAGAATCACCTTGTGCTTGGTGCCACCCGCGGCATTGATACTGTTGACGGCGTCGATGACCTGCACCACATCCTGCACGGGCACCGTCTTGTCGGCGCGGAGCACTATGCAGGCCTCCGTCTCGCCGGCGGCAATGCTGGTGCGCAGGTACGTCTCAAGCTCCGACGGCACTATGGGGATGTCGTTCTCCACGTAGAAGTTGTGGTTCTCGTCGATGTACACCGTCACGCTCTCCTTGGCCATCGTCTTGCTGTTGCTTTCCGGCAGCAGCAGCTTGACGGCGTTAGGGCTGATGAGCGTCGACGTTATCATGAAGAATATGAGCAGCAGGAACACCAGGTCGCTCATGCTCGACGACGACGTCTCTATCTTAATCTGGTTCTGACTCTTGATCATCTTTTTTAGTTTTAAGTTTTAAGCTGTAAGTTTTAAGTGGCCGCTACAGCCTGTGCAAGCACTTAAAGCTTACGGCTCACAGCTTACAGATTAAATCAAGCCGGCTCGTGAAGGAGGTCCATGAACTCGTTGGCGCGCACCTCCAGCTCAAACACCACCTTGCTGATGCGGTTCACCAGCAGGTTGTGCAGGAAGTAGCACACGATGCCGACGATGAGGCCGCCGACGGTGGTCACCATTGCCTGGTAGATACCCGTGGAGAGGAGGCTGATGTCGATGTTGTTGCCGGCGTATGCCATCTCCTGGAAGGCGGTGATCATGCCCGTCACGGTGCCGAGGAAGCCGATCATGGGGCCCAGCGAAGCCACCGTAGCCACCAGCGACACATGCTTCTCCAGTCGTGCCACCTCAAGCTGGCCTTCGTTCTCTATGGCCGCCTGGATGTCGGGCAGCGGACGCCCGAGGCGCGAGAAACCCTTGTTGATCATGCGTCCCAGCGGGGTCTCGGTCTCCTTGGCGAGGTTGCGGGCGGCGTCGAGCTCGCCTTTGTGCACATGCTCGCGAATCTCTTCCATAAACTGGTTGTCGGCCTCACCCTTGAGGGCTGTGCTCAACGTGAGGTAGCGCTCCACGAACACGTAGATGGCCAGCACCAGCAGCAACGCCAGCACCAGCATTATCCATCCGCCGTTGAGGGCCATGTCCCACAGTGTGATGCGCTCGGGGGCGGCAACGGCCTCGCCGACAGCTTCGCCCATGGTGTCGACCACCGTGGACATGTCGCTCTGAATCATAAGAAGTTTGCTTGTCATATCGTTTAATGTGTTATCTGTTTTGTTCTGTCTTTGGTTGTTATGTGTTTAGAAGGTCAGCCCCACCCCAACCGTCGGGTACCATCCCGTCGGCGTCGGTTGCACGGCAGGCAACACGTTGAGGCTTATGTCGTCGTCGATGGTGAAGTTGAACAGGTGCCCGAAGACGTAGGCGTCGAGCAGGTTGAGGCCGTAGATGCCGGCGGCGATGATGATCATCAGCTGGAAATTGCGGTTGTATTTGTTGTAAAGCTCCGCAATGTTGCTCGTTGGGTACGACGCGTAGTCGGGGTTCTGGAAGGCGTCGTCGTGGTTGACGCGGTAGAGGTACTCGTCCTTGAAGAGGCGCATGGCTTTGTAGTTGTCGTAGATGAAGTACCCCACGCCGGCAAAAGCGCCATAGATTATAGGCACCTTCCAGGCCTGCTCGTTGTATATCTGCCCCGCTCCCGGCAGCAGCGACCAGCGCAGCGCCACGTCGGGCGAGTGGTCCTCGACGACCGTCTGCTGCGCTTGGGCGCCAAGCGGCAATACAAGTAGTATCAGGAGCAGCAGGCGTCTCATCTCTCTATCAGCGCCAGTATGCGCTCGAAGTCGCTGTCTGAGTTGAAGCAGATGGTCAACGTGCCCTTGCCGCGCTGCGAGCGCTTGATTTCCACCGTCGACTGCAGGCGTTCCTTCAGCCGGCTCTGCGCGGCGCTGTGCATCGACGGCAGCTCGCCGCGTCGCGACACCTGCACCTTGGGCTTGGCCTTGGCCTGTTTGGCCATCTCCTCGGCCTGGTGCACCGACAGATGGCGATCCTCGATGGCATGCAGTATCTCGGCGTGGCGTTCGGCGTCCTCTACGCCGGCCAGCACACGTGCGTGGGCCATGCTGATGCGCCCGGCGCCGAGGGCCTCCTGCGTCTCCGCCGGCAGGCCGAGCAGGCGCAGGTAGTTGCTTATCGTCGAGCGGTCCTTGCCCACTTTCTCGCTGAGCTGGTCCTGCGTCAGGCGGCATTCCTCTATCAGCTGCTTGTAGGCCAGCGCCACCTCGATGGCGTTGAGGTCTGAACGCTGTATGTTCTCCACCAGGGCCATCTCCATCATCTGCATGTCCGTGGCCGTGCGCACATAGGCTGGCAGCTCCTTCAGGCCTGCCAGCTTGCTGGCGCGCAGACGGCGTTCGCCGGCCACCAGCTGGTAGCTCCCGTCGGGCATCTGGCGCAGCGTGACGGGCGTGATGATGCCCTGCTGCTTGATGCTCTGCGCCAGCTCCGCGAGCTCGCTGTCGTCGAACTCCCTGCGCGGCTGGTAGGGGTTGGGGCTTATCTTATCTATGGCCACCATGCTCACCGCCGTGGCAGGCTTCTTTCCTTCAGGTTGCAAGTCGGCTATGTCGGGCAGTATGGACCCAAGTCCGCGCCCCAAGCCTCCGTTCTTCGGTTTTGTTGCCATTCTTTCTTGTCTACTTTACCACTGGCCATTCGTCACTTACCACTGGCCACTGGTCACTTTCCACTATTCACTTTTCTTGTTTCTCCTGAGTATCTCCATGGCCAGGTTGAGGTAGTTCACCGCCCCTGTCGACGCAGCGTCGTGCATGATGATGCTCTTGCCGTAGCTCGGCGCCTCGGCCAGCTTGGTGTTGCGATAGATGAGCGTGTCGAAGACCAGCTGTTTGAAGTGGCCCCTGACGTCCTCCACCACCTGGCGCGCCAGGCGCAGGCGGTTGTCGTACATCGTTATCAGCAACCCCTCGATGGAGAGCTGCGGGTTGAGGCGCGTCTGCACGATGCGCACCGTGTTGAGCAGCTTGCCAAGGCCCTCGAGGGCGAAATACTCGCTCTGTATCGGTATTATCACCGAGTCTGACGCCGTCAGCGCGTTGATGGTTATCAGGCCAAGCGACGGCGAGCAGTCGATGATGACGAAGTCGTAGTCGTCCCTCACACCGGCCAGCGCGCGGCTCAGAAACTGCTCGCGCCCTTTCTCGTTGATGAGCTCCACCTCGGCGCCCACAAGGTCGATGCGTGTGGGCAGCAGCGACAGGTTCGGCGTGTCAGTCTCCATGATGATGTCCCTGGCGTCGGCCTGCCCGAGGATGCACTCGTACACACTCTTTTCCAAGCCGTCGGGGTCGACGCCCATGCCCGAAGTGGCGTTGGCCTGCGGGTCGCAATCCACCAGCAGCACTTTCTTCTCGAGCACGGCGAGCGCCGCCGAGAGGTTCACCGCCGTCGTCGTCTTACCCACCCCGCCCTTCTGGTTGGCTATGGATATTATCTTTCCCATCTCTCTTTATGGTTAGAACTTGAAATCTATCTCCTCAAGCTTGCTGTCCGTGTCGTCGGCACGGTAGCCCTCCTCCACCACCACGGGCGGCGGCACGATGCCCGTCTCGATGAACGAGAACGCGTTCTCAAGCCCCTGGCGGAACTTGTCGAAGTCCTCCTTGTACAGGAACATCTTGTTCTTCTCGAAATAGAAGTCGCCCGTGTTGTTGTTGAAGAGCTTGCGGCTCTCGGTGATGGTGATGAACTTGTCACCGCCTCTCGTCTCTTTCACATCGAAGAAATATCTACGTTTGCCCGCAGGTATCGCCTGGCTGTAGAGCTCTTCTTTTCTGTTCTCTTGGTTCTCCATTGTTGTTATTGTTGGTTCAACATTTCGACTGCAAAAATACACTTTTTTTCGCTTCCGCCACTCCCTCGCGGCATAAAGTTTTCAACACCTCTTTATTGATACACATAACGCGCAAGAGCATAGTTTATTATATTAAGGTGCGAAAAAAAAAACTTTTCCCAACCCCCTTCTCCTGTCCTTAACCCCACCTTAACGGCTACTAAACGGCTACTAAACGGCCACAACACCCCACAACTCCTAATTCAAAACTCCCAGCTACGCCCGGCTACGGCATTTCTTCAGTAGTATTTCAGTATATAACTGAAGAACTACTGAAGAAGTATCGTTGAAGTACTGAAGAACTGCCTACCGGCTCCGTATTGACAGCAACCCAAATACGACCCGACGGCAACCATCGGCCGGCAAGATTGCCTTCCAATGCCGGCGGTGGATAAAAAATGCTTCGGCGTATGGAAAAATAATCGTACTTTTGCAGCCGCTATGGATGAGGACAAGGTATACTACGCCGACGTGCTGCTGCCGCTGCATCTGCCTGGCACCTACACTTATAGGGTGCCGCGCGAGCTGCGCGCTGAGGTGGCTGTGGGCGTCCGCGTGGTGGTGCAGTTCGGCCAGAAACGCATGTATTCCGCCCTCGTGCGCCGTCTGCACACCGACGCGCCCAAATGGCGCGCCAAATACATACTCGGCGTGCTCGACGAGCAGCCCATAGTCTCTGAGCGCCAGATGCTTTTCTGGGAGTGGATGGCGGCATACTACATGTGCTATCCCGGCGACGTGATGGCGGTGGCCCTGCCGGCAGGCATGAAACTCGCCAGCGAGAGCGCCGTGAGCATTCACCCCGATTTCGACGGCGACCTCTCGCGGCTCTCCAAGAGCGAGCTGCAGGTGGTCAACCTGCTCACCGACCACCCCGTGATGCGCGTCGACGACATCAGCCGCGCCCTTGGCATCCAGAAGATTATGCCGCTGATGCGCACCATGATGGAGCGCGAGGTGGTGGTCATGGACGAGGAGCTGCGCGAGCGCTTCGTGCCGCGCAAGTCGACCTACGTGCGTCTGGCCGACGGCTACGCCGCCGAGGAGGCCCAGCGACGTCTCTTCGACGAGCTGGAGGCCAAGAAGCGCACCAAACAGCTCGAGCTGCTGATGCGCTTCATGACGATGTCGGGCTTCGGCAAGGAGCCGGTGCCTAAACGCGAACTGCCGCAAGGGTCGTCGCTGCAGACACTCATCAAGAACGGCGTGCTGGTGACCGAAGAGCGCGTGGAGAGCCGGCTGGCGCATTTCGACGATGACAGCCTCGTGCCGGCGTCGAGCATCGTGCTCAACGACGAGCAGCAGGCAGCCTACGACGCCATCGTCCGCGAGTCCTACCGCGAGACGTCGCTGCTCTACGGTGTCACGTCGAGCGGCAAGACCGAAGTGTATATCAAGCTCATCGACGAGCAGGTGCGCGCCGGCCGTCAGGTGCTCTTCCTGCTGCCCGAGATTGCGCTGACGGCACAGATTATCAACCGCCTGCGACGCCATTTCGGCGACAGGGTGGGCGTCTACCACTCGCGCTTCTCGGCAAGCCAGCGCGTCGAGGTGTGGCGCCGCACAGCCCTCAAGGACGGCGACGCGCGCTACCAGGTGCTGCTGGGGGCCCGCAGCGCCCTCTTCCTGCCGTTCAGCGACCTGGGCCTCGTCATCGTCGACGAGGAGCACGACGCCTCCTACAAGCAGCAGGACCCCGCTCCGCGCTACCACGGCCGCGACGCCGCCATCTACCTGGCACGCCTCTGGGGCGCCCGCACGGTGCTGGGCAGCGCCACGCCGAGCATCGAGAGTTACCACAACGCCCTCAGCGGCAAGTACGCCCTCGCCACCATCACGCGCCGCTACGGGGGCTTCAGCCTGCCGCGGGTCGACGTGGTTGACATGAAGCAGGCGCAGCGGCAGGGCGAGGTGCACGGCCACTTCAGCGACACGCTCCTCGGCGCCATCCGCGACGCCCTCGCTGCACGCCAGCAGGCCATCCTCTTCCAGAACCGCAGGGGCTTCTCCCTGAGGCTCGAGTGCGACGACTGCCACCACATACCGCAATGCGTGCATTGCGACGTGTCGCTGGTATACCACAAGGCCACCAATTCGCTGCGCTGCCACTACTGCGGCTACAGCATCCCCGTGCCGGCAGAGTGCCCGGCGTGCCACTCTTCGCATATCCGCATGGCCGGCATCGGCACCGAGCGCGTGGAGGAGGACCTGCAGATCCTGTTCCCCGAGGCTCGGGTGGCACGCATGGACCTCGACAGCACGCTGCAGAAGAACCAGTACATCGAGCTGCTCAACGACTTCGCCGAGCGGCGCATAGACATCCTCGTGGGCACCCAGATGGTCACCAAAGGCCTTGACTTCGAGCACGTCAGCGTGGTGGGCATCGTCAACGCCGACAACCTCATCAACTACCCCAACTTCCGCAGCTACGAGCGCGCCTACCAGCAGATGACGCAGGTCAGCGGCCGCGCCGGGCGACACGGCGATGCCGGACGGGTGATCATCCAGACCTACAACCCCGGACACCAGCTGTTGCAGAAAGTGCAAGACAATGACTACGAGGGCCTCTACCACGACCAGGACAACGAGCGGCGCGTCTTCCGCTATCCGCCCTACTACCGGCTGGTGGAGATCACCCTCAAGCACCGCGACAGCGAGGTGCTCAACGCCGCCGCCGACTGGCTGGCGCTGCAGCTGCGCGGCGCTTTCGGACAGCGCGTCATGGGACCGGAATACCCGCTGGTGAGCCGCATTCGCGCGCTGTACCTTAAGACCATAACCGTCCGCTTCGAGCGCAGCGAGGCTATCGCCGACGCCAAACGGCTGATGATGCAGATTGCCGACGACCTCACAAAGCAGGACGGATGGGCTCGCGTAGCCGTCCATTTCGACGTCGACCCCTGCTGAGAAGCAAAATAAATTTTGCCAGATATAAATATTTTTGTATCTTTGCAGTCCGAAAGAGAGATAACGGTTGCAGGCTAACGCCTGTATATCATAGGGTTGGGCAAGTCTTATACGACCAGCTCCCATTGAATCCCCCAGGGTAGGAATACAGCAAGGGTGTTTGGTTGTAGCGGTGCGATATAAACAGCTTGCCCTTTTTTAGTGCTTATATGACAAACCAAGAACAGATAAAAGACCTCATTGCACGCAAAGAGGCACTGAAGAAGTTTCTCGACATCGAGAAAACGGCGGCATGGATTGCCGAAGAGGAGAAGAAAACCGAGGCGCCCGACTTCTGGAACGACCCCAAAGAGGCCCAGAAGGTGGTGAAGGGCATCAACGCCAAAAAGGTGTGGGTGACGGCATACAAAGACGTCGACGAGGCCTGTGGCGACCTTGAAGTCATGGGTGAGTTCTTCGAGGCCGGCGACGCCACCGAAGAAGAGCTCCTCGCCCAGATAGCTTCCACCCAAAAGAAGGTCGAGGAACTGGAGTTTAAAAACATGCTGCGCAACGAGAGCGACCGCCTCGATGCCGTGCTCTCAATCAATGCCGGTGCCGGTGGTGTAGAGGCCCAGGACTGGGCTGAAATGCTTATGCGCATGTACATACGCTATGCCGAAACGCATGGCTACAAGGTCGTCATCAGCAACTCGCTCGACGGCGACGGCGCCGGAATCAAGAGCTGCACGCTTCAGATAGAGGGCGACTTCGCCTACGGCTACCTGAAGAGCGAGACCGGGGTGCACCGCCTGGTGCGCGTCAGCCCCTTCAACGCGCAGGGCAAACGCATGACGAGCTTCACCAGCGTCAGCGTCACACCGCTTATCGACGACACCATAGAGGTTGTTGTAGACATGTCGAAACTCTCCTGGGACACCTTCCGCAGCGGCGGCGCCGGCGGCCAGAACGTCAACAAAGTGGAGTCTGGTGTGCGCCTGCGCTACCAGTACAAGGACCCCTACACCGGCGTGGAGGAGGAGATACTCATCGAGAACACCGAGACGCGCGACCAGCCGAAGAACAAGGAGAACGCCATGCGCCTGCTGCGTTCGCAGCTCTACGACCGCGAGATGAAGCATCGTATGGAGGAGAAGGACAAAATCAAGGCCTCGCAGAAGAAGATCGAGTGGGGTTCGCAGATACGCTCATACGTGATGGACGACCGCCGCGTCAAGGACCACCGCACCAACTACCAGACCTCTGACGTGGCCGGGGTGCTCGACGGCAAGCTCGACGATTTCATCAAGGCCTACCTCATGCAGTTCGGCGCCGACGCCTGACCGGGTGAGCATGTCGACTGCATGCAGGATGTTTTCAGCCAGAATCCAATATAAATTCAGAATCTTAATATTCATATAGATTGAAAAACATACCCCACCACACAACCATCGGGACACAGGTCCGGTTCCAAGGAGAATGTATTAGCCTACGGAAAATAAGTTTCCGAGGCTTTATCTTGGCCACCGTCCTGCTCTTCTCACCGGCTCTGCAAGCGCAGACCGCCATCACCAGCTTGTCGGAGATCACCTCGGCCAGCGGCAACTATGTCTTGGCAGCCGACATCGACGCCTCGGGCTTCGGCGGTTTTTCGTTCACCACCTTCACGGGCACCCTCGACGGGGCCTACCACACCGTCAGCGGTCTCACCGTTCCGCTCTTCAACACCCTCAACGGGGCCACGGTGAAGAACCTGCGGCTCGATAACGTTAACATCAACCGTACAGGTACCAATGCCGACGCCGGCGCCGTGTGCGTCACCGCCACGGGCAACACCAAGGTGTACAACTGCGGCGTGCTGGCCACGACGGCCTCCACCGTACAGGGCACGCGCTACGTGGGCGGCCTGGTGGGCACCATCGGCTCGGGCAGTAACGTGCGCGTGGTGAACTGCTACAACTACGCCACCGTCAGCGGCGGCACATACGCCGCCGGCATCGTGGGCCGCAACCAGGGCACCGTCAGCGGCACCACGACGGTCGATGCCACCGGCGTGCGCATAGCCATGTGCATGATGTACGGCGACATGACTACCGGCACCAACCGCTCGCCCGTCTACGGCGGCAACCACACGAACAACGTGCAGAAGCTGACCGAATACAACTACTACCGCTCGCGGGCCGACCTCACCTATACGGCCTACAACGACCAGCTGGCCATCGACAAGGACGCCTTCCTCACCCGCTTCCCCTTCTACCGCCACATCCTCAACACGCACCGCGAGATGGCGGCCTACTTCCTCTTCGGCGACCACACGGATGCCCATGTGGCAGAGATAGGCCACTGGGTGCTCAAGCCCGAGGTGGCCCCCTACCCCATCATCGAGCCGTGGCCGAGCGGTACGCACCGCACCACGCAGGACATCGCCGCCAACCTGCCGTCGACCACGGCGGACTACGCCGGCAAGCTTATCGACAGCATGGGCACCGACAGCTACCTGACGGTGAACTACACCGTGGGCGGCACCACGGGCAGCGTCAACCTGCCCATCACCGACATGGACACCGCGCGCTACGACTTCACATGGGGCAAGGTGGTGCTGCCGTTCGCCAACGAGCTGTGGACGCAGAACGACTACAGCAAGGTGGTCACCGGCTGGAAGATAACCTCCGTCACCAAGGACGGCACCTCCTACAACACCTTCAACATACCCGCCGCCGAGCCCTACAACTTCGCCGACCGCGACAATCCGCAGAAGGACATCTACAACGCCACCGACAACCCCTACATCTTCGCCCAGGGCGGCAACTACATAGTACCCTACGGCGTGACGGCCATCAGCATCGAGGCCAATCTGGCCAACGCCTTCTACCTGAGCGACGCCCGGTCGGACTTCGGCTACAACACCTCCTACGGCGGGCAGACCAACCTGGGCTGGGCGGTGCCCACCTCCTACCACAACCGTACGGTCTACACCGACCTCAACACCCTGGTGAACGCCATGAACAACAGCACCAACCCCCACAGCCAGGCCATCGTGCTGGTGGGCAACTACCACTACAACCAGAGCACCATAGGCGGTGTGCGCCTCAACACTGCCAAAGCCTGCACCATCATGAGTGTTGACGAGGACCGGAACCAGGAGCCCGACTACGGCTGGTACTCCTACCACACCACCGACCGTTCGGCGATACCTCCCATACGCTTCGACTTCGTGCCCAACATCGGCATGGGTATGGCCGAGCGCGTCACGGGCAGCACCCCCTATCCCACCATCGGCATCTGGCACGGCAGAGGATGGTTCGAATTGACCGAGACCTGCGTGAGCTTCATGAGCGAGTGCGAAATCAACGACGGCGCCTTTACCAACAACGACAACGGCCACGGCAACAACCGCTGGATAGCCAACAGCGGCTACTTCATCCAGATTGTCCGTGCCCGAAGCGGCAACGCCAACAGATTGAGCTACGAGCAGATTGGCGGCAACGCCTATGTGGAGGAACTCTACCCCGGCTCGCATACCGACAATGCGCGCACCACCACCATCAGGCCCATCCTCGTCACCGGCGGCGAGATTGAGGAGTGCTACATGACCGGCTACCGCGCCGGCGCCTCGGCTACCAGCAGCAACATCTGGTTCTGGGGTGCCGGGGGCAAGATGCACAAGTGGCTCGGCGCCTACATGGAGAAGCCCAACACCAGTGGCGTCAACGTCACCGCCAAGGTGGACCACGCCGTCATAGGCCGCTTCTTCGGTGGCGGCACCTCACCCAACGCCCGCATCACCGGCAACATCGACATCACGATGAACAACAGCCTGGTGGACTTCTACTGCGGAGGGCCGGAGTTCGGCGACATGGCTGCGGGCAAGACCGTCACCACCCACGCCACCAACAGCACCTTCGGCGTCTACTACGGCGCCGGCTTCGGCGGCACCTCCATCACCTACAACCGCGAGGGCAACAACACCAGCGTCAACTTCGGCAGCAACAGCATTGACTTCCCCATCGCCTTCACAGAGACCTACAAACGCCTGACGAACAACACCAACTACGGCATCGGCAGCTGCTATAAGTTCGAGTTCATCCTCTACTCCGGCGGCGGCGGCACGGGTGTGGCGCGTTCCTACACGGGCTATGCCAAATTCGACCTTGCCACCACAGGCAACGTGACCAACGTACTGAACGGCTGCACTGTGCTGGGCAACTACTACGGTGCCGGCTGCCAGGGCAAGGTGAGCGGCGACGTCAGGTCGACCCTCACCGACTGCACCGTCCTCGGCAATGCCTACGGCGCCGGCTTCAAGGCCACCGCCAACACCCTCGACGTCTACCCCAACACCGAGCCCACAAAATCACGCTACACCAAGGAGACGGGACTCTTCAGCGACTTCGGCACCGTAGCGCCCGAGACCTTCACCTGGCAGCATCGCGCCAACGCGGGCTCCGACGACGCCAACAAGATACTCTACACCACCACCGAGATGGCCACCCTCGGCACCGTCACCGGCAGCGCCTACCTCACCGTCGACGGCGACAGCCACATCGGCACCGACGGCGACGCCACGACCGGCCACGTCTTCGGCGGTGGACAGGAAAGCGCCGTCAGCACCGACACCCATGTCCTCCTCAAAGGCAACACCGTCGTCAACGGCAACGTCTACGGCGGCGGCAACATTGGACCCGTCGGCGGCAGCACCAACGTCAAAATCTGCGACGAATGCAGTTACTAAGTAGGTAGTGGATAGTGGGTAGCACTCTAGAACATGTGTGCTATCCACTATCCACTATCCACTACCCACTAATAACAAAACATCCCACAAGGGGACACCGAAACCGGCATTCCCCTTGTGGGGTGTTGTCACCTTGGCAGCGAAGCGGCGCTTACTCCGTCACCTCGGCCATGACCACCGACCCGCGGTAGGCGGGGCAGGTGTGGTGGGTGCAGCTGGCGGCGACCAGCGTGAGCACCACGACGGCGAGCAGCATCAATGCTTTCTTCTTCATTACAGTCCTATTTTTTCGTTTACTATCTTGAGGATTTCGGCTTCCTGACGGATGGCTTCGTCCTCGATTTTCTGAGCACGTGCCAGGATGTCGGCCTTGAAGGCTTCGTCCTTGAGCGACGAGGCGTTGATCTTAACGTTGAGGTGAGCACCCATGACGGCGCTGCGTGCGGCGAGCGAGCCTACGCCGCCGTCGGTGACGCTGTTGGGGTTGCCCCACTCCACCATGGCGCGGCAGACCTCGAAGGCCTCGAGGGAACGCTGCATGGTGCGGAAAGGCACCTCTGTGGCGAACTTGGTGGCCTCCTGGATGGCGGCGCTGCGAGCGGCCTTCTCCTCGTCGGTCTTCTTGGGCAGGCCGAAGGCGTCCATAATCTTGTTGAAGGCGGCGGTGTCTTCGTCGACGAGGTGCAGGAGTTCGTCCTTCAGGGCCTGTCCTTTGACGGCCACGTCGCTGAACTTCTCCCACTCGTCGTCGTAGGCAGCCTTGCCGCCGGTGAGGTTGGCCACCATGGTGCCGAGGCTGGCGGCCAGGGCGCCCATGTAGGCGCTGACGGAGCCGCCGCCGGGAGCGGGGCTCTCGCTGGCGGTCTCGTCGCAGAAGCCGCGGCAGGTGAGGTCGACGAGCTTTTTCTTCGAGTGGTCCTCGATGAGGAACTCAATGACCTTCTCCTTGGGGTCGAAGGGCTTGAGGTCGTCGAGGCCCATGCTCTTGATGGCCACCTTCATGATCTCCTCCTCGCTGACGCCGAGGGAGCGCTGCTGCTTGGCCAGGTAGTATTTGCCGGCGTCGATGAGGACGCTCTTGGGTATGAGGCCCACGATCTCGCAGCCGGTGACGCGGAGGCCGCGGTTGGCGGCGCAGCGGCACACCTCGTCGAAGCAGAGGTGCACGGGGGCCACCTTGATGGATGTGATATTCATAGACACCTGAGCGATGCCGTAATCTTCGATGTACCAGCCGATGGCCTTGGTGCCCTTGAGTGTGCCGGGGATCATGATGGTCTTGCCGTTCTCGTCCTTGATGGGCTTGCCGCTGGGCTTGCCACCCTCGCGTTTGGGGCGGCCTTTCTCGCGCACGTCGAAGGCGATGGCGTTGGCGCGGCGGGTGCTGGTGGTGTTGAGGTTGTAGTTGATGGCCACGAGGAAGTCGCGAGCGCCGACCTGTGTGGCGCCGGTGCGGGCGGTGTGGTCGTTCCAGGCGTTGGGGCCGAAGTCGGGCTTCCACTGCTCGGTGCCGAGGCGGCTGCTGAGGCTCTCATACTCGCCTGTGCGGCAGTAGGCCAGGTTGCGGCGTTCGGGCAGGAAGGCGGCGTTCTCGTAGCAGTAGATGGGTATCTGCAGCTCCTCGCCGAGGCGCCTGCCGAGTTTGTGGGCATACTCGACGACCTCCTCCATGGTGATGTTGCTCACGGGGATGAGAGGGCACACGTCGGTGGCACCCTGGCGGGGGTGTGCACCGTGGTGCTGGGTCATGTCGATAAGCTCGGCGGCTTTCTTCACCACCTGGTAGGCGGCTTCGAGGACGGGCTCGGGCTCGCCGACGAAGGTAATGACGGTGCGGTTGGTGGTCTGGCCGGGGTCGACGTCGAGAAGCTTCACACCTTCGACCTTTTCAATCTCGGCAGTCACCTGGTTGATGATATCCATGTTGCGGCCTTCGCTGATATTAGGCACGCATTCAATGAGTTGTTTCATGTTATGTTGTTTTAATTTTGCTGCAAAGATACACTTTTTTTAGTATATGACAAAATATTTTTGCCACCCCTCCCCTATGGTGTTCCTTCGCCTCCGGTACGGAGTCCCTACGGCATTTCTTCAGTAGTTCTTCAGTAGTATTTCAGTGCTGCACTGAAGAACTACTGAAGAACTACTGAAGAACGGCCGTACCGGGTCCGTAGGGACTCCGTACCGGGGCCGTGGTGCAGAGGACGGTTTTTTGGGGTGGCACAGAACGGCCGAAATGTTAAATTTTAGCAAAATATCATGTCGGGCTTGCTGTGTCAAAAAAAAATTGTATCTTTGCACATGATTATGAATAGACTAAAATATAATATATATACTCTTTTTGCACTGGTTTTCATGTGCTTAGGCGGTGGCGCCGGGGCGCAGCAGATAGTGCGTGTGGATGTTGACACCGTGGCGTGCCTTCACGACACTGTGCGCATAGCCGTGGGCCACACGGCGGCGGCGGACGTGGAGGTGAGGGACATGCTGCTCAACCTCTCGCATGCGGAGCGTGCGTTCCTGCCCGACGGTGTGTCGTGCCCGCCCTACGGCTGCTCCTACCGCTCGCATGTGACCTTCAGCGGGCTTGACAACAGCGTGCAGATACGCACGGTGGAGGACATCAAATACGTGAGGTTGAACATAGAGCATTCGTTCATCGGCGACCTGTACATCGGCATCGTTTGCCCCAACGGGCAGCGTGCGAGCCTGATGAACTGGAGCGGCAGCGGCAGCAGCAGCTGCGACGACGAGGTGCCGGCCGGCAGCCGCACATGGGCTGCGGGCAGCAACGTGTACGGCAGCACTTACCTCGGTGCGGCCTACGACTATACTGACTACAGCAACAAGTGCGACTCGACAAGTAGCAACAATTCTCCCGGTACGGGGTGGAACTACTGCTGGAGCAGCAGTAACACCCACGGCTACCAGTATGCCAGCGGCGACGGACGCATCTACCGCTCGGCCAACCGTTCGGGCTACAGCATAGACAGCAGCATCGTGGCGCAGGGCCGAAGGTTCTACCGCCCCGACCAAAGCTTCCAGCAGCTGGTGGGATGCCCGGTGAACGGCACGTGGTACATAGAGGTCATCGACGCCTACAGCGGCGACAACGGCTGGGTGTTCGACTGGGAGCTGTCGCTTGACGAGACGCTGGTGCCCATGGCGGGCGTGATGACGGGTTGCACGGTGCTTGGCGACGAGGTGACGAGGCAGAACGACACGGTGTGGAACGTCACGTCACCCAGCGGCACGACGGGCGACACGACGGTGGAATACACGGTGCGCATCTACGGCACCGGCATGCCGTCGGTGCGCGACACCGTGGTGAGGGTGCACTACTACCCGCAGCTCACCACCGAGCTGAGCGACACCCTCTGCTGGGGCGAGACGGCTACGCTGGCCGGCGTGGGCACGCTGACGCGCGACACCACGGTGGTGCGCCGCCTGCTGAGTGTGCACGGCTGCGACAGCGTGGTGACAAACAGATACTTCTTCCGCGAGAAGATTGAAGACATAGACACCGACTACGTGTGCTACGGCGGGTCGCTGACGGTGGGGAGCGTCGTGGTGACGCGCGACACCGTGCTGAGCGACACGCTGACGGCGGCCTGCGGGTGCGACAGCGTGGTGAGCCGCGCCGTGTTCTTCCGCCCGCCGTTCACGGGGTTGGACTCTGTGCTGGCCTGCGTTGGCGACACCTTGTGGGTGGGCGCTGTGCGCGTGACGGCCGACACCACGGTGGCCGACACGCTGACGGCCGACTGCGGGTGCGACAGCGTGGTGGCGCGGGTGTTCACCTACCACCCCGTCTACACTGCCTACGACACCGTGGCCTTCTGCGCCGTTGACGGCTACCGCTACGACACCGTGGCCTTCGACGCGCCGGGCGACTACGTGCTGCCGCGCACTTCGGCATGGGGGTGCGACAGCACGGTGAAGGTAAGGATCAACGTCATCGACAGCGCCTTCCTGCCACGCATACTGCTGAGCGCCGACGGCGAGCGGTGGAGCGCCGACACTGTGCTGCTGGGCTGCGAGCCCTATGGCATTCATCTGAAGGACACCACGCCGCTGACGGTGTGGCGGCAATGGATAATAACCCCGACTGACACCATCGGCGGCAACACGCTGGTGAGCCACCGCTTCGACAGCGCCGGCGTCTACGGCGTGACGCTGCTCTCGGTCAGCGCCGGTGGCTGCCGCGACACGCTGCACATGGACAGCGTGGTGTGGGTGTTCGGCAACCCCGAGGCCCACTTCAGCTGGCTACCGCTGGAACCTCCGCTGCACGACCCGCAGGTTGACTTCGTCAACGAGTCGTGGCCGCAGGGCGAGGACATGGGGTGGCTATGGGCGATCGGCGGCACGCAAGGCACCGACACCAGCAGCGACTTCTCGCCGTCGTACCGCTGGGACACCGACGGACAGAACCCGTCGGGCGAGCACGTGGTGACGCTGACGGCGCTGTGGACGCGCCAAGGGCCCGACACGCTGACGACAGTGTGCCGCGACACTGTGGAGCACACCGTCACGGTGGTCAACGACTGGCTCCAGTTCCCGACGCTGGTGACGCCCAACGGCGACGGCATCAACGACCGCTGGGAGGTGGTGAACCTCGTGGACATGGGGCAGTATCCGATGAACGAGATCTGGATATACAACCAGTGGGGCGCACGGGTGTTCCACGCGGTGAACGTGTACCGCCACGAGGACTTCTGGGACCCCAACGCCACCAACAGCCCCGACGGCACCTACTACTACCGCTTCCTGGGCCGCAGCGCCTGGGGCGTCGTGAAACAGAACGGCACCATCGAGGTGATGAGGAATTAAGGGAGTTAAGAGTTTTGAGTTATGAGTTTTGAGTTATGAGTTGACAATTTATCACACAGCAACCGCTGACCATTCAACACTATAGACAATATGACAGGAACTGAAAAGAGGAAGAACGTACAGCCCATGCGGCCCGGCGCCGGTACACCCCTGGTCCTATGCCTGCTTCTCGCCTTTGCGGCACAGGGGCAGAGCAACGAGTTCCTGCGCTTCGTGCTGCCCACGGATGTCTGCGCCAACTCCTACACCACGATACAATTCGGCTACAACAGCAACTTCAACGTAGTGTTCGACCTGCCCATGGCCTCCCAGAGCCATGCCGAGCTGGCCTTCCTGCCCGACGGGGTGTCGTGTCCGCCTTACGGTTGCTCCTACCGCTCCACGCTGTCCTTCAGCGGCTTCACGCCTGGAGCCATGGTGTCGTCGGCCCAGGACATCAAGTATGTGAAGGTGAACATGGAACACTCCTACATCGGCGACCTGTACATCGGCGTGGTGTGCCCCAACGGCCAGCGGGCGAGCCTTATGAATTGGAGCGGCAGAGGCAGCAGCGACTGCGACGACGAAGTGCCCGCGGGACACCGCTCGTGGAACAATGATTACAGCAACGTCAGCGGCGGCACCTACCTCGGCGCCGCCTACGACTATTCCGACTACAGCGACAAATGCGACCGCACGAGAAGCAGCAACCAGCCCGGCGTCGGTTGGAACTACTGCTGGAGCAACAATACCACCAGCGGCTACCAGTACGCTTCTGGCGACGGCCGCATCTACCGCTCGGCCAACCGGACGGGTTACAGCATCGACAGCAGCAATGTGGCCGCCAAACGGCAGTTCTATCACCCCGACCAGAACCTGTCGGCGCTGGTGGGATGCCCGCTCAACGGCACCTGGTATGTGGAGGTCATCGACGCCTACAGCGGCGACAACGGCTACGTCTTCGACTGGGAGCTGGCCCTCAACCCCACCCTGCTGCCTACCGACTGCGCCCTGGAGAAACGCGAAGTGGTAAGCCCCTGCGTGCAGCGGGTCAACGACTCGACATACAGGTTCCATGCACCCAACAACATCGTCGCCGACACGGCGATACCGGTGCTCTTCAGGATCATAAGCACCTGCGGCGACACCATAGACAGCACCGCCGTGATAACGGTGCACCCGAAGTACAACATCACGGAATACGACACGGCATGTGACAGCTATACCCTCCACGGACAGACGTACACCAACAACCGTCAGGTCGTCAAGCACTTCACGTCGGCAGACGGCTGCGACAGCACGATGCGCTACATGCTGCACATAAACCGTTCGAAGACGACCACGGTGGCCGTCACCCTCACCGAGAACCAGCTGCCGTACATCGTCGACGGGCAGACGCTGATAGCCCCGCCCCAAGCAGGAGCCCCCCACCCTGCCGTCGGAGCACTGATGCTCGACACGACAATGGCCCTCACGACGACAAAGGGCTGCGACAGCACGGTGAACCTGACGGCGTTCGTGTGGTACAACGTGGCGGACACCGCCGACAGCACACTCTGCCGCCACCAGCTGCCGCTGACATGGAACGGTGTGACGTTCAGCGACGCAGGCTCGCAAAATGTGACCCTCACAAACTGCCACGGCGCCGACAGCCTTCTCACGATGAGGCTCACAGTGCTGGAAGACACAGAGACGACGCTGAACGACACCGTCGTGGAGAACGACCTGCCGTGGGGCCTCGCCGGACATGAGACGTTCATGGCCGACACCGCCGTCGACTACCTGGTGACCAACAACGCAGGCTGCGACAGCACTATACACTACAGCCTTCACGTGTGGCTCAACTCGCTCGACTCCATAGACAGCACCCTCTGCCGCCACCAGCTGCCGGTAGTGTGGAACGGCCTGACCTTCAACGACGCCGGAGTGCAGACACTGGCGCTGACGGACATCCATGGCGCCGACAGCGTCACCGTCATGACGCTCACTGTCAGAGAAGACAGCCGTGCCACGCGCAACGACACCATAGTGGAGAACAGCCTCCCGTGGGGCCTGCCGGGAGTAGACACCCTCGGCACCGACACCGACACCACCTACGTCCTGACCAACGCCGTCGGCTGCGACAGCGCGCTGCACTACACCCTCCATGTGTGGCGCAACACCTCGGCGCAGGCCGACTCGTCGGTTTGCCGCCACCAGCTGCCGATAGTGTGGAACGGCATAACCTTCGCCGACGGCGGGATGCAGACCGTCACCCTCACCAACAGTCATGGGGCCGACAGCCTGCTGACGATGAACATCGCCGTCAGGGAAGACACCCGGCGCGAGATAAACGACACCGTCGTGGAGAACGACCTGCCGTGGGATAGACCCGGCATCGGCGTGTTCGACACCATCATCGACACCCTCTTCACCGTCGCCAACGCCGCCGGCTGCGACAGCACCGTCAGCTACAGCCTGCATGTGTGGTACAACGTGCAGGAGAGCCACGACACCGTCGTGTGCGACAACGTGTGGCCGTTGGTGTGGTACGGCTACCGCTTCACGGGTGGAGAGAACACCACAAGACACCTCACAACCAGTCACGGCGCCGACAGCACGCTGTATCTCAGCGTGGCAGCCATGCCGGTATACAACGAGCAGATAGACACACACACCTGCGAGCACATAGGCTTCACCTACCGCGAAGACCTCCTCACCAGGAGCGGCTCCTATAGGTACAACCTGACGTCGATGCATGGCTGCGACAGCATAGTCAACGTCAACCTCACCGTGTGGCCTGCAGAACGGGTCGCACAATATGACACCCTCTGCCTCGCCCAGCTGCCATACCTGTGGCAGGGGCGCCAGCTGGCCTTCGGCGGAAAGCCGACGTTAAGCGACAGCGTCAAGTACATCAACATGCACGGCTGCGACAGCACCATGACCCTTAATCTGCACATCAAAGGACTGAACCTTAGAGCACGCCCGCACGTCACACCCACCGTAGTGACACCCGAATCGCTGTCGGTCCAGTTCAGCGACAACAGCCAGGAGGCCGGCAGTCGGCTCTGGATCATCGGCGACTACCAAAGCATGCAGCAACACTTCAGCTACAACTACCCCACCGACTACGACAGCCTCATCGTTCAACTCATTGCCATCAACAGCGAAGGCTGCAACGACACCGCCAGCGTGTTGCTGCAACTCGATCGCAGCCAGATCAACATACCCAACGCCTTCACCCCGTCGCGCGACGACAACAACAACTGGTACGTCGTCACGCAAGACGTCATAGAGCTGCAGGTGTGGATATACAACCGTCAAGGTAACCTCGTGGCCACCTACGACCAGCTGGATGGCCGATGGGACGGACATAACCTCGCCGGACAGGAATGCCCGCAGGGATCATACGTATACAAGGCTCAATACCGTACACGCGTGCATCCAGAGAGACTTATGGAAAAGACCGGCACAATATTATTGATAAGATGAAAGAAACAATAGAACAAGCCTGGGAAAACAAAGAACTGCTCAACGAGCCCCGGGTAAAGGAAGCCGTCACCGAAGCCGTCGACATGCTCGACCGTGGCGAGATACGCGTGGCTCAGCTTGGCGACGACGGCATCTGGCATGTCAACCAGTGGGTAAAGCAAGCCATACTCCTCTACTTCCGCATCAGCGGCATGCAGACAATGGAAGCCGGCGTGATGGAATACAACGACAAGATACCGCTCAAGCACAACCTCGCCGAACGCGGCATCCGCGTCGTGCCGCCCGCAGTGGCCCGCCACGGTGCCTACATAGCGCCGGGAGCCGTGCTCATGCCCTCCTACGTCAACATCGGCGCCTACGTCGACAGCGGCACCATGGTAGACACATGGGCCACCGTGGGCAGCTGCGCACAGATCGGCAAAAACGTCCACCTCAGCGGCGGAGTGGGTATCGGCGGCGTGCTCGAACCCCTGCAGGCCAACCCCGTCATCATCGAAGACAACTGCTTCATCGGCAGCCGCTCCATCATCGTCGAAGGAGCCATCATAGAACGGGAAGCCGTCATCGGGGCAGGCACCGTCATCACAGCCTCCACACACATCATCGACGTCACCGGCGAGCACCCCGTCACATACAGCGGCCGTGTGCCGGCACGCAGCGTCGTCATCCCAGGCACCTACAACCGCCACTTCCCCGCCGGCGACTACGCCCTCCCCTGCGCCCTGATAATAGGACAGCGTAAAGAATCAACAGACCTAAAAACATCCCTCAATGAAGCACTGCGTCTTTTTTAGCCTCCTGCTCGCCGCATTGCTCACATCGTGTGCAAAACACGACGAAGTGAGCTTCAGGGGCACTGTGGTGAACATAGAATACTGCGCCTCGCAGGACATACAGTCTAATGCGGGCTTCTACACAGCCCTCGAAGTGCCCGAAGCCACAGGCGCCACCTTCACCATCGGCAACGACACCTTCCAAAACGTCGTCATACTCTACGAACCCGGCACACGCATAAAGAACGGCGACCGCATCTCGGGCAGCTTCTACATCGACAACGAGTACTCTCGCACCAACTGCAACCTGCACATCCACGCCGACGACTATCTGCCCCAAGGTGTTTTCACAAAAGTAAGTGTTGATTAAAAAGTGAATAACTATAGCCTTGCACACACAGCCACCTGCCGAAAAATGTGTACTTTTGCAAAACATAAGAAACAAAAACAAACAATAATATGAAGTTCATAGTCAACAGCCAGCAGCTGCTCAAACAACTGCAATCCCTTAGCGGTGTTCTGTCCAACAACAACACCATGCCCATCATCAACTGCTTCCACCTTCACCTCGAAGAGGGAACGCTGACCCTCAAAACCACCGACCTCTCCACCACCCTCGTGGCTCGCATGGAAGTTGAGACCGGCCGCATGGAGACCCCTGAGGAAGTGGCCATCCCCTCCAAGATGCTCCTCGAAATACTCAAGAGCTTCGACGATGTGCCCGTCACCTTCAACGTCGACCAGCAGAGCCACGCCATAGAGCTCAGCAGCGGCGAAGGTGAATACCACCTGGCAGGCATGGATGCCGAGATGTATCCCACCATGCCCACCGCCGAAGGCACCGCCACCGTTGTGATGAGCTGCGACGCCCTCGTCAACGCCATCAACAAGACCTATTTCGCCACCAGCAACGACGAAATGCACCAGCAGATGAGCGGCATCTTCTGCGAGATGACCCCCGACGGCATCACCTTCGTGGCCACCGACGCCCACAAGCTCGTCCGCTACCGCCGCAAAGACATCACTACGCCCGACAGCACCAACTTCATCCTGCCCAAGAAGCCTATCACCATCGTCAAGAACATACTGGCGGCGCGCAAGGAAGGCGGCGACGTCACCATGGAATACAACAACACCAACCTCTTCATCACCTTCGACAACTTCTACATCGTATGCCGCCTCGTCGACGGCCGCTACCCAAACTACGAAGCCGCCATCCCCAAGGACAACCCCAACAAACTCATCCTCGACCGCCAGTCGTTCATCAACACCCTGCGCCGCGTCAGCATCTTCGCCAGCGAGGCCACCCGTCAGGTCCGTCTCTCCATCAGCGCCGACAAGCTGACCATCAGCGCCGAAGACCTCGAGTTCTCCAACAACGCCAAAGAGACAATCCCCTGCCAGTATGAAGGCAGCCCCATGGACATCGGCTTCAACGCCAAGTTCCTCACCGAGATGATCAGCAACCTCGACTCCGAGCAGGTCATCATGGAAATGTCGCACCCCTCGCGTGCGGGTATCATATTCCCCTTCGGCGACGACACCGAAGACAAACAGGATGACATCCTCATGCTCGTAATGCCCGTAATGCTCGCCAACTGATGAGTAAGAAAGCATCTCTCTGGGCCACCCACGGCGCCACCATCCTCGGCATCACGCTGGTGCTCTTCATGCTGGGCCTGCTGCTCTGCATCGAGTACCACTCCTACCGTATCACCCACGACGCACAGGAGCGCATCACCTACAAGGTGGACCTCTCGCCCGATGTCAGCGACTCGTTGGCGCTGGCCGTCAAAGGGCGCATAGAACAGCGCAACTACATCAAGCATGTCGACTACATCTCCAAGGAGAAGGCTGCCGAAATCTTCACCGACGAGCTCGGCGAAGACTTTGTGGGCTTTATCGGCTACAACCCACTCTACCCCTCGCTGATGGTCAACTTCAACGTATCGCTGCTGCCCAGCAACAGCACTGAAGTGCTCGACCGCTTCTGCGAGGAAGTGGGTGCCGAAGAAGGCGTAACAGGCGTCGTCTACCAAGAGAACATCGTCAACGAACTGCGCGACGGCTTCTACAAACTCTCGTGGTTCCTCATAGCGCTGATGCTCGTCCTCGTGCTCATCACCGTGGTGCTCATCGACAGCCTTCTGCGCATTGCCCTCTACGCGCAGCGTGAGACCATCCACACCATGCGCATGGTGGGTGCCAACGTGGGCTTCATCAAGCGCCCGTTCATCGTGCGCAGCGTCGCCTACGGTGCCCTCGGCGGCTTCATAGCATCGCTGCTTACCTTCTTGGCAGTATGGGTGGCAGGCAACGAATTCCAGCTGCCGCTCACCGACGCCAGCCACCTGCAGTGGTACCTCCTCATCGCCGTCGTACTCATCGTCGTGGGCGTCATCATCTCCTACCTCTCCACGGCCATCACCGTGCGGCGCTATATAGCAAAGAACTGACTTACACCAAGCCTTATATAAATCCTGACAATCATGGAAGAAAACAACAACATCAAGCTCCCCTTCGGCAAAATAAACTACATCCTCATGGGTGTCGGCATCATCATCCTCGCCCTGGGGTACATACTCCTCGCCGGCGGCGGCAGCGACGACCCCAACGTCTTCAACCCCGCCATGTTCGACGCTCAGCGACTCGTGTGGGCTCCCATACTCATAGTCCTCGGCTTCATCGTGGAGATAATCGCCATCATGTACAAAAGCAAAAAGTAATCCATGGAATGGTTTGAAGCACTCATCCTCGGCATCGTCCAAGGACTGACAGAATACCTGCCTGTGTCCTCCAGCGGCCACCTCGCCATCGGCGCCAACCTCTTCGGCCTCAACGGCGAAGAGAACCTCACCTTCACCGTCGCTGTACATATAGCCACCGTCCTCAGCACCATCGTCATACTGTGGCGCGAGATAGTGTGGCTCTTCACTGACCTCTTCAAGTTCCGCTGGAACGAAGGCACCAAGTATGTCGTGAATATCCTCATCTCGATGATACCTGTCGGCATCGTCGGCCTCTGCTTCAAAGACAAAGTGGAAGCCATCTTCGGCAGCGGACTCCTCGTCGTAGGCATCTGCCTGCTCGTCACCGCCACACTGCTGGCCTTCAGCTACTGGGCCAAACCGCGCCAGCGCGAGAACATCTCGCCCCTGCACGCCTTCATCATCGGTCTTGCGCAGGCCCTCGCCGTGCTCCCCGGCCTCTCGCGCTCCGGCAGCACCATAGCCACAGGACTCCTGCTGGGCAACAAGAAAGAGCGTCTCGCGCAGTTCTCATTCCTCATGGTCATCCCCCCGATCCTCGGCGAAGCGCTGCTCGACGTCAAAGACATGGCCGAGATGGGCGTCAGCCAGGCAATGGCCGGCCTGCCGCCACTCTCACTCCTCGTGGGCTTCCTCGCCGCCTTCGTCAGCGGATGCATAGCATGCAAGTGGATGATCAACATCGTCAAGCGCGGCAAACTCATCTGGTTCGCACTCTACTGCGCCGTCGTCGGCACACTGACCATCGTCCTCCCCTACGTCCTCTGATGGTAACTGTAGAGCAGCTGCAGGCAGGCATCGTCCTCCCCATCGACAAACCGCGGCAGTGGACCTCCTTCCAAGCCGTCAACAAGATAAAGGCCGTGGTGCGCAACACCTACGGCCAACGCGACGCAAGCAATGCGAAGGCCGCCCCCAATGGCGGCCTTAAGAAATTCAAGATAGGCCATGCCGGCACCCTCGACCCCTTGGCCACAGGCCTCCTCCTCGTCTGCCTCGGCAAGGCCACCAAGACCATCCCCACCTTGCAGGACGGCGACAAAGTGTACACCGGCACCTTCGTCCTCGGCGCCACAACGCCATGCTACGACCTCGAGCGCCCCGTCGACCACTACTACCCCTACGAACACATCACTCCCGAGCTCCTGCAGCAGACACTGCCGCAGTTCACAGGCACCATCATGCAGGTGCCGCCCATGTTCAGCGCCGTGAAAATCAGCGGCCAGCGGGCTTACGAGTACGCACGCCTCGACGACCCCTCAGTCACCATACAACCCAAGCCCGTCAACATCTACAGCTTCGAGATTACGGACTTCCGTCCAGGCACAGCAGCAGAGTATGATGACGTCATAGAGAATGTCGACGTCAAAGCCCACCATCTCTACGACAACCCGCTCGGCACCGTCCCCCCACACCTTCCGCAGGCCGACTTCCGCATCCATTGCGGCAAGGGCACCTACATCCGCTCCATCGCCCGCGACCTCGGCCTCGCCCTCGGCAGCGGCGCCTTCCTCTCGGCCCTCCGCCGCGAGCAGATAGGCTCCTACTCCGTCGCCGACGCCCTCCGCCTCGACGAGGTGGAAGCCTACCTAACGCGATAGGCTCCGCACATCCCCCGACACCCGTTTTTGACACCCACCCGGTACGGACCCCCTACGGAGTCCCTACGGCCGTTCTTCAGTAGTTCTTCAGTAGTATTTCAGTGCAGCACTGAAGAACTACTGAAGAACTACTGAAGAACGGCCGTACCGGGTCCGTACCGGCTCCGTAGAGGCGTCGTCATTATTCCGACGCAGATACGTCCTTTTGCATACTGGGCTCCGTTGGGGCTACGGCGTTGAGGGAAAAGAAAAAGCCCGCCGTGAGGGGCGGGCTTGGCCTTGACGGGGGCCTGTGTTATTTCTTGAGCCACTGGTCGAACCAGTCGATGAAATTGCGGTGCCAGAGGAGGCTGTTCTGGGGCTTGAGCACCCAGTGGGTCTCGTCGGGGAAGTAGAGGTAGCGGCTGGGGATGTGGCGCATCTGGGCGGCGTTGTAGGCTGCCATGCCTTCAGAGGCGACGATGCGGAAGTCGAACTCGGAGTGGATGACGCAGATGGGGGTGTTCCACTTGTCGACGAAGAGGTGCGGCGAGTTGGCGTAGCTCTTCTTGATCTGCGGGTTGTTCCAATCCCAGTAGGGGCCGCCGAGATCCCAGTTGTCGAACCACATCTCTTCGGTCTCGAGGTACTGCTGCTCGAAGTTGAACATGCCGTTGTGGGCGAGGAAGGCCTTGAAGCGACGGCCTTCGTCGTAGCCTTTGACGTCGTGATTGTGGCCGGCGAGCCAGTAGATGCTGTAGCCGCCGAAGGAGGCGCCGCAGGCACCGATGCGCTCGCGGTCTATCTGTTTGAAGTTGTCGGCGAAGTAGTCGGTGGCACTCATGTAGTCCTGCATGCAGAGTCCGCCGTAGTCGCCGGAGATCTCCTCGAGCCACTCCATGCCGAACCCGGGGCATCCGCGGCGGTTGGGGGCGATGACGAAGTAGCCGGCGCCGGACATGACCTCGAAGTTCCAGCGGGTGCTCCAGAACTGGCTGACGATGTTCTGGGGGCCGCCTTCGCAGAAGAGCAGCGCGGGATAGGTCTTGGTGCTGTCGTAGTCGTAGGGGTAGATGAGCCAGGTGAGCATCTCCTTGCCGTCGACGGTCTTGATCCAGTAAGGCTCGGTGCGGCCCATGCGCACCTGCGAGAGGATGGCGTCGTTGTAGGTGCTGAGTTTGCGGCCTTCAGCCTTCTCGTCGCCGAGGTTGTAGGCGTAGATGGTGGCAGGATACTGCATGGAGACCTGCGAGGCGTAGATGTTGTCGCCTACCATCTGGAAGCTGTTGATGTCGTGCATGCCCTGCGAGAGCTGGCGTATGGAGCCGTCCTGTCCGAAGGAGAAGAGCTCCAGGGTGCCGCGGTACATGACGACGGCCACGAGCTCCTTGTCGTCCTTGCTCCAGCTAATGCCGCTGACGCCGTAGTCGAAGTTCTCTGTGAGGTCGCGCTTGGCTCCGCTGGCGAGGTCCATGACCATAAGGCGGAGCTTGTCGCTTTCGTAGCCGTCGCGCTCCATGCTCTCCCAGGCGATCATGGCACCGTCATGGCTGAAGACGGGGTTCTGGTCATAGCCCATGATGCCTTCGCTGATGTTGGTGGTCTCGCCGGTCTCGGTGTTGTAGATGAAGATGTCGCTGTTGGTGCTGTGCGCGTAGTCGTAGCCGGTCTTCTTGCGGCATGTGTAGGCTATGAGCTTGCTGTCGGGGCTGTAGTTATACTGCTCGGTGCCACCCCAGGGGCGCATGGGGCACTCGTAGGGGTCGCCGCCGAGAATGTCGACAGCCTTGTTCATCTCGGCCTTGCCGTTGGTGAGAGGCACATAGTAGATGTGCGGGATCTCGTCCACCCAGTTGTCCCAGTGGCGGTACATCAGATCCTCGTTGATGCGGCCGGTGGTCTTGTCGAGGCCGGCATAGAGCTTGTTGATGCTCTCGGGGCGCTCCACGGGGATGGTGCTGATGTAGACGAGCGACTTGCCGTCGGGGGCCACCTTGAAGCCCTCGAAGCCACGCTCGCACTCGGCCACCTTGCTCTCTTTCCGCGTCTTGACATCCATGGAGAGTATCTCGTTGCCGCGGCAGAACATCAGCGTGTTGTCGTCGAGCCACACAGGGCTGAACTCGCTGGCGGCGGTCGTCGTCAGGCGCTCCTCGGCAGGCTCGGCGCCCTCGTTGCTGAGCAGGTAGAACTCCACGTTGCCCTTGTTCTGCTCCATGCTCACATTCTTCACGCCATAGACGACACGCTTGCCGTCAGGGCTTACGGCGTACTCGCCGATCTGACCGAGACTCCACATCACCTCGGGGGTGAAGCGGCCGTCGGCGACGGTGATCTCGTTCTTCTCTATGGGTTTTTCGCCAGCGTTCTTAGGCTGGCAGGCGGTGAAGCACAGCGCTCCGGCCGCCAGATACAGTAGTGTTTTCTTCATATTATTGTTTGTTTAGTTCCTCTTTGGTGCTCATGGGCGTGCGAATGTCGACCCGGAAGAAGTTGTAACCCGAGTGTCCGGGCTCCACGATGTCGATATACTCCACGTTCTCGGGCAGGGCCTCGAAGGTCAGCGAGTAGTGCAGCACATCGTAACCGCCCTGGTTGTTGGCAAAGCGCGTGCGCTCGGGATAGAGGGCTATACCTTCGTGGCCGGTCATGCTGTAACGCTTGCCGGTGGCGCAATCCACCATGTACACCTCGGGCATTATGAACAGGCCGTCGTCCACTATGGGGCGCTTCTCGGGCGTGCGGTTGCGATACATGAAGTACACCGTCGTCTTGGTGCGCTCCACATCCACCTGCTCTATGCTCACCGTCTCGGCGAACGGCGACTTGCGGTCGAGGTAGGGGTACTCTATCGAACGCGGTATGCGTGGCTTTACCTTGTCGGGCATTCTCACGTCGGTCTGCGCAACCTCCTTGACCGCCGTGGCCTCCTTGGTGCGCTCGCGCTCGAAGTCGCTGTCAACGGCGTAGCACTTCATCGAGGCGTCGAACGAGAAGGTGATGCCGCCGTGCGGCGTACCCTCAATCTTGGTGGCGCGGTTGCGCATGGTGTACTGGCGGTAGAGGCCTGCCGCCTTGGTGCCGCTGAGGGTCACCGAGTTATAGGCAATCTTTGACCCCTCCATGCCGTCCTGCATCGTGGCGTCGGGGCGTCCGAAGTCGGCCACTATATCGTAGTAGCTCTTGCCCACATACACCTCCTCAAGGTCGCGGTCGGCCGACACGAAGCGGCCGCCACTGCAGGCGGTGGCCAGCAGCGCAACGGCTGCGGCGACTACAATTCCTGGTTTATAGATTATGGATTTCATATCTCTGTCAACTATTCTTCCACATACTTGCCGGCCTGGAAGCGTCCCTGCAGCTGCGTGCCGTCGGGGGCGGTGTAGGAACCCTGGCCGTTGAACTGGTCGTTGAACCACATGCCTTCATAGTGGCCGCCGTCGGCATAGCGACAGCTCCCCTGCCCCTCGCGGTGGTCGTTGACCCAGTTGCCCGTGTAGGTGGTGCCGTCCTTGAAGGTGATGGTGCCCTGCCCCATCATGTGGCCCTGCGTGAAGTTGCCCTCATAGCGGTCGCCGTTGGCCCACACCTTGACGCCGTTGCCGTGAGGGGCGCCGTTGACGAACGGGCCGTCGTAGCGCGTGCCGTCGGGCCACACGAGGCTGCCGGTGCCGGTGCCCATACCCGTCCAGTCGCCTTCCATCACGTTGCCGTTGGGAAAGCGGAAGACACCGTGGCCCTTGATGTAGTTCTTCTTCCATTCGCCACTGTATACCAAGCCGTTGGCCCAGTAGTATGTGCCATCGCCATCCTGCATGCCTTTCTTCCACATGCCGTCGTAGCGGTCGCCGTTGGGCCACGTCATCAACCCCTTGCCTTCTATCTTGCCCTTGCCGTTGCGCTGGCCTGTATACACGCGGCCGTCGTCGTAGGTGGTGGTCTCCACAACCTGCGCGCTTGCCGCTGTGGTCAACACCACAGCAAACGCCAGCACGATGCCTTTTTTCATAATTCCTTTCATAGCCGTATTTGTTTTAGTTGTTGTAATGCAACAGTTTAATAAACGTACCTAACTTATAGAAATTAAACTGCTTAAGGCTAACGCCGTTACCGCTGACGAAGTGGCTTTCCATAGGCGTCTTGAACACCTTGTACAGCCAGTATACAACCCCCTGCAGGTTCATGCGACGCACACGGTTGTAGGTGTTGAGCAGCCGCACACTGTGGCAGAAACGCTGGTCCTCCCACATGTCGTCGTAGAGCTTCGCCAGGTTCTCCACAGCCTCTACGCTTTTGTGCAGAAACTCGGCGTTCTCCTCCACCTGCCCATTGATGACGGGGTTGTCGATGTGCAATATCGGTATATGGTTCTGTTCCAGGCGGTAGCCGAACAGCGTATCCTCGTGGCCGTACTTCGTAAGGCTTTCGTCGAAGCGTATCTTGTCGAGCACGTCGCGCCGCACCATGAAGTTGTTGGTCATGAATGAGCGGTACGGGTTCTTGAGACGCTCCAACAGCGGACGGCTCTCTATCTTGGTGCCGTAGAGGTAGCGCAGGCGATGCTCGCGGTCGTTGAAGGTGTCGTCGTACACACGTCCGCCGACAACCACGGCGGGCTTGCGAGCCAGCGTTTTAGCATACTCATTCACAAAGTTTTCGGGCACCAGCGAGTCGCAGTCGAGGAAGAGCAGATACTCCCCCTTGGCATGCTGCAGGAAGAGGTTGCGTATCCTGGCACGGCCCACGTTGGTCTCAAGCAGTACGTATGTGGCCAACTCGGCAATGCCCTTGTTCTGACTGATATAGTAACCCGACGAGTGGTCGTCGATACACACGATCTCGTAGCTGTCCGCATCGGCGCTCGCTATCTGCCTCGCCAACCGCCGCACCATCGGGTACGTATAGTGGTTATATATTGGTATACAAATGGATATCATTAGACTGATGTTCTTTCGTATCTCATTGTTCTTTATATCTCTACCTTGAGGCCGTCGTAGGCCAGAGCCACATGAGGCGGCAGCGTCGCCGACACCTCCTCGTGCAGCCCCATCTCGTGGCTCATGTGCGTCAGGTACGCCCTCTCGGGGGCCACCTCTTCAATCACCGCCAACGCCTCTGGCAGCGAATAGTGCGAGAAGTGCTTCTCGCGGCGCAAAGCGTTTATCACCAGCACCTTCACCCCCTTCAGCTTGGCAATCTCGGCGGGTGCCATGTAGTTGGCGTCGGTGATGTACGCCATCGCCCCTATGCGGTAGCCGAGCACCGGCAAATCCTTGTGCATGGCCTTCACGGGCACCACCTCGACCCCTGCCGCCGTGAACGGAGCCTCCACCGTGTGCAGGTCCGCCTCGGGCAATCCGGGGTATTGGTGCGGCTCGAAAATATAGTGGTAGTCACGTTCTATGGCGAAGCGTGCCTCAGCGTTGAGGTACACATCCATCTTACTGTGCTGCACATAGTTGAACGACCTTATATCATCCAGTCCTCCAACATGGTCGCGATGGGCGTGCGTGATGAGGATGGCATCCAGGCGGCCCACATCTTCGCGCAGCATCTGCTGCCGGAAATCGGGGCCGATGTCGAACAGGATATTCCTGCCCTCCACCTCGAGCAACGCCGAGGTACGAAGACGCCTATCGCGTGAATCGCCTGAGCGACACACGCGACAGCGGCATGCGATTACAGGCACACCCTGCGAGGTTCCTGTACCCAAGAACGTGAGCCTCATCCTACTCCTTGTGCGTCAGTTTGAAGCCCACACCGTGCACATTGACGATCTCCACACCCGGGTCGCCCTTCAGGTACTTGCGCAGCTTGGTGATATACACATCCATAGAACGTGCGGCGAAGTAGCTGTCGTCCTTCCAGATTTTCTGCAGACAGGTGTTGCGGTCGACAAGCTGGCCGAAGTTGATGGCGAACATGCGTAGCAGGTCGCACTCCTTGGCCGTCAGGCGCTGTATGTCGTCGTCGAGCGCAAGGGTCTGGTGCACATAGTCGAACGTGAAACGGCCTATTTTGAACACGTTCTTGTCGGGGCGGTCCTCGTTGAACGAGCGGCGCATAGTGGCGTTGAGTCGCGCAAGCAGCTCCTCCATGCTGAACGGCTTGGTGATGTAGTCGTCGGCGCCGATCTCGAAGCCCTTCAGCTTATCGGCCTCCAAGTTCTTGGCCGTCAGGAATATCAGCGGCACCTTTTTGTCGACCTTGCGTATCTCCTTGGCCACGGTGAAACCGTCCTTCACAGGCATCATCACGTCAAGGATACAGGCGTCGACATCCTCCTCCTCGAAGAAAGTCGTAGCTTCTTCGCCGTCTTTGGCCCACACCACGGTGTAGCCTTTTTGGGTCAGGTAAGCCTTCAGGATAGTACCCAGGTTGGGGTCGTCCTCTGCTACCAGCAGTTTGATTCCTAGGTTCATAATCAGACTTTTTTTGTTCCTCAATAAATGATTGTTCTGCTTTATTTCTGCCTATTTCGTACAATGATAACAACGAATATTGCATTTTATTGTGTCAAATGTTAATTTTTTTTTGTTAATTGACAAATATCTCCCCATCCATCACTACGTCGCTCAGCAGCATCGACCACTTCTCCCCATCTTACCCCCACCTAAACGGCTACTAAACGGCTACAAGACGGCCACAACACCCCAGCTCCGAATGGGGTCGGAAGCCAAACAGACGCTCAGGCGGGGAAAAATTACGGCTCGGTTGATAAATATTTGTTATAATATCTAAATAAAGTCGTATCTTTGCACTTGGATTTATCATCCGGCAAACAATGTAATGCATTGTGGCACATGACAATTGAGGTGCAATACAAGGCTGCTTTCGACAGCCGCTGGGACATCGGCGCGGTGCGCCGGGTCTTCGCGGAGGCCGCACATGTGGTGCTGGTGGCCCACCAGAACGCCGACGGCGACGCCGTGGGCTCGCTGCTCGGCATGTGGCACCTGCTGCGGCAGGCCGTCAGCGCCGAGGTGACCCCTCTCCTACCCGACGGGGTGCCCGGCGACCTCGACTGGCTGCCAGGGGCCGACGCCATCGTCAGCGGCAAAGCCGACGAGGTCCGCTGCGCGGCGGCCATAGACGGCGCCGACCTCATCGTGTGCCTCGACCTCAACACCATAGAGCGCACCGGTCGCCTTGCCGACAGCCTCCACGCCGCCAAGGCCGCCTTCATGCAGGTGGACCACCACGAACGGGGTGAGGACGGGCAGAGCCGCGACTGGAAGGTGGCGGTGGTGGAGCCCGAGGTGTCGAGCGCCTGCGAGCTGGTCTACTGGCTCATGCGCGAAGCCTACGGCGAGGACATCTTCACGCGCGAGGCCGCCACATGCCTCTATGCCGGCATCTGCACCGACACCGGCACCTTCAGCTACAGCAACGACCGCCAGAGCGTCTACCTCGCCGCCGCGGGCCTGCTGGCGCACGGCATCGACCCGATGCGCATCAACCGCCAGATCAAGAACGTCTTCACCGAGGAGCGCCTGCGCTTCTTCGGCCACGCCATGGCCGACCTGCTGGAGGTGTACCCCGAGCGGCAGGTGGCGCTGATGGTGCTCACGGAGGCCGAGATGAAGGCCTACGGCGTGGAGAGCGCCGACATCACGGGGCTCATCAACGAGGTGATGAAACTGCGCACGGTGGACTGCGGCATACTGGTGCGCGAGGAGGGCGAGAAGGTGCGCCTCTCGCTGCGCTCCAAGGAACGCTACGACGTCAACCTCATGGCCCGCGGCCTCTTCGGCGGCGGCGGCCACAAACGGGCGGCGGGGGCCACGGCCTACGCCACGCTGCAGGAGGTCGTGGACAAGATAAAACGCGAAGTGATTGACGACAAGTGAAAAAGACAGCATATATACTGGTTGCGGCGGCGGCGCTCTTCGGGGCTTGCCGCGAGGTGCCCGTGGTTGAGAGCGAGGCGCCGGCGGCCGACCTGACGGAGAACCTCATCAACGCCAACCGCTACATAGCGCAGAGTGAAGAGGCCCAGATAGAGGCCTACGCGCAGCGGCGCGGGTGGACGATGACCACGCTGCCCTGCGGAGCGCGCATCATGGTGACCGACGCCGGCCGCGGCAAGGCCGTGGAGCCCGACGAGACGCTGACGATAGACTACAGCGTCGGCGCCATCAACGGACAGACGATATACAGCCACGTGACCGACACCGTGGTGGCCGGGCGCCTGCAGCCCACCCGCGGCCTCGACGCCGCCCTGCTGACCATGCGCCACGGTGGCCGCGCACGCGTCATACTGCCCTCGGAGCAGGCCTACGGCGTCGTGGGCGACGGCGACCGCATAGGGCAGCGCATGGTGCTGGTGTACGACGTGAGGGTGAGCGATTAGCGATGAGTTTTGAGTTATGAGTTATGAGTTATGAGTTTTGAGTGATAAATGACAAACAAATAAACAAATAAAACCAACAACAATGAAGAAAAGTATCAAATTGGCCACCATACTTGTGGCCGGAGCAATGATGCTCGTGTCCTGCGGAGGCGACGGCTTCAAGACCACCGACAGCGGACTGCAGTACAAATTCGAGAAGCAGAACAAAAGCGCCCAGCAGGTGCAGGACGGCGACGTGCTGGTGGGCGAGATGACCATCACCTTCGACACCACCCAGACCTTCAGCAACGTGGGTCACGCCGACCGCATACTGCAGGCCCAGAAGACCTTCGACGGAGACCTCTACGAGGGCTTGCTGATGATGCACATCGGCGACAAGGCCACCTTCGCCATCTCCGCCGACACGCTGGCCAAATACCTCCAGGCCAACCAGATGCCCCCCTACTATGAGCCGGGCAAGGGCATGAAGATCTACTACGAGATCTCGCTGCAGGACATCGTCACCAAGGAAGAGCTCGAAGAGGAGCAGAACAACTTCATGGCCGAGATGAAGGAGCGCCAGCAGAACGAGCCAGAGGCCATAGAGACCTACGTGCGTGAGAACAACATCACCGTGAAGCCCAACGACAAAGGCGTCTACGTCATCGTCAAGAAGAAAGGCACCGGCGCCAAGGTGGCCGCCGGCCGCACCGTGGCCATGAACTACACCGGCCGCCTGCTCGACGGCACGATGTTCGACTCCAGCGTGGAGAGCGACGCCATCCAGGGCGGTCTGCAGCAGCCCGGCCGCACCTACGAGCCCCTGACCTACGTCGTCGGCCAGATGCGCCTCATCCCCGGCTGGGAAGAGAGCGTCATGGGCATGCCCGAAGGCACCGTCATGCAGGTCATCATGCCCTCGGCACAGGGCTACGGCCCCCAGGGCGCCGGACAGATGATCCCCCCCTACTCGCCCCTGGTGTTCGACATAGAGATTGTGTCGGTGAAATAATGTGATGGGTTAAGTGGTTAAAGAAGTTAAGAAGTTAAGAAGTTAAGACAATAGTGCTTGTCGCAATATATTGTCGGTAACATATGCCTAAACATCTTCAACTTCTTAACTCCTAAAAAAAACATTTGTCTTAACTTCTTCAACTTCTTAACTCCTTAACTCCTAATAAAGATACATTTGTCTTAACTACTTATCTACATACCTCCTTACCTACTAAAACAGACAACAATGAAAAATATCGTCATATTCGGAGCCCCCGGTGCCGGCAAAGGCACCCAGAGCGACTTCATCGTGGAGCACTACGGCCTGACGCACGTCTCGACCGGCGACCTGCTCCGCAAGGAGATTGCCGAGCAGACCGAGCTCGGCAAACGTATCAAGAGCATCATGGATGCCGGCCAGCTGGTGAGCGACGACATCGTGGTGGAGATGATGGACAAGGCCATCGCCGCCGACACGAAGGGCATGCTCTTCGACGGCTTCCCCCGCACCGTGGCCCAGGCCGAGACCCTCGACCGACTGCTGGCCAAGTACGGCCGCAGCCTCACCTGCATGGTGCAGCTCGAGGTGCCCAAGGACGAGCTGATGCGCCGTCTGCTGGAGCGCGCCAAGATTCAGGGCCGCGCCGACGACAACGAGGCCACCATCAACAACCGCCTGCAGGAGTACAACAACAAGACCCTGCCCGTGGCCCAATACTACGCCGCCCAGGGCAAGCAGAAGGTCATCGACGGCCTCGGCACGGTGGAAGACATCGCCGCCCGCATCCGCCAGGCCATCGGCTGACACTCCGTATTTTTTCTAAAAAAAATCCAAGCCTCCGCCGTACCGATTACGGCGGAGGCTTTTTGCTTTCTGCGGCCTAAATTCCAGTTACAAGTGCAACACTGAGTAGAAAAAAGAGCACCAAAAATTTGGTACTCTCAGGTAAAGTGACTACTTTTGTGTTGCATATGAA
>OMXC01000022.1 GCA_900314925.1 uncultured Bacteroidales bacterium
GAGGTAGAGGCAGGCTTGTTGGAAGTCTTTGTTGAGGAGGTGGCGGACGAGGTCGATGGTGTCGCCGTGGGCGTCGCAGACGAAGCAGCGGTAGGTGTTTTTCCTTACGTTGAACGACAAACTAGCGTGGTGGTCGTTGTGGAAGGGGCAGAGTGCTTTGTGGTGGCGCACGTCGAGGCCGAGGCGAGAGGCGAGGTCTTCGATGGGGATGGCGCGGAGGAGGGTGATTTGTTCTTGTGTCATGGGATAAGGGTTAAGTTTTAAGTGTTAAGTGTTAAGTGTTAAGTGTTAAGTGTTAAGTTTTAAGTTTTAAGTTTTAAGTGTTAAGTGTTAAGTTTTTTTTAACGGTGAATTTGGCGAAAAGTGGATAGTGGTCAGTGGATAGTGGCCAGTGGCTTGCGCAGGTTGATTGGGGGCGAATTACTCGAATTGGGGGCGGGGGCCGGTTGATGGGGTTGATGGGTTATCGGATGGGTGGGGAGGGAGAGACCGCCGAGAACGGCGGTCTCGTGTGATACTATTCGATAGATGTTAATTGTTATTGCCTTTGAGGTATTGGTCGGTTTTGGTGTAGAGGGCGGTTTGGTCGTTGTAGGTGATGAAGCCGCGGAATTTCCAGATGCGGAGCTGTCCTTTGGTGCCTTCTTTGCTCTTGCCCATGCTGAGACGTAAAGCCTCGAGTTGATGTTCGTTAAACTCATTGCCTAGGCTGTCGAGCATGTTTTTCGGACCGTTGGTCGGCGATTCCTCGGCGCCCTTGAACATGTCGCCAAATACCTGAACCTTTGACCAGAGGTCGTAGTAGCAAAACCAGATGACGAACTCGCCGATGGAGCGCGACCAGGTTTGGTCGTTGAGAATCCATAGCGTGGCGCCTTTCTTCCAGGCGGCGAAGATGCTACGGTGGGAGAGTTCGAAGAGGGTGTCGTCGTCGGCAAGGTCGGCGATATTGGCCATTTCTCCGGCCAGCTGGTCGGCAATCTTGTTGAGCGGTTTCACATCGAAACGGCCTTTGCAGTTGTCGAGACGCAGCAGGTATTCGTCGAGCTTGCGGAGGAATTCCTCGCCATAGGCGCCCTGCCGCGGGATGCGGCCTTTCCGTTCGCCGCGGGCCTTGTAGGCGAAGGGGATGCGTCCGAAGAAGCCGTTGGTGAAGTCTTTCTTATAGAAGGCGCGGGCGGCTTCGGGGGTGGAACTCATGGTGATGTTGGCTCGGAGGATAGGGTTTCCTGTCACTCCGTCGGCTGTGGCGCGGAGGGCGCCGGCGCGCTGGCGGTCATAGATATTGCGTATCATCTGGCTCACGGCCTTATGCCCGCCGCAGATATGGTCGGCCATCTCCACCTCGGGGAGGTTGAGATACTGCGTGCGGTTGCCCATCTTCTCGAGAGCCATAGCGTTCTGAAGGAAAGCTGCGTTGGTCAGGTTGGCGGGCGGGAACCAGAAACTCACGTCGGGGCGTTCGGGTTTTTCCTTGTTGGCTCCGCGAGTCTTCACCTGGCGCTGCCAGTCGACCAGTTTCTTGTATTCCGTTTCATCATGCTCACGAAAAGGACGCATAATGGCTTCGATGAGGTGTGTCAGCTGAGCCTTACCTATGCCCGAAGGGCCAATCAGGTGTCCCATTTGGCCACATAGTTCATAATATTTGTTGTCACAATACTTGAACTCCACGTCGGTCAAGTGGGCTGAAAGTGCGGGTATAGCCATCGGGACGAGGGGGTCACGCATCTCTTTTGAGGCCTGTGAGAGGAGAAGTTTGCAGAATTCTGTACCCTTCGAGGGCTTGGGCATCGCCGGAGCGGTTCGGTCAAAAATATTGTAATTCATTTGTTTGTGCGTTTTTTGATGGTTAATAAAAATTCATTTAGCGTTACACGTTACAGCGTTACAGTTGTTTTTTAAGGGGTATGCATATCTCCGGAAAACCATCCTATATTATATCTATATATTTAATTATTAATTAGTTATAAGTATTATAAGAGGAGTTTTTCGATGTTAGGGGTATCCATTTTTTAATTGTAACGCTGTAACGCGTAACGCTTTTGGGGTGACTTACTTCCTGACTCGTCTTTCCCCTACGAGGCCAGTCAGGGCTTTGCGCAGTTCGTTAGAAACACCGGTGGCATAGTCGTCGATGTTGAATTTGGGTCCAATCCACAGGAACTTGAAGTTAAGCCGGAGGCTGCCGTCGTCCCTACGGGTGATGGTGATGTAGCGTCCGTTGAAGACGTGCGGGTTGCGCTTGCCGGTGGTCAGCGAAAGCGACTCGGTGAAGGTGTAGTGGTACTCTTTGTCGTGCCTGAGCACCCCCAGATAGTCCTTGCCGATCATCGCGATGCGGTCGCGGCGGAGTCGTGTTTTTACGTCGACACAGAGGTCGGTGTTGTGGAACATCTTTTTGACCCGAAGTTCGTTCGTCTTGGAACCTGATGGTCTTTTCTTGTTGTTAAAATCCTTTATCATTTTTTTGGGATTTTAGGCGTTAGACCATCTGTTTGCCAACCTCAGACGGCCAAGAACTGAACTGTTCAATTCTCAGCAATAGGGAAAAAGGGATATTACTTGTAAGCAAATTGACGGGAAATACTTACATGGTTTGAAAAAAAACAAAAGAAAACCGGAACACTTTGTAAATCAACAGTATTCCGGTGAAAATTTTTTCAAAAAAAAAGTGTGCTCGCTTACATAAATGCTTACAAAAATAGAAATCGCTTACATGCTAAATGCCTTTGGTCTCGCGAAGCATACCAGACAAAACAAGCCGCAAGGCTTCGTCCCTAGTATCGAATTCTTCTGTTTCCCCATAAGAATCATTTTCAGGCAAAGGATTGCTGATGTCAAGGATATAAAGAGAGATTTTTATTTTTTCTTCGGCATCATTGTCGAGGCGTGTCTTGTCAAAATTGGGAGTTTTCCCGAATTGCTGTTCAACAAGAGATTTGGCGCTTTGCCTTGTTTGTTTTGTGATGTATGATTGGTTTAGGAGATCTTGTAGCAGTAGGGTCAAAATGGTGGTGTTTGCTTTCCATATAATATTGCAATGCCTAGGCTCACCCTCAAAGAAGGAGTCGAAATCGTTGGCGGAAGTCTTTATGCCAATCCATTTCCACTCCGTCCATTTTTTGAAGATGAGGTCAACTCTTTTCCGTTGTTTCATTAGGATGCCGTTGTTGCCGTGAGTGTAGTATTTGATGGTTTGGGGGGTGGTATTGAAAGGCATTGAGGAACCTTTTCCCTTTTTTGAGGGAGCTTTAGGGGTTTTGGCATGAGAAGCCGAAGCGGCAGGCATAGTGAATGTGCAGTTGGTTATCGGGCCAAAGAACTGCTGGCAGTTAGTGTTGTGCTGCTCATGAATATATGTCGGTTTGTAATCTTCGGAGAGAGGGGATGTCTCTGAATCTGTGTCAAACTGCTTCATTTTGAGTGGGTGTTACAAATGTTGGATTTTCCATTTTTCCCATAAACTGCTGACAGCCCTTGTTGTATTGGTTTTGTACGAATATAATGGTATCGGGTCTTTGATTGCAAATAGTGTTGATGTTTTTTGCCCAAACGGACAAGTCGTCACCACCATCGGGATCTTCCTCGATAAAGGCATCGAACCAACCGTCTGGCAGCGGTTGAGCAAATATCTGGTTGAGTGTTGTAGACCAATTGCTGAACTTATGGTTTGCAATCACCGAGGTGAGAGATTCGGTGAGTTTGCGTCGGTAAAATGGATGACGGCTACTATCGATGGCGAGGACGGCGAAACCGAACACGATGCCAACCGCCTTACGAATTTCATCGAAGTTCACATTTCTATTGAATCGCCTGTACTCGTTCTCCTTGTCAAGCCAGCGAGTGTTGACCTCCGGCAAAACATCCTCGCCCTTTTCAGCGATTATAGAGAGAAGCTCAAGTGTTTCCATCAGACATTCTTCGGGGCACAGTCCGAACTCCGTCATATCATTTTCCAGCTGAGTGCCTAACGATTTGATTGCCTTGTAGAGCTCGTTTTCGGCATATCGCTCACTTACGAGCCTTATTTCTGCGTTTTGGAACCTCTGATTCATTTACGTATCCTTTTGTCTTTTCATCAATCATGTCAAACCATTCTTCCAACTCTGTCTTGCCATTTATAGTAAGTGCTTTTGCTCTAAAACTTTTCAGCTTTTCAATAGTAAACGGGTAGTATGCCTTCACATAATCGTTGATGCGATAAGTCTTGAACTCTTTGAAAGAGATGCAGATATCATATCCATTTTCACCACATAACTGAACCATCTCAGCCATATCCTTGTTTTCCTGTGAGATTTTACCGTTTGTGTATTGGTCAAATTCCATTGTAAAGAAGCCTTTCAACGCATCCGAAATCTCAACCGTCCTTAGCATGGCTTTTAGTCGGGCAGATTTTATATCCATGGCATTTGTCTTGTTGATTTTTTTAGGATTCTGAAACGTGAATGAGACTTTTCGGATATAGTCGTGATGCTCATATAGACGCTCGTGCACAAAATCCCAGATGTCTGTTGGATTCATTCTCGCTTCAATGCGCATCTCAAGGTCAAATTTTTCCGCAAGCCTGCGATTGAATTCATCCAGTATTACATCACGCAACAAGTCGGGATTGTTGCCCCAAGCCGATGTCTTTTCAATGGCCATCAGGCAAACACCTGGTCGGTTGTCAATCAAAACAACGCCATAAGGATTCGACTCAACTGCCTCTTTTTCATAATTGTCAAATCCACTACTGTCTTTTCCGTTTCGCCTCCACCATTCTTTCAGTTCGCTGTTGTTCACTCGCCAATAGATGAAATCGCCCGACTTTGCCAACACGTCGTTTGGCAATAGCGTTGCTTCGCCTTTTCTGTTTTTCTTGGCAAGCTTGTCTATCGTGTTTAGGTCAAACAGGGTTTCAAAGTATTTTTGAGCAAAATTGACATTATTGGCGCCGTCGGCACCTTCTGCCTCTGCCAACACCGTGCGTTGTGTCGCCTGATGAAAATCGTACTTATAAATTGCGTATAGTGACTTCGTTTTATCCATTGTACGTACCCGTGTTTATCTTTTTTTTCAAACTGCAAAGATACGAAGAATTGTTGAGACAAACTATAGTGTTAGTAAAAAAACAACAAACTTTTGGTAATTGTTCATTTTCCTATGGTTAATTCGGATATTTTTCGTACTTTTGCAAATCGAAAAAATGACATTTCCATTTGTGCGAATGTCGCTTTTTCAATTACAGGTAATGGACGATCAGTTGTCAAGGATTTCTTGACAACTAAACAACAAAGAAATGAGTAAAGAATTGACAATAAGAAACCAACAGGACGATTCGGTCGTCGTCTATCAAAGCAAAGATGGAATCGTTAGACTTGACGTCCAACTTTCTGATGAGACGGTTTGGTTGACACAACAGCAGATGATGTTGTTGTTCGAGACAACAAAACAAAATGTAAGTCTGCATATTAACAATATTTTCAGAGAAGGGGAGTTAGATAAAATTTCAGTTGTCAAGGATTGCTTGACTACTGCCGCCGACGGCAAAAACTATCACGTCCTTTATTACAATCTTGATGTGATTATCTCCGTGGGGTATCGAGTGAAAAGCAAGCGCGGCACACAATTCCGCCAATGGGCGAATAAGGTACTAAAGGACTATTTGTTGAAAGGGTATAGCATCAATCAAAGGTTGGCACAGATTGAGAATAAGATAGATGTTCAAGGACAGAAGCTGGCGGAACACGACCAGAAGATTGACTTCTTCGTCCGCACTTCGTTGCCGCCGGTGGAAGGAATCTTCTTCGACGGGCAGATTTTCGACGCCTACACCTTTGTTTCCGACCTCATCCGCTCAGCCAAGAAAAGCATCGTGCTGTTCGACAACTATGTCGATGATACTGTGTTGGCGATGCTCGACAAACGCTGCGAGAAAGTTTCCGCCACCATCTACACCCAAAAGATCAAGCAGCAGCTCTCTTTGGACATTGAGAAACATAACGCCCAATATCAACCCATCGAGGTGAAGCCCTTCGACAAGGTCCACGACCGCTTCCTCTGTATAGACAGCACCGTCTATCATATCGGTGCCTCCTTGAAGGACCTCGGCAGGAGGTGGTTCGCCTTCAGTCGGTTGGAAATGAAGACGAAAGATTTGCTGGGGAAGATGTAGTCCTCCTCACTCTGACATCTTTTAGCCTCATATAGCGGTACTCCTTTCGGGGAGTTCCGCTTATTTATTTTTTTGGCCGAACCAGAAAATATGTGTATCTTTGCAGCGTCATTTCAGTAAGGCAAATTGCCTGTAGGATAATGGCAGACATATTATTAGAGCGCTGAATTTGCGCTTTATCTGCGGCAGTCAAGAACTTCGCAAATTCTTAAAACCAGTCGCACGGTAAAGCAATGATTTGCGCCACATTTGTGTATTATATCAAGACCTATTGTCTATTGATATTGCACAGCGTGGGTGCGGCATTGCTTATTCTCGACTGGTAGGCAATGCGAAGGCCTTTGACTGCGGGATGAGTAATGATTCTGACTCCCGCGCTTCTTTTATATGTTTTCTGGATATTAGTTTGAAATCGGCAACTGGGAGTAAGCTGACAAATGAAATGCAATCACACGAATGTTGCAAACATTCAGTATAAGCAATAGAAGATATCTTGGAAACAAATACAAGTTACTCCAATGGATAAGGCGGATTGTTGACGAGAACTGTACCGATGTCACTTCTTTTTTTGACGTCTTCTCTGGTACAGGGAGTGTCTCTTCTGCTTTCCTTGATAAGAGGCTGATAGTATGTGATATGATGAAAAGCAACTATCTGGCCGCTCTTTGCTGGTTTTCTCCCGAAGAGATAGATAGGATTAAGATTGCAAAACTGCTGGAGAATTACAATACTTTTGATTCTTCATCTGAGGACAACTACTTCTCTAAAAACTTCAGTAATACTTATTTTGATCATGCAACTTGTCAAAAGATTGGTTTTATTCGGGACGATATTGAAAATCTTTATCGAGACAAGATTGTAAACCAACGGGAATATGCCTGCGTTATAACCTCGTTGTTTTATGCGATGGATAGAATATCCCATACATGTGGACATTATGACTCCTTTATCCGCGATGGACATTATTCAGGCTCTCTGGAACTGAGAATGCCGAATAACGATTATACAGTACACCCACAAAATCAAATATTCTGTAGCGACTCAAACCTTATTGCAGATTGCGATGAAGTGGATATAGCTTATTTAGATCCTCCTTACAACTCTCGTCAATACTGCGATGCCTATCATCTCCTGGAGAACATAGCTATCTGGAATAAACCCGAAGTGTTTGGTGTCGCCAAAAAGATGGACAGAACAAAGATGAAGAGCCGATACTGCAAAAGTATTGATGCTGCACTAGCTTTGAGAGAATTGGTGCAGAAGCTGAGATGTAGATATATCCTCTTTTCTTACAACAATAACGGAAAGAAGCTTCAATGTCGGTCAAATGCGAAATTGACAGATGATGAGATTATTGAGATTCTCTCTACAAAAGGTGACGTAAGGGTGTTTACAACAGAACATAAGGGGTTCGACGCGGGTAAAAGCGAATTCAATAAAGACAATGCCGAAAGACTATTCTTATGCAACGTAAACAGATAAAGAACTATACAGCTTCTCCTTTGAACTACATAGGAGGAAAAGCGCGAGTATTAGACCAAATACTGCCGTGTTTCCCTAATGATATTGATATTTTTATTGACCTATTCTGTGGTGGCTGCAATGTGGGGATAAATGCAGGTGCTCCTGTAACAATCTACAACGACACATCGAAAGAGTTGATTGGATTGCTGAAAACATTCTGTCGAATGAAGAATGACACAATCATCGGCCGCATTAATGCACTTGTTGACGAGTACGGGTTCAGCAAGACGCGGGATCATTCTTTCGCCTATTATGGAGGTAATGCGAATCTTGGCGTCTCGGTGTATAATCGCGACAAATATTTGCAACTACGTGATGCATTCAACACCTATCCAAAACGCGACAACCAATATTATATCCTATTATACACTCTGGTTCTATTCGGCTTTAACAACCAATTGCGTTTCAATAGCGCTGGTGAGTTTAATCTTCCTGTAGGAAAACGGGATTTCAATAAGGTAATCGAGGCAAAGTTTATCAAGTTTTTTGATGCATTGAGGGCACAGAATTGTTCTTTCTCCACAAAAGACTTCCGGAACTTTGATTTTAGTATATTGACTGCTCATAGTTTAGTTTATTGCGACCCACCTTACCTTATCACAAAGGCAACTTATAATGAAAAGGACGGGTGGACGGAGAAAGACGAGATGGATTTGCTGGGTTTATTAGACGAACTAAACAACATGGGGATACGTTTCGCGCTATCAAATGTTTTGGAACACGAGGGGAAACGGAACCAGTTGTTACTTGAATGGTTGGGAAATAGGAATTACCATGCAAACGACATCTTCATGGATTATCACTATAGCAACTATCAGAAGAAGATCAAAGTGCCTAATTCAAGAGAAGTACTGATAACCAACTACTAACCACTAGCCTTATGAGCCAATACGACAGGATACCGTACTCTTCATTCTTATGGAAATTTGGAACAACATCTTTCCGTACAAATGAATTTAACAAGAGTATAGAATGGCAATTGCAGCTCTTGGATGAATTTTGGCAGAAGCCAGAAAATGAGGGACTTGGTTGGGAAGAGCCGGTTGAGGGTCAAAATGGAATATACGAGATTAAAGACCGTTACTATGATTGGCTCGTAGAAAAAGGTTTTACAGTAGGTAACGATAAGGTAAAATACAAGGCAGCGAGAGAAAAAACCAGCGGTCTTGTTGATATGGGATTGATTGATAGAGAACACCGTCTCACTAATGTCGGCAGGAAACTGTTGGAGATGTCAAGTACCCATAGCTACGATGAGAGAACAGAACTAGGTATATCAAAAGACTCCGAACTATACCTAGGGCAACTCATCAAGTTGAGCGATGGAAATACGGGAAGTGTAGTACGTCCATTCTTAATTGTCGTTTATCTGCTTTCAAACCTTGACTACCTCACCTATGACGAATTCAAATACTTATTGCCGTTGTGTATCAACGCCGATACAACTGATAGTATTTTGAATTCGATTCGAGTATTGAGAGATGGAATAGGAAGTATTGATGACGTTATTATCGCACGTCTGATGGATAGGACAAATTACGTAGAAGGGCTTAATCGTTTTGTTTCAAATCCGTTTTCTGACGATTTGCTCCTATCTGTTGGTATGAATAGAAAAAGTGCGGCGTACGACCAAAAGTATTCACGGCTATATCGAGAAATGCATGCTGTGTATATGGATGACGATACGGAGAGGGTTTCAGCACTATTTGATGCAGCCAAAAAAATAAGTTCTAGTTGTACAAGAAAATGGAAACAGCTGCTGTTTGATACCTCACTCACCTCAGCAGTCGAAAGAGCCCCGTCTTCATATATTAAGGATTTGCCTAGGGAGGCCATTGAATCAGAAGAAAATTTCAAGAGGTTCTTCTACTTAAAAATGCATCTATTTAAGGCAAAAGCGACTCTGGAGGATTACTTTGATTTAAACCGTAGATACCTTAATTTATCCAACTGTTTCATCTTCGACGAAGAACAAGTGAAGTTTGACATCGTCCCTCGACAGTTTTTCAGGCCTATTGCGGATGAATTGTACGAGCATGCGTATGAAAGTTCAGCTTTACTACATCAGTATTGTCCTCTTTCTGATATTAGCCCATTACTTACATTTAATGAAAGTAATGTTATTTCCGGTATCAACTCCGAATTCGGCACTGAGATAACGGATATATCTGAGGCGTATAGTGAGGTCGAGCGGCAGCGTTATAGTCGTTTTAACGCAATGATTGACAAAAAATTCAGCAAAGAGACAATCGTTCGATTGTTGAATGATTTTGATAGCCGTAACGATAGTGAGATAAATAGTCTTGTTACAGATAACGCTGATATCCCAACCATTTTCGAATACATTCTTGGAATTATTTGGTATAATCTAAGCGAAAGGAAGGGAAAGGTGTTGGATTACTTGAAGTTGTCATTGGATGCAAACTTCCTTCCTGTCACTCATGCAGCAGGAGGTGAGGCGGATATTGTGTATGAATATCCAAAGACAATGCAGTATCCCAAACATTGCTTATTGCTAGAGGCAACTCTATCTGACAGCACCAATCAACGTAGAATGGAAATGGAACCTGTTTCAAGACACCTGGGAAATCATCTACTGAAAACAGGAAATACCAACAGCTATTGTGTCTTTGCATCCAGCTTTTTGCACATAAATGTCATAAGTGATTTCAGAGGAAGAAAGAGGAATATTTATTGTGTTTTTCAGAACCCCGAAAACTATATTTCAGGTATGAAAATCATACCGCTATCAACAGATGATCTGCGTGCAATTGTGAAGTGGGATATTCCTTATGCAGAACTATATGACCATTTTGAACAAGCTTTTCAATCAGATGAAACACACCCCCAAAGATGGTATGAAGAATACGTGGATATCAATAATTCGTTCTATAAGGAATCCGAACATATGATGGCGGCAGAAAGTGCCGCAGATATTGAATAAAGATATGTGGTTTTCATATGCCGGAGGCCATGAGCACCTTACATCATCATGAAATCCAGCGAATAACCCATTTTACCCTATTATCAACCCCGAGCGGTCTTGCACCAGCGAGCGGTCGAGGGTGATGCGCTTGGACTTGCCGGCGCGGCCGGTGATGTAGTAGTGGCGGGCGAGCTTGTCCTGGTTCTTTTTTTTTATTATATGCAAAAAGTTATTTGCCGCCGAAGTGGGCTTTGAGCTGGTCGAGCTTGCGCTGCTTCATGCCGTCCCATATCTCGGAGATGAGCTTCTTGGTGCTGAGGGGGAAGTCGGACTTCATCATCCAGTCGTAGTAGGAGGGCTCCTGCTCGAAGACTTCGACGACGGAATGTACTGTTTAATCCAAAATGATTCTCCGCGCACACTTTTTTAACGGATGAAGCGTTACTTGGGTATGGTTTGTAAAGAGACACGTGAATTATTGATACGTCTTGCCGACCGCTATGAGACGGCGGAGTTCATTGTGGGCGACCCGTCGTGGTGGATGCACCAGGTGAGCGGCGAGCATAACCAGGAGGCCACGGCCTTCGTGGCGTCGGGCCTGAGCTATGGCAGCCGCAGCCAGTTCATGCCGCGCATCGGACAGCTGCTGGAGTGGGCCGACGGCGACATGGAGGGCTGGCTGCGCAGCGGCGCCTACCGCGAGCATTTCGCCACGGGCGACAAGCGATGCTTCTACCGCCTGTACAACAACGACACCATGCGGCGCTTCCTCGACGCCTACCGCCTGATGCTCGTGGAGCACGGCAGCATGGGCGGATACCTCGCCGCGCTGCCCTCTCCCCTCTCCACCCTCAACGCTATAGAGGCGATATGCAGCTGGTTTGCCCTGCACGACGGCGGCGGCGTGGTGCCGAAGGACACGACGTCGGCCTGCAAGCGTGTCTGCATGTTCCTGCGCTGGATGGTGCGCGACGGCTCGCCTGTTGACTTGGGGCTGTGGAAAGGGCTGATAGACAAGCGCACGCTCGTCATGCCGCTCGACACACACGTGGTCAGCGAGGCCATGAAACTGGGCCTGCTGAAGAGCCGGTGCGCCTCGATGAGCGCGGCGCTGCGGCTCAGCGAGGCCATGCGCGAGGTGTTCCCCGACGACCCGCTGCGCGGCGACTTCGCGCTGTTCGGCTACGGGGTGGGGTTATAGGTTAGTGGTTAGTGGTTAGTGGTTAGTGGGTAGTGGGTAGTGGTTATTGTGTGCTGGCGCAGCTCGTCCACGATAACCAATAACCTATAACCCATAAACATTAAAAGCTGAACACCGCGCCGAAGCTGCCGAGGATGGGCAGCTGGTTCACACGGTCGTGGGTGGCGCGGTTATAGTAGAATATGTTTTTGCGGTTGTAGATGTTGGTGGCGCTGAGGCTCAGCTCCAGGAGTCCGCGCTTGCCTATGGATATCTTCCACTTGACGCCGAGGTCGAGACGGTGGTAGGTGGGCAGACGGCCGCCGTAGAGGTCGGAGTAGTGGATGCCGTAGTGGCCGTTCTCCTGCGTGTAGTCGCTCACTATGCCGCTGGGGAACACGAGGCTCTGGAAGACGCCCTGCGTCTGTGTGAAGGGGAAGCCGCTGCCGAGGCTCCAGCGGGCGCTGAGCTCCCACTGGCGCTGGTCGCCGAGGGCGTAGGTGCCGAGGATGTTGACCGTGTGGCGGCGGTCGTAGTGCGGGTTGTAGGTCTGCACCTCGTCCTGGCGCTGCACGTAGCCCAGCGAGTAGGTGGCCCACAGGTACAGGCGCTCAAGGTCTACCTGCGCGCTGACGTCGAAGCCCGTGGCGTAGCCCCTCTCGACAATAAAGTCGGTCAGCAGGTAGTCGGGCTTGGCGTAGGTGCCGCTGCGGTAGGCGTCGTCGCTGGCGTCGAACATCTTGTTGCGGTTGGCGTTGATGAGCTGGTCGAAGTACTTGAAGTAGCCCTCCGCGTTGAGGGTCACGTGCTCGCCGAGGTTGTACTCCACACCCAGCACGGCGTGTTTGGCCTTCTGCGTGTAGGTGGTCACATCCTCGCCCAGGAAGGTCTTGGTGATGCTGAGGTCTGACGAGCCGGTGAGGAAGCCTGTGAAGAGGTTCACGATGTCGTTGTCGGAACGTGCGTCGAGGAATATCTGGCTGTAGAAGCCGCCAGCGAACTTCACGCGCAGGTTGTCGGTGATGTTGTATTTGGCGGCGATACGCGGTTCGGGGCTCAGGTGGTTCAGCGTGGCGTAGTAGACGATGCGCACACCGGGGTCGAGCAGCAAACGGCCGGTGTTGAGCTTATAGGTGGCGAAAGCCGAGAGGTTGGTCGACGGCTTTTCCTGCGTGGTGCTGTAGCCGTACTGGTTGATGAAGTGGTAGTTGGTGTGGTAACCCTCCATGCTGAGGCCGTAGCGCAGCTTGTTGGAGCCTATAAAGTTGGTGATCTGCAGGTTCATGTTGAAACCGCCGATTTCGCTAAATTTGTTGTCCGAGGTGCCGTCGTCGAGGGTGATGCGGTAGTTGGAATAGGCAACGGAGCCGTCGAGTATGGCGGAGGCGCCGGTGACGAGGGTGAAGTTGGAACCGGCGCCGTAGTTCTGCCAGTGGTAGTCGGCAAGGCTCTGGTAGCCCAGCACCTGGTCGTCGAAGCGGAAGCCGAAGAGGTTTATCTTGCTGCCTGTGCCGCTGTTGAGCGACAGCTTGCCGTAGATGTCGAGGAAGTCGAACGGCAGGCCGCCCTCCACGTATGGGTAGAGCATCTTGGAGGTGTGGGAGAGGTAAGAGTTCTTGGCAGAGACGAGGTAGGTGATGGTGCTCTTCGAGGTGGCCGTCTCGCGCTTCAGGGGTCCTTCGAGGATAAGGCTGGCACCGAAGGTGTTGAGGCCCACCTTGCCGCTGTGGCGCCGCTTGTTGCCGTCGCGGGTGGTGATGTCCATGACCGACGACAGGCGCCCGCCGTATTCGGCGCCGAAGCCACCGGTGTAGATGTCGGCGTTGAGGATGACGTCGGTCTCGAAGATGGAGTACAGGCCTATGCTGTGGAAGGGGTTGTAGACTATCATGCCGTCGAGCAGGCAGAGGTTCTGGATCATGGAGCCGCCGCGGATGTAGAGCTGTCCGCCCTGGTCGCCGGTGGAGCTGACGCCTGGCAGCACCTGCATGTACTGCGCTATGTCGGCCTGGCCGCCGACGGATGGCATCTGCTGTATCTGCGACGCCGTCACCTTCTCCACGCTCACCTGCGTCTGCATCCTCTGCTCCTCTACCTTGCTGTCGCTGATGACGACCTCCTGCAGCATCTGCGAGGCCGGTTTGAGGCGTATGGTGATGGTGACTGGGCGCGAGCCGCTTACGGTCACATCCTGCGTGTAGTCCTCGTAGCCCACGAAGCGCACGCGGAGCTTGTAGGTGCCGTAGGGTATCTTGTTGATGAGGAAGAAGCCGCTGAGGTCGGTGGCGCAGCCGTACTTGGTGCCGTCGAGCACCACGTTGGCAAAGGGCACGGCCTCGCCGTTGGCGTCGTCGAAGACTGTGCCGCGCACCGTTCCCTGCGCAGCGGCGGCGACAGCGAACAGTAGGTTGATTGCCAGTATTGTCAGTATTCGTTTCATGTTGTCTATTTTCTTTTTAACGGCGAATTGAGCGAATTTTACGAAGCTACGCAGGCCAATTCGAGGCGAATTACTCGAAGGCTTGCGCAGTCATTGTTTAAACCATTTGTGAGAGGCTGGCAGTCGGTAATAGTCGAGGTTGGCTTTTCCAAAGTTTATCAGTATTCCGAGTGGCATGTTGCTGGCCTTTAGGTATGAATATATTTTGAGCATAATGGTCGTCAGTAAATTCATGTACAGCCTTTAGTTCAAGAATAATATTGTCGTAGCAGATGAAATCTGCGCGAAAAGTTTTTGAAAGTAACTTGTCTTTGTAGTTTATTTTTAATTCTTTTCCCCTTTCGTATGGAATGTTGCGTTTCTTGAATTCCTCTTCCAATGCCTCCTGATAGACGACCTCGACAAATCCACACCCCAATACTTTGTGCACCTCCATCGCCGCCCCGATAATCCGGAACGATTCATTCTTGTATAGGATGTCGGATGCCTCCATGTTCTTTGCGTGCTTTAGAATTATTCTGAAATAAATTCCACCTGCGTAGCTTCGTGTAATTCGCTTAATTCGCCGTTACAAATAATTCATTTTAGAGTAATCCTATAAAACCAACCTGCGTAGCTTCGTTCAATTCGCGCAATTCGCCGTTCTTATCAATGTATCACTTTAAACACCAGCTCCTTGAGTATTTCGCCGTCGGTCACCGTGCCGCTGTTGCGGACGCCCTTGCTCCGCAGGTCGGCCTCGTAGAGGTAGCCTATGCAGGAGGCCAGCTTGCCGAGGCTGTAGTTGTTGGCTGCCTGCGCGTAGTCCTTGACGAACACCGGGGCGCAGCCCAGCACCTTGGCGGCGTCGCTCTTGTTCTCCAGCTGGTGGTAGAACATGATCTTGAGGAAGTAGCTGTAGAGCAACGGCAGCACCTGCTGTATGGGGTTCTTCTTGGGGTTGGCGGCGAAGTAGTTGACGATGCGGTTGCACATCACGGGGTCGCGGCGCCCGATGGCGTTCTGCAGCTCGAAGACGTTGTAGTCCTTGCTGATGCCCACCTGCTGCTCCACAAGGCGCTCGTCGATGATGCCGCCCTGCGGCACCAGCGGGTAGAGCTTCGACAGCTCGTTGGCCACCTTGCCGAGGTCGGTGCCGAGGAATTCGCTGAGCATCATGGCCGCCTTGTCGCTGATGGCGTGGCCGGCGGTGGCCACCTCGGCCTTGATCCACGCAGGCACCTGGTTGTCATACACCTTGGGGGTCTCGTAGACCACTCCGGCGGCAGCGATGGCCTTGTAGACAGCCGTGCGCTTGTCGAGCGTGCCGTGGCGGTAGCAGAGCACCAGCACCGTCTGCGGCGACGGCTGCTGCAGGTAGGGCACCAGGTGTTCCCACTGCCGCTTGTCGATGCCCTGAGCCTCCTTGACGAGCACCAGGTGCACGGGCGACATCATGGGGAAGCGTTTGCAATGGCCCACGACGGTCTTCATGTCAACATCGCGCCCGTAGACCACCGTCTGGTCGAAGTCGCGCAGCGTCGGGTCGACGATGTGCTCCTCCATCCAGTCCGACACGGTGTCGATGTAGTAGTCCTCCTCGCCCATGAGCAGGTATACAGGGCTGTATTTGCCGCTCTTGAGCTCTGCAATCAGCTGTTTGTCAGTCAGTGCCATAGTTCGGTCGCTCAATTTTTAAGCGTCAAAGATACGAATTTTTTCCGATATGGAAGAATAAATTTTCTGCACACCTATCGCAGTGACACACAGTCTATTAGACCACATCACCCTATATAACACACTGATTGTCAACATTTCTACGGAGCCCCTTCGGCCCCTCTACGGACCCCCTTCGGCCGTTCTTCAGTGGAAGGCCGTAGAAGGGCCGTAGGGAGGCCGAAGGGGGGCCGAAGAGGGTGTGAAGGCGTGGTGTGGAAAAAAAATTTTGGCATGTCGGCGGAATGTATTACTTTTGCAAAATTATTTTTAAAGGATAACGATATGCAAGAGCCTACCAGATTGTTTGACCTGCTTGAATGGCGCCGCGAATTGCACCCCGAGCGTCCAGTGTTCAAATTCAAAGAAAACGGCGAGTGGAAAGAGCATTACATCGACGAGTACATAGAGAAGTCTAATCTCATAAGCTACGCCCTGATGCACCTTGGCGTGAAGAAGGGCGAGAACATAGGCCTCATCAGCGCGGGGCGTCCGGAGTGGAACTACGTTGACTTCGGCGTTCAGCAGACTGGCGCCGTGCTGCTGCCCATCTACCCGACCATCAGCGAGGACGACTACCAGTATATCCTCAACGACGCCGACGTGCGCCTGCTGGTGGTGGAGACGCCGACGCTGTACAAGAAGATCAGCAGCATACGCGAGAAGCTCCCGAAGCTGGAGAACCTCTGCACCATAGTGCCCATGGAGGGCGTGCGGAGCATGGAGGACATCTACGAGATTGGGCGCCAGTACCTGGCCTCGCACCCCGACGCCCCGCAGCGCCTGCAGCAGATGAAGGACGAGCTGACCACCGACGACGTCTGCACGATGATCTACACCTCCGGCACCACGGGGACGCCCAAGGGCGTCATGCTGGCCCACCGCGGCCTGATCATGAACGTGCAGGAGATCAAGGAGAGTCCCAGCAAGACGTGGACGCGCGCCCTCTCGTGGCTGCCGATGTGCCACATCTACGAGCGCATGATGGGCTACCTCTACCAGTGGCTCTGCTTCGAGATTGCCTACGCCGAGAGCATCGCCAAGGTGGGCGACAACTGCAAGGAGCTGCACCCCCACATGCTGGCCTGCGTGCCGCGCTTCATAGAGAAAGTCTACGACAAGATCTACCGCAAGGGCGAGAAGATGACCGGCGTGAAGAAGAAGATATTCGACTGGGCCATCAACCTGGCGCTGGAGTACGACCTCGACGAGAGCAAGCTCTCGCTGTGGTACAAGCTGCAGAAAGCTGTGGCCGACAAGCTGGTGTACAAGGAGATACGCGAGAACATGGGCGGCGAGCTGGGCATGCTCGTCAGCGGCGGCGCCATCATACAGCCGCGCCTGACGCGCTTCTTCTCCTGCGTGGGCCTCAACCTCTTCGAGGGCTACGGCCTCACCGAGACGTCGCCGCTCATCGCCGTCACCAACAGCAACAAGGCTGGCCGCAAGATAGGCTCCGTGGGCTTCGCCATGCGCGAGATAGAGGTGCGCATCGACCCCGAGACCAGCGAGATACAGTGCCGCGGCGGCAACGTGATGAGGGGCTACTACAAGCAGCCCGAGCTGACGGCGCAGGCCATAGACCCCGACGGCTGGTTCCACACCGGCGACACGGGCTACTTCGACCCCGACGGCTACCTCTTCATCACGGGCCGCACCAAGAGCATGTTCAAGACCTCCATGGGCAAGTTCATCAACCCCGAAGTCATCGAGGAGAAGATGAAACAGTCGCCCTTCATCCTCGACATGATGGTGGTCGGCGCCGAGCAGAAGTTCGCCGCGGCCCTCGTGGCACCCGACTTCGACATGCTGAAGGACTGGTGCCGCCGCCACGGCGTCAGCGCCCAGACCCCCGCCGAGATGATTGCCGACAAAGTTGTCATCGCGCGCTACCAGAAGGTGATGGACAAGTACAACGCCGAGCTGGGCGTCACCGAGCAGGTGAAGCGCTTCGCCCTGGTGGCCGACACGTGGAGCGAGGCAAACAAGATGCTCACGCCCACGCAGAAGCTCATCCGCCGCAACGTGGAAGCCGCCTACAAGGAGCAGATAGAGGCGCTGTTCAAGTAGCCAGATAGGTCGACACAATTAAATATATCCACTGGTCCGCCGCAGGGGGAGGAGAATAAAGAGGTGGGGTATCAGCGGAGGCGGTGGCGGAGGAAGTTGCTGCGGGTGGCGGCGAAGAAGAGGGCGACGCCGAGGACGTGGACGATGGCCACCATGACCTTCCAGTAGTTGGCGTTCCAGAGACGGTCCTGATGCATGGACGTTTACTTTTTGCGGCGACGGGTCTTGCCGGGCTTGCCGGAGGTGCTGGATTTATTGGGTTTATTGGGTTTGATGGGTTTATTGGGTTTGGTGGGTTTACGTGAGGGTTCTTCCTCCACGAGCTCAAAGTCTATCTGCTTCTTCAGCATATCGACGCGCTTGACGCGTATGTTGACGGGGTAGCCGAGCTTGTAGGTGCGGCCGTGGCGACGGCCGATGACCTGGTAGTTGTCCTCGTCGAGCATGTAGTAGTCGTCCTTGAGGCTGCCGATGGGTATCATGCCCTCGCACTTGTTGCCCTCGATCTCGGCGTAGATGCCCCATTTGCTGACACCGCTGATGAGTGCCGGGAAGACCTGCCCCAGCTTGTCGGCCAGGAACTCGGCCTGCTTGTACTTCACGCTGGTGCGCTCGGCGTCGGCGGCTTTCCTCTCCATGACGGAGCAGTGGCGGCAGTAGTCCTCGTACTCGTCGGCGCTGACGCTGGCGCCCCCTTCGAGGTAGCGCTCCAGCAGGCGGTGCACCATCAGGTCGGGGTAGCGGCGTATGGGCGAGGTGAAGTGCGTGTAGTAGGGGAAAGCGAGGCCGTAGTGGCCGATGTTCTCGGTGCTGTAGTAGGCCTTGCTCATAGTGCGTATGGCGATGGTGTCGATCATGTTCTCCTCGCCGCGGCCTGCGATGTCGCGGAAGAGGTTGTTGTAGCTCTCGGCCAGCGCCTTGCGCGACCCTACCCTCATACTGAAGCCCAGCTTGGCCACGAACTCCACGAAGGTGTTCAGCTTCTCGGGGTTGGGCTCGTCGTGCACGCGGTAGACAAAGGTCTTTGCTGAGTTTTGAGTTTTGAGTTTTGAGTTTTGAGTTTTCGGTTTGCCGATGTATTCGGCCACGGTCTTGTTGGCCAGCAGCATGAACTCCTCGATGAGCCAGTTGGCCTCCTTACTTTCCTTGATGTACACTCCCGTGGGGTGGGCGTTCTCGTCGAGGATGAACTTCACCTCCTGACTCTCGAAGTTGATGGCACCGCTCTTGTAGCGCGCCGCCCGCAGCACTGTGGCGATGCCGTGCAGGGCGAGGATGGCGTCGGCAACGTCGGTGCCGTCGCTGACGCCGGAGTCTATGACGGCCTGCGCCTCCTCGTAGGCCATGCGGCGGTTGCTGCGTATGACAGTCTTGCCCATCCAGGTCTTGTGCACCTTGCCTTTATTGTCCATCTCCATGACCACGCTGAAGCATAGCTTCTCCTCGTCCTGGCGCAGGGAGCAGACGTCGTTGCAGAGCTTCTCGGGCAACATGGGTATGGTGCGGTCGACGAGGTAGACGCTCGTGCCGCGCTCGTAGGCCTCGCGGTCGATGGCGGAGCCGGGCTTGACATAATACGACACGTCGGCGATATGCACGCCCACCTCCACGCGGCCGTTCTCCAGCACGCGGTAGCTGAGGGCGTCGTCGAAGTCCTTGGCGTCGGCAGGGTCGATGGTGAAGGTGAGCACATCGCGGAAGTCGCGCCGACTGGCCATCTCCTTCTTCGTCGGCTTGCGTATTTTCTTGGCCTCGTCCTCGGCCTCCTTGGGGAACTCCAGCGGGAAGTCGTACTCTGCCAGTATGGACTGCATCTCCACGTTGTTGTCGCCGGGCTTGCCCAGGCGCTTGACGACCTTGCCCACGGGGTTGTTCATCCGTTCGGGCCACTCGGTCATCTCCACCAGCACCTTCTCGCCGTTCTCGGCGCCGCCCATGTCGTCGGCGTGGATGAAGATGTCAACCGGCATGGTGCGGCTGTCGCTGACCATGAAGGCGAAGCGCTCCTGCTTCTGCAGCACGCCCACAAAGCGCGTGCGGGCGCGTTTCATGATCTCCACCACCTGCCCCTCGGGCTTGTGCATCTTGCGCTGCGGGAACATCAGCACGCGCACCGTGTCGCCGTGCAAGGCGTGGTGGGTGTTGTTGGGGGCTATCTGTATGTCTTCGCGGCCCTCCTCGTCGGGTATCACGTAGGCCTTGCCGCCCTGTTTCATGTCGATGGTGCCCACCACGTAGTTGTGCGGCACCAGGTCGTCGTTGATGTTCTTGGGGTTGATCTTGTACTTCCCCTTGTGGTCGTCTTCCACGAGTTGCTTCTGCTCGGCGAGCTCCTGCATGGTGCGTATCACCTCCTGCCGGTCGGCCTTGCTGCCGGCGCCGATGCGCGAGCTTATCTGCTTGTGGTTGAAGGCGTCGAAGGGGTTGTTGGCAAATATCTTCAGTATCTGTTTAGCTAATTGTTCATTCATATATTTTTAGTTTTAAGTTTTTAGCTTTAAGCTGTAAGTGGCTGCGCAGGCCGCGTTAGCCCACTTAAAACTCACAGCTTTCAGTTTGTTAAACCCATCCTCTTCAGCAGGGCCTGCTGGTCGGGCTCGCGGCCCATGAAGCGGCGGAACAGCACCGCCGGGTGCTCGGTGCCGCCGCGGCTCAACACCTCGCGGCGGAAGGCCGCGGCGGTCTCTGCGTTGAAGATGCCGTCGCGCTTGAAGCGGCTGAAGACGTCGGCGTCCAGCACCTCGGCCCACTTGTAGCCGTAGTAGCCGCTGGCGTAGCCGCCGCCGAAGATATGGCCGAAGCTCGTGGACGTGCAGCAACCCGGCACCCTCGGCAGCAGGTTGGTCATAGCGGCAGCCTCCACCTCCTCGGCCTTCCACCCGCTGCCCTGCAGGCACGGCGCGTCAGGCGTCAGAGTGTGGAAAGCAATGTCGGTGAAGCCCAGGTTGAGCTGCCGCAGGCATAGCCATCCCGCCATGTGGTTCTGCGCCGCGCGTATCTTGTCGACATACTCCGCGGGCAGCGCCTCGCCGGTCTGCCAGTGGCGCGCGAAGGTGGCGAGGAACTCGGGCTCGTAGCACCAGTTCTCCATCACCTGCGACGGCATCTCCACAAAGTCGCGCTTCACGTTGGTGCCGCTCAGGCTCTCGTACCGCACGTCGCTCAGCATGCCGTGCATGGCGTGCCCCATCTCGTGCATGAAGGTCTCCACCTCGCTGAAGCGCAGCAGGGCCGGCGCGTCGGCGGTAGGCTTGCTGAAGTTGCACACCACCTGTATCTGTGGCCGCACAGCACCGTATTGCCCGCGGAACTCCGTCATCCAGGCGCCGCTGCGCTTCGACTCGCGCGGATGCATGTCGAGGTAGAGCAGTCCCATCTCGCGCCCGCCGTCGGTCACACGGTACACACGCACATCCTCGTGGTACACCGGCACACTCTTGTCCTGCTCGAAATGCAGGCCGTAGAGGCGGCCGTAGAGGGCGAAGATGCCCTCGCGCACAGCCTCCAGCGGGAAGTAGGGCCGCAGGGCCTCGCCGTCGAGGTCGTAGCGCTGCCGTTTCAGCTTCTCTGACATGAAGCTCAAGTCCCAGGCCGCCGTGACACCGGCGTCGGCCAGGTCGCGCTCCGCAGCCGGAAGGACGGCGTCCTTCAGCTCCTGCATGAAGCGCCGCAGGTTGGGCAGGCTCTGCACCATGCGGTCTTCGAGCACATAGTCGCAGTAAGTGTCGTAGCCCAGCAGACGGGCCTGCTCGGCACGTATCTGCACAATGCGGCGTATCACCTCGTTGTTGTCGTTCTCGTTGCCGCGGCCGCCGATGCTGCCGAAGGCGCGGTACATCCGCTCGCGCAGGTCGCGCCGCTCGCTGTAGGTCATGAAGGGTATGTACGACGGCGCCGCCAGCGTGAAGAGCCATCCCTCCAGCCCACGGGCGGCGGCCTCGGCCCGGGCGGCGTCGCGCACCGTGGGCGGCAGGCCCGCCAGGTCGGCCTCGTCGGTCAGGTGCAGGCTCCAGGCGTTCTGGTCGGCCAGCGCGTTGCGCGAGAAGCGCTGCTTCAGGGCCGTCAGCTCCTCCTCGTTGCGGCGGTAGCGGTCGGCAGCGGCGCCTTCCAACGCCACGCCGTGCCTGACGAACGACTTGAGGGTGTTCTCGTGCAGGGTGCGCTGCTCCACGGTGGCCCCCGACGGCAGGACGACACGCTTCACCCTGTCGTACAGGCGCCTGTCGGTCATCACCTTCATACTGAAGCGCGTTATCTCGGGCTCCAGCCTCATCGTCACCGCCTGCAGCTCCTCGGTGGTGCAGCATTCGTTGAGGTTGAGCATGATGGCGCTCACGCGGTCGAGCCGCCGCGACGCCGACTCGAGGGCCTCGACGGTGTTCTCGAAAGTGGGTTCGGCGCTGTTGCACGCAACAGCCTCGACGTTGCGCTCGGCCTCCGCGATGGCGGCGCGCACGGCGGGCTCATAGTCTTCGACCTTGATACGGTCGAATGGTGGCAAGTCCCAATCTTGTAGCAAAATGTTCATAGTTACACCATACAACGTCGCACCGACGTAATTATTGTGTTAAACAATATAAAAAGCCCGCCCGTAGACTCAACTACCAAGTGCAACACCGTTGTGCAAAGATAGGAAGAATTTTTGTTTCGGGGAGGAGAAGTTCAAAAGTTTTCTTGGGCGGAGATTCA